>NZ_MIET01000012.1 GCF_003590335.1 Pseudoalteromonas sp. MSK9-3 | reverse complement strand
GCTATCTCTGTTACCGCTCGACTTGCATGTGTTAGGCCTGCCGCCAGCGTTCAATCTGAGCCATGATCAAACTCTTCAATTAAAAGTTTTGTTGAAACCCTTTACTAGAAAGTGCTTCGTGCTCATTGAATTCTGATTTTGATTTCTTTCGAAATCGAATTGACTGTGCTGAAACAAGTAAACTTGTTTCCGTTGGTCACTCAGTTCAATTGAGACTCTAAATTTTTTGCGTCACTTCAATCTAAGAAAGAAGGTTCGCTGTTAGAACTCAATCTGTACGAGTGCCCACACAGATGATTGCTTCATATTTTTAAAGAACAGTTCCTGTTTAAAACAGGGCGATAATTAAGCGCTTTGCTTTATCTCGCTAGGGCTGCGCATACTACGCTTTCCTATTTTTTTGTCAACACTTAATTTTAAATAAGTTTTTAAAGCTAAGTTTTACTTGACGCTGACTTCGTTTTGCTTTGCTTTGCTAAGTTAGCGTAGCGCTCCGTGTCAGTGGGGTCGCATTATAGGGAGATGGAGAAAAAGCGCAAGCGCTTTATTACAAAACAATGACAAAAACAGACTGTTCGAACAAAAAGCAGGCTAAAAGAGCCAAAACGCTGCATATACATACAAAAAAGCGCTAAGTTAGCGCTCTATCGTCAATTGCCATGACATTCTATGTTGATAAGTTGCTTCTTGCTCTAGCTCACTTAACATAAGTGGGTGCTCAGATAACCACTGACCTGCAAATGAGAAGTGTAAATGATCAGCTTTGTCCATCGTTACAACAAAGTCGGCCAAGACATCATCTTTACGCCTCATAGATAGAATAACCGCTAACCTGGTTAAACGGATCAATCTAGTCGCTAATAAGGTTTGACTGCCAAGTCCGGTGAACAACTTTGAACTTAAATCAGCACGGTGGCCTAAGGTAAGCGCTACAATCAATTGTTTCTCTGTTTTGCTAAACCCTGGCATGCCGGTATTATTCAAAATATACGCGCTGTGTTGATGGTATTGTTTATAGTCAACCACGAGGCCTATTTCATGCAAATGTGCTACGGCTGTTAAAATGGGTGTTATATATGCCATGTCCAACTGCCAAGATTGCGCTAACTGCTTAGCTAACTTCACACTCAGCTCCGCCACACGTTGAGCTTGACGTTTATCAACATGGTAACGTTCAGTGAAGCCATCTAATGTGCGATTGCGAATATCCGTATTTTGAAAATCGGATATCATGCTATATAGCACACCTTCACGCAGCGCCCCTCCAGCAAGACCCATTTGTTGGATTTCTAAACTTCGAAACAAAGCAATTAAAATCGCCAATCCAGAAACAAATACAAGACGTCGCTCTTCACTCAAGCCTGGAAGCTGTAGCTGCGCAATGCTTGCATACTGCATAGTTTGTTTTTGAATTGCCAGTAAGCGCTCAAGTGTCAACACTTCACTTTCGCCCGAAGCGGCTAATATTTCTTGAATTGCTTGAATAGTACCAGACGCACCGATAGCTAACTCCCAACCCATATCGATGTATTGAGATTGTATCGGAGCAATCACTGTCGCAGCCGCGGCTATTGCTTTATCAAAATTGTTTTTACTTAAGGTGCCATCACAAAAGTACTTTTCTAGGAAAGTAACACACCCCATATCTAGACTTTTATAAAGCTCAGCACTGAAACCCTGACCAATTACCACTTCAGTACTGGCGCCACCAATATCGATCACAAGTTGTCGACCTTGACATGCCGACGTATGTGCCACACCTTTGTAAATCGTTTTAGCTTCAAGCTCTCCACTGATCACATTAATTTTGTGACCTAAAATACGCTCTGCTTCAGATTTAAAGTGATCCGAGTTTGTCGCCAATCGCAATGTCGCGGTTGCTACAATGCTGATATTTTGCGCCGGAATATCTTGTAAGCGCTCGGCAAAAAGCGCTAAGCACTCCCAGCCTCGCTCCATCGCCTCTACAGACAGCACATTCTTTTCATTCAGCCCTGCGGCCAAACGCACTTTGCGTTTAACTCGACCAATAGTATGAATACCGCCCGCCATATGTTTAGCAATTAACATATGGAAGCTGTTAGAGCCTAAATCTATAACAGCGAACACATTACTTTGTGGAAAATCTTGCCCCACTCTAAATACCTCTAGCTACTACCATGTATTCATAAACCACACTATGAGCGTGGTTTATGATGACTATTTTGACGACGTCCGTTATTACTACGATTACGTTGAGGACCCGAAGAGTAGTTACGCTTTCGTTGTATGTGCGGTTTAGTTAAATCATCGAGTAATGCTGACTTATCATAGTGAGATAATGGGATCGCATGCTCAATATACTGCTCAATTTCATGCAAATTATAGGCGTATTGCTCACACGCAAAACTAATCGCATTACCAGAAGCTCCTGCACGGCCTGTACGACCAATTCGGTGCACATAATCTTCGCAGTCATCAGGTAAATCAAAGTTAAATACGTGACTCACTTCTGGTATATGTAATCCTCTTGCTGCAACATCAGTGGCAACTAAGAAGTCAATATCACCTTTAGTGAACTGCGCTAAAATTGCTTGTCGCTTTTTCTGGTTTACATCACCCGTTAATAGACCAACTCGATGCTTATCTGCTTTGAGCCATGCATACACGTTTTCACAACTTTGTTTGGTGTTTGCAAATACAATTGCTTTATCTGGCCATTCTTCTTCTATTAACGTAAGCAGTAATGGTATTTTGTCATCATGCGATGGATGAAATAACTCTTCTGCAATCAGTTTACCCGTTTTTACATCTGGCTCAATTTGAACATGTTCTGGGTTAGTCATGTGCTCAAAAGCCAATTCTTGCACGCGATAAGACAAGGTTGCTGAAAAGAGTAAATTTAGTCGCTCTGCTGTATCTGGCATGCGATTAAATAAATAGCGGATATCTTTTATGAAACCCAAATCAAACATTCGATCAGCTTCATCTAGTACTACAACTTCGATTTCATTGAGGCTATATGCGCCTTGTTTATAGAAATCGATTAAACGACCCGTGGTGCCAATTAAAATATCTACACCATTTTCCAGTTGGACCCGTTGTTTTTCGTAATCTTCGCCACCATATATCAAACCTAGTTTAAGATTACAGTGTGGCGCGATGATTTTTGCATCTTTGTGGATCTGAATCGCCAACTCCCGAGTGGGAGCCATGATCAGCGCTCTTGGGTGCTTTCTGGAAACACCTTTATTTTGCAACAAACGGTGACAAGTGGCTGTTAAAAAAGCCAAAGTTTTACCTGTTCCCGTTTGAGCTTGGCCTGCAATATCACGACCATCGCAGATAAAAGGCAAACACTTTGCTTGGATTGGCGTACAATATTCGAAGCCATTCTCAGCTAATCCGGCGACCACTTCCGGAGCTAGAGCAAAGTCAGAAAATTTATTATTGGTCAAATGTGTCTTAGTCATAGCAATTAAGCATAACGTTTAAACTTGCAATAAGAAACAAGAGTGTTTAAATACGCAGTAAATAATTCGCCTAATTCTAACGGAGAGCGTAATGAGCGACAAAATTATTCAACTAACTGATGACAGCTTCGAAGCTGATGTACTTAAATCAGCACAGCCTGTACTAGTAGACTTCTGGGCTGAGTGGTGTGGCCCGTGTAAAATGATTGCGCCAATTCTAGATGAAGTGGCCAGCCAATATGAAGGCAAAGTAACCATTGGTAAATTAAACATTGACCAAAATGCTGGCACTCCACCAAAGTTCGGTATCCGTGGCATTCCTACACTTCTTCTATTCAAAGACGGTGCAGTTGCTGCAACTAAAGTTGGCGCATTATCTAAAACTCAGCTTATTGAGTTTTTAGACGCTAACATCTAAGTATAAAATGACATCAATATCAGCGTATATTGATGTCATTTCACTCAACAAATTTTAATTTTTTATTTTTATTTACACAAAATTTGTTTAAAGACTGGACGACTAGCCGCCTACCTGCTAGTTTATAAAACCACAAACCTTAGTAGTATCAAATCAACCTCTCTCGTTGTTACGAGAATGACAATTGTAATAAAGAACCCACCAATATGCATTTACGCGAACTGAAAGACAAGTCAATCAATGAACTTGTAAAACTAGCCGAGTCCATGGGACTTGAGAACGTAGCACGTCTAAGAAAACAAGATATTATTTTTGCTATTTTAAAAGCTCATGCTAAGAGCGGCGAGAATATTTACGGCGGCGGAGTTTTAGAAATTTTGCAAGATGGCTTCGGCTTTTTACGCTCATCAGAAGCATCTTACTTAGCTGGCCCAGACGATATTTATGTATCACCAAGTCAAATAAGACGCTTTAGTATGCGTACTGGTGATACCATTAGCGGCTTGATCCGTCCACCGAAAGACGGCGAGCGCTACTTTGCATTGTTAAAAGTAAACGAAGTTAATTTCGATAGACCAGAAAACTCTCGTACTAAGATTTTATTTGAGAACTTAACACCAATTCATGCAAACGAACGTTTTGTTATGGAGCGCGGAAATGGCAGTAAAGAAGACATTACTGCCCGCGTATTAGACTTAGCATCACCGATTGGCCGAGGTCAACGAGCGCTGATCGTCGCACCGCCTAAAGCGGGTAAAACGATGTTGCTACAGAATATCGCTCAATCAATTACTTACAATAACCCTGATGCTACATTAATGGTGTTATTGATAGATGAGCGTCCGGAAGAAGTAACAGAAATGCAGCGCCTAGTAAAAGGTGAAGTCATCGCTTCAACATTCGATGAACCAGCTAATCGTCACGTACAAGTGGCTGAAATGGTTATCGAAAAAGCAAAGCGCTTAGTTGAGCATAAGAAAGACGTTATCATCTTACTCGATTCAATTACTCGACTAGCACGTGCATACAATACGGTTATCCCATCATCAGGTAAAGTCCTAACGGGTGGTGTTGATGCGAATGCATTGCACAAACCAAAGCGTTTCTTTGGTGCAGCACGTAATGTTGAAGAAGGGGGGAGTTTAACTATCGTCGCAACTGCCCTTATCGACACAGGCTCTAAAATGGATGAAGTTATCTACGAAGAGTTTAAAGGGACTGGTAACATGGAATTACACCTTAACCGTAAGATTGCTGAAAAGCGTGTATTCCCTGCGATTGACTTTAACCGTTCAGGTACCCGTCGCGAAGAGTTACTTACCAAAGCAGATGAGCTGCAAAAAATGTGGATCTTACGTAAGATCGTACATGAAATGAGTGAAATTGATGCGATGGAATTCTTAATTGATAAGTTATCAATGAGTAAAACTAACGATGAATTCTTTGATTTGATGCGTCGTAAATAACGTTTTAAATCAATAATAAAAACCTGCTTATGCAGGTTTTTTTATGCCTAAAATAAATGGAAGGATAGCGGTTTTTGTTCTATACCTAGAGGGTCGTTTAGTCGTTTTAGCAAGGACTTACCCACTCATGAAACCTCAACACCTCATTGCTTGGTACTTTACTGCCAATTGCCTTTGTATATTCATTGTTATGATAACTTTTTCATTGCCATGGGCTGTAACTATCACGCTTTTGATCGTTTCAGCGCTAACCGCAATCATATTGGTGAAGTACATCAGCAGAGGCAATGCAAGTACGCCATATTTGAGTAAATTAGTGGCTGCATTATTAAAAGATGACAACATTGACCTCACCTATCGGTTTGACGAAAACACTCCCAACATTCCACCGGCCTGTTTAGCCATTAATGCCAGCCTAGCGACCATCGAGCATTTAATTGGCGAGGTCTATTATTCATCATCTCGTTTATCTCCTATGGCTGATAGCTTACGTGATACATATTCATCAATGACACAAAAAGCGACTATTCAGCATGCCCACGGCACTGACTTAGAGGTCTCTTTCAACCGGATGATCACAGTCGCACGAGAATTAGATGAAAATTTAGATAAAATTTACAGCTCAGTGGATGAAGCCACAAAAGCAGTCAAGAAAACCCGCGTCGATACAGGTAAAAGCCAAGAAAGTTTAATGAGTCTTGCTGAAAACATTCAAGCAACCAGTACACAAATAGAAGCACTGAAAGTCGATAGCGATGCTATCAGCTCAGTGATTGATGTGATCAACTCTATTGCCGAACAAACAAACTTGCTTGCATTAAATGCTGCTATTGAGGCCGCACGCGCAGGCGAACAAGGCAGAGGCTTTGCTGTCGTCGCCGACGAGGTGCGTAGTCTAGCAGCTCGAACTAGTCAGTCGACCCAGCAAGTACGTGATATGGTCTCTAAAATTCAAGCTGGCACAGACAGTGCGCACAACCTCATGTTGGCAGCCTTGGGAGAAACACAAACCACAGTGTCTTTATCACAAGCATCTACCTTAGAAGTAGATCAAATTGAACAAGCAATGTTAGATATCAATACTTTATCGCAGAGTATACATGAGCAAGTCAGTCGCCAAAAAGCAGTGTCTGACGAAGCTCAAACCAGCATAGATTCTCTTATAGAGCTCAACTCCGACGCACTCAATAGCTCTCAAATACAAGCGGTATCTAGCAATGATTTAATTAATTTAGCACGCAGTATCCATGCGAAACTTTCAATATTCAAAGTCGATTCTACTTTACTTGATCACAACCAACGCGCAGATGAAACTCGGCTTCATAAAATCGTGATTGATGAGGAAATGATGATGCAAAACAATGATTCAAACGATATTGAGCTGTTCTGAGGCCGCTGCTAACTTTAACTCATCACATAAAATCAGGTACAAATGTTGTGCCTGAGTGTGGTCTGGTGTCGATAACACATGATCCAATTGCTTCGCTGTATGCGCAATATCATGAAACCCAAAAGTGATCGCGGCACCGGCAAGGCGGTGGCATGCATTTTTTAGGGACTGTGTTTGATTACTTTCCCATAAGTCGACTATATTATATCGCTCTTCTTCTAACGTCTCTAAAAAGCTCGCCGTCAGATCTGACATATCAATCTGCATATGGGGTGTATAACACTCTTTATGCTCTAGATGTTTTGACAAAATTTGGTGTAATAATTTAGTGTTTACAGGTTTGCCAATATGTCCCGTGAAACCATGCTCTAAATAACCTTTTATTTCTCGTGCCATCACATTGGCAGTTAATGCATAAATCGGCCCGTCAAACCCAGCTTGTCGCAAAATTCTGAACGCTTCTAAGCCGTCTACTTTTGGCATTTGTATGTCCATCAATACCAAATCAGGAAACTCAGATAAGCATACTTCGATGGCAGTTTCACCATTGTTAGCAATAAACACCTCAGGTCCCATATTTGATACTAAACGTGAAAATAATGCGCGATTATCTGAATGATCTTCCGCAATTAAGACTTTACCTGATAAACCATCGAGCGTATCTGCTGCTATTTCTTGTTTTGAACTTCCAACATATGGCTTCGCAAGGCACGGGATCTCGACTGAAAACTTACTCCCTTTATGTAATGTACTTTCAACACTTATTTTCCCACCCATCATATCAATGAGCTGTTGAGACAAAGACAACCCTAACCCTGAACCACCAAAGCGACGAGAGATGCTATTATCCCCCTGTTGGAAACAATCAAAGATACTATTCAAATATCTCTCGTCCATACCAATGCCGCTATCTTCGACAATAAATAATACAGACCCATCTGAAACTGATACCGTTAATTCAACACAGCCTTGCTCAGTGAATTTTACTGCGTTGCCCAATAAGTTTATAAGCACTTGTTTTATGCGTATATAGTCAAGTTCAACTAAATATGTATCAAGCAATTGATTATGAATAATGAACTTTAAGCCTTTTTGTACACAGGCATGCTGAAACATATCGCTAATATCGGTGATCAAGCCATCAAGTTCAAACTCGCTTAATTCTAATTCAAATTGCAACGCTTCTATTTTACTCAAATCTAACACATCACAAATCAATTCACGTAAATGCTCACCTTGTCTATGTACAACCTTCAGTGACTCTTGTAATGCGCTATCTCTTTGATGATCTAACAATAAAGCTTCTGTATGCCCCAAAATAGAGGTCAGTGGCGTACGTATTTCATGGCTAATATTAGCCAAAAACTGGCTTTTAACTTGATTTGCTTCTCGCAATTCGTCCGCTACTTGCTGTAGTTGTGCTGTACGCTGCGCTACCTGACGACTCAATTCAGTTTTGGTGTGTTGCAATACCCTCTTGCGATATATGCTAATACCAGCAATCCCCAGAGAAAGTACTAATAACACACCTAGCCACACCAGCTGTTCTCGTTGCTCTATCTGTAACTTTTGTAATGCTTGATATTGCTTCAGCGTTTTTATTTCTTGATTGAGTTCATTTTCCGCAACCGTAGCTTGATACTGTTCTAATTTTTTACTTAAGCTTCTGCTCAATAGCTCTTCTGAGAGCTTATGATATGTTCGATAACTTGCGAGTGCTTGCTGTGGTTTATCTAAGGCAGCTTGAATAAAAGACAATAACAAATAGCCATCTTTTTCCCTACGTGCTGCCCCTGTTTCTTGAGAAAGAGCAATAAATTCAAGTGTACTTTCTCTCGCTTGCTTGTACTCTCCTCGAGCGAACAGCGCTTGAGAGAATGGGTACAAAGTCTCTCTACGTCCACCGAGGCTATCTACTTGTTCTGCATAATACAATGCAAAATTTGCTTCCGTTAAACTTTGCTCAATTTTGCCTTCATGCAAGCTCAAAGTTGCCAAATTTGCATACTCTATGCTCAGGTGTTGCCAGCTTTCGGTTGACTCATAATAAGCTATTGCAGCCATTTGATTTACCCGAGACAGTTCCCAGCGCTCCGTGAACCTATAAATCACACCTAAGTTTGCTTGCGACAATGCCGTACCATAGTCATCTTCTAGTTCAATGAATAACTTAATTGCACGTAATAATATTTTTTCAGCAACGGCATAGCGATATTGCTGAATATACACCCCTGAAAGATTCAGCATAATATCAGCCTCGTCCTGTTTATCACCATGAATTTCATAGAGTTGGTGTGCTGCCACATAATGAATAATCGACAAGTCCAATTGATGTGTCTGCATATATGTGAGGCCTAAATTACTGTGTATATTGGCAATTTCTAATGGATTATCACGTTCAGTGGCCACATTTAAGGCACGATGATAAAGCGTAGCTGCTTGAATAAAGTGCCCTTGGAAATAAGTAGCGACACCTTGAAACTTTACGCTGAAATAAAAAGCATCACTGAGCGGAGCATGTTCGGTCAGTTGTTCCAACTCAAAGAAATATTGGGTAGCAATCGTATATTGTTGGTATTTTAATGCCTGACGACCAAGGCTTTCGATAAGTGATTGAAGTTGCTTTGGTGAAAGGTTCGGGTGCCCCCGCAATTGCTCACCTGCTTTGGCTACATGTTGCCATGATGACATATCATCTAATGCCATCAATTTATCGTTTAGAGACGTTGGGGCAGTTGTCGCTCCTGTACTCCATGACATGGTTACGCCCATAAAAAGTAGTAACCAAATAAGGCGTAAACCTGAAATACCCGTCATCCTTGACCCTCGTTGAAATGCGAAATTTAATCGTGTTAAGGTGAAGATACACTAACTGAAAAGATCGAACAATGTTCAACCCACTGCTAGATATTATATTTACCGAACTCTCTGGGGGTAAAGTATTTAAAGTTCATACTTTAGCCGCAATACTGACACAGCAAGGGAATTTACCGCCACTCGATGACGAACCGAACAAATCGCTCTTTAAAAGAAACTTTTTGGTTATGAATGCACTCTTTCAACTACAAACAGAGTTACTTCAGTCCCAGCAATATTTGCATATCGACAGCATGAGTATTTATTTAAGCAGTAAGCTCGACAAGCAATTAATGATTGATAGCCCATTGAAAGACTATTATTTAGATTGGCGTAATTATGATACCAGTACACAAGAGATAGAAGATTTACTGACACACTTTTGGCAGACGTTACACACTAAAAATAAGGTGAAGCCTATCACTGAAACTCAATTGCAGGCTTTGTGTCAAGCTTGGCAACTTCCTTACCCCTTTACACAAAAGCAGCTCAGTAAAAAGTGGCGGCAACACGCATTAGCCTCGCACCCAGATAAAAACCCCGCTGGAGGCGAGGTTTTTAAAAGGTTACACGATGAATATATCAAGCTGAAATCAGCGGCTAGTGATTAATTCGGCGCACCCTAAATTTACGCCCTTTCAGCTTACCCTCACTGAGCTTTCTAAAAGCGGGCTTAGAGGCATCTCTGGCGACCGCAACATACGCTGTATTGTCTAACACATTGATTTTACCAATTTGTGCAAATGCGATCCCTTGCTCACCGGTTAAACTGCCAACGATATCACCAGGACGTACTTTTTGCTTTTTACCACCGTCTATTTGTAAGGTGATCATTTCAGGTTTGTACGGTGCTTTATCTAATAAACTATGCGCTGGCACCGGAGAAGGTTCAAAGTCTCGGTCATACACATCCCCAATTTGAGCCACTTTAAACTCTTCACTCTCACCGTAAATTGAGCAAGCAAGGCCTTTCTTACCACCACGCCCTGTACGGCCAACACGGTGAACATGCGTTTGTGCATCATGCGCTAAATGGTAATTGATCACCATATCCATATCGTCAATATCTAAGCCCCGAGCAGCTACGTCAGTGGCCACCAAAATAGACGCACTTTTATTAGCAAAGCGAATGAGAGTCTGTTCGCGGTCGCGTTGTTCTAGGTCACCATGCAGTGCCACCGCATTAAATGCCGCATCTTGTAAGTCGTCACATACTTTTTGTGTTTCAACCTTGGTATTACAAAACACCACACAACTTTGCGGTTTATTTTGTAATAGTAATAAACGTAAGGTATTAAACCGCAGCTTGTTATTGTCTAACTTATAAAACAGTTGTTTAATACTGGTGTTAACGACTTGGTCTTCAACCTTCACCATTTCAGGTTGATCCATGACACGCTCTGAGATCGCTTCAATACGCTTTGGAAAGGTCGCGCTAAACATGAGGTTTTGACGATCGCTTGGTAAGTAGCTCACGATGTTATCAAGTGCATCGGCAAAGCCCATATCAAGCATTTGGTCGGCTTCATCGAGCACTAACGTCGAAACTTCATTAAAGTTAAGCGTGCCTTTAAATAAGTGATCTTCAATACGTCCAGGCGTGCCAACAATGATATGTGCGCCATGTTCTAACGACCCAATTTGTGGACCAATGGGCACACCGCCACATAAAGTTAGAATTTTAATATTGTGAATACCGCGTGCCAATTTGCGCATTTCAGTCGCAACCTGCTCAGCCAACTCTCGTGTCGGGCATAATACCAACCCTTGAATACGAAAACGTGCGACATTCAAGCGAGATAGTACGCCTAAGCTGAACGCTGCCGTTTTGCCAGAACCCGTTTTGGCTTGGGCAATGACATCTTTTCCAGATAATATGACTGGCAAACTTTGTGCTTGCACAGGGGTCATGTTTTTATAACCCAAATCACTCACGGTATCTAAAAGTGCCTGCTCTAAAGGCAAAGTGTTAAAAGCGGTTGCGCTCACGGTACTATCTCATCAATAAAAAATATGCCCAATTTTAGCAGATTAAATGCGCTACGAATATCGCAGTGCACAGTATTTGATCTCATTTACGTTTGCATCACCTTTTGTTAATGCCACAATAATGTTTTGTACTCAGCTGTAATACCAAGGACATCATGAAAAAACTATTTAGTACGTTATGTTTAGTGAGTTGTATCTCTAGCACAGTTCACGCTCAAGAGTTTTCACCAGAACAAATTCAACAAGTTGCACAAGTGCGTGAAGCGGCAATGAATAGTGATTTGAGTTGGCAGATCCTTGAGTCTTTAACCACAGAAATTGGTCCGCGTTTGCCGGGCACCGAAAATGATAAAAAAGCAGTTGAGTGGGCACAAGCACAATTTAAGGCATTGGGCTTCGATAAAGTATGGATTGAGCCTGCAACCTTTCCACATTGGCGTCGATACCACGAGTCAGCGTCAATCATCACACCAAGTGAACAACCACTGCACTTAACGGCGCTAGGAAATAGTGTGAGCACACCTAAATCAGGCATACAAGCTGATGTGGTATTTTTTGAAACTTTAGATGAACTCATTGCTTCGCCTGAGGGGAGCTTAAAAGGCAAAATCGCATTTATTAACTATCGTATGAATCGCCACATCGACGGCAATGGCTATGGGCCTGCGGTAAAAGCCCGAAATAGTGGCGCAGTAGAAGCGGCCAAAAAAGGGGCCATCGCTTACATGATGCGCTCAGTGAGCACCAGCCATCATCGCTTTGCGCACACAGGTGGGAGTCATTACAAAACTGGCGTGACCAAAATCCCAGCTACGGCCGTGGCTAATCCAGATGCGGACCAACTCGCTCGTTTATTTAAAAATGGCCATAAAGTACAGGTAAAGCTGAATATTCAAACTGAAGACTTAGGCGAAGGCACCAGCTATAACGTCATTGGTCAATTCAATGGCACCACACACCCTGAACAATATGTGCTGATTGGTGGTCACCTCGATTCTTGGGACCTTGGTACCGGCGCGCTAGATGATGGCGCTGGCGTGGCATTAACCATGGCTGCAGCAAAACATATCAGTGATGTAAAACGTCCCAAACGCAGTGTTCGAGTGGTTTTATTTGCCGCAGAAGAACTTGGTCTATGGGGTGCAAAAGCCTACTTTAAGCGTCATGAAAAGACGCTCGATAATATCGTCGCTGCCGCAGAGTCTGACTTTGGCGCTGACGTCGTATACGGCTTTGAATCTAATGTTGCCGCCGATGCACTGCCAGTTGTCCGTGAAATCGCCAAACAGTTAGCGCCATTGAATGTAAAATATATTCGTAAAAATACAGCGCGTGGTGGCCCTGATTTAATTCCACTTAAAAACACCACATCAGCTCCTATATTTGCGTTACATCAAGATGGTACCGATTACTTTGATTATCACCATACAGCTGACGATACATTGGATAAGGTTGACCCTAAAAAACTCCAACAAAATACCGCCGCTTATGCCGTGTTCGCCATGATGGCCGCAGATGCTAAAACAAAAATATCAGGAAAATAATCTCACTCCCCTGATATACCCTGTCAGTAGTAGGCTTATTCATAGCTACTACTGACTGCACCCACGTTACAAACGCTTACACTTTACAGAGCAAGAAGCATTGTCCGACATGATTGATTTTTATACTATTTAGCTTTTACTTCATTCATTATAAAAGAGAAATGATATGGCCTTAACTACATGGCTCTCACCGATTCTGCAATGCCTCTTTTCCCTGCACGATATTATTGAACGCATCGTGGTAAAGCATTCTCGCTATTTATTACTTATATTATTAATACTGGGCGCAGGCTATATGTACGTCTCTCATACACAAAGTATTGTGCTACAGCAGCAACTTTTACAAAGCCCTAAAATTGATGATGTCTATATTGTTGACGTAGGCCGCATTCAAACTGAGCGACAATATCAACCGCAATATCGTATCGCTCAAGTACGACAAGTGGGAGAAAATCAAGTTGTGTTGGCACAAAGTGATATAACTTACCGACGCAAACGTGATGCCATACGTGCAATCAAATTAGACTCTCTCATGCTAGATAGTTTTTTTCGTTCTGAACGCCTTACTTTTGAACGCCTAAAGCTCGCCCCACTTTTCGAAATTGATGCGATAGATGATGCCTATCGAGCGAGAGATATTTATGTCATGGGTGGCATTGTAAAACAGCGCCAAAAGCCGCTGCCGATTAATCATAAAATCACGTCAGATATTGGCCTAACTGTGCACAATAACGAAGGGATCCGCTTATATCAGCAAAAAGATTTTACCCTCGCACTGGCTGCGTTTAACACTGCCGCCAAAGCCGGTGATGCATGGGCGCAATACAACTTGGCAGGAATGTTTGAGCTCGGTGAAGGAACCACCATAAACCTTACACAAGCGTATTACTGGTACCAAAAGGCTGCACTGCAAGGACACCAACGGGCGCAACACGCTTTAACCCTACTTTGTGAAAGTCAGCCTCTCTATTGTAAATCACAGACACTGAGCGATATACACTAAGGTGACTCAACAACGTGTTCAGTCAGCCAATCCTCAAATTCTAGTGCTGGGATCGGCTTACTGTGCAAATAGCCTTGGCTATAATCACACTGTAAAGTTCGCAAAAAATCTAGCTGAGGTTGTGTTTCAACGCCTTCTGCCACCACTGTGAGATTTAAATTACCGGCCATTGAAATAATCGCTTTGACCAATGCCCTGTCTTCTAGGTCATCAGGCAAGTCTCGGATAAATGCACGATCGATTTTCAATTTCGACAACGGAAAACGTTTTAAATAACTCAAAGACGAATACCCTGTACCAAAGTCATCAATAGCCAGTTCAACTCCCATAGCACGCAACGTCTTAAGCTGGTGTAAAATATTCTGTGAGTTATCTGCTAACACGGTTTCTGTGATCTCTATGGTTAAACAGTGACTCGCTAACCCTGTCTCTTGCAGTACTCGACCTATCACCTGCGCCATGTCGGCACGCTGAAACTGAATACTCGATACGTTCACCGTCACAAAAAATGATTGCTGAATGCGGTCACACCAAGCTTTCGCTTGTGAGCAAGCTTGATATAACACCCACTCCCCTATAGTGATAATCAAGCCAAGTTCTTCACAAATGGGGATGAACTTATCAGGAGGAACACTCCCTAGCTCTTTGTTATGCCAGCGTAATAACGCCTCTGAACCAATATGCTGACCATCCACACTGATAATAGGTTGATAAAAAATACTGAATTCCTGATTAGAAAGCGCTTTATGCAATGCCCCTTCTAATTGGCGCCGAGCCTGTGCATGTTCGTGCATCGCTGCAGTATAAAACTGATAACAGTTACGGCCATGCTCTTTGGCTTTATACATTGCACTGTCTGCATTACGTAATAATGCCTTTCTATCATTCCCATCATCAGGAAAAAAGGTAATGCCCATACTGCCGGATACAAAAGTTTCATGGCCCTCAAGTTCAAACGGGGCCGATAATTGTTGTAGCACTTTATTGGCTATTTTTTCTATATCACTAATCGTATCAATATCAGGTAGTAAAAGTGCAAATTCATCCCCACCCAGTCGAGCAACAATGTCAGAGCTGCGCGTACACTCTTTTAAGCGCTGTGCTGCCTCGATTAACAACAAATCACCAATATGATGGCCGAGTGTATCGTTTACTGCTTTAAATCTGTCTAAATCAATGAAGCAAATCGCCAATCGGCTAGCGTGTGTTTTGGCTCGTTCGAGCGTATGATCAAATTGTTCGTGAAAGTGTAACCGGTTAGCAAGGCCCGTTAACGTGTCAAAATTAGCCTGCTGCCACATCATTTGTTCATGATTTTTCCGCGAGGTGATGTCGTTAAATAATGCGACATACATTTCAATATTCTGCTCATCATCAAACACCGCTGACACTTGCAACCAACTCGGATAAACTTCTCCGCTTTTACGCCGATTCCAAATTTCTCCTTCCCAATGCCCATGTTCGTGTAAATCGCTGTAAAGCTGACTAAAAAAAGTTGGGCCATGTCTGCCAGAATTAAATAAAGCGGGTGACTCCCCGAGCACCTCTTCTTGGCGATACCCTGTTATTTGGCTAAAAGCACGATTCACCATCTGAATTTTATTATCTTTATCAGATACCAATACGCCTTCACTGGTTGTTGAAAACACCGTGCTGGCTAAACGTTGCTCACGCTCATTTTCTAAACGCACCGTAATATCTTGCAGTACGTAAATGAAACCTAAACGCTGATTTTTACCATCTCTTACATCATTTTTAGTCACGTTGAAAGAACGAAACTGGCCCTTCACTTTTACTTGGCACTCTCTGTTCGCATAGGGTGCATCAGGCAAACATCCTATCCCAGAAAATAACTGAGTGATTGACTCGTTCAGTGCACCTTGTGTAAACGTGAAGTCATCACTCACCCGTGAATTAGCCGATAAAATATTGCCATTATCATTGGTAAAAATTAAGTAATCTCCAATCGCATCAAAAATAGCGCTTAATCTTGCCCCTTGAGACTCCGAACGTTTTTTAGCACGGCGTAACCGCATTAAAAATACCCCCAACACCAATGTTGCAGCGCACAAGACCACAATAGCTACACTGAATAATAAGGTTTGCGATTGGTTAACTTGCTTAATTTCTTGTGTTTGTAGCGCAACTTGCTGCTCTAAATTAGCCTGATAATGCCACAGTGATTGTTGTAAAAATCGTTGCTCACTAATATCGTGAACAATTGAAAATAATTGAATCTCGTTATTTTTATCGCGAAAAGGCACTGAGTGTACACTTACTGTACGAATAGATTGGTCAGCTAATTGATGACGAAAAATGAAATAGTTACGCCCTTCGGCTACCGCATTTTTGCGCTCAATCGCAACTTGCTCTGCTGTAAACTGATTGATATCTTGAATTCGCAGTGTCAGTAGTTCACTTTCTGCATAACCATAAAACTCAGTAGCGGCGTTATTTGCAGCCGTAATTTGCCCTGAATTAGGGTCTATAATTAACATCACCGCGCTATTATTACGAAAAACCTGCCACGGTAAATCCAATGCTTTTGAGATACTACAAGAAAGTAACAAAGCGATACTGATTATTGTTGTACTTATTTTCAATCCAGCCACCACCGTATACAAATTAGGCCCAGATAAAGACTATAGTGCAAAGCGACCTCGATGAAAATACGCCAATTCTTAAGTATTGCACAATATGAAATAAAGCATTAATTATCGACACAGTTGAGCCTAACGCTATTAGGTACGTATAACAGCTTTAGCTGCCATTTCATAAATGGCTTGATATACTGCGTGTAACTTTAGGTGTCCTAATAGCAAAATGAAATATAAAGATTTACGAGATTTTATCAATCGCCTTGAAGAACAAGGTGAATTAGTACGTATCACACAGCCTATTTCAACCAAGTTAGAAATGACCGAAATTGCTGACCGCACTTTGCGCGCTGAAGGGCCGGCACTGTTATTTGAAAACCCAATAGGATTTGACATTCCAGTACTTGCCAATTTATTTGGCACCCCAAAACGGGTTGCCATGGGGATGGGGCAATCTGATGTCAGTGAGCTGCGTGAAGTAGGTAAGCTATTGGCATTTTTAAAAGAGCCAGAGCCACCAAAAGGGATTAAAGAAGCGTTAGGGCAGATCCCTGTTTTCAAACAAGTCCTAAACATGCCTGCTAAAGAAGTGCGTAAAGCACCTTGCCAACAAGTCGTGTTGAGCGGTGATGACGTTGACTTAACTAAACTGCCTATCCAGCATTGCTGGCCAGGTGACGCGGCGCCTCTGATCACTTGGGGTTTAACGGTGACCAAAGGTCCTTATAAAAAACGTCAAAATTTAGGTATTTATCGCCAACAGCTACTGGGTAAAAATAAAATTATTATGCGTTGGTTATCTCACCGTGGTGGTGCTTTAGATTATCAAGAGTGGTGTAAAGAGCACCCTGGCGAGCCGTACCCAGTTTCAGTGGCACTCGGTGCCGACCCAGCCACCATACTTGGTGCAGTAACCCCTGTACCAGATACATTGAGTGAATATGCATTTGCTGGCTTATTACGAGGCTCTAAAACTGAAGTTGTGAAATCAATTTCGAACGATTTACAAGTACCTGCAAGCGCCGAAATTATCCTTGAAGGGTATATTGAACAAGGTGAAATGGCACCCGAAGGACCTTATGGTGACCACACTGGGTATTACAATGAAGTCGATGATTTCCCTGTCATGACCGTCACGCATATCACCCACCGTGAAAACCCGATATACCATAGTACTTATACTGGCCGCCCACCTGATGAGCCTGCCATTTTAGGGGTCGCACTCAACGAAGTATTTGTGCCTATTTTACAAAAGCAGTTCCCAGAAATTGTCGATTTTTATTTGCCCCCAGAAGGCTGTTCTTATCGTATGGCAATTGTCACTATGAAAAAGCAATACCCGGGACATGCAAAAAGAGTCATGATGGGTGTATGGTCATTTTTACGTCAATTTATGTACACCAAATTCGTCATAGTGTGCGACGATGATGTCAATGCAAGAGATTGGAATGATGTTATTTGGGCTATCACGACACGTATGGACCCAGCTCGTGATACCACCATGATAGAGAACACACCGATTGATTATCTTGATTTTGCCTCCCCAGTATCGGGCTTAGGCTCAAAAATGGGTATGGATGCGACCAATAAATGGGCTGGTGAAACAGACCGTGAATGGGGCGAGCCTATAGTTATGGATGAGCAAGTAAAACAAAAAATTGATGATATTTGGGACAGTCTAGATATACCAGTCAAGCAATAGGATAACCGAGGGCGCTATGATAAAGTGCCTATAGTTTATACAATAACAATTTACGCATGGGTAATGTTAACACGGCCCATGCTTACCGTGCGAAAAGGTAACACATGCAAACAGTTAATGCTGACGTGATAGCTATCACGCCACTTACAGACATTATTTATAAAGTGACGCTTAAGCCTGCCATTGCCGCAGAGTTTGAAGCTGGCCATTATTTACAGCTTGTTTTAGGAGAAAAAGACAAGCGGGCTTTTTCAATTGCGAGCAAGCCCTCACAACAAAACGAATTAGAGTTACATATTGGCGCCTCAGCAGCAGACTCTTATGCAGCACAAGCCCTAGATCACTTAAGACACGCATTTGAACAGAAAGCGCCTGTTGAATTGGAAGTGGGTCTTGGTGTATCACAACTACGCATTGACTGCCAAAAACCGATTGTATTACTCGCCGGTGGTACTGGATTTTCATATGTAAAATCAATGGCAGACCACTTAGCGGAAGTTGGCTGTGAGCAACCTGTTTTATTCTACTGGGGTGTGAAAGAAGAATCAGCCTTGTATGCAAAAACTGAAATGGAAGCATGGGCAGCCAGTAAAGAAAACTTCCACTTTATTCCAGTAGTCGAAACACCTCAAGACGCATGGGATGGCCACACAGGTTACGTACACCAAGCAGTTATGCAAGATATCGCTTCTTTAGAACCCTACTCAATCTACATGGCGGGTCGTTTTGACATGATAGGTATAGTCCGTGATGACTTTATCAAGCACGGTGCAATACGCGAACATATGTATGCCGATGCGTTTGCTTTTATAAAATAACGTATGACTTTGTACAGCGCCATCCTGCTTGGCGCTGTTTATCTTTAAAATCACTTCTTTTAATAAACAAGCCACATCGAAGACATAAGCACCCACTATCAGGGCGTTCTATCACACTTTCATTCTATTTTTTTAATCAAACCAATCTAATTAACCTGTTTTATGAATAAAAAGTTCTCGAGCATACTGTGTTCATCAACACAGGAGCACTAAAATGAAAACTGTAAAAGAAATCATGACGACACATATTCCTGCAATTTATGCAGATTCCGAGCTCACACAAGCGATTGATGAACTACACCAGCATGCTTTATTTTGTGCGCCAGTCTTAGACAAGCATAAACATGTGATTGGCTTTATCTCAGAGCAACAAATGTTGGCACCTTTACTACAAAGTAGCTATTTTTGCGAAGGTAAAGTAACAGTAAAAGAATTGATGACCGATACCGTGGTTTCTGTCAGTAACACGATGAATATCGTCGATTTAGCACAGCAGATGCAGGGCAATAAACCAAAAGTTTATCCGGTAATATCAAATAAGAAAGTAATTGGGCTCGTCACACGAAGCCAAGTCATAGAGGCGTTAAAACAAGATTACTTGAGCTGCTCAGTACATTAAGCAGCTCAAAGAGGACGGATTAGCTATTAACTCGCTTTTTTAGCTAACAATGCTTTTTTATCACTGTCACTTAAGAATGCAATTTCTAATGCATTGCGCTGCGCTTGTTCCATATCTTGCGTCGTTAGCCCAGCCTCAGGTGCGGCAACGGCATACTCATTATCAAGTTCAATACCTTGAACTGCAGGATCATCGGTATTAATACAGGCTAAAATACCATGATCCAAGAAGCGCTTAAGTGGGTGTGTAGTTAGTTCAGCCACCGTACTGGTTTGAATATTACTGGTTAAACATGACTCAATACCAATGCGGTTGTCTCTTAGGTAATCCATTAGCTTTGGGTCTTCAATGGCTTTAACACCATGACCAATGCGTGTTGCGCCTAGCTCATTAATGGCTTGCCAGATACTTATTGCACCTTCGGCTTCACCCGCGTGTATTGTGGCACCTAAATAGGCATCTCGAACTTGTTTAAAATGATCGACAAATAGCGCGCCTGGATAACCCAGTTCATCACCTGCAAGATCGATAGCAACCAAATCGTTTTTGCATGCCAATAATGAATCAAGCTCATACTGACATTTATCAACACCGAAGGTACGCGACATAATACCAATTAGATTCACTTTAATATCGGTATTGTGCGTTGCCGATTTAATACCATCAACCACGGCCTCTACTACGCCTTGAGCATGTAAATCATGTGTTTGTGCCATATAGTAAGGGCTAAAGCGCAGTTCAGTATAATCCATATTCTGTGCAATCGCATCTTCTACGTTTTCGATGGCAATACGGCGACATGCATCGTAATCACCAAGTACTTTGACACCCCAATCTAATTTAGATAAAAATGCCATAAGATTGGGGGCGTTATCGAGTACTCGAACATGTGGGATCAAGCCCTCAATATCCGTCGCCGGTAATGGCATATTAAACTGCTGACCAAGCTCTAAAATCGTAGTCGCTCTCACGTTACCATCTAAATGGCGGTGTAAATCAAGTAAAGGTAAGTTGTTATTGATCATAATTCACTCGGCTGCAGATAAAATTTTGCGGATCATACTTGCCCTAATATAAAGATCAAGGACACATGTCCATTTTTAGCACGGCTACTTCGTTATGCAAATAAAAAAAGCCAGCGTATTCGCTGGCTTTTTTTAAGTATTTATTTGAGAATCGCCAATTCATAGGCCTTTTGATACTGTTGGGTCTGCTCGTAGCTGCGTAACGCCATACTCGTCCAACCAGTATGCCAATTGCTTTTATTTATGTTGTCAAAAATTTTAGCCGCCAGTTCAAAGTCCCCATCAACATGGGCCATACATGCTAAACACGCTAATAAGTCCGCATTGTCTGGCTGTTTTTTCAGCTGGGCCTGTATCGCGTGGGTTAATTGTAAATCACCTTCATTGGCAGCACTTATCACTGCCGACACATCTTGATAAAGCCCTTTCTTTAACCATTTTAGCAATGCAGGCTGTATCTGTTTAATTTGCCCACTCGCCGCCATTGATTGTAAGTAAGGCTGCTGCGCATACACTTTCAGTGCTTTAGGTAGCTGCTCATAATACGCTTGCCCATCAGGTTGGTTTTGCATAAAAAAACGCGCAAAGAAACGCTGCCAATGCTCTGCTGACCAAGTCACTTGCTTGTGTTTGTCGTTCAATGTCTTTATCAATTCAACATATTTTTGCTCTACCAATAGGCCCTCAAGGTAGGTAGCTATCTCGGTTGATTGTGGTTTTTTCTGCTGCATCGGCGTTTCAAGTAACACCAAAGCTTGCTCACCTTTGTCAGCCTGTAGCCAGAGCTTAGGCACTTTACTTTGTGCTTCTTCTGACATGGCGCTTAGGTGCTGTACCGCAGTTGCCTGCTCGCCTTGCTGTAAGGCAGACTTCGCCAGTAACGCATATTGATAATCTTGCCACTGACTGGGTGCATCATGCTTCTTAAACGCCACTTGTACTTGCTCATTATCATCATTAAGAGTCGCCCATAACGCCTGTTGCCAAGCCTGAGAGGCTTTCATTGCACGCTTATGACCAAAGTGCCCCGTTGATTTACGATAAAGTCGCCAGAAAAATTTAATCGCCTTTACGACGAGCCATATGCCAATCGTTAGCATGAAAAACATAATGGCCATTGCAACTATCGTGGCTTCAATGGTCACATCGTTATACGCTATGAGCACATACCCCTTTTCGTCAATTAATAAATGCCCTGCTGCCATGGCAATCGCAATGGCGATAATTATTAATATCACTCGGATCATTTTAACCACCCCTGTACCGCTTTAGCTGAGCGTAACTGAACAGTTTGATTAAACGCCAATGATTGACCCTGCATCAGTACTAATTCGTCATGCATTGCCTGTACTGCTGCAGAATCCATTTTAAAATAGCTTGTTAACGTTTGTTGAGCACTCGATAAAGCACTAAAAAAGATACTGGCTTGCTTGTCCATCAAAGCACTCTGAGCTTGTGACAAGTGACTTCGTAGCTGCGCTTTCAATAATTGCTGTTCTTGTTTATCAAGCAGCGGGTCAATAACAGCAACTTCACGATGGCGAATCGTTATAAAGTCGTCTACCAAATTTTCCCATGTGCGCAATAAATTGGCTTGCCAGTCACTAACATCACTAGACAATTGTGCCGTAGGCGCTGCTGTTTGCTCTGGTAAGCGCAAAGTTTGCAGCTCAAGCTCAGGTACTTGTGCGAGTAAACCATGTAACTGTAAATATCTAGATTCCAGGTGCGGCTTGGCTTGTGCATTCAACAATGCAATATCTTGGGCAATTGCGCTCAATACGCCAGTGGTGTTTGGCTCATGCTGCAATACATCACTCAATCTTTGCAGCACCGCAATGCTGCCCTGAAAGTCTTGTTCTGCTGAGGCCTTAAATTGTGCCATCCTTTGTAAGTACAGCACCTCACTGCTGAGTGCACCACTGACTTGTTGTTGGGCTGAGCTCAACGCCGCCTGCAGCTGCGTATCAAATTGCTGAGTCTGTGCTGCTAAGCGAGACTCAATTTGCATATCAACTTGTTTTTGCTGACTTTGCAATTGAACTAGTTGCTCACGAGTGGTGTTTAACTGTTCACTAAGTTTGCTATTTTGCTGTTGTAGTTGCGCAAGCGCAAGGTAGGTTTTATCGCTGATCTGCTGACCATGAATAATTAAGCCGGCTGTTGCTGTACCACCAGCTAAAGCAACCAATAAAGCCAATACGCCCACTTTACTGATTTTCTGTTTTACAGGTTTACCTTCTACCGCGTGTGTTTCGTTTTGCTGATTCTGTTGTTCACTCATTTGGCTACCTTGCTGTGTTTGTTCAGGCATAATACACTTAAAAATGGCCTCATCATTCGGCCCTGAAGCAACTGTAATATGGGAAGATGCTACCTGATGTTGTCGCATCAAATGATCGGCACTACGCTGACTAACCAAGTAAAAATGACATTGATTCAGCCAAGCCAACAACACTTTATTGGTGGTATTAAATATAGCATCGATTGCCGCGTTACTGGTTATGACTATACCGTCAATCTTAGCTTCTCGCCAGTGGTCTAACCAGGCATCTGATTGTGCCAACACTGGGGTTCGCCTATAAACAAGGCATTGATTTAATACTGCACCACGCGCTTTTAAGGTTTTTGCCAATAATGTGCGGCCCCCTTCGCCTTTCACTATTACAACCTGTTTATCAGCGATGGATTGTAATTGAGGAAGCGCTAACACCCCTTCAGAATCTTGCTGCACGGGCGTTTGGGCCTGACGCGCATAGACTGTGTCGATGGCCTTTGCGGTTTGCTCGCCAACAGCAACCAAGGTTGCGGTTGACGGTAATTGGGGTAAGTGTGCAGCTAATCCTTTCACAGCATCTTGCGAGATAAAGATGATCACATCCGCATCATCTATCGGCGACAACTGAGTGTTATTGACCGGCAACATTTCCAGCTTAAGGACGGGTGTTTTTACAATATCTATTTGTTGAGCTATCAGCAGCTCGGCTAGCTGCTCGCCTTTTCCTTCAGGTCGAGTAATTGCAATAGCCATATTAAGCGTCTCTATATACCTCAGCTAAAATCTTATCAGCACCTTGCGCTAATAATTGTTCAGCTAACGCAATACCGATTTGTTCTGCCTGCTCTACAGGTCCACTCGATTGGGCATACAAAATTTCACTGCCATCAACCGCACCCACCAACCCGCGTAAATGCACTGTATCGCCCTCAACCTCTGCATATGCGCCAATAGGAACCTGACACCCCCCTTCTAGGCGGCGGTTCATGGCACGCTCTGCATTGACGCGAATACGAGTTGTTGTGTGCTCTAACGGTGCGAGTAACGCTTGTACACGCACATCATCGATGCGGCACTCAATGCCAACAGCACCTTGGCCATTCGCGGGTAAAGACATTTCAGGTTCAATATAGGTAGCAATGCGCTCTGGCATTTCCAGTCGTAATAACCCAGCAGCCGCTAAAATAATGGCATCGTACTCACCGTTATCAAGTTTCGCTAAACGAGTATTCACATTACCGCGGAGATCTTTTATTTGTAAGTCTGGACGTAATGCGCGAATTTGACACTGGCGGCGTAAGCTAGAGGTGCCAACAACAGCACCCTGAGGGAGCTCATCTAATGCTTTGTATTGATTAGACACAAACGCATCTCGTGGGTCTTCACGCTCACAAATAGTATGTAATGCTAAACCTTCAGGGAAATCAACCGGAACATCTTTCATAGAATGCACGGCAATATCTGCACGTCCATCCATCATAGCTTGCTCAAGCTCTTTAACAAACAGGCCTTTGCCACCAATTTTTGCCAAAGGGGTATCTAAAATAATATCGCCTTGCGTAGACATGGGCACCAACTCAACAGTTAAGCTAGGATGAAAATGCTCTAACCGTGCTTTTACAAACTCAGCTTGCCACATAGCCAATGCACTTTTTCTGGTTGCAATACGCAGGATATTTGTTTGTTCAATCATGATTTGCCTTAACTCTGCTCTTATTGAGCATCTGGAATAATACGAAAAGATTTTTGGGCTAATAGTTGCCCTTGCTGAGTAACAACTTCAACACGCCATTGCCCAGTCTGGCTTGGCATAATATTTTTGCTCGAATATGTGCGATATCTGACCGCCCCAACCGTCAAAGGGATCTCAGCCATTAACTGGTCTTGATGAAACCATAAATGATGAATCATTTTGCCTTGTAGGTTTTTAATCTCGGTAAAAAAATACAGCTTTTCTGAAAACTGAGTACGCTTCAAATTGTCTTTTAAGACGTCAACTGGCTCGCGCTGTTCAATGCCTGTCGTCAACACCGCACGACTCACCACATTGGTATCTATTTTTGCACCAAGTGCGACATTAGCGACTTGTGCTGATTCTGAGAAAACCGTTTCACTCACACTTGAGGTTATGTCCTGCTCCGCATCTTGAACATCCTCTTGCTCAGCGTCTTCATTGACCACAACTGGCGAATCTTCTATGTCTTGAACAGGTTCAACGTTGATTACTTCTTCTGAAGCTGGCACTGATACATTCGAGGCCACGGTGCGATCACTGTGTTTGCTTTCAACCGCCCCCGCCACCGGCTCATCATCCCTGTTGAAGTTTGGCTGTGATGTTAGCACCTCAGGTGACACACCTTCCTCCGCAGGCTCTGTTGCAACGGGTATCTCGCTGTGCGTATTAGCGGGCGTTTGGGTCTGTATTTCATCGGCGTTTACAGCATTTGTTAAACCGTACGTAACACCTGCCGCAGATAACAACACAACACTCGACACCGCAAAAATACGTCGCCAATGCCATTGATAACTTACCGTTTGAACGGTAGGTGCCGTTTTAGTCACGGCCGTTTTGATGACTATCCGTTGTGTCATTGCTGCAGTTCCTCAATTAAGATAATGTGGCGATTAACCATTTACGGATCGCCGTTAACTCTTCATGGCATACTTGATGCGCCATCGGGTAATCCTGCCAACTAATATCATACCCTTGCTCACGTAATGTGTCGTAAGCCAAACGGCCTAACGCCATAGGTACTACCGGATCTTGATTACCATGAGCCATGAAAATATTTAATTCATTTTGTACGGCCTCAGTAGCTAACTTAACAGGCGCGCACATATAAGTCGATAACGCCATAACACCGGCTAATTTTACCGATAATCGTGGTGCTAAATGTAAAGAGATAACGCCACCTTGCGAGAAACCGGCTAAAATAATTTTTTCAGGCGCTATCCCTTTTGCGATTTCAGCATCAATGAGCTGCTGAACTTTTTCAGCTGACTCTCTCACACCTTGCTCATCAGCGCGGCTCTCTGCATCCATTGATTTAATGTCGTACCAAGAACGCATAACCATACCACCATTAATGGTGACCGGTTGTTCAGGCGCGTGTGGGAAAACAAATCTGACGCCCAATTCATCAGGTAGCTTTAACTCCGGTGCAATCGGTAAAAATCCGTCACCCGAATCACCCAGACCATGTAACCAAATAATACTGGCTTTATGCTCACCACGAGCTGCATATTCTACAAAAGGTAACATTAATCGTGCTTCCATTTAATTTCTGTGCCCGCCTGACGCGTCGCTGCGTCACACATAAATTGCCAAAACTCAGCGCCAGAGCGATTATCAATCCACTTATCACCATGTAATTCAAAATGGTGTCCATTAAACTTCGTCGCCACCCAAACCTGATGAAGAGGCGCTTGTTTGTTGATGATAATTTTACTTTTATCGGCAAACAAAATCTCTAAAATGCCAGACGCAGACTCATAATCTAAGTCTGCGTCACAATCATCAATTTGATCTTCAATGGTAAACATTAAAGCTTCTGCTAGTTCATGGTACTCGTGATCTGTCATAGCACTTTCCTTTTTCAGCACAATTTATTTACGATGCAGCTAAAATACCTAGTCGCAATAGCTGCTTTTTTTACGAATTCTGTTACTCTGCGATTATAAAGGCACTGACATCATTAATCTAATGAAAGCGATACTCTCTCAAGCAAGCATGTTTATTTTAGTCTTATTAAGCGTTCTGACCTTAACTGGGTGCGGGCAAAGTGGTGTGTTATATCTCCCTGAACACCAACCTAACCCCGAAATCAATACCCCTGAGGCCAAAAATCAATCAGCACAGCCCAACAACTTAAAAAATGTTGAGCCAATGCGTGACAAGGAGCAATAGCATGGACTTTTTCCATTATAAAGATCAACAGCTGTTTGCTGAAGAGGTTGCCGTCGCCGATATTGCCAAACAATACGGTACGCCCTGTTATGTCTATTCAAGAAAAACATTTGAACGTCATTATCATGCATTTACTGATGCTGCTGACGGGCATCCACACCTTGTGTGTTACGCAGTAAAAGCGAACTCTAACATTGCCGTACTCAATGTGTTGGCAAAACTTGGCGCTGGCTTTGATATTGTCTCAAAAGGCGAATTAGCAAGAGTTATCGAAGCCGGTGGTGATACCAGCAAAGTGGTGTTCTCTGGGGTTGCCAAAACCTCAGACGAAATTGAATTTGCGTTGGCACACAATATAAAGTGCTTCAATGTTGAATCGGTTGCCGAACTCAAGCGGATCAGCCAAGTTGCCCATAGAGTGAATAAAACAGCACGCATCTCAATTCGCGTTAACCCTGATATAGACGCCAACACACACCCTTATATCTCTACGGGTTTAAAAGAAAATAAGTTTGGTATTGATATTAAACAGGCCTTTGATGTCTATCAACTTGCATACGCACTGCCAGCGTTAGATGTAGTGGGTGTCGACTTTCATATCGGCTCACAATTGACCGACATTGATCCTTTTCTTGCTGCGCTAGATAAAGTACTGGCTTTGATTGAGCAGCTAAAATCCGCAGGTATCGAGTTACATCACCTAGATATTGGTGGTGGGTTGGGCGTGCCATATGACAGTGAAAAGCCGCCTCACCCCAGCGCTTATGCTGCTGAAGTAAAAGCAAAATTAACCAATTATCCCCATCTAGAACTGGTGTTTGAGCCTGGTCGTGCGATTGCCGCCAATGCTGGAATTTTGGTAACGCAAGTTGAGTACTTAAAACCTAGCCAAGAAAAGCACTTTGCCATTGTCGATGCTGGCATGAATGACATGCTACGCCCTTCTCTCTACCAGGCATGGCAGAACATTATCGCAGTCGCACCAAGAGATGATGGTACTCCAACACATAACTATGATGTGGTAGGCCCAGTCTGTGAGACAGGCGACTTTTTAGGAAAAGATCGGCCGCTTGCCATTCAAGCGGGGGATTTACTCGCCCAGCGCAGTGCCGGTGCCTATGGCTTTACTATGAGCTCTAACTATAATTCACGCCCTCGTGCCGCTGAACTCATGGTGGATGGCGACCAATGCTATGTGGTAAGACAAAGAGAGACATTGCAATCATTGTGGCAAGGTGAGCAATTACTACCATAATTTGTATATCGCAATGACAGAAAAATCATGGCAAGGCAGCCTTAGCAGGAGTAGTTTTAAGACATTATGTTTGTAAATTTTTCAAAAATGCACGGCTTGGGTAATGACTTTATGGTGGTTGATAATGTCACTCAAAACGTATTTTTATCTCGCGATCAAATTAAGAAACTCGCCAATCGACATTTTGGGGTGGGTTTTGATCAATTGTTGTTGGTTGAAGCGCCCTATTCGCCAGAGTTAGACTTCCACTACCGTATTTTCAATGCTGACGGCTCTGAAGTCGAACAATGTGGTAATGGCGCGCGATGCTTCGCACGTTTTGTAAGAATGAAAGGCCTGACCAACAAACATAAAATATCAGTCTCAACTAAGTCGGGTAACATAACGTTATACATAGAAAAAGATGGTCAAGTAACGGTTAATATGGGCAACCCGCACTTTGCGCCAAGCAGTATTCCGTTTAAAGCCACTAAGCCAGAACTAACCTACATTATGCGTGCTGATGACCAGACTGTTTTTTGTGGAGTGGTTTCTATGGGTAACCCGCATTGTGTGATTGAAGTCGATGATATTAACACAGCCGATGTAGACACCCTTGGCCCACTTCTTGAGCACCATGAACGCTTTCCAGAACGTGCTAACATTGGGTTTATGCAAATAATCAATGAAGAGCACATAAAGCTGCGCGTATGGGAGCGCGGTGCACAAGAGACGCTAGCCTGTGGTAGTGGCGCCTGTGCGGCCGTTGCAGTCGGTATTGCGCAAAAGAAACTCGCCAGTACCGTTCAAGTTGACTTGCCCGGTGGCAGTTTGCAAGTCCGCTGGCAAGGTGAAGGCCATGCTGTAAAAATGACTGGCCCAGCAGAACATGTTTTTGACGGCCAAATCGCACTGTGAATAACCAATGAGATAGCACAATGAGCAAACAGCAATTACCTATTGATGAACAACAGATCTGTGACTATTTAACACGCCACCCTGATTTTTTTACTCATCATCAATATGTGTTGCTAGAGCTTGAGTTGCATGCTCAAAGCCAAGGCTTGCCTAATCTAGCATTACAGCAACAACGCCTGCTGAGAGAGCAAAACACCCAGCTAAAAACCCAGCTAGCCACAACAGCACGTTTAGCATTAGATAATGAACGGGTATTTCGCTTGTTCAGCGAATGCCAACGTCAGCTTTGGCGCTGCAATAGTTTCTCTGAGCTCGCTAAGCAACTGGCCGATACACTCTGTCAAAGCCCTCATGTTATTGCCTGTGAATTACTGCCGTATCGACAAGACTTAAATACCATGATTAACTCTCGTTTATCACAACGCAGCAGTTATCTCGGCCGTCTCTCAGCACAAGAGCACACGTTACTTTGGCATAAAGACCATGTTCCTTACGCACGTTCCGTGGCACTCTATTTGATTGGTAGTGTACAGCAGCCAGAAGCCATTTTAGCATTTGCCAGCGACGAAGCCGCTCACTTCAGTTCAGACAATGACAATTTGTTCATCGACGAATTTATTACATCGCTTGAACTTCGCTTGACTGATTTGGCGTAAAGCATGTCTGAGGCTGCGACTGAATTGTCTGAAGCGTGGTTAGCACCTATTGATGATTTTATGGCTTATTTGAAGCATGAACGACAGTATTCACCACATACCCTAACCCAGTACAGTACTCAATTGCGCCAAGCAGCCCATTACTTTCAACCTTATAGCCCTCATTGGCTACAGGTATCTGCTGAGCAAATACGTCGCTACAGCATGCATTTACGAGCCAAACAATATAATCCTCGCACCATCAACCTAAAATTAAGTTGTATCCGCAGCCTATATAAATTTTTGAAAGTAAAGCATATTCAACACGCTACGATTGCCAACCCTGGTGAGGGAATAAAAGGTCCTAAATTTCAACGCCCACTGCCAAAGAATTTAGATGTTGATCAAATGGGCCAACTGCTTAATATTCAAGAGGATGACGCCTTATCACTGCGCGATAAAGCCATGATGGAACTAATGTATTCGAGTGGTTTACGAATAAGCGAACTGGTGAATGTCAATTTAGGTGATATTCGTGAAGGGGAGATTCGCGTTATGGGTAAAGGCAATAAAGAACGCGTGATCCCCGTCGGTAATAAAGCACTCGATGCACTCTCACAATGGCTAATAATTCGAGAACAAATGGCCTTGTCGGAAGAGCAAGCCGTATTTGTCAGCAAGCGAAAACAACGGATCTCTATTCGTCATGTGCGCGAAAGAATGAAAGAGTGGGGTATCAAACAAGGTGTTAGCACCCCTATTCATCCCCATAAATTGCGCCACTCTTTTGCCAGTCACCTACTCGAATCAAGCGGTGATCTGCGCGCTGTGCAAGAGATGCTCGGTCACACGAGTTTATCTGCCACACAAGTTTATACCCATGTTGACTTTCAACATTTAGCGAAAGTCTATGACCAAGCACACCCCCGTTCAAAAAAGCAAAATAACGATCCGAATTAAAAGACTTTCAGTATAATAAAGTCATTCCTCCTTTTTAAAATACCATCATGCGATTCAATAAAGCCCTTAGTAACATCAGCGTACTCAGTTTTGATCTCGACGACACCCTATATAACAATCATCCAATTATTAAAGCTGCCGTACAAGCGCAGTTAACATACTTAGCAAGTATCGAGCAATGGACGGCACTAGGCCCTGATTTTTGGTCCCATTGTCGTAACGAAACTGCAAAACAGCACCCTGCACTCATCGACGATGTGACCCAGTGGCGTCACGTGGCTCTGCACTATGGTATGGCACAATTAGGATTCACAGCACCACAGGCTAAGCAGTATGCACAAGAAGCGTATACCGCATTTAGTCATGCCAGAAGTAATATCACCGTAGAGCAACCCGTGCTTGAACTCTTGCATACACTGCGTAAAAAATACCGCCTTATCGCCATCACTAACGGCAACGTTGAGGTCGAAAAATTTAATCTAGCAGGTGAATTTGATGTTGTACTAAAAGCAGGACCTGACGGAGCAGCCAAACCTCATAGTGCACTCTTCGATAAAGCGGCTAAGTTATTAAGTGTTGATAAATCTGAAATCTTGCATATTGGTGATAGCTTAGACAGTGATGTTCAAGGTGCAAATGATGCAGGATGCCACAGCGTGTGGCTAAATGATCAGTCATGCCAATACGCTTACAAAGGTTTACCCCATGTGGAAATAAAAAATATTTATGAATTATATCAATTGGTTGAATAACAACCTCTTAGGTTAAAATAACGCCTTTAGTTGCATTTATTGTGCGTTTAACGTACTAATGGTTCCAAATAATTACAATGATAACAACGGGACCCCACCTATGTCTGCACAAGATACGGGCTTTTTTGGCCACCCAAAAGGCCTCTCAACCCTCTTTTTTACTGAAATGTGGGAGCGCATGAGCTACTACGGTATGCGTGCTTTATTAGTGCTCTTTATGACCGCAAGTTTACAAGAGCAAGGCCTAGGCTTTACTGTCGCCTCTGCTGCCGCAATTTATGGCTTGTATACCGGCGCGGTATACTTTTTAGGATTACCCGGTGGCTGGATAGCCGACCGTTTACTCGGTGGCCAAAAAACAGTCTGGTATGGCGGTATCATTATCATGATCGGCCATATCATTCTGGCCATTCCTTCGACGCACTCTTTCTTTATCGGGCTTATTTTTGTTGCCCTCGGTACTGGGTTACTCAAACCAAATATCAGCGCTATGGTCGGGCAGCTATACCAGTCTGATGATGAGCGCCGAGACAGTGGCTATGCCATTTACTATATGGGGATCAACTTAGGCTCTGTAATTGGCTATTATGTCTGTGGCTATTTTATGGAGCATGTCGGCTGGCATTATGCATTTGGCGCCGCAGCCGTGGGCATGGCAATCGGTTTAATTCAGTACCAACGTACGCTCAGCAATATTGCCACTGTAGGCGAAAAACCTGCCAACCCGCTCGCACCAAAACACGCCAAACAAGCTTGGCTGGCTATCATTGCAACGCTTGGTCTTATTGCCGGCGTGACAACGTTAACGTATTTTGGCGTGATAGTGCTTGAACCCGTGCAACTCGCAAAATATGTCGCAGTGGTCTTTACCTTAGTATTTTTTGTTTACTACGGCCTGATTTATTTTAGAGGCAACTTGAACGAAGATGAGCAGAAAAAAATGTGGGCACTGTTTTTAGTGTGTATTGCATCAGCTTGCTTTTGGTCTGGTTTTGAACAAGCTGGGTCGTCATTGAACCTATTTGCCCGCGATTATACGGACCGTATGATTGGCACCTTTTCAATACCAACTGCATGGTTCCAATCAGCAAATGCACTCTTTATCATCATATTATCGCCTTTCTTTGCCGCACTTTGGATCAACTTATCAAAACGTATGATTTCGCCTTCCTATAATTTAAAATGTGCAGTTGGTTTGATCATTATGGCCAGCGGATTCTTAGTCATGTTTATGGCGTCACAGTATGCAGCACAAGGTCTAAAAGTCGCGCCTTATTGGCTTATCACCACTTACTTCTTACACACAGTAGGTGAACTATGTTTAAGCCCTGTCGCACTCAGTGCCGTGAGTAAACTCTCACCTAAACGTTTCGTAGGCCAAATGATGGGCGTCTTTGTTTTAACTTATTCGATTGGTAATATTATTTCAGGGCTATTGGCTGGCAACTTTGACCCGAATAAAGTGGATGAAATGCCAAATCTTTACCTACAAATCAGTCTTTTCTGTATCGGCGTCGGTATTATTATTGCTTTGCTGAGCATCAAATCTAAAGTATGGGAAGGGCAACAAAAGTTAGCTTAACTTAATGTGTGGGGGGCAGAAATGTCCCTCAACCTTTTTTACATCAAGTACCTACTTAAACCACACCTGAAATCTCTTAATTTGTGTTAAAACTTTCGTTACACTGGGCGAGTTTAGACTCCAATCTGTCAGATATTAATGTCTGGCAAATGTGCAAAGCCCACATGGCCTCGATATAAGGAAACCAGATGAAAAAAGTGATGATAACAGGTGCAACAGGTATGTTAGGTAGAGTGCTTGTAAATACACTCAAGCCAACTTTTGAAGTCATTGGCACAGGTTTCAGCCGCGCAAGCGACAGCATTTCAAAACTTGATCTCAATGACCAAGAAGCTATCTATCAATTTTTAGACACGCATCAGCCTGACGCATTGATTCACGCGGCAGCAGAAAGAAAACCCGATGTCTGTGAGCAGTCTCCTGAGCAAACGTTGGCTCTGAATGTACAAGCAACACAGTTTTTAGCGCAGCAATGTAAACTCAGAAACATTCGCCTTATTTTTATCAGTACCGACTATGTATTCGATGGTACACAAGCACCCTATATTGAGAATTCAGCAACTAATCCACTCAATTTTTATGGCCAAAGTAAGCAACAGGCAGAACTAGCTGTATTAGCTAACAGCGAACTACATTCCGTGATCCGCGTGCCTGTATTATATGGTGATGTCACCCATTTGGCTGAGTCAGCTGTCACAGTGATTGCAGAACAAATCAATGAGACGACTCCTTCGGAACATGATCATTGGGCTGTTCGCTACCCGACTCACGTAGAAGACATAGCTCTAACACTCAAAGACTTGCTTAAACAGCCAGATAATTTAGGTGGCATATTCCATATTTCTAACCACCAAGCCATGAGTAAATATGACATGGCCTGTATTATTGCTGATCACCGTAATTATCCACGCTCGTTGTTAACACCACTGCCCACCCCCAGTCAAACAGCACAAAGACCATATAACTGCGCGCTCAAAGACACTCGCCTCGCTAAGCTCGGTATTAGCCATCAACGAGATTTTAGTACTGCGATTAAACACATTCTTAGTAGCCAGTAACATTTTATTTCTGAGTATATTATAGTGGCCCAAAACAGGGTCACTTTTGATGAGGATGACCATGCGAACCACTAAAGCGGCAGCGTATAGCACTTTATTTTTCAGCATTATCACGACGACTTTAACAGGGTGTCAGCAAGCCCCCGTTACTACTCTAGATAATCCTGAATTTAATAAAAACCCTCAAGGGGAATTTACCAACCAGTACCCCAGCACCTTCCGAGGTAAGGGGCCACATCATCCTTATGATGACATTGAATTCCTCAAAAAAGAGGAAATTAAGCCAGTGGAGCCCAACTTTATCAATGTTGGATCATTTACGGGACTAAGTAAAAGTGCCGGTTTTAATTATCAAGATTTACTCTACGCTACACCCCGTATCGATGAGCAAGCACGACAAACACTCACGTGGTTAGGACATGCCAGCTTCCTAGTACAACAGCGCCATGATGATGCGTTTTTAACAGATCCTGTCTTTGGCGAATTTGATGGTGCCGTTGGCTGGTTAGCCCGACAAATCAACGACGAAATGGCACGTTTAGGCCCAGCCCCTGTTAATACTAAAGACCTAAAATTTGTAGATGGCACAGTCATTTCCCACAATCATTATGACCATCTAAGTATCGATACCCTCAATACCCTTGCACAAGGCACAGAGTTATTGCTGCCGCTGTCAGTCAGCGATAACGTTGACTACACACAAGGTCCAATCACAGAAATGGACTGGTATACTCAAACTACCATTGGCCAAACTAATGTTCATTTTTTACCTGCCCACCACTTCTCTCGTCGTGGCTTAAATGACTGGAACGAAACATTGTGGGGCGCATGGCTATTTGATGATGGCGAACATACTATCTTTTTCGCTGGTGACACCGGATATAGTCCCATTTATAAAGATATGAACGCCAAATTTAACGGCTTTGATGTGTGTTTAATGCCGATTATTGCTTATGACTATACCTATCGTAGCATTCATTTTGCGCCCGAAGATGCGGTAAAAGCGGCACAAGATTTAGCGTGTAAAGTATTTATTCCTTGGGGTTATGGGACGTGGTTATTAGGCTATGAACATGTCAATGAACCACTGCGCCGCCTGCAAAAAGCATTCGACGATATAAAACCAAATATGACTTTAAAAATTCTCAGAATTGGGGAAAGTGTTCGTTATAGCGAGCTGCTTAACTAACACCTAGTTTTAAACTGTGCCTCACAGTTAATGAGGCACAAACCAACGACAGCATTGTTTTATCAACCAAGTTGGCAACGGATACTTTTTACATACCACAGCTAAGTAATCGTGCCATGCCTGTGCTTTTAGCGCTTCCATTTTATCTCTTGGCAAAATATTATCATAAAGCGCTGCGAAGTCTTTCAAAAACTGAACATCTCGGCGTCGGCTATTTTTTGCATAGCCCTTACCAGCATAATGGATAAAGTCAGCCTCTAAATAGCCCTCTTTACCAAACATATCCATGCGATTAAACATTTTATCAAGTGACTCATGCTCAATGGAGTACTTGTGCAAAGTGTAATTAAAATAACTTTGATCATAGTGAGTGATGTCATTACAAATAAACTGTAAGTCTTCCAATGTTGTCATATTAAATAAGGCATTACCTTTAGAGGCTAAAATAACCCCAGCATTATAATAAATAGGCCTTCTACATCGTTGCGGCCAGACAACATCCCCTAGCGAATTGCAAATAAGCTTTATATCGTTATCTCGCTCTTGTAGAACTCCTTCGTCAAACCAATACACTTTATTCATATCAATATATTGATCAAATATATTACGAGCATGGGGTGTAATTAGTACATCAGCGTCAACATAAAGTACCCTATCGTATTCGGTAAGTAACGCGTCTATTCGTAACTTTTCCGTCCATGCAGGGCTCGCATTATATCTAGGGTTCTTAATTACAATCGGATAATGTAACTCGTCGGACACAATCAAATCAGCTCCAACTTTGTCAGCATAATACTTAAAACTTAAGATTGCAGCTTGATACATTGGGTTATCGCCAATCGCGAGCGTAAATATCGCTTTTTTCACAAAAGTCCTGTTGTGTTATCGAAAAGACGACTTAATAATCCTTCATATCAATAAGTTAAACAACCCCACTTTACAAGTTCATACAATTTTTTTGCTCACGACTAACTCAATTCAATCTGATCCACTCTCTGGTATAATATAACCGTTATCACACTGCATTAAACACAGCTAAGGATCCATCATGCCTGAACCAATACGTTTAGCTAAATTTTTAGGCCATGCAGGCGTGTGCTCTCGCCGTCAGGCATCACGATTAATTGATGCGGGAGAAGTCACCGTCAACGGTAATTTAGCGAATCATATTGATCATGTTACCGCACAAGACGTCGTTATCGTGCAAGGCCAAGCGATCACCACCTTGCCCGAGAAGGTACTCTACGCTTATCACAAACCTATTGGCATAGACTGCAAACTTAATTTCGACGATCCAACTAGTCTTATTCATTACCTACCTGAAACACCGCGTGTTTACCCTATTGGCCGCTTAGACAAAGACTCTCGAGGATTATTACTACTTACCAATGACGGAGCTTTATGCCAACAGATGCTGCACCCTGAGCATCATCAAAAAAAGGAGTACTGGGTAGAAGTTGACCGGCCTATTGATACATCTTTTTGTCAAAAAATGGCAAATGGCGTGCCTATTAATGGGCAAATAACCTTGCCGTGTGATGTTGAATTATTAACACCAACGCGCTTCAAAATAACGCTACAGCAAGGGCTGAATCGCCAAATCCGCAAAATGAGTCATTACTGCGGCTATCGCGTGATTGATTTATTTAGAGTCAAAATAGCGGGCTTTACCCTGCAACCAAGCGACTTAACTGAAGGTGCTTACCAACGCATTTCTCACTCAGAACTAGGCATTGGACAAAAATAACACTTGACCTTTAAAACTACAAGTGTAATCTAAATACATAGATTACACTTGTAGGCGGAACAATGATTGAATTATCTAAGGCCGAATTCTCGGTTATGGAAGCTCTTTGGCAAGGTTACCCAGCTAAAGCCAGTGACATTATTAAGCGTTTAAGCGACGACACGCAATGGCACGAGAAAACCATTAAAACTCTGGTGAGTCGACTGGTTAAAAAGCAGGCGGTTACTTTTGAAAAACAAGGCCGAGAGTACATCTACACGCCCACCATTGAACGCGATGATTATACCCAAAAAGAAAGCCGAAGCTTTATTCAACGACTATTCCAAGGCCGTATCGCACCGTTGGTCAGTGGATTTGCCAAAACACACCCCTTATCACAAACCGATATTGATGAGTTAAAAAACGTCATAAAAGAGTGGGAAGACAAGCAAGGAAAGTAATATGTTAAACGAGCTACTTGATTGGGTAATGAAAATACAGTTGCTGTTAAGTATTAGTGTTGTTGTACTCTTAATTTGCGAACGTTCACTTACGCGTAAAATTGGCGCTCAATTGCTATATAAAATGTGGTGGCTAATACCAAGTACCTTGTTTCTACTAAGCTTACCGAGCGAATTAAAGCCTTTGTCAAATAACGCCATGTACTACGTCACAGTCACCCCAACTCAACTCCCAGTGGTTGATACATGGTTGTTAGGTTGGACAGTCGTATATGTAGCTGGCGCTTGCGGTCTATTACTTGCTATGTTTTGGCAGCATAAGCGTTTTCACACCAACCTCGCCTTACAATTAACAGATACGACGTACCGTGAGTACCCAGTTTACGTCAGCACACAAATAAACAGCCCAATGATTGTTGGTCTCATCAAACCCAACATTGTATTGCCAGCGAATTATATTCAGCGCTTTGACGCGCAGTCTCTTTCATTAATGCTAGAGCATGAATATACGCACATAAAACGCCACGATAACCTATGGAATCTTGGATTCTTTTCACTATGCACAATAACGTGGTTCAACCCTCTCATTTGGCTTGGGTATCAGAGCTTTCGACGCGTCCAAGAGCTCGCTTGCGACGAACGTGTCCTAGAAAATAAACCGCATCATCAACAAGTGCATTATGCCAAAACACTGATTAACTGTGTTGAACACCATAACAAACGACATTTTGCATACGCTTACTATGGAGATAAAAACACCATGCTACAGAGACTTAACCATATAAAAAATACAGCTCGACCTTCAACGATTGCGCAAACCCTGCTGATCACCTGTGCGCTTGCATCATTAAGTGCCTTAGCAATCACTAAAGACAGTCCGTCAGAAAAAGTAAAAGCAGATCACTCAGTAAAACCTATCATGCGAATTGAGCCAAAATACCCCATTGAAGCGGCAAATTATGGCGTATCAGGGTATGTACAGCTGGCCTATACCATTGATGAGCGAGGTCATACTAACAACATCAAAGTCATTGACGCTAAACCAAAAAACACATTCGAGAACAATGCGATTACGGCATTGCGACAATGGCAATACACCGCTTCAAACAATCCTGATGAAATACATCGCGTTCAGTTAGATTTTAAAATTAATGATAACGCGACAAGCACGCCACAACAGGATCAGTTTGAACGAATTGATGTGTCACACTGATATGCATAGAGCAACGTTTAGTTGCTCTATTTTCCCTTTTAATTTAGATGCTTACACCAATCATACCCACTGCGGAGCCAATACCCACTAACCACACCAAAGATCTAAGCTTATCTATATTTATATAATAAAAAACACAGTATAAAATACGTGCAATAATATGAGTGATGGCTAAATACTCTGTCACCGCATTCACATTATTTGAGCCTAACACAACGGCCAGTGCCACTGAAAAAACAATGAGTGATTCAAAACTATTTTGGTGCGCTGCAAGGGCACGCGCACCAAACCCTTCTAGCTTTGCTTGTTGAGCACGCGGGTGACGGTTATCGTAACCCCCCAATTTATTCATTTCAATGGCCACCGGCAACTTAGCCAAGTAAGGTAACAATACCGCAACGAGTGCGCAGATCAATAACGTTGTCATGCTAGCTCCTTTGTGTTTATAAGAAATAATTAACCACGCTAACATACCATTGCGCACACAAAAAAGCCGCCTATTTCATAACCTATAGTTAATTGCATTGCATCGCCAGACAGTATAAAAAGCGTGCTATGGACGTACACTGCAACAGGGTGTCACATCAACGCACTCTGTCAGCTAAACCATTCGTATATTCTCTAAATAGTTGATAGTGTATTGTCTCGAGCTCATCAAAAAAAGAGACTACTGCATGGCATGGATCGCATTCACATTTTTGGCTGCTTTTGCACAAGCTTGGCGTAATGCCTTACAAAGTCAGTTCAGCAATCATGCCTCAATCGCAACTGTGACCCTCTCTCGTTTTATTCTAGCGAGCCCAATTGCGGCTTTATATTTAGTCGGTTTATATCAATTTTATCCCACAGAACAGATACAGTTCAGTGGCACTTTTATGATTTTTATAGGATCAGCCAGTATCACACAAATTGTTGCCACCGCGCTGATGGTGATACTTTTTAAGCAAAATAACTATGCGATAGGTGCAGGGCTGGCTAAAAGTGAAGCTCTCGTTGCGGCTATTTTCGGTATGTTGTTCTTTGGGTCCGCATTATCGTACTTTGGCTGGCTCGGTGTCGTCATTGGCGGTGTCGCTGTGCTTATTCTCAGCGGTTTTACCGTGAAAAATTTTAATTTTCCCACCGCCTTACTTGGTTTAAGCTGTGGTAGTGCCTTTGCCTTAACCTCTTTATGGGTGCGAGAAGCCGCGTTAACCAGTCAGTTGCCATTTCCCCATAGCGCAGCGTGGGTTTTACTCCTAGTGATCAGTATTCAAACCATATTGTTAGGTCTTTATTTACTGATCAAAGAGCCACAAAGCTATTCAGTTTTATGGCAACATCGTCGTAAGGTCAGTTTGATCAGCCTCGCCAGTTGTATTGGCTCTATCGGCTGGTTTAGCGCTATGAGTTTACAGCACGTTGCTTATGTCAAAACACTGGGTCAAATTGAGGTCTTTTTCACCATGCTCATTGCGACTTTTTGGCTGAAACAACCCGTTAATCGTCGCGATGGATTAGGATTAATACTGATCGCTTTAGCCGCAGGCTTGGTGATGCTCACCTAGCCTAATTCATTTTTTTGCCAATGAGCGATAAAATAACTGAGTAACCCGTTCTCTCGGCAACCAGTTAGTGTAAGGCAAATTGAGTTCGGCTAACGGGTCTAATCGCAGTACTTCTTGCTGCGTAGCTCCTTGCGCCATCGCCTTTAGCATCAGCGTGCGTGCTTTATCAATTCGTACAATATATTGCACTAGCTCCCCCTTATTGGACACCTCACCATGGCCAGGAATAAGCACTGTTTTGTCATTTATTGCCGCTTTAATATCGCGAAGTGCGCGCAACAAACCATCAACTGAGCCACCGCTATCCACATCCACAAAAGGCAGTCCGCCGAGATTAAAATACAAGTCTCCCATATGGACAATATTTGCTTTTGTGAACGTCACCACTGCATCACCATCCGTATGCGCATGGGCAAAGTGAGCGATATGTGCCTGTTCATTATTAAAGTTCAGAGTCAATGTCTGATCAAAGCTCACTCGAGGTAAATACGCTGACGCTGTACCATGCTTTTTGACTAAGCGTTTATGTACATTATCATGAGCAATAACATGACTCCCTGCGAGCGAAAAAGCTTCATTACCACCGGTATGGTCACCATGAAAGTGGGTATTTATGACAAATTCAGGCACCCCAGGCTTTAAGGCGCTAATGTGCTTTTTTATCTGTGTTGATAATCGCGCAAACTGATCATCAATAATATAGGTCCCATCGTCTCCAACATGAATTGCGATGTTACCACCTTGACCAAATAGCACATATACGTGCTCTGTGAGCTTATGAGTTCTAAATTCAACGGCAATGGCACTGCAACACCAACAAAACGCCACCATCACGGCTACTTTCACTATCTTTGTCATTTTAACTCCTGTGCAAAGCTGTTCGATATAACGCAAGAAACCCAACCACTGTTTAAAAGTAGGGTAAAATTCACACAAAAGCATCTATACTTTTAGGGTTATTATTTTAAGGGCCGTCATACTGTGCAACACCCGCATAGCCAACCAGATATTGTCGAACAGGTAAAATTAACCCTACTAAAACGTGTTGCATGGTATTGCCTTGGCTTACATGTGCTTTTACTCATCGTTTTTTCCTTACTCAATATCGTTTCTCTAGCATTACTGAATATAGGCAGTGTTATTACATGGTGGACGGGTATTTATTTACTCAAACATAACCAGCGCTCGTTCGCGTTGCGACTATTTAGCGTTGAAGTCGCTGTGCATGCGGTGAGTGTCTGTGCGGTGCTAGGTATGGCGCTGGGGTTTCAATACTACCTGTGGACTGTGTCTTGCCTATTATTGCTTGATAGTGATATGAAATTGAAACCAGCAGTGGTGGTCTCAACCTTGATGATCACGCTATTTGCCGCACTGCATATTTGGTTTGCTGATGTCACTTATAACTATGCTTTTGAGCATCTATTACCTTATGTGCACTTTACCAACGTACTCGTGTGTGGAGTGCCTATGATTTTCACCGTTGCCTTGATCAGAGAAGTGACCATGAAACAACGCCTGTCGCTTGAGCTACTTGCTGCAAAAGATCCCCTCACGCACATGTATAATCGACGCTATGCCCTTGAGCTTATTACTCATGCCAAATATCACTGTGATGAAAATAATGAAACTTTATGTATTATCATGGCCGATATCGATCACTTTAAGCGGATCAATGATAATTACGGACATGCGCAAGGTGATGAAGTGCTAAAACGTGTCGCATTCCTCATAGATAAACATACCCGTCCTGTAGATATTTGCGCACGTTGGGGCGGCGAAGAATTCTTACTCGTTATGCCAAATTGTACGCAAAAAGCTGCTTTGCATCGAATTGAGAAACTACGCAGTGCTATTACTTTTGAGATCTTCGAACATTTCGACCGCCCAGTCACCCTGAGTTTTGGTGTGACCCTGTGGCCCACCAGCAGCAGCTTTGATGCGGCTTTGCATCATGCCGACAACGCGCTCTACACCAGTAAACAAAACGGCCGTAATCAGGTAACAGCCGCTTCATCACTGTATGCTATTCCCTATTCTGGTTAATTAGGTTTAATCGTTAATGCATGCACGAGGCGACCAGGCAATAACGGCGTCGCATTCCCTTTTGCATACTCGTCAAACCCTGCACGATAAAACGATGACAACGGATGCCCACTTTGTCCACCAGCGACGGTCATAATCGCATTACCTAACGCCCCCGGTTGCGCTATAAAGCGCTGTGAAGCCCCAAAATGACGACCTTGCACCGCTGGCATAAAGGTATCACCAAACGCTTTCGTGGTTGGCATATCTAAAAACTGGCTTAGTATCGGTAATTGTGTGCTAAATGGGTGTTTAATGTGTAACGCATTCACGTCTCCCCATTGCCAGCTCGTCATATTCGGACCAAACTCAGCTGCTAGCTTTTGCTTAGCGACTTCATAGGCGTTAAGTTGCAATGCTTGCCAACTCTCATGCTGATTTAACCAGCTCTGTGGTTTTTGCTCCAGCAACTGCCACAAAGCAGGTTCTAAGTAGCGTTTTATGTAGCGTAGACCTGCACCTGCCTCTTTCATTTTTGCTTCAACCGGCGCAAATGCACTGTTCATTAAACTAGTACGAAAGCGCTTCACTAAGGTATAGCCAACTGAGTCTGCACACGCACATGCTTGCCATTGGGCGAGATGCTGTAAATCATTTGCGAATCGTGCTTTAGCAGCGTCATTTTGACTTAATAAAGCGGTTAAATGCTGATGCCATGGAGCTAAAAACATTGCTTCGTTATCATGCTGTAACTGGTTAAAACCCTTTTCATTAAACGTGTCTTTGGCAAGTAACCTATCGCGTATCTGTACTGCTCTAGCCCCTAAGGCATAACCGCCATCACCATAACGCGTATGTGCCTGCGCAGAGACGACACGAGAATTAGCCGTCCACAATTTACCATTGTCAGGGTTTTTCAACGCGGGTCTAGCGGTGTCATTGTATTGCCACTGAGGAGAATAGCTTGTTGCCTCTATCGCAATATCAGCCGGATTGGTTCTGGCCGGAATTGCACCCATAAGACGCCATGCCGCATCACCGTGTTTATCTACAACCATCAGGTTTTGCACCGGAATGCCCACTTTGGGCGCCAATGTCAGGGCATCATCGACCGTCAATGCGGTTTCCATTGCCAATAGCTTTAAATTCACCGCATATGGCTGATGTGCAACCCAACTTAGTGCATAAGCTGTCTCATTGAACTGCTGTACTGGGCCATATTCACTCATTAGCAACGAATACGTGTGTACTTCATTATCGGGTAATTCAATACGCTCTTCTTCTTGCCAAGTTTTATCACTGGCTGACAATTCAATCCAATCTGCCGTATCTAAATACCCATTGGTAAACCCCCAGGCAATATGGTCATTCGTGCCCACCACAATCGCTGGCGCACCGGGTAGCGACACACCTGTTACTGTGACGGGTGTATTTTTAGATTGATAATTTAATTGCGCACGATACCAAATAGAAGGCACAGCTAGCCCCAAATGCATGTCATCAGAGAGCATGGCTTTACCAGAGTGAGTTAACGCCCCTGTTACCGCCCAGTTATTACTGCCATATAAATTTACCGAGCCAATATCATGGATGTCTGCACGCGCGAGTGAGGTCTCCAATTGCGGTATTGGAACTTGTCGTGTTGGTAACAATGAACCATCCAGCGCAGCTTGATGAATACTTGGCTGCAATACAAACTCACGCATCGCTTTGCCAAAGGTATGCTCTAAATAAATGAGTGCTTTATCACGTTCAAAGTTCGCAGACTGTAAATCAAGGTACATACTAAATATGGCCAGTATACTATCTTCACTGCGCCACGCTTTTACAGGCCCTCCACTGAGTAAATATTCAAAGCTCTGAAAACCGGCTTGTACCCGCCCTTCGTTAACGCCCTGTGTGTAAGCTGCGAGCACTTGTTGTTGATCATGCGGTAAATGCGCGACAATATATTCACTACGCTTACGTAATTGATGGAACCGCATGGTTTTATCTAATTCTATTGCCGCAGATCCAAACAACTCACTGAGCTCTCCTGCCGCATTACGACGTAATAGATCCATCTGAAAGAACCTATCCTGGCCATGAGCAAACCCTAAACCGTAAGCCGCATCTTCTCGAGATTGCGCCGTAATAACCGCTTGCCCTAATGCATCTCGCTCCACCGTCGTCGCTGCGCTGATCGCGTTACTGGTACCAGTACCATCGAGTGACGGTAGGCTCAACGACAGCACGCCATAAAGAGCTGCGGTTGTCGCTACCGCTAATAAAACCAGTCCAGCAATGATCCGTTTTAACCAAGTGAGCATCTCTTTGTCCTTATAATTCTGTCTGAATTATTATCATAACCATATAAATATGAAGTTGATATGTCTAAGCAATTGTAATATCCATGGCGTTAACTGCCCGCCCAAATTGGGTGATAAATACTAACTCATAATCGCCTTAAAGCTGTGTTATGTTTTTATTCTATTTAACTAATTTCCAATATGATGAATACACCACTTTGTCTGGCGCAATAATCTATCATTTTCAAAAGTTAGTCTTTATCAGCTTTTAACCAGCACTCGCCCAGTCGCATCTAATCTATTACCGTAAGAGAGTTTAATGAACTCACTAACGTTTGCTTATCTATTGGCTAAACTATAGTAAATGGATGTTCTGCAGGATAAGTTTAGTAATGCTCGATTCTCAATTACATGCGCCAAGGAAAGCTCGCTCAATTAAGCTGGGCTACTGGTTTGTTTTATGCACGGTGTTGTGTTTTGGCTGGTATGTGGATAACGTCAACTATCATCGCCTTATTGAAGTTGAGCGCAATCGTGCCTATGAAGAAGTTAATGTATACCGCACACAAATTGAAGGGGCACTCGCGGCTAATATTCAGTTAGTGCGAGGTTTAGCCATTGCACTCACCAACGAAAAAAACCTAAATCAAGCGCAATTTGAACGGATCGCACAACCCCTGTTTCGGTCGAGCAATATACTCCGTAACCTCGGTGCGGCACCGGATATGATACTCAGCATGACTTACCCTCTCAAAGGCAATGAAAAAGCACTGGGTCTCAACTACTTAACACACCCAATTCAGAGTAAAGACGCGATAAAAGCCCGTGACAGCAAACAGATTGTGCTGGCAGGGCCCCTCACGCTCATTCAAGGCGGTGAGGCGCTGATCGCGCGGGTACCCGTCTACAATGCCGATGACTCCTTTTGGGGGCTACTCTCCGTCGTCATTGATATGAAAAAGCTGTTCAAATCAGTCAGCCTAGAAAAGCTAGACAATAATTATCGCATTGCGATACGGGGGAAAAATGGACTTGGAGAATTAGGAGAATTTTTTTATGGCGATAAGCATATTTTAGAGTTACACCCTCTTTCATTTAGTGTGTCGGTGGCCTCAGGGAAATGGCAACTGTATGCGGTGCCTCGATTTGGTTGGGAGCCAGAAGTTGCTGCAATTTGGCCATTTCGTCTTGCGTTACTCACCATTATCCTACTGTTTATTGCGGCATTTATCTTCTTTAATAAACTCATAAAGCAATTACATGATAATGCCCAAACCTTAACCAGTATGGGCAGTCTTGCTGAGGTTGGTGCATGGTCAGTTGATATAAAAACCCGCGATATTAGTTGGTCAGACGTCACCAGACACATATTTGAAGTGTCTGACCATTATCAGGCAACTTGGATGAGTTCGACCGAATTTTTCAAAGAAGGTAAACATCGGCGAAACTTTCAGCACGCCATTGAGCAGGCGATTAAACATGGCACCAGCTTTGAAGAAGAGCTCATCATCTTGACTGCGCAAGGCCATGAACGCTGGATATTGATGAAAGGCAAAGCCAATCGTTATAAAAATTGGACTTACGAAATTTTTGGATCAGTACAAAATATTCAAACCCGAAAACACATGGAAATTGAGCATGACAAAATAGCCAGAAACAATGAACTATTAGCACAGCTTAGCAGCCATGATGCAGTATTAAACAATCACATCGATAGCGCGCAAAATGTGGTGGTTGACGCCATTTGCCAAGGGCTTGATGCATCGCGAGCAAGTATATGGGTATTTAACGAAGAAAGTACCTTGCTGATCCCTAGCTGCTTCAGTAATACTCGCCAAGACAATCTACAGCACTTCCCACCGTGGCGAAAAAGCAACCTTGCAGAGTTATTTTCGCAGGTGCAAAAAAATCAGCTACTCAAAGCAAATTTTGCCCACAGCCATGAATGTACTTTAGGGTTAAGTGAGCATTATTTAGGGCCTTTTGAAGTGAATGCATTGCTAGGCTGTGCTATTACCTACAAAGGTCAAATCATTGGCTTATTGTGCGCGGAATACACCTTGCCTAACCCTGATTGGGGCCATAGTGACGAGCGCTTTATCCGCGCAATATCCGCTATGTTAGGCAGTTTATTTGCCAGTCAAGAACAACAAAAAGCAAAACAACAAGCGTTATTAGCCAAAGAGATTGCAGAACAGTCGGCGAAAATCAAAGCGGACTTTCTCGCAAGTATGAGTCATGAAATTCGCACGCCCATGAACGGTATTTTAGGCATGTTAGACATCGTACTCAACACAGAGCTGAACCAGTCGCAACGTCACCACTTAGGGCTTGCCCAAAGCTCAGCGGGCTCATTATTAACTATTATTAATGATATTCTCGACTTTTCAAAAATTGAGGCGGGTAAGCTCGACATCGAGTTAGTTGAATGTAATTTAATTCAAATACTCAGTGACAGTGTCAGTAACTTTGCCCCTAAAGCGCTTGAACAACGTACCGAGTTATTTATCGATAGCCGAAATATGAAAACGCAATTTGCGAAAACCGATCCCCATCGCCTAAAGCAAATACTCAATAATTTATTAAGTAATGCAATAAAGTTCACCGAACACGGTAAAGTTACGCTCACCTGCTACACAGAACAACAATCAAAGTCACTGCGTTTATGGTGTAGTATTGAAGATACTGGAGTGGGCATAAGTAAAACCCAACTTGATAAAATATTTGATTCATTTACCCAAGCAGATCCATCAACCACACGCCGGTTTGGCGGCACGGGCCTTGGGCTTACGATCGCTCGACAATTATGTGAGCTGTTAGGCGGTGCACTTAATGCCTATAGTAAATTAAGTGTTGGCAGTACATTCACCTTTTATATTGATTTGCATGACGCAAAAGACATTACCCCGCTGGATACACTGTGTGATGGATTGTGTATTGTCGATCCGCATCAACCACATGAATTAGCAGCCCATCACTTACTTGATGCATGGCGAATACCCAGTGAACACTTTGAAAGCTTACCTTCGGCTCTCTCGTTACTGCAAGATACCCGGCTAAAATCGCCCGCAATTATTATTGCCGAATCAATCATTGTCGACGCTTCTGATACCCAAATCACTCAATTAAAAAGTATCCTAAAACAGCCAGGCAGCTGTTTTGCGTTGATCAGTAATCGCCTTGGCAATAACAAGAAACTCGCACATCTTAACCCCGACCTTGTTTTCTTGAGACCACTCACACCGGCTAATGCCCTTAAGCTTTGCACATTAAGCAAGCAGCAAATACCCGATTCGCCGCAAAAAAAAGGTACAATTAGTGCCTCGATTCTTTTAGTTGAAGATAACAAGGTAAACCAAGTTGTCGCCCTAGCACTATTGAAACGCCTCGATATTACCCCCACTTGTATCGATAATGGTCGCTTGGCTATTGAACACTTGAAACAGCAACCAAAACGATATGATGTAATACTAATGGATTGCCAAATGCCAGAATTAGATGGTTACCAAACAACTGGGCAGATTCGCCAAGGTATCGCTGGCAAGCAACACCAATCTACTGCGATTGTCGCCTTAACCGCTAATGCCATGCAAGGCGATCGTGAAAAATGCTTAGCAGCAGGCATGGATGACTATTTAAGTAAACCGATAGAATTTAATGACCTTGAAGCCGCACTAAGAAAATGGACACAAGGTGTTAGTAAAACAACCACTGATAGCGTAAAGTTGATAAAACAATAAGATAGGAACAACGATATGGAATTCACGCCAAATGAACAACGGGTCATCGGATGCCTACTTGAAAAACAGACTACCACACCCGAGCATTATCCCCTGTCACTTAATGCATTAACAAATGCATGTAACCAAAAATCTAACAGGGAACCCGTACTCGCACTTAGCGAGTCTGAAGTCTTAGATACATTAACGCAATTAGAAAAAAAGCGCGTTGTCGTCCTCGACGAAGGACTATCTGGACGCGTAAATAAGTACAGTCACCGTTTCTGTAATACCGAGTTTAGTAGTTTACAATTAAGTGAGCAGCAACGCGCAATATTGTGTATTTTATTTCTTCGTGGCCCGCAAACACCGGGAGAACTGCGCACACGCTCTGCACGACTCACAAATTTCACAGCTGTCAGCGACGTAGAAAACACTTTAGTAGACATGTTGGAGCAGGAGTGGGTGTGTAAACTTGAACGAGAACCAGGTAAACGAGAAAACCGTTACCAGCATTTACTCGCAGATCAAGCTCCTCCAGCAGCATCAGAGGGTGAGCAAGCAACACCGCAGCTTTCAAATTCAGAGTTAGATTCTTTGGTTGACGAGATAGCCCAGTTGAAACAAGAACTGGCAGCAATTAAACAACATTTAGGGCTTTAATTTCTAGTCAGATAAAAACATAATAACACTTTGCAATAATTGGTAATTGAGGAAGTCGCTATGCGCCAAACGATTTTGGCTGAAATGAAAGTCCAACCCGAAATAGACGCTGCTTTTGAAGTCACTCGACGCGTGAACTTTATTAAACAACGTTTAATCGACGCGCATTGTGTCACCTTAGTGTTAGGGATCAGTGGCGGGGTAGATTCATCAACCTGCGGGCGCCTATGTCAACTTGCCATAGATGAACTTAATCAGCAGCACAGCGACGCTCACTATCAATTTATTGCCATGCGCTTACCTTACGGCGTGCAAGCTGATGAAGATGAAGCACAACAGGCCTTAACGTTTATTCAACCAAGTAAACGCGTCACAGTTAATATTAAACCTGCAGCTGATGCAATGCACGAGCAAGCAATGCTCGCAATGGCGGCATCTGAACTTACATTGCCGTCTGAATCTGCTATTGATTTTATTAAAGGCAATGTCAAAGCTCGTCAACGTATGGTTGCACAATATGAAATAGCGGGATTAAGCAAAGGGTTAGTTGTTGGTACAGATCACAGCGCCGAGAATATCACCGGCTTTTATACCAAGTTTGGGGATGGTGCATGTGATTTAGCCCCTTTGTTTGGGTTGTCAAAACGTCAAGTCAGAGCACTTGCAGCACATTTACAAGCACCTGATACGCTAGTTAATAAAGCGCCTACAGCGGATCTCGAATGCGATCGTCCGGGCTTAACCGATGAAGAAGCACTCGGTCTGAGCTATGACGAAATAGATGATTTTTTAGAAGGTAAAACGGTTTCAGATTTGGTAAACAAGACACTCATAGACATTTATTTGCGCACACAGCACAAGCGCCAGCCCATCCCCACTATTTATGATTAAGCGATAAAAATACTTGTGATGGGCCTATAATCATGACAACCTCCCTCTTTTTCTGTTTTAGCGAGCAAAAGAGGGAACATGTTACGCTTCATATTCACACTCCTGTTTATTTCATCAGCACCACACGCACAGGTTGCTGAACAACCAAAAACACCTGAAGTATCACAAGCACCAATAGAAGCTTATACAAGTTTACCATTGGTGAGTCAGGTTGATTTATCACCAAATGGTACTCACTTAGCCTTTGTACAAAACTATCAAGGTACCCTAGTCTTAAATATAACCAATTTAAAAACCCAAGAAACACTGCCGGTTTTAAAGTCAGACAATAAAGAAGTTACTTTAAATTGGTACGACTGGGCCAATAACAACACCTTGATTGTTGCGGCAGGTTACACACAAAGGCAGCGGTTACTAAAGTATCACTCAACGCAGCTCTTTAAATTTGATCTCAATGGCACTAAAAAGCTAGAAAACTTACTGCCCACCCGTAATCGTAATGTCAATAATGCAGCGCAATTCCAAGATAATGTGATTAGTATGCTGCCAGATGACCCTAAGCATATTCTAGTGGCTGTTGATTTCGACACCGTGAATAGACCCACCGTTTTCAAAGTCAATGTAGATACCAAACGCAGAGAACGAATTTTAAGGCCAAGACGTAATATCTCAGACTGGATAGCTGATAGACAAGGTAACGTACGTATTGGCTACAAACTACAAGACACCACCATCTCCTATATTCTTTATGACCGTGATAAAAACAGCTTGCATGATAAGCCGCTGTATCAATTTGATGTTTTTTCACCAGAGCGAATAACGATATTAGGTTTTGGACAGGATGGCGACACGTTATATATAAAAGCCAACCATAAAGGAAAAAAAGCACTATTTAAAACAAAAGTCAGTCAACCTCAAAATCGTGAGCTCATTTTTTCCGATCCTGATTATGATGTCGATGGCACCATTTTATACTCTCAAATAACCGGCAAGGTAAATGGGTTTTCACATTCGAATACTGAGGGGAGCCGCATATATTGGGATGAAGAATATAAAAGCCTGCAAACAGCCTTATCTAGTGCACTGCCAAATGCACACAATGTGATCTTAGATAAAAGCCAAGATGGCGATACATATGTTTTGTACTCTAGTTCAAATACTGATTCTGGCACCTATTATTTGGGACAGCGTAAAGCACAGTCGCTATATTTGTTTGCGCCCCAGCATCCTGAAATACAAGATGCGACCTATTTAGGTAAACAACGCCATAGTTATAAAGCACGTGATGGTTTAACCATCGAAGGGTATCTAACATTGCCACCTGATACTGGCTCCAACAGTGCACCATACCCAACAATTATTTTACCGCATGGTGGGCCGATGGCTCGCGATTATGCTGACTTTGACTATTGGTCTGAGCTCTTTGCAAGCCGCGGCTACGCAGTGTTCCAACCTAACTTTAGAGGCTCATATGGTTATGGGTATGAATTTGCACAAGCAGCAATGGGCGCGTGGGGAGAGGCAATGCAAAATGATTTACAAGATGCTGCTCACTATCTTATCGGACAGAAAATTGCGAATAAAGACCAAATTTGTGTCGGTGGGGGAAGTTACGGCGGTTATGCTGCCGTGATGGCTGTTGTAAAACACCCTAAAACATTTCAATGCGCCGCCAGTTTTGCAGGGGTTATGGATTTAGAGTCCGTGGTGTCACGTGCGCGCTACTATACCAATAGAGAGGTTGTAGAGAAGCAATTTGGTGACGATGATGACAAATTAGAAAACAATTCGCCCATCAATAATATTGCAGCAATAAAACGCCCTATATTATTAATTCATGGGGAAGATGATAAGGTCGTTCCTGTCAGCCATAGTCGTCGCATGTATGATGACTTACTCGATGCAAAAAAAGCAGTCCACTATATTGAGCTTGAATCAGGTAATCACCATTTAAGCTATCAAGCACATCGGCATACAACACTCACGGCATTTTTAACCTTTTTTGATACCCATTTAAAAGCAAAATAGTCCACTGTGCGAAGCGTCACTTCTGATGAGTGCGCGCTTCGCACAGGCACCTCCAAAGCCATAAAACGCAAAAAATTCATACTTCTGCCTCTATATTTTCATAATACCCATCAACTCACTGATCAACAAAGTAAAACAAGGTTGAAAAATTAAGTTATAGTTAAACCATTCATGCATTTAATTTATAGGTTAATGGTTTAGATGACCGCTCCCATTCTCATCACAGGTGCCGCACAACGCATTGGTTTGGCACTCGTTCAACACTTTGTTAAAAATCAACAACCCGTCATTATGACGTATCGCGCTCGCCATAACATCATTGACGAACTTGAACAGCAAGGTGTGATTTGTATTGAAAGTAACTTTGATGACGCAGATGCCGTTGACACGCTTGTTGCCAATGTAAAAATGCATACCCGCAGTTTAAAAGCCATCATCCACAATGCCTCTAGCTGGGATTGTGAGGGGCAAAACCCTGATCATAGTCGCTTATTTGACAATATGATCCGCATTCACGCCAAGGTGCCCTATTTGCTTAATATGGCAATGAGCGACCTTTTACTCGCATACGATGATATTGCAGACATAATCCATTTGACTGATTATGTCGTAGAAACAGGCAGTGCTAAGCATATTGCGTATGCTGCCAGCAAAGCAACGCTTGATAATTTAAGTAAGTCATTTGCTGCCAAATTTGCGCCGCGTATCAAAGTCAACGCCATTGCACCCAGTTTAATCATTTTCAACGAACATGATTCGTCTGAATATAAAGAAAAAACATTGAAAAAATCACTCATGGCTATTGAGCCTGGTTGTCGAGAAATCGTCAATAGTGTTGAGCTACTGCTCAATAGTAACTACATTACAGGCCGCACTCTGCCAGTTGACGGCGGACGTCACCTAAAATAGATAGAGAATTTGTTATGCACGACGAACTAAAAAGTAGTTATCATCAAATCATTGAAGCTGTCGGTGAAGATAGCAATAGAGAAGGCTTATTAGATACCCCAAAGCGGGCCGCCAAAGCCATGGAGTACCTCACAAAGGGCTATCGAGAAACGCTCGATGAGATCACCAATAACGCCGTATTCACTTCTGATGCAGACGATATGGTGCTGATCCAAGATATTGAACTTTACTCTATGTGCGAGCATCACTTACTGCCTTTTGTCGGTCGGTGTCACATTGCCTATATACCAAATGGTAAAGTACTCGGCTTATCGAAATTTGCCCGCATTGTTGATATGTACGCCCGTCGATTTCAAATCCAAGAACAACTCACTCACCAAATTGCAAAAGCTGTTGAAGAAGTCACGGGAGCAAAAGGCGTAGGCGTCATTGTTGAAGCAAAGCACATGTGTATGATGATGCGTGGTGTAGAAAAACAAAACTCCAAAATGCGCACCTCTGTTATGCTTGGTAACTTCCGAGAAGACCCTAAAACACGCAATGAGTTTTTACAGCTCGTCAAAAACTAAGGACCGTTTATGCAAAATGCGATCATCAATATTACTAACCTCAGGCTGCGAACATTTATTGGCTTTAACCCTGAAGAACGAGAAAAAAAGCAAGATGTTGTACTGAATATAGAGATCCACTATCCAGCAGACACTGCATGTGTCAGTGGTGATGAGGTTGAACATGCGCTGAATTATAAAACAGTAACAAAAGCGGTGATAAGCATTGTAGAAACAGGCCATTTTCTTTTACTAGAAAAGCTCGTCGCCGATATACTAGAAGAATGTCACAGTCACCCCACGGTCACTTATGCAAAGGTAAGAGTAGATAAACCCCATGCATTACGTTTTGCAGACTCAGTCTCCTTGACCCTCGATTGGCAAAAATAATAATACTGAGCGGTAGATTATATCAGCCGCTCAATCCCCATAATGCCCAGTATAATAAATGCGTATCGAGCACCTTTACTCATACTCACCAAGAGTAAAAAAAGCCAAAACCGAAACTTACACAAGCCTGCCACTAAAGTAAGCGGATCCCCTACAATAGGCACCCACGATAACAAAAGACTCCACACACCATAACGCCCAAATAACTGCTGTGCTTTCATGACCTGTTGCGGAGAAATCGGAAACCATGATGTATGCTGATAACTCATCATTTTCAATCCGAGCCAATAATTGACGCAACTCCCCAGTACGTTGCCCATTGTCGCGACTAACCACAATTGAAATAATGTCTCTCGATTATTTATTGCTAACGCAGATAATACGACCTCTGAGCTACCAGGTAACAACGTGGCAGAGCTAAAAGCCGAGAAAAACAACCCGAAATATGTCAGCACTCAGCCCCCTTACCCTAAAAAATATTTGAGCCCAAGTCTTGTGTATTTATACAGAGTTCGACAAAAAAGCATGACGCAACAAACCTGTATACGCCGCGGGCAATCTAACATTATACTGAGATAGCAAGTTATACGTACTAAAAAGCGAGTAATTAAAATAATCATGGAGAACAAGAATGATCAAAAAAGTGAGGCATGTACTTATTGGTGCACTACTATGTGGTGTAATCACAGGTTGCAGCACTGTAGCAAGCACCTCAGTTACAAGTAATAACGGATATGAAACTTATATTAATCCAGGGCAAGCCTTCAAACACACAAGCTTTACTAATATAGATAATAAGAATATCTCACTAGACCCAAATAAGAAGAAGTTAGTACTGTTATTTGCGACTTGGTGCTCTGATTCACTACGTACCTTAAATGAATTAAAAGCCTCTTCTATCATCCGTGACCCGACAGTACAAATTATTGCCATTGGCAGAGAGCAAACTCGCGAAACACTCAAAGAATTCAATCAAAGCTTTGCGTTACCGTTTCAGTTAGTTGCTGACTCAGATAGAACGATATATCAACAGTATGCGAACAAAGGCATACCTCGCCTTATTTTGTTAGATAACAATAACACCGTAGTAAAAACACTCATTGGTGAGCAAGCGAATATTGTTGACCAAGTAATTTGGTAATGTGAATAAAATAAGAGGCTGTAATGAGTAACGATGTTGTTAGCATATTAACCATGGCAAAAGTGATACAAACGGCTGTCGCACCGGTATTTCTTATTACTGGTATTGCCGCGACATTAGGCGTACTGTCAAATCGACTCGCTAGAATAACCGACCGAGCCAGATTGCTCGACCGTAAGGTCAACAGCTCGCAAGATGATATATTGAAAACATCGCTATGTACCGAGATGCGCGCACTGCTCAAGCGTTCTCGCTGCATTCATATTGCATTTAGTATGAGTGTGTTGAGTGCATTATTGGTCTGTGCTGTAGTCATGCTTCTCTTTACTTCTCATCTATATACCATCCCTGTGGGTATTACACTTTCAAGCTGCTTTATTGCTGCCATGATGTTATTAATGGGCGCTTTTTTAGCGTTACTTGCTGAAATATTTTTAGCAACCCGGAGTATGCGAAGAGGCATGATTTTTAAAGATTTAGAATAAAAGAGATTAAATATCGCCTGCAAAGTATCATCAAGATACATTAATCAAGCATAAAAAAACGCCAGTCAATGACTGGCGTTTTTACAAACTATTTCAAGTTACTTTTGTTTGCGACGACGTAGCGCAGCAAATGGTGCAGCAAGTAGCGCTAACCATGCTAAAGAACCTGAAGATGAACCACCAGATGCTGGCAGTGTTACTGGTGCTGGTTGTTCAGCATCAGTGTCAACAGTGTTTGTAATATTTACAATTACTTCAGCAGCTTCTGATGAATTACCAAATACATCAATTGCTACAACCATCAAGGTTGCCGTATTATTACCCGCTTCAAAGTCTAGTACATCAGCGTTATCAACAATCACTTCACCATTCATATTTACTGAAAATGCTGTATGTGTAGAAGACTTTAAGAAATACTCATTAACATCTAAAGTATTTTCCTGCGCTACTAATTCTAATTGGCCAATAACAGTATCTTTTGCGGTATTTTCTTCAACAGAAAACTCTGCAGAGTTCAACTTCGGCGCTGTGAATGGGTTTTCATTCTCTAATACTGAAGAACCCACTGTCGCCATAACACCTTCAAACTCACCAGACGTCAATGCAAATGCAGACTCAGAATTGATATACGCTTTTTCACCTGGTGCAATTGCAGACACTGCTGCGCCTGACGCATTGGTAAACGTCGCTGGTGATGTTGCAAATGTTGTCGAACCAGTCAATGTGTCCGTTACATCATACGCACCAATATCGTAACCATACCCAACAGAAGCTTCAATGGTAATTGCATCACCTAAGTTATCTGCAGTTAGACCAATCAAGTTTGAACAACCTGTAAACGTCACAGTATTCGAACCAGCAGTATGATAAAGGTTTGTTAAGAATGCCCACTGAGGTGCACCATCAACAATTGCACCACTTACCGTACGAGAACGACCTGGTACTGCAGCGCTTCGGCCTACATCACTATATTGCGCTAAGGCATAATCGTATGTACCGTCGTTATCAATATCTAAGTTCATAGCATAACCACCGGCCTTACGCAGGTGAGTCAATTCATCACGCAGCATGATAGACGCGGTAAATGCTACGCCTGTATCACACCCTTCAGCATTAACTGCATTGAATGTAGTCGCTAAGATATTAAAGTCTTTTTCAGATTTACTGACCTCAGTGCCCATTGCTACCAACTGCTCTGACATTGGTGTTACGTCTTTAAAACCATTGTTTTTCGCAACGACTTTAACTTCACCGCCTACAAGTTCATAGCCAAGCTCTAGGCCAACGGCCGCTTTTGGTAAAGCATGATAAACAAGGTGTAGGTCGTGATCACCTTCCGTGCTTGGGTCATCAAATACAAGAGCACCATCAAATTCTGACAATGTTAATGCAGGGCTACGTTCTGCCAACTCATCAGCATCTAATGGGTTCTTTAACTTCCATTCTGGTAATTTAGCAGGGTCGATTGTTAGTGTTACATCGAACTCGACTGTTTGACCAGCAGGAACAGTAATTGACTCAGGAAGATCCCAACTAACCGCGTCTGTTGCAGTGTCATTTTCGTAACGTGCTTCGGTACGTAGGTTATAGGTCTTCTCTTCATTCGAGAAATTTTTCAATGTGACTGTTTTAGTGTAAGCCGTGACGTCAGCAACATTTTCAAAACCAAATGACAATGCAGCTTGGTTCGTGTCAAACTCAGATTGGTATACCCATGCAGCCACTGGCAGGTTAACCGCTTTTTCAACATCAACAAGGCCTGCACCGATTAAGCTGATTGGTGCCAATGGTGAATCAGGGTTAACTGTTTCAGCTTCAACTGTGACATTTAAATCAGCCGTGTTCATTATGGTTGCTTTAATTTCATAAGCATTACGTTCAGGTAAAGCTTCACGGATCAATGCAACTGCACCTGCTGTCATCGGGCCTGAGAATGAAGTACCTGTAGCGCCAGCAACTTTATCTTGCGTACCTGTTGCTGCAACTTGAATGTTCACACCAGGCGCCGTAATTTCTGGTTTTAGTAAACCATTTACTGACGGGCCACGTGAAGAGAAATCAGCTACAGCACCAGCAACATTTTTCATTTCCACTTGAATCGCGTACTCAGCTGCTTCACCTGCTGCTAACTTATCTTTTATCGCTTTACCCGCTTGGAAGTTCACACCGACAGAGAAAATAGTCACGTCTGTCGAACTACCACCCATTGGCGCTGGAGTACCATCATCGTTATTATTTGCAATTAATACAAATGCCGCACCTTTAGCTTGCGCATTCAATACTTTAGTTACGAATGCACATGCACCACGGTCAATCAATACCGCTTTACCAGAGAAATCAACATCGTCAGCAAATGCGTCACAGCCATTTTGGTTTGCATCTGGGTAGACCAGTTCTGCATTGCTGTTATTGAATGAGAACGCGTCTTGTGGACCAAAGCTTGCAGCTTGGATAACTGTTTCACTACCAGCAACTGTGCCTGATGCAATACCTTCTTCGAGCGTTGGGTGTGTCATCGCACCCACTGATAATGCATTTGGTGTCGTACTTGGTCCACCGATGCGGAACGGATGATCACCGTCATTACCCGCAGAAATAACCATATTTACACCTAGATCAACAGCACGTTGAATCAGGTATTGTGTGCCGCTACCCGTGTAAGTATCTCCAAACTCACCACCTAGAGACATATTAATTACATCAACACGGTCTGAAATGTCGCCGTCACCATTTGGATCCATCGCTGACTCTAGGGCCGCAGCTTGAGCTGCACTTGGACAACCACCACCACATACTGAATACACATATAGCTCAACGTCTGGCGCAACACCCGTTACTGAGTGAGATACTGATGTTCCATGGCTTGTTGGTGCATCATCTTCTGTAGGTTCTGCTGGATCGTTTTCAATCGGATCCGCATCGTCACGCATGTAATCATAACCACCCTTTACTTGACCTTGTGGCCATGCAACCGCTGTAGGATCTGCTTGAGCTGCTTCATACGCTTCAACCGTACCAGCGGCTTCATTAAAAATTTTATGCGTGTAATCTATACCAGTATCCAGTACAGCTACAGATTGCCCTGCCCCCGTTGCCACACCTTCAGTGCGTACTGGTGTCGCTTTAATATAGTCAGATGATTCAGCAATATGTAACTCAGCATCAAACATTGGTAGAACTCGCTCTACGCGAGTATCTTTGGCAATCGCATTAAGTGCTTCTTTAGAAGCTTCAACAATTAGCGTTGGCGCTAAAACACGTGTTTGGCCGATAACTTTAGCATTGAAGTCTAAGCTATTTAATTCTAGTGTTATATCTTCTTGAATTCTTGATATTTGCGCCATTGTTGCGCGAGCATCACCAGCTTGGTAAGTCCCTTGCGCATACAAGCTCGCCGCTGACGTGGCTTTTAAAACAATTAGATAAGATGTTGGCTCATTCTTTTTAACATCCGTAGTTTCTGTAAATTTTACAGCATTAAAGTTAGCAAAATTATTTACCATATCAGCAGTATTTGCTGATACGCCAGAAGTTAATAGCACGCTACCAACTGCTGCTGCAATTGTTGATTTTTTGATAAGCTTTGACATCATTTCCCCTAGGACTTGTTGTTAACTGATTTAACAGTTGGCGTCTTTGTTGTTAAATATCACATTGCAATTTGTCGTGTTTGTTGATTTTATTCGACCAATGAGAGAGGTCATTAATATAGTGTGAAAGTACCAACACAATCAACAGCAAATACAAACAAAAGAAACCCGGCATTTACAACAGGGCAAAAATAAAAGCCAAGACACTGATTTAAAGAGATTTATTATTGTAAAAGAAAGTAAACGATTCTGTCATCAAACCGAAATAGATATCAATAATAACTACATTAAAGGCCTAAGTTATCGGTAAACGCATACAACTTGCCTTTTCTAACGCTTTTACGTAAAACATTAAGTCATTCCAAACAAGGGGCAAAATATGAAAAAGTTAATTATGATTGGCGCTGTATTAAGCGCACTTTCAGCTAATGTAGCAGCAAACTCACTCTTTGAAGCACCAGAAGATGCAATCGAATATAGAAAAGCTGCGTTTCAACTGATCCGATATCAAATTGGCGACATGGGCGATATGCTTAAAGGTAAAGTACCTTTTGATGCACAAAGGTTTGCTCAACGTGCTAATAATGCAGCAAGTCTGTCAAGCATGCCATGGGAAGCGTTTACAACAGGATCTGACAAAGGGGATACAAGTGCATTACCAGCAGTGTGGAGTGAGCGTGCAAAATTTGATGAAAAAGCACAGTCATTTGCAAAATACGCAAAAGCTTTAGCGGTTGCGGCACAGTCTGGTGATAAAAAAGTCATCGCACCTGCTTTTAGAAATTGGGCGAAGGGTTGTAAAGATTGCCACAAATCTTTTAAAGATTAAGGTAAGTTTACCCACTTCATAAATGTAAACGGTGCATATGCACCGTTTATTAATGAGCTAATCGACATTCAGTAAAGCCATCAGAGGCTCTTGACCCCATAAAAATAAGAGTACAGTAGCCAGAACAATAAATAACAAATACGCAAATTTTCCAGAGCGCATATGCGGTTTATCCGCAGCGTCTGAGCTATACCCTGTTACTAGGGTCTTGACCAATTTTTTCCCTTTTATTCTATAAAACACAATTGCTGAAATATGCAGCCCAATTGCCAAAATCAAAAGGTCTATGTTATCTCGGTGTAAGTCGTTAGCAAGCTCAACCCAGGCATACGAGACATACTGTACTAACGGCCCTTCAACCAATATGTCATCACTGCTCATTAACCCACTCAATAACTGAATAAATATCAGTGTAAAAAAGACTAATATCATCACACTACCCGCAGGGTTGTGCCCTGTGGCTGGTTGGTCTTTTAATAAGGCGCTTATAACCGCTTTAGGTGAATGAAATAATGACGAGAGCCGGGCCGTACTGCTACCAAAAACGCCCCATATGATCCGTGTGATCATCAAGGCTAATAGCATATAACCGGTCACAAAATGTAAATCTAACCACCCTTCATCGCCACTGATATACAACACCGCAATGCCAATCACAAGTAACCAATGAAACCCCCTAATAAAACCATCCCAAACTTTAACCATTGCGCCCCTCTCTAGCCTTAATTTGGTTATTCGAATAATTTTGAGTATGACAAACTCTTAAGAGCAACGCATCACTATATGCGATGAAAGTCTTACCTTATCAGCTAAAGTATGGGGGATAAATACATGAAGAGCCCCACTCTAGTGGGGCCTAACATAAATCATCGTAACAGCGTATTGCGGCCAGTCATTAACTAATCACACACTGGCTAATAAAATGCGCTTACTTTTCTCTATAGTGACCGCTTGCTGCTCGCCCAATGCAACCATGCCATGGCGCTCTAATTGCGCGCATACTTGCGGTGCAACCTCTTCACCCAAACCATGATCACTAAAACGTGTAAGCATATTAAGCTGCTGAAAAAACTGCTCAGTCAACGAAATTGCATCTGAAATCGCGTTATCAGGCTCTGTAGTATCTAAATTAAAGACCCGCTCTGCGTACTGTAATAATTTTTCACGCTTTTCTTGCTGCTGCTCTGCCATCATACGGGGTAAAATAATTGCCAACGTTTGTGCGTGGTCTAACCCATATAACGCGGTGATCTCATGTCCAATCATATGTGTTGACCAATCTTGTGGTACCCCAGCACCAATCAAACCATTTAATGCCATAGTAGCTGACCACATAACGTTCGCTCGGGTTTGATAACTGGCTTCCTCCTTTAAAACTTTAGGGCCTTCTTCAATTAACGTTAATAATAACCCTTCAGCGAAGCGATCTTGTACCTTTGCATCAACCGGGTAAGTCAAGTATTGCTCCATGATATGAACAAAGGCATCAACAACACCATTCGTCAGCTGACGCTTAGGCAGTGACTGCATGACATTTGGATCAAGTACAGCAAACTGAGGTTGAACTAATCCAGACGCAAATGGCAGTTTATCTTGTGTGTCAATGTTTGAAATAACGCTGAAGCTATTAGACTCAGAGCCTGTAGCAGGTAAAGTCAATACGACACCAATTGGCAGCGCCTTATTAATTTGTGCACCTTCGGCCAGAATATCCCACGGTTCCCCGTCAAACAAAGCAGCCGCGGCAATAAACTTACATCCATCTATCACTGATCCCCCCCCAACGGCTAAAATAAAGTCATAGTGTTGAGTCTGGATAAGCTCTACCGCACGCATACATGTCTGGTAGCTTGGATTGGGCTCAATACCCGCAAATTCTCCCCAAGTAAAATCACTCAGCGCTGCAACAACCTGTTCATAGATACCATTTTTTCTAATACTCCCCCCACCATACACCACCAGCACTTTTGCACCTTTAGGTATACTGTGTTTAATCTCTAAAATCTGCTGCTCACCAAAATGGATTTGAGTCGGGTTCACAAAACTAAAATTCAACATACTTTACTTACTCCACGAGTCGCTATATGTGGCCCACGCCACCTTGCCAATTCGATGAGTTTAATGATCATTTAACGAAACAAACAGCCACAAAACAGCAAATTACTTTTGCAACACAGCAACAATAAAGCAGATATAATTAAATTATCTATTTTTAGCGAGGTAATAATATGTGGCAAGGTCTTGATGTATTTCTGGCAGTTGTTGAACACGGTAGTTTCAGCAAAGCTGCCAATGTATTAGATGTATCAACATCTTATGTAAGTCGACAGATCCAACAATTAGAGCAACGCCTTGGAACCATATTAATTCATCGTACCACTCGCGCTCAGAACCTGACTGATAGTGGCCGAGAGTATGCAGTGAAACTCAAAGTTATTCAGCAAGAGTTGATCGATGCAACCAACCATATTCAAGGTATTCAAAGGCAACCTAAAGGGTTAATTCGCCTCAGTGGTGCCGGCGATTTTGTGGCTAATCGTATCGCGCCTGTGGTGGCTGAATTTTTACAACGCTACCCAGAGGTCAGCATTGAATTCGACTTTAACAATCGTAATATTGATTTGGTTGAAGAAGGGTTCGACCTAGCCATTCGTTTTGGCAGATTACAAGATTCAAATCTCATCGCTCGAAAGTTATGCCATCGCCCCATGAGCCTCGTCGCAAGCCCGGAGTACATCACACGTCACTCCCCGCCAATTCACCCCTATGAATTGGCTAACCATAATTGTTTAATTGCGATCAATAACCGTTGGCGATTTAATATTGCTCAGCAAGTTGAAGAAGTCAAAGTAGCGGGTAACTGGCGCAGTAACAATCCTCATGCCATTCTCAGTGCGTGTAAACAGGGGTTAGGAATAGCACATCTAGCACAAGATATTGTTGCCGAATCTATCAAAAGTGGCCAACTCGCTTATTTATTGCCTGAATTTCAAGTTCAAGATAATGCCACTTGGTTGGTTTATCCGCGCAAAGACCTTATGCCATATAGAGTGAGATTATTAATTGAGTTTTTACTCGAACACTTTAGTTAAGGGTGTGCTAGAGTTGTTTCATAATAACAAAGCATAAAAATAGGAAGTCTTATGGATACTTTTTATCAGTTTTCTGCCACCACATTACAAGGTCAACCATTCGACTTCTCGTCTTTACAAGGCAAAGCGGTACTCATTGTAAATACCGCGAGTGAATGTGGCTTAACGCCACAATATGAAGGGCTGCAGGCGCTCCATCAACAATATGCAGAGCAAGGGCTGGTGATCATTGGCTTTCCCTGTAATCAATTTGGTAAACAAGAGCCCGGTAGCCCAGAACAAATACAGCAAGGCTGCCTCATTAACTATGGTGTAGATTTCACCATGATGGAAAAAATCGATGTTAACGGCGATCACGCCCACCCCTTATATACTTACCTAAAAGCCCAATTACCTGGCCTATTAGGACAACGGATCAAATGGAATTTTAGTAAATTTCTAATAAACCGAGCTGGGCAACCTATCAAACGCTATGCGCCTACCACCAAACCCGATAAGCTAAACAAAGACATTGAAGCAGTGCTTGCGAACCCATAAAAGTAACAAGGCTGCACGCGCTTTTTACTTCTGAAGTAGGGTGTCTATACTGCGGCACCTTATTACTCTAAATAATCAAAATCGCTATCGCCTACATCTTTGCGTAAACGTTTTTGCTCTAAATAGTCATCAATTTTGCGCTTCACTTTGCGCTTTTGCTTGTCATGCTGATTTCGCTCTAATTCATCGAACTCACTATCGGTGAAATCATCATCAAGCCCATCATATGAATACGTTTTACCCACAATCTGCTCCAATCACGTTGCCAAAACAGCCTATGTACTTTCATGAAGTGGCGCATGACTGTTCACTTCTTAGTATTTAGCTCTTAATATCCATTTAGAGAAATGAGAGTTTTTTATCGTTTCAATGAAAACTTTTTATCAAAATCTTTAAATGGTCAACTTCACTAATTTTTCGTTTTATTTACCATTTTTATATTTTCACCATCACAAACAAAAAGCATAATCCATTGATAAATAACAATAATAAAACTGGCATTCATCTTGATTGTTTAATAGTAACCCATAAGATAAAAAGGCTTAGTCATGAAAAAATTACTACTCCTCGGCGCACTTGTTACAAGCTCAAGCGTATTTGCAACCAATAGTCACTCATTACAATTTAATTCTGATGAATGCCAAGTAGAATTTAAAAATGATGTGATGATCACGCCAGACCACTTACAGATCACCACCGCACAACAAAGTAAATGGACAATCAATGACTCAGGTGATGTTTTAAAAGATGGCCAAGTGCTCTCTCTCACATCAACGCAACAAGATGCGATGCGCGACTATGCAGATTCACTCAGAGTGCAATTACCCAAAGTAGCCAACATTGCGCTAGAAGGTGTAAAAATTGCTGGTGTTGCACTCAATGAAGTAAGTAACGCGCTTGAATTAAGTAGCCTTGACTCTATTGGCACTGTACTCGACGAACTACATATTGAAATCAATGAAACCTTCTATCAAGACGGTGCGTTTGTCATGGGCAAACAAACATTTGACCAATTTGGCAATAACTTCGACAAACAATTCGAAGACCGCATAGAATCAGCCGTTCAAGGTGCCATGATGGAGTCGATAGGCAGTATTTTGATGGCTATTGGCTCAGAAATGACCAGCTCTAACGGCGACATGAGTAGTTTTGAACAGCGCATGAAAGATATGGGGCAAGCCATAGAAGAAAAAGTAGAAATGCAAGCTCGAGCCATTGAATCACAAGCAGATCAATTGTGTGATCAATTTGAAACCATTGCGCAAACAGAACAGCAATTACGTCAAAATATTCCCGAGTTTTCAGGCTATGCTTTATTTAAGACACAACTCAACTAGGCCTAACTGACAACCAAAAATTATCTCCCAGCCGAAATAGCCAGTAGTGCACTGGCTATTTTTTTGCCTTGAATAAAAGCTGACCTAATAAAGCAATCGCTTGCTCCACTTCATTATTCCACACCAATCCATAGCTCATACGTATACATGACTCATATTGCGTACCTGCACTAAATAATACGCCAGGTGTAATGCTGATCCTGTGCGCTATCGCCAATTGAAACAACTTTGAACCACTATACTCAGTGCCTAAATCAACCCAGATCACACAGCCCCCTTGCGGATCACTCAGCCGAACGGAGCTCGGAAAATAACGACCCAATGCTGTGACCATCTGTGTTTTATTAAACAATAAACGTTTGCGCATGAGCTTTAAATGGCGGTCATATTCCCCACTGGCCAAGTAATCAGCCAGTACCAATTGATTCATCAACGAACTAGAACAACTTAATGCGCGCTTCAAACGTCGTGCTTTTGCGCTATGAGGACCCGCGACCATCCAGCCAACACGATAGCTTGGCGCTGCTGTTTTCGAAAAAGAGGCGCAGGTAATGACGTTACCTGTTGAGGTATAACACTGAGCAGGTTTGCCACGGCGTTCTGTAAAATGTAAGTCTCCATACACGTCGTCTTCGATGAGCGTTACCTGATGATACTCTAGTAACTCCACCAATGCTTTACGGCGTATATCAGGCATAAACGAGCCTAACGGGTTATTTATACTTGTAGAAAATACACACGCTTTAATATCATGCTTAAGTAATGCTTCGCCAAGATCACAGAGCCAGACACCATCATCTGGACACACTGGAATTTCAATCACTTTCAGCCCTAAGCTTTCGACTAACTCGACAATACCAAAGTAACAAGGGGATTCAATAGCGACTACATCGCCCACCTCAGTAACACACTGCAATGCAATTGCTAACGCTTCTTGTGCGCCATTTGTGATCACTAATTCTTCAGTGCTCACCACTAACCCCAAGTCCAAATAGCGGTGTACTATCTGCTTTTTTAATTGATCTAGTCCATCCATAGCACCATAACTCAGCATATTGCCACCCATACTATGCATTGCTCGTCGCATCAGCTTGGCCAGTATTTTTTCTGTGCTGGCAACCATAACTGGGTTAGCAATGCCAAATGGCGTAATGCTCGGTTGATGAATGGCATCATATACTTGTTCAATAAGCTGCTGTTTGTTTACCACAATCGGCTGGCTTGGTAATTTGACTCGTTTAGGCATTGGGTTACTGGCATTGACAGCCTGCAAAAAATAGCCCGATTTCTCTTGCGCTCGCACTTTCCCTTGCGCTTCTAATACTTGATAAGCTTGCTTTACAGTCGGAATACTGACATTGAGCTTACCCGCCATCGCTCGTAACGAAGGCAGTTTATCACCCGGGCATATCATACCCTGACACACCATATCATCGATAAGGGTGATCACTTGTTCATACAAAAACGATTTGTGCTGCTTCGAAATAACAAAACTCATAATGCATTCATCTGTATAGGTCAATTTTCATTTATTCTGTATATAGCATATACAGAATAAATACCTACAATGATACATCTTCCGCGCTCAATTAAAAGTTAGTTTACACTTACAAACTTCAAGGATATTACAATGCAAAGCGTGCTGCTCTATATCATGACAGTATTAATTTGGGGTTCTACATGGTTAGCCATTGAGTTTCAGCTAGGTACTGTCAATGAGATCGTCTCTCTATGCTTACGCTTTTCTCTAGCCGCTCTATGTATGTGGGGGTATGTATTATTTAAACGTATGCCCATGTACTTTGATCTCAAAACGCATGGTTTTTTCATTTTACTTGCCATGGGTAATTTTGGCTTAAACTACTTAATGCTGTATTACGCACAAGGGTATTTAAATTCAGCAATGGCCTCTATCGCATTTTCACTATTGCTCATATTTAATATCATCAATACGCGGCTATTTTTTGGTAAGCCTATCGCAAAAAGAATTTATAGTGGCGCTCTGTTCGGAGTCGCGGGTATTGTCGCCCTTTTTTGGCATGATTTAAGTCAGTTTGACCTGAGTAGCGGTGCAATCGTCGGCCTAGGACTTGCCTTATTGGGTACTCTTATCGCGTCATTTGGCAATATGGTAAGTGTTCGTAATTCCAATGAAGGCATAGGTGTATTACAAGGCAACGCTTGGGGCATGTTATATAGCAGTGTATTACTCGCTGTTTTCGCGCTCCTCAATGGAGAAACATTCGTCATCAATGCGCCTTGGCAATATTGGAGCTCACTGATCTATTTGGCTGTATTTGGCACCGTTATCGCTTTTGCCAGCTACTTCTCTTTATTAAAAAATATAGGCCCTGAAAGAGCCAGTTACATCATCGTCCTATTTCCTTTAGTCGCCGTACTTTTGAGTACTTACTTTGAGGGTTTTACATGGCAAGCCAACACCTTTGTCGGGTTCAGTTTGGTCTTGCTTGGCAATGCCATTGTATTAACACCTTTTGATAAGTTAAAAGCCCATTTAGCCGCTTCCCCAGTGAGAACTTAATAAGCTCTCGCGCAAATGCCGCCAGCGCATGGCGGCATTTATTTTTCACCTACTTCATACATATCAACACGACAATTAGCAGGCTGTTTTAAGCGTATTGCATCAGGGCAACAGCATACTTTTGCGGGTGTTTGACCTATGATCTCGCCATCGGCCTCAATATCTAAGCCATCGGTATATATCATAAAGTGCGTACCCCCGGTTTTTATAACACTCGATAGACGTATGTGCTGAGCAAACAACATATAAGTAAATGTTTTCAGCCTTGCTAGAAACGACTCACCATAAAAGTGCATACCGACCAGTTCACCGCTCTGATACTGCGCCGTTGGCGCACACTTTAAGCCCGCAGCAAAGTATTGCCCATTGGCGATAAGCAGCATCATCATCGATCTTGACGGTGCACTCGACGTTGCAAGGCGCACATTACGGTAATTAAATAGATTTAATAACCCAGCCCAAATATAGCTAAACTGCCCCCGCTTTTGCTGACTTTGCATTGTTCTCACCACATGCGCACTAAAACCTATGCCCAGCATATTTATAAAATACCGCCCATTAACCATACCCACATCAACAGCTTGTTCCGTGCCGGTAAACACACACGCTCGCCATTGCGCCATCGACAGCTTAAACTGACGAGCAAAGTCATTACCTGTACCTGCTGGCAACAAAGCTAAGTTACATGGTTGCCCAATCATTGCATTAATCACCAAATGCAACGTACCGTCTCCTCCGATGACCACAACAGTCGCTTGCCCAACGCATTGACTGCGTATCTGAGCCACATCTTCTGCAAACCTACCTGAGGTAAAAAACCACTCATTCGCAATATTTTTCTTCGCAAATTGTACTTTTAACCACTTCACATGTGATTGGCTACTCTTAGAACTACACGGTTTAACAACCACCAGCATAAAACACCAAAAATAATAAAATTAATTAATATGAATAATTAGTCAAAACACAACTAACCAAAATCAACAACACCAAGACAACTTATTGATATAACTATAATAAAACAAAACAACACCAAGCAAGGCAATGAATAAAACCACAAAAACACAACAAGTTACCATCGCAACAAATAAATATACATTAGTTTTATTAGGTCAAAACATGTAATTTTTATTGCTTTAAATTTAAACTATATGCGCGCAAAATAGCCTTGCTTTGTAAATAACCACTGATTTAATAGGAACTGACTATGCTTAATTCTGCTACTGCGTACACTAACCCAGAAACCACCGCACCAACAAAAATACCTTTTGATTGGATGGCTTTTTTTAACCGCATTGGAAAGCTCTACGCGCTAAGTGCTGTTTCTCGTTACAAGTAACCTATATAAAGCCCAATACGGCTATCCGAAAATACGAGATATCGGCTTAATAACCTACTCCAAGCCTATAAATTTACGACATTTTTCTTGTTTTTTGAAATAAAACCCCAAAAACAGTTTAAATTTCGTCCAAACAGTTCAAAAGTGGTTTACAGCAGCACGTTCGCTGAGTATTATCGTTGGCTCTGGAGAGATGGCTGAGTGGTCGAAAGCACCGGTCTTGAAAACCGGCAAGGGTTTGTAGCCCTTCTAGGGTTCAAATCCCTATCTCTCCGCCATATTTTAAAGTTTTGCGCCGGAGAGGTGGCCGAGTGGCTGAAGGCGCTCCCCTGCTAAGGGAGTATAGGGTTTGTAGCCCTATCGAGGGTTCGAATCCCTCCTTCTCCGCCATTTCTTATAAAAAAACCGTTCTTATTGAACGGTTTTTTTATGCCATTTTTTTACTATAACCTCATTTATATTAGACACATTTTTTATTCTGCCTCATTGTAGTTGCTATTTTATCCATTCAATTGCGTTAAAAATTGTCTGAAAACATCTGCTTGCATCCGTGCCTTCCCTTTAGAACAAAGCTATACTTCATGAGCGCTATCATCACTTTGTAAACTGTATGACTTTAACGTTTAAGCATCGCTGGCAAAATTGGCTATGTTACCTCTTATTTGTAATTGGCTACTTTACCTCAGGTAAAGCCCTCACGGCATTTGCGTTTCAAGATCAAGTCTTGCCTATCTGGTTGCCTGCAGGCGCCGCGTTAGTCGCAACATATATCTGGGGATGGCGCTTTATTCCAGGCCTACTACTTGCTTCTTTTATGTTTAATTGGACTACCGCTTATGGGTGGCAGTTGCAAACGCTATCGCTTATAACCGCCAGCCAAACACTAATCATTGGCGCAGGTGCTGTTATTCAAGCGATGGTAGGGGGATATATTTTACGACACTGGTTAGGGCACCCCCTCTATCTGATGAGCCGTAAACATATACTGTATTTCGTATTAATTTTAGGGATAAGCGTCAACCTGATCTCTGCCAATATTGGGGTTTTATCGCTGAGCTTTTATCACCCTGATTATAGTTTCTCAAACCATTGGCAAAACATGCTGGCATGGTGGCTAGGTGATTCACTCGGTGTGCTGATCTTTTCACCTATCTGCCTTATTTTGATCAATCCATGGCTCACAAACCCAGTACCCAACCACAATGCACTGGGTACGCTTGCAGCATGTACTGTCTTATTTAGCTCTGTGGCAATGACCACCTATTTATACAATCAGAACAACAGTAAAAATGCCAACATTGCAGCTGAGCGAGAAGTAAAAATCATAGAGCATATTATTTACCGATATGTAAACCGCAGTATGCTTGCCATCCAAGGACTAGCTAATCAACTACAATCAACCCCTAATTTTAGCCATCATGACTTTATGGAGATCAGTAACTCTATACGCGCTGAGTATACTTTTATTAGAGCACTCTCATGGAATGTTTATATTCAACAGCCTCAAGCCACGACGTTAAATAAACAACTCAACGACCTCTATGGCTCACAAGTAAGTATAAAAGGCGCACCTCTAGCACCTGATGATCCATTGGTGGTGGTTAAATATATTTCGCCACAACCGAGTAATTTAGGCGCACTCGGGCTCAATGTTTACGCCACAAAAGCACGACAAGCGGCTTTAAACAACGCACTGAACTCCTTACAGCCACAAGCCAGTCACATAATCTTTTTAGTACAAGAAACGCGGCCATCTCCTGCTTACCTGCTGGCCTCGCCTGTTTATCAATATACTGGGCTGCAAGCACAAACCTTACTCGGCTATGCCACTGGGGTGATACAAGTCGATACGTTACTTGGGGAAGTACTCAAACAAGCCAATGCAGAACGCTTTGATATTTCATTTTATGATGGTAAAAATACCAACCCTTTTTATAAGAACTTTGAACACACAAAGACCAACCATAGCGCTCGCTGGACAATTCCGTTGTATATCTCAGGCCAAAAATGGCAAATGAAACTTGCTGTAAAAGAAATACATACGACCCATCAAAATAAATTACAAACATTGTTTTTGCTTATCTTACAGCTCACGATCACCACTCTGATTGTTTTTATCGTTTTACTCTTTAACTACCAACACCATGCGTTAAATGAATTAGTTGCCAAACGCACTCGCTCACTGGCACAAGCAAAACAAGCGTCGGATAAAGCCAATCAGGCAAAAAGTCGCTTTTTAGCCAATATGAGTCATGAAATACGTACGCCACTCAATGCCGTAATAGGGTTTGCGTCTTTAGCTGCCGATAACCAAAATACAACGCAACTACATACCTATATCAATCGCATTGGTACCGCGTCCAAAACACTACTCAATCTCGTCAATGACATATTAGACATTGCTAAAATTGAGTCTAACCGCTTGCAACTGGACTGCCACACCTTTGAATTACATGCGTTATTAAAACGACTCGATGCAATGTTTGCCGCATCAGCCAGTAACAAAGGGATCTCATGGGAAATTGATCACGATTTACACGGCGAGTATTGGTTACAAGGCGATGAAATGCGGATTGAACAGATCCTGCTCAACCTATGCAGCAATGCAGTCAAATTTACACAACATGGTGGTGTCACCGTCAAGTTAGAAGTGAACGAAGCCACACCGCATGTCCAACTGCGATTGAGCATTGTAGATACCGGCATTGGCATTGACGAATCGCAATCTCACACTATTTTTAACGCATTTAGCCAAGCTGATAGCTCTACATCGCGTGAATTTGGGGGGACTGGCCTCGGACTAGCCATTGCCAAAGAGCTCGCTGAATTAATGCATGGTTCACTCACCCTCAAAAGTCAATTGCACACTGGCAGTTGCTTTACGCTTGAAATTCAATGCCAAACAGCCCGAGCTCCAACCGCACCTAAACTAGACATTGATACCGAAAAGCTAAAGCGGCTACATATTTTGGTTGCTGAGGATAATGCCGTCAACAAGCTAGTCATTAAAGCGATGTTAGATTCATTTCACATCACGCATACCCTCGTAGAAAACGGCCAACAAGCTGTTAATGCAGTAGAATTAGATGAGTATGATTTGGTGTTGATGGATTGTCAGATGCCCGTCATGGATGGCTATCAAGCAACAACATTGATCCGCCAACACAAAGATGCTGACACGCTACCCATTATTGCGCTCACAGCCGATGTGATGCCTCAAGATAAAGCCCATGCACTCGCTGTAGGATTTAACCAACACCTTGCAAAGCCGCTAGAGCGAGACAAATTGGCCATATGCTTGGCGCAATACTGTTGATACTTGGACTTAAAAGCTATCTCGCGTACGATAGGAGCCCATATCAAATGAAGCTACTTAAAGACCGTAACCGCTTATAATTATGTTTAGCTATCAATTTATTAGTCAGATTTCAACCATTGGACGTACCCAGTGGAGCACACTTGCACAACAGAACTTGTTTTGCCAATACGAGTGGTTAGTGGCATTGGAAAACAGCCGTTGTGCCAGTGCTGATACTGGGTGGCAGCCACATCATTTGGCGATTTATCAACAAGACACCTTGGTAGCCATTTTACCAGGCTATATCAAGTCTCACTCATACGGTGAATATGTCTTTGATTGGTCTTGGGCTGAAGCATATGAAGCCCACAATTTGACCTATTACCCTAAATGGGTATCAGGCGTCCCCTTCACCCCCATTACTGGCAAACGCATACTGACAAAAACGCTTACGACAGAACTTTCAGCTTATATCCAACATGTATTACAACAAGAGATGTTAAATAAGCAATGGTCTAGCACTCATATTAACTTTCTCACCCAAGCAGAACACTTCAATGACACTATGATGGTTCGCCATGCGGTGCAATTTCATTGGCAGAACAAAGGCTTTCAGTGTTTTGATGATTTTTTAGTAACCATGACTGCACGAAAGCGAAAAATGATCAAAAAAGAACGCAGCCAAGTTGCAGCGACTTCGCTCAATGTTATTTGGTTAAGTGGTGATGAGATCACGACAGAACATATGCAAGGCTTTTTTAGCTGCTATCAGCAAACCTACTTAAAACGCTCCGGTCACCATGGGTATCTTAATTGGGCATTCTTTGACGAAATACAGCGTACCATGCAAAAAAGCATACATTTATGCATCGCCTACGATACTGAAACCCTCGTCGCTGCCAGTCTGTACTTGAGCGACGGCGATATACTTTATGGACGATATTGGGGGTCTCTGGCGGAATACCAACATCTGCATTTTGAGTTGTGTTATTACCGAGGCATTGACTTTGCTATCAAAAATCAATTGCTACGATTTGATGCAGGCGCGCAAGGTGAACATAAATTAGCAAGAGGGTTTGAGCCCATCACCACATACTCAGCACACCAAATTGCAGATCCGATGTTTGCCAGGGCCATTACAGACTTTATCGCCAGAGAGCGCATACATATCGCCCAATATGCCTTGCAATGTAAAGCACAACTACCGTTTAAAAATGAGTAGCCGGTTATTCGCTGGCATAGCATGATCAGCCTGTAGGCTTAGTTCGCTATCGCGGGCCAATTCAATGATCCACTCACTGTCTCTGATCCCACTCAGCGGGTCTCGCTGTAATAAATGCTGATGAAACGCAGCATTACTATCACTGGTGAATTGCCCTGCGTAATTAAATGGTCCATAAATTACCAATAAGCCATTCTCTCTTAAATGCTTTTTGACGCCTGTAAAAAAGCGCTCTACTAATGCTTTACTCACAATATGCAATGTATTCGCACTGTAGATCACCGGCACATCGTCTACCGGCCATGCATCATTTAAGTCCAATGACAAAGGAGGGTGTAAATTGTCTAACTGTGCTTCGTGTTGCCAACTTAATATTCCTGCATGGTTAATACTGCGATCACTTGCCAACCATTGCACATGAGGTAAAGCTTGCGCAAAGTACACGCCGTGCTGACCCGTACCAGAACCAATTTCCAATACTTGATCATAATCCCGTAGTAAAGGTGCTAACACCGTTAATATTGGGCCTTTATTATTCTCACACGCTTGAGAAAACGGTTTATCTACTATCATCATTGCACCTATTTAATCCATTACTGCTTTATATTGATGCAATCTGTTTCGCAAATTGCAAGCTCACACCACATAAAAATCATAATAACTTGTTTTATATAACTATTTATTATTGGCACAGTCACTGCTTTATCTACTATGTATTGTTATTAGAAAACCAACAGGACGCACATTATGTTTATTTCAACCATTACCCATATGCCAATAACTGAAACAACCTTAGTCGGCACGCATGAAGATAACTTATTCACTACCAGCGAAGAATATCGCAAAGAAGTACAAGACATACTCACACCGACTGAACAAGAAGACGCACCAAATACCGCTTACACATTTATATTGGGATATAACTAACCCAAACAAGGCCACTAATGTATGCCTATCAACACGCAACTATTGCGCTAAAACCCTTTTAGTGTAATGATAATGGTTATCGTTACACTAAAAGGGTTTTGCTATGCATCCTCATCAAGCCGTCAGCGCTTACTCTCCAAAACTCGCTACAAATTGTAAACGCCCGCAACTAGAGGCCCCTATGGTGGTAGCCCAGTTTATTGATGCAGGTATCACACTTGCAAAATGGTATGGCTGCAATAAATGCGCTTTATTACAAGAGCTTTACCTCAAACGTACCTTTGATGAATTGCTTCACAATATTGCAGACCCATTAGTGCACAACGCCTTGCGCCAGCAATGCCAAGATCAATTATATAAGCCTTTATTGGCATTAAAACGTTTTTATAAATCGATCCCACATGGTAAAGCACGCTTTCTAAAAATAGAACATGAAGCCCGTGTTATTAGCCATGCCTTTAACCCATATTCATAGGAGTCCCAATGACCACTTTTCGCCAAGCTTCCGATAGCATGGGTACACTTGATGTACCTGAAACTGCGTTATACCAAGCACAAACACAAAGAGCGGTAAACAACTTCACGGTAAGTAAACTGACGATGCCAGAAGCATTTATTCGTTCATTGGCATACATCAAGCAAGCCGCAGCGGAAGCAAATGCTGAACTCGGTCATTTAGATCCAAATATCGCCAAAGCGATCATTAGTGCTGCACAAAGTATTATTGATGGCGAACACCTGGAGCATTTTCCTGTCGACGTATTCCAAACCGGATCAGGTACTAGCTCAAACATGAATGCGAACGAAGTCATTGCGACACTGGCTTCTACACAAAGTGGTCTACAAGTTCACCCCAATGATCACGTTAATATGGGTCAAAGCTCCAACGACGTTATTCCAACAGCCATTCATGTTAGCAGCGCTATAGCTGTCATTTACGACTTACTACCTGCGTTAAAACATTTATCACAAACTATCGAGCAAAAATCAGCAAGCGTCGGTCATCATGTGAAAACAGGTAGAACCCACCTAATGGATGCTATGCCGGTGACATTTGCACAAAGTCTCACTGGATGGCAGCACCAGATTGATAGTGCATACCAAAGTATCTTACACAGTGTCGAGAAAGTCTTTGAACTTGCACAGGGTGGCACAGCTGTAGGGACTGGAGTAAATGCTGATCCAAAATTCGCTAATTTATTTAATCAATTCCTGAGCAGCAACGTGGGGATCCGCTTTTCAGCCAGCCAGAACTTTTTCTATACCATAGGCTCGCAAGATGCCATTGTTACTTTATCAGGCCAGTTAAAAACATTAGCGGTAGCAAATATGAAAATCGCCAATGATTTACGCTGGATGAACTCAGGCCCGCTAGCTGGCCTTGGCGAAATAGAACTTGAAGCGCTGCAACCAGGGTCCTCTATTATGCCTGGTAAAGTAAACCCTGTGATCCCTGAAGCCACAGCCATGGTAAGTGCGCAAGTCATTGGTAATGATGCAACCATTACCGTAGCTGGCCAATCTGGTAACTTTGAACTGAACGTGATGCTGCCGGTTATTGCACACAACATTTTAGAAAGCATCGAAATCTTATCGAATGTCAGCCGATTGTTAGCAGATAAAGCCATTGCCAGCTTTAATGTCAGTGAACAAAACATTCAAAAAGCACTCGCCAAAAACCCGATATTGGTTACAGCACTTAATCCGGTGATCGGTTATGAGAAAGCCGCACAAATCGCTAAACTCGCATACAAAGAAGGCCGTCCAATTATCGATGTTGCCAGTGAACATACTGACCTATCAATTGCAGAGTTAACCCAATTACTCGACCCTAATAAACTCACACAAGGCGGTTTATAACACCAGCCAACTATTGGCTCAGCAGGCAGCTGAGCCAATAGGCTTGTATCATCATTCAAACACGGGCACACTGAGTAAAAAATAACTCAGGACGTTTCATCTATGCATCAATTTCTTATCTCTGCAATAATCCCATTCATGATCGCTGGATGCGCTCCTAGCGCTTCTGTGTCCATACCAGATGCGAACCAAACACCTGCAAAAGTTGATACCCAAGCAAAATACAGTAACCCTGTCGAAGCTGTACCACACGCGCCGAAAAACACGCTCAGTGCGGCCAGAGAGAAACTAAAAGACATGACCAAAGATAAACGATGTGACTCGACAATGCAGTGTCAAGTCATCGCTGTCGGAAGTCGAGCCTGTGGTGGTCCAAGTAGCTATGTGACGTTTTCAACTCAAGCAGCCGATTTGCAAGTCGTTAAAAAGTTAGCTGATTCTATTACTGTATTAGAAAGCCAATATAATGCTAAAAACCGTATGGTCAGTATTTGTCAGCACCTAACACAGCCCAGTACACAATGTGTTGAAAATAAGTGTGTTAAAATACAGGGTAATGCACAAGCCACATACTAAGGAGTCATAATGAGAGGCATTGTTTGCTCAATTACTATTTTATTACTGGGTGGCTGTATCAGTACACCAATGCTCACATCATCCAATAATACACCGACTCAAAGCTTGTCTGAACTCATAGAAGACACCTCGTGCAGTGCAAGTTTTCAATGTAAAGTACTCAGTGTTGGAGAACGAGCCGCATGTGGTGGGCCTAGTCAGTACCTCGTGTACTCAAACAAAAGCGTAGATGAAGAGCAGGTAGAAAAGCTCGCAGAGCAAGTCACTGTTAAAGAGAGAATAATCAACCAAGAACAAGCTCAAGTTGATGTTTGTAAGCAAGTTTTACCGATTCAAGCACTCTGTATTAATAACCAATGCAAAGCGTTTACGATTAAATAGCTATACAAAAAGCTGCCCTACAAATGATATTAATACTATCAGTAGGGCGCACCCACCTGCTCGCCAGATGTATATAGGCCTCACCTCTCGCTTAACCCAGTAACAATAAATAAAACGCGCAAAGTAAGTAGCCGACATGCCGAATAAGGCAAAGGTCAAAAGCAGTAACAACATATAGTACGACACACCCTCTCCCTTTATTAACACAGCCCATCTTATGGAAACATTGCGCATCTGGCGAGTTAATCATAATGGGTATAAAAATCACAGATATAATAACGTGAATAGCACTCAGAAGCACATCAATAAAGCCTCCTGATATGCTCTGGGCTATAGTGCCCACGCTAATACTCAGATATACAGCTGTTACATATTCTAATGACTCTGAGAGCACGCGACAATGCGACTATTATAATTAGCTCATTTACAGTGATTATATCAATGATGGATCCTGACCCTCGTCAGGAAGACAACGAGGTGAGCGTAATAAAAGCTCCGTGTCTAAATATAAGACTACCGTCTCCCTGAATTCATTTCAGGGTCCATGGCTTTTCACTGCCTTTTACGAGTACAGAAAGGTGTGAAAATAACAATGGCAAGCATCAGTGTCATGGATCCTGACCTTCGTCAGGAAGACAACTAGGTGAGCGTAATCAAAACCCCGCCTCTAAATATAATACCAATCTGCATAAAGATTAAGTCAATTTTATCCAATCTCTTGAGCACATCTTTCTAACTCTCTCAGGAACTGAAATGAATTTGTTCCATGCTTTTGAAACTTGCTCAACAATATCTTCATAACCCTTAAATGTACGATTGAATAAACAGTGCTGACGGAGCCAACTCCAAACTTGTTCTATTGGATTTA
>NZ_MIET01000011.1 GCF_003590335.1 Pseudoalteromonas sp. MSK9-3 | reverse complement strand
TCCTGAAATAACAGCACTCACAGTTAAGAATATGATATCAAAGAGCTTGTGAACGACCTTACCTTGTTGGCGAGGGTCATCAATTGATTCAAAATATTCTAGAAAAAGAGGATCAGACATAAAAGTAGCAACCTAAAAAGACGTATAAGATCATACTTTTAAGTCAAGGTAAAGTTCGTGATCTTGCCCTGGGTAAAAATCAGGAGAGCGTCAGGTATTTTAAAACTAGATGACATAGCTTAATCGTTCAATTAGTTCATTTATCTATTTAATCGCTGCAATTGGTTTTCAGAAGAGCGTAGATCATTTGTTGATGTTAAATTAAGGCCAGTTATGAAGCGTACTTGCATTTCAACTTTTTTACTCTTATCGACATTGACGATGAGTGGTAACTGTAACAGTAAAAATGGCTTACCAGCATTTAAGGATTTATATCTAGGTCAAAAACCACCCGGTTTGACCCCTGAACCGTTTGCGCCCGACATGCTAGATAAAGGGTTTAGGGCAGCCGCAGTGAGTTTTAGCCCTGATCTAAAAGAGTTGTACTTCAGAAGGAGGGGAGGCGAATATAAAAAGAATACGTTGTGTGTTATTGAATACAAAAATAACCAATGGATAGAGTCTGTTGTGCCGCCAAGAGCGGGGCAGCCATTTGTGTCTGTTGATGGGAATACTTTACATCTTGGGGGGATGTTTCGGGAGCGTACCCAGTCTGGTTGGTCTGAGGTTAAAAGCCTTGGCAAGTCTTTTAACGCTATTCGCATCATGCGTTTAACAGCGTCAAAGAAAGGTACATACTTTTTTGATGAAGCAACTGAAGTAGGTCATATTCGTTATTCAAGATTAGTCGAGGGTAAACGTGAAGCGCCGAAATCAGTGAGTAAAGCAATAAACTCAGGTAAATGGACAGCTCACCCTTTTATTGCGCCAGATGAATCTTATATTATTTGGGACAGTGAAAGAAAAGAAGGGCTGGGTGATAATGATTTATATGTTTCTTTTCGACAGCAAAACGGAGCATGGGGACCTGCGATAAACCTCGGTAATAAGGTTAACACACAGCATCAAGAGCAATATGGCAGTATTACACCTGACGGAAAATACTTCTTCTTTAATCGTTCATATGGTGGCGATAATGCAGATATCTATTGGGTGGATGCAGGCTTGATCAAAGCGTTAAAACCGAAGTTTTAAACTTCTGAATCATATGTGTTTTTCTTAATCTAGCCATGTGCATTGGGACAGCTTCTTCAGGCGAAGAAAAGAGGGCAGGGTACAGTTATTAAGTAAGCGCGGGTTTATTTACGTTAAGTATGCGGGTTTATTTACGAGAACGCCTATAACACGGTAGGTGTAACGAAGGGTAGGTGGTATAGCTATTAACTAAGGCAATTTAACGTTTACTTACAGCACCAATAAACAGCTTGCCCCTATGCTTTTTTTGGCAATAGGGGCTATGGCTATTAGCCTTTCGTTGTTATAGCAGGTGACACTTTAGCCGCTTGACTCACCGGATACGCTACGGCTAATTGGCCGAGTAATATAATCGCAATAGCACCGAATAGTAAAAAGTTTACAGGTACTGGAGTGATTGAAAGTAGTTCCACAAATTGGTTATTGAGTATGATTGCGGCGAGTATGCCTATTACGACGCCTATTGTTGATATGATGGCATTTTCTAACATAAAGTAACCAACTACTTGAGATTTACTGGCCCCGAGTGCACGCCGGGTACCAATTTGCTTTATCCGTCGGTTAATTGTAAATTTAGCCTGCCCTAAAATCCCAATTAAGGTGATAATAGTTAAGCCAATGCAGACCGATGTGAGTAATTGATTGGTTGCGACATCTTCTTGATAGCTACGTTTTTTTACTTCACTTAAAGGCTCAATCGTTTCTATTCGTTTGAAAGCATGTGTGAGTAGTGCGTCGGGTATTGCTTTCATGACGTTCTCTAGTTGCCCTGGTTCAATGCGAATTATATAGCGTTGACTTTGGTTAGTTTCTCGTACTGACGAAATAACCGTGTATTCAACCGCACTCCATGAACTCCATGCATTTTGTAGTTGTTCTATTACGCCGATTACTTCATGAGGCTCTTTGTAGTAATAGATACTTTTACCCAGTATTGCCCTCCAGTCATCTGGAGATATTTTTTTTGCTAAGGCTTTGGTGATAAGTATTTTAGCCGATTTATGCAGACCATTTAGCTCAGTTGTCTGTATATCTGACGCAGAAAAACTTTCTCCTGCGATTAATTTAAGCCCTAAAGCGTCAATCACATCCTCGTTGGAGCCAAAATAGCCGCCAAAGGCCACATATTCTTCGTCTGGATCGAACCTAAATTCTAAAAAAGCTCCCCAGCCTTCAAGTGGTAGTGCAGTCATCGGCGCTGCGTTAACAACGCCATAAATATTTTTTAACGCGATTAAGTCATCTTCTAGTTGATTGGCTAAATCGCCTTGTTCATCAGATAAATTAGTAATAACGACAAGTGTATTGTGTATGTCGACTCCGACAGGGCTTGCTATTAACTCGTTGCGTTCATGAATCATATAAATGGCATTTACGAGCACCATAAAGGTCACTGCAATTTGAAATGCCAATAGAATAGGGGTCGTTTTTTTCTTTTTAAATGTTTTTATGATAGGTAAAAAATCACGCATTTTTATATATCCTATAAGCTTTTAAGTTGGCTTGATGGCTGCATCTGACTTGCTTTAATAATTGGATAAAGTCCAAATACTAAACTTGAAGAAACTGCTAAAATCACAGTGCTTATAAGGAGTTGGCTATTCATTTGCATCAAACCAGAGTGTAAATAATGATAGGTATTTGCTGCTGCAATGAGCCCAAGCTTTGCAAAAACTAACCCAAGTAACCCGCCCACTAGGCCTATCACCGATAACTCAATTGCAAATTGTTTGATGATATCATTTTGACTTGCTCCCACAGCTCGACGTAATCCAATTTCGCCCGCCTTCGCATCAAACTTAGCAATCATAAGGCTCATACAATTAAGTAAACACACTAATAAAAATAAAGCAGCTAACCAAACAGCCAGTTTACTGTCATCACTCACAATTTCTTCGACTATCAGGTATTCTTGTAATGGGAGAAGTTTATTAAAGATACGACGAGGGAATCGGCCCAGTGCTTGTTGCTCTTTAGCATGGTTATCAATAAATGTTTGATACTGTTCACGATCTTGCTCGTTCGAGAGTTCTACCCAAAAAACGACCCACATACATTCAGATGCAAGTAAGGCAGCAAAAGACTGGTCGTCAGGCTCCTTCCAACAGTAACTATTCATGAGTTTTAAAGTGAGTAGTTCATTTTTAATTTGCGTATTGAAAGGGATAAATAGACCATTCGGTTTTTTAAACGCTTCGTTTTGAAGAGCGTAAAACTTAGGAAGTGGGTTCCAATCGTCTAAGACCCCAATGACTCGGTAGGTATCTTCCCCAAAGTAAAAGGTTCTACCAACAGAGTTTTCACCATTGAATAGCCAACCGTTAGTTTCTTTTGATAAAACAGCTACTTGAGCCGCATCTTTGCCATCTTGTTCGCTCCAGCCTCCGCCATACAAAAAAGGCACTTCAAACATAGTGAAGAAATCACTGGTTGTGGACCGAACTTCTAAGTTCCTCGGCTCTCTTTCTTCGTTATTGATCGGGCTAATTTCTGCCTGAATAGCACTAAGCGCAACGTGATTTTTTGGTATATCCGATTTTAGTAATGCTTGAACGTCTTGATACGAAATCGTAATCGGCAAAATATTACCATCAGCAAATTCGTAATTCATGCTATCAAGCTGAACTTGATATAAGTTGGCACTTTTATTCGGGATTGGGTCTTTGGACATCATATAACTGATGGTGTAAGTGGTCATGGTTGCACCAATACCAATTGCTATCATTGCGACCATTAGCAAGGTTAACAGCGGTGTTTTGCGCAGGCTCAGCAGGGCAAGTTTGAAATAATAAAAATACATCCTTGATGACCCTTATGCTATCGCTTTTTGTTGTGTGTATTCAGATAAGTGTCCATCTTTGATTTGCACAATACGCTTTGCCTGAGCAGCTTGCTCATTATCATGAGTCACCATGATGATACTTGTGCCCGCAGCGTTGATGTCTTTAAGTAATGACATGATGCCTTCTGCCATTTTTGAGTCGAGGTTACCGGTTGGCTCATCGGCTAAAATAACGGAAGGGGTACCCGCAATGGCTCGGGCGATAGCAACGCGTTGCTGTTGGCCACCGGAAAGCTGAGTTGGATAATGAGCTTTTCGTCCTGCGAGCCCGACTTGTTCAAGTGCTTGCATAATGCGCTTGTCGCGTTCATCACGGGTAAACTTTCTATAGCGCAGCGGCATATCGACGTTGTCATAGAGGTTGAGTTCGGGAATGAGGTTAAAACTCTGAAAGACAAATCCAATTTTTTCGTTTCGATAGGCTGACTTTTTTTTATCGGTAAATTGTGCGACATCTTGCCCATCTAATTCATATGATCCGTCCGAATGCTCTTCGAGCAACCCTGTAATATTCAAAAAAGTAGTTTTACCTGAACCTGAAGGGCCGATAACACTGACAAACTCACCTTGCTCAATGGTAAGATCGAAGGGGTGTAACGCTTGCGTTTTTACTGCATCCGTAAGAAACGCTTTAGATAGACTCTTCATTTTTAACATTATTCTTCCTTGTTATTGTAAAGTATGCACATTGTGTGCTTTGTTATATATCTGAGTCAGATATTACGATGAGAACAGCGGTTTATAGCAATAACTTGCTATTTAAAACGGCTAAAGTGAGCATTATAGTTTTGTTAAAAAATAGCCTGTAGAACAAAGGTTTTAAGGTTGTTGTTAGTTATAACCCCCAGGTTTTTAGGATGACACGCTTCTAAGTACCTGCTTTTAACATATAAATAATATTCAAGCTGAGTAAGGTACACTTTATTATCCTAAAAGTCACGGGTGTTAATTTTTTGTTTGGTGTATGGGTCGAAACCTTGTTTTTATAAAGGGATTTTCTTAATTTATTGGATTTGGCTTTAATTTTTGAAGGACTAAAATTAATTAAATAATATTCAAGGCCTAAATCACACATGCGTGATAATCTGGCCTACAAATATGTGTTAAATTCACTTAAAGTAGAGCTTGTAGGTTTACCCTTCTTATGAAAAATATATCGGGTTCTGGACTTTTACCATCTGGCAGTAACAGGTGGCGAATACGGCTTTCGGTTATAAACAACTCATTGTTTCTTAAATGTTAAGTTTAATGGAGATGCTAAATCATTAACGATTGTGGTGACTGGATAAGGGCGAGCAAGTAAATCGATAATACTCAGTCTACCACTGCCAGAAATAGGTGCGACTTCTGATACGAGTAATCGGCCATTTGGAAGAGGATATAATCCATCAGAATTTTCTAATCTTCGTTGCAGGTTTAGTTGAGAGAAGGCTGGTTTATCTCCTTCTTTATCTATCGTTGCGCGCACTAACGTACCTTCAGAGTATAGCCCTATAATTAAATCGCTATTTGGGAGTACCGCAATACCCGCCGGCCCAATACGACCCGCAGTAAATAATTTTCTGTTTAAAAAATGAGCAAGTTCAAAGGTGGCCGATTTCAAATGATAAACGCGATCCTTTGTGCTATCAATAATATAAACACCGCCAGCTGTTTTTAATAAACCGAAGTTGAGTCAAAGGCCAGCGTAACCACTGGCCGAAAAATTTAATGAGTAGAATAGCCGGGTATGTGCTGACTGGTTAACTCAACACAGGCTTTGTTTTCTAAGCATAGCGTGTACGTGGCTGGGTGTGTGCTATAAGTTAGCCATTCATCTTTAGAGATTTTTTTAGTTGGGATTGTATTTAGATGCGTAATGACATCTCCTGCTTTTATGCCAGCTCCCTCGCCGGGTAAGTTAGGCATAACATAACGCACTAAGAACTCACCTGATAATAACTTACGGACTTCTAAGCCCATTAAGTTGTAGCGAATTGTCATTTTATGATTGCTAATTGGGGTTAGATAAAGCGTTTTGCTAAAGTAGTCAACCGTGGTTTCAAATTGATTAAATATGCCGTTACCAATCACCCAATAGTCATCTTCATCGGCGTTCTCTATTAAATTTGTTTTAATGTGGGGCAGTGTTAACTTTCCAAAGCTTACACTTGGTAAACTAACGCGCTTATGCTCCGTTTTACCACTTAGGCCTATATCTGCGCCTGTCACATATGCTGGAGGCAAAGGGATTTTATGGTTTTCTAGGTATTGTGCACTGAGCTTTAAATAATGTCGGCTACCGGTATCAATAATAATGTCTTGCTGAGTAGTATGTTGGTCGCCAAAATCTACTTTGCCTTCAACATAGAGCTTGCTCATAAAAATATCAAAAGGGATTGCGTAAGTATTTTTTGACGGGGTGAAAGGGTGCTTTGAAACACTGACTTGATTTGCTTTTTTATTAAATGTCCAAGAAAAATGGCGTAATAAATCATGGCCAATCACACCGTCGAAGATTAACTCGTCAGGGCGGTCAAAATAGCGGGTTTTGCTGGTCTTAATAAACGCCCCATGAAATTGACGAACTTCCAAATCACCGAATTTGAGTGAATCCATAGTAATTTGATGGCTTTGGCTGTCTTCTTCATCCCCCCAACCGCCTAGTTGTAACTCGTAGCCTTTAGGTAACGTTAAGGCACGTACTTTTGGGGAATCAAGTAGGATAGTAAATGAAGCACCGGTGTCTATCAAAAATTTGAAATTATCAACGCCATTAATACTGCCGTATATAAACGTTTTTTCACCAATGTAATCTGTTTTTATATCAAATTGATTGAATTGGCTATGCCAATTTGGCACGACGTCATCGTTTGCACTGCGTAATTTAAAAATATTTATTATGTTACAGCCACTCATCATTATTAAAGCGGTGATCACTATCAATGTTCTAATTATGTTCATCATGTACTCGTACCCGTGCTGTATGGAGTGGAACAAGGTAAATGATTGGCTGTGAAGTAAATGTGAAGGAAAGTACCGATACACGATAGCAGTTACAGATTTATATGAGGCGATTTATTATACTTTGTGCTTATCAAATACTATTCTTATTATTTTCCTTCATAAGTTCAACTGTATGGGATTCATACCATCAATGTTATTTAAGTGATGGTATGAATCCTTTAAACTAAGTCTTTGGAACTGTTAAGAGTGAGTAATTTTCTGCTTCATGCCATGGGAGCAAGTGTACAGAAACTTTTCCATAATCAGCGGTACCATTACCTTCCCAGTTTTGATCGATTACGTATACGCCATTTGAATTAGAGCCGATAGCAATAGCCACATGACCATATGGCTTTGAATCTCCTGGTTGCCAGTATTTACCGTTAGACTTGAATTTTGCAATTACTCGCCATTTTAGATACATAGATGAATTTAACTTTGCACCACTCCAACGCCAATGGCTTGTATGCTCAGCATCAGATAAAGCTCTAATAAATTGAACGCATTGAAAGTAAGTATCGAAGCTTTCACCAACCGAAATTAGGTCATTTAAAGAGGTTATATATCTACTATCATGCTTACTAGCACTTGTTGAACCGTACTTTTTAAATATATTGGCAATATTGTTTGTGTATTTTAAATATAGAATACTTCCACCAAAAACATGGTCTGTTTCTCTAGAGAAATTATTAGAGTTTGAAATTAAACTCTCTAAGTCGTTTTTGACACCGGGTTTTAGGGTGGCAAATTTATAATCTTGGGCGTATAAGCCTTGTGATTGAATAATTACAAAAAGAAATAGTAAACTTTTTATGAGTTTCATATGATAAATCCTTATCGAGCGTTTATCTTGAGTGTTAATTAAATTAAAGGTTTACTGCCGTACATCTTGACCTTATGGTTCCGGTATATGGTAAATTAGTGACCTTACAATAAGCCATACTCATCAGTCTTATAGTTGGGCTTTGTATATTAAAAAGCGCAGTACTATATGCTTTGCAGTGATAAGAAATTTACGTAGTTTTTTTCTGGGGAAAAGGCACGCAATTGACTTGTTTTTTTTCATTTTTTGATTGGCTTGGTGTTAATTACTATTTACGGGAGAGCTAAAACGACTTATAAATTTCAGTAACTAGTTATAAAGTGTGGTTTTTTCTTGCCGGTAATTGTAGGATCTTAGCGCCTATGTCGGCAACTTCGGCTCTGGTAACTATTTTTTTTGGGTGAAAGTAGTTACTTTCAGCGCTACAAAATTTGTAGAAGTGGCATAGTTGTGCGTGCTTTAGTGATTTTAAGTCGTTAAAGGTGGTCATATCTTTAAAGTGAATCGGTGTATAACTTTTGAGTTGGTTTGGGTCATATAGCTGCAAAAGCTGACTTACAGTTACAGCTAGCCATTCTTTTGAAACTGGCTTTTTTGGGTTGAAAGCATGAGGCGATGGTAAAAATCCAGCTTTATGGGCGTAGTTGAGGTATGCATTAGCCCAAGAGAAGTCTTCAATAAAGCCTTGCTGATTATGTATTACTAGGTTTTTAAAATATTTATCGGTTTTACTTAATTGAATTAGACCTTTCTCGTGTGCGGATAGAAAAAGGATAGAAAGCGCTTCAGCTTGTTTAGAAACTTGTTCAGGTTGAAATACTCGTTGTTTACCATCATGAGAGGGTCGTCCAATGACGATACCTCGCATAGCTAAATAATGAATATTAGTATAATAGGGGTTATATGGTGTGACATCGCTAAATTTTATTGGTAAATCAGACCCATTCCGAATTACGAACCTTAAAGTTAATTTTTCATATTTTTTATTATATTTTAAAGCTTGAATGGTGACCGTGTGGATGCCATCGTCATAAAATATGTTGTGATAATACCCATCACTACTAATATAGCCACCGCCTTTAACCTTAAGTGATAGATCGGATATGTTGATACTATCGGGTATGACTTTCAATTTAATTTCTTCATTAACTTTACCTCCATGATTGGTAAAGACATAGGGAGAAAAAAAATTACCATGTCCCTCAAAGTTATTAATAGGACTAATGAGAGGCTGGGTATTGCCTCCTTTCATAGTGTCATTGTTTAGTATTTTATAAAACTCACCGTTATTCTCTTGTGCTGTAAAGAGTGTGCTTAGAAAATCAATAGCTTGATTTTGCTTGGTTTGTTGCTCTCTAATAGTTGTGTTTTTAGATGATACAACATACAAAAAGGATGCCGAAAAAATTGAAATAAAGAAAAAGTATGTGAATACAGGCTTAAACTTTGCACAATAGCATGTGAATCTATCTGTGTTTGATACATCCTTTATTTTTGACACGTCTAATACATATGCAGATTGCAGTGATTTTCTAAGTTCAGCGATTGTTGGCGTTCTATTAATCGCTTCTTTTAGAGAAGCTTGTTCAAGGACTGAATTAATCAGGCGTACTTTAAGTTGCGTTTGTCGAAAGTGGTTTTTTAAGACGTATTGGAACACCTTAGCAGCAGAATAGACATCACTGGAAAAGTTTAAAGTATCACCATTTAATTGTTCGGGACTTGAGAAGTTTAGAGTAAAGCCCAGAGGCTTTGTATTTGATTTGACGGATAAGCTAGAATGAGACTCTCGCGCGATACCAAAATCAACCAAACTCGGCTTCATTTTACTATTTATCAATATGTTACTTGGTTTTATATCTGCATGCAGGATTTGCTGATTATGTGCATGCTCTAATGCATCACATATATCGAGAAAAATACTAAAAGCTTGATCAAGGGATAAGTTCCGTTTGGACAAGAAGGTATTTAGCGGTAAACCAGGCACATAGTCCATAACCATATAATAGTAATGTTGGTATTCTCCAATATTAAAAACGCGCACTATGCCATGATGGCTGAACTTAGCTAAGCTTTGAGCTTCGTAGTTAAGCGTTGTCATACCGGCAGTTAGGTGAGGTGCAGGGTAAAGAAGTTTTATGGCAACGGTTTGATCAAATTTTCCATCACAGCGCTGAGCTTTATAAACCACTCCTTGGCCGCCTTCTCCTATGAGTTCTATCAACTTGAAACCGTCGATAATTTCCCCACTTAAAAACAATAGGTCATTATTGCCAAGTGCAAAATTTACACTGTTAGAAAGTAAAAGTGGTAAAAAGTGGTCTTGTTTATTTCGGATGTGTGAGGAGATGAGCTGCTTAACCTCTGCGGCAACTTTATTGTCTAGGTTGTTTATCTTAGACAGCTCAAGGGTCATTTCACTATCTGAGAAAGCTAATAAATCAGAAAATATATCGAGGGCATCGGTTTTTTTGCTCTCGTTGATGGTCATAGTGTGTCTACGAACTTACTACGTAGAAAAGCGTTTGCTATATCAAGTTGCCGATAAACCTTTCCTGTTGATAAGCTGAGCTCGTTTGCTATTTCGTCGCCTGTCATACCTAAAAAATAGTAAAAAAGAGCCACTTCGTAACATGATTCTGACTTGTTTTTGAGTAGGCTTATTGCTTCATCAAAAATAGTGTACTGCTCATTTTCAATGATAGTTTGTTGGTCTAGCTGGCTTAAAGATGTATGGGTTATTAAATTACCACGTTTAGATGCATGTATTTTTCTCAGCTCACTCACTAAAGCATTTCGTATAAAAGTGGATACGTCTTTTAAATACTGTTTTCTACTGAAGTAATCTTTAGTGGGAGGAGCAAAGTAAATAAAGTATTCATTTAAAAAAGACGTCGTATTAGGCATTAAACTAAGTTCGGGGTTATTTTTTTGTAAGTTAGCTTTATGTTTTTTTAAGCTTGTTTTTAAGTGTAAAAATATCGCTGATTTAAGCTCATTTTCAGATTCGACACAGCCTGCCTTCCACTTTTGTATTAACAAAGTCACATCGTTTTTCATTATTAATGACCAGTCTATCCTAAGTAAGTGTTTTTTCTTATGCATTTACATATAAGTATTGTAAATCTAAAGTTAAAAAAGTTAAAGGGTTAACTTTGTTGGTCGTAGTGTATGCTGTTTTTTCATTAAAAAAGTGAGGCGTCACTGTATAGATTACTTAACAAAAACAAGTCGTTTTTTCAGTCTCTGTACTATTAATAATAGTGACATGCGGCTTTATTGAGTAAATGGCAGACTGAGGATTTAGATTTATGTAAAGCGAACTATGTATATTGACGTATTATTTGAATGTTATATGAAACTTGGTGGAATAGAGGATGAGGCGTTTTATAATGTTATTTTTGGTACAACCGAGTGGATTCGAACCACCGACCCCTACCATGTCAAGGTAGTGCTCTAACCAACTGAGCTACGGTTGTATTTCAGGTATGAACTCTAAATTAGAGTTGGTACGACCGAGTGGATTCGAACCACCGACCCCCACCATGTCAAGGTGGTGCTCTAACCAACTGAGCTACGGTCGTACTATAACGTTGTTATGTAATGAATATTACTTTGCAACGGCGGCTAATATATAGCGACAATGCGTTTTGATCAAGCGTGTTTTATAAATTTTTGTTTGTTTGCACTTTTTTTATTCATTAAGGACGAATTTCACACGTTTTATAGAAGTCTTGCCACCACTTGACGTGCGTTATCGCACTCACTTTCATTTGGTTCAGCAGTGAGTTGGTATGTTCAGTGTTAAAAGATTCCGCTAAATCAGGGTGATTTCTCCAAAGCTTGAATAATAACGGAGACGCTTTTTCTAGCATATTGGTCAATTGTGATTGATAGGGTTGCAGCTTCTCTAAATAAAATTTTGAAAATACATTGCTGAGTATTTGCGCTTTTTTCTTATTTTTACCTACTGGGCACAGCTCATCACTGATTTTTATTTGGTTTAACCAGCGTGTGGTTGTGTTGTTGAGTAATATGTGTTGTTTGGTGGATGTGATGAGCTTGGGAATGAATTTGTTTTTATGTAATTTTTGCAGCGCGATGGTAATGTTGTCGGGATTTATCTTATTCACGGCAGCCTGATGTAGTAAGTGCGCTTGTAAATTAGAAAGTGCAGTCAGTGCTTCTAAGCTGGCTGTTTGTTGCTCTAGGTGGCGGTTAAACGCAATTTCACTGGCGGTGAGGTAGGTGAGCTGGGAGAGCTCAGCTTCATTAAAAAGCATGTGTTCAAAAGATTGCGCAAATTGTAGCTGCTTTTCTTTTTTTACTGCAATGAGTTTGTTTTTTATTGCCGTATCGTGAGTTTGCGGATCATCAAGGCAGTTTTGCACATGTTGCACAAACTCAATGTTATATTTAAGCGCTTCGCTTGCAGGCTGTACTTTGCCCAATTGATTATTTTTTTTTGCGATTATTTGGCTCAGTTTACAGTGGTTTATACTGGCAAATTCTATGATTGATAGACTGACTTCGGAAGAAGGCTTGTCGACATTAGGGTGAGGCAGTTGTTGTAGTTCTTCGTTGTTTAGCGCAACTTTGTCCACCACAGAGCTTAGCCGCTGTTGATATTCAATGTAAGTATTGCTGGGCTGTGGCGAGCAACCAGCAATATAGACTATGCATATACTAAGTAATGTTAATTTTAACAAGACGATTCCTTACACTGACTAATAACAACACAGAAGCAACACTGAGCCCGACGATGATCCCAACCCAAAAACCTTTGGGGCCCATAGCGGGAGTGATTATATCTGTTTTAGTTAATACGTAGCCCAAACTAAAACCGATGATCCAGTATGAGAAAAATGTGATACCTGTGATCGGTTTAGTATATTTTAGCCCCCTAAGTACACCATTGGCAGCAACTTGTAATGCGTCAGGGAGCTGATAAACACATGCAAGTATAATAATACTTGATGCGAGTAACGCGACCTGCTCATCTTTGGTATACAGCAACACGATAGCGTCACGGCCTAAAAATGTAACTAGAGCGACAAAAGCAGCAATCATAACAGCAAGGAATAAGCTGGTAGAAATTGCCGTTTCTAATTGAGTATTGGCTTGTTGCCCAGACAGGTTACCAATCCGAATGGCAATTGCCATTGATAAGCTCAGAGGCATCATAAATAGGATGGTGGTTACACTTGCCGCGACTTGATGTCCTGATACAGCAATCGCGCCTAAGTCTGCGATGAACAATGGAATACAGGCAAATAAGGTAACTTCAAAAAAAGTCGCTAAGCAAATAGGCAGCCCCAATTTGGCGATATAGCCCATAAGATGGAGGTTCGGTAATTTTAAGCTTTGGAGTAGCCATTTCCCTTTGACTTTTTTACTGTTAAAACTATATATAATTTGCGCTAAGGCCATTGCCCAAAATACCAATGCGGTAGCTAGCCCGCATCCTGCACTACCAAGCGCAGGCATCCCTAATTTTCCATAAATGAAAATATAGTTTGCGACTACATTGATACCAAGCCCGATGATACTGATGTAGAAAGCCGGTTTTGTTAGGCCTATTCCTTCTGTAACATTTCGATATACAGAGAATAATAAAAAACCGAGTATGCCCCATTTGACGAAATCGATATAGCCTTGTGCCAAATCGGTAATTTCGGGTGTCGTGCCTAGATTTAAAAATACCGCTGGTGTGAACTGAGCAACGATGAAACCAAGCGAAGACAGTAATAAACAAAGGTAGAGGCTTTGTTGAAAATACTGTTTTATCCCTTTTTCATCATTGGCGCCAAAACAATGGGCGACAATGCCCGTCAAGGCTAACAAAATTCCTTGTAATGAGAAGACGAGCGGGTTCCAGATGCCGGTAGCAATTGATAAGGCAGCAAGATCATTGGTACTGACTTGGCCCGCCATAATCGTATCGACGACAGACATGAGGACCAACATGATTTGTGCTAAAAATACGGGGGTGGCAAGTTGGAGTAAGCGCTTGGCTTCCCAATAACTGAACTTCATAATCACACTGCATGGGTAAAAACCCAATATTAATCATACCGTCACTATAAAGCCAGAGATTAATCATTCATTGAATATAGCCAATACCTTTAGCCATGAGGCGCAATGAGGTATCATTATTGGTATTATCATTCATCAAGGTCTTTCATGTTCACAGGTATTGTTCAAACTCAAGCAACGGTTATTTCGTGCAATAAATCAGAAGGAGTGTTAAGGCTGGTTCTATCGGTTGCAAGCAGCTATTTACAGCATTTAGATATAGGTGCAAGCATTGCAATTAACGGATGTTGTTTAACGGTCGTACGTTATGAGGTAAACCCTCAAGATGTTGTTGGGCAAGTGTACTTCGATGTGATTGATGAGTCATTAAAATTAACAAATTTGGGATTATTACAACGTGGCTCTAAGGTTAACTTTGAGCGCTCGTTAACATTTGGTACCGAGATCGGCGGCCATATTGTGTCGGGACATATTCATTGTGCGGCAGAAGTTGTCTCAGTGGTGAAAGATCACGATAATTGCAAAATGCATTTAAGTTTACCAATTGAGTGGCTTAAATTTGTGCTTTATAAAGGGTTTATCACGATAAATGGCGCGAGTTTAACGGTAGGGGAAATGGATGAACACGGTTTTTGGCTGCATCTCATTCCTGAAACTTTGGTTATTACAAATCTAGGGCGCGTAATGGCTGGAGATTTACTCAATATTGAGGTTGACCAACAAACGTATACGATAGTTAATACAGTAGAAGGGTATTTACGTAAAAGTACCCAAGTTGCCTAAAAGTGCAGTATTCCTTCTGACTTAAATTCAGAATATTTGTTCGTCGTCACTATCTACATGTAACTCAAGCTTATTGAATGCTCTATCTATATGCATATTTAAGTGGATAGGGTTACAGCATGCGGCGCAATCCTCGTAAAAGTCTTGATCGCCTTCGCTGGTATCAAGGCTTACAAATATATGGTGCCCACAGTGTGGACAGCTAATTCTTTGGTCATACACAGTTTTCATCTGGCTCTCCATTAGGTCTTATTAACCTAACTATTGCACTAATCTAAATATAGCACCAAATGCCAGTATGACAGATTTATTATGACTATTTTAATATCTCTTGAATACGCTCTTTAGCTTGATAAAGGTAATCACCTGCGAATAAGTTTGCACTTAAAAGAATAGGGTAAAGCTGATAGATCGCTTTTTGTAAGGTACGCTCTTGTTTTGCAGGTTTGACCGTATTGTAGCCGGTGTAAAAGGCTTCAGGCAGCGGGGTATAAAGCTCTGCCATGGCAATATCTACTTCGCTATCGCCGTAATAGCATGCAGGGTTGAATAGACAGGGTTTGTCTTGGTTAAATGCGATATTGCCTGACCAGAAATGGCCATGTAATAGGGAAGGTTGTACATGGTGAGGCAGCAGTGTTTTTATAAGTGCGACAAATTCATCGATGTTAACGAGCATAATGCCTTTTTCTGCTAATAGTTGGAGCTGCCAACCAATACGATCTTCAGCAAAGAATGTTTCCCACTTTTTGTGCCATTGATTTGGCTGGAGTACTTGCTGAATATAGTTATCGTGCTCTAAGCCGAACATCTCTTGCTCATGGCGCTGGTGCATTTTGGCAAGTAACGCGCCGCAATTGTGCCAATTAGGCGTACTTTGTTCTGTATCTAACCACTCCAAAACCATAAAGCTAAAGTCTAAGCTACTCCCTATGGTAATCGTGTCCCCTATCATAAAGTCACTATCACGGGTTAAAAGGTCTAATGAATGTGCTTGCGCTTCAAATCTTTCTAAGGCGGTAAGTCGGTCAACTTTCACGAGATAGGCATGCTTATCATCACAGATTTTATACAACTTCTCTTTGTTATGAGAGGCTAATTGCTTTTTGTCTGTGAACTCAAAATCACTGTGCAGTGCGCTTGATATTTGTTGATTAACCATATTCCACATATGACACATTACCTGAAAACGACAACTGGTTAAACAAACTATGGATGAAAACGGATAGAACTCAAATGAATAGTCGCTTTTTTTACCCCTAATATTAGGTTGCCAGTATGTTGGTATGAGAATAAGTGCATAGTGTGGTGGTTTTAACGCTTAACAAACGTATATTTTTTTTATTCAACCGTATAAAATGCCGCGGTGAAATATATAAGGTGTATCAATGAATAAAAGTTTAATTACAAATATTGTTGCGACGTTATGTGTGTTAGTGGGATATGTAAGTGGACATGCAATTATTTTCTCAATTGGCATTTTTGCGTTGTCAGGTGCGGTGACAAACTTAGTTGCTATTCATATGTTATTTGAAAAAGTACCATTTTTATATGGTTCAGGCGTGATCACACTAAAATTTAAAGAGTTTAAAAGTTCGATTAGAAAACTGATTTTAGAAGAGTTTTTTCACAAAGACAAAGTTAGTCATTTGCTACAGAGCCAACAAGAGAACTTAGATTTGACACCAGTGATCAAAAAAGTTGACTTAGATCCTGCGTTTGACACATTAGTTGGGGTTATTGAGTCTTCGCAGTTTGGACCTATGCTGACTATGTTTGGAGGTAGCGAAGCGTTACAACCAATGCGCAGCTCTTTCGTTGAAAAAATGCAATATACACTCATTGATATTACCCAAGAGCCTAAGTTTAAAGCGCTGATGGTCAACGAGTTAATCGGGGGGAATGCCTCGTCTATTCATGACACGATAGAACAAGCCGTTGATCATCGTTTAGATGAACTCACACCAACAATGGTTAAAGATATTATTCAAAATATGATTAAAACGCACTTGGGGTGGCTCGTTGTTTGGGGTGGGGTGTTTGGAGGAGTGTTTGGGTTAGCCGCTGCGCTCGTCAATTTACCTTAAACGGCCTAAAAATATTAATGCGCTAGGAAATATCAAAGCGCATTAATGGCTCAGAGATATACATTTATTTTGACCCAGATACAGTGATTGGCGCAGCGCTGTCAGAGATAGAAACAGACAGGTCCTTAATATGTGTGCTCGTTGCTGTATTGATATTGAGGAAGTTTGCAGAGTTTTCCAAATTATAACGAGACGCAAAAGTACTTATTGGCATATCGTTACAGGCTAGCCGATTGGCTAAGACGGGTCTGCTGATATTATGCTCTCGTATCTCTTTGCGCAGAGTAAGCTTGTGATTGGAAGCAACGGCCATACAAAGCTGAGTCGCAACCGATGTGTCGGCGGCAACAAATTCGTTGGCTGAAGACGTTGCAGCGGTCAATAGAATTACTGCACTGGTTAATACGGTTAATGTGTTCATTATCATGCTCCATTTATTGTGGTGTGTGAATACACTACTAAGTATTACCTGCTATCTCTCTAAATGCTGTAAAGCAATATCGACAGAGTGTAACCAATTATGTGAGTATGAATACTGTTTTATTAGCTATTGATTAGTATGAAATTTTTAGGCTGTCGATAGACACATTTAGCGTATTTTTTTTATAAACTCTGCATTTTTACATTGTGTTATCAGTAAAGTTTCCTTGCTGTATCATAATTTTAAAATCTATAACTGTGTAATGTAAATTTATGTCAAAACAATTCAAAAGCCTGTCAAAGTATTATCAAAAGGCACTAGCAAAATCTATACAGTTTAATCAACTATGCTATTACTGTGGTTGCGAAGCCACAGATACTGATTTTTGTCCTCCATTAAGCCATTGTGAACTGGTGATTGAGTTTTCTGAAACTGCAGATTTTATAGCCGTTCCGAGCTGTTATGAATGTAATGCGTTACTTGCAAATGAAAGAGATTTGCTGTTATTAGATAGGGCGAAAAAGCTCAAACGTAAACTTGCTCAAAAATATGCCCAAGCGGTGAGGGTCTTTCATGTCTGGGAGCAAGATGAGTTAAGCCAAATGAGCCCAGAGTTTCATACCAGTATCGCAGCGGGTATGCGGCTAGGAAAAGAAACTCAAGACCGACTCGATTTTCCAAATTACACGTTAGAAGTTGCAGGAGCGTCAGTTGCTACCCCACATGCTCGTTCTGAGTTTTTTGTGGGGGAACAGTGTTTCGACAGTTTTAAAGCGGCTCTAGAGCATTGCTACTCGAACTACGCCTTACAAAAAGGTAAATTTTATACCTTACTGGTAGAAGAATGTGAAGGCGATTTTGATAAAGCATTAAGTAAGTATATGCATCGTTTTAAAAAACCAACAGAGGCGGCGCTTTCACTCGATCGAATAAAAGAATTTGCAAAGCAACACAAACAAAACTCTGATTTTGTCGCAAGGGCGAGTACACAGCTGTTAAAACGTTACCCTGAACTTGATCTCGAAGGGGCGCTTGCTAAATTATATGAAGATTACATAGCACAATAGTATAGGAAAACGATGATATTCATCGTGTAATATTGCGTTTTAAGGTATTTAAATCGCCTTTTAACGCTATATTAGTTACAGTGAAAAAAAACAGAAGAGATGACAACAATGCAAAAATTTGCTCCCTCCGTATTAGTGTTAGCGCTTGGTGCTGCACTGGCGGGCTGTCAAGACCAAGGCCCGCAAAAAGATCACGTCAAGATTAACAAAAACCCTTATCCAAGCACTTATACAGTGTTTGATAATAGTTCTACTTTAATCACTAATGCTACAGTGTTAACTGGTACTGGTGAAAGATTAGAGCAAGCAGATGTATTTATTGTCGATGGTAAAATTGCACAAGTTGGCAAAGATTTAAATGTGAATGCAGACAATACTATTGATGCCCAAGGTAAATGGGTAACACCTGGTATTATTGACGTTCATTCTCATTTAGGCGCCTACCCAAGTCCGTCTGTGGAATCTCATCAAGATGGTAATGAAATGACGAGCCCTAATACCGCAGAAGTATGGGTTGAGCATTCAGTATGGCCACAAGATCCAGGCTTTAATCGTGCACGTGAAGGCGGGATCACAACATTACAAATTTTACCCGGTTCGGCAAATTTATTTGGTGGGCGTGCTGTTACGTTGAAAAACGTGCCAGCCCATACCATGCAAGCTATGAAGTTCCCTAATGCACCTTACGGTTTGAAAATGGCCTGTGGTGAGAACCCGAAACGTGTATATGGCTCTAATAAAATTGCGCCTCAAACACGGATGGGGAATATGGCTGGGTATCGTCAAGCTTGGATTGAGGCTAGCGAATATAAGTCAGCATGGGAGCAGTATGATGCCGCACATGCAGCAGGATTGAACCCTGATGCGCCAAAACGTGACATTAAATACGACACGTTACGTGGCGTATTAGATGGAGAAGTCATGATCCATAACCACTGTTATAAAGCAGAGGAAATGGCAATGATGATTGATTTAGCGAAAGAGTTTAATTATCACGCAGGCACATTCCACCATGGTATTGAAGCGTATAAAATAGCCGATTTACTGGCAGAAAATGGCAATTGTGCAGCGCTATGGCCAGATTGGTGGGGCTTTAAAATGGAAGCCTATGACATGGTTCTAGAAAACGTAGCGATTGTTGATGCAGTTAAGAACTCATGTGCTGTGGTTCATTCAGATTCTGATACGACTATCCAGCGTTTAAATCATGAAGCGTCGAAAATAATGCATACGGCGAATCAAAACGGGTTTGCGTTAAAAGAGCAAGATGCAATTAAGTGGATCACGTATAACGCCGCTAAATCTTTAGGTGTTGAAAAAGAAACCGGCTCATTGAGTCAGGGTAAACAAGCTGATGTTGTCATTTGGGATAAAAACCCGTTTAGCGTGTATGCGAAAGCAGAAACAGTCTATGTTGATGGCGCTAAGGTTTATGATAGAAATGATGAAAAGTATCAAGCAGTGAGTGATTTCATGCTTGGCCAAAGATAGGAGTGCACACCATGACTAAATTTAAAGTATCTTTAATTACCGGTGCGTTACTAGTGAGTTCTTCGGCATTTGCTCAAGTTACAGCAATCACTAATGCAACGGTTCATACATCAACAGAACAAGGCATTTTGAAAGATGCGACGGTTGTTATTGAAAATGGCAAAATCACAGCGATTAACCCTGCAAGTGTAGCGGCTGATGTGACCATTGATGCAAAAGACCAAGTTCTCACTGCGGGCTTTATTGGTTCTATGAACCAATTAGGGCTGGTTGAAGTAGGCGCGGTATCACGTTCTCGTGATGCGGGTGATGATAAAGCGGGTATTGACTTTGATACTAGCTCGGCATTTAACCCTCGTTCTTCATTGATCCCTTATGCACGTAAGGGTGGTGTAACACAAAATGTGACAGTACCACATGGTGGCGATAGTATTTTTGCTGGCTTGGCATTTGTTGCTGACTTAAGTGGAAAGTTTGGCAGCGTCACTGATAAGCACTCTGCACTCGTTGTGCATTTAGGGGCTAAAAGCGATGGTTCTCGCGCGTTATCTTATAAACAACTGGTAGACAAGCTAGAAGGGCATCAGCAATCGCTTGCTGAAAAAGATGACAAAAAAGACAAAAAGGCTAAAAAGCCGTCTTTAGAAGAGCAAGTATTGACGCAAATTCTTGATGGGAAAATGCCGATAGTGACACATTTGACCCGTGCTTCAGACATCCTAGAGATCATTAAAATCAAAGAGCAATTTGATATTAATGTTATTATTTGGGGAGGCGAAGATGCCCAGTTAGTCAAGACGCAATTGGCAGATGCCCAGATCCCCGTTATTGTAAGCGCTGTGTCTAATTTACCGTCTGATTTTGATTCATTGCATGCAAGTTTAGAAACAGCAGGTGTGTTAGAAAAAGCGGGTGTTAAAGTGATATTGTCTATCGGTGGTGATGGTAGCCATAATGTTTACCAACTGCGCTTTGACGCGGGTATTGCTGTTTCAAATGGTATGAGCCATGAAGGCGCGCTTAAAGCCCTAACGGCTAACGTAGCCGATAGCTTTGGCATTGAAGGTGGCACAATAGCCAAAGGACAGCGTGCAGATCTCGTTCTTTGGAGTGCAGACCCATTTGAGATAAGTACTCATGTCCAAAAGATGTGGATCAATGGTGAAGAGGTTAGCACTAAATCTCGTCACGATAAGCTACGAGACCGTTATACAACAGACTCAAAGCTACCACGTGCTTATACAAAATAATTTATATAAAGTAATGTAAATGTCCCGTCCTGAAATAGGTTGACGGTTTTAATGAAAGACTTGGTGCGAAAGCGCCAGGTCTTTTTTATGCACTTGATTTGGTGTTTTCATATCCAAACTTAAGTGCGGTCGTATTTCATTGTATATAAATATCGATTCTTCAACGAGCTGTTTTAACTCTGCGATGTTGCAACATTTATACAATAGAAACTCTTGCTTTAATATCCCGTTAATACGCTCTGCTAATGCGTTTTGATAACAGTCATACCCATCGGTCATCGATGGCCTAATCCCCTCTTTTAATAGCGTATTTTGATATACTTCAGAGCAATACTGTAAACCTCTATCTGAGTGATGAATGGCATTACGTTTATATACGCGTTGCTTAATCGTCATTTCCAATGCTTTGACTACATCGGTTGCTTTCATTTCATCACTCAGCTCATAACCCATTATTTTTCGACTATAAGCATCAGTGACTAACGATAGGTAATGTACGCCTTGCGCTGAATTTACGTAGGTAATGTCACTAACGAAGACTTCCTCGGCCACTGTAGGCGTGTATTCTTTTAGTAAATTGGGATGCTTGCGCATCCAATGGTTACTATTTGTTGTTTTAGTATAATTTTTCTTTGGTTTTACAAGAAAGTCATGCTCTCTCAAATAATCAAAAAAACAATCACGGCCTAGTTTAATACCACGCTCTTGCAGTTCTGGCTTTATCATCAGGTAAAGTTTCTTCCCACCAATACGAGGCATGAATTGCCTCCAATACATCACTAATTCCTTGACTGGCTCCAATGCTTTATTCCGAGCACCTATCCTGCGTATAGCTTGATAGTAACCTTGTCGCGTTATGCCATATGCACGGCATAACGAAGCAAGTTTTACTTGCTGTTTTTCTTTTGTGCGCGTGATAGCTCGGATATGTACTTTTTTCGCAAGCCCGCTCCATATTCTTCATCCATTATATTAATCATTTCATCTTTGATTAAATCCTTTAGGCGTAAGTCTTCTATCTCACGCTCTAAACGTTTAATTTTTTGTGCTGGGGTTTCTTTCGATTTAGGCATGTCGGTTATATAAGTTGATTTAGACCAATCTAATTTACCATGTTTTCGCAGCCATACCAGAACGGTACTACGACCTTGAATGCTGTAATGACTTTGCGCTTGCTTATACGTGAATTCGCCTTTTTCTACTAGCTCATTTAAAGCCTAATGTATAGTCTCGTTGAGTACGCTTAATGCCTTTAGTTTTAGTGCTCTTCATAAAATAAGTCCTATATGTGTAAACACATTTCAGGACAAGACAAAATTAAGATTATTAAAGGCGCTGAAATAGCGCCTTTTTATTTTGCCTGACCTATTTTGGGTTTTTGTCGTTGTGCAACTAATTTTGCACGTGAGAACGTTAACCCATTTCGTTATTAACCTATCAAAAATTAAATACAGCGTGCAGGTTTTGGCAGACCCGCTATTTTAGTTGCCTGTTTAGCGGGGCCTTTTGGGAATAGCTTGTATAAGTAGATGCTGTTTCCCTTGTCTTCGCCGAGGGCTTTTGCCATGGCCTTTACTAGCATTCTAATTGCTGGACTGGTGTTGTATTCTTCATAGAAGTTTCTCACAAAAGTGATCACTTCCCAATGCGCATCACTCAGCGTGATATTTTCTTGCTCAGCAATTATGGGGGCCAGCTCACGTGACCACAGAGTATGGTCGAGTAAATAGCCTTGTTTATCTGTTTCAATGATTTGATTATTTATTTCTAACATAGTTACCAAGTAATTGATTTTTTTGCGTTGTCGATGAGCGTTACCCATTCAACATCGCTGATAGAAGAAAATGATGGATGTGCAGTAATACCTCTCGCAACTAGGCAATGAGACAACACATATTGTTGACTCGCTAAGTTTTGATAGCTAGCTTGGTCAAAGCAAGCCTCACCCATTAATAAGATACCATCTGAATCACTAATTAACGACGTGACAGTGACACTGCGAAATGTGCTAAATGTGCTAAGTGGCTTTGAGAAAATATGTAATGTGTTCATTTTTATAACGTCACTATTTGGTCTTGTTGAGCGATTAACTGACGCTGTTGCTCAGTGTTAACAATGTGAACATCAATGCTCAACTCCGCCAGTGTTAGCTGATATAAATCGAGCGCTGATTGGCAAACATAAACTTGGTCTATGTCATATATTTCGAGCATTTTGATAGACTTTAAAAAGTTTTTTATTCCCATTTCCTGTGGTGCCTGATCAGATTTTAGTGCCAGTACAGCTGAGCCTTGAAAAAGCCAACTAACATTTTGATCAATGGCGGCAAAAATAAGGGCCATATCTAAAGCGTCTCGAGTGTGCATATTATCAAACGGACTGTGGCTGCTAATGACCATAATATTTTTCATTTAAATTGCACCCATTTGTCTGATTGAGCGCTGAGCATGGCAAATTCAGCAAGTCCAGCGACCTTGAATATTCCCGTGTTCTTGGTATCTATACCGCGTTTTTCTGCTGCGGTAACACATAAGATAAGTGAGATCCCTTCGTCTGATAGTGACTGCCATATTGCGGACACATTCAACTCATCACTGGCCAATTGTAGGCTTTGAGAGGCATGATAAACACCGTCTTGGTACAAAAAAATGCAGGGGATCTCATGACCTTGAGATAAAGCTGCATGTGCAAAACGAGATAGGTTATGTAATGTAAGGTGATCAGATACACCTGAATGTAAAGAGAGTACAAATTTACTCAAAACTAGCCCATAAAAAAGCCCCAACAATGGGGCTTAGTTTACCAGAACTAACTGGTTAGTCATCATTTAAGCCTAAAAGGGCTAGCAATGATGTGAATAGGTTATAGATATTTAGGTATAAGCCAACGGTTGCCATAACGTAGTTAGTCTCACCACCGTTTACGATACGGCTTGTATCATACAAGATCAAACCAGACATCAGTAATACTACGGCTGCATTGATCGCCATAAATGCTATGCTACTACCGATGAATATATTCACGATGCTTGAAATAATAACAACGAATAAACCAACCGTTAAAAAGCCACCCATAAATGAGAAGTCTTTTTTAGTGGTTAGTGCATAAGCTGACAAGCCGAAGAAGATCAGGGCTGTCGAACCCAGCGCTTGCATAATCAACAATGTACCATTTGGCATAGCAGCATAGTGGTTAAGTAGCGGGCCTAATCCAAAACCCATAATACCGGTAAATAAGAACACTAGACCAATTGCAGACGACGAATTAGCTTTTTTCTGAATAACAAAAATAAGACCTAAACCAATCAATGAACAAACGATACCAGTAAAACGAGGTAAAGCCATTGTCATTGAAATAGCCGCAGTAACAGCGCTAAAAGCAAGCGTCATAGCTAATAGGAAGTACGTGTTTTTAAGTACCTTATTAGTTTCGATTGTCGACATAGCTGGTTGAGCTGTGCCATATGAGTGATTGAACGCCATGTTAAACTCCTTAAGTGAAACAATGTTCCGATAATTAAACTGTACTAAGGTTACCAAGACTTATATGGTTGGGCAAACTTTGTCGATCAAATAGAGTCTCAATAAAATAAAAAGTTCCTTACATTGGCCCTTGTTGCTTTATGTTTGAACGAATGAGCCGTTTTTTAAGCACTTAAACGTTTTTTTTAAAAAAAAGCTTCACATTGCCAAAGGGATTATCTAATATTCGCCCCGCTGCGGAGAGATGGCTGAGTGGTCGAAAGCACCGGTCTTGAAAACCGGCAAGGGTTTGTAGCCCTTCTAGGGTTCAAATCCCTATCTCTCCGCCACTAATTTATATAAGACTTGTAGAAGCTATTTACAAGTCTTAGCAGTAAAAATTTCGGAGAGATGGCTGAGTGGTCGAAAGCACCGGTCTTGAAAACCGGCAAGGGTTTGTAGCCCTTCTAGGGTTCAAATCCCTATCTCTCCGCCATTTATTTCTAACTTTAAATAGTTAGCGCAGTATTCGGAGAGATGGCTGAGTGGTCGAAAGCACCGGTCTTGAAAACCGGCAAGGGTTTGTAGCCCTTCTAGGGTTCAAATCCCTATCTCTCCGCCATTTATTACTAACTTTAATAGTTAGCGCACGTTTTCGGAGAGATGGCTGAGTGGTCGAAAGCACCGGTCTTGAAAACCGGCAAGGGTTTGTAGCCCTTCTAGGGTTCAAATCCCTATCTCTCCGCCATTATTCTTAAATGAATATCAAAGCCGCTTTTTAAGCGGCTTTTTTTTGTTCAAATTTTATCTGGGTTGCGCCAATGCGACTAAAGTCGACTGGCTTTTGCTGGCTAATGCTTCAATGTGACTACATTGTTGTAATAGCTGGATTAAATATATGAAGCCTTTATTGATCAAGAGTATTGGTATGTCGTTATTATCGCCAATCATTATAGGGTCTGTTTTAGGGCTATATTATGGAGTGTCATTAGAACAACCCATGTGGTCAGTGTTTGTTGGATTACTGATGAGTGCAATTGCTAATGCACATATTGTCGGATTGGCGATGGCTGCTTTTGTTGTGCCAGGGTATTTGCTGATGCATAAATATAATAAGGTTCAATACTCGGCCGTGCTTACTCTGGGAATGCTCGGTGGTGCGGTATTTAGTTATTTGCTGGCAGCGAGTTCTGGGGCTGGGTTTGTCGTCAATACAGTCATGGCTGCTTTAGCTGCTGGACTGTTTCTATTTGGCTTACGGCGCTTTGCTTAACTGACTGCTGGTAATTTAATCAACCGGGCTGAGATTTACAGATATTTAATACTTTTTCTGCAGAAAAGGTTTCAATTAATAGCATGAAAGAGTACCTTAAGCTTTTGTATGACGTAACTGTGATATTAAGTAGATGCAGAAGCAAGATTTTTATCAGACACTTGTAAACCAAGCCAATTCTTTAATTTGTGATGAACGTAATGTAATCGCAAATATGGCGAATATCAGTGCACTTTTATTTACGTCTTTAGACGACATTAATTGGGCCGGATTTTATCTTATAGATACACCACAAGAGCTCGTACTAGGACCTTTCCAAGGCAACCCTGCTTGTATACGTATTCCTGTAGGTAAAGGTGTATGCGGGACCGCTGCACAATCATTAGAAACTCAATTGGTCGATGATGTGCATGCATTCGCAGGGCATATTGCTTGTGATGCAGCGTCAAATTCTGAAATTGTGATCCCAGTAATAAAAGATGGTCGCTTATTTGCTGTTTTAGATATTGATAGCCCAAGCTTGGCAAGGTTTGACAAGCAAGACCAAATAGGACTAGAAGCGTTAGTAAAGTGCTTTGAGGCTACTTTATAATGAAAGATTTAGTCAACGTGCAAGATTACCTTTTCGCGATTGCCGACGTAGGCGATTGGGAAGGGGAAGAAGAGCAAGTTACCGAGACTTTAAATGAGTTAATTCATTTTGCTTGGCAACTTTTACCAGATGATCTCGATTGTGAGAGCATCGACAATATAATCAACGGTATATGGGAACATCTTCGTGGTGATTTAGCTTTAATAGAAGTTGAATTTGAAGAGTTAACTGACTGGGTAATACACTATATCCATTCATCATTAGATGAAAAGGTATAACAAATAGGTTTAAAAATGGAAGCCACAAACAAGCTAAAAGATATTAATGAGGTTCTGGATTTTTTATATTCAGAGTTTCCTCAGTGTTTTAAACAAAAAGAGGGCATCAAGCCGCTTAAAGTCGGTATCTTTAAAGATATTGCTGAGCGTATTGAAGGTTCTGAAAAGGTAAGCAAGACTCAAGTACGTCAAGCATTGCGTAAATACACGTCAAACTGGCGCTATTTGGAAGCGGTTACTAAAAACGAATTCCGTATCGATCTTGATGGAAAAGACGCTGAAAAGGTTGAGCAAGAGCACGTAGAGCACGCGCAAAAAGCCCTTGAAGAAAGCCGAGCTAAAATGGCTAAGCGCAAGAAGACACAGCGTCCTCGTCAAGATGGTGATAATAAGTCTTTCAAAAAGAAAGGCCCTGCACATCCTCGTTCTGGTGATAAAAATACCCGAGTTAATAAAAAGCCTGCTTCACAGCAAGCAAAAAGAAACCCAGGTAAAGTTGAACCATTGCCAGCGAACGAGGTCAAGGTTAATAACAAAGTTAAAGTTAAATTAGGACAAGCTTTGGTTAATGCAACAATTACTGAAGTGAACAAAGATGATGTTCACGTAGAATTAGTAACTGGTATGCAAGTAAAAACCAAAGTAGATAGCCTGTACATAGTTTAAGGAGTTGTGTATGAGTAAAAAGTTGACACTCATTCCCGTTGTAGCGGCGCTTTTATCAAGCGTATCGATCGCCTCACCTGATTCGGTGACGGAAAAAGACATACCGGATTTAAAACCGGAAATTCAACATACAACGGCAAGCAAAAGGGTGACCAACTTATTTACTCGCCAACACTATAAACGTTTTAAGCTCGATGACGCTTTGGCAGAAGAAATATTTGATCGCTATGTAGAATCTTTAGATTACACAAAGTCACTATTTTTACAGAGCGACATCGAAGCTTACAAAAAATATCGTCTTCAATTTGACGATGCCCTAAAAGCTGGAAAGCTGGATTTTGCGTTTGAAATGTTCAATATGAGCATGAAGCGTCGTTACGAGCGTTTTCAGTTTGCAATTGACTTATTGGATACTGAAATCACGTTCGATAAGCCTGATGCTTTTTATTACGATAGAGAAGACCTTCCTTTTGCCACGAGCCAAGATGAACTTGATGAATATTGGCGTCAGAGAGTGAAGTCAGATGCATTACGATTAAAGCTCACAGGTAAAGATTGGGCAGATATAAAAAAGATCCTAACAAAAAGATATAAAAATACGCAAAAACGATTGGTACAAACTAACAGTGAAGATGCTTTCCAAGTAATGATGAATGCATTTGCGCGCAGTGTTGAAGCTCACACCTCTTACCTTTCTCCACGTCGAGCTGAACAGTTTAAAATGGATATGGACCTAGAGCTTGAAGGCATTGGTGCTGTACTAGGGTACGATGAAGATTATACGGTGATCCGGTCTTTGGTACCGGGTGGACCAGCAGATAAGTCTGAGCGGATCAAAGCTGACGATAAAATAGTGGGTGTGGCCCAAGATAACAAAGAATTCGTCGATGTTATTGGCTGGCGTTTAGACGATGTTGTTGACTTAATTAAAGGCCCAAAAGGGACTAAAGTAAGATTACAATATTTAAAAGGCTCAGATGCGCATGGTACGCCAAAGGTTGTTGAAATAACACGTGATAAAATTCGCCTTGAAGACCGTGCAGTTAAATCAGAAGTATTCGAAGCTAAATATTCAGACTTGACGAGTAAGATTGGTGTAATAGAAATTCCAAGTTTTTACAATAACCTTTCAAAAGACGTTAAAGTTGAGATCACAAAACTGAAGGAACAAGAAGTCGATGGCATCGTGATTGACCTTCGTCAAAATGGCGGTGGTTCACTTTACGAAGCGACGCAACTGACAGGCTTGTTTATTGATAAAGGTCCTGTAGTCCAAATTCACACCTTGTATAACCGTGTTGAAGCGCAAAAAGACAGAGATGGGATCACATTTTATGATGGACCTATGACAGTGCTCGTTGATAGATATAGCGCATCGGCTTCAGAAATATTTGCGGCGGCAATTCAAGATTACGGGCGTGGTGTTGTAATAGGTGAACAAACCTTTGGTAAAGGCACCGTTCAACAACATCGTGGGCTTGGAAAAACACTAGATTTATTCAGCAACCCGTTAGGAAGCGTGACATACACAATTGCAAAGTTTTATCGTATTAATGGTGGAAGTACCCAACACAAAGGCGTGATCCCAGATGTTATGTTGCCATCAGCTATTGAGCCTCAAGAGTGGGGCGAAAGCCAAGAAGACAATGCGTTACCTTGGGATAGCATCAAACGTGCAACATATAATAGTTTAGATAATCTTACGCCAGTAGTTAAATATGTGGATTCGAAGCATGTTTCTCGTATGCAAACAGAGCCTGAATTCAATTATGTCTATGACGATATTGCTCGTTATAAAGCACAAAAAGATGATAAGAAAATTTCTTTGATGGAGTCTGAACGCTTAAAAGAACGTGAAGAGTCGGAGCAAAGAGCGTTAGTGAGAACAAATGCGCGATTAAAACGCTTAGGGTTGGAAGCAATTAAAGATTTAGACGACGTACCAGATGTGATTAGTGAGCTTGACCCGTATCTTGAAGAAGCGGCGTTGATCACACAAGATTTGATTTCGTTCGGTCGGTTGGCGAAAAACGACCTTTAAGTCGACCCCTATATAGATACAAAGGCGCTTAGGCGCCTTTTTTGTTACGTATTTAACAGTGAATTTGTTATTATGCTGACAATTTAATTTGCGACCTGCAAATATGGCAACAAGGGTCTCGTCTAGGGACTAGAAAAAATAAGAATAAGCATTAGCATTAGCTATGCAGAGGAGTGCTCAATTTGAAACAACAAAAAGTACCATCACTATTGGATGCATTGACGCCAATAGTGGTTCTTGTCAGCTTATTAGGAGCTGCTGTATATCTATATGGCGATAATTCATCTTCCGGCCCCAACCAAATAGCATTGCTGTTCGCAACATTTACCGCAGCATTAGTGGGTTTAAAGAATGGATATACATGGAAAACACTGGAAGAGGCCATGATCAAAGGGATCACGATTTCCCTTGGTGCTATCTTAATTTTATTGATGGTAGGTGCATTAATTGGTACTTGGCTATTATCGGGCACCGTGCCGACATTAATTTATTATGGTTTACAAATCATCAACCCCAGTTGGTTTTATGCAGCGAGTTGTTTAATTTGTGGCATCGTTGCAATGAGCATTGGTAGCTCCTGGACCACAGCCGCCACCATTGGTGTTGCATTACTCGGCGTGGCCACAGGTTTGGGGTTAGACCAAGTAGTGACTGCCGGTGCAGTAATTTCAGGAGCTTATTTTGGTGATAAACTGAGTCCATTATCTGAAACAACGAACTTAGCGCCTGCCGTTGCAGGTGCTGATTTATTTGAGCATATACATCATATGCTATGGACGACAGTTCCGAGCTTTGTCATCGCATTGATCATTTTTATTTTTATGGGATTTAATGCTGATGTAAGTGCTGACGTAGGGCGCATAGACGAAATTGTGGGGATCTTGCAAGGTCACTTTAATATTAATTTATTAATGCTTGTACCGCTGCTAGTGCTACTCGTTTTAGCGTTTAAGAAAATGCCCGCATTTCCAGCAATATCAATTGGTGCTGTAGTAGGCGCTATATGGGCTATTCTCTTTCAGGGCGAGTTATTACAAAGTCAAATTGATGCTTCTCAAGGAGAGTTAATAGGCTACTTTAAACTCGTATGGGCCACTTTCTATGAAGGGTTTAACATCTCAACGGGTGACGGTAAGATGGATGATCTGCTCAGTGGCGGTGGCATGGCGAGCATGCTGACAACAACTTGGTTGATCATGACAGCCTTGATGTTTGGCGCCATTATGGAAAAAACGGGATTATTAGAGATATTTGTCCGTAGTATTCTAAAGATAGCCAAAAGTACGGGATCATTAATTGCTTCAACGATAGCGACATGTATCGGGACCAATGTAGTTGCGGCGGATCAATATATTGCTATTGTAGTGCCAGGGCGCATGTTTAAAGATGAATATAAAAAACGTGGATTACGCAGTGTAAATCTATCAAGAACACTTGAAGATGGGGGGACTATCACCAGTCCGTTGATCCCTTGGAATACCTGTGGTGCCTATATGCAAAGCGTTTTATTAATTAACCCGTTTGACTATGCGATGTATGCATTCTTTAATTTAATTAACCCTCTATTAGCCGTGATTTATGCCTATTTAGGTGTCAAAATACTAAGGATCAAGCCTAAAAATTTAGAGCAAGCTTAATTCGTTACGCCCCAATTTGCATTGGGGCGTTTTTAAGGAAATGAATATGCAAGAAAAGCCACAAGCAAAATATCTGAAAGATTATCAACCTCCCTCACACCAGATCTCTCATTTGGATTTATCATTTGATTTAAAGCCAACAGCCACATCGGTGATCTCAAAGGCCCATTATATTGCGCAAAGCGGTGAAACAGAGTTAAGTCTTAATGGCGTTGAACTAAAATTAGTCAAGTTACTGGTTAACGGCGTTGCGCATACTGATTTTGAACAATCAGCCACGCTTTTAGTACTAAGGGCGTTGCCAAGTGCGTTTGATTTAGAGATCCATACTGAGATTTCGCCAAGTACGAACACCTCGTTAGAGGGCTTATATCAGTCTGCCGGCGCCTACTGTACGCAATGTGAAGCTGAAGGTTTTCGAAAGATAACGTACTTTTTAGATAGACCCGATGTATTAACGACGTACGATGTCACTATTTTTGGGGATAAGTCAATTCCTTACTTATTATCTAACGGTAATAAAGTGGATGAAGGAACGACTGACGATGGCCGTCATTTTGCCAAGTGGCAAGATCCATTTAAAAAACCCAGTTATTTATTTGCCTTGGTTGCAGGTGATTTTGATGTCTTAAAAGATGAGTTTATTACCTGCTCTGGTCGTTCGGTTGAACTGGCATTATTTGTTGATAAAGGCAATCTTAATAAAGCGCCTCATGCTATGGAGTCGCTTAAACGCGCGATGGCATGGGATGAAAGTCGATTTGATCTCGAGTACGATTTAGATATTTATATGATCGTCGCGGTTGATTTTTTCAATATGGGGGCAATGGAAAACAAAGGGTTAAATGTCTTTAACAGTGCATGTGTTTTAGCGAATCAACAAACTGCAACCGATAGAGATTATCATACCATTGAGTCTATTGTAGGCCATGAGTATTTCCATAATTGGACTGGTAATCGGGTAACCTGCCGAGATTGGTTTCAATTATCGCTAAAAGAAGGTCTCACGGTATTCCGTGATCAAGAGTTTAGTAGTGACCTTGGCTCTAGGGGACTAAACCGTATTGATGCAGTGATGGCAATGAGAGCACATCAATTTGCAGAAGATGCAGGCCCAATGGCACATCCAATTAGGCCGCAACAAGTAATAGAGATGAATAATTTCTATACAGTGACTGTGTACAACAAAGGTGCAGAAGTCATTAGAATGATGCATAGTTTACTAGGTGAGCAAGGGTTTCAAAAAGGGATGAAACTATATTTTGACAGGCATGACGGTCAGGCAGTGACATGTGATGATTTTGTCAGTGCAATGCAAGATGCAAGTGGCGTTGAGTTACAGCAGTTTAAATTGTGGTATGAACAGATTGGTACTCCTACACTAAACGTGACGACGCATTATGATGATCACGCGAACATATTCTCAGTGAATGTGAGCCAACATCATGCACAAAATGACCCGGTATCTGATCCGCTACATATTCCGTTTGCAATTGAACTATTAGACGACGCTGGGGAGGCAATTCCACTCATTTGTAATGGCCATGAAGTTGCTAAAACTTTAAGTTTAACGACTGATACTCATCAATTTGTATTTGAAAATGTTGAGTCAAAGCCGGTACCTGTCTTGTTAGAGGACTTCTCAGCCCCGTGTATTGTGAAGTATGACTATCATCTCGACCAGCTACTGCATATTATTAAATACGCAAGTAGTGACTATGCACGTTGGGAAGCAATGCAACAGGCCTTTTCGTTAGAAGTTTGCACAGCTGTAGAGCAGCTCAATGTGGGCAATACATATAGCCTGCAATCTACACTGATTAACACGCTTCAAGAGCTTCTGAACCAGCGCAAAGGTGATGTTGCTCTACTGGCTGAACTTTTGACTTTACCAAACTTTGATGCGTTAGCTGCCATGTTTGAAGTAGTGCCTGTCGATGCGCTTGTGAAAGTTACCCATAACTTTAAACAAAATATTGCTAATCATTTAGTTGATGAACTTAAAGCGGCATTCTGTGCATCTAAAGAACACGGACAGTTATCGCATGACGGTGTATCTGCACGCGCGATGAAGAATATATGTTTATATTATCTCGCATTAGTCAGTGATCCTGAAATACAGGATTGGATCTGTGCACAAAGTGACAGTGAGAACATGACGTTGAAATTAGGGGCATTGAAGGCTGGTACGTCAGCGCAGCTTGATTGCTCTCATAAACTAATGGATAAGTTTGATGCTGAATGGCGTCATGACCTGTTAGTAATGGATAAGTGGTTCTCTTTGCAGGCAACGACTGACAACGAAAATACCATTGATACCTTATACAAGCTTTATGAACACCCGTGCTTTGATAAATCAAACCCAAATCGAGTTCGCGCCTTAATTGGTAGTTTTGCTCGAAATAATCCAGCTCAATTTCACCGAGAGGATGGTGCTGGGTATCAACTCCTTGGTGATTTATTAATCGAACTCAACGCCATAAACCCACAAAATGCATCTCGAATGGTTACACCATTTATGTCTTGGCGCAAATTTGATGGTAGGCGTCAAGAAGCGATGAAGGTGCAATTACAGCGTTTGGCAGACTTACCGAATTTGAGCGACGATCTCTATGAAAAAGTTGAGAAAGCGCTGAGCTGAGTTATGCAAGAGTACTTTTTTAGCATGTATTTAGACTATGAACAGTGCTTAGATTTTTATAATGGCAGCATAAAATTTGTTCAGGTAGTAGAAGACGGCGGAAAGCGAATTCGCTTTCCGGTTATCCATGTAAGAAAATTTGTATCGTCGATAGGGATCCGTGGACGATTTCGGCTCTGTTTAGATGAACAAAGTGCATTCATTTCGCTTGAAAAAATAGCTTAGTGATGACGTTTTCTTATGACTAATATTGTATTTTTGTTAAATGAGTTTGTTATAAACTTAAATTACGTGTTATATATTATCTGGTAGGACGTCTTACCATGAGTAATATAGAGCCTAAAACGTTAAAAAAGCACCGATTGAACGCGTTCTATTTGTAATTTGACTTAATCGCTTCTATCGTTACGACAACAAAAAACAATAACTTGATTATAAAAACCCGCTTTAAGGGGGAGAAATAATGATAAAAAGATCGCTCTTTGTTAAAAACAAAATAATGCTCGGTCTTAGTGCTGCGGCGTTAACGCTAGGCAGCTCACCTTTGTTCGCTGCAAATTTTGAAGTTGGTGACTTTGAGATTACTTTCGACTCAACTTTTTCATACGGCCAAAGTATCCGTGTTGAGGATCGAGACTTCCAATATATTGGTAAAAGTAATCACCCAAGGTTTAACTGGGACGGTTACAACGCATTGACAGGTAATACTGTTTATTCATCTGCGGAGGTATGGGCAAATTCAGGCGCCTATTCAAACAATGGTGATGCGGGGAACTTGAACTTCGATTCAGGCGATACATTTTCGCAGCTTATAAAAGGGACTCATGACTTTGGTATTTCCAAAGACAATTACGGTTTTTTTTCTCGCTTTATGTATTTTTACGATTTTGCGATGGAAGATGGTGATTTCGCATATCGTAATCCGGTATCAGGAGGAAAAGTCGATCCGTGCGCGGATGACGATACTAAAAAGCAAGTGTGTTCTGACATTCGCTTGTTAGATGCGTTTGTATGGGCTGACTTTGACCTTAACGGTGGCAATAATCCATTATCAGTCCGATTAGGTCAACAAGTAGTGAATTGGGGGGAAAGCACCCTTATTTCTCATGGTATAAACGTTAACCCTGTTGATATTGACCGCTTGAAAGCGCCTGGCTCTGAATTAAAAGAAGCGTTTATTCCGGTTGGAATGCTTTGGGCATCGTTAGGGATCACTGAAAATATCACGCTGGAAGGCTTTTATCAGTACCAGTGGCATGAGACACGCTTACCGGCTTCTGGTAGTTATTTCTCTACCAACGATTTTGCGTCTGAAAACGGGTATGGCCAGAATATACAGTTAGGCTTCACTTCAAACCCTGATATTGATTTAATGCACTTAAGTGATTCATTGAATAATTTACAGGCTAACTGGTTGGGCGCATTAGCTTTACAAGGTTTAGATACGTCAGATCCAAATGTATTAAACAGCGCGTCAGCACAGTCTTTACTGGGCAATATGTATTTACAGTACCCAACAAAAGTTGCGTTAAAAGGCAAAGGAGATGCGGGGAAAGTAGAACCGAAAGACTCTGGTCAGTATGGTCTACGTTTAGGCATTTACTCTCCTGAACTAAATGACACTGAATTTGCACTGTATTACATTAACTACCATAGCCGCCGTCCATTAATATCAGGTAAAGCATCTGATTTTACAAACGCTGCGGTTGGCGCTGATCTGCAATATATCTCGCAAAATACCATCACAGAAGACAACATTACCAATCTAAAAGCGTTTACTCAGGGTCAGATTGCGTACCCTGAAGATATTAAGCTTTACGGTCTTAGTTTTAATACGGCGATAGGTGAGACGGCATTTGCTGGTGAGTTTACGTACCGTCAAGATGAGCCTCTTCAAATTGATGATGTAGAGTTACTGTATGCCGGTATGGTTGAGCAGCTAGCTTATGCAGGTCGTCGAGACGATTTTGCTGGTTTTTCACAGCTGAGCCAAGGCGATGCGGTGAGTTATGTGAATCCAGGGGAGATCGCACAAGGCTACGTATTGAAAGATACAATGCAGTTACAATTTACTGCAACTCACTTGTTTGGCCCAACTCTTGGTGCCGATAGCTGGGCAGTGGTAGGTGAAGTCGGTGGTGTGACAATTAAAGACATGCCGAGTTACGATGAATTGCGTTTGAATGTTGCAGGTACAGGCAGAAGTGGCACGATTGAAGGTTTAACAGGGCGCAGCTATGATCTTATTCACCAAGCGGTGTCTAATGGTCCTGAGGTTAATCCATTCCCGTCAGCTTCAGCATGGGGCTACCGACTCATCGCGAAGGGCGATTATAACAACTTATTTGCAGGGGTTAACTTCTCGCCAAGAGTCGTTTTTTCCCATGATGTAAATGGTATTACCCCTGATCCAATGTTTTTGTTTGTAGAAGATCGTAAATCGTTGGGTGTGACTATGAACTTCAACTATCAAAATGCATGGTCATTTGATTTTGGCTACAACACGTTCTGGGGTGGCGGTGCAACCAACACATTTGCAGACCGTGATTTTGTATCTTTCAATATTAAGTATTCAATTTAAGGGCTTTCAGTATGTTTAGAAAACCTACATTTATCGCCGCTACAATAATAGCAATGCTTTCAGCACCAAGTGCGATGGCAAAAATGTCGGCAGAAGAAGTAGCACGTTTAGGCGCAGATCTGACACCAATTGGTGCGCAAAAAGCAGGTAACGCTGATGGCTCTATCCCAGCTTGGTCTGGTGGGATCACGAAGCCTCCAGCTAATTACAAGCCAGGGATGCATCATCCAGATCCGTTTGCAAATGACAAAGTTTTATTTACGATTGATAAGTCAAATTTAGATAAATACAAGTCATTACTGAGCCCGGGTCAAGTTTCGCTCTTCGAGACTTACCCAGATACGTTTAAAATGAATGTGTATGAAACACGTCGAACGGCTGCTTATCCGCAATTTGTTTATGACGCAACCAAAAAATATGCATCTACCGCCGAGCTGATTGAAGGTGGTAACGGTATTAAAAATACCGCGATTGGGATCCCGTTTCCGGTGCCAAAAAATGGCCTAGAAGCAATCTGGAATCATTTATTAAGATATCGTGGTTTATCTATTGCTCGTTTTGGTGGACAGGCGATGCCGACAGAGTCGGGGTCTTATAATGTTATTGGGTTTGATGAAAAGTTATTGGTTAAATATTCAGATCCAAGTGCGACGCCTGATGAGCTTAGAGAATCTAACGTGCTGTTCAAGTTTAAGCAAAAAGTAACACAACCCGCTAGATTGGCAGGTACAGCTTTGCTTGTGCATGAAACAATGGACCAAATTTTGACACCACGTCAAGCTTGGACTTATAACACGGGTCAGCGTCGAGTTCGTCGCGCGCCAAATGTTGCTTACGATGCACCAGGAACTGCATCAGATAGTCTACGTACGACTGATGACTTTGATATGTTTAACGGCTCACCAAACCGTTACAATTGGACATTGAAAGGCAAACAAGAACTGTACATTCCATATAATAGCTATAAGTTGCATAGTGATAAGCTAAAGTATGAAGACATTCTTATGGCCGGTCATGTTAACCCCGAGCATGTGCGTTATGAAAAGCACCGTGTATGGGTGGTTGAAGCTAACTTAAAAGATGGAACGCGTCATATTTATAAAAAGCGTGTTTTCTACATCGACGAGGACAGCTGGCAAATTCACGTTGCCGATCTTTATGACAACAGAGATCAAATGTACCGAGTTGCTATGGCACATGGTTTAAACTACTACGATGTACCTACACATTGGAGTACATTAGATGTGTATCATGATCTTAACTCTCGTCGTTACCTAGCAATAGGGTTAGATAATGAAGAGAAAATGTATGACTTCAGCAAGTCGTTCCAAGATAATGAGTTTACACAAAGCGCATTACGTCGCGAAGGTAAGCGTTAATATAGCGTTACTTCCATTTTGCCAATAGCCCTTGGGCTATTGGCATTTCATATCTAGGCGAACTCTCGCCGTTCATATAGCATTTTGAGTAGTCAGCATGATTAAAAAAACCATTGCTAGTATATTTATGCTGTTTGTAATTTCTGCAAATAGTTATGCCGTACCAGAGGCCGCACTTCAAGTTCAATCTCCTGAAAAGACCTTATTTACTGATATTACATACAATGGGTCTAGTTTAATTGCTGTAGGTAAACATGGCGCGATTATAACAAGTTCGGATGGTAACGCATGGCAGCAATCAAGTGTGCCAGTGCAAGTATTATTAACAGCAGTTACCTCATTAAGTGCAAAATTATCGTGGGCATGTGGTCATGATGGCACTATTTTATTCAGTCACGATGACGGCCGAAATTGGGAAGTTCAACAGTATGCACCTGATATGGGTAAGCCGTGCTTAGACATCGAATTTAAAGACGCAGAGAATGGCTATGCTATTGGCGCATATGGCATGTTTTATAGCACCCATGATGGTGGTAAAACCTGGCATAAAAAGTTTATTAATGAATTTGTACATCCAGATGACAAAGAATATTTGGCGCAATTAAAAGAAGAAGATATTGCCGCTTACGAAGAAGAAACCCAGTTTATCCTGCCACATTTTAATCGACTCTTACTGTTAGAAGGCAAACAGGTTTTAGTCGGTGAAATGGGGCTTGTTGCATTCAGCGATGATGATGGAAAATCATGGCAGAGGCTAGAGGAGTTTTACCCTGGATCATTTTTTACGGTTGTTCAGCATACAGGTAACCAGCTTATTGTTGCGGGATTAAGAGGGAATGCCTTTGTTGCTGATATTGACACGCTTGATTTCCAGTCATTGTCAATTGACACAACAGCGACAATTAATTCTATTGTGCATGTAGGAGCACAAGCTTATTTGTTAGCCAATAGTGGTTTTATTTTCAAATATGGTACACAGGTAACGCAATCGCAACTTGAAAGTGGCCACTCTGTAATGGCTGCGGTAAAGCTGAATGATAAATTGTTCATGGCAACAGAGAAAGGATTAGTAGCTTGGGAGGTAGGGCAGTAATGCAAGCTATATTAAGTAAACTTGAATATATGGTGTTTCGACATAGATTGATAGTGGTTGTATTGTTTTGCTTGCTTACGGCAGTGCTGGGCTACAAAGCGACTCACATTCAACTCGATGCCTCATTTAATAAAAATATTCCGCTGCAGCACGAGTATATGCAGCTGTATTTAAAACATGAAAAGCAGTTTGGTGGTGCTAATAGTATTTTACTTTCTGTCTGTGATGAAAGTGGCGATATTTTTAATGCTGATTTTTTCGCCCAGCTTAAGGCGGTTCATGATCAGCTGTATTTCATCCCCGGTGTGAATCGACCATTAGTGAACTCTATATTTTCGCCAAGTGCGCGTTTTGTCGAGGTTGTAGAAGATGGTTTTGCGGGGGGGCCTATAATTCCTGCCAACTTTTCCCCAACAGAGCAAGGTTTGGCGACTGTAAAGCAAAATATTGAAAAAGCGAATGTCGTGGGCAGAATGATTGCCAGTGATTATAGTTGTGCAATGGTGTCGGCTCAATTAATGGAAATTGATCCGCAAACGCAACAAAAGTTAGACACATTGGCGTTTGCTGAAAAGCTAGAAGATGAGATCAGAAAGCCACTGAGCACTGAGTCAGTATCTATCCATATCATTGGCTTTGCAAAAATGGCTGGCGATATTGCAGATGGTGCAAAAGGGGTGGTGTTCTTTTTTGCCTTAGCTATTGCGTTTACGTTTATCATGGTTTGGTTGTTCTGTAAGAGTTTTAAGTTAACCCTGTTACCAATAGCGTGCTCATTTATTGCCGTTGTGTGGCAACTAGGGCTGTTATCTGCACTGGGCTTTGGCTTAGATCCTATGTCTATTCTTGTGCCATTTTTGGTGTTCGCTATTGGCGTGAGTCATGGCGTACAGATGATCAATGCAATTGGTAAAAAGGTTGCTGAAGGGGTTTCAAGTAAAGTGGCAGCGCAAGCAAGCTTTAAGGCTTTGTTGATCCCCGGGGGAATTGCACTACTCTCGGATACAGTCGGCTTTTTGACTTTGTTAGCCATTGATATTGGTATTATTCGCGAACTAGCTATTACTGCGAGTTTAGGTGTGGCGGTTATTATATTTACTAATTTGGTGTTGCTCCCTATTTTGGCTTCGTACTTCAATTCAAGCAAAATAAAGCGGGTAGATGATGGTAATAGTCGGTCTAATAAGGCATTTACTATGGTGCGCGAGTGCTTGGTGAAGGCCACAGATAAAAAGTGGGCACGCGTTATATTGTTTGTGTCGGCTATTTTATTTGCGTTTGGCTATTGGCAGTCTCAGAGTATGCGTATCGGAGATTTACATGCTGGCGCACCTGCGCTTCATCAAGATGCACAGTATAATCAAGATACGTTCTTAATTTCTGATAGGTATGCCATTTCATCAGATATACTGAAGGTCATTGTAGAGGCTTACCCTGCAGCGTGTACTGAATATGACACCATGGAGCGTATTAGTCGCTTTCAATGGCGGGTAGAGAACTTAGCTGGTGTACAATCAGCGGTATCGCTGTCTTCTGTTGCACAAGCAGTGAATACGGGTTACAACGAGGGTAATCTAAAGTGGCAGACACTGCCTAGAAATAGCGCGTCTTTGGTACAAGCTACATCTCGCGTTGAGACCAGTACCGGTTTATTGAACGGCGACTGCTCTGTGATGCCAGTGATCATCTTCATGCAAGACCACAAAGCAGAGACAATTGATCATGTAATCTCAAACATAAAGCTATTCGCACAGGAAGAGGGCACAGATAAGGTGGCCTTTAAACTTGCGTCGGGGCCAATTGGTGTTATGGCTGCAACCAATGAATCTGTTGCAGCGGCTCAGTTACCTATGATGATTTATGTTTATGGTGCGGTGATTATTTTATGTTTGGTCAGTTTTAGAAGTGTTAAAGCCACTATTGCTGTGGTATTACCGCTTTATATTGTTTCGACATTAGCACAAGCACTTATGGTTAAACTGGAGATTGGACTGACGGTGTCTACACTTCCGGTTATTGCATTGGGTGTAGGTATTGGCGTTGATTATGGTATTTATATATTGTCGTCAATGATGGGCCAATTAAAGCAAGGTGTGCCATTGACAGCAGCTTATCGAAACGCATTAGCTGAGCGAGGCAGTGCAGTGTTATTCACGGGAATTACATTAGCAATTGGTGTGAGTACCTGGATATTCTCCGCACTGAAGTTTCAAGTTGATATGGGCATATTATTAACCTTCATGTTTTTGGTTAATATGCTGGGTGCCGTGCTGTTATTACCGGCTATTGGGACGCTACTGTGGACCGACCAGAAAAAAAACTGTGAATAATTGTGCTTTAGAATGGCCATGATTGGCCATTTATATCTATATTTTGTGAATAGATGAGCAAATAGCTGAAAAGGCTCAAATGTTTTCATCGAAAAAGCTGTTTATTAGCGCCAGAAAGGTTAAAATTCATTTGACTCCACGCTAATAAATGGCTGTACAAATAATCTACCGTTCAAAGGTGGTATAGATTAAGGAACACATAATGACACAAAATGAAGGTTCAGCATCGGTTATTCTTGATAACGTCTGCAAGTTGATTCATAAGAAAGTTCATGCCGAAAACGTGTCACTCGTTGAAACATTCGCCAAAGCCTTGTACAGCAACATGTCTAAAGAGGATTTGGCCAATCGTAACGACAGTGACCTATATGGTGCCGCACTTAGTCTTTGGAACTCTCTAGAACAAAAGACTTCGGATGATGCTGTCATTCGTGTTTTTAATCCAGAAGTCGCGAAAGATGGATGGCAGTCGTCACACACGATTGTTGAGATCATAGCTAAAGACATGCCTTTCTTGGTTGATTCAGTTCGCATGGCATTAAGCCGCGAAAATATAGTATCTCACCTGTTACTCCATTGCCCTTTGAAAATAAAGCGCAGTGACAATGGGCAAATCAGCGACCTTACGAACTTAAAAACAGAACAAGAACTTACTTCGACTAAAACCGTTTTCTTTATTGAAATAGACCGTCAAACGGATGAAACAATCATAGAATCTTTTAAAACAGAACTAGAGTCAGTATTAAAAGACGTCTCGGTTGCTGTAGCGGATTGGTTGGCTATTCGAGAAAGGTTAGTTGCGGTTAGTAATGAATTACCGACAAGGGATTCGGATTGCAGCAAAGCCGAAATTAATGAGACGGTTGAGTTTCTCGATTGGTTAGTACGCGATAATTTTACCTTTATGGGTTATCGCCAATACGATTTATGCCCAGTGCAAGGGGATCATGAATTAAAACCTGTTTCAGGAACGAGTCTTGGTTTGATGAAAAACTCATCATCGGAAGGCAGTCGCCTTTTGTCTGAATTGCCAGAAGTTGCGCGCAAAGAAGCGCGTAGTAAAAACTTACTGATTTTGACTAAAACCAATTCATTATCCCGTGTTCACCGTCCTGCCTATGTTGATTATGTTGGCATTAAACGATTTGACGACAAAGGCAATGTTATTGGTGAAGACCGTTTCATCGGTTTGTTTTCATCAAGCTTCTATAATAACAGTGCCGCAGATGTGCCGGTTTTAAAATCAAAGATTAACCGCATAATGCAAATGTGTGATTTTGCTCAAGGCACTCACGCATATAAAGCGGTATTGAATATTCTAGAAACATACCCTCGTGATGAGCTCGTGCAGGCTCGTGAAGCAGAATTGCTTGAAGTTGCGATGGGGGTGTTACAAATTCAAGAACGCGATATGTGTCGCTTATTTGTTCGTAAAGACATATATGGCCGTTTCTTGTCGTGCATGGTGTATGTTCCTCGTGAGCGTTATAACACAGCACTTCGTCGTGAAACTCAGCAACTTTTAGCAAATGCGTTTCAGTCTTCTGAAAAGGTTGAGTTCACAACTTATTTCTCCGAGTCTACGCTTGCACGAACGCATTACACCGTGCGCGTAGCTGACAACAACATTGAATATAACGTGAAAGACATCGAAAACAACTTGGTTGAAGCCGCTCGTACGTGGGAAGACAAACTACAAGGTGCACTGCTTGAAAGTGCCGGTGAGTCTAGAGGTAATGAATTAAATCGTAAATATGCGAGTGCGTTCCCACACGCTTATAAAGATCAAGTATTACCAAGTGCTGCGGTAGTAGATATTGAAAAGCTTGAGCAATTAGATGATGAACATAAGCTTGAAATGCTATTTTATCGTCCACAAGAAGAAGCAAACTCACAAATTGTACGCTTAAGCTTATTCCATAAAGATGAGCCAATTCATCTTTCTGATGTTATGCCAATGCTTGAAAACTTTGGTTTACGCGTTATCGGTGAAACACCGTATGCAGTTAAAACTAATGATGGTCGAGTTAACTGGATCATGGATTTCTCAATGTTGTTGGATAGCAAAGGGGTTGCTGATTTTGATAAAGTATCAGCACGCTTCAGAGCTGCATTGACCAATGTATGGAATAACACCCTAGAAAACGATGGTTTTAACCGTTTAGTTCTATTAGGGGGCTTAACCGGCCGTGAAGCGTCTATTTTGAGAGCGTATGCAAAGTACATGCGTCAAATTGGTGTGACATTCTCACAAACTTACATTGAAAGCACATTTGATAACTACCCAAATATTGCGGCAAAGATTGTTGAGCTATTCACGAAAAAGTTCACTCCAGTAAAACCAGCTTCAGAGAAAACACTAGAGAAGCTCATTGCAGGCATTTATGAAGAACTAGAAAATGTTGCAAACTTGGATGATGACAGAATCATTCGTTTGTACGTTGATATGATCAATGCCACTTTACGTACAAACTTCTTCCAAAAAGAAGCGAGTGGCGATAATAAGTCATATGTCTCATTTAAGATCAAATCAAGTGGCATTCCTGATATGCCATTACCACTTCCAGCATTTGAGATCTTTGTTTATTCACCTCGTATTGAAGGTGTACATTTACGTGGCGGCAAAGTTGCTCGTGGTGGCCTGCGTTGGTCTGACCGTCGTGAAGACTTCCGTACTGAAGTACTTGGCTTAGTTAAAGCACAGCAAGTTAAAAATACGGTGATAGTGCCAGTCGGCTCAAAAGGTGGTTTTGTATGTAAGCAGCTACCAAGTGAGCGAGAAGCGTTCTTCAAAGAAGGTCAAGCATGTTATAAAATCTTTATACGTGGTTTGTTGGATATCACAGATAACATTATTCATGGTGATATTGTGCCACCGATTGATGTGGTTCGTCATGATGAAGATGACCCATATTTGGTGGTTGCGGCAGATAAAGGCACAGCCACATTCTCTGATATCGCTAATGGCATTGCCGATGACTATAACTTCTGGTTAGGAGATGCGTTTGCATCTGGCGGATCAATTGGTTATGACCATAAAAAAATGGGTATTACAGCAAAAGGTGCGTGGGAGTCTGTAAAGCGTCACTTCCGTGAAATGGGGATTGATTGTCAAACAACTGATTTCACAGCTGTAGCCATTGGCGACATGGCGGGCGATGTATTTGGTAATGGTATGCTTGCGTCTAAGCATATTCGTTTACAAGCTGCCTTTAACCATATGCATATCTTTATTGACCCAACGCCTGATGCGGCATCTTCATACGTAGAACGTGACCGCTTATTTGCTTTACCACGCTCTTCTTGGGAAGACTACGATAAGTCTTTAATTTCTGCTGGTGGTGGTATTTTCTCTCGCGCAGCCAAGTCAATTACACTGACACCAGAAATGAAGAAAATGGTTGGCACGAAAAAAGCCAGCATGACGCCAAATGAACTGATCAAAGCATTGCTTATGATGCCATCGGATCTTCTTTGGAATGGTGGTATTGGTACGTACATCAAGCATAGCAGCGAAACTAGCACAGATGTGGGCGATCGCGCGAATGATGCGCTACGCATAAACGGTTCTGAGCTAGGTACTAAAGTGTTTGGTGAAGGAGGTAACTTAGGTGCGACTCAACTTGGACGTATTGAGTTTGCAGCCAAAGGCGGCCGTATTAACACGGACTTCATCGATAATGTAGGTGGTGTTGCGTGTTCAGATAACGAAGTTAATATTAAGATTTTACTTAATGGCTTGGTTGCTGAAGGAGATTTAACGCAGAAACAGCGCGATGAGCTACTGTATTCAATGACTGACGAAGTATCTGAGTTGGTACTTGCAGATTGTTACCGTCAAACGCATACCTTATCGATTACTAAATCTAAAGGCCCTGCAACGCTTAAAGAGAAAGTCCGCTTTATTCATGCGTTAGAAAAAGACGGCAAGCTTGATCGTAATATTGAGTTTTTACCAACAGATGAAGAGTTAGCAGAGCGTGCAGCAGCCGGTAAAGATTTAACTCGCCCTGAGTTGTCAGTGTTAGTTTCTTATTCAAAAATGGTGCTTAAAGAGTCTTTAGTTGTTGATGAAGTATCGGAAAATCCGTATTACCGTCAATTACTAGTTACTTCGTTCCCAGTGCCACTTCGCGACAAATTTAATACTGCAATGGATAATCATCCACTACGCAAAGAAATTATTGCCACTAAGTTAGCGAACAATATCGTCAATGATATGGGCCTAAACTTTATGGTACGCATGAATGAAGAGACAGGTGCCACAGACAGTGAAATCGCACTGTGTTACTCAATTGCAAGTGCTATTTTTGAAATGAGTGATACTTGGTCGTCTATTGCTGCGCTAGATAATAAAATCCCTGCTTCAGTGCAAACAGAGATGCTATATCAATTGCGTAGAACGGTTCGTAGAGCAACACGTTGGTTCTTACGCCATCGAAATAAAGCGATGACGATTGAACAAACTATTGAGTTCTTTACTCCAACGTTTAAAGATGTCAGTGCGAACTTAAATAGTTACATGATTGAAGAAGAGAAAGAGACTATTTCAGCGAAAGCGGCTGAATTAGAAGCACAAGGCGTACCAGCTGACATAGCATTACGTATCGTGTCTTTATCTAGCTTGTTCTCAGTGATGGATCTTGCAGAAGTTGCTGATAACTCGAAACGTAAGATTGACGTCGTATCGAATACTTACTTTAAACTTGGTTCGAGCATGGGCCTTCATTGGTTCTTAGATCAAATTACCGCTCAGCCAGTAGCAAACCATTGGCAAGCGCTTGCACGTGCTTCATATCGTGAAGAGCTGGATTGGCAGCAACGTTCGTTATCAGAAGTTGTGTTAAATAGCTTCGAAGGTGATGACCATGATGTGAATGCACTAGTTGAGCAGTGGATGGACAGTCAGTCTTCGTTGTTACACCGTTGGCAACAAATGCTATTAGAGTTTAAGACTTCGCAAAGCCATGATTTTGCTAAGTTCTCGGTTGCATTACGTGAATTGATGTTATTAAGTCATAACTGTGATACTTCCAAATAAATTATAATTCGTTAAAATACCCCGGCCTTGCTGGGGTATTTTTTTATCTGCTGTTTATGCGGCAGACTTGTGTTACTTAGGATCTTTTAGGAGTTTTCATGTTTTACGATATTGCACGACGTTATATGTTTAGCCGCGATGCTGAATGGGCCCACGACTTTGCATTAAATAACTTACGTCGTTTTGCAAATACACCACTGAGTGCTGCGTGGTCTCAAACAGTGGCTGATAAGCCAGTGAACTTCTTAGGACTTGATTTTAAAAACCCGGTTGGATTGGCTGCCGGATTAGACAAAAACGCAGAGTGCATAGATGCGTTTGGACAAATGGGCTTTGGTTTTCTTGAAGTTGGTACGGTGACGCCAAGGCCTCAAGCTGGAAACGATAAGCCACGTATTTTTAGGCTTCCTGATGCACATGCGGTTATTAATCGTATGGGATTTAATAATAAAGGCGTCGATAACTTAGTTAATAATGTAAAAGCGGCAAAGTATTCTGGGATCTTAGGGATCAATATAGGAAAAAATAAAGATACACCGAATGAACAGGGCAAAGATGATTACATCCACTGTATGCGTAAAGTATTCGAACACGCGTCATATATTACGGTGAACATTTCATCGCCTAACACGCCAGGTTTACGTGACCTTCAATACGGAGATGCACTCGATGATTTGCTTGAAAGCTTGAAGAATGAGCAAATGGATTTAATTGCAAAACACAATAAGTCAGTGCCTATGCTTGTTAAAATAGCGCCTGATATTGACGCGGTGCAAGTTGCTCAAATTGCTGAATCTCTTACAAAAAATCGCATCGATGGCGTGATTGCCACCAACACGACACTGGAGCGCACTGCGGTTCAAGGTATGCAGTATGCCGAAGAAGCCGGTGGATTATCGGGTCGTCCAGTTCGAGAAAAGTCGACGTTTGTTGTTGATGAGTTGAGACGCATTACCGACGGTAAATTACCAATAATTGGCGTTGGTGGCATTGATTCAGCAGAATCTGCAAAAGAGAAACTTTCTGCTGGAGCAGATTTGGTTCAGGTATATACGGGCTTTATATATGAAGGTCCAGGGCTGGTGAAAAGGATCGTTGACGGGTTATAAGGATCCGTTATATAACAAAATGATCCTAAACAAATTGTTATTATAAAAAATTTCACAGTTTAGGTTTTTTAGTTATACTCCCATCTACTATTAAATAATCATAAATAGTTGGTGGGAGTCGTATTGTGCAAGCATCTAAAGAATGGCAATGGCAGTTATGTAGCCACCGAAATCGCTTGCTCGTAGACCTAGGTGAAGACCTCAGTTTATGTACCCCATTCAGACAGCGTCAGCTGACTCAAGATATTGTTCATAGCCCAAACTTTAGCCTAAATGAAGCTGGCTACTATCAAAATGTATTTGCCTACCTATGTAAATTCGCGGTGTGGAGTGAAGCGCAATGTTGTCAAATTGCACTGAATGCAACCGCTGCCAAGTTTTATTTATTGCCAGTACAAGCAAAGAGTTGGTTTTTTCATCCTTATCAAGGGGGGGAAGCATGTACCGAGGCGATTATCAGCTTACATTCGAAAACTCAAACGGGTGAATTTTTTATCGTTGAGTATTGTGAAGAATCGTCACTTTGCATTAATTTGACCGCGAACTTCAAACTTGATGAGCATTTAGAGCTTGAGCAATTTCAAGCCATTAAAGTGTTAAACGACAGGATCCATCCGTTAGTGATCGCCGATAAAATTATCAAATCAGCGTAATCCTGTTACTCCTCCTCACGTTAACCTATGTTATACTCGCTTCCAATTGAATACATAGGGTTAGCACATTGCAATTTATCGCACTTACATCTATCGGCATAGAGCACTTATTAGCTGAAGAATTAGAACAAGCAGGCGTGACACTGGGTAAACAAAGTGTCGGTTCGGTCCGATTTGAAACGGATAATAGCACCGCGCAAAGAATTTGTATGATGACGCGCTTTGCCACTCGGATCATGCTTTTAATTGATGAAAGTGAAGAGATATCTAATAAAGATGCGCTCTATAAATTTGCACGCTTTCAAGCTTGGCAAGATTGGTTCGGACCAACGCAAACATTTGCGATTGAGTTTAATGGTACCAACACAGAGCTAAAGAACACACAATTTTCAGGCTTAGTGATTAAAGATGGTGTAGTAGACTATTTTAATGACTTATATGAACAGCGGCCTAATGTTGATAAATCTGAGCCAAATATTCGTATTATAGCGAAACTTAATCGCAACAAATGCGCGTTATATATTGATTATTCTGGACCTCGTTTATCTGACCGTGGTTACAGAACTAAGCAGGGTAAAGCGCCTATTCGTGAGCACTTAGCTGCCGCATTAGTTAAGCGTAGTGGTTGGTTAGATGACATTACGCAACCTTTATTTGATCCATGTTGTGGTTCGGGTACGCTGCTGATTGAAGCCGCGGGTATGGCAAATAACGCGCCAACGAATACTGAACGTGAATTTGCGTTTAAGCGTTTACCAAGCTTTCGAAAAGCGAAGTTTGATATAGTCAAAGCTGAACTTAAAGAACAGCAGCAAGATAATAACTTATGGCTAATTGGTTCAGATATTGACAGTAAACTCGTTGAAGTGGCCGAGCAAAATGCTGGTCGTGCTGGTGTGAGTAACACGATTAAGTTTAAGCAAGGTGATGCGAATCAATTGAAAAGCATTGCCAAACGTCCGGGTGTTGTGATCAGTAACTTACCTTACGGTGAGCGTATTGGTTCAATGGCTGAGTTAGTCAATTTACACCGTAATATGGGTGTGGCATTTAAAAAATACTTTCCTAACTGGAAGCTGGCTTTATTAGGAACAGACGATAGTTTGTTTAAACTATTGAAATTGTCGCGAGAAAAACGTTATAAATTTAAGAATGGTCCATTAGATGCTGAGTTTAATTTATATGAATTAAATGAGCGCCAAGTGAATCAGAATGAACGTGCGACAGGGCTGAACTATGAAGGGTCAAGCGCGTTCGCAAACCGAGTAAAAAAGAACAAGCAAGCATTAAAGTCGTGGCTTAAAAAAGAGCAGGTATCAGCTTATCGCGTTTATGACGCAGATATCCCTGAATATAACGTGGCTGTAGATGTGTACAATGACTGTGCTGTGATTTTTGAGTATGCTGCGCCAAAAGAAATTGAAGATGATGTAGCGCAAAAACGTTTACAGGATGTGATCACACTCACGGCACAGCAACTCAATATAGAACCTGAGAATATTGCCGTAAAAGTGAGAAAACGCCAGAAAGGTGAAGCACAATATACGTCAATGGATAAGCAGAATCGCTTTGAGATCGTGGAAGAGTTCGGCGCTAAGTTTAAAGTAAACTTGTTTGATTACCTTGATACTGGGTTATTTTTGGATCACCGTCTTGCACGTCGCTATATTCAAGAGAACGCCAATGGTAAACGTGTGCTTAATTTATTTGCATATACCGGCTCTGTGTCGGTTCATGCAGCTTTGGGGGGTGCTAAAGCGGTTACAACTGTTGATATGTCAAAAACGTATTTAAAATGGGCAGAAGAAAACTTTGCACTTAATGAGTTGAAAAATACTCGTTTTAGGTTTGAACAGGCTGATTGTTTGAAATGGTTGGAGTATGCTCAAGGGCAGTATGATCTGATCTTCTTAGATCCACCTACATTTTCTAATTCAAAGAGAATGAAAGAAGCATTTGACGTACAGCGTGACCATATCCAGTTATTCACTTGGATAAAAAATATATTGAGTCCCAATGGCACACTTGTTTTCTCTAATAATAAACGTGGCTTTAAAATGGATGAAGTTGCGCTGATTGGATTAGGACTTAAAGCTGAAAATATTTCAGAAAAAACACTCTCACCAGATTTTAAGCGTAACAAACAAATTCACAATAGCTGGTTAATCACACATGGCTAGGTTTGTTTTATACCATACCGATGGTTGTCATCTTTGTGAGCAAGCTTATTCGCTTGCTCTACAAACTTTACCTGCCAGTGATATCGAAGAAATTGATATCACGAGCAATGAAGCTTTGATGCAAAGTTATCAAACAACTATTCCGGTATTCGAGCGCAAAAGCGATCATGTACAGTTATCATGGCCTTTTGAACTATCTCAAATTCAACAACTCGTAGAATAATATGGATTTAATAAGAATAGCCAAAGCGCAATTGGCGTTTGGAACTCACCCTTTGCTAGATAATGCCGACGCAATTATTGAAGCGGGTGAGAGAGTATGTATTGTCGGCAGGAATGGCGCTGGTAAATCAACACTGTTAAAAGTACTAGATGGTGAAGTTGTACTTGATGATGGTGAAATTAATCGTGTTGGTGAGCTTAAAATCTCACGATTAGAACAGGATCCACCGAAAGGTGCTGAAGGCCCTGTATTTGATTATGTAGCCAGTGGTTTGCCTGATATCGCAAACCTACTGATTGAGTTTAATCAGGTCAATGAAACATTACAAACGGATCAATCTCAAGCCCAACTCAATAAACTTGAGCGATTATCAACTAAAATCGAAGCGGCTGATGCATGGCGTTTTGAAAGCCGTATTCAAGCGGTATTAAGCCAGCTTGAATTAACGGGTGATATGCGTTTAGAAAAGTTGTCAGGCGGATGGTTACGTAAAGTAGCGCTTGCGAAGGCGTTGGTCTGTGAACCCGATTTACTTCTCCTTGATGAGCCAACGAACCACTTAGACATGAACAGTGTGATTTGGTTAGAGCAGTTTTTGAAAGAGTTTAAAGGTGGCATTGTCTTTATATCGCATGACAGGGCATTTATTCGTGCTGTAGCGACCCGTATATTAGACCTAGACCGAGGCAAGTTAATTTCTTACCCGGGCGATTATGCGACCTACTTAGAACAGAAAGCGCATGACCTCAAAGTCGAAGAAACGCAAAATGCACTCTTTGATAAAAAACTAGCGGAAGAAGAAGCATGGATCCGACAGGGGATCAAAGCGCGAAGAACGCGTAATGAAGGTCGTGTTAGGGCGCTTAAATCACTACGAACTGAGCGCAAACAGCGTATCGAACAAGTGGGCAAAACAGACTTTAACATCGAAACTGCCGATCGTTCAGGTAAGTTGGTCTTTGAAGCGCAACATGTTGACCATGCCTTTAAAGATAAGGTGATCACCAAAGACTTCTCTACCTTGGTGATGCGAGGCGACAGAGTCGGGCTTGTTGGCCCCAATGGTGTGGGTAAAACAACACTGCTCAAGTTGCTTTTTGGTAACTTAGATGCAGATCAGGGTAAAATTAAACAAGGCGTGAATCTAGAAGTTGCTTATTTTGATCAATATAGAGAGAAACTAGATGAAAATGCGACGGTACAAGATAACGTTGCAGAAGGTAAGCAAGAAGTTATGATGGGTGGCCGAAGCCGTCATGTGTTGGGTTATCTACAAGACTTTTTGTTTCCGCCAGCCAGAGCAAGAACGCCAGTAAAGGCATTGTCAGGTGGCGAAAAAAATAGACTCTTATTGGCAAAGTTATTTCTTAAGCCCTCAAATATTTTGGTTTTGGATGAGCCAACCAATGATCTCGATATTGAAACGCTAGAACTATTAGAAGAGATTATAAATCAATATCAAGGCACAATATTAATAGTAAGCCACGATAGGGAATTTATTGATAACACGTGTAATAGTGTTTGGGCTTTTGAAGGCAAAGGTGTGATCACGGAAATTGTCGGTGGGTATAGTGACTATGAACAGTATGTTGCCCATCGAGCTGCCCAGGCCAAAGAGTTAGAAAAGCTTGATAAGCAAAAAACGCAGAAGAATGAAAAGTTAAATACAAAGCCAGCCCCGCAATCGAGTAACAAAAATACTAAGTTAAGTTACAAATTAAAACTTGAATTAGAAGAGTTGCCCAGTAAAGTAGAGTCACTTGAGCTTGCATTAGAAGCACAGCAAGAAATTGTTAACTCTGCCGATTTTTTCAAGCAAGATGCAGAAACAACGCAAGCCGCGTTGAACCATTTAGCTGACCTTGAGTCGAAGCTTGAAACCTCGTTTGAGCGTTGGGAAGAACTTGAAGCATTACAGAATCAGTATTAAGGAATAAAATGAAGCACACTTTAATAGCAGCGGGCATTTTTGCTGGCTTGAGTGGCCAGGCTTTGGCTGCCACATATCAACTTACAGAATTACCAAGGCATAATGGCGCAGCTAACACAATCATTTCAGATGCGAATGAAAATGGTAAGGTTATTGGGACTGCATCACATATTTATAATTTGCCTATTGATGTAAGTTATATTGATTTCGATGATTCACGTATTAAAAACGCTTATGACGCTGAAAAGCGAAGATATGAGTTAATTGATGAAACAATCACATTTACACTAGAAGATGTTCAAAATGGCGCTACTGCAACAAATGCAGACGCTAATGTGTTTATGATTGGCTTTCTAAGTGGTTTGAGTGGGTCATCTGAATATCAAAAACTTGAAGATCGTATTGGTATATCGTTTGATGCAGAGTTTGCTGATGAGCAAGTTTTATTTGACGTTCAAAGTCCGGACTACGATTCATTAACCCGGTCGGTAAGAAATTATTTAACTGCAATTAGCGACGATGGCGTTATTGTTGGGTGGGGCTCTGCACCTTTTTTAAAAACACAGTTTACGCCAAAAGATGAAACTGAGGAAGATACCTTTTTTGTAAGAGATTGGGGTACGCGTGGTATAGTAATCACGCCATCGGGTGAAAAAGTAACATTAGAGCCTTCGTTCACCGAGCATGGTGGGGCTAGTATTGCTACTGACATTAAACGTATGGCAGATGGTAGTTATCATGTAGTGGGCTATGCAAGTGTAGGGATTATCCAGCGTCGTCAAGATGATTTTGATGATAGATGCAAAGGCGAAACAACTCCTATACAAGCCTGTGTGTGGGCGGAGGAGCGAAGAGCTACAAACTTAAATGGTTCGTCATCTTTTTATGACTTACGTGCATACCAGTGGACGCTTGATGATAATTTTATTGTCACCGGTGCAGAAGAGATTGGGGTAGGTGCAGTTCGAAGGGACGATGAAGAGAGTAACATTTATAGTGTTGCTATGGCGACGAATAACGCCGGTATTACGGTGGGTTACTCGATAGCGAGATATGATGACAAGATAAATTCATTGGTTGTTCCTGGATACTTTCAGGACGGTCAATTTACGGATATCTCTGAAAAAGATGAGTGGTATAAAACGGGTAAAGCTGTTGATGTAAATAATAGTAACGTGATTGTAGGGTATCGAGCCAAGTCGAGCCAAGGATCACCATTTGATACTGTTGGTTTTTACTATGACATGACGACTCAGAAAATTAATGATATTCCAACTTACTTTACGGGCTCAGAGACCGCTATTAATGACATAAATAATACGGGTTATGTCGTTGGTCAAGGTGAAGTTGAAAAAAGTGGTACAAATCGTCGAAGAGAAGGGTTTTTATATAAATTAGGTGACGAAAGCATTGTTAACATTAATTCACTATTACCGTGTAAAGATGCGAATGGCGATGCTTACCCTTATACGATAGCTGAAGCGATCAAAATAACAGACTCAAATACGATTTATGCTATTGCTGTTAAGACAGAAGAGCGTCGTAACAGACTTGGAGAGGTCGAAACCGACAGCAAAGGTGAAGTTGAATATGAGTCGGTAACTGTCCCTGTTATGTTGACTCCGATAAGTGGTGAAGTAGAAGACTGTACACCACCTGAGGCTGAAACTTACGAACGTCAGTCTGGTACTGCGTATTGGCTTAGTTTACTGTCTATGCCGTTTATATGGCTAAGACGCAAAAAGAAAATGTCGATATAGCATATAGTGACCCAACCTAGTATGGGTCATAAAGCAAAAAAAAGGCTCATTGGAGCCTTTTTTTTGCTTTATGAAAAGTATTATTTGTTACGTGCTTCCCACGCTTTATAGACAGAGCGACGCCATAAAAAATCTATACTAAAATAACCTAATATTGCGGCGATTGAAGCACAGATCAGTGAGCCAACCATAAATGCGGGGCCAATTGTTGCTATGCTTTGGACTAACCATTCCCAACTTGCTTCAAAATGAAATGGCTGAGTTTCTTGTCCAAGTGCAAATACCCCAACAATATAGGAGCAATAAAAAATAGGAGGCATTGTTAGTGGGTTAGTAAGCCATACTAAAGCAACGGAAAGTGGCAAATTTACGCGAAATGGAATTGCGAATGCTGCTGCTAATATCATTTGAAAAGGAACAGGGATGAATGCGAAAAATAAACCAACCGAAAAAGCACCTCGTGCAGAGCGCCGATTTAAATGCCATAGGTTCGCATCATGTAACCAACGGCCAAAAATCTTCAAGGATTTTTGTTCTTTAATTTTATTGTGATCAGGTAAAAAGCGTTGAATCGTTTTTTTAGCCATAGCAAGCAACCGTATACTTCAATTTTTATGTGTTGGGGATTTCTATTCGGCTGTATCATCACCGTATTTTTTTACAAAACATGGCAGTTTTATAGCTGTATTGTCTTCCTCACGATTTTGTCCCGTTATTTTAAGCGGTTTCTGCCCGTATTGTTAGGGTTTATTGTGTCTATTTTCAATGTTATTGGTCATCACAGCTTATTTTACACATTTAACACTGAAAATATGACATTTAATGAGGAGGTATTCATTGTTGGTAAGATACAGCGAGTGTTAGGGGGGCAACCTACAAATTATGTTCAAGTACGCTTGTCCCAAGTAGGTGATATGCACTACGGACCTTTAGTGAAGCCATTGGCTAACTTAGCCATTAAAAATACAGGTTTCGATATTCAAACTGGTTTAAAATTAACAGGTAACGCCAAATTAAGGTTGTTTCGAGGACGAAAAAACTTTTCAGGCTTTGATAGTGAACTTTACGCTTTTAAAAATAAAATAATATTTAAAGGACGAATTAACAGCTATCAGTTGTTGGGGCCGCAAGATGAAAGCGCATATCATGAATATAGGCATTTTATATGGCGCACATTTGGATCCTTAGAACTTAACTGGTTTTACTATACATTGCTGACTGGCGATAAAAGTAAGATTGAAGATAACGACAGGGAGGTAATGCGAACACTTGGTTTGAGTCATTTGATGGCAATTTCTGGGTTACATATAGGGATCGTGTTTGCGATCTCATTTTGGATAAGCAAATTTGCGTCTTGGGTGGTTCTTAGTATTACAAGAAACGACCAGGTACAGCGATACCATTTGAGAATGTTTTACGCGTTAGCTGGGCTAGTGATTGCGTTTATGTACGTCTATTTAAGCGGTATGAGCGTATCTGCTATAAGAGCTTATAGCATGATTTTATTAGCTACATTAGTGTACTTTTTGAAAAGGAATATAAGCAAACCTAGGTTATTGCTTATCGCTGCAAGCTTAACTTTATTACTAGACCCGTTTGTGCTGTTAAATGTTGGGTGGTATTTCTCATTTATTGCGGTCACCGCTATTTTTATTTCCGTTGTGCATTATCAGACTGATTTTATAACACCTATGAGTTGGTTGTTTCGGTTAATCAAAGTGCAGTTTTACATTGGTATTTTGCTAGCGCCCCTAAGCATCTTTATTTTTCAAGGTGTTAGTTTGGCGGGTTTATTTACTAACTTAGTTGCAATTCCTTTGCTGACGTTTGTTATTTTTCCTTTTATCCTGTTGGGTGTTGCGCTTTCTTATCTCGTAAACATAACCAGCGCTTTAGCGCGGTTCGATGGGTTATTTAATTGGCTATTACAAAGTGCTATAGAGGTATTAGGCTCAAATGGCTGGTGGAATAGTGGGAAAATTGAATTAATTACTTTGCTATTTATCTACAGTGTATTCATATTTTTGCTTTTTGACCCCATAAGAAAGTTGGTTTGGTGGCCAATCGTATTATATGGAGTTTACAGGTTGACGCTCATTCAGCCACGTTGGGAGATAGATGTTTTTGATGTCGGGCATGGCACGTCGGTATTAGTCAGCAGTCAAGGAAAAGGGCTTCTCTACGATTTAGGGGCTAAGTACTTTAATAAATACGCCATTTTTGAACATGTGGTTCAGCCGCATATTGTAGCAAATGACATAGAGTTGGCTTACACAATACTAAGTCATCAAGATAAAGACCATATTGGAGGGGTTGAGGAGCTTTATAGGTTTGACCGGTTTGAATCTTTGGCGGAGTTTCATAAAGGTAATACCCACAGCCATTGTGAGTTGAAATCTTTACAGCTTAACACCGTATTTGTTGAGACCTTATGGCCTATGTTTGATTTAGGCTCTAAAAATAATAACTCTTGCGTTGTTAAAATAAGTGACGGTAAGTTTTCTCTTTTGTTACCTGGAGACATTGAGCGTAAAGCTGAATTTAAGCTAATAGAGCAGTATCCTCTTGGCAAGCTAACTAGCACGATTCTGCTTGCTCCGCATCATGGCAGTAAAACATCGTCATCTGATGAGTTCATTCGGGCAGTAAACCCCGAAATTGCCATCTATTCGCGTAGTTATCACTCCCAATGGAAACTCCCTCATTCCGAGGTTGTCGATAGGTATAGAGAGTCAGATGTAGTCCAACTAGATACAGCCATCAATGGCCATATTAATATAAAGGTGTTTGATGATGAATTAGTGCTCAGTAAGGCTCGAACTGCCAAGGAATTTTGGTTTCTTAGGTAATATTTTATCGAATACAGAGTACATCGGCGATTAATTTAAGTTGGGCATTTTGTTTTATTAGTATGACAAGTACAATACCTTGTTTTGTAGAAAAAGATTGGAAGAAAGTATATGCAAATGAGCGCGAAGCAAATTTATAAACGTTTGCTGGCTTACACGTTTGAGTATAAAGCGGTTGCCATATGTGCCGTTATTGGGATGCTTGGATATGCCGCAATGGATGCGCTATTTGTTCGCTTAATGCAACCATTTATAGATGAAGGTTTGAGTGACAGAAATGTGGACATACTGTCTTGGGCACCGATTGTTGTAATAGCATTGGTACTTGGTCGCGGTATTTTCAATTATATGGCATCGTATTGTCTGACCTATGTAGGTTCGCAAGTCGTTAGGCAGCTTAGACAAGAATTATATGAACATATGCTGTACTTGCCTGTTTCATTTCATGATAAACATTCCAATGGTGAGCTGATATCAAAGATCACGTTCGATACTGAGCAAGTTCAACAAGCGATCACACGTGCACTACAAGTTATGATCCGAGAAGGCGCTTTTGTTATTTTTCTACTTGTGGTTATGTTCCGCTCAAGTTGGCAGTTATCGTCGGTTTTTTTAATTATTATTCCTGTTGTCGCACTGATTGTTACCCTTGTTTCTAAACGTTTTCGTAAAATATCGAAAAATATTCAAGATGCAATGGGAGAAGTCACCCGCGGATCTGAGCAAATGCTTGCTGGCCATAAAGTTATTCATGGCTTTGGTGGGCAAAAAAAAGAAATCGATAAATTCTCAATTGTGAATAATAGAAACAGACAGCAAAGAGTTAAAATGGATGCGACACGTGCATTAAGTGTTTCTGTTATTCAAATACTGGCTGCAAGCGCAATGGCGCTTATTCTAGCGATCATTGCCATGCCTTCGATGATTGATACTATCAGCGCAGGGGCATTTGTTTCACTATTGACATCGATGATGATGATGTTGAGGCCATTAAAGCAATTGGCGAACGTGAATAGCGATTTACAACGCGGGATCTCTGCAGCGCAAAGTATTTTTGAAATTTTAGATACACAGACAGAAAAAGACACGGGCACGGTTTCGCTTGATAAAGCAAACGGCCAGTTGGAAATTAAAGACGTAACGTTTTGTTATCCTACAAAAGACGTCCCTGTTATAAAATCGCTTAATTTACACGTGACTGCGGGTGAAAGTATTGCCCTAGTTGGGCGCTCTGGCTCTGGCAAGTCAACATTATCAAACTTATTGCCTCGTTATTATGATATTGAGCAAGGGTCTATTAAGCTTGATGGTGTAGACATCAAGTCACTCTCTTTACAGGACTTGAGAAGGCAGTTTGCTGTCGTTTCACAGCAAGTTGTATTGTTCAATGATACCATTGCCAATAATATTATGTACGGATTAGAAACACTATTGTCTTCTGACGAGTTAAAGTCTGTTGCACAACAAGCACATGTTTGGGAGTTTATTAAAGATCTCCCTGACGGGTTAGATACAATGGTTGGAGAGAATGGCGTTATGCTCTCTGGTGGGCAGCGTCAACGACTGGCAATAGCTCGCGCCATAGTTAAAGATGCACCTATCCTTATTTTAGATGAGGCAACGTCAGCGCTCGATACTGAGTCAGAGCGGTTAATACAAGATGCACTCGATAATTTAATGCAAAATAAAACGTCTATTGTGATAGCACATCGACTCTCAACAATCGAAAAGTCAGATAAAATTTATGTTGTGGAGCAAGGCGAAATTGTTGAACAAGGCACTCATCAAAGCTTATTGGCCCAGCAAGGGGCTTATGCGGCGTTGTGCAAAATGCAGTATGGTGAATAAGTTTTGAAAAGTATAGAGCAAACATGGTACCAACCTAAGTCCTTAGTTACCTATTTGTTATTGCCATTAAGTTTATTGTTTTGGGCTGTTTCAACTATTCGGCGAGGGCTATTTTCACTGGGGTTACTGAAACGATTTACGTCACATACACCGATTATTGTTGTCGGCAATATCAGTATTGGCGGTAATGGCAAAACCCCATTTGCTTTGTGGTTGGTCGCGTTTTTGCAGACACAAGGATTTAAAGTTGCAGTGATAAGTCGAGGTTATGGGTCTCAAGCGCCAAATTACCCATTTGAGGTGACGGACTTGAGTTCGGTAACAGAGGCTGGTGACGAGCCTTATTTATTACATTCACGTCTTGGTTGCCCTGTAGTGATAGGGCCAGACCGAGAAGCAAGCTGCAACTATCTTAAGAATAAATATAAAATAGACTTAATCGTTTCTGATGATGGATTACAACATTATAAGATGCAACGATCTGTTGAGTTTTGTATCGTTGATAGCAAGCGTCGCTTCGGGAACGGATGTTTATTGCCAGCAGGGCCATTGCGAGAGCTCCCTAGCCGGCTAGATAATGTTGACCTTGTGATCGAAAATGGTGGTACTGCACCTGTTAATTACGTTTTACAAAGCACGGGTATTTACAGTGTTCATACCGGGCTCAAGTGCGAAGACTACCCTAAAAAAGGAGTCGCTGTTAGCGCAATAGGCAATCCTCAGCGCTTTGAAAAATCATTGCAAGAAGAAGGTGTTGATATCATCGATACTGCACACTTTCGTGATCATCATGCGTATGTAAAATCGGACTTTAGTCAATTTGGTGATACGGCAATATTTATGACCGAAAAAGACGCTGTAAAATGCCAAAGCTTTGCAAAAGAGAATTGGTATTACTTAAAAGTTGAAGCACAACCGAGTAAGATGTTAGTAAATCAATTATTAGATATTTTAAAGAATAAAGAGATCCATCATGGCCTTCGATAAAAAGTTATTAGAAATTTTAGCCTGTCCTGTGTGCAAAGGTAAGTTGCAATATGACAAAGAGCACAGTGAACTTATCAGTACTGCATCCAAGTTAGCATATCCAATTAGAGATGATATTCCAGTTTTATTAGAAAACGAAGCAAGAGAATTGAGTTTAGACGAGGTTGAAAAGTGGCATTCGTAGTCGTTATACCTGCCCGTTATGCATCGAGTCGTTTACCTGGAAAACCGTTGGCGGATATTTGTGGTAAGCCAATGATCCAACATGTTTTTGAACAAGCTTCCCGCTCCGATGCGAGCGCAGTGTACATTGCAACAGATCATTCATTGGTGTTTGATGCTGTACGAGGGTTTACCGATAAGGTTTTAATGACGAAAGAGGATCATCAGTCAGGCACTGAAAGGTTAGCGGAAGTTGTTGAAACACTGAAATTAGACCCTGAAACAATTGTTGTTAATGTACAAGGTGACGAGCCGTTACTCGAAGCTGAAAACATAAATCAGGTGGCAAGCTTGTTAACGACCTCGAATGCACCGATGGCGACACTTAGTGTGGATGTTGAAGATGTTGAAGAAGTATTAAACCCTAATGCGGTAAAAGTGGTAAACGACGTTCACGGCAATGCATTGTATTTCTCTCGCTCACCCATCCCTTTTCAACGCAGCAGTATGTTAGCGTTAGATAAAGACGCAATTCCTGTTGATAATTTTCAGCGGCATGTTGGTATTTATGCATACAGAGCTGGGTTTATTAAAGATTATTTGGCGCTTCCTGTATCGCCACTTGAGGGTCAAGAGTCGCTTGAGCAGTTACGCGTTCTATATCATGGTCACAAAATAAAAATATCAAAAGCTGCAAAGCCTGTGCACGCAGGCGTAGATACGGCAGAAGATTTAGCGCGAGTTGTTGAGTTGGTTAATGAGCAAGTTTGAAATAATCGCAGATGAGTGTGATTTTATTGTTGCGATTAAACCCGCGGGAATAAGTTTTCATAGCGAAGGCGGTGCGGGCTTCGTTGTGCAATTAGAAGCTCAGCTTAAGATAAAACTTTTTTCTGTCCATCGCTTAGATAAGGTGACATCAGGGCTATTGATTTTCGCTAAATCTAGCACCGTAGCCAGCCAGTTAAGTGAGTTATTTGCAAACAGAGAAATAGACAAAGTGTATTTAGCTCTTATTGCTAATAAGCCAAATAAAAAACAAGGTTGGATTAAAGGCGATATGTCTAAGGCCCGAAGAGGTGCACATAAGCTACTTAAATCAGTGCATAACCCTGCAATAACACGTTTTTATACGATGAGTATTGAAGCTGGGCTTCGAGGCGTTATTTTAAAACCTTACACAGGCAAAACGCACCAGCTTAGGGTGGCAATGAAGAGTATTTCAGCACCAATTTTTGGTGATGAATTATACGGAAGTGAGAAAGCTGACCGTGTATATTTGCATGCTTATGCACTTCGTTTTCAGTGGCATGGCCAAACCTACAATTATCAGGCTGTTCCTTGTGAGGGCGAAAAGTTTATGAAATTAATTAATCATGAGGTTTTCTCAAAGTGGAACAGCCCATGGTCGCTAGAGTGGTAGTATAATGGAACAACAAACGCAATTAAGGTTTGGCGGTATTTCACGTTTATATGGTGAGCAGCAACTCAATTGGCTACAACAAGCTCACTTTTGTGTGGTCGGTATTGGCGGTGTTGGCAGTTGGGCTGCGGAGGCGTTGGTTCGTACTGGAATTGGCCATATCACATTGATTGATTTAGATGATATCTGTGTGACTAATATAAACCGTCAAATACATGCACTTTCAAGTAGCGTGGGTGAACAAAAAATTGAAGCCATGAAATCCCGTTTGCTAGATATAAACCCCAATTGTAAAGTGAGTTTAGTGGATGACTTTCTAACATTAGATAATATTACAGATCATATTACAGATTATGACTATGTGATAGATTGTATTGATGCAGTTAAAGAGAAGTCAGCGCTAATCGCTCATTGTAAACGCCGGAAGCTACCCATTATTACCACTGGTGGCGCTGGTGGCCAAACGGATCCAAGCCAAATTTTATATGGCGATGTGGCGAAAACCACTCAAGATCCTTTATTGGCTAAAGTACGGTATATTTTACGTAAAAATTATAACTTTACGTCAAACCCAAAACGAAAGTTTGCTGTTGATTGTGTCTATTCGACTGAACAACTTGTCTACCCAACATCAAGTGGAGAAGTATGCCAGGCTAAGCAACAGGCTGATGGGTCGAAAAACATGGATTGTGCTACTGGCTTTGGATCGGCAACGATGATAACGGGGACATTTGGCTTTTTTGCGGCATCAAGGGCCATTAAAAAGTATTTGCAAAAAAGAGAAAAAATGCAGAGTGTTTAGATATTTGCTTTCTCAGTGTTTACCACTGAGAAAGTTTGCTTTGGATAGTCTCTATGATTGCGCGAACCCCATTGCCACGAGACGGACTAAGGTGCTTAATTAACCCCAAAGTTTCAAACTCAGCATAAGCGTCAACTTCTTTCGCGTGTGCTGGTGAAATACCACTATACATACTTATAATAATGGCAAATAGTCCTTTTACTATCCGAGTGTCAGAGTCACCAACGAGGATAAGGTTTTGCTGATCTTCATCTAAATCTATATGTAACCAAACCTTACTTTCACAGCCTTTTATGAGCGAATCATCTGTTTTTAAACAATCAGGAAGGCTAGGCAGCTGTTTTGCAAGCATCATGATCTCTCTATAGCTTTGTTGCCAACTATGAGCGGCGATGAGAGTGTTTCGTATTTCTTGGTAGTTCACAGTTTATCCTTCGATTAATTCAATGCTACTCTTCAGAGCACTAATAAATGCGTCCACATCGGCGTGAGAGTTGTAAAAAGCAAGGCTTACTCTTAATGTACCTTCAATTCCTAGTTCTGAAATGAGTGGCTGAGTACAGTGATGGCCGCTACGCAGGGCGACGCCATAACTATTCAATAGCGTGGCTATGTCGTAGTGATGCTCGGCTCGATAATTAAAACTGATGGTGCCAATATTATTCTCGGTATCGCCGTAAATGGTGATCCCCTCTATGTTTTGGAGTGCATTTAGGCAGTATATAAATAGTGCTTGCTCGTATGCTTGTAGGAGATCAAAATCAATTTTATCGAGGTAATCTAATGCGGCACCGAAGCCAAGTACGCCCGAGATATTAGGGGTGCCAGGCTCAAATTTTGCAGGAGCATTTCGGTAAGTTGTAGTTGAAAAAGTGACTGTCTCTATCATTTCCCCACCCGTTTTGAATATGGGTAGGGCATTGAGCTTGTTATATTTTCCGAATAAAAAACCGAGCCCTGTAGGGCCCAGTGCTTTATGTGCAGATCCGACATAAAAATCACAGTCTAGATGCGATAAATTCGGCCTAAGGTGTAGAAATGCTTGTGCGCCGTCAATAACGGTCACAGCATCTGCTTTTTTTGCTGCTTTAATTATCGCCTCTACATCATTAATATTCCCTAATGTGTTTGAAGCGTGGGTACATGCAACCACTTTAGGTCGTAACTGGGCGATCATATCTAAGGCTGAGGTTAAATCCAGCACACCTTGTTGGTCTATTGGCATCACTTGTAAAGATGCCCCGCTGAGTTTTGCTGCTTGTTGCCATGGGACGATATTGGCATGGTGTTCTAATGCGCTAATCAGGATAATATCACCTTGGCTCAAGCTTTTGGCAATGCCCGCAGCAACAATGTTGATACTTTCTGTAGCACCGCTTGTCCAGACTATTTCTTGTTCTGAAACGGCTAAGTATTTTGCTAGTTTTACCCGCACTTGCTCATATTTGAATGTATTGATTTCACTTAACGAGTGTAAACCTCTGTGTACGTTAGCGTTGTTTTTACGATAAAAATCATTTATTTCATCGATAACACACTGAGGCTTTTGACTGGTAGCACCAGAATCTAGGTAGATTAAAGGCTGACCATCAACCGTACGAGTCAATAAAGGGAAGTCGTGACGAAGCTCAGCTATGGTGTTCATGTATATTATTTCCGATGATTTTACCGAAGTGGATTGTAATTTGATTTTTGTCATATGCAATAAAAAAGGCCGCAAAGGCGGCCTTTTTATAAAAGATAGGCGTTATCTTTTTGCTGCATCTGAATAGTCGCGTTGTGCGTAGCCTGTGTAAAGCTGGCGAGGGCGACCAATTTTGTGGCCTGCTTGAGACAACATCTCATCCCAGTGAGAAATCCAACCAACAGTACGAGACATAGCAAAGATAACTGTGAACATGCTTGTTGGAATACCGATAGCTTTCAGGATGATACCTGAATAGAAATCAACGTTTGGATAAAGTTTCTTCTCGATGAAATATGGGTCTTCAAGGGCAATTTGCTCTAGGCGCATTGCAACGTCTAAAAGCGGATCTTGAATATTAAGCTCTTTTAAAACTTCATGACAAGTTTGACGCATTACAGTTGCGCGAGGGTCGAAGTTTTTATATACACGGTGTCCGAAGCCCATTAGACGGAATGGGTCGCTCTTATCTTTTGCTTTCGCTACATACTCGTCGATACGGTCAAGCGAACCGATTTCTTCAAGCATATTAAGACACGCTTCGTTTGCACCACCATGAGCAGGTCCCCATAGTGACGCGATACCAGCAGCAATACATGCATAAGGGTTAGCACCTGATGAACCAGCTAAACGTACTGTAGACGTTGAAGCATTTTGTTCGTGATCAGCGTGTAGCATGAAGATACGGTCCATAGCTTTCGCTACAACAGGGTTAACTGTGTAATCTTCCGCTGGGACAGAGAACATCATATGCAAGAAGTTTTCTGCATAGCTTAAATCGTTGCGTGGATAAACGAATGGTTGACCAACGTTATATTTGTACGCCATTGCAGCAATTGTCGGAAGTTTAGCAACCAACTTGATAGCACTGCGCTGACGCTGGTTAGCATCTGAGATGTCTAAATCGTCGTGGTAGAAAGACGATAATGCACCAACTACACCACACAGCATTGCCATTGGGTGTGAATCTACACGGAAGCCTTGGAAGAACGCGGCAATTTTCTCATGCATCATGGTATTGCGAGTGATTTCATCTGCAAATTCAGCATGTTGCTCAGCTGTTGGTAACTCACCGTTTAGTAGTAAATAACATAATTCGATGTAGTTTGAGTGCTCAGCTAGCTGCTCAATCGGATAACCGCGATGTAAAAGAACACCTTTGCCACCGTCGATGTAGGTGATAGATGATTCACAAGAACCGGTAGACATAAAACCTGGGTCATATGTGAAGTGGCCATGAGCCCCTAAAGTACGAACATCAATTACATCTTGACCAGCGGTACCTGAGTAGATTGGTAGCTCGATTGGGTCGTGACCATCAATATGGACTGTGGCTTTTTTATCTGCCATCTATTTATCTCCTATGGAATAACAATTCTGATTGTTATGTTGTGATACTAATGTTAAGCAAATTCAGATCATTTTAACGTAAAACTAGGGTATAAAGTCAATTTTTCTAGGAATTATGCAAAGATGTATAATAAATATTCTGTGCAGTTTAAATATTATACCATTGGCTAATTCGCAAGCGTCTCAATCTAAACAAGAATTGTAAAAGCGCGCACGGCCTTATATACTGTGATAGGTTTTACACCGTATCGTCTGTGGGTAAACCTTTTTTTACAACAAACAGAGCATATTGAGATCGGTTTGTTCAAAAAGAAGGTATACCTAGAGTGTGCCATTTGCGCATGTCGCGCAAGTGGATTTTATAAAAACAAAGTAGATGAGCTCCTTTGTGGGCAAGATGGGCAAGTAACTGTGAAAAAGCAAAGACCTGTAAATCTAGATCTTACGACTATATCGATGCCAGCAACGGCTAAAGCGTCAATCCTACACCGCGTAACTGGTGTGGCATTATTCTTCGCTTTAACGTTTGTACTTTGGGCATGGTCTGAGTCTCTTTCTTCTCCTGAAGGTTTTGAATTAGTGAAAGGGCTGTTTAACGGCTTTATCGCAAAATTCATCGCGTGGGGCACGCTTTCTGTGTTGGCATATCACCTAATCGTTGGTATCCGTCATTTGATCCAAGACATGGGTCATTGGGAAGAATTAGAGTCAGGTAACAGCAGCGCTAATATTGCGATTGCAATTTCTGTAATTGTAGCCGTGTTAGCAGGAGTGTGGATATGGTCTTAAATCAAGCAACTCTGAAACGCGATGGCGTACAAGATTACGTTTCACTGCGTACAACCGCGTTAATCATTGCAGCATATGCTGTGTTTATCGTCGGCTATTTACTTCTAACACCAGAACTAACATTCGAAGCTTGGCAAGGTTTGTTTTCAAACTTAGCGGTTAAAGCTGCGACCTTAGTGACGCTTGTATGCATTATGGTGCATACAACTATCGGCTTATGGCAAGTTTTAACGGATTATGTAAAGTGTACGACATTGCGCTCGGTACTTGGCTTCGTGTTAAACCTTATGGCGCTTGCTTACGTAGCAATAGGCCTGTTTGTTTTGTGGGGTGTTTAAGTGAAATATCATGTACGTGAATTTGACGCTGTTGTAGTCGGTGCCGGTGGTGCTGGTATGCGTGCAGCGCTTGCAATTTCTGAATCAGGCAAAACTTGCGCATTGATTTCGAAAGTTTTCCCAACACGTTCTCATACGGTTTCAGCGCAAGGTGGTATCACTGTTGCGCTAGGTAACTCACATGAAGACAACTGGGAATGGCACATGTACGATACGGTCAAAGGGTCTGACTTTATCGGTGACCAAGATGCAATCGAGTATATGTGTCAAACTGGTCCAGAGGCGATCACAGAACTTGAAAATATGGGTCTACCATTTTCTCGTTTTGAAAATGGTCGCGTATATCAGCGTCCTTTTGGTGGTCAGTCTAAAAACTTCGGTGGTGAGCAAGCTGCTCGTACCGCTGCAGCAGCTGACCGAACGGGCCATGCATTGCTGCACTTGTTGTACCAACAAAACGTCAAAAATAAAACGAACGTTTTTTCTGAATGGTATGCACTAGATATCGTTAAGAACGATAACGGTGATGTTGTTGGCTGTACTGCAATTGAAATTGAGACGGGTGAAATTACCTTCTTCAAGTCAAAAGCCGTTGTACTAGCAACAGGTGGTGCTGGACGTATTTATGCCTCTACGACTAATGCTCATATCAATACTGGTGACGGTGTAGGTATGGCGACACGCGCAGGCATTGCAATGCAAGACATGGAAATGTGGCAGTTTCACCCGACAGGTATCGCAGGTGCGGGTACACTGGTAACTGAAGGGTGTCGTGGTGAAGGTGGTTATCTTTTAAATAAAGATGGCGAACGTTTCATGGAACGTTATGCACCTAACGCGAAAGACCTTGCGTCGCGCGACGTAGTTGCTCGTTCTATGATGACAGAAATTCGTGAAGGTCGTGGTTGTGATGGTCCTTTAGGTCCGCATATTAAGCTTAAGCTTGACCACTTAGGCGAAGAAACACTGTATAAACGTTTACCGGGTGTATGTGATCTATCTAAAACATTTGCGCACGTTGATCCAGCTAAAGAGCCGATCCCAGTTATTCCAACATGTCATTATATGATGGGTGGTGTACCGACAAACGTTAACGGTCAGGTATTGAGCGTTGATGCTGAGGGTAATAATAAACTCGTTGAAGGTTTATTTGCGGTTGGTGAAATCGCCTGTGTATCTGTACACGGTGCTAACCGTCTAGGTGGTAACTCACTGCTTGACTTGGTTGTATTCGGTCGTGCTGCGGGTAACTTCTTAGGTGAATACTTGGCGAATGCTGAAGTGACTAAGCAAGCGTCAAGCGATAACATCGATGCGGCATTTGCGCGTTATAATCGCTGGGAAAACTCGACGAAAGGTCAGGGTGAAGATCCTGCACAAATTAAGAAAGATCTACAGCAATGTATGCAATTAAACTTCTCTGTATTCCGTGAAGGTGACTCTATGGCTGAAGGTTTACAGCAGCTTAAAGAGATCAGAGAGCGTTTACAGCATGCTCGTTTAGATGACAAGTCGACTGAATACAATACGCAAAGAATTGAGTGTCTAGAACTAGATAACTTAATGGAAACTGCGTACTCAACAGCGGTTGCCGCGAATTTCCGTACAGAAAGCCGTGGTGCACACTCTCGTTTTGATTATCCAGATCGTGATGATGAGAACTGGTTGTGTCATACAGTATTCAATCCTGAAACGGAAAGCATGAGCAAGCGTGAAGTAAACTACGCGCCGAAAACTCGTGAAGCATTCCCACCTAAAGCACGTACTTACTAGGAGTAAAACGATGGCAATTTTAGAAATATCTGTTTATCGTTATAACCCTGATGTGGACAATGCACCACATATGCAGGAGTATAAACTAGAAGTAGAAGAAGGTCGTGACATGATGGTGTTGGACGCGCTTTTACTATTAAAAGAGCAAGATCCTACTCTTTCTTTCCGTCGTTCTTGTCGTGAAGGTGTCTGTGGTTCTGATGGTGTGAACATGAATGGCAAAAATGGCCTAGCATGTATTACGCCAATTTCATCGCTACAGAAAAATGGAAAAGGCAAAATCATTCTTCGTCCATTACCGGGGTTGCCGGTTATTCGTGACTTAGTAATTGATATGAGCCAATTCTACACTCAATATGAAAAAGTTAAGCCGTTCCTTATCAATGATAAGCCAACGGGTGGCGAGGAGCGTCTTCAGTCTGTTGAAGATCGTGACAAGCTAGACGGTTTATATGAGTGTATTTTATGTGCATGTTGTTCGACTTCATGTCCTTCGTTCTGGTGGAACCCAGACAAGTTCATAGGTCCAGCAGGTCTTCTTCATGCTTACCGTTTCTTAGCAGATACGCGTGATACGGCAACTGAAGAGCGATTAGCTGATCTTGATGATGCATTCAGTGTATTCCGCTGTCACAGTATTATGAACTGTGTTAGCGTTTGTCCAAAGGGCTTGAATCCAACTAAAGCCATTGGTCATATAAAATCTATGTTGTTAAATCGTTCGATTTAATACATATTTAAACAGTCAGATGGCATGCTTAGCATGCCATCTTGTTAATAATTAAATTTCTGCGCTAGAGAAAAGGGCTAATAAATGCACGAAGGTGTGATGAAGGCATGGCTAGAATCTTCGCATTTGTACGGCGGAAACGTAGCTTATGTAGAAGAGCTTTATGAAGCGTATCTAGATGATGCGACTTCAGTGCCAGAAGAATGGCGAGAAGTGTTTGATCAACTGCCAAAAGTTGATGGTGTGGATGTTGATGTTAAACATTCAGAAGTAAGGGCCCAGTTTAAGGACCTTGCTAAAAACAAACACAAAGAAGTAGTTGTTGCAGCAAGTGGCACATCTGATGCCAAGCAAGTACGCGTGCTACAACTCATAAACGCATTTAGGTTTCGAGGGCATCAAAACGCAAACCTTGACCCACTTGGGTTATGGAAGCGAGAACGAGTTCGCGATTTAGAACTTGAGTATCATGACTTAACTGAGTCGGACCTAGAAAAAGAATATAACATTGGCTCTTTTGCATCAGGCAAAGAGACAATGAAGTTGAAAGACTTATATTCGGCATTGAAGACCACATATTGTGGTTCTGTTGGTGCGGAATATATGCATATCACTTCTACAGAAGAAAAACGTTGGTTACAACAACGCATTGAATCTACCTTCTCACAGCCTCAATTTAGCAAAGAAACAAAACTACGCATCTTGAAAGGCCTAACAGCTGCTGATGGCTTAGAAAAATATCTTGGTGCTAAATTTCCCGGTGCAAAGCGTTTCTCTCTTGAGGGGGGGGATGCATTAGTACCTATGCTTAAAGAGCTTATTCATCGCGCCGGTGAAAGTGGTCAAGAAGAAGCTGTTATTGGTATGGCACACCGTGGCCGTTTAAATGTTTTAGTTAACGTACTAGGTAAAAACCCGCAAGAGTTATTTGACGAGTTTGCTGGTAAATACGGCGAATTAGCTGGTTCTGGTGACGTTAAATACCATATGGGCTTCTCATCTGACTTTGCAACGCAAGGCGGTGACGTACATATGGCTTTGGCGTTTAACCCATCTCATTTAGAGATTGTTAACCCAGTTGTTATGGGTTCTGTGCGTGCACGTCTAGAGCGACTAGGTTGTAAAAATGGGTCAAAGGCACTGCCTATAACCATTCACGGTGATTCTGCAATCGCAGGTCAGGGTGTAGTCCAAGAAACGTTTAATTTGTCTCAAACTCGCGCTTTTGGTGTGGGCGGGACAATCCGCATTGTTGTGAATAACCAAGTTGGTTTTACGACAAGTAAACAAGAAGATGTGCGTTCAACAGATTACTGTACTGACATCGCTAAGATGGTTCAGGCACCTATTTTCCATGTTAACTCAGACGATCCTGAAGCGGTTACATTTGTCACTCAATTGGCGTTAGATTTCCGTAACAAGTTCCACCGTGACGTTGTTATTGATCTTGTTTGTTATCGTCGTCATGGGCATAACGAAGCTGATGAGCCAAGTGCTACACAGCCAGTTATGTACAAGAAGATCAAAAAACATCCAGTGCCGCGTCAGTTATACGCAGACAAGTTAGCAAGCGAAGGTGTATTAAGTGCTGAAGATGCTAAACAACTTGCCAATGACTACAGAAATGGTTTGGATAATGGTGAGCGTGTTGTCGAAGAAATTCGTCCTGATACAAAACACTCATCTGACTGGTCAAAATTTGTAGGCCATGATTGGGATGTAGCTTATGACCCAACTGTTCCGGTTGAAAAACTAAAAGAGCTGAGTGCAAAAGTATCAGTTTATCCTGAAGATCATAAAGCACAGTCTCGCGTGAAAAAGATTTACGAAGATCGTAAATTGATGGCTGCGGGTGAAAAGCCTTTAGACTGGGGCATGGCAGAAACGTTGGCTTACGCAACGCTTGTTGACGATGGCGTCAATATTCGTATGACAGGTCAAGACTCAGGTCGTGGTACATTCTTCCACCGTCATGCTGTTGTTCATGATCAAGCCGATGGTAAGACATTCCTTCCGTTGCAAAATATTCATGCTGATCAAGGTGCTTTTGAAGTTTATGACTCTGTGCTTTCAGAGGAAGCTGTACTAGCATTTGAATACGGTTATACAACAGCAGAACCGACTTCTCTTGTTTTATGGGAAGCGCAGTTTGGTGATTTTGCCAATGGTGCGCAGGTTGTTTTCGACCAGTTCTTAAGTTCAGGTGAACAGAAGTGGGGCCGTTTGTGTGGTCTTACAATGCTATTACCACATGGCTATGAAGGTCAGGGTCCAGAGCACAGTTCAGCGCGTTTAGAGCGTTACTTACAATTGTGTGCTGATCATAATATGCAAGTATGTGTTCCTTCAACACCTGCACAGGTTTATGCGATGTTACGTCGCCAATCGGTACGTCCGTTACGTCGACCACTGATTGTTATGACGCCAAAATCACTGTTACGTCACCCATTAGCAGTATCATCAATGGATGAACTTGCAGATGGCGTGTTCCATAATATGATTGACGAGATTGATGATATTGATCCGGCATCTGTTGAGCGTGTTGTATTCTGTAGTGGTAAGGTTTACTACGAGTTGCTGCAGGAACGTCGTAAGCTAGAACTTAATAACGTCGCAATCGTGCGTGTGGAGCAACTTTATCCATTCCCTCATCAGGAAATGGATGAGATCATGGCTCGCTATCAGCATGTTAACGATTTCGTTTGGTGTCAGGAAGAACCGCAAAACCAAGGTGCTTGGTATTGTTCTCAGCACCACTTCTGGGAAGCTATCCCTTCAGGTGCAAATCTAACATACGCTGGACGTAAAGCGTCTGCGGCACCTGCATGTGGTTATATGTCGACCCATACAAAAGAACAAAATGCGTTAGTGGCTGACGCTTTAACAATTAAAAATAAGGGATAAGAGATGACAACCGAAATTAAGGTTCCTGTTCTTCCTGAGTCTGTTGCGGATGCAACAGTTGCAACTTGGCATGTTAGCGTTGGCGATACCGTAACGCGTGATCAAAACCTAGTTGATATTGAAACAGATAAAGTAGTATTAGAAGTTGTCGCTCCAGAAGATGGTGTAGTCGTTGAGATTTCACAAGCTGACGGTGCAACAGTTTTAGGTGAACAAGTTATTGCACTTATCGGTGCAGCCGGTGCATCAGCAAGTGCGCCAGCTCAGCAATCAAATGAACAAACAGCAGCGGCAACAGCCACTACAGCATCAGAAGGTAACGAAGTGGATATCAAAGTACCAGTACTTCCAGAGTCAGTAGCAGATGCTACAATTGCAACTTGGCACGTTCAACCAGGTGAAGCGGTTAGCCGTGACCAAAACTTGGTAGATATTGAAACAGATAAAGTTGTATTAGAAGTTGTTGCACCTGAAGACGGTGTAATGGGTGAGCATATACACGCTGAAGGTGACACCGTACTTGGCGAACAAGTTATCGGTAAAATCAGCGCGGGTTCTGCTGCACCTGCAGCGCCAGCATCGGCACCTGAAGCAAGTACCTCAAGTGATGAAAGTTCAGATGTACTAACACCTTCGGTACGTCGCTTAATTGCCGAGAAAGGGTTAGATGCTTCGGTTATTAAAGGTACTGGCAAAAACGGCCGTATTACTAAAGAAGATGTTGACGCATTCTTGTCTGCACCAGCTGCTAAACCAGCTCCTGCTCAAGCGGCACCAGCGCCTGCACCAGTTGCAGCATTGGGCGAGCGTACACAAAAACGTGTACCAATGACGCGTTTACGTAAAACAATCGCGACACGTTTGCTTGAAGCAAAGAACTCTACAGCAATGTTAACAACGTTTAATGAAGTGAACATGAAGCCTATCATGGATCTTCGTAAGCAATATAAAGACCTATTCGAAAAGACACACGATACACGTCTTGGCTTTATGTCTTTTTACGTTAAAGCTGTAACTGAAGCGCTTAAACGCTACCCAGCGGTAAATGCTTCAATTGATGGTGATGATATTGTTTATCATAATTTCTTCGATATCTCTATTGCTGTATCTACACCACGTGGCCTGGTAACACCAGTACTGCGCGATTCAGATCAGCTGAGCATGGCTGGTATTGAAAATGGTATTCGTGACTTAGCAATTAAAGGCCGCGATGGTAAGTTGTCAATGGCAGATATGACGGGTGGTAACTTTACAATTACCAACGGTGGTGTATTTGGTTCATTGTTATCTACGCCAATTCTAAACTTGCCACAAGCTGCTATTTTAGGCATGCACAAAATACAAGAGCGTCCAATGGCCGTAAATGGTAAAGTTGAAATATTACCAATGATGTATTTAGCATTGTCTTATGACCATCGCCTAATTGATGGCAAAGAATCGGTTGGCTTCTTGGTAGCGATTAAAGAGCTTCTTGAAGATCCAACACGTCTGTTGCTGGATGTATAAGCAAGCTGATTAGATATTAAGCTGTATGTTAGTCCATACAGCTTTTTTTTTGCGCCTTTGGTCTAACTAGGGTTTTCATAAGTACCCTTGGGATCTATACTAGGGGCGCATTTTGGGATAGCTGATTATTTGCATAAATATTCAGCTTTTTTAGTACAAGAAATTGGATAAAGCATCATGAATTTGCATGAGTATCAGGCAAAACAACTGTTTGCCGACTATGGTTTACCAGTATCTGAGGGTTTCGCATGCGATACTCCTCAGGAAGCTGTAGAAGCAGCTGCTAAGATTGGCGGCGACAAGTGGGTAGTTAAGTGTCAAGTACACGCCGGTGGCCGTGGTAAAGCGGGTGGTGTTAAACTTGCAGATAGCAAAGACGAAATCCGTGCATTTGCTGAAAACTGGTTAGGTAAAAACTTAGTTACTTACCAAACAGACGAAAAAGGTCAGCCAGTTGCTAAAATTTTAGTAGAAAGCTGTACAGACATCGCGAACGAATTATACCTTGGCGCTGTTGTAGACCGTGCAACTCGTAAAGTTGTTTTCATGGCATCTACTGAAGGTGGCGTTGAAATTGAAACTGTTGCTGAAGAAACACCTGAGCTTATTCATAAAGCTGAAATCGATCCATTAGTAGGCCCTCAAGCTTACCAAGGTCGTGAGTTAGGCTTTAAACTAGGTCTAAACCCAGTTCAAATGAAGCAGTTTGTTAAGATCTTCATGGGTCTAGCAAATATGTTCAATGATCATGATTTTGCACTTCTAGAGATCAACCCTCTAGTTGTGACAGACGAAGGTAACCTTCACTGTCTTGACGGCAAAATTGGCATCGATGGTAACGCATTATACCGTCAGCCTAAGATCCGTGAGTTCCACGATCCTTCGCAAGAAGATGCACGTGAAGCACATGCAGCAAGCTTTGAATTAAACTACGTAGCGCTAGATGGCAACGTTGGTTGTATGGTTAACGGTGCAGGCCTAGCGATGGGTACTATGGACATCGTAAACCTACACGGCGGTAAGCCAGCTAACTTCCTAGATGTTGGTGGTGGTGCAACTAAAGAGCGTGTAGCTGAAGCATTCAAGATCATCCTTTCTGATGACAATGTTAAAGCTGTATTGGTAAATATCTTCGGCGGAATCGTTCGTTGTGACATGATTGCAGAAGGCATCATCGGCGCAGTGAAAGAAGTTGGCGTTGAAGTACCAGTAGTAGTACGTTTAGAAGGTACTAACGCTGAACTAGGTCGTGAAGTTCTAGCTAACTCTGACCTTGACATTATCGCTGCAGAATCTCTAACTGATGCTGCTGAGAAAGTTGTTGCTGCTGCGGAGGGCAAATAATGTCTGTATTAATTAATAAAGATACTAAAGTAATCTGTCAGGGTTTCACTGGTGGTCAAGGTACTTTCCACTCAGAGCAAGCTATTCAGTACGGCACGCAAATGGTTGGTGGTGTATCTCCGGGTAAAGGCGGTCAAACGCACCTTGGTTTACCTGTATTCAACACTGTACGTGATGCAGTATTAGAAACGGGTGCTACTGCATCAGTTATCTACGTACCAGCTCCATTTTGTAAAGATGCTATCTTAGAAGCTATCGATGCAGGTATTGAGCTTATCGTATGTATTACGGAAGGTATTCCAACACTTGATATGGTTGACGTTAAAGTTAAACTAGACCAATCAGGTGTTCGTATGATCGGTCCTAACTGCCCAGGTGTTATCACTCCGGGTGAAACTAAGATTGGTATCATGCCTGGTCACATTCATAAGCCAGGTAAAGTAGGGATTGTTTCTCGTTCTGGTACTCTTACGTACGAAGCGGTTAAGCAAACTACTGACGCTGGTTTCGGTCAATCTACTTGTGTTGGTATCGGTGGTGATCCAATCCCAGGTACTAACTTTATCGACGTATTAGAAATGTTCGAAAAAGATGACCAGACAGAAGCTATCGTCATGATCGGTGAGATTGGTGGTACTGCAGAAGAAGAGGCTGCAGAATACATCAAGGCTAACGTGACTAAACCTGTCGTTTCTTACATTGCTGGTGTTACTGCTCCAGAAGGTAAGCGCATGGGTCACGCTGGTGCAATTATCGCAGGCGGTAAAGGTACTGCTGACGAGAAGTTTGCTGCACTAGAAGCTGCTGGTGTTAAAACTGTACGTTCTCTTGCAGACATCGGTGTTGCACTAAAAGAAAAAGCGGGTTGGTAATTACTAATTCTTGCTTAAAAAAGGCCCCTTAAGGGGCCTTTTTTGTTGCCTTTTTCTTTACAAAATATTACATTGAGCTCATACAAATTGATGAGTTGGTGTAGTGGTAAGAGTAAATTTAGCAATTTTAGTTGTTTGTACTTTGATCGTGTTAAATCAGGTAGCGCATGCAAGTACCAAAGAGTATTTGTCGTTTGAACAAACGGTACTAAAATCACCCGAACAACATCTCAATTTGACTAATAAGTGGGAACATACTGGTGAGCCCGCTGATGCCGAGTTATTTTTAAGTGCACTTAAAGCCAGAGCGCTTTTTTTTGCCGGACATATAGAACGTTCTAAAAGTGAATTTTCCCGTTATGACGCTGAGCTTAAAGTTCAACAATTTACTTGGGGTGCCGGCTACTGGTATTTATATCGTAGTTTTTTTGCCATTGAACAAGGTCAACTAGATGATGCTAAGCGCTTGGTTAAGCAGGCGAGAAGGGCATTTACTCACCTGAAAGACTCATCAATGCTGGTGCGTGTTCAAGCAATGGAAGCGATTGTCGCAATTTGGCGCGAAGAATACAGTGAAGCACTTAAGTCAGTGCAGGCTGCACATGCTTATATAATGCGTAATGACATTAGCGATGTCAGTAAACTGGCTGTATTAGATGGACTAACTGCTTATTATTCAACACTAAAGTATCATAGAAAAGCCATTGAGTTTGCCACGCAGGCCAACTCTTTAGCGGTCCAATCGCAGAATATTTTGGATGGCTTACCGATAAAGTATAATTTATGTATGGCGTTACTGCGGTCTAAATTAGTAGAAAAAGCCCGAGCCTGCTATCAAGAAATGCTCTCTAGTGCTAAACAATATAAGTTACCTCGCTATCACTTTTGGGCAAATGCAGGGCTCGGTAAAGTCTCTTTATTATTAAACGAGTATGAGAACGCGGTTAGGTATTTTGAACAAGCTAAAAAGCTAGAATATATCGCTATAGTGAACCCCGCTCATCTTATTGTATTACGAAATAACTTGGCAAAGGCACTATCAGCCATGGAAAAATATCCGCAGGCCCAAACTCATTTACAAGAATCCCTGGTGATCTTAGATAACTACCAAAGTCCGTTAAACAACCGCTATATGCGAAGAACGCTTAAACTAAAAGCACAAGTACTAGAGTTACAACAAGATTATGAAAATAGTATCGACGTGTTAAAGCGCTATATTCGCCTTTTAGAAGAGAATGAATTAGCGACCAAAGAAGTATTAGAGCAGGAGGCACAAAGCTTTTTTGAAGCCGAACAGCATAAATTGAATTTGGCATTAACCGACGAAAAACTCAAAGCACAGGCTGCCAATCTAGCAGAGTTAGAAAAAGAAGAGCAGCTTAGTCGAGCTTATATATTCATTGCAATACTGAGCTGTTTAAGTATCGGACTTTTTGCTTATCTGCAGAGAAAGGCGAGTATGGTTAATCGTAATTTTGCTTATAAAGATCCGCTTACGGAATTGTTTAATCGCAGGTATTTTCAAGAACATATAGACAAGCTATCACAAAAGAAACAGTCATATACTTTGGCGATGCTCGATTTAGATTATTTCAAGCGGATCAATGATGTGTCTGGCCACGATGTGGGCGATGAAATTTTGATTCGATTCAGTCAACATTTAAAATCGCACTTTAGGGGAGATGCAGACGTCGTATGTCGTTATGGCGGCGAAGAGTTTGTCGTCGTATGTCAGTTTATGGATGTCACACAGTTAACGCAGCGTTTATCATTACTACAAACGGTGCTTAAAGAACAGTTGTCTCACGAAAGTGAGGCAGTTACATTCAGTGCGGGAGTTGCCAGTAGTGCAGAGCACCCTAAAGATAAGATAATTAAAGTGGTTGATGAACTAATGTACCGTTCAAAGCGGTTAGGAAGAGATAAAATATCTTCCTAACCGGGAGCGCTAATTACGAATTGACTATTAATACTGATAGCTAATATGCTGGAAAAAGCGAATGTTGACGTCTTGCTTCTTAGGGGAAATCGCCAAGCTATCGGCAAATGCCTTGACCATGGGTTCTACTTGGTTCATAAATTTTCCGTATCCCATATCTCTTTTGTCGGATTTACTAGCAACAACAACAAAATGTAGGGTGTCTACCAGCTTATCATCTTGCCAAATAGATTTAACCTGAGTGTCTTCAGTGTCAGTATTAAAGCTTAGCTTTTGTAGCTCACAGTTTTTGTCGGATTTATCTGTACGGCTATTTCGTATGATAGGTAATCGTCCATTTGCGACAAAAGCAACATGGGTTAATGATTTGTCAGCACAAGCAGATAAGAAAGCATCTTCTATGGTTTCGTAAAATCTAGTATTGTCATTTGGCAAAAGCAAATGCTGATAGGTGGTTTTAAGGGAGCGTGTCACGGGCAGACTAAACGTTGCATAGGTCATCTCCGAGTGTTCATCAGGTAAGGTGCAATTGCGCGCTTGATATCGTGGGTAAAGGCTACGTAATTTATAGCCATAACTTTCTTTATTCCCTTTTGATTTAGCAAATACGTCATACGTTAGATGTTGGTGGTCCCTGACTTTAAATTTTATTGGGTGAGCTGACAGTGTTTGTTGCAGTGCATCAAGCGTTTTTTTAACTTTATTGTGAAAGTTGGCCGCGTTAGAGCGTATATCATCACCAGTTGCTAAAAAGAGTAAGCGTATTTTTTTGGCTTGGGTATTTTCATGCCAATATGTTTTATGCGCTTCATGATATTGTGGGTTATAAAAAAACAAAATTTGCTTTTCAGTCTGCAAACAGTGTGACTCTTCATGAAAGCGTACAACAGGTAGTTTGTCATTAGCGATTAAATGCACATTGTGTAGGGCATATTCATCGCATAGTGCAAATAGTTGTCTAGCGAGTCGTTCGTAACAGCTTTGGGCATTATCAAAGCATGCGTAAAACTCAGTTTCGGGTTTAAATTCAGCGAGAATATATTGATTATTGCGAGCAGTGGCAGGAATATAAACGCGATTTAAGCTCATTGACGCCATGATGAATATCCTTAAGTTACATCTTATGTTGAGCGCACTATAGATGCTATTTATGACTTTTTTATTGCGCTAGAACAAAATTTGTCATGTATTTTTATAACTTCATTGATATTGATAGCCCTTGGACCAATATTCTTTAAACTAAGCAAAGGATTTGCTGTAAGTTATCTTTGCTTTTTGTAATAATGCGCTGATAAAGAGTGCTAAATTTTTGAGGAATGCATACCTATGGCGGAAACAGAGAATCGCCCATCAAATTTTATACGAAACATTATTGATTCTGATTTATCGAGTGGTAAGCATCAGCAAACGCACACGCGCTTTCCACCTGAGCCGAATGGTTTTTTACATATCGGACATGCAAAATCGATCTGCTTAAACTTTGGTATAGCACAAGACTATAAAGGTTTATGTAATTTACGTTTTGATGATACAAATCCAGAAAAAGAAGACATCAATTACGTAAAGTCAATTCAAGAAGATGTGTCTTGGCTCGGTTTTAAGTGGGATAACGACATATGTTACTCATCAAATTACTTTGACCAATTACACGGTTATGCGGTTGAATTGATTGAGAAAGGATTAGCCTATGTATGCTTTTTATCTCCGGATCAAGCAAGAGAATATCGTGGTACTTTAACCGAAGCAGGTAAGAATAGCCCTCACCGTGATACAAGTGTTGAAGAGAACCTAGCATTGTTTGAAAAAATGCGTAACGGTGAATTCAAAGAGGGCGAATGTGTCCTACGCGCGAAGATCGATATGGCAAGTTCGTTTATGGTATTACGAGACCCTATCATTTATCGTATTCGTTTTGTACACCACCACCAAACTGCTGATAAGTGGTGTATCTACCCAATGTACGACTTCACGCATTGTATTTCTGATGCGCTTGAAGGGATCACTCACTCGCTTTGTACGCTTGAATTCCAAGACAACCGTCGTTTATATGACTGGGTATTAGATAATATCAGCCTTGAGTGCCACCCTCAGCAAATTGAGTTCTCTCGACTCAATCTAGAATACACGATTATGTCTAAGCGTAAGCTTAATGACTTAGTGGTAAATAATCATGTTGAAGGGTGGGATGACCCACGTATGCCGACCATTGCAGGTTTAAGACGTCGTGGTTACACACCGGGATCAGTTGTTGAGTTTTGTAAGCGTATTGGCGTTACAAAACAAGACAATATGATCGAAATGGGTATGTTAGAGGCATGTATTCGTGATGACTTGAACGAAAATGCGCCACGAGCAATGGCTGTATTAGACCCTATAAAGGTGGTGATAGAAAACTATGATGCTGACAAAGTAGAGCAATTAGTTGCGCCTAACCATCCATCTATAGAAGAAATGGGCACACGTGAAGTACCGTTTACTCGTGAGCTGTACATTGAACGCGAAGATTTCAGAATTGAAGCGAATAAAAAGTTCAAGCGACTAGTGCTTGATAAAGAAGTGCGCTTAAGAAATGCGTATGTTATTAAAGCAGAGCGTATTGAAGAAGATGACAATGGTAATATTACGACTATCTTCTGTTCTTACGACCCTGAAACGCTGGGTAAAAACCCAACTGACGGACGCAAGGTTAAAGGGGTTATCCATTGGGTGTCGGCATCTGAATGTATTGATGCTGAAGTACGTCAGTACGATCGCTTGTTTAATGTACCAAACCCTGCGGCTGCTGAAGCGTTTTCAGAGGTATTGAATCCAGACTCTTTAACCGTTATTACTCACGCTAAACTTGAGCCTTCACTTGCTAATGCAGTTGCAGAGCAAGGCTTCCAGTTTGAGCGAATGGGCTATTACTGTCGAGATAACAAATCTGATACATTGGTGTTTAACCAAACTGTTGGGTTACGAGATTCTTGGGCTAAAATAGAAAACGCTTAATAGCACATTGTTTTATTAAGGCCGAGTTATTCGGCCTTTTTTATGTCTGAAATAGTCACTTATGAAAATACCGAACAACGCGAAAGCCAATTTAAAATCAATTCATAATTTCTATATTAATGAACAGCAATCGATTTACTTGTTGTCACATCATGATGCGAAAAAACATAGGCAATGGCTCAATATATGTAAAAAACAATTGGGTGTTTTAGGCTATCAAAACGTTGAGCTAATAGGGTCTGGCGCGTTTGGTTTTGTATTCGGTGGGGTAAGTGCTGATGAGCAGCAGTGGGTATTTAAGTTTTCAAGGATCACCTTAGCGCAAAGTGTAAGAGATCGACTCGAAGACGAAGCCTATATGTTGTCTCAAATTGATAATACCATGGTGCCCAAGTTTTTAGCGTTTGAACGCGTTAAAAAACAAGGGATCTTGATGATGGCTCGAGCGAAGGGGGAGGATCTTGAAAAAGTATCGTTAAAGCGAGGCTGCTTTGAACCAAAAGAGCTGGTGGAGCTGGCGCTATTGCTAAGAAATGTTCTACTTGACTTAAGAGCGCATCGTAATGGCGTACTACCACAACCGATAGTACACGGCGATATTAAGCCTTCGAATATTGTTTGGGACGAAGCATCGAAGAGTTTTTCTTTGGTGGACTGGGGAAGCTCTGTCTATGCTCAAGTAGACACCAATGGTGAGCCTATTGCCAGCAATATTATGGATCTGATGTCGTCAGATGTTGCCAGTACCAACGCAAGAATGGGCGATGTATACTTTATTGGTGATGAGCAAATGAGTGGTGCTCAGTCATCCCCTCGTTTTGATGAGCAAGGTGTTGCATCTACCATTTATGCATTGGCAAGTGCACAGTCTTGCCGTTTTGGTGAACAAGTGATCCCTGCTAAGAGTTTGGGGTTACCTCAGGAGTTTGCTGCTGTCATTGACGCTATGCTGAGCAAGAATAAGCAAGAGCGCGATCGAGCCGGAGACTACTTTATGCAACATATGCCGAAAATAGCCAAATCGTACCTCCCTGTGTTACGTCTTAAAAGCCCCAAATCCAATATTCCGTTTTGGATCACCAACACAGATGACTTACCAGATACGGTGGTTTATAGCTCACGTAAAGAGTTTTTACGCAGAGCTGACCATAATCATCAATTACATGATATTAATGACGCGCAACTAGACCGTTATTACAAAGAGTTTTTATTTGATACTGGTGATACAGAAAAGGCATTTTTGGCGTCAATTAGCAGGCTGGCGAAATACCCTGTAGTGGGTGGGTTGAGTTTTCATTGGAAAGAAAACTCTTTGTATGTTGAGTCGAGCTTAATACTACATGATGAAACGCTGAATAAAGCGTTGATAGATTCAGTTAATGCCACAGTGATGCTCGCACAGGGGATCACCCAAAAAGGGTTATTTAAATGTTGCTTATTTGACGCCCGGCAAACAATTCAACTTGAGCGAGACGCAACAGGGGCGTTTATATTCGATAAGTTGCCAAAGCTACACTATTCGGTCGTAGATGTTGCTAATAATGAGGTGACGCGGCCACATAGCTATTTTGAAGACGGTAAAGATCCTGACGAACAACTGCAATTGCCCAAAAATATTATTCAATGTGTCTTTGAATTAAATCAAATTCACCATACGGGCTGCATTATATTTGAGTCATTACCAAACCGTCTTAAAATTCACCATTACTATCGATTGTTAGATGCTGAGAAAGAAACACAATTCGAACTTTTATTAGCACGGATCATGCAATACGCGATGAGTATTGATGATGTTGGGGTCGCTGGGTTTATGAAACTGCCTTACAAGAATACCCGTGAATTTGATTTATGTGCTGAGCAGTCAGTTAACTATTACCCGAAAAACCCGAAACAATTTGCATAAATAGTTGCGATGCATATTGCTAATGGAAGTCGCCTGTATTTTTTACCTCAATAGGATCAGGCGGTTAAATTTATTACAAATAGGCACGGTGTTTGAATATAACTAACTAGCACATTCACTTCTCCAAGTTTTGTAGCTAGTAGTTAGGCGCTTCTTTTTAGAAGCGCTTTTTTTTAGCTAAACTATTCATAGTATGACTTGGCTTGTTTAGTGGCTAAAGTGACTTTAATGAAATAAATTGCATTGAAATTCGTGATTATTTATTACAAAGTATCAGCCTAACTTATAAACTATGTTATCGAGCAAGCTATGGACAAGCAACAGCGACAAGAGATACTCACACTGAGCTGGAGTATGCACGATCAAGTTGAACAAGCTGTATTACGCCATCCTGCGGCGGCAAATGATGCGACTTTCCCAGAGAAGCAACGATTATTACTCGCCGATATGGCGTTACATTTGCTGCAAACAGCCCTAAAGCCAGGGCAATTAGAAGATGATAGATTGATCAATAATCTCAATGGTATTTTGTCATTAAGTGATGACTTTATACCCCATACTGATTTAAGAGCTGTTGCTGATACCTTATTTTTTGCTCAGCAAAACAAGCTTAATGAGTCGCAATAATTATAAGTAAAATAAGCTGATTATAAACAAAGCATTACATAAATACCAAGGAGGGTAGTTAGATGAAAATTCCCAGTCAATTACGAGAAGTGCTTGGCACTCATCAGTCTGGTTTTGCTTTGAGTTCAATAGGGCTAATGACCTTGTTTGGGTGTTATGTTGTCTATGTGCTTTTTGTTCGACAACAGACATTACCAGATGTTGCGTGGTGGCAGTGGATCATAGGTGATTTGTTAATAGTTGATGTGATAGCTGGGTGTGTGGCTAATTTTACCAAAGGCACAAATGACTATTATAAGCAGAGAAGCCAATCTCGTTGGGTGTTTATTGCCATTCATTTTCATATTATTGTGATAGCTTGGTCGTACAATATTGCTCTGAATGAAAGCGTTATTATATGGGGGTATACGATAATTACAGCAGCAATTTTGAATGCATTATATGGGCGAAAAGCCCAGGCTGTGATAGCGATTGCTTTTGTTGTATTGGGTTTTATGGTTATCGCATCATTGTCATCTCCGTTGTGGTTTCAGTGCATAGCGGGCTTATTTTTAGTCAAAGTATGTTATGCGTTTTCCGTTGACCATTACGCAAATGATACACCCTAAGAGTTTGAACGTTCTTCAGGCAAAAAAAATCCGACTTAATGTCGGATTTTTTGTGCCAAGAAGCGGTTATGTTAAAACGGTAACCTCTTTTAATTAAGGGTTACTCTTCTGGGCGGTATGTTTTCTTTTGTATAAATACGTAGGCATTAATAAATGCATTTTCTTGAAACTTTTTTAGTCCCGTGTCAGCGAAGTCAATCGGTAGTGGATTGCGTTTCAATTGTTCTTTAACTTCAGTCGTCGACAGCAAACGCACATCTAAGTCTTTAATTAGCTGAATGGCGGCTTCCATTTTAAATCCGGTTGCACTACCTGCAAATTTACCTTTTGGCATACGTTGGCGAATTGCTACTGAATCAACTTGATAATCTTGCATTAATTTTGCGAAATCAAATTGGAATTTTTGCATGTCTTCAGTGTCTAGGCCGACATTACCCAGTGTGAAGCGAGTTTGGCGAATATCACGAATATCAAATACGTCGTTTTCTTTAGTTAGCAAGCACAGTAGCACCTCGCTACCCGCTATTTCAACGCCACATGTTCTCATTTGTCTTTCCAGTTTATATAAAATCTCGGGCGATTATAGCAATCACTGAACTAAATCAAAAGATTATAGCGAGACCTTTATTGCAATCGCACTGTGATCTGAATATCGGATATCTTCTTCGGTTCTTTTTGCATCGAGGTGGCCGTCATAGTTATGGTATGTCAGTGCTTTTACTGTGGGCTTAATTTGATTTGGATTAAACTTTTTGGAAGCGAGGATATAATCGAGTACGTTGCCCTTTCCTTTGTAAAAATGCGTAGGTGGTTTTTCGGCTAATGAGACGGTGTTATCGGCAAATAGATAGCTGTCAAATAAGCCTACGCTATCAAAAGGGGGGTTACTACTTACTTGAGGTGGAAAGGTTTGCGTCATGAATGACAGTGCGGGGCTATGTAATTGGTCGTTGAAATCGCCCATAACCAAGGTGGCGCAGTTTTGTTCTCTTTGGGTTTTTAAAGCGTCATAATAAATAATTGAGGCTTCTAATGAGCGGGATATTTGAGATTGCATTGTGCCTACGGTTTCATGCAATAAGGTTAGTAGCGGATCATCTTGCTCTGAACTGCCCAGCATATGCGCCATCGATAATACTCGTTGAGATTTAAAGTGCACGGCATAGCAGACAATTGGCCCGAGACCCTCTAACTCTATTTTACATTTGATTGGTGTCCGGTTAAATCTAAACTGCTGCTGGTTATTAAGGTATTCAAGTAACTCGGGGCAGGGTTCTAATGCCTCAACGCTAGTCAAAGGGTGCGTTGAGGCGACGGCAACGACGGGGTTAAATAACACCGTTGGGTACATACTGTCTGGCTGAGGCATATCCACCACTGCAAAGTGTATCAACCCCAAATCTTTACACAAAGCTTCAAGTACTTCCACACTGAAAACTTCTTGAAACACAATCACTGTAGGATTGATATGTTCGATGAGCCCTGTGATGAATTGGGTTTTAGATTGCCACTGTGTATCATTATACGTTTCATGAGGTTGATAAAACGAAAATGGCGGTGCCGTAAAATTAAGCAAATTTAGTGAGGCGAAGCAATATTGCTGAGAATGGGCCATGGAATACCTTAATTGTTTACTACTTATACTCAATTTGAGCAGTAAATTTGCATTTAATGAATCAATTTTAGTCTTTCTCTTGAATTTCGTCACGGGCACAGTCAAAATACTTGCTGGTTTGAAAGACCTCAAACACAATACAGGTAAATTACTTGTGTAACCCAATGCTTATTCGTAAAAGCGTTGTTAGGCACATTCAATTATTATTATTAATTTTTTATACATGTGATGCATTGTAGGTGTCACCACTGTAAATAGGACATATCATGCCAATTATTACGCTTCCTGACGGCAGTCAGCGTACTTTTGAAAATCCAGTTTCTACTTTAGATGTTGCTCAAGATATCGGCCCAGGTTTGGCTAAAGCCACCATTGCTGGTCGAGTTAATGGCACACGCGTTGATGCATGCGACATTATAAGTGAAGATGCAAGCTTAGAGATTATTACAGCCAAAGATGATGATGGATTAGAGATCATTCGTCACTCGTGTGCTCATTTAATCGGTCATGCCATTAAACAGCTATTCCCAGATGTAAAAATGGCAATTGGTCCAACGATAGACAATGGTTTTTACTATGACGTTGACCTAGAGCACTCTCTAACGCAAGAAGACTTGGACGCAATAGAAAAGCGTATGTTAGCGCTTGCAAAAACGAATTACGATGTTGTTAAGAAAACCGTTTCTTGGCAAGAAGCGCGTGATGCGTTTGAAGCGCGTGGTGAAAGTTATAAGATTGAGATCTTAGACGAAAACATCGACAAAGATGATAAGCCAGGACTATATCACCATGATGAATATGTGGATATGTGTCGTGGTCCTCACGTGCCGAATATGAAATTCTGCCAACACTTCAAAATAATGAAAGTTGCAGGGGCTTATTGGCGTGGTAACTCAGAAAATAAAATGCTGCAACGTATTTATGGCACTGCTTGGGCAGATAAAAAGCAACTTAAAGCGTATTTAAAACGTTTAGAGGAAGCCGAAAAGCGTGATCACCGTAAAATTGGTAAAGCACTTGATTTATGGCATTGGCAAGAAGAAGCGCCAGGCATGGTGTTTTGGCACAATGATGGTTGGAGCATCTACCGTGAGCTAGAAGAGTTTGTTCGTGAAAAACTGCGCGAATATAGCTACGAAGAAGTAAAAGGTCCGATGATGATGGACCGTGGTTTATGGGAAAAGTCAGGCCATTGGGATAAATATTCTGATGCTATGTTCACAACTGAGTCAGAAAAACGTGAATATGCTATTAAGCCGATGAACTGTCCAGGCCATGTACAAATATTTAACCAAGGCTTAAAGTCGTACCGTGATTTACCATTACGTATGGCGGAGTTTGGTTGTTGTCACCGAAATGAGCCATCAGGTGCATTACACGGTTTAATGCGTGTACGTGGCTTCACGCAAGATGACGCACATGTGTTCTGTACAGAAGATCAGGTAATGGACGAAGTTTCACAGTGTATCAAGATGGTTTACGATACGTATGAAACATTCGGTTTTGAAAAAATTGTTGTTAAGCTGTCGACACGCCCTGAAAAGCGTATTGGTGAAGACGATATTTGGGATAAAGCAGAGCAAGCTTTGGCTGAAGCACTGAAAGTCAATAATATTGAGTTTGAATACTTGCCTGGTGAAGGAGCGTTCTACGGACCAAAAATTGAATTCACTTTGTATGATTGCTTAGAGCGTGCATGGCAGTGTGGTACGGTACAGCTCGACTTTGCATTACCAGGTCGCTTGGGTGCAACATATGTCGCTGAAAATAATGAACGTAAAACACCTGTCATGATCCACCGTGCTATTTTGGGGTCTATTGAGCGCTTTATTGGTATTTTGACAGAAGAGTATGCGGGTTTATTCCCAACTTGGTTAGCACCAAAGCAAGTGGTAATTATGAACATTACCGATAAACAAGCTGATTATGTGCACGAAACTGTACAAAAATTAAATAAACTTGGAATTAGAGCCTGTGCCGACTTGAGAAATGAGAAAATAGGCTTTAAAATTCGGGAGCATACTTTAAAACGTATACCATATCTGCTTGTTGTTGGAGATAAAGAAGTAGAACAGCAAGAAGTAGCAGTGAGAACACGCAAGGGTGAAGACCTAGGCAAATTCTCGGTTGATGATTTTATCGCGCATATTAGCGCAGAAATTAAAGACCGTAAGTAAAAATTGTAAGTACTAAAACCTGTGTGCGGTAGTTAGATTCAAACTGCACACAATATATTTTGATATTCTTGGAGGAACGTACCATTAGAGGCGGAAAAAAAGGGCAAACTACAGCTCAAAAAAATCGTATCAATGAAGAAATAACAGCGAAAGAAGTTCGATTATCTGGTGTAGAAGGCCAAGAACCGAAAATCATGTCGTTAAGAGAAGCTCAGGCGATTGCTGATGAATTAGGTGTGGATTTAGTTGAAATAAGTCCAAATGCTGAACCCCCTGTCTGTAAAGTGATGGATTACGGTAAGTTCATTTTTGAAAAAGCAAAATTACAAAAAGAACAGAAGAAAAAGCAGAAGCAGATCCAAATCAAAGAGATCAAGTTCCGTCCAGGTACTGATGAAGGTGATTACCAAGTTAAGCTACGTAACCTAAGAAAATTCTTAGAAGCGGGCGACAAAGCTAAAATCACTATTCGCTTCCGTGGCCGTGAAATGGCACACCAAGAAATCGGCATCGACTTATTGAACCGTGTTAAAGGCGATTTAGAAGATTTAGCAATTGTTGAGTCTTTCCCAAATCGTGTTGAAGGTCGTCAAATGATAATGATGATGGCCCCTATTGCTAAAAAGTAATAGATACGGTAAAATGCGCGCGAATTTAATACAGGTTTAAAGTGCCTCTGGCCACCTGTATTGACCGGTCTTAAAGAAAGGGGTGACCCTTCACCGGAATATGGTTGTAAGTTAGGCCTTCCAAGTGATGGCAACATCCGCCTACTTACATTTGTTTAAGCAATACTATTGGAGTTATTGCAATGGCTTATAAGCTAAAATCACACAGAGGCGCTGCGAAGCGTTTCAAGAAAACTGCTTCAGGCGGTTTTAAGCGCAAGCAATCGCATCTTCGTCACATTCTGACTAAGAAATCATCTAAGCGTAAGCTACACCTACGTGCTAAGTCTATGGTTCATAAAAATGACCTTGGTCTTATCAACCGTATGTTACCATTCGCTTAATAGAGGATATCAGAAATGGCAAGAGTTAAACGCGGCGTTGTCGCACGTGCACGTCACAAGAAAGTATTAAAACAAGCTAAAGGTTACTATGGAGCACGTTCACGTGTTTACCGCGTAGCGTTCCAAGCAATCACTAAAGCTGGTCAATATGCATACCGTGACCGTAGAGCTAAGAAACGTACATTCCGTCAACTATGGATTGCACGTATCAACGCAGCTTCACGTCAAAATGGCCTATCTTACAGCCGTTTCATCAATGGCCTTAAAAAGTCATCGATTGAAATCGATCGTAAGATCCTAGCTGATATCGCAGTATACGATCAAGTAGCTTTCGCAGCACTAGTTGCAAAAGCAAAAGAAAGTCTTACTGCTTAATAAGTTTATACTTATTATGCGAAAAAGGAGCCATGAGCTCCTTTTTTTGATCTTGCTTATATCTTATAAATCATACTTGAAGATAAAACCCATCCTCTGACACAAATTAGCCTGTATTTAGAACACCCACTCAGCAAGATTATTGCCCATTGCTGCGTGTATATCTCAATTTGAAATAGACTTGGTGTTCAGTAATGAACATTTTTACATGCTGTTTAAGTGCCTCGGTTAAATCGTGTATTTAGCCAGCTTCATCAAGCGTTAAAAGTCCCGGTAATTTAATAGGATAATAGCCTAAACTTGTAACTCGTAATTCGTTATTTGTTGTTAAGTAGAACTTTATCTAACATGCGTGTACTCAGTAACCTTTTTAGGTAACCCATTAAGTACGTTGGGAAGGTTACGTAATATCTGGGCTTTGCTGTTTTTGCGTTAAGTGCATGCAGTAATTTTTTATACACAGCATCAGGGCCTAGCGTAAAAGCTTGTGGTGCAGAGTCAGATTCAAGGCGATTTAGTTGCTTTTGGTAATTTTCAGTATGTGCGCTGTCTTTAACATTAATATTTTTCATAAAGGCGTGTAGCGCGTTTTCTCTAAACTTGGACAATATCGGGCCTGGCTCAATTAAGCTTACTTGGATATTCGTGTTAGAAAGCTCCATTCTCATCGTGTCTGCTAGCCCTTCTAAGGCAAATTTACTGGCATTGTAAGCCCCTCGATAAGGCAATGCGACCAATCCTAATACTGAAGAGTTATGAATAATACGGCCAGTGCCTCGAGTACGCATATGTTTTACAGCCAAGTTTGTCAGGGTATGCCAAGAAAAGACATTGACTTCAAATTGAGCACGTAATGCGTCGGTTGGTAAGTCTTCCACAGCACCTGGCTGTCCATAGGCACCATTGTTAAATAAGGCGTCTAGTTGGCCATCACACAATTCAAGAGCAAGGTTAAAGCCTTCATGAATACTCTTGTTACATGCTAAGTCTAGCTGTATGCATGTAAGCCCTTCCTTAGTCAGTGCGTCTACATCAGATTGTTGTTTGCATGACGCGATGACTCGATAGCCCTCTTTGTGTAGATTAGTTGCGCAATAGTAGCCGATCCCGGTTGAACACCCTGTAATTAAAATCGTTTTCATAATATTGTCTTTGTATTAGCTAAAAGTCCGTAAATATGTGAGCAACATGTTATTAGCTGCATATTTTTGTTGAATCACCGCACATTGTAAGCTGTTAAATAAAATATTGATATAATTGTGCTATTCCGGCAAAGAACTAGAGAATGCAGCATGATTGCCAGTATTATTATGTTATCAGCAACAATTAGTATGGACGCTTACTTACCGCCACAGATGGCGTGGGAAGGTAAAAGCTTGCAGTTAATGCAGGAAAATGGGCCTTTAACCACTGATTTTGAGTTAAGTGGTGGATTAGCTTCACCTGATTATAGTCAGACTATGGCATTTGTTGAGCGATTAGTGGCTGCAAATCCAACTCAATTTAAAGCGGTAGATATTGGTAAAAGCAATGCAGGTCGAACAATTAAAATGCTCGTTGCGTCTGAGCAGGGCAAGTTTAGTCAAGGTGATATTACCAATAGTGCTAAGCCGACGTTGTTGATCCAATCAGGTATTCATGCTGGTGAAATTGATGGTAAAGATGCAGGCTTTATGTTGCTGCGAGATATCGCTACGGGCAAACGTTTAGACATATTGTCGAGGGTTAACATTTTATTTGTGCCAATTTTGAATGTTGACGGGCACGAGAGGCGAAGTGAATTTAATCGTATTAATCAGCGAGGTCCAATTGAAATGGGCTTTCGTACCAACGCAAATAATTTAAATTTGAACCGCGACTATACAAAACTAGATACCCCGGAAGTTCGCGCTATTTTGGCTGTTATCAAGGATTATAAGCCAGACCTTTATGTTGACGTCCATGTCACTGATGGTGCTGACTATCAATACGACGTGACTTACGGCTATAACCCGCAATTTGCCAGTGAGTCACCTGCCATTGCAAAAGTGCTAGATGAGCATTTTAAACCACATATAGACGACACATTAATGAAAAAAGGCCATATTGCCGGCCCACTTGTGTTTGTAATGAATAAGCGTGATTTCAAACAAGGGCTTGCGGGTTGGGTTGCTACGCCGAGGTTTTCAAATGGCTGGGGTGATCTCGCAAGCGTGCCTACCATTTTAGTTGAAAACCACTCATTAAAGCCTTACAAACAGCGAGTGTTAGGCACATATGTCTTTTTAGATGGTGCAGTATCGGCTTTGGCTAAGGATCATACTTTATTGAAAGAGGCTGTTAGTCAAGAATTTGCTAATAAACCGACAGAATTAGTGGTGCAACGTCGTTATGCCAAACAACCGGATCATATTCAGTTTAAAGGGATCACATACAAGAACTTTGACAGTGCCATATCCGGTCAAATGGAAGCCAAATATTTGGGGAAACCTGAGTTCTATGACAAGCTGCCTATTTATTGGCAAAAAGATGTGGCTAAAACTGTGACGGTGCCAAAAGCATTTTATATACCGCCAGCTTATCCGCATATTGTGGAAAAATTAAAATTACATGGACTATTAGTAGAAAAAGTTACTTCAAATGATGAGATAGTAGTATTGCAGCAAGCAGTGATCACTAAGCATAGTTTTGCAAGTTCTCCCTTTGAAGGGCGGTTTAGGGTTAGCGCCGAGGTGGCCTTCGATGAACTACCTGCGAGCTCGTTCACTGATTGGTATTACGTTTCAACGAACCAAGACAAGTCAGAATTGGTCACGCATCTGTTGCACCCAGAAGCACCAGACTCATTTTTTCAATGGGGCGAATTCAATACGATTTTTCAACGTACAGAGTATGTTGAAAATTATGCATTGGAACCCTATGCCCGTTCTATGTTAAAAAATAACCCTGCGATGGCGTTAGAGTTCGATAAAAAAATACGAGAAGACAGCGAGTTCGCAAAAAATGCTAAAGCGCGTTTAGACTGGCTCTATAAGAAAACTCCTTTTTATGATCAGGCTTATTTAAAGTACCCTGTATTATTTGAATTTGGAGAGTAGGGTGCAAGTATTAACAATTCCGGTAACCCCGTTTATGCAAAACGCTCGCTTCATTACCTGTGAAGTCACGGGAAAAAGTGCGGTTATCGACCCTGGTGGCGATCCTGATAAATTATTGTCTGTGATTGCAGAGCATAGTTTAAAGGTAGACGCTATCTTATTAACGCATGGGCATCTCGATCACGTTGGCGCGGCTGATATATTGCGAGACAAACTTAATGTTAAGATTATTGGTCCGCATAAAGATGAGCTTTTTTGGTTCGATGCACTACCAATGCAAGCTCAAATGTTTGGCTTTGCGCCCAAAGAGACTTTTTTACCCGATAATTGGTTAGAGTCAGGTGACACAGTACAGGTGGGTGAAATATGCTTAGAGGTGCTTTTTTGCCCTGGACATACACCTGGGCATATTGTGTTTTATGAACAAAGTGCTAAAACCGTGATCGTGGGGGATGTGTTATTTAAGGGTGGGATAGGGCGCACAGACTTTCCTAAAGGAAACTCAGCGCAATTAAAAGAATCAATAAAAGACAATCTATTCTCTCTTCCAGAGGAAACATTGGTACTGTCTGGGCATGGGGAGAATACCTCGATTGGTCATGAAAAACGTACGAATCCATTTATGAGCGGACAGTACGGCTAAGGAAAGTACAGACAGAAATGAGTTCTGTATGTATAATTTATCTAATTTAATTAAAATTAAGAACGAAAATATGTCTTTAAATCAAGTTGATCGTCAAATATTGGCACTATTACAGCAAGATGCAAGTCTGTCTACAGCAGAGATCGCTGATAAAGTTGGGTTATCTCAATCACCATGTTGGCGCAGGATCGCTAAGCTAGAGCAAGATGGATATATTAAAGGAAAAGTCGCGCTACTCGATGAAAAGCAGTTAGGGTTCGATATGTTGGTTTATGCCCATGTACGTTTATCAAATCACGGAAGAAACCATCTATCAGAGTTTGAAAGCTTAATCATGAGTTATGACGAAGTGACAGAGTGCTACACGATGGCCGGTACGATGGACTTTATGTTACGCATTATTTCACGTGGCATAGAAGGGTATGAGCAATTTGTTCGAGATAATTTGCTTAATTTGGAATATGTACAAGAAGTGCACTCAAATGTCACGATGACTTGCGTCAAGCGCACCACGGCACTGCCTTTATAATAAAGCGCCTGCACCGTTGTCATACTAAAATAATAACAATGTACTATAGTTAATGTTCACCATTTGTTAAAAGCGCTGGATTTTGATAGAATCCAGCGCTTTTCTGTTCGTTGTAAATCAAGAGGATATGAATGTTTAATTTAATCGGCAAGGCGCCAAGCTCTGCTAAAAATGACATACTGTCTGGTTTGACCGTGGCATTAGCATTGGTCCCAGAAGCTGTCGCTTTCGCATTTGTAGCACAAGTAGATCCACTGGTGGGTTTATATGCTGCATTTATTGTCGGTTTAATTACCTCAATATTTGGTGGTCGTCCGGGTATGATTTCTGGTGCTACGGGTGCACTAGCCGTTGTTATGGTGAGTTTGGTTGTGGAGCATGGGGTTGAATACCTGTTTGCAACGGTGCTCTTGATGGGAATATTGCAAGTACTCGCAGGGGTCTTTAAGTTAGGTAAATTCATTCGAATGGTACCTCACCCCGTTATGCTTGGTTTTGTAAATGGCTTGGCGATTGTTATTTTCTTAGCGCAGTTAGGTCAGTTTAAGGTAATGGATGCAGATGGGCAGCTACAATGGATGGATAGTTCACCACTGCTTATTATGGCTGGGCTTGTGGCATTAACGATGGCGATAATTCAATTCCTACCAAAGATAACCACAGCTATTCCGTCGTCATTAGCGGCAATATTGGTTGTAACCGGTTTAGTGATTGGATTAGACCTAGAAGCGCGTACCGTGCTTGATTATTTAAAAGATATGTCAGGCGACGTGAATGCAACGATTGCTGGTGGCTTCCCTGAATTTCATATTCCAATGGTGCCGTTTAATTTTGAAACGTTCAAAATTATTTTCCCGTATGCGTTAATTTTAGCAGCCATTGGTTTGATTGAATCATTACTTACATTAACTCTTATTGATGAAATTACAGATACTCGTGGTAATAGCAACCGTGAATGTATTGGCCAGGGTGCTGCCAATATGACCTGTGGTGTATTTGGTGCTATGGGTGGATGTGCCATGATTGGCCAGTCTATGATCAACATTAATTCTGGTGGACGTAGTCGTTTGTCGGGTATAACAGCCGCACTCTTATTACTCGGCTTTATTTTGTTCGCAGCAAGCCTTATCGAGATGATCCCATTAGCTGCATTGGTGGGGGTTATGTTCATGGTTGTACTGGGCACTTTTGAGTGGTCGAGTTTTCGCTTAATGAAACGTATCCCTAAGACGGATGCATTTGTCATTGTGCTGGTATCAGGGGTAACCGTTATCACCGATCTGGCAATTGCGGTCTGTGTGGGTGTTATTGTGTCTGCATTGGTGTTTGCGTGGGAACATGCTAAACATATTTATACTAATAACTATATTGATGAACAAGGCTCTAAAGTGTATGAATTACATGGCCCGTTGTTTTTTGGTTCCGTTAAAAATTTCGGTGAGTTATTCGACGTTGCAAATGACCCTGTAGATGTCATTGTTGAATTTAAGCATAGCCGCGTATCAGATCACAGTGCGATAGAGGCCATTGATAATTTAGCTGAAAAATACACTAAAGCAGGTAAGCAATTACATTTAAGACATTTAAGCCAAGACTGCAAAGACTTGCTTGATAAGGCGAATGACTTGGTTGAAGTTAATGTGATTGAAGATCCAAAATACAAAGTTGCGTCAGACAAATTGGCATAACGAATAATATAGTTGTAAAAAAGGCACCTTAGGTGCCTTTTTTATTTGCGTCGAGTCGTAACAATTCTGAGACCATCGGCAGTGATCCAAACGTAGTCACTGATATATAATGAAATTAATATGATAGGAGTTAAGTATACCGTTGAACTGGCAAGCACTCGTCGATAATCGACAACGATTTTTTTGGGTTTTACAAATAGCAGGTTGGCTAGGCTATGCCTTGGTTAACTATATTGGCTCGAAAGTGTTTGAGATGCGAGACATCTATGTTTTTGTGATCGTGCTTAACGCGTATGCAGGGTGTTTATTAACGGTACCACTTAGGTATCTTTATCGACGCATCTGGAATGCGTCACCTGTTGTGCTTATTCTTGTGGTGTTCGGTGCCTCATATTTTACAGGGACATTGTGGGCCGTCATTCAAAAATTCAATTTGTGGGAGATATATCGACATGGCTATCGACCTACAGAATGGTTCTACTATTTTCAGCAAGGCCTAGACTCAGTTTACATTGTATTATGTTGGAGCGGGCTGTATTTTGGGATCAAGTACTATCAATTACTGCAAAGTGAACGTCAAAAAGCGTTAAAAGCCAATACAATGGCGCACGAAGCGCAGCTAAAGATGTTACGTTATCAACTAAACCCGCATTTTTTATTTAATACCCTCAATGCTATTTCAACGTTGGTTTTGGTTGAAGAGAATAAAGACGCAAACCAAATGGTATCAAGGTTATCAGACTTTTTACGTTATACCTTAAATACAGATCCAATAAAGAAGGTCCCATTAGAACAAGAATTACATGCGTTAATGCTTTATTTAGAAATAGAAAAAGTGCGCTTTGATGAAAGGTTAAGTATTGATGTAGAAGTGAGCGAAGAAGCCAAACAAGCATTAGTACCTAGCCTTATACTACAGCCCTTAATTGAAAATTCAATTAAGTATGCAATAGCGCACCTTGTTGAGGGCGGTAAGTTAGAGATAAAAGCTCAAGTTTTTGCCAATGAACTATTGTTAGAAGTAGGTGACAATGGACCCGGCGCAGAATTAAAAAATGGACATTTACAAAACGCGCAAGGCGTTGGCATTGCCAACACCATAGATAGACTAAAAACGTTATACGAAAATAACTATTCGTTTGTACTGTCCCATAATGATCCCAATGGTTTAAAAGTAAACATTCGGGTTCCTTTTGAGAAGGCTAAGAAGTAATGAGCAAGATTAGAACATTGATTGTTGATGATGAACCATTGGCTCGTAAAGGTCTGGCGGTTCGTTTGAAATCATTTCCAGAGTTAGAAGTAGTTGAATTGTGTAATGGTGGTGAGCAAGCTATCGCTCAGTGCCAAACAAATGATATAGATTTAGTTTTTCTTGATATCCAAATGCCAGGGATGAATGGTTTTGAGGTTGCTCGTGCTTTGAGTGAAAGTGTTAAACCACTACCTGCCATCGTATTTGTTACTGCGTTCGATCAATATGCTGTGCAAGCATTTGAGATCCACGCATTGGATTACATTTTAAAACCCGTTGATGACAACAGATTAAAACAGGCGGTTGAAAAAGTGCAAAGTTATTTAAAAACACAGCAAGACAATGTGCATAAGAAAAAGCTCGCAAGCTTTGTCGCGGGGATCACAGGAAATAACTGTGAAGAGATCCTTAAAAAGCTCGCTACAGGCGATACCTTGGTTGATAAAAAGTACCCTGAGTCAATAGCCGTAAAAGAGCAGGGCGAGATAGTCCGCGTTTCTACTGCAACCATTCAGTGGGTCGATGCTGCGGGTGATTATATGTGCTTACACTGTAGTGATGGTCAAACACATATCTTGCGTAAAACGATGAAAGAGCTTGAACAAGAGCTAGATCCTGCCTTGTTTGTTCGTGTGCATCGATCAGCAATTGTAAATACTAAACAGATCAGTAAGTTGGTGACGCAAAGCAGTGGTGAATATTTATTAGTGTTAGATAATGGCCAAGAATTAAAAGTGAGCCGAAGTTATCGAGATAAGGTCAAAGCCGCTTTAGCGAGCTAATAAGGGCAGCTTTGAATTAAGCCGCCCAAACGGGGTTATTTATACAGTAACAATTTTCATTGTATTCGTTGCACCCACTGTTTCCATCGCGTCGCCGTGCGTTAGAATGACGGTATCGCCTTTTTCTAGCGAACCCGCTTCAACTAACGTTGCTAATGCATCACGTACCATAGTTTGGTCAGAGCATGTCGTTGAGTCAAAATACACCGGGTATACACCGCGATATAGTGCGGTCTGGCCTAATGTACTGGCGTGACGTGATAATGAATAGATTGGTAAACCCGAACTAATACGAGACATGAGTTTCGCGGTTTTACCAGACTCAGTCAGTGCCACAATTGCTTTAACGCTATCTAAATGGTTTGCTGCATACATTGCTGATAAAGCAAGGGTTTCTGAGGTATCAGAGAACATGCTGTCTAAACGGTGTTTTGACACATGAATTTCTGGTTGCGATTCAGCGCCTAAACAAACACGTGCCATCGTTGCAACGGTTTCTTCAGGGTAGTCGCCGGCAGCTGTTTCAGCTGATAGCATAACTGCATCGGTACCATCAAGAACTGCGTTTGCTACGTCCATTACTTCAGCACGTGTTGGCATTGGGTTGTCGATCATCGACTCCATCATTTGCGTCGCAGTTACAACGGTGCGGTTTAATGAACGAGCGCGGCTAATGATCAGCTTTTGTTTACCAACCAGTGCAGCATCGCCAATTTCAACACCTAAGTCACCACGTGCTACCATGACTGCATCAGAAGCAAGGACAATATCGTCTACATCTGCTTGTGTTTCAACAGCTTCAGCACGTTCAATCTTTGCAAGTAATTGCGCATTTGACCCTGCTTTTTCTGCCAAAGAGCGGACGTAACGCATGTCGTCACCACTGCGAGGGAATGACACAGCAATGTAGTCTACATCGATTTCAGCTGCGGTTATTAAGTCTTCTTTATCTTTGTCTGTAAATGCTGGTGCGGTTAAGCCGCCACCTAAGCGGTTGATGCCTTTATTATTAGACAATACACCACCGACAGTCACTGTGGTATGGACTAGGTTACCATCGATTGAATCAACGGTAAGTTGAATAAGGCCATCATTTAATAGTAATAGGTCGCCAGATTTAACATCTTGTGGTAACTCTTTATAATCGATACCGACTGCTTCAGCGGTACCTTGGCCTAACTCCATATCGGCATCAAGTGTAAATTTAGCACCTACATCTAGCGTTACTTTGCCTTCTTTAAAAGTTGATACGCGAATTTTTGGGCCTTGTAAATCAGCTAGAATGGCAACATGTTTACCCAGGTCTTTGGCTATTTTACGAACCGCTTCAGCTCTGTCTTTATGATCTTGCGCTACGCCATGGGAGAAGTTAAGTCTTACAACATTTGCACCCGCTCGGATAATTTTTTCTAAATTGTTATCACGGTCTGTTGCCGGTCCAAGGGTTGCTACAATTTTTGTGCGTCTAAGCATCAGGATCTCCTGTCGACCTACTATTTATAGGGTTGTTTAAATTCATACCTATTGATGATACCTGCTTTGCCTTGCTACAAAACAAAACGTCGTATGCATCATATGAGAAAGATCATGTGTATAAAGATTTGGTCTCAAACTCTTTTTTACACTTGGATTAAATTATATGATCTGTATTACATCATTATGACACCGGTGTCAGTGTTGGTCAATCTCTGATATTGACACTATGCTAGTTAACATCTGTGTGTTTTAAGTACGAAGGTGAGGCTTTTGGTGAATATCTTAGAGTATTTTCAGCACCGTGTTCAATTGCGTTTGCTTAAATAAACACCGCATAGAAGTGTCTAGTGAAAAAAAAGCTGTTTAGCAAGGACATTTAGCCTGACTTTGCTAGTTATACGCTGTGATGCACTGGCTTCTTAGAGCGGCTAGGGTATAATGCGGCGCGAAGTAATAGATTACTCACAATTTTGTAGTTACCGAGGAGGAAACTAAATGCAAGTTGCATTAGTTGGTTTAGGCGTGATGGGGAAAAACCTAGCATTAAACCTAATTGAAAAGGGGTTAACGTTAGTTGCCTATGATAGAAACCCTGACGCAGGTGCTGAGTTACTTAGCTGCGCTCAATCTTTGGGCATGGCAGAGCGCTTACACATAGTTTCAGATCTCGGTGATATGGTCAGACGTTTAGAAACACCTCGTTCAATTTTACTACTGGTTCCTGCCGGTGAATTAGTTGATCGTGTGTGTGGTGATTTGGTCGAAGCGGGTGTGGCGAAAGAAGATATCATCGTTGATTGTGGAAACAGCAACTATAAAGATGGTATTACTCGTAAATTAAAATATCAGAATAAATTTGAATTCGCTACCATGGGTATTTCTGGTGGAGCAGAAGGTGCACGTCATGGCCCAGCTATGATGGCAAGTGGATCAGAAGGTGGCTGGGAGCGTGTCGAGCCATGGTTTGAAAAAGTTGCAGCCAGTTATAATGGTGATTCATGTTTTGCGCGTGTAGGTCAGTCTGCCAGTGGTCATTTTGTAAAAATGGTACACAATGGCATTGAGTATGCCTTGATGCAGCTCATTGCTGAAATGTATCAGTTACTGCGCCATGGCACGGGTCGTTCACCTAAAGAAGTAGCAGAGGTATTCGAGTCTTGGTCAGAAGGTACGCTGAATAGCTACCTCTTATCAATCTCTAGTCATATTTTACGTTTAGAGACGGCGAAAAATGAATCACTAGTCGATTTAATCGATAATAAAGTGGGTGCAAAAGGCACTGGCCTTTGGACTGCTCAGAACGCATTAGAGCTTGGTATTGCTGTACCATCGCTTGTTGCCGCAGTACAAGCGCGTCATTTGACCAATACGATTGATACACATGCGGCAAAAGAAATGACCTATGCTGCCAAAGATACCATCAATATCGATGTTGATCTTGATGAATTAAAGCAAGCATTCTATTTGGCGAGTTTACTTTGTTACCGTCAGGGGTTAGCTTTAATTAAAGGTGCATCACGTGCCCATCAATGGAAAGTAGACTTGGCTAAAACACTTCAGACATGGCGTGCTGGATGTATTATCCGTGCTGATTACCTTGATGATGTAGCACAAGGCGTTGAGTTTATTGACGGCTTACAAACAGAGATGTCAGCATTACGTAAAGTAACGGGGCTGGCAGTTTCAAGTGGTTTAGCATTTCCGGTGTTGTCATCAACACAAACGTATATCGCAACGTTAAGCACGCCAAGTAATGGTCATTTAGTGCAAGCACAGCGTGATTATTTTGGTGAGCATGGTATTAAAACGCACTCAAGTGAAACATGCCATTTAACTGACTTAGTGGAAATTGATGCTAAGGTAAGATAAAGCACCATATTATTGAATTTAAAGCCGGCCAAATGCCGGCTTTTTTGTCTCAGATTGTTAGTGCTTAAATTGGCTCAGGCCTTGTTTGATAAAATAGTTAACTACCAATCTATTAATCAGTTTTACCTATGTTTTCAATATTTGGGCATACCTAGCTAGTCATTCTATTTTTCCCTTATTTTGTTGCGCAGCCTGCTATTTTTTCGCTCTAAGTGAGCCGTTTTTACAGCGGTGCTAAGCTCTTCATATAGTGCGTTTACAACTGGCTTATTGATATATTGCCCTGTGACTGGGAAGCCCCATTCAAATAACCACACTAAAATTTGATTCAATACTGTGTCACTTTCTTTGTGAGGGTTTATCATACCGTAGATGAGTTTGTTTGATATATTCGATTTTTGTGCTGGTGACAGTTCTGTTGATGCATCGGTCCAGCCTTTAATGCGCATAAGTATGTCACTTTTTGCTGTATTCATACTTTGACTCATTTGCTTTGTTTGTCGTAAATCTTCATTCTTGCAGCGACCAAGTATATCAAGTTCTCTATCCGGCAGATCAATTGAAGTTCTGTTAGGGTAGTTGATAAAATCGAGATTATAAGACTCATTCACAGCGACGTGGGTTAATTCGTGCACTAAGTTGCCGATATTACCAAATTGGTAACGGACTTCATATTGCCGAACATTGTCGGCTTTGTATCGGCAGACTGCAGAGCCACTGGTTTGTACATTGATCCAGTCAATAACCAGTGGTGTTATTGCCAACACTTCACTGATAATGAGCTTAAGTGGCCCATTAACCATGCTATTTAAACGACGAAGTTTCGCTAAATCTTGTTCTACGTTCATAACTTATCTGTAATTACCCACACATTTCTAGATAGTATTATTATATTTAACACCGTTGAGTATGAGTATCGAGGACAAATATCCGTAATTTACTGTGATGCCGCTAGGTGATGAATTTTTAGGGTGAATTACACATGAGTAAGGAGAAAATGAGCGGTGACGCTACGCTATGTTGTATAAAAATGTAATTCAGCAGGGGATATAATGGACTTATATCCGCTCTAATGCATTCACTGTCAAGTCATCGAGAAGAGGTTGATAATTCGTTCTGAAAAGTACGTATTTCTTCTGGGCGTAATGTGAGCACTTCAAACCCTGTTTCAGTGACTAAAATAGTATGCTCAGCTTGAGCTGATAGTTTTTTGTCTTTGGTTACAACGGTCCAGCCATCTTTTTTGGTCTTTATTTTCGCACTGCCTTGATTGATCATAGGCTCAATGGTGAAGGTCATACCTTGCTTTAGTTGCATGCCAGTATTAGGTTTTCCATAGTGAAGTACATTGGGTGCTTCATGCATCTCAGTACCAATGCCATGGCCGCAGTATTCACGCACTACACTGTAGCCTTTTTTATGCGCAAAACTCTGAATAGCATGCCCAATATCACCTAATCGTATGCCTGGCTTTACCAATTTAATGGCACTATACATGGCTTCAGTTGTGTCATTGACGAGCTTTCTTGCTTCTAAACTTGCGTCAGGCATTACATACATTTTGCTAGAGTCGGTAATGTATCCATTTTTTTCAAGCGTAATATCAAGGTTAATAATATCACTGGATTTGATGATTTGACTTTTACTCGGTACGCCATGACATACCACGTCATTAATGGAACAATTTAATACATATTGATACCCATATTGACCTTTGGAGGCTGGTCGGGCATTTAACTCATCAACAATAAAGCGCTCAACTGTGTCGTTTATCTCCATGGTAGAGAGACCAGGCTGGACATAGTTATCAAGCATAACAAAAACTTGTGCGAGTAACTTACCAGAGGCGCGCATTAATGCAATTTGTTGCGCGTTTTTAATTGAAACGTCAGTCATTTACATCGGTCTCACTGTGTACTTGTTTTTGTAATTCTGCTTGGATCAATTCAGCGAAATTTTTGTTTGGGTTATGCTCTGCCAACTTGCCAATTTTTATCCAAAACTCGGCTTGGGCATTAATAGACCGTGACATGACCTGCGAGGTGTTTCTTAATTCTTCGTGAAGTTCATCTGATATTTTAACAATACCCATGTGTATATACTCCATATATGGTTTATATATGTATCGTATATTTTTGTGATGGAAAAAGAAAGCGCTAATTTTGTCAGCGCTTTTAGAATGTAAAGATGTGAATTAGATGTATGGGCTAAGTGTTGAGGCCAAATGGGTCATCAATAGAGTAGCTGGGCTGTGTAAACCAGCGTGGGCCGGCTTCTGTCATATAAAAATGATCTTCTAAGCGGATGCCAAATTCATCAGGGATAACCAGCATAGGTTCATTGCTGAAGCACATACCAGCTTGCAGTGGTTGAGGGTTATTGCGCACTAAATAAGGCCACTCATGAATATCAAGGCCAATACCATGGCCTGTTCTATGAGGGCATCCAGGTACATTATAGTCAGGGCCAAGGCCGACAGAAGTTAGGTAGTTACGAGCGGCATCATCTACTGCACCACACGGTTTACCGATTTGAGCGGCGTTGAAAGCGGCAACTTGGGCATTTTTTTCATGTTGCCACATGGTGCGTTGTCGCTGTGAGGGGGTACCAAATACATAGGTTCGCGTGATATCTGATAAATAGCCCTCAACTTTGCACCCTGTATCAACTAATACTACGTCCCCTTGTTTAAGGGTTTGCGGCTCTTTAACACCATGGGGAAAAGAAGAGGCTTCACCAAATAATACGATGCAAAAGTAGTTACCAGTGGCGCCAACTTTTTTATGAGCGGCATTGATAAAGGCTTCTACTTCGGTCGTGGTTATTCCCTCATGCAACATGCTGGCCGTAGCTTGATGTACCGCTAAAGTCATGTCCATTGCGCACTGAATTAAGCTCAGTTCATGCACCGATTTGTGCATACGACAATAAGCGGTGACTTGATCCGCATTTACCCATGTATGCTGTGGGGCTGCTTGACGAATACCATCAAAAATGAAAAAAGCAGTGCTTTCATCTATTCCAATGACTGATTTGTCAGTAATGCCAAGCTCTACTAATACTGTGGCAAATAATTTATATGGACTTTCATGTTCTTGCCATGTGTGGATAGGACCTTTGACCACCTGATAATCAAGTAATGTACCTACTTCAAAGGTAGGGGCAATAAACTGTACTACGCCTTCGGCAGGTAAAATTGCACCAACCATTCGCTCGCTTGCATACCACTTCATGCCTGTAAAATAGGTAAGATTCGTTCCCGCATTAAGATAGATTGCGGCAATGTTGTGTTGTTTCATATAAGTTTGCGCATGCTCAATACGCTGCAAGTATTCATCATAACTAATAGCTTGCACATTTTCGGTCATATTGGTAAGCGCATCTAGCGCTTGTTGTTGGCTTTGTATGCCGACACCGATTGTTGTCATAACATCTCCTAAAATCTATCAATTCGATAGGGGGTTAAATCTAAACTTGGTACTTCACTATTACACAGTTGTGCTAATAATTCAGCGGTGATAGCGGCTTGCGTTAATCCTAGATGCTGGTGGCCAAAACCAAAATAAACATTGCGGTGATGTGGGCTTCGGCCTATCACCGGCAGTGAGTCAGGTAAAGAAGGTCTACAGCCCATCCAAGTTTCACTTGCAGGGGTATTGTCAATACTTGGTAAGAGTGCCGCAGCATGCTCCATTAATACATCGGTACGCTGATGGTTTTCTGGCGCATCTAGGCCTGCAAATTCTACCGTACCTGCCACGCGCAAGCCGCTGGACATAGGCGTTATAATAAACTGACGTTCAGCAGATGCAACTGGGCGCGACAGAGAAGTCTGCTGTTTGATCATAGCATGATACCCTCGCTCGGTATCTAGCGGCACATCAAAGCCGAGCTGATGGGATAGTTGCTTACTCCATGCGCCAGTGCACACGATGACTTTGTCGAACTGCGCGCCGCTTTGATCAGTGCATGTTAGCGTTACAGTATCATCGCTTGTGGTAACTTCACACACCTCACTTTGTTGAAATTTTCCGCCTGCAGCACTAAAGCGTTTATAAATATGTTGGCACAATGCATAAGGATCTACGCTGTGGCCGACATCGGTAAATAAAAGCGCATTTTTTATTTGTCTATTTAGACTGGGTTCTAATGAAAATATTTCATTGCCCGAAAGCCATTTTACCGCAACGCCTTGGCGTTTGTATTTTTGGTAGAGCTTATTGATATCACTGCGCGTGGTATCTTCAAAGGTGAGTAAACTCCCATTAAGCGTAATTAATTTCGCAAAATCTTTTCTCCCCAGTAGTGATTGATAAGCTAATAGGGCCGAAAAATTTAACGCCTTGAGGGCTTTGGTATTTGCTATGAGCTTGGCTGAACGCATATTGGTAATAAACTTCCAAAACCAAGGTAAAGCACAGTGTAAGTAACGCCAATCTATTTTTAATGGCCCATTTTGACTAAATAGCATACTGGGGATTTTAGTCAGTAAACTGGCTTGCGCTAAAGGAAAGACTTGCTCGGTAGCGAAATGCCCCGCGTTACCTTTTGAGCATTTTTGTGCAATACCTTGTTGGTCAAATATGGTGACGGAATATCCCTGATCTTGCAATTTTTTGGCGGTACATAGGCCCACAATACCGGCCCCAATGACTGCGATGTTTACTTGATTGGACATGCAATTTTCCTATCTATTACTGTAATAACACACTGCTTTTAGCTGATTGCATCTTGCTAAACGACACATTGCATACGTTTTTTCAAATTGTTGAGTTATAAAAAATAAGAGTTATATCAGCATCTTAATTGTATTCTTTCAGGTGTTTTTATGGCTCTTATTTTTTTAGGATATGATTTATCTAATTTGGATATTGATTATTGTATACAATATACTTAAGATGGTAAACATAAAAACCAACAGAGGAAAGATCATGACCACACTTTGGCAAGGGGTTTACCCAGCAGTCACGACACAATTTAACGATGACAACAGCATTAATTTTGATACCACGCTTAATATGATTGACGCTTTGATCAATGAAGGTGTTCACGGTGTTATTGTTTTGGGCACGGTTGGAGAAAATTGCTCTTTGAGTCAACAAGAAAAACGTGCGGTGTTAAAGGCAGCTAAAGAGCGTGTAGCGGGCAGAGTACCGTTACTAACAGGCGTTGCCGAAACAACCACCCAGTTTGCGATTGAGTTTTGTCAAGATGCAGAGCAATTAGGCATTGATGGCTTAATGGTACTCCCTGGTATGGTATACCGTTCTACAGAGCGTGAAGCCATTCATCATTATCAACAAATCGCTCGCTCTATGTCATTGCCTGTGATGATTTACAATAATCCGATCACGTATGGTGTTGATGTTTCGATAGAAGGTATGAAGGTACTGGCGCAAGAAAGCAATATTGTTGCTGTAAAAGAAGCCACGGAAGATACGCGTCGTATTACTGAGCTGCAAAGCGCCTTTGGTGATCGGTTCATTATATTTGGTGGCGTTGATGATATTGCACTTGAAAGCTTGATGTTGGGAGCGACAGGGTGGATCTCGGGTTTAACTAATGTGTTTCCAAAAGAGTCGGTCGCTATTTATGAGCTTGCACGTCAAGGCCGTTATGAAGAAGCAAAAGAGATCTGGCGCTGGTTTTTACCACTATTGCGTTTAGACACAATCCCAACACTTGTTCAATGTATTAAATATGCTGAATCATTGGCTGGCCGTGGCTCTGAAGTAACGCGCTCGCCTAGATTAGCGTTACCAGAGAGTGAAAAAGCCATGGTCCGTGCACTCTATGATGATGCAATGACGAGTCGTATTGACCTATCAAAGTTCAATTTGGATTAATACCATGCGCAGAGGGACGTTTTCATGTATTGATGGCCACACATGTGGCAACCCTGTGCGCTTGATCACCAGTGGACACCCTGTTTTAAAGGGGTCCACGATGAGTGAGAAGCGTCAACATTTTATGGCTAACTTTGATTGGATCCGTCAAGCTTTAATGTTTGAACCGCGTGGTCACGACATGATGTCTGGGGCATTTATTTACCCGCCAACGACAGTTGATGGGGATCTAAGTGTGTTATTTGTTGAAACATCAGGGTGCCTACCCATGTGTGGCCATGGTTTAATTGGTACGTTGACGTTTGCATTACAAGCGGGTTTATTGCATCCCGAGCAAGAAGGGCGGATCAAAGTAGATACTCCCGCAGGTCGAGTCAATGCTCACTATGCAAAGCAGGGAAACCGAGTTGAATGGGTTAAGTTATTTAATGTTCCCGCGTTTTTGGCATATGAGAATATCGATATTGAAGTACCTGGCATTGGTGGTTTACGCGTTGATATTGCCTATGGAGGCAATTTTTACATTATTGTAGAGCCGCAGCAGAACTTCCCCGGAATAGAACAGTGGAATGCCAGTGATATTTTATTGTTTAGCCCTCAAGTACGTGATGCAGTTAATCAAACAGTAGACTGCGTACACCCAGAAAACGCCACAGTTCATGGTGCATCTCATGTACTTTGGACGGGTAAACCAACGCACCCCAATTCTCATGCTGCCAACGCGGTGTTTTATGGTGATAAGGCAATTGATCGTTCGCCTTGTGGCACAGGTACCAGCGCCAGAATGGCGCAGTTGTTTGCTAAAGGGCAGTTGCAAGTCAACGATGATTTTGTTCACGAAAGCTTTATTGGCAGTCAATTCGTTGGGCGCATAGAAGGGGTAACCGAAGTGGCAGGCAATGCTGCGATTCAACCCAGTATACGCGGTTGGTCAAAAATGACAGGCACAAGCAACATTTGTGTTGACGATGATGACCCATACGCATTCGGCTTTCAAGTTTTATAAATCAACTAAATTGAGTGGAGGTAACATGCAAGTTACTGGAGCAAGTCTTATTGCCGGTTCATGGCAAATAGCAGAACAGGCAGAAACATTTTATGGCTTTTCACCAAAGCTGAATTTGCCTTTAGAAACGCCGGTATATGAGGCGAGTTCAGATATGCTGGAGCATGCGATTGCAGAGGCTGACAGGGCATTTAAGGTATATCGAAAAACCAGTTACCAGCAAAGGGCTGAGTTTTTACATGCAATTGCAGATGAAATAGAAGCGCTTGGTAGCCTATTAATAGATACAACACATCAAGAAACAAATTTGCCAGTGGCACGGCTTGAAGGTGAGCGAGCTCGAACAATGGCGCAATTACGGGCGTTTGCTCAAGCTTTAGAGGGTAGCCAAAAGAGCATTGCCAATTTTGGCTGTACAGATACTCCAGAACCTGAGCGTTCACCACTGCCTAAGCCGCATACTGAACTTGATTACATCCCCCTGGGTGTGGTTGGGGTGTTTGGCGCATCAAATTTTCCATATGCGTTTTCCACACTTGGTGGAGACACCGCTGCCGCGTTAGCAGCTGGTTGCAGCGTTATAACAAAAAGCCATACTGCACACCCGCTAACAAGCGAGCTAATGGCACGTGCCATTAGCCTAGCCATTGAGAAGTGTGATATGCCACAAGGGGTGTTTTCTATGATCCAGGCAAAGCGATATGACATAGCTCATCAATTGGTTGCTGCACCACAGGTCAAAGCAATCGGTTTTACAGGCTCGTTCTCGGTGGCTCAAAAATTATTAGAGACCATAGGCACGCGTCAAGAGCGGATCCCTTTCTACGGAGAGCTTGGCAGTATTAACCCGCAATTTTTATTTAAAGAGCAAATAGCACACACCAGTGACTCTTTGGCAAGTCAGCTTTGCCAAGCATTGTTAATGGGTAACGGACAGTTTTGTACCAGCCCGGGCTTATGGCTAGTACCGGCGGCAAGTTCGGCGTTTATAGCGCAGGCCGCAGAGCATATTAAAGCGAGCCAGTCTGATACCTTGCTGTCGCCAAATATCTTATCGAGTTTTAAGCAGAGCATTGCAGAACTAAAACAGTCAGATGAGGTGACGTTGTTGGCTGAAGGTGCACTCAGTGAGCCGCATCATGCTAATGCACATTTGTTTACCACAGATATAGACACATTCTTGCACAATAAAGCACTGCATAAAGAAGTATTTGGTCCAATGGCCATGATTGTCACCTATGATAAGCCCGCTCAACTACTGGCATTGGTCGAGTCCCTTGATGGACAACTCACCGCATCGGTGCATGGTACTTCAGCCGACCTGCGTAAAGCCGAGGTGTTAATTGAAGCACTCGAATATAAAGTAGGGCGCATTATTGAAAATCAAATGCCAACGGGTGTCGAAGTGTGCCCCTCAATGAATCATGGTGGACCTTATCCTTCATCAACTGATGTGAGGAGTACCTCTGTTGGTTTAAATGCAATGCTGCGCTTTTTACGACCAATTTGCCGACAGAAAGCAAATTAATGTAACAAACGTAATTATTTTTTAGTTTTTACACAAAAAAAGGCCCAGTGCACTCGCTTGCTCTGGGCTTAGGGGATAGCTCCAATGGAGCCAAAGCGTTACTTAAAAACACCTTTCAACTGTAAGGGAGAAGTAGAAAGTAACTTAAGTGTAGTTAACTTTTCATAAAACTTACAAACAACCGCAATATATTTAAAGTTTATTTATTACAATTGCTTATATTATATATAAATAAATATTCTAAAAAAGCAGAAAAGATATATTCAAGTTATACCCAAGTTATCAACTGGCTATCACTAACAAGATCTCGTGGTAGGCTATTCTTAATTTTTTGCTTTTGCCATTTGCCAAGACCAACAGGCGCGCCACACAAGGTTAAGATCACCTCGCCAGTTACATTTACCGGTGAATTAAGGCGAATATCCTTACCGTTGAAATAATCTTTGGCTTCATTTTGAGACATAGCATAGCTATTTTTACTTGCTAATTGGCCTAGCGCTGTTGCAAATTCATGCTCTAATCGAATGCCGTTTTTATGGGTTGTGCCAACTTGAATCCCCATGCGGGAATACTTAATTTTATTTTCGACGTTGTGAAATCCGTCAGGGAAAAGCCACAGCTCTTTATCGCGGCTCATAAGTTGCCCTGAGATGGTTTGCTCTATGCCAAATTGTTTTTTTGCGAGGTCAAAAAATTGCTGCTGTAGTTTTTTCTCACTTACGGTGAACGGAAAACTGCCTTTTTTAGTTTTTTGTGCTGTATTTTCTACTGACGCGGTTTTAATAAAGCGCGCAATGAAAAAGCCTTCACTGTCGTAAATTTGTGGCCAAACGTGTAAGTAGCCTTCTGCGGTAGTTGCTCTAGCAGCATCAGGAAAAAGAGAGGATAAATCATCTGTTTTTATGGCGTCAGGGAATGCGTTTAACAACTCGTCACACACTTGCTGGTTTTCTAGCGGCGTGAGTGTGCAAGTTGAATATACTAATGTACCTCCCGGTTTCAGTGCCATAAATGCGCTACGGATAAGCTTTTTTTGAACATCTGCAATATCAATATTAGACTCGATAGACCAGTTTTTGAGTGCGTCTGCATCTTTTCGAACAGTACCTTCACCAGAGCAAGGGGCGTCAAGTAAAATACTATCGAAGCATTCATACATGTAATCGCCGAATATCGCTGCATCGAAATGGGAGAGCGCACAATTGGCTATTCCCATGCGCTTCATGTTAGCAGCCAGTACTTTAAGGCGTGATGAAGACAGTTCATTGGCAATGAGTACGCCTTTGTTATCCATCATGGCGCTTAACTGTGACGTTTTAGAGCCCGGTGCTGAGGCCATATCTAACACAGTGTCACTGTCTTCAAGGGCGTGTTTTAGCGCAACAGGTGGCAGCATCGAACTGGCCTCTTGTACATAAATACATCCACTCAAGTGCAGCTCGGTATTACCGATAGGGAGGTTTTGTTCTTCTGTTTCAGAGCGAGTAAGCCAGAAGCCGCTGTCGCACCAAGGCACAGGCTCAATGGACCAATCATGCACAGCGCAGTAGCTTTTAAAATCACTGACAGACATTTTTAACGTATTCACTCTGACCGAACGCCTGAGCGGGCTTTTGCAGGCTTGCAAAAAATCGTCGAGTGTTAGGTGAGTAGGAAGGTACGTTTTTACGTCGTCGATAAATGCTTCAGGAATATACGTTTTACTGTCCAAGTGGCGCTCTGTATTACAGGTTTGATTAAAGTGCGCCAATTTTAACACCGCATGATAATGGCTTAAAGGGTTTTCAAAGTTCAAATTGCCATACTGGTTGGGCGTTGCTACTAATTCATCGAACTTCTTTATTTTGTTTGCAAGCAGATCATTAAGTGTATTAACCCACGTCTTGAAATGAAGAAGAAAATGAGGAATTGGTCACAGTAAAATCGTACTTTGGTTTAACGCGGTAACCTGCTTAAGTATTTGGGCTAGAAAAGAACGTGTGTGGTGAAAATATGATTGATAAAGCAGCGAAAATTAGCTCTAATGACAAGATAAAACGTACTGAGTAATGCAGGGATAGCTTAAGCGCGAAAGACAAGCCGATAAAATAGGCTCGAGACAAGTCGCGCCACTAAAAGCAAATAGCAAGCTCCCGTAGCATAAATAACACCAACTCTGACACACCGAGCAGGCAGCGGCTCAGTCCAACAAGCGATTATGCAGCACAAACAACGTGTGGCATAAATACTAAATAGTTATACTGGCCCTGATATTGGAGTGATTTGTGGAAGATAATTACTTAGAAATAGCTCTGATCGTTGCAGTTGTTTTAAATGTCATTGTAACGTTTTTAGTCGCCAAATCTTTATCCTTTGAGAAAGCACAAAAGATTGCTCAAATTGTTATTATTTGGGTAATACCGTTTATAGCATCAATCGGTATTTTAATTTTCATCTTTACCGACAATGACACCAAGTTACCGCCATCTTCACCAGGAGGTGGTGCAAATGAAAAAGTCAGTCAGCTTGAGTAAGTTTACTGCAGTATAACAAGGCAAATTAAAAAGTGCGGACAAAAAACAGTTGGCTTTGTTCGTCCCTCACAAATTATAGGCCAACTAATTTTTGCCGTTTATTTGCGGCGTTAGTTTTCTATGAGTATGATTCGAGCATTATTTTTCAATTTGATTTTTGTATCAATGGTCACAATGGCAAATGATAAACCAAACGACTTAACTGATGAGCAATGGCACAAGTATCTTGAGCATAAAGCCTCGTGGGAAAATATGCTCAAAGAACGTTACGAGAATGAATTAAAAATTAATCCACCTGAACCACCATGGATTAAATTTCCTGATTACCACCCAACAGATATGTTTTGGCGAATGGGTAAAGGTGAAGATTACTTAGTCGACTATTTCGGTTTGTATTTTAAGTATGCCCCAAAGGCGGACTTAAAGGCTTATATGCAAAAATATCCTGAGCACAAAAATTGGCTTGGGACGTATGAGAACTTTGAAAACTAATACATATGAGCCTTAACTCTGTTAATAGGCATTAGTGTTCTTTTTGCCCATTTTTATACAGTGACGGTTAATTCTAAATCAATAGACAAATTCGTTTACTTCGTCTGTCGATGTTACAATTTAGAAGACACCCAACGTAAATCGATTGTGACACGACTTCCTGCATTCACTTTTGAATAGATGTCACTTATTAATAAAAAGAAAAAGGCAGATGCAGCGTCACCATCCCCACACTGGTCTTGTGAAGTATGCAAAACAGGGATCTTACGATTTAACGGAATAGTTAATTCAAGTGAAGAGACAATGAAACTGGCGCGAATGAGGTAGTTATAAAAATATAAGTACTATGTGGGATATATAGGCGATTCGAAGTAAATTTTCGAAGACACCCAACGTAAATTGATTCGAGTTATGCTCTACAACTCAGACTAGAAGAAAACGGGTGGCAGCCAGGCACCCCAATTAAATTATACGCATGCTATACAGGGGCACTCGGCTCTAGTCTTTTTGCACAATTGATGTCTAATGAATTAAAAGTAACCGTATATGCGCCGACTAATATTATTTATTTGCAATCAGATGCCTCTTATACGCATAAAGGAAATGGCCAGTTTTTGAAGTTTACGCCGCAGAGATATGAGAGTTTTATGAGACTTATGATTATATTGTTATTTTTACTGGTGAAAGTGAGCGCGCTTTCAGCTGATGAGGGGGTCGACTCAATTACCATTAATGTAGAAAAGGATTGCAAAATAGAAGCATTAACTAAAATGCAAGAGTATGATGTTAACAATTGTATAGAGTTTATGAGGACTCCAAAACATGAAAACTTCGAAGGATTTGTTCGTGGAGCTTTGGAGCTTAAATTTAATAGCCCTGTCATTGAATTTTTTGGTAACTCTATTTTTAAAGATAGTAACGAAATTAAGGAGGATTACGTTTATCAAGCGGCATATCGTTGTTATAGGCAAGTATATTATCTAGTGTATCGACTAGAGAAACAAAAAAATAGTAAGGACTTGTACTTATGGGAATCATTAGTTAAGCAACACAATAAAGGATTTAAAGTGCAAGATAAGGCAAGTGGTGAGCCTGTTTTATTTAGTGTCGAAGAGTTACGATTATTTTTCAGTAAATTTGATTGCTAAATTAAAGTTTGAGAGCATTATTTAATCACCCGAATTCAAGTTTTAAGTGCACCAGGTATAAAAACTAGATAAAAATAAAAATTTACAAAGACACCCAACATAAATTGATTATTTGTCAAAACTTAAGAAAAGTTAGAAATGATACTTATCCATAGCGCTGAAAGAAGCAATTTAGAAGACACCCAGTGTAAATTGATTGTGACATGACAACCCTGCATTCACGTTTCAATATTAAATCAACGCGTTAACACTGCTTAAGTGTTCGGGCTAAAAAAGAGCGTGCGTGGTGGAAATATCATTGAGAAATCAGCGAAAATTAGCTCTAATGGCAGGATAAAACGTACTGAGTAATGCAGGGACGGCTTAATCACGAAAGACAAGCCGATAAAATTGACATAAGACAAGTTACGCCACTAAAAGTAAATTCCCATAGCATAAATAACACACCAACTCTGACACACCGAGCAGGTAGCGGCTCAGTCCAAGAAGACAATTTAGAAGACACCCAACGTAAATCGATTGTGACACGACTTCCAGCCTTCACTTTTGAATAGATGTCACTTATTACTAAAACGAAAAGGCAGAGGCAGCGTCACCATCCCCCCAGTGGTCTTGTGAAGTATGCAAAACAGGGATCTTACGATTTAACGAAATAGTTAATTCAAGTGAAGAGACAATGAAATTAGCATGAACGAGTTAGCAGCAGAGCTTGCTGAATTTAATCAACGCGTTAACCTGCTTAAGTGTTCGGGCTAGCAAAGTGAATGCGTAGTGAAAATATCATTGATAAATCAGCGAAAATTAGATCTAATGGCAGGATAAAACGTACTGAGTAATACAGGGGTGGCTTAAGCGCGAAAGATAAGCCGATAAAATAGGCTTGCGACAATTTACGCCACTAAAAGCAAATAGAAAGCTCCCGCAGCATAAATCACACCAACTCTCAACAGAGTTAAAACTGAGAGATCGATTGGTAGTTAGCTATTTGTTCCGCGCAATTTTATACTGATATATTTATTCTTGGGTTTATTGCATCAGCCATTTTATAAGAGAATAGTAAAGAGTTGCTTAATACCTTTTCTTCTAACGTATTATAATCTTGGCCAAAACCGTCGTCGTGAAATTGTTTCTCAAAGCTGTTACTTAGTTCATTTAACCTAAATTTACCGTAAAAGTCTTTAGCTTCGGGATTACTGTTGACATCAAAGTAACGAATGATATCAGCCATACCTTCATGCACTTGTTTATAAGCGCTTTTCAGCTCGTCATTTGCATTTATTTGCGTTTCCAGACCAGCACGAAGTGCGTCAGTTATGTTTCCACCGACCAATTGCAGCGTGCCATCCTCTTTTTGAGCAAGATCGAGAGAGTTTAAATCTATATTGGGGTGTAAAGTCGACTGTGCACCTTTAAATTTTTCAAACTCGTTTAGAGTTGTGGCAAAAGCAGCTTGTGTTTTATCCTGTACGTCAAAGTTTTTAACATTATATTCATACGCCTCTTGTTGAAATCTTTTTATTTCTTCGTCGCTTGCGACTGGCGTATGTTCAATCGATGCGGGGGCTGCGTTGAGCTTTTCAACTGGGGGTTGCGCCTCGATGGTAGTGGATTTTGCTTTTGCTAAAGCTGCATTATTATTGACTAAGTCATGTTGTGACTTTTGCAATGAAGATTTTATATCCATAAATTTATCCTTGATTATTACATCTTAATATTAGTAATTTAATATAAATCCAGTCGTTTTCAATTTTGAATCTAATATGAAATAGTTCATTGGATTTGTTCCTTTAGATTTATTATCGTCAAGATGCTTAATAACTTTAAGTATTTATAAATAAGAAGGGTTTGATAATGATAAAATAACTAAAATACTCATCGGTAGCTATTGCAGGGCGTTGTTTCCTAAATAATTGAACTTCTTTGGTTTGGTGCGATCAGATGGCGTTGTTTCCTAAATAGTTGAACTTCTTTGATTTGGTGTGATCAGATCATTAAATGCCTTAAACCATGATGCGAAATGAAGAAGAAAATTAGGAATTGGTCACAGTACAACCGTGCTTTAGTTCAACGCGGTAACATCAATATTTGGCTAAGTGAGAGTGCCATCTCAAAGTGGCAAAATACCGAAAAACATGGGGGCCGTGGCCGTTCAAATTACTATTCTGATTTAGCAATTGAAACCTGTTTAACCTTAAGGGCCGTATTCCATTTGCCACTTAGAGCTTTAGAGGGGTTTGTAAATTCCTTGCTCACTATGATGGATGCCTCATTGCAATCACCGGGTTATAGCTGTTTATGCAAACGCAGTAAAACACTTGATGTGCAATATAGAAAGAGCGCAAGCAAAGGCTTTATAGATATCGTAGTCGATAGCACAGGCCTTAAAGTGTATGGAAATGGTGAATGGCATACGCGAAAACATCGAGCGTCTAAGCGCCGAACTTGGCGAAAACTGCACTTGGCCGTAGATGCGACAAGTCACGATATTGTGGGTGCTGAGCTGTCGATGGTCAATGTGTCAGACGGAGAAGCCCTTGCCGATTTAATCAGGCCACTGCGTAGGAATATAGACAGAGTCACAGGTGATGGAGCATATGACACACGAAGTTGCTATGAGGAGGTCGCAGCAAAAGGTGCGATTATGCGGGTACCGCCAAGAGACAATGCCCAATACTGGGAAGAAGGACACCCCAGAAACAATGCTGTATTTATGATACACCAAATTGGGTTATCGCAGTGGAAAGTGAATTCAGGGTACCATCTTCGTTCACTTGCTGAGACAGCGATGTATCGTTTTAAACAATTAATGGGTGATAAGCTAAAAAGTCGTCAATTCAATAGTCAGCATACAGAAACGATGATTAAAGTGAAGGCAATAAATAAAATGACTGGGCTAGGTATGCCCAAATATCAGCAACAGAGTTAAAACTGAGAAGTTGATTAGGAGTTAGCTATTTGATCAACAAGGCCCGATCAGATCATTAAATGTCTTAACCCATGATGCGAAATGAAGAAGAAAATTAGGAATTGGTCACAGTACAATCGTGCTTTAGTTCAACGCAGTAACATCAATATTTGGCTAAGTGAGAGTGCCATCCCAAAGTGGCAAAATACCGAAAAACACGGGGGCCGTGGTCGTTCAAATTACTATTCTGATTTAGCAATTGAAACCTGTTTAACCTCAAGGGCCGTATTCCATTTGCCACTCAGGGCTTTAGAGGGGTTTGTAAATTCCTTGCTTACTATGATGGATGCCTCATTGCAATCACCTTCCTGACACATGCAAAAATGATAATTTCAAATGGGTATCCCCCTGTGTCAGGATAGTTGTCGCCTCAGTTTTTCATAAAATAAAACAGGGAGCGGTAAGTTAGTTATGAGTGAAGCATTATCCAGAAGATCATAAACAAGCAGTTATTAGAAAGCTGGTTGAAAGTGGCTTATCATTAGGTCAATTCGCAAAGCAGGAAAGTATCAACTTATCGACTTTGTATTCATGGCGAGATAAGTATTTAAAAGTAGGGTCTAGTTTGACACAGAGTAATAGTTTAGATGGTTGGTCACCAGAGCAGAAGTTCTCAATTGTTTTAGAAACGGCAGCATTGAGCGAAATTGAGTTAAGTGAGTATTGCCGTGAAAAAGGACTTTACCCTGAGCAAGTTAAAGAATGGAGGCAAAGCTGTATTGAAGGTAATCAGACACAAGCCCAGCAGCGTAAGCAATTAACCCAAGAGCGAAAAGCCGATCGTAAGCGGATCAAAGAGCTAGAAAAAGAGCTTAAACGTAAAGATGCAGCCCTTGCTGAAACCGCGGCATTATTGGTGCTAAGAAAAAAGTTAAATACCTACTGGGGGGAAGACGAGGACAGTTAACTTCACACTCAGATAGGCTGCATTACGCATCTTTGATTGATGATGCCGTGAACTCAGGTGCAAGAAAAGAGAAAGCTTGTGAAGAAATAGGTTTGCCTATACGGACGTTACAGCGTTGGCAAGAACAGGGTGAAATCATCGCTGATAAAAGACCAACAGCGAAAAGGCCAGAGCCGAAAAACAAGCTTACAGAGGAAGAGCAGCAAGCAATATTAGATATCAGCAACCAAGAGGAATACGCCAATTTAGGGCCGAGCCAGATAGTGCCAATGCTGGCAGATAACGGGCAGTATCTCGCATCTGAATCAAGCTTTTATCGTGTGTTGAAAGCCAATGACCAATTGACTCATCGAGGTAAAGCAAAGCCTAAGAATAGCCGAGCTAAGCCTAGGGGATATACGGCGACAGGGCCAAACCAAGTTTGGACTTGGGATATCAGCTACTGCCCTTCAACAGTAATTGGTCGCTTCTTCTATCTCTACATGATAATCGACATCTTCAGCCGTAAAATTGTGGGTTGGGAAGTTCATGATAGTGAATCAGGAGAATATGCTGCGGAATTACTTGAACGTACACTCTGGGCTGAGAAATGCGTTAAACAAAATGTCGTATTGCACTCAGATAACGGCAGTCCGATGAAGTGCCTGACGATGCAGGCGAAGATGCTTGAAATGGGGATAATAGGCTTTCGAAGCCGTCCAGGCGTCAGCAATGATAATCCATATTCGGAATCTCTGTTTCGCACGGTTAAATATAGCCACCGTTGGCCAAGTGAAGGTTTTAAGCACCTTGAAGATGCAAGAACCTGGGTGAAAGGCTTCACGAATTGGTACAACAACGTACATAGGCATAGTCGTATCAAGTTCGTGACACCCGGGCAACGTCATAATGGGGAAGATAGAGCGATATTGGCAAAGCGCCGTGAGTTATATAAAAAAGCGAAAGAAAAGAATGCTAACCGCTGGTCAAAGCACACCAGGAATTGGGATGAGATCAGTGATGTGGAGTTAAATCCAGAGAACAAAAAAGAAGCAGCTTAACAGCTCAGGCGACAACTACCTTGAAAAACGCCGGTATCAACTATTAAACTCATCAATTATTAAGCTAATGAAAATAAGAGTGAAAATAAGAGTGAAAAAACAGTAAACAATTGAATCAAAATAGGAACTCAGCTAAGGTTAGGCATCAATAAATAAAAATAAATTAAAACGAGTAATTCGACAGGCTCGTTAGTTTTAAAGGATCATTCTGCACGTGGATTTCTTAATATTGGTTTTATTTATACCTGCATGCTTTGCTTTAAACATGATACCAGGACCTAACAATTTACTTTCTATGGCTAATGCGCAACGTTATGGCTTCAAGTATGCTGTTGGAGCAGGGATAGGACGAATTTTTGCATTTGTTGTAATGATTTTTTTAGCGGCTACAGGGTTAGCAACTGTGCTTTACGCTTCAGAAACTATTTTCTTAACAATAAAAATCATAGGTGCTGTTTATTTATTTTGGGTTGCTTTTAAATTATGGAATTCGAAAACTTCAGAAGTTGAAGAGCAAAAAGAGCATAACAATAGTATATACCTGCTTGCCAAACAGGAGTTCTTATTAGCAGCAGGTAATCCAAAGGCTATTTTAATATTTACAGCATTTTTACCGCAATTTATTGATGCTAATCAAAGTTCAGGGTCTCAGTTTTTCATTTTAGGTGCGACTTTCTTACTCTTAGAATTCCTTGCTATTTCTGTATATGCCATTTTCGGCGTTTACCTTCGCAATTGGTTTTCAAAACCTAATATGAAACAACTTTTTAATCGATTTTGTGCTTTTTTTATCGGTTCGATTGGCATCAGCTTGCTCATTGAACGCAAAGTTTAAAGCTAACATTATTGATTCAAAACTTACTATAGAATTTACGTGTATGTGTTTTCAATTTACGAAGAAGATGATCCAGTAGTAATTTTTCGACTGAAGCTTCCTGTGATGAGTCGTGAGAAGGAGCTATATACAGGTTTAGTAAGCCGTCAAAAACATAGTAAACGGTTTAAGTGTGATGAGTAAAGAAATTACTGGAGTATTTCAGATGTTCGTAGGTTATAAAAACTCAAGGGGATAACAATTTATCAGTAAAAGTGCTTTGATAATATAATGTTTAGAATAGGGCTGTTTTCCAAGCATTTTTATTCAACACACACAATTATTAAAAATAAAATAAAGTGAGCTTAAACAAGAAGGGTATTTAAATGATAAAGCATAAAAAAGTCGCTAAAATAGGGTTATTAATTTCAGCAATCTCTGCTCAATGGCTTGTACAAGCCGATGAAAAATTGGCGATGACTTTAAACAATCTAGAACCGAGTTTGTTTGCACCAAACACAGTATCCACTAATCAATTTGAGTATGGTGCTAGTTTGTCACCAGATGGCAAAAAGTTTGCGTTTGTTAGAGCTTTAGCCCAATTCGCACACAGCGCTCTAGTTATTTCTAACAAGCAGGGGGATACTTGGCAAACCCCAACGTTGCTGCCGTTTAGTGGCGAATTTCACGATACTAACCCGTATTTTTCCAAAGACAGTAACACATTTTATTTTACCTCCAGAAGGCCGGTAGAAGGTGCGGCAAAAGATATCTTTAAAATGTGGCAAGTAAGCTATGATGGCGATAAATTTGGTAAGCCCGAATTAGTGCCAGGAAAAATTAACGGAGATCACAATGTGGTCTACCCGACTGTACACACCAATAAAGATATCTACTTTTCATCGGTGATAAAAGGAACGACGGGTGGTGTTGATCTCTTTATTTCTAAGTTTCACCCAGATGGATATCAAGCACCAACTGAGATTACAGAGCTCAATTCCACGGCCAGTGATGCAGATCCCGAGGTGTCACCAGACGGAAAATTATTGTTTTTCACGTCCATGAGGCCTGGTGGTTTAGGCCACTATGATTTACATGTATCAGTTAAACAAAAAGATGGTAAGTGGGGAAAGCCGATAAACCTAGGCGATAAAATCAATTCACGTAGGATGGATTCAGACCCTATTCTATCAGCGGATGGTAATACCTTGTTTTTCTCAAGTGATAAAAACCCTGAGGTGAAAGCTGTTAACAATTATGATGAATTGCTACAGAGGCAAGAAAGTATTCATAATGGCCTTATGAATATTTATAGTGTTGATATAACCGAACTAAATCAATACCTTCGCAATAAAATTTAATCTGCTAGTCAAGCTGATAAGGAAAATTTAGAAGACACCCAACGTAAATCGATGACCAGCATTAACTTTTGAATAGATGTCACTTATTACTAAAAAAGTTTGAAACAGCGTCACCACCTCCACACTGGCTTTGTGAAGTATGCAAAATCGGGGTCTTACGATTTAATGAAGTGGTTAATTCTAGTGAAGAGACAATGAAATTGACGCGAACGAGTTAGCAGCAGAGCTTGCTGAATTAAATCAACGCGTTAACCTGCTTAAGTGTTCGGGATAGAAAAGAGCGTGCGTGGTGAAAATATCATTGATAGATCAGCGGAAATTAGCTCTAATGGCAGGATAAAACGTACTGAGTAATGCAGGGATGGCTTAAGCGCGAAAGACAAGCCGATAAAATAGGCGTAAGACAAGTTATACCACTAAAAGTAAATAGCAAATTCCCGTAGCATAAATAACACCAACTCTGACACACCGAGCAGGCAGCGGCTCAGTCCAATAAGCGATTATGCAGCACAAACAACGTGTTGCATAAATATTAAATAATCAGGGCTGCTAGGTAGTTTGATGATTTTAGATTTAGTAAAAAAGTATGAAACTATTGTTCGTGACATTAAGTGGCTTACTTGGTTATTAATAACCTACTGCTGTCTTGTTCTCTTCAGGATTATTTATTGCCTTTATAATAAAGATTTCAACTATCTATTCGAAGGTGCTAAATATTTATTGCCCCCTTTAACTACTCTTCTAGTTGTAAATGTTGCTAACCGGCTGATAATTAATAACCGCATATTGGAAACTAATGAACACAGAGTTGAAACTGTCCAGTCAACTCATCATGCAATTGTTATTGTAAAAGATCTAAAAGCTAAAGTTGGGTACGTTAAACATTGTATTGAAAATAATAGACCACCAATAGCATTGGTTGAAGTTGCTGCTCGTATCGAAGTACGTTATGAGTCGCTATTTGAACATAACTTATATAAGTATTTACAAGGTGAAAGCATTGATCTGATAGCTAGAATTTCAGGTAGTATTTTTGGAATTCAGGTCTTTGCGGCACAATTAAAGCAACAGACCGCTTGTAACAAAGAAGTTACATATTGAAAATATGCCACCATTAAACAGCGATAATCCACAAAAATCTCTAAATGATTTACTTAATGAATTAGAAACATTACTCGACCATCTATATGCAATAAGAGAGAAAATTAATTAGTAAGTGTGATTTAGATAAGTGTGACTTAAAGGAAACCCAACGTTAATTGATTGCTGAGCTGTAGATAGTTTTTACGGCGTTATTTACAGCATGTGCTACCCAAAGGACTTATGCGAATTCGCCACTATGGTTTTTTAGCCAATGCATGTTACAAGAGAAAGTTGGCGTTGATAAAGGTGCAAGGGCCCAAGCTATGTAAAGTGAAACAGAAAAAGGCAGATGCAGCGTCTCCACCCCTGCACTGGTCTTGTGAAGTATGCAAAATCGGGGTCTTACGATTTAACGAAACAGTTAATTCTAGTGAAGAGATAATAAAAACAGCACGAACGAGTTAGCAGCAGAGCTTGCTGAATTGAATCAACGCGTTAACACTGCTTAAGTGTTCGGGCTAAAAAAGAGCGTGCGTGGTGGAAATATCATTGAGAAATCAGCGAAAATTAGCTCTAATGGCAGGATAAACGTACTGAGTAATGCAGGGACGGCTTAATCACGAAAGACAAGCCGATAAAATTGGCATAAGACAAGTTACGCCACTAACTAAAAGTAAATTTCCATAGCATAAATAACACACCAACTCTGACACACCGAGCAGGTAGCGGCTCAGTCCAACAAGCGATTATGCAGCACAAACAACGTGCTGCATAAATACTAAATAGTTAGGCTTCAAGGGAAATCAATTTAATGGATGAGTTTGAAAAAAAGAAAAAAGAGCACTTAAATCCTGTTCTATTTGAAGCTGGTGCAGGTCTTTTAGACAGTCAATCATTTGAATATCAGATAGCATATCTACTTTATCTTTTTGCTAAGTTAGGAGTTGAAGGTTTAACTCTTAAAAAGACAGCTGCAATACTTGATGATGATGAAAAAAAACAGCAGGACAACTCATTGGATTATTAAAAAAGCACGTTGATGTTGATAGTGCTGTTGAGCAAAAATTGGCTACAGCACTTAAAGCGCGAAACAAACTTGTTCACCGGTTTTTAATTGATAATATTGAACGCTTTGTAGACGCCCAAGAGCGTGTACCTTTAGTTAAGGAAATCAGAGAGCTTAGAGGACAGATAAGAGCATCTCATAAAAGTTTAGATCCTTTGGTCATTCTATTATCGAAATCCGTAGAGAATGAACCTATTGAGATGTATTCAAAAGAAGCTAAAGCAGCATTTATTTCTAGCACAGAAGCCTAACACATATGAGCCTTAACTCTGTCTATAGGGACTAATGTTCTTTTTGGCCGTTTTTATACATTGATGGCCAACTCTAAATCAATAAACAAATCCGTTTATTTCGTCTGTCGATGTGGCTGTTAAGCGAGTTACTTACGGCAAACACATAGTGAGGCTCTTTTATTGCGATCTCATCGCTGCCTACGTTTTTCCATTTCCTTAAGGGGTTGCAGGGATATATGCCTAAAAGGATTTAGGTAGTAGAGCACAGTAGGGTGCCAGAGCCGCGACATTCATCGGGTAACCTAATCAAGGCACTATTTAAATTACAGGCTCAAGTCGGCTGGTTTCATAATAGTGCCCCAGTTAGTTTCAGGCTCTAGCCAGGTGTAAGCGACTTTGCTTTTTGTATTAATGTACGCGTAATGGGCGTCTAATCAAGCTAAGTAGCTTATGTCGTTAGGCATATGATCAGGTTAAAGCTTAATGGCTATTCACTCACCTTATAGATTGATGCGTAGCCCCCAAATTCAACATGCAAGTGCACCACTATAAACTATCAAGTGAAAAGACTTCCTCAGGCGTCTGATAATCTAAAATCTTTATTCTTAATTCACCCTAAATTTTACATATGTAATTAAAAAGACTGCCGAGGTTGCAGTTGGGTAATTTTTAGGTTAATTTTATTGTTTAGTTTGTAAATTTAAATAAAGGAATTAGAAATGAGATTAAAAGTAAAAAAGAAAAGCCTCAAAGATTTATCATTAGACAATAATGCACTACCAATGAATGTGACGCCGCAGGTGGGCGGAGGTGTTTCCAGTATGGTTTGTATTTCACTAGGAGCTGTAATTTTGACCGTTGGTGCTACTGTTTCTTCACAACCCTGCCTAAGAGCATATTATAATAATCGATAGTATTCTTCTAATTTTCATCTAGAGCGAAACTTGCAATGAAAGGGCGCTATAAAGCGCTCTGTAAAAGCCAAGGTGGTCGTAATTAAGTACGCATCGTTTCCCGAATTCGAATTTAAACTGACATATATGGACACTCCCAGTGTGTTAAACAAAATAACTCTGGCGGGGTAGAATAAACTACCTCGTTTTTTCATTTCGTCGCTGCCACTGTTTGACGTTTGACCGATTTGCAATAAAGCGTTGCTCTGACCTATTGAATTCACCAGTGCCCTCTTGCTCAAGGAAACCAAGTAACGCTTAAAACCGTTAAGAAGCTATCTTCGGTACTTCCAGTGAGTAAGTGATGAACGTCAGCCGCTTAGCCTAACAGCAGAGCATTTACATATGTATCAAAGAGCCAAGGCCATTTTCGAGCAAAGCAGAAATAGCTTGGGCTGCAGCGAGCTACGAAAACGGTTATGCAAGGAGGGCTTTATCGTCAACTACTGTGTGAACAATTAACAGCTTGGCTGGCTATGCCAACTTCGTATACTTCTCAGTCACCATTTATGGTATGCAATGCTTTTGAACAACACTCTGATATTAAGTTACTTGAGTTACAACATTATATAAAAGATGCGCTCAATGAGTCTCTCACTGTCGCCGTTTTAGCACGCAGGTTATACGTTAGTGAAAGAACCTTGATCCGTCGCTTTCATAAACATATGGGTTTGTCACCGTCTGCATATGTCAGACTTGCTCGTTTAGAAAAAACTAAATTTTTACTGCGCTCGACAACCGATAATTTCGATATTATTAGTACGCATGTAGGATATCAAGATGCAAACGCTTTAAATAAACAGTTCAAAGTACAGTATGGGACGTCAATGATGCAATTCAGAAGAACAAGATAAGCGTAAACTACGCGGATGTTAACCACTCAATTGCATGGTGTTCATCGTGAAAGCTTTTGAGCTTTAAAGAAGTATTATGAGAAAATAAATCAATTAAGTCACTTTTAAAGTCTGCTAGGCTAACAACACGCGCAACACAAAAATGCGGTAGGATCTGTTCGATAACTTTAGTCACTTTCAATATGTCACTACCACTATAGTGTAACTTTAAATCGACGACATTAAGAAGCAGCTTATCTTTATGATGTAACCGTGCAAAGCTTTGGATTTTTTGATACATATCGATCACTTCTTTTGGCTGGCCGCACCCTTTTACGGTTACAGCAATAATATCGCTAGGGCAGGCGCTATTGATATTGTAGGTAAATGGCTGTGTGGTATGGTCGGTCCTGTCAGTCATAGCATTCAGTTACAAAGGCACTCTTCTATTATAGGTTTAGCAAATTCTGAACAGGTAATACAGGTCAATGACCGCATTGTTCACAAATAATTTTATTGAATAGCCTAAAGGCCATCAATGGCAGTTAGCCCTGATAAAACGGTATTTTCATGATCGCTATATATTTTTTTAAAATTGTTTCTGCATATTGGCGCCTTTCGTTGTAATGATGCGGGTAAAAAACTGTTGACGTGCTCTAGTTGTTTTATAAATTGTTTTAAGTTTATGTTGTTGTACCTAAAGGAATCTGTACACGTCGGGTGCTCAGAGAGCGACGAAATTGCGACATCAACTGTGCGTGAGCCATGTTGAAATAGCGCTTGGCTATTTGCAAAATTTGCTTCTTGCGTGCGCAGTGTTGCGGCTTCTGGAATGGCTTTTATCCTTAGCTGAGTGCTATTTTTTTGCCAAGTAATTCCACACACACTGATATGAACGGGTGATGTAATACCAGCGGTAACTTTTGGAGCGAGATTTAAATTGCCGGGGTGATAGATATCTTCTATGAGTGAGAGTGCGGTATTGGGCGACAAGCTTTCAAATGTCGTGTGTCCGAAATTACTTAAATAGCTGATTTTTAGTGTTTCAAGTACGTAATAAACCTTGCCAGTATCTTGCCATATAGAATTATTTGTTAGGCAGTTATCGCTAACGGTAATGATGTTTTTATTTTCATACGCCGTTTTGTTCAACCACGTATTAATTAGATTCTTCATAATGACTCTTTGGTTTTAGTTGATAACATAAATGAAAATGAGAAGGATTGCTATTAAGGTTTGGTCGGTGTAAGGTGTAAATCATTCAAATTAGCATCATATATCAACCACACTAAACTGGAGGCTAAAATGAGCTTTATCGTCGGGCTAAGGAATTTGTTTTTCAAGGCCCTATATAAACTATCTCGTCCGTTAATCTTTTTAATGGATCCTGAAGAAGCGCACTATATGTTTAAACGCGTAGGGGTGTTCTTAGGGTCAAATTTCTTGACTCGATTTTTGACGTCCTTGTTATTTAATTACGGGCATAAAAGCCTTAAAACATCAGTAGATGGCATTGAATATAGAAACCCGCTCGGTTTATCGGCTGGATTTGATAAAGACGGCGAATTAACCAAAATATACCCTTCTATCGGCTTTGGCCTGGCTGAGTTAGGGTCATTTACGGGAGAGGTGTGCCCAGGTAATCCGGGTAAAAGACTCTTTAGGATGGTTAAATCAAAGTCGATTTTAGTGTGGTATGGTTTGAATAACCAAGGTGCAGAAGTTATCTCGAAACGGCTGAAAGGGGTGAATTTTGGCAAACTCAAAGTAGGGATCAACGCCGCGAAGTCCAACTTGACCCCTGAATTTGATTTGCAAGACTCTATTGATGATTACACTAAAACAATGTCGTTGTTCAAAGACATCGGTGACTACTATACGATAAATATCAGTTGTCCAAACACGCAGGACGGCGAGCCGTTTGTAATTAAAGAGAATTTGGACGCATTATTAACGGCGGTGAACGCCCACCGGGTAGAAGGGCGACCAATTTATGTAAAATTGGCTGCGGATATCTCCATTGATGAAATTAATATTATTGTTGATGCCTGTATTGAGCATCAAATGGAAGGCGTGGTTTTAACTAATTTAGCCAAACCTGCACACAATAAAGAGTATATTGAGTCAGAGTTACCCTATCATAAAGGCGCGATGAGTGGTTTGCCATTACAGCGTATTTCTACCAATGTGATAAGACATGTTTATCGCCGCTCTCGCGGTAAACTAACCATAATTGGTGTTGGTGGTGTGTTTACTGCGAAAGATGCGTATGAAAAAATAACTTCAGGTGCGAGCTTGTTGCATATGATCTCAACCCTTATCTTTGATGGCCCGCAAAATATTAATGAGATTAACAGAGGGCTTGTTAAATTATTAAAAGCCGATGGTTTCTCATCAATTGAAGAAGCAGTGGGGTCAAGAAACCCATTGCCAAAACTAAAATCAAGTCAGTCACAGCATACTTCTCAAAACGCGGCGTAACAATTTCTTCGTTCCACCAATTCAAGGCTGAGAGATCAGCCTTATTTTTTGCCTTTCACCTCATTTAATAACACAAAGCTCAACGCGATCACTGATAAGTTGGTTGTTACAGGGTTAAATGCTTCAATTAAAACAACAGGGTAGAGAATTGTAACAAATAAAAGCAGGGCAAAGAGTGCGACGATGTTTAAATAAATCAGCCAACGCTTTGTGTAAAAAACAAACAAGCAACAGCCAAATACTATTTCACCTACACCCGCTGATCTCGTTATCCACAATGAGGCGACTTCCGACAAACCGATGCTTGCAGTCATGGCTTTTTCTAGCGGGGCAATATGAAATAACTTTGGAAATAAACCATGGTATATCCAGCTAAAGCTGATCATCACTCTAGCTATCATGTATGTTGGCATATTATTGTTGTTCTTTTTATTTTTTAAATCAGGCCTGATCTTAACCTTAAAAGCTATCTAAGCCTATCAAACTATTTACGTTTTACGATCTATTTTTGACGGCAATACGTACATATGAGTCTATATCGATTTTAATAAGAAAAGTAAAAAATGCATAAAATTAATCCCAAAAAACTGCTCAATAGTAAATGGACAGCGGTGTCACCTAAGCATAAAGAAAAGCACTTTATGGTCACGGATGTTGAGTTTGATGAAGAAGGCCAAGTGCTGCACTGCATAATTGAAGCTGTGATAACAAAGCGCGCAGTCGAAATCCAATGGTTTGACTTAAAAGATGAGCAAGAGTGGGCATTTGGATGGAGGTAGCATAAACAGAGTTGTCTTGTTTAAAGGAAACTGACAAAGCGACTTGGTATATTAGATAGCACCTTAAATACGATGTAAGCTGCTATCTATGACACGTTACTTATTTTTATCGTTGTCGATTGAGTCAGCTATTGTACCAATATTATCTAATTGTGCGTTTAACTGATGTTCTGTTATTTCATGGTTTTGGAACGCAATTTCTAGTGATAGCACTTTAATCGCTTGGCTTAAGGCTATGAGATATAACGATGAATTATTTTGGCGGCTTCGTTTTAAATTGATCAGTAATTCATTTAACTCGCTTAACGCAGCACCCGATAAATTTTTACTGACGATGCTTTGCATAAGCAGCGTATCTAAATACGTGGGGTAAGGAAGTGGGTTTCTAACATAAAACTCTTGCTTGAGTTTGTCACTGTCAGGCAAGTTATTAAAATACTCTATGAGTTCTTCGCTGTAATCTTGGCATGTGTCAACTGCGGTTATGGCAGAGTTTAGTAGTTTAATAACATCTTGTTTTTCTTTTCTATCGCTTTCGTAATTGGTGATTGAAATAGCCAGTAGGACGCCAACTAATGTTGCGATGAGCGTCAGAATAAAATTAATACCAAGGCTATATTGCTCAGTCGCACTTTTAAACTTAGGTAAAAAAATAATAAAGCTTATAAAAATCAGAAGTATAGTTATTATTGTATAAAACATAGCAGTGCTTGTTTTCCTTTTCATTGAGCCCACGGATATGCACGTTAATCCTATCGTGATTTCTCTTTTTTTACCAATTTACATCAAAATATGTGTTTTAGCATCACTGTTTAAGTGTCTTATATGTTTAGTTGTTTGAGCTAATACATAATATTTACGTGTATTGATAAAAGCATTACTGATTGAGTTGATCGCCAAATTAAACATCGCAGTGCGACATACGCCTGTGATCAATATTGGTAACACTCTCTGAGTTTACGAAAGCGTCTATAATTAAGTTATGTGATCCTTAAAAGTCACCATTTATGACTGTTGTAAAACTCATTGTATGCGGTTGTCTGATGTGTCTTATTACACCGGTGCAAGGTGCGATGTTACCCGAGCAATGTAAGAAAATTGGTATCGTGGCAAGTTGGCCACCGTTAACCGTATTTGATGAGGAAGGAGCAACGGGTTTAGATGTTGAAATTGTGCAACATATATTTGAGCGTGCAAAAGTGTGCTACAAATTTGTTAGGCTGCCCTCAAGTGCACGAACATTCGAAGAAATGCAAAAAGGCACCATAGATGTTGCAACAATGACCAGCTATACCATATCGCGAGAGAGGTTTGGCACGTTCTCTGTGAGCTATCGTCAAGAAAAGATGCGTTTGATCTCTTTAAAACAGCCCTCAAGCATTACTAATTTAAGAACAGTTTTAAACAGTGATAACACCATAGGTTTGAGTATTGGCTCGTATTATGGAGTAGAGATCAGACAACTGATGTCTGATACTCGACTATCAGACCAGTTTGTAGGTCTTGCGAGCGCGAACAGTAGAATCGCCATGTTAGTAAAAGGTCGAGTCGATTTTATTATCGATGATTTAATTAGTGCCCATTATTATAAAACGAAACTTGATCACGCGAGCTTAAAAGTGTGGCCTTATGTCGTACATGATAATCCGGTTCATTTGCTATTGAGCCACACTGCTTTCACTCACACTGAGATATCGGCTATTAACCTGGCTATTAAAGATCTTCAAAACGATATTGATGCCATTGTAATGAGTTATCTTATTAATTGATGCTGTTTAACATGCATATTAACGCGTGTGGTACAAGGCCCCGTTAGAGCCGCTTTCGTTTTTATTTCAATGGTGTAAGTCAATCTCAAGGTCATTCCGATTTTGTATATATGTAAGTATGAGTATCAGGTATTTCAAGTAAAAAGTCAGTTGGGCCAACATCATACTGCATTTGACTAAATAGGGTGGTTAATTGACCTCTATGGTGAGTTTGATGGTTAAATAGATGACTGATGAGTTCGCCAAAATCACGCCTACTTATAACACCTTGTGAGTTTGTATATTGTAACTGGTTATCGAAATCACCTTCTTCTGTGTCATTTTTAAGCCATAACTCGATTAATGAATCCACCTCTTTGCGTGTGGCCTGTAATGAGTGAAAGTCTGAATATAAAATATCATCTAAACGCTTAGGGTAGGGGAAGTTAGATAAACGGTGTAAGGTTGTATACCTTTCAGAGAACTGTGAAAACCGAGTTAACCAAACAAGGTCGCCGGTGAGGATGTGATTTAGCGTGCCAATAATTGATTTGAAAAACGCGCCACGGTTTTCATTGAGCGCCTCTTTACTTAGATTTTGAGCAACACTATAAATCTGTTTATTCATTCTTGTATTGTGATATGACATTAATATAAAGTGATTTTTTACATTCATAACTAGCCTATTGTATGTCAGCGAGTATTAGCGACCTGACTTTATCTAGTTAACATCAGGTTTTTTCAGCTGTAATATTATTAATTTACAGTAACATGGCCAGAGTCAATTTTTATGCATATCTTTTGGAAGTTCAACAAACTACTATGTTATTTTGCAAAAATTTTATTCTGATTATTGCACTTATTTTATGCGCTTTATGTAGCAATTTGTTTACTCTTTAGAAAGACCCGAGTTCAGGTAATATGGCTGTTGTCACAAATCAACACTTCGGCTTTTTACAGTTCTATTGACCGTTTTTATTATACCTATGAAATATAATGGCTTTAATTTTCAAGTTTTTTGAGTTTGAAATTTAACCACTCTATGTGACCCAAAACGGTTTGAATGACGTAGTAATGTTTACACGTAATCATGAGATGTAAAAGATGCTTCATTATCTTGTAACCAGTCAAAACTATCCAGCTTTTATCAATATTCAACACCAGGTTGAGGAATTTGCAAAAACAGAAGATGTATCAGCGTTGTGCGGGAAGAAACCACACCCACTGCATACGTGGCTGACAAAGAATGTATTGGCTATCGTGAAGGTTGAGCTTTTTGCATTTATTTGTGCGCTGTTCGTGGTGTCATCTGCTGCGCTATTTTTTAACTTAACAGCGGGCGTGTGGTTACTGTTAGTCATGGTCTCGTTGCTTTTCTCTATTTGGGTGTCTGGTTTAGCGGGGTTTGAGTTGCTACAACATTACTTGCAATGCCAAGATGCAACGCAAGATAGCGAAAGTTTGCTCGCACTGTACGTTGAAATCAGCGATCAAGAGCTTCCTCATCTCACGACATTGTTAGAGCAGCCACATAGCGTGACGGTTGTAAAACTCGACTGAGGTGAGTTGATTACTTTTATGGCGGAGACTAATAAAGCCACCGCCTGTACTGTAATTAGAAATAAGTAACAAGTCGACCAGTAGGGAAGAGCACCATAGCCCCAGCGCCTAGTGGTACTCTCATTTTTGCTCTTTAGCGCAAAAACACATTTAATACTCTCTAATGCTGACCAACATTCATGGATAAGCATGCGGAAGTCTATTGTCTTAATGCCCAACTTTAACTTAAATCCCTCATGAACCCCTTGGTTTTTATAGCAGTCACAGTCAGAATATCCCCTTTTTAGTTGCTTAATTTACGTTTGCACTATTTCCATACACTTTAAGGCCAGTGCTATCGACCACAATATCTATAAAGCCTTTGCCTGCGCTCTTTCTATATTGCACATCAAGTGTTTTACTGCGTTTGCATAAACAGCTATAACCCGGTGATTGCAGCGAGGTATCCATCATTGTGAGCAAGGAATTTACAAATCCTTCTAAAGCCCTGAATGGTAGCTGGAATAAGGCCCTTAAGGTTAAACACGTTTCAATTGCTAAATCAGAATAGTGATTTGAACGACCGCGGGCACCGTATTTTTCGGTATTCCGCCACTTTGAGATAGCACTCTCACTTAGCCAAATATTGATGTTACCGCGTTGAACCAAAGCACGATTGTACTGTGACCAATTCCTAATTTTATTCTTCATTTAGTATCATGAGTTAAGGCATTTAATGATCTGATCGCACCAAACCAAAGAAGTTCAATTATTTAGGAAATAACGCCATTCTTTATTCTGGTTAGCTATTAGGGGGTAATCGATAATCTTTTTATCAGTTTCTTTCTCAAAGTTACTGGGCGAAAGGGATCCCAAGGACGACGCTACGAAAAGCAAGTTGGGTTTGCGCGACTAATTACGGACAAAGCGACGTTTGCTTATTTAGCCGATGTGTTTATTCTGGAGTCGCATCGAGGAATGGGCTTAAGTAAATGGCTCGTAGAAATAATCGTTAAGCATCCTGAATTACAGGGGCTTAGGCGAATGGTGCTTGCCACGAAAGATGCGCATGGGCTGTATTCCCAATATGGCTTTAAATCGATAGAAAACCCTGAAATGCTGATGCAAATTTGGCAACCAAATATTTACAGTGATTGAGCTATTTAAAGTTTAAATTAAGTAACCTATTTAAAAAGCTTTCATGATTGTAAATCTACTACTTCCAGTGTCAATTATGTTTCAAAATATTGAATTTTAAAGCTTTTTTAGTCTATGTTTATAAGGGCAGCTGCACTTACGAAACAGTATATGTGGCCTTCCCCTAAAACTCGGTGAAAGGCTTTTGTGTAAACATCATCTAAAAGCCATCTAAAAATCAGACTCACGTCAGGACTTGTCACCTTACCTTGCATATATTGAATGACTCTCAAGCTGTATATAAGTGGCCTTACAGCTTTGCTAATTCTGTAAGTAAGGAAATAAATATGAAAGTGATCTTTACGCCAGTTCTATTGCTACTTTCTGCGTGTGTTGTAACTGATGACAATAACAATCAGGGTAATTTACCGGCGTTAGAAGGGCCTTATTTAGGACAAGAACCACCGAGTCTCATACCCCAAATATTTGCACCAGGCTATGTTGCGACACGACATCGTGACTATAGTGGCTCGTTCACGCCAGATATGACAGAGTTTTACTTTTCCCGACGAAATGTTGATACGGGTAAATGGTGGCTAGTACGTTTTAAATTAGAAAATAATTTATGGCAAGAGTCAGTTGTAAGTCCTAGGGTGGGTAGGCCAACACTGGCACCTGACGGCAATACGATGCATTTGGGGAGCCAATATATGACGCGTACATCAAGTGGTTGGTCAACTGTTAAAAGTTTGGGGAAGTTGTTTGATCGCGATGATTGGGGGATCATGCGTTTATCTTCATCAATACAAGGGACTTATATATTTGACGATTATAAAAACCACGACGTATTGCGAATATCTGAGATGAAAAACGGCCAACGTCAATCGCCTAAGCTATTACCCTCACATATTAATTCAGGCAAGTGGACTGCTCATCCTTTTATCGCAGCAGATGGATCATATTTGATATGGGACAGTGAAAAGGCGGATGGTTTTGGAGATAAAGATCTCTATATTAGCTTTCGCCACAGTGATGGTTCATGGGGGAATGCGGTTAATTTAGGGAAAACAATAAATACCAAATCAATGGAGGCAAGTGCTTATGTTTCACCCGATGGTAAATATCTATTTTTTAATAGAAGCCCATTAGTAGATACAGAGGGTGAAGATCCGGAAGGTGATATCTATTGGGTAAATGCACAGATTATTGACCAACTTAAGGAAAAATCATTAACACCAGAATAGAGAACATACATATTATGAGCGACAAGGGAGTTTATTTTGAGTGTTTTTAAACTGAGTCGTGTTTAATCGCCTTTAGTGTGTGGGTTTTCAGTTAGGTTTGCTATCATCCGAGCTTAGTTAATTTATATATTCATATTTGGAATGTTTTTATGAAGAAGTTGTCTGCTGTGCAAAAGAAGCAACAAGCGGTTGTATTAGAAGTTGCTGACAAATTAGAAGAGCAAGCTCGCGCAGAGATCCCGGGTATGTTGCAATGCTGGTTTAGTATGGAATATCACTTGTTTCCAAGCTCATTGTTGCTAAGGTTTCAATTCGACAGCGAAGAAATGTTACTAAGTGCTAAACCAGATCTTTTAAAGTGGCAAAAATTGTTAAGCGCAGCAATGATGAAAAAGGGGGTCGTGCTAAAGAATATGCGTTTGCATCTGGTGTTTACCCTTGAAGGCCCCGAAGACTAATTTGATGTGTTAAAGTGTAACTTAATAAAGAGCCGTTTTTGGCTCTTTATTCGTTTGTGCCTTGAAAAGTCTAGCGTGTAATTTCGCCCCTTAGGCTATCTTGCATCAAGTGCCTAACGGTTTCGAGTTCTAACTCTTGGCTAAATAAGTAATGTAGCTTAGCAATACAGGCTTCTAGGGTCATATCGTAGCCACTAATAACACCGCAGTTTATTAATGCATTCCCTGTTGCATAACCACCCATATTCACTTGACCTTGTATACACTGGGTTAAGTTTATCAACACCACGCCTCTATCATAAGCTGCTTTGAGTGCATCTAAAAATAGCTGCTGCTGAGGTGCGTTACCTACACCAAAGCTCAGCAAGATCAGTGCTCGAATATCGCCGCCAAGAATATTGTTGATGATGTCTATATTAATACCAGGGTAGAGGTAAAGTACCCCAATTGGTTGTGGCGTTATGGGGGTGACTTGTAAAGCCTGCTCGACATAAGGGCTTAACTTACCTTCTTTTAACTTAATACTGATCCCAGATTGTGCCAGTGGTTGTAAGTTAGGCGATGAGAACGCATCAAAACCGTCTGCATGTGCTTTCGTTGCCCGGTTGCCCCTAAACAGCTTGTTATTAAAAAATAGGCTAACTTCGGCTATCGGGTAATTTGCTGCTAAATACATGGCATTGAGTAAATTGACTTGTCCGTCAGAGCGCAACTGAGAAAGGGGGATTTGAGATCCTGTTACGATAACGGGTTTGGTCAAATTCTCAAACATAAATGACAAGGCTGATGCTGTGTAAGCCATGGTGTCTGTGCCATGAAGTACCACAAAACCATCATATTGATCGTATTTTGCTTTAATATCATCAGCAATGATCTGCCAATGATAAGGCGACATGTCTGAAGAGTCGATTAATGGGCTGTATTCATGAATATCAAATAACGGCATTTCTTCACGGGTAAACTCTGCGTTGTTTTTTACCGTTTCAGTCAGGTAGCCTTCCGCAGGAATGTAACCACGGCTTGATTGTTTCATACCAATTGTACCGCCGGTATAGGCGATGTATATTTTTTTTCTTTTCATGTAAAAAAGCCCAGAATCTATTCTGGGCTTAGTATATCAATAGTCACTGCTGATTGCAGCGGCTGTTCAATAGGTTATCTGGCAAGTTACACATTGAGTATAAATACCATTGGGGTCGTTCATGTTTGAAAGCGTTGATAAATGACGCTCTAAATCAGTACTTACTTGCCCTAGGTTTCGCTCTACTAATTTTAGTAAGTTTGATTGTGGCGCTAGAGCACTGAGTGTTTCTTTCACCATTGCGTTGCCAAAAATTTCACGCAGCAACATCTCTTTTTCAGATAAAGTTTGCTCTATCGTGATGACATCGTAAAAATCTAAGTTAGCAAGTTTTGCTGCGGCACTAATTGCGTCTTGTTTATTCCCTAAGTTATCAACTAAGCCAAATTCTTTTGCTTGTGTAGCAGTCCATACACGACCTTGGGCTACTTTATCGACTGCCGCTTTTTCTAATCCCCGAGAGTCGGCAACAACCCCGATAAATTTGTCGTAAGCGTTTTCAACACCCAGTTGGAAGACTTGAGCTAATTGTGGATTTACGCCGCGAGATAGCGATATGTCATTAAGTTCCGTTGTTGCAACGCCATCTGAATATATCCCCAGGTCGTTTAATGCATTTTCAAACGTCATAAACAAGCCAAATACACCAATTGACCCTGTAATTGTGCTTGGCGATGCCCATATTTCATTTGCTGATGCTGCTATCCAGTAACCACCAGACGCTGCAACAGAGCCCATAGAGGCGACAACCGGTTTACCTGCATCTTTAATTGCGAGTACTTCGTTACGGATTATTTCTGAAGCGAACATGCTACCGCCACCTGAGTCAATACGTAACACAACTGCTTTTACTTTATCATCAAGACGTGCTCTTTTTAATAAAGCTGCGGTTGACTCTCCGCCAATCGTGCCGGCTTTTTGTTTTCCGTCAACAATATTCCCTCGAGCGATAATTACAGCGACTTTTTCGGTTACTGGATTGACAAAATCAACTGGGGGAGTAATGTAACTGAGGTATTTAGCAAAGCTAATTTGTTTAAAGCTTTTACCTGACTTGTTTTTACCTACGAGTTCAACGAGTTCTTGTTGTAATTCTTGATCTGTTTTTAACGCATCAACCCAGCCATTTTCTAACGCATACTGGGCATAATCACCCTTTACCTGTTCCATTTTTGACAGGTAATTTTCAGTTGTTTCATCAAAATTAGATGAGTCAAATTGCCTTGCGACGCTGATGTCTTGTTTGTATTGTGCCCAAAGTTCGTTTAACCACAATTTATTCGCTTCTTTAGCTGAGTCTGACATATCATTACGAATAAAAGGTTCTACCGCTGATTTGAAAGTCCCTACGCGGAATATATGTTGTGTTACTTTTAGCTTCTCTAGTGCCTCTTTAAAATAAAGCGGGTATGAAGCATATCCGCGTATCTCAATACCACCATAAGGATGAAGGGAAATAGTGTCAGCTTTTGATGCTAAATAGTATTGACCTTGGGAGTAGTATGCACCATGTGCTAAAACTTTTTTCCCTGATTCTTTAAATTCGTCAATGGTGTCGGCAATTGTGCGAAGCTTATCTAAGTGGCCGCCGCGTAAATGTTTTAAATCGAGCAGCAAAACCTGAATACGTTCGTCATCTTTAGCTTGTTTGATAACACGAATTACATCGTCTAATAAGATCTCCTTTGGTTGATCATTCGCGCTCGTAGCGTCGTTCAGTGCCGCATCAAAAGGGTCAATGTAGGTCAACTCTTCAACCAAAGAACCTTTTAGGTTCAATCGTAAGACACTATTTTCATCCACAATAATTTCTTCACTATCACTAGATATGCCAACAATTAAAGCAACGATGATACCTAGAAATAATAGATTCAAGATAAGGCGGCGAGAAAAGTTAAGGCCGTGCCATAGCCCTTTAAAAAGTTTACCAATTAAATTCAAAATTAGCCCTCAATCAATGTACTGGAGTACCTAAAATATTCTCTATTATTGATAATACCCTAGTTCATATAAAGGTGTAATCATTAAAACGTAACGAAGTATTAAAGGCGCACTATCGCGTATTAAATTCACGGCCTCGTGGGGAAACTGTCTAAAAAGTGACAAAAAGGGGGCTCTACAAATAATTTACTTTGTTAATACACTTGCTAATTCATAGAAAATTGATAATGTTGCACAGGTTAGACCAGTTAGCCGGGGCAGGAAATGTTAGAAAAAAAATTAGAATTGAAGCACACTCAACTACGTAATCGTTTAGTCATGGGGTCAATGCATACAGGGTTAGAAGAAGGATGGCATAATCGAAAAAGGTTAAGCGCATTTTATGAAGCTCGTGCGAAAGGTGGCACTGGTCTTATTATAACGGGTGGTTATAGCCCAAATATCAGGGGTAAGTTAACGCCAATAGCCTCGTCTTTTAATAGTTATTATGATGTAGTTAAGCATCGAGCGTACACTCACGCCGCGCACAAACATGATGCCAAAATATGTTTACAATTACTGCACGCAGGGCGCTATGCGTACCACCCATTTAATGTGGCTCCCAGTGCGATTAAAGCACCAATCAATCCCTATAAACCAAAAAACATGTCGGTGGGTATGATAAAAAGTACCATTAAGGATTTTGCGCGCTCAGCAAAGCTTGCTGAACAAGCAGGCTACGATGGTGTTGAAGTGATGGGCTCAGAAGGGTACTTAATAAATGAGTTTATGGCTAATCATACCAATAAACGCAGCGATGAGTATGGTGGCAATCTTCAAAATAGAATGCGCCTTGCTGTTGAAATAGTCAGGGCGGTTAGAGCGCAAGTTTCGGATAAATTTTTAATTATTTTCAGATTGTCAGTCATGGATTTAGTTCCTAATGGCTCAACGCCAGAAGAAGTGACAGAGCAAGCCTTGGCGTTAGAAGCTGCAGGTGTTGACATACTAAATACAGGTATTGGTTGGCATGAGGCCAGAGTTCCGACTATTGCGAGTATGGTACCACCAGGTGCATTCAAAGAAGCGTCGAAGCGACTTAAGGATGTGGTAAGCATTCCTGTTATTGCTGTTAACCGGATCAACACACCAGATATCGCCAATGGCATTTTAGAAGATGAAAATGCAGACTTAATATCAATGGCACGGCCGCTTCTTGCAGATCCAGAGTTTTTTAATAAGTACAAAAATGGCAGCAGTGAGCAAATTAATATTTGCATTGGCTGTAATCAAGGGTGTTTAGACCACGTATTCAAAGGAAAGCGCGCGACATGCTTGGTTAATCCGCAAGCTGGTTTTGAATTAGATTACCCGTTAGCATTAACCACAAACGCTAAAAAGGTACTGGTTGTGGGAGCGGGTCCTGCGGGGCTTGCAGCGAGCTATTATTTAGCTAAAAAAGGTCACACAGTCACGCTTATTGATAAAAATAGTCATGCCGGTGGGCAATTTAATTTGGCCATGCAGATCCCCGGTAAAGAAGACTTTAAAAAAACCTTAGCTTTTTATCTTTCTGAGATAAAGAGATTGAACGTTGCTGTAGAGTTAGACACGTCGTTTGAGGAAAAGATGCTTACTCAATACGATGACATTGTGTTTGCCACAGGGGTCACCCCTCGGTTATCTCCCATCAAGTGCTCGGATGAAAAACAGGTTTTTGCTTACGATCAAGTCATTCGCGGTGAAGTTGAGCTGGGTGAACGGATCGCAATTTTGGGCGCGGGCGGCATAGGGTTTGATATGGTTGCATTTTTAACAGAAACGTCAGACCAATCAATAGATGGCTTTAAATCTCAGTGGGGCATAGAGTGCGAGCCAGCCTGTGAAAAAGACCCAAGAAAACTGTATATGTTAAAGCGCAGCGCCGGTAGGTTTGGTAGTGAACTCGGTAAAACAACGGGCTGGATCCACCGCCAGGTGGCAAAACATCATGGTGTTGAACAAATTTCAGGGTGTGAATACGTTGCCTTTTCAAATGAAGGTTTGCTGGTAAGGGTGAATGGTGAAGACAAATGGCTAGATGTTGACACTGTGATTGCATGTATTGGCCAAGTCTCTAATGATAGGTTATTCAATAAAGAAACGTTACCAGATAATCAGCATGTCATTGGTGGTGCAAAGCTTGCCAGTGCTATTGATGCAAAGCGTGCGATATATGAAGCATTGCAAGTCGCGAGAAAGATATAGGAGTAAACTCATACTTTTTTCTTTGTTCTGATGCAATAAAAGTTTTCAAAATGCGGTCTACACTGATAACTAAGTTTTAATACTCACTATCAAAAGGCCGCACATGCTGTTAAAAATTCACGCCCTTTATCAACTTACCTTAAAAAAGCTTGAAATATTAGATGGGATCCCTCCGCTCCTTTTTAGATTGATCCTGGCACCCGTTATGATCATTGCAGGCTTTAACAAACTCAATTTATCGAATGCGCAAATGACTTTTCCTAACACCTTATTGGCTGACCCTAGTGTTGTTAACTGGTTTGGTAATAGTGATTGGGGGCTTGGCTTACCATTTCCTGATTTATTGGCTTTTCTCGCTGGCTGGTCTGAGTTTTTAGGTGGATGGTTAATACTTATTGGTTTATTGACCAGATTTGCAGCCATTCCGCTTATGTTTACCATGTTTATTGCCGCTACGACTGTGCATTGGCACAACGGGTGGTTTGCGATTGCCCCAACTAATCCAGATACCAGTGCAGCTCAAGTATTAGAGTGGCTAAGTATTCCAGGTGCGCAAGCGAGCTTAGATAACAGTTTAGAAGTAGGAGAGCGGCTTGATAAAATAAAAGGGATTGTGCAAGAACATGGCTTCCCTGATTACTTGTATGAAAAAGGGTCGATTGCAGTACTCAATAACGGAATTGAGTTTGCGGCATTGTATTTTGCCATGCTATTGAGCTTAATTTTTGTAGGTGGTGGACGGTACTTTAGTATCGACTATTGGTTAAAAAAGTTACTAATTAAAGAGCCTCAATAGTCAATAAATTAATGACTTATAGCGCGATATCGTAGCCCAATAAACTATATGGTGGTATCCTAAACAACAATCATTTCTAATAAAGGTTGGTTTTAATGGATGCCATCGAACTTCTAACTACAAGGCAATCAGATAGTAACTTATCGTTTCCTGGTCCTTCAGCTGAACAGCTTGAAGTAATAAAAAAAGCGGCGTTAAAAGTCCCTGATCATGGTGGGCTAAAACCATTTCGGTTTATCGTGGTTGAGGAGGAAGGCAGAGATAAATTAGGTGAAATATATTACCAAGCTGCGGTTGCCGAAGGGCAAGAAGAACGCGTTGTGGATCGAGCAAAAGCGTTGCCACAAAGAGCGCCCATGCTGGTCATTGCTATTAGTCCATATCAAGAACACCCGAAAGTCCCCCGTATTGAACAAATTGAAAGTGCCGCATGTAGTGTATTTGCGATGCAACAAGCTGCATTTGCGCAACGATTGTCGGGTGTATGGCGCACTGGATACTTTGCTCAAAGCCCTAAGGTTAAATCATTGCTCGGCTTAGATGAACGTGACGAAATTGTGGGTTATTTGTACTTGGGTACACCTACTGTGGCATGTACTAAACCAATTAGGCATACGCCTGATGAGTTTTTTGAGTCATTGTAAAGGCTTAACGTCTGTAATGGGTTGAGTACACTTTGCCCATTACAGTGTTCATATGTCACATTGTCCGTATAATTTTTAATTGTCTTAAACACTCCTTTGCTGAAATATCTTATAGAAATACCTTATAATAATGTCATAAATTATAAAATGGACTGTCTCCATGGCATTACACATCATTGACCACCCACTTGTGCAACATAAACTTGCGTTATTGCGTGAGCAAGGGATCAGTACTAAGAGTTTTCGAGAGTTAGTATCTGAAGTTGGCACTTTACTAACATATGAAGCGACTAAAAGCCTCCCGCTAGAAACTCAGACCATAAAAGGCTGGGAGGGGAGTGATATTCAGGTATCTAAGCTACAAGGTAAAAAAATTACGGTGGTGCCAATACTCAGAGCTGGTTTAGGTATGATGGATGGTGTCATGGAGTTGATCCCGGCGGCTAAGGTGAGTGTGGTTGGCTTGCAGCGAAATGAACAAACACTTGAGCCGGTTCCATACTTTGAAAAGCTGGTGGGTAAAATTGATGAGCGCTTGAGTTTGGTTATTGATCCAATGCTTGCTACAGGTGGATCTTTGATAGCGACCATTGATATGTTAAAAGAAGCAGGGTGCAAACAGATAAAAGCCGTTATTTTAGTGGCGGCCCCTGAAGGGGTTGAAGCAACCTTAAACGCTCACCCTGGCGTTGAAATTTATACTGCGTCGTTAGACAGCCATCTCAATGAGCATGGGTATATCGTACCTGGCCTTGGAGATGCTGGTGACAAAATATTTGGCACCGTAGGTTAGTACAACTACCTTAAATTGAACAAGTTTCAATTTAAGGTAGTTTAAGTATGGCTCAGCTTTGGCAATCGAATATATTGAAAGTCGCTACTTAGTAAAGCCGGTATATTTACACGGTATGTTTAATTTAGGTTCGTCCTGTTGTCTATTTTACCATAGACTTATATGACGTGAAATTCAGCCTCCAATTCAGCCATAACACATTTCAACCTCACTAATAGTAATAATTACATCAACGCTGTGTTTCACTCAATTTGGGTAGGCATAGTAGTGCGCTATATTATGCCTACTCAACATTCACAATCATGAATATAATTCTCTTTATTGTGTGTAGATTATTTATCAGAATAAGTTTTGGGTAATTAGCTTATACACTTTAGAGGTCAGGATGAACTTAGTTGCAGCAAGTGAGGCACATTTAGCGACAATAATGAATTGGTTTGATGATGCGCAATCTACCAAAGAGTGGGCTGGGCCTCAATTTCCTTACCCTTATGATAGAACATCATTTAAAGACAGCTTGAGTCTGGATAAAATTGCTTCATACGTACTCATTAATGAAGATGAGGAATGTGTTGCTTTTGGCCAAGTATGTGAACGGGTTGGACGTTGCCATTTGGGCCGCCTTGCCGTATCACCTGAGAACAGAGGTACTGGTGTTGCCAGTATTTTAATTGACAGCCTAATAACACGTGGCTTAGAGTTGACACATACAAAAAGCGCATCGCTCTTTGTCGTCACTCATAATTTTAGTGCTATTAGAGCATATGAAAAAGCCGGTTTTCGGTTTTCTGCCTACCCGGGCACCATCCCATACGATAATTGCCTCTATATGCTTAAGCCAGAATAGACCCCCGAATTCATATAATAAGTGCGACATCGTAACCATCGAATTTAAAGGAAATACCATGGAAGCCTTACTGGCTGTATTATTATTTGCGATTTCTTCTTCTATTACACCTGGGCCAAACAATATTATGGTTATGACGTCTGGGGTAAATTTTGGATGGCGCAAAAGTATTCCATTGCTCGTAGGCATATGTTTTGGCTTTGCAGTTATGCTTATTATCGTAGGGTTTGGGTTTGGTGAGCTATTTGAGGTATTTCCAGCTTTGCAATTATGGATAAAATGCCTAGGTACAGTGTACTTAATATATTTAAGTTTGTTGATTGCTTGCTCGCATAGTGAGTTGCAAAGTGACGTGCAACAACGGCCGCTAACTTTTTTACATGGTGCACTATTTCAATGGGTAAATGCAAAGGCTTGGGTAGTCGCAATGGGCGCGATTGTGGCTTTTACTAATAGCGGAGCAGACTATGTTTATGAAAATATGCTGGTGGCTGCTGTATTTTTAGCTGTGGGACTACCGTGTGTAGGTGTCTGGTTGGTATTCGGTGTGGTGCTAAAAAAGTACTTGAGCAGTTCAGTTCGACAGCGATACTTTAATTATACGATGGCAGGCTTATTATTGCTGTCTGTTGTCCCTGTGTGTTTAGACATTATGACGCAGCTTACATCTGGGTAATGCATCTATTACTATGGCAAAGAGATTTTTTCCTGACATGAGAAAGTCAGCTTGAGTATTCTAAGACGAAGGTAAGCTCTAACAAAAATAACGCACTATACCTCTGAACACGTGACTTCAAAACACCTTAGTCACTCATACCACGTGTCACAATTCTGCTGTTACTCATTGATAATTGTTAACTTTTTATAGTTATAAAATGTTTATTATCCTATCTCATTTACATTTAATCACAATTTTACCACTTGTTTCTATTATGCACACTATTGCTATTTGTACATATGTGTTATTTTTCGGCACAAAACTGAGCCCTAGCATTTAACACAATGTTCTAAATGGGAAATTAGAGCTGGGTAGTTTGGGAGTTATTTGGAAATGTGTTGAGCGTTTAGCATTTTTAAGTGGTGATAATAATGAGTTGAAAGGCATATTTTTATGTTTGGTAAGTGGTCAAATTTAATTATTGGTACAATATTTTTGGTGTTAGGTATACAAGACCAGCATGTCGTTTTCATTATCATTGGGTTGTTATGCTTGAGTGTGGCCGTATCGACTATTCCTAAATTTGAAAAAAAAATAGCGGCATGGCTTACCGCTAAAAAGGCATCTCGTTAAACCCCTTCATCACTTCTTTACTTAACTTAGATACTGTTATCTTCATTTGTTGATAGGTAAGGTTTAAATAGCGCAGCAACATTGACCTTGGCTTCAAGTTTAGCGGCTAATAAATATAATCCTGCTAATTTACGATGAATGAAGAGTGCATCGACCGGCGGTGTATGCCATTGATCTTTTCTATTATTAATCGACTGCCCTGCATGCTGAATTCGCTGAGCTAGGCTCGAGGTTGAAAAATCATATACGCCGTCATATTGGAGGGGCTCCGTCGCAAGTGAAAAAATAGTGGCGATTTGGTCAAAGTAGTCTTCTTCAATATCTTGTTTAAAGAAACCAATTTTCATCGCGGCTCGTCTTATTTTATCCGTGTTTTTCTCACAGGCAGCGTTTATTAATGCTAAATAACCTTCACTTATATCACATGATATTTCGCGGGTAGCGCCAAAGTCGAGTAAAACGACTTTTTGACCGTTAGATTGGTATAAATAGTTAGCAAAGTTAGGATCAGTTTGCATCAGTTTGAAGCTAAAAAGCTCCTTGAAAAACAACTCAATTAACAACCGAACCATACGATTTCTGGCCTCTTGTGGCTCAGCGAGTGCTTTGTCTATTTCAACGCCACCAACAAAGGTCATGGGTAAAACATTTTGCGTGATGTGCTCAGGGTAAAGAGTAGGAATAATGAAGTTTCCATCGTCCTTTAATAGTTCTGCGTATCTGCTTAGATACTTGGACTCCTGAAGATAATCAGACTCTATTTTTAGCTGGGTTTTAACATCTTGGAGCAGGCTATCCAACTCGATATGCTTTGGTAGTAACCCTGAAAGCTTTATCACTTTGGCCACGTTATCTACATCGGCATCAATTGATTGACGTACACCTGGGTACTGAATTTTTATAGCTAACTTAGTCCCTCGTTCATCATACGCGAGATGAACTTGGCCAATTGATGCTGATGCAAATGGGCTTAGTTCAAAATGACTAAAGTTATCTAACCAATTGTCTCCCCAATTTTCTTTTAATGTTTGCAGTAGTTGCTTATTGGGCATAGGGCGAGCATTAGAGCGTAGTTGACTCAGTAGGGCGCTTAACTCTTTGGGTATTAAGTCACCTGCATCCATTGAAATGAGTTGTCCCAATTTCATGGCTGCACCACGCATTTGAGCGAGTTTATCGGCTACATTTTTGATGTTATTTGGGTGCATTATGAGGTTGGAGAGTTTTGGCTTTTCACCCTGTGACAATTGCTTCATACCCTCTAATGCAACATTACCGGTGACCTGTGTGACTAGTTGCCCTAACTTTGAAAGTCGAGCGAGTTTAGTGGCAGGTACTTTTTTTCCTTTGTCACTGTGCATGATGGGTACTCTATTTGTGTTATTTATCTGACTCGTTATACGACATTATGTATCAAAAAGCGCACTGTCTGCATTAGTTTATCTCTATAAAAACTAATCTAAATTTTATAGCAAAACGTATTGTCCGCTTTATAGAAGGTTTTATCGCAAATGCCCTATGGCGATAAAAGTAGGGAGTATTACACGTGAATGATACGAGTCCATTAAAAAAGCAAAGTATTAATGTGGTGTGGTTAAAGCGCGATCTACGGCTGACTGATCATGCCCCGTTACAGCAGGCAATGTGCTCTAGTTTACCCGTTTTACTACTTTATATTGTCGAACCTGAACTGTTAGCTGACCCTCATTATGACATCAGGCACTGGCGTTTTGTTTATCAGTCACTTGAGGACATGAACAGCCAATTAGAGGATGTAACTGTCACGGTGTTGGTCGGTTCTGCATTGGAGTGTTTTGAACAATTAAGCCAATGCTGGCAAGTTACTACAATTTGGAGTCATCAAGAAGTGGGTTTAAGGGCGACTTTTGACAGGGATTTGCTCATAAAGCAGTGGTGCACAGAAAATCAGGTTACCTGGTGTGAGTTTGAAACAGGCGCGGTACGTCGTGGTATAACCAATCGACTTGACTGGGACAAAAGCTGGCAAAAAACCATGCGAGCCACTATTTCTGCCATTGATACGTTGCGGATCCCTTGGTTAAGACCTCAACCCGATGAATTAGAGCCGCTTCCTGTATTTCATGCGCCGCTCGCGTGGCGAGCAACAGACACGCATTTTCAAAGCGGTGGTACAGCGCACGCATGGCGGGTATTAAACAGCTTCTTTCAAGAACGAGGGCAGTCTTATGCGTTTCACCTATCAAGCCCTGACTTAAGCCGTTTAGCGTGCTCAAGGATGTCTGCTTACCTTGCTTGGGGTAACATCAGTTTACGTGAGTTTTACCAAATGCTTTTGGCACATTGGGATCAAAAAGGGTGGCGAAAATCACTTATAGCGCTCTCATCAAGGCTCCATTGGCATTGTCACTTTATACAAAAGTTCGAGTCAGAATGCTCTATTGAACACCAGCCTCTGAATCGCGCTTATGGTTCGTTTACTTACAAAAATGATGACATCGCATTGCAGCATTTTGAAGCGTGGCAAACAGGGTATACCGGCTACCCTATAGTCGATGCATGTATGCGGGCACTTCATAGAACCGGGTATGTGAATTTTAGAATGCGTGCGATGTTAGTGAGTTTTCTGTGCCATCATTTACAACTTGATTGGCGCTGGGGAGCGCCTCATTTAGCAAGGCTGTTTCTAGATTTTGAACCGGGGATCCATTACGCGCAATTCCAAATGCAAGCGGGTATGACTGGCATTAATACATTGCGAATTTACAACCCCGTCAAACAATCGCAAGAAAAAGACCCAGACGGTATTTTTATTCGTCAGTACGTTCCTGAACTTGCTGAGTTACCAAATGAATTGATACACACCCCTTGGTTATTAACACCGATGGAACAAGCAATGTACCAAGTGCAATTAGGCGTGGATTACCCAAAGCCGATTGTTGATATTGTTGAGACCGGTAGGGTGGCGCGTGATGTTTTGTGGCGGTGGCAAAAAAGTGGAGCAGTTAGAAAAGAAGGTGCGAGGATACTGGCACGTCATGTACAAGTTAAATCGAGATAACGCGCAGTCTAAGTGTGAGTCTTATGTGAGAGTCAGGCACCGTAGGCTGTATAAAATGCATAAGTAATATTAACACAGGACACCCAATGCAACGTGGAAATAAGCGAGTCAAAAAAGCAGATTTACCGAGTAAGATCTGCGTGACATGTGGGTTAAGTTTTAGTTGGAGAAAAAAGTGGGAAAACGTCTGGTCTGAGGTACGGTATTGCTCTGTTCGATGCCGTAGGGAAAAACGCTTTAATGAAGCAAAAACTGCCAAAGAATAGCCTAGTTCACTTAATACACTTTCAATAAGCCGCAAATTTCATTCGTCAAATTAGCTTGATATTCATACTAATTAAATTATTTATTGGTACATTTCTAGTAAGTTCAAAAATAATGTAAGAATACTTAAGTTGTATTTAATTTATGTAACTCAATGGCTTATTGTATTGTTTTGATCGGTTTTGAGCTTTTAATAGGCTGTTAAACTTGAAAAAGTTAGCTGCGTTGTTTAACATTTATTTTATATTGAACGTTCAATTAATAAAAATATGCCTAAAGTTGGAATGGAGCCTGTGCGCCGTCAGCAACTTATTGATGCAACTATTGCGTCAGTCGGGGAGCTGGGTTTACAAGGAACAACGATAAATAGTATTAGTAAAAAAGCAGGATTGTCCTCAGGGATCATTAGTCATTATTTTGGTGGAAAACAAGGGTTAATTGAAGCAACAGTTCGGCACTTATTATCGAGCTTAAAGCAGTCTTTGTTAGCGCAAGTTGATGAGTCTACCTTACCTGAACAAAGACTGATGTATATTATTGAAGCCAATTTTGCGTTGGTACAACAACGCGCAGATACCACGCGAACTTGGCTGAGCTTTTGGGCTCAGTCGATGCACGATGCAGAGTTGCACCGTTTGCAAAATGTAAATAGCAAGCGTTTAACGAGCAATTTAGCCTTCTCTTTTAAGCAACTGTTACCGAAAGAACATGCGACACAAGCTGCACAATTGAGTGCGGCGATGATCGATGGGTTATGGTTACGGGCTGTGCTTAGTCAATCGAATAAAGATCAGTTTAATCATAGCGAGCAACTCGCAAAACAATACGTTAAATCACTCATTCAGCAATATGGAGCTTAAAATGGCCACCTCTGTAACCCCCCCCATTTATCAAAACTTTGTTCATGGCCGTTATCTTGCCAATCAATCTGGTGAATGTTTTGACGTGACTAACCCCGCAACGGGCGAAGTCATTTATCAAGTTGAAGTTGCTGATGAGTCAGTGCAAGAAGCTGCAATCAATAGTGCAAAATCTGGATTTTCGGTATGGTCTGCTATGACGCCCATTGAGCGCAGTCGTATATTGCTAAAAGCGGTTGAACTCCTTAGAACGCGCAATGATGAGCTGGCTAAAATCGAAGTATTAGATACAGGCAAACCATGGCAAGAAGCAGAGTGTGTCGATGTACAAACAGGTGCCGATGTAATTGAGTATTTCGCAGGGCTTGCCCCAGCGCAAGTTGGGCAGCAGCAGATGGTTGGTAATGATTTTTACTATACGCGCAAAGAGCCTTTGGGAGTTTGTGCTGGAATAGGCGCGTGGAATTACCCCCTACAAATTGCCTGTTGGAAATCAGGACCAGCACTTGCTGCGGGTAATGCTTTATTGTTTAAACCATCAGAAGAAACACCGTTAGGTGCATTAAAGCTCGCTGAAATATTCATTGAGGCGGGAGTACCTGAAGGTGTTTTTAATGTAGTACAAGGTGCGGCTGAAGTTGGTCAGTGGCTAACGGCACATCCTGAGATAGAAAAAGTGTCATTCACAGGTGAAGTGGGGACGGGTAAAAAAGTGATGGCCAGTGCGGCAAGTACACTCAAAGACGTCACAATGGAACTAGGTGGCAAATCTCCATTACTTGTTTTTAACGATGCTGATATCACTGAAGCTGTCAGTGCGGCAATGCTAGGTAATTTTTATACCCAAGGTGAAGTGTGTACCAATTGTACTCGAGTCTTTGTGCAACGTGATGTGTATGAGCAGTTTACCCAAGAGTTAAAATCTCGAACAGAGCAAAATATTATCGCAGGTGATCCGCTAGATCCAACGGTTAATTTGGGGGCACTCATTTCTGCAAACCATCAACAGCTCGTACTCGATTATATTCAAACTGGATTGAACCAAGGCGCAACGTTATTAACTGGTGGCGAGGCTTTGTCACCTGAGTCTGCACCGAATGGCTACTTTGTTGCGCCAACTGTGTTTGTAGATTGCACTGACGAGATGACCATTGTCAAAGAAGAGATCTTTGGCCCTGTAATGAGTATTTTAGTCTTTGATGATGAAGCGCAGGTAATAGCGCGTGCCAATGACACCCATTTAGGCTTAGCCGCTGGCGTATTTACTAAAGATATTCAGCGCGCGCACCGCGTTATTCACCAATTAAAAGCAGGTATTTGTTGGATCAATGCGTATGGAAATTCACCAGCAGAAATGCCTGTAGGTGGATATAAGCACTCTGGGATCGGTCGAGAGAATGGGGTTGAAACACTTGATAATTACACTCAGACTAAATCTGTGTATGTAGGTATGGACAAAATTGATAGCCCATTCTAAGAGAGACAATATATGACACAACAATTTGATTATATCATTGTCGGGGCGGGTTCTGCTGGCTGTGTGCTTGCAAACCGTTTGAGTGAGAATAGCCAAAATAAGGTGCTCTTGCTTGAGACAGGTGGTAGCGATAAGAGCATTTTTATCCAAATGCCCACTGCGCTATCTATTCCAATGAATTCTGATAAGTATGCTTGGCAGTTTCATACTGAAGAAGAGCCTTATCTCGATAACCGAAAAATGCACTGCCCACGCGGAAAAGTACTTGGTGGGTCTTCTTCAATAAACGGCATGGTGTATGTGCGTGGCCATGCAAAAGATTTTGATGAATGGCAACAACATGGTGCACAAGGGTGGGATTATCAAGCATGTTTGCCTTACTTCAAAAAGGCGGAATCATGGTACTTGGGCGAAAATTCTCATCGTGGTGTACAAGGGCCGCTTGGCGTAAACAACGGTAACAAAATGGAAAACCCATTATACCGCGTGTTTATAGAGGCAGGCCAACAAGCCGGCTATGCGAAAGCAAATGATTATAATGGCGCACAACAAGAAGGCTTTGGCCCAATGCACATGACGGTAAAAAATGGCCGTCGTTGTTCCGCAAGTCGTGCGTATCTAGATCCGATTAAATCACGAAAGAACCTGACCATAGTGACCGGTGCGAAGGCACAGCGAGTTATACTTGAAAATAAACGCGCCACAGGGGTTGAATATAAAGTTGGTAATAAACTTGAGGTTGCCACTGCAAGAAAAGAGGTTATTTTAAGTGCTGGGCCAATTGGTTCGCCGCACTTACTGCAACTGTCAGGCATTGGTGATAAAAATGTGCTGAGCAAAGCGGGTATTGAAATACAGCATGACTTACCGGGAGTAGGTCAAAATTTGCAGGATCATTTAGAGTTTTATTTTCAATACAAGTGTAAGCAGCCTATCACTTTGAACGGCAAGCTTGGGCTGTTCTCAAAAGGCATGATTGGTGCCCGGTGGCTACTAAACAGAAGTGGCTTAGGTGCAACGAACCACTTTGAATCATGTGCGTTTATTCGCTCAAAAGCCGGCGTTGAATGGCCTGATATTCAATATCACTTTTTGCCTGCTGCTATACGTTATGACGGAAAAAGTGCCTTTTCTGGACATGGCTTTCAGGTGCACGTTGGGCACAATAAGCCTAAAAGTCGTGGGGCTGTGACCATTGCTTCAAGTGATCCAGATGTTGCACCTAAGATTCAATTTAATTACCTGCAAGACCAAGCTGATATTGAAGGGTTTAGAGCGTGTGTGCGCCTGACAAGAGAAATCATCGAGCAAAGTGCTTTTGATGATTACCGTGATGGCGAAATTCAGCCGGGTAAACATATTCAAACCGATGAACAAATCGACACGTTTGTTCGCCAGGCTGTGGAAAGTGCTTATCATCCTTCATGTTCATGCAAAATGGGTGAAGATGATATGGCGGTGGTTGACTCACATACAAAAGTACATGGCATTGATGGCTTACGGGTTGTTGATTCGTCGATCTTTCCGACTATTCCTAATGGTAATTTAAACGCTCCGACAATTATGGTGGCAGAAAAAGCAGCAGATCATATTTTAGGTAACCCGCTATTACCAAGTCTTAATGCGAATGTCACTATTGGGGGAAAATGGGAGAAGGTGCAACGCAGCCCAGAGCTGTAATTACAAACATTCAATGAATTTGCCAGCTGCTTGGCGAGATAAGCCAAGCGGTACTTGCAGTGGCGTACGGGTAAATAGGTTACCTATGTTGAAGTGATTTAGTTCAACAATAAAGTATTAATGCAAGCACAATAATAACGGAGAAACAATGAGTTACTTTTACTTGTTTTGGGAGGGTGACAATGACCTTATGGCTTAGTATAGGTATCATTTTCACCCTTTTAGCAATCGTAACAATTTTGTATAAATGGGGTAATTTGCAGTGTATAGGTGTAACGCCGGTTAAAACATTTACCTTTATTGCTATCTTATTTACGTCCGGCCTTGATGTCGGGTTAATTATGTTTCCATTGACTGAGTTTGCGGGTTACGCAGACATAAAAGCAAGCCCAGAGTATGCTTTTGCAAATCCGTTGGCCATTGAATTTGGCTATTGGGGTTTTCTGATCTGGGGGTTTTACTTCCTTACCTGTTTTTATTTCTGCGTAATAGAACCTAAGGTTAAATTTTTTGAAATACCTTGGGTGAAACTACTGAACAACGTGATCATTATTGGCACATGTGCGTTTACTGCTTACCTCTTATTGTCTAACTTGCCTTGGTATTTACCAGAGCTTGGAGATGGCGGTACGATTATTCCAGCATTTTATTTATTGGTTTTTGCAGCGATATGCTTTGCGGTATATTCAAGCACAAGTTTGAAGTATGTGCGCTTTTTAAGCGTTGCGACCACGTGGTTGTTTATTGCCTTGATTGTATTCATGTGGAGCGCAGTATTCATATTTGATGATAGTTCTGTCGCTGACTTTATCGGTCAACTCGGTTTGATTGGGGAATATTTTACCAATATTGAACAGTTTGTTTTACCGCTTAATGACTATCATGAGTTCTACCTATTTTGGTGGTTCGCTTGGAGTATTATGATTGGTCAATTCACTTCTCGTTTTGTGGGAGGGTTAAAAACCTATCAAGTACTTGGTGCAATGTTGATATTCCCATCAATCCCGATTGCACTGTGGTTTGGTGTGCTTTACCACTACCATGAAGCTGGAATTTCAACTGCTGGTATTAAAAACTTTGCGATGGTGTTTGTTGGCGTGGTGTTTGTGATCAACTCGCTCGATTCTTTGATCCGCCTGTATACCGACAACTTAAACCTGACCGTAAAGCGCTTAGGCATGCGTAATTATATGATTTTTAATATTGTCGCCTTATCATTATTAACCCTGTTATTTAAGCTTGAATTTATCCAAATCCAGTGGGTAGGAGCACTTGTCATTGGTTTATTCTTATCCTGTGCTCTATACATAGGATACGGTAAGTTTAATGCAGTGAGACGAATAGAGAGTTCGCCACAAGATAACACAATTGACTATAGTAAAATTGAAACCGCTAGCTAAGGAACCATCATTATGACAACAACGAAAAAAATTATTTTTACTGCGCTTACGCTGGCTTCTACCCATGCAATGGCCGATTGGTCGACAACCGTGACTGGCGCATCAGATTATACCTTTAATGGTGTGAGTCAAACGCAAAACGACCCTGCGCTGCAAGGCAGCTTAGATTATGCTTTTGATGATGGGGTGTATGCAGGCTCTTGGGCCTCAACAGTGGACTTTGCTGATGACACGAATCTTGAATGGGACTTTTATGTGGGTAAGTATGTCACACTGAATGACCGTTGGAGTGTGGACTATGGTCTAGCGTATTACAGCTATCATGGTGACAGTAATTCAAGTGATGGCAATTACTTTGAAGCGTATACCAAGGTTGGCTTTGCTAACAAGCTAGGGCACACTGAATTTAACGTTTGGTATAGTTGGGATTATTTTGGCACAGGGGCAAAGCAAGTTATCGGTATGGTTGCGCACAGTGTTGAAATAGCTGAAGGGCATACCTTACGTGCAAGTTTTGATGTTTCAAATTCATTAGATGGCGATAAGTTTATGTGGGATGTGGGCGATAAATCTTATTATCATTACCGCTTAGCGTATCAAACGGTCATCGAAGGCTTTAACGTAGAAATAGCAGCAGAAAACACCAGTTTAGATTATGACAGTGCAGATGAACGTATTGTTTTCTCTTTGGCGCGTACATTCTCGCTATAAAAAATAGGATGCTCTATTGCGATAAAGTCAGATATGGTTAGCGTGACTTAGCTGCAATAAATATCTGAAAAAGGCCAAGTATATGCTTGGCCTTTTTTATGTAACCCGTTTAAATGACATTGTATAATGACGCAGAACAGCTGCAATGTCATAACACATGATTTCGTTGCGACTAACGCGAATTAAGTTGTATTTAGGGTTTCTATTTAGGGTTTGAATAAGGACATACAATAATGAAAGAGCACATCTTCAACTTACTTGGAACGCAATACCCTTTAATACAAGCGCCGATGGCTGGTGTGCAAGATAGTAAACTTGCCATTGCGGTGAGTGAAGCTGGTGGAGTAGGCTCCGTGCCTTGTGGGATGTTAAGCATTGAGCAAATTGTGCATGAGATTAAAGCGGTGGACTCAGCAAGTAACAAGCCATTTAACTTGAACTTTTTTTGCCATAAGCCAGAGCCTTATGATCCTACTCGCCAGAACAAATGGCAAAAACGATTACAGCCTTACTTTACCGAGCTGGGGGCTGAAATTGACTCCAATGACAAACAAGCAAGTCGGATGCCTTTTAGCCATGATATTGCCGATGCAATTGAGTCTTTTAAACCCCAGCTTATTAGCTTCCATTTTGGCTTACCCAGCAAAGATCTTATGCAGCGCATTAAAGGGTGGGGCGGTAAAGTTATTTCATCTGCGACGACGGCTGGAGAAGCGGCTTGGTTAGAGGCCAATGGCGCTGACGGAGTGATTGCACAGGGGTTAGAGGCCGGTGGTCATCGAGGGATGTTTTTGTCGATGGATTTATCTACGCAGCAGAGAATGACGACATTGCTAGCACAAATTATCGATGCTGTTACCGTACCGGTTATTGCTGCGGGTGGAATAGCCAATAACAGTGATGTGAAAGCGGCTTTGGCATTAGGTGCCAGTGCTGTTCAAGTGGGTACGGCGTATTTATTGTGCACAGAAGCAACCACATCAGACTTACATCGTGATGCGATAAAAAATAGAGAAAGAAGTGAGACAGCGGTTACCAATATATTTTCTGGAAAGCCAGCGCGAGGCATTATTAATCGCGCAATGAAAGAAGTTGGTTTGATGAATGAATTAGCGCCAGGCTTTCCCCATACCGCCATTGAAATGTCTCAACTACGTCGTCATAGTAAAAAGCTTGGGCGTGATGACTTTATCCCGTTATGGTGTGGACAAAATACACAAGGCTGTAGCGAAGCGTCTGCAAGCGTTATCACAAAACAACTAGTGTATGGTTTATAAGGAGTTGTTAGACTTCCTGAAGCAAAAAAAGCAGTAAACATCTATAATACCGACGTTTACTGCCTCCCTGGAGATATAGAACTTTCAATCTAAAGGTCTGGCAACCTTAAACCCAAAGGCGTTTCACTGACTAACGTACCATCATTTATTGCTTGTACGTATTTGTTGTAAATATAAAACTCTTCTTCATCGGTTAACTGACCAAAAAAAGCATATAAAGCGGTTGCGTCACTTTCGTTTAGAATGCCTGAGCCTATACTTTGCTCTAACGCATCGTTTGCTTGGGCAAATACCAAGTTCGTTGACCTTGTTTGAATGTCTTGTGCTATATCATTTTCTGGTGTTGCATCATACTCAGTGTATACTTTGTTATTTTTTTCAATGAGTTTACTTAACTGCGCTAGCAGCGCTTCATGCCTTATATTAGCGCACTCTGCATTGCTTAACGTTCTGTTGCTAAGTGTATCATGAATTATTATTTTAACATTTTCCTCAAATCTTTCTTTTCGTTCGTTAGTGGATAGTTGCTCAGAGTTGAGCTTATTAGCTATCGCATTCTCAATTTGGGTAGGCAAGTACAGCATCATAATGACCTGAGAGATAACCAACGCTATTAGAGAAATGTATACAAGAGGGAGTTGACGCATTATTTTGGTGCAAAGCTTGAGCTATTCTGAATATCAACGTTTGTACATGTTGAGCCGCTCACACTGACATATAAGAATGAATCAGATCCTAATGCACGCAATTGTTCAAAATGTGTTGGGTTTTTTGTGGTACAAGATTTGCTCACGCCAGCCGCTGACTTGGCCATAACAACCATATAGGTTCCACGGTCGAGTGATGCAATGTATTGTACTGAGTCTGCTGAGTTTCTAGCACTGCCAAATGAACCTGAAATTGAAGTGTTATTTACAATGACATTATGGGTGGCTTTGTGGCCAGCTAAACTAGTTGCTGAAAAAGACAGAGCCGAGAATAGCGAGGTTGCTAAAAGCGCTTTTGTTAACATTTGAATTGACATTTTATTTCCTTTAAAAGTTATGGATAGGCTTACAGGATGCAAGCCTTACTTTATGTTAACATTTATTTTTTGTTGTTGTAACTTGGTTTGTTCCTGTTTTACCTAACTTAATTACAATCGACCATTCCTGACGTTGACCATATATGCATCAAATTATGCATCAACGTCATCATCGTTGTCTTTTCAAAGTTAATACTGTACAGCCCGCTTGGTTTGATGTTAAATATTACTCGTTGCCATTGTTCTGGTTGGCTATTAATTCCATGGTCATACAGTAATTTAAATAATGCGGCTATGTCATCGCTAACACTGATATTGATTTGCTCTAATGGTGCTTCCGTAGGGAGATAATATGCCCAACAATCGTATGTTGTCTCGCTAAACACCTAAACCCGAACTTAAAGACACACTCAATTGTAGTATAAAGCAAAGCGATTAGCGTGGCAGTTAGGCTGTGGTTTTCCTTAAGCGACAATTCTTTGTGTAACAGTAGCGTTCAATTAATTTATGTGATGTTTTTGATGTTTGAGTACTAGGTAATTGGACTAAAAGTAAGAGGGCTTTTCTAAAATATTAAGTTTGTATTTAAATCGTATGTGCAAAAAGACTTAACGCTGAGTATGTCTTGGTTAGCAGCGACATTCGCGTTAAGTCATATTTTTTAGTGGTGGCGCGAACTAGATAGTGCCTGTCACTTTAAACCCATAGTTCCCCATAGAACCCGAACCAGATACAACGACACACGTTAAATTGGTCGCATTCGGAAATTCTTTTTTGAAGTGATACTCCGCAGCATGACATCCTACCCACATTGGTAATTCGTATACGCGCCATACACTAGAGGCGGCTGAAGTGGGAAGTGCGCTAATTAGAAGCATGGCAGCGAGCATTGATTTTATTATCATAATTATTTCCTTTAAAGTTGTATTTATAGCCAACAAGACATTAGCTTTTTTTTTACCAAATAGTAACTGAATGTTTTTCATACAGAACTTATAGTTGGGAGTATTAAATGCTTACTGATGCAGTTTTTAGGTTAATTTATTGGTACCTTTAGAAGGCGAATGTGGTTTATATATTTTATTTATGTCGACTATATAACTCATAGTGAGTAATTTATAAATTATATGTATTAGAGTGAAATGGGTATTGTTATATGGATTTTTTAATTTAATAATTGTTGTTGATTTATGGTTGTAGTGCCTTGCTAGATGCTAATTTTTTAACCAGTAGGCCTACTGTTTTTATATGTTTTAAAATGTTTTTCTCTGTGGCAGTAAGCCGATTAAATAACGCTATTAGACTCTATAGTCACTTTTAATAAGTGGTTAGCCTATTTCGATTTTATTTTATGGTGAGGTGTTTTTTAGGTATTACTTTGTGCTACGAGGGGTTACTAATGCGGTGAGCACTAGTTGTAGGTCTTTTATTAATATTTATAGCCTAGCATTAAGCTAGGCTATAAAATTTATTGGTTTACGTTAACCTTCTAATTATGTGTTTATGGTTAAAAAGTAACGTAAACTTCAACGTCTTCAGTAGTGTGTAGCGCGGTATAATTGATAATGGCTGGTTTTTTGCCTTCTGCCCCCATACCTGCACTGCACCACACTTTATGTTGATCTAGGTCTTGTTCTGACATAGAGATGTTAGAGTATATTAGCTGCTGCTGATCAATCGTTTCGTTGACCAATGCAATTACGCCATCAAGCTCAGCTGAACGACCTGCAACGTCGACTGCTTGCTGATAAGTTATTTCGCCTGACTTTCCGGCTTTTTTCAGCATGACTTCAAACAGCTGTGATTTGGCTTCGTCTTTAACAATTTCATCAACGAGTTCAATTACGTCGTCATCGTCGCATAGTGGGTTAGTATCAACCTGGTTGTCAGAACCACAAGCTGTGAGGGCGATAGCCGAAGCTATACATATTAAAAAAGATGGTTTTTTCATTACGTTCCTTATAATCATTAATTACCAATAGAATATGTATTTTATACCAACTACATTACAGCCTTGTAATCGATGTAGTTGGTATTAGGCTAATAGCCGATTTAACTATTAGCTTCCAAAATAGTGTAGATCTGATCTTCTAAGTCTTCAATGTCGTCTTCAGTAACAACCAGTCGTGCGTTTGACTCATCTAAATCAAGTGCCTCCGCAAAGAAGCCCATTAAGCCTTTGGCCTTACGGTCAATTTCAAAAATGACTTCGAGCTGTTCACCTCGGTTAAAGAATACGACTTCAACCTCATCAAAACGACCGTGGAAATCGCCAGAAATGGTTTTAAATTCTAATTCTTGTACGAATGGTAAGCGTGAGAACGAGGCTGATTCAATGCCTTCACAATCTGATTCATACAGTTTAAACCCTAGCTCTTCTAAGCTATCTATCACTGCTTGCTGTAGTTCAGTTGGCGTGACGTGAATAAAGTCTTTATCAGATTTGTCGAGTGCCATATCAATGTCTAGGTTGGTAGTTAACCATGTTCTTGATTGGCCAACGGTAATTGGCGCTTCTAACGCTAAGTCAAATACAAATGGGATCAATTTTTCTTCTGAGGGAGAAATCGTGAAGCTTTCGTTGATATGGTATTTTGCTAGAGTATAGTTTTTGTTGATGGTAACGGATTCACCGTCATCATTTTCTTTTTCAACGGTATAATTACAAACAACATTCAAATCAATTTTGTTGATTTCTTGCTCTACTTTGCCACCGACAATTTTAACTGTGCCTGATATTTCTTCGCCTGGCGCTATTTGATTGTACTCTAAAATGGCATCAACTTTTGCTGCACCAATGCCCACAGTACCCAATACTTTTTTGAAAAACGACATACGCATCCTTATATATTATCAAAATTACCCTTCATACCTGAGGGGCTTAGTCCTGACGAGATTATAAAAGTCTAATTCTATCAGTCAATCACTATTCTCTATAATTCAACTGTTTCGTAGTTAAAGCTGAAAACTTAGCCTGTCCTTTATGGTGTGGCATTAAATGTTATGGTAAAGGTAGCGCCGCCTAAATCATTGTTACATATCACATCAATGTCGGCATTGTGGGCATTGGCAATTTCACTGACGATGGATAAGCCTAGTCCACTGCCGGTCAAGGCGGATTGTTCTTTTCGCCAGAATCGCTCAAATAGCTTTACTCTGTCACCTTCACTGATCCCGGGGCCCGAGTCTTTTATGCTCAGGGCATTTTTAGTAATGATAAGCTGTACGTGGGCATGCTTCTCGGCATATTTTAAGGCATTTTCTAGTAGGTTTTTGGTTAAAATGATCAATGCACCCTTATCGCCGAGTACATCACATGATGGATCAATGACGTCGAGTGACAGCTCTTTTTGATGAGTTACAGAAAGCGGACCTAGCAGCATACATACATCTTTACCTATGTCTTTCAAATCAACCAAACTATGGGTAAAGCCAACCTGATTTTGTGCGCGGGATAAATCAAGTAATTGTTCTATTACCCGAGACATATATTTAATGTCGCCCATTAGCGCAGGCTCTACCTCTGGCGGAATTTCAGTCAGCTCTACTCGAGTAGATAAAATGGCCAGAGGAGTTCGCAGTTCATGTGCGGCATTGGCGACAAAACGTTTTTGTTCTTCAAACCCTTGCTCTACGCGTTCCATTGCCTCGTTTAAGCCTAATACTAACGGCAGAATTTCTGCGGGAACGTCTGTGGTAGAAAGTCGTCTATCTAATTGATTAGGTTTGATTTGTAACAGTTGTGTAGTGACGTTTTCAACGGGGCGTACTAAGGCGCGAATTGAAATAAAAGTCACGCAGACAAAGACCAAAAATGCAGCACCGATGGTGAGGGCGGCTACTTGGCTTAACACCGGCATAACGGCTTCATTTGCTAGTTCGCCTAGTAAGTCATTGCGGGCCAAATCGAGCGCAAGGCGCCTTTCATCAGCGATGAATATGATCCTGAATAAATCTGTGTGGGTATTATTGCGCGCAGCGATTTGTGAATAACCTTCAGGTAAAGAGGTTGGTAAGGTATCAATAATAGTTGCAACACTTGGATTGACAAACGATCTGAGTAGTTCTTGCTGTGTTGACAAATCAATAACGCGAAACCCTAAGTTATTATACAGTGCGTCGTATCCCCATCGTTCAGCAACTTGCGTTGATTGGTATGTCAGCTGTGATTGGCCGTCAAACGCTAGGTTCGTTTGAATGTCTTCAGCCATTCCAAACATACTTTGTTCCACCGCTAAGTTGGCAAAGTTAATAGAGAATAAATAGAGAATGGCGGCAATTAATGAAAAAACACTACCTCCAATAAGTAAAAAGTGCTTAAGCAAACGCCGAGATAATGAGTTTTGATTAAATATCATGCCAAGATATACCCTATGCCACGGATGGTATTTATGTGTGTGGTAGCGCCAGCTTGTTCAAGCTTTTTTCGAATACGATGCATGGCGACTTGTATGGCATTGTCGGTGACTTCAAACCCCATAGAATAAATGGCATCAAACAATGACTCTTTACTTACGGTTAATGTTGCATGCTTTAACATGTACTCTAAAATAGCAACCTCAGTTTTGCCCATGGTGAGGTTTTGAGTGTCAACAGTGACACGGCGAGACTTGGTTTCTATAGTGACATTGCCTCTGCTTAAATCATTGCCCGAATAATCAACAGGTCTGCGCATTAGGGCGCGCAGTCGAGCTTTTAGCTCGTCTATAGAAAAGGGTTTGTTGAGATAGTCGTCAGCACCGAGGTCGAGCCCTTTTATTCTGTCATCTATGCCGCCGCGGGCAGTCAAAATAAGAATAGGAATGGGTATACCTTTAGAGCGTAAATGTTTAATCACATCTAAGCCATCTTTATCTGGTAACCCCAAATCTAAAACAATACCGTCGTATTGCATGATAGACAGTTGATAAAACATAGTGGCTGCATCTAAAGCAATATCGGCCGCATGGCCATCTTGCATGATGGCTTGCTGAATAAATTCAGCAAGTTGTTGGTTATCTTCAGTGATTAGCACTCGCATGGTTATGTCCTTTATTCTAATCATTACTGTGTTTGTATGTCATTTTTAACTGGTTTTAGCAGTAAACTAAGCGCAACAGGCATTATAAACATCATCAAGGCGGTAGAGGTGATCAATCCACCAATAACAGCCCACGCTAATGGTGGCCAAAGTGGGCTTTGTGATGAGGTCAGCGGTAACATACCTATAATGGTTGTAATTGTGGTCAATAATATAGGCCGAAAGCGTTCATTTACTGCCGCAGCGATTGCTTGTTTTTTCTGTAATCCATTTTTTATTCCTTGAAGCGTGCTTTCAATTAAAATGATGGCGGTGTTTACCACGATACCTGCCAACGCTAATACCCCTAATATTGACATAAAACCAAAAGGAATATTTACGAGAGACAGCATCGCTGGCGCACCAATCGCACCCAGTGGAATACTACACATAACCACCAGACTCAATCGGTATGAATTGAACTGCAAAACCAGTGCAACAAATAACAATACGATACCAGCGGGCATTGCGACCAATAATGCGCTATTTGCTTGCTCAGACTCAGCGGCTTCTCCGCCAAACTCGATAGTAACACCAAATTCATCGGTTAAAACTTTTGCTTTTGACTGCAGTTGTTCAATGATCTCTTCCTCGCTATAACCTTCTGCAACATCAGACAGAACAGTTAAAGTATGAAATCCATCTTGTCGCACCGCGACTGGGGGAATGCCAACGACGCTTTGTTCAAGGAATAGAGATGCAGGAATAAATTGTCTCGTGTCAGTCAGTATTTGTGTTGATAATAACTCTGTAGAATTATTTACCGGTTGCGGCACTGCAACAACTAAATCAATTGGGTCTAGCGTGTAATTTAACGTTGTGGCGTTAAGCCCCGTGGTTTGCCACGCAAGATATTGACTTAGTTGCTGCTCCGTAATATTGCTCACTTGTAACTGTTGTTTGTTTGTCGCTAAGTTCAATGCAGGCTTACCTAGTACATAGGCTCTTCTTACACTCTTGGTGTCAACGCGCTCATTAAGCAACGCAAATAATGCTTCTGCGGCACCCAGTGCATTTTGGTTTGTGTTAGCCAGAACGCGCACTTCTATTGGGCTTTCAATTGGTGGACCTTGCCCTAATTCATGCGCGGTTACGATGAAATTAGGAAATTGTACTTTAAATTCGTTGTTAAGACGGTTTACAACGTCAGCTACAGCGACCTCTGCTTTAGTTTCAAATACAATGCGAGCTATGTGACTTTCATTCGGCTGTTGTACTAAATTATAGTAAAAACGAGGTCCAGAATTACCCGTAAAGCTGAACGTATTGGTGATCGAGTCATTATTTTTCAGTTTATCAGCAATGGCATTAGCAACGTTCGTCGTTTCACTTACCGAAGAGCCAAGAGGAAGTTGAATGTCAACATAAGCTTGGTCTCGATTGGTTTTTGGGAAAAACTCGCCTTTGCTCGCAGGTAAGCTTAGTAACAAGGTAATGACACAAACGCTAACCATGAGCGTTGCTTTAGGATAATTTAAAGTGCCGTGTGCAATATGTCCGCCTGTCGTATTAAAAATACGCGTGATGCGGTTTGCGGGCTTGTCTTGGTAGGCGAGTAATTTACTCAGTATTGGCACAAAAGATAACGAAATGACATAGCTGAAGAGAATGCAAATGATCACTAAAATAGGGATTGTTGCAATAAAGTCAGCCACACCGCCTGTTGAGAGTAGCATGGGTACAAATGCGGCTATTGTGGTGAGTGTTGCTGTTGCCAGTGGTTTATATAACTCCTTAATGGCCGTGATAGCAGCGTGTGAACGTGTCATACCACGTTCTAGGTGGTGTACAATTCGTTCAGCCATAACGATACTATTATCGACCATTAGCCCTAACGATAGCACCAACCCTGCAATGGTCATTTGATGGATCACACCGCCAAACATGCCGAATAAACCAATGGCAGACAGTGCAATGGCCGGAATAGAGAGGCTGACAATAAGTGCGCTACGAAACGTCATTAAACACATTAAAACAAGGGCAACACCGAGGCAACTATATAGTAATGAAGTAAGCAAAGAACTACGGCGTTTTTGGGTCCAATCGGGTTGAAATAAATGAATAGTGATACTGGCTTGTGCATACCTTTGGTTCAATTCATTGATCTTGTTTCTTATCAAACGTCCTGTTTCAGTAACGCGAATAGAATCTGGTGGTAGGGTAAGGGCTATGCCAACGGTTCTTTGTCCGTTATACCAGAATTGCTCGTTACTTTGCGGATCTGCGCGATACGCGATATCAGCAATGCTAGAAAGGGGCACACTTTGCCCATTAGGCATGCTGATTTGGGTATTTTTAACTGATTGTAATGTATCAAGTCGAGTAAGTGAGTTGACTCCCGTGGTAAATGAAGGGTTTTGTAAAGTGCCTAAGCTGGTTTGTGCATTGCGTTGCTGTAGGGTATTTGCAATATCAATAGGAGAAACGCCCGTTTCACGCATACTCTGTGACGAGTATGCGACGTTAAGCTGCTCTTGTGGTGCACCAATTAAGCTGGCAGTTCTTACATCGGCAAGCTTTAGCAGTTCATCTCGAACAACCAGTGCCATACGCCTATCTTCGAGTAGCCCTTGGCCTGAATTCACCGACAGTACAATGCCCTGTGTATCTTGCACGCGATCATGGACAGAGAGGTTTATTTCGCCCATTCGGCTTGAAGCCTGTCGTGTACGGTCCTTCACCCTTTGCCAAATTACATCGGTCTCATAAATGCTGTCTTTGAGCTCGATGTCGATATTTGCATAACCTTGCTTTATTCGCGCACTAAATGTGCGTATTTCGTCAATTTCACTCAGTACTCGCTCAATAGGCCGAACACCCTGATCGGTAAGCTGCTCAATACTCATTCCAGGGTTTGAAAGCAAGATCATACCATTTCGGTAGGCAAAACTTGGATCTTCTTGCTCATTTGCATAGTGCCAACTGAATAAGCCTGTTAGCGCTAAAATGGTAATAATGCCTAGAATTAATCGTGGCTGGAAATACCAATGTGAATTTGGCGTTAGCATAAGTTACCTCTTGTCTAATGCAGCTAAGTTAAGTGGGTTAATGATCTCTGAAACTCGGCTAATTGGTTGAAGTAGGGGATAACTGCTCGTAATTAACACCCCATCTTTTTCTACAGCAATCACAGAAACGGGCAGTGTATTGTTTTCGGCTGCGGATAATAAATAGGCACGATTGCTTTGATCATAGCGAAGTGCCGAATGTGATACCTTGTAAAGTCTGTCATTTGAAATAGGCACATGCAGTTGCGCTGTTATACCTAGATTCTCATAGCTATTTTTTGGCAGGGTAACGGTGACTTCAAATAAGGCTGGTTGGCCTAAGTTCGGTAAACTTTTTTCTGTCACGATACCCAGTGTCGTGGTGTTGATACTCGGAAATGATACTTGAACATTTTTCGTTTTAGGGAGTGAAATAGCAATGCGTTCTGGCAGTGAAAAAACCACTTTTTGTGTTTCACTAGACTCAAATCGAACGATATTTTCTCCCGCGCTAATATAGTCACCTGAGCGGGAATATAATTTACCAATAACGCCCGCTTGTGGGGCCACTAATTGGGTCTCTTTTTGTTGGTTTTTTGCTTCTTCAAGCTGTGCAAGGGCATTATTGACCTGTTGTGTGGCCACTTTTAAGGCCCGCTGTGCATCATCCAGCACGGCGTTAGGTTGTAATTTCTTTCTAACGAGTTCGCTGCTTCTTTGCTGTTGTATTTTAGCTTGGTGCAGTACTGCCTTAGCACTTTCATAGCTAGACTCACGTGATGTGACGCGTTGAGCAAGATTTGGCGAGTACAATGTAGCCAGTACATCGCCAGAGTTAACAATTTGCCCTTCTTTGACAAGTACTCGCTCTATTCGGCCATCAACAAACAGTGCCATGTTGTAACTTTCTCCTCCTTGCACTCTGCCAAAGAAATGATGTTCTGGCATCGTCTTAATTGGCGTAGCGATCTCCGAGTGGTCAAATACAATAACTGAGCTTGGTTGGATTTGAACAACTTGCTCGGTATTGGCTGAACTTGCGTCACAGCCAATTAACCCCAAACCTATCGCACTAATACATAAGTGTTTTATTTGAACTTTTTTATTAAAAAACATAAGCATACCCAACCAAAATTTGTGCTTCACCTGATTTATCAATTAGCGGAGAGTCTTTAATATCACTGCCATACGAAGCGTAGCTAATGTCTGCTTTAATATAGTGTTTGTTATTAAACATCCAATCGCTCCCGATCCCAATCTCGATATTGGTTGTGGCATCTAGTTGGTAAAAGGCACGAGATGAGGTTGCTTCATTTTGTTGTACGCCAAAGTAGTAATCCGCTAAATCTTCACTTTGATAGTTCGCGGAGATATAAGGCATAACACGGCCATTTTCAAACATAAACGGGACCCCGTAACTGGCACTTAATTCAAACCCTTTATGAGTACTGGTTACATCGTGTACCAGTCCGAGGCCAAACTCTCCAAATGAGGTGTCTATTTCAGCTTCAATACCCGCATCAAAGCTCATATCACGGTCTTCCATACCCGTAAATATGTCACCATCTGCAGCTTCATAGCCATCAAAACGCAAATTACCGATAGCTGAAATCTCGAACTGGTCATTGGCAAACATTTTGTAGCTTGCACGTGGGCCTAGTAACGAAAAATTACCGTACTGAATGCCTATAATTGGTACGATGGTGGTTTCTGTACCAACATCGACGTATCCTTGATCTGATGATATTGCTGCAATACCTAAGCTCCAAGTTAACTCAGAAGAGTCTTGTTGAGCCAGTGTGTGTGTTGAGCATGCTAGTAAACAAGCAGCGTATGCAGATTTCGTAAAAGTCATGTGATATTCCTTAAAAGTAAGTAAACTAAGTTGTACCTAATATTTGGTACGTTGCTCACTGTGTTCAGTGAATGTGAATACTTTAAGAGGCGAAACTTTCTAGAAACTTACAAGCGGTAATTAATTCATTTTTTTTATATCAATCCGTCTTATGACTGATATAAAACATTTATAAGAGTATAAATATGGCTTCAGAGCTTTATACAACCCATGCCGCACAGTATGCGGAGTCAGTGACACACAATATTTATAACGCATATTATGAGCGCCCATCACTGCAGGCATTGATGGGGGATATTAAAGGGCGAAAGGTATTAGATTTAGGTTGCGGTTCGGGGATTTATGCGCAGTATCTACTCGATAAAGGTGCCAGTCATGTAACGTGTATCGATGCTTCTTCAGAAATGCTCGCTATGGTTGACTCCACATTAGGTGGCCGAGTGCATGCTTATCAGCAAGATTTAGCGCTGGGCCTGCCAAATGAAAAAACACAAAGTGCGGATATAGTCATTTGTCCATTAATGTTACATTATTTGGCGGATGTTACGGCGTTTTTCGCAGAGGTTTATAGAGTACTCAAACCCGGTGGATATATGGTGTTTTCTACCCATCACCCTTGCGCAAAATCTGAGATGCGCCATGCAAAAAACTATTTCGAGACACAAATGGTTATTGAGCGCTGGAATACGGTTGGCACACCAGTAGAAGTACGTTTTTACAGACGTTCATTAACCTGCATTATGCAGGCAATAACGCAAAATGGTTTGCTAGTGTCTGCTCTTAGTGAGGGGCAGGTAGACCCTGTTGTGCAAACAATGTGTGCTAAAACATATGAAAAGCTGTCAACAAGGCCTGCGTTTATATTTATACGCTGTCAGAAATAACCTAATTTCTTAATATCTGGCATTATTAGTAAGTTATCGCAAATGAGATGTTTTATTTTGTGAGTTCTTTAGAATTAAATGGAAATAATTATCATTAGAGGTTTTTATGCAATTTGCTGTACGTGCGGTGTTTTGTGTTGTTTTGGCCAGTGCTTCATTAGTTGCGTCAAAAGTGTATGCTCAAACCACAGAGGTTGATATATATATTCCGTCATTAAATAAGCAAGCCGATGTGATGCGATTGACTGGTACAATTGAAGCCACACGCGATGCAAGCTTAGCCTCTTTGGAAGCAGGCGCTGTGTCTGTTTTACAAGTTGATGTTGGCTCTTTAGTAAAAAAAGGAGAGGTGTTACTGCAACTTGATGACACGCTCGCTAAATTAGAGTTGGCTCAAGCAAAAGCGAGCTTACAAGCTGCGACAATCGCAAAACAAGAAGCTGAACGTTTATTGGCTGAAGTAGTGGCACTATCAGATCAGCAAAGTGTGGCTAAAACACTCATAGGTGAACGACGTGCTAATTTAGCCAATACCAAGGCCGAATTAGTCAAGCAGCAGGCTGCGGTTTCCTTAGCCAAAGAAATTGTTCACCGCCACACGCTGTATGCTCCTTTTTCTGGTGTGATCGCAAGTAGAAATGTGGATGTAGGTGAATGGGTGACGCCACAAAATAGTGTTCTTTCTTTGGTGGCTCAATCTGATTTACGTTTAGTGCTGGATGTACCACAAGAGTATTATAGCGACTTCGCATCACAAGAGCGTGTTTCTGCAGCGGTGACTGCGGATATAAAAAATAGCCATACAATTAACACACAAATTTCGCGTCTTGTGGGGGTTGCTGATCCGGTGAGCCGTACCTTTGTTGCGCATATAGACATACCTAACGAGACATATAGTCATGAGTTTATTGCCGGTATGTCAGCAAGTGCTGAAGTTTTCTTAGCGTCTTCTAAAAGTAAAGTATGGTTACCCAAGTCGGCTATTAAACAGCATCCTGACGGTGGGAGCAGTGTGTTTTCTGTAGAAAATGGCAGCGCGAAACGCAGTTTGGTAACCGTAGTAGAGTCGACGGGCGAACAAGTCTCGGTGATAGGACTGACTGGGTCTGAACGTATTGTGGTTTCTGGGGTTGAGTTACTTAAAGATGGCACGTCGCTCTCGGTAAAATCAACAGTGAGCGGTGAACTATGATTGAAGCTGCTGTAAAGCGAGGGACGCTGGTTACGGTCGTTGTTTTGATCACGGCGATTTTAGGGTTGATCTCAGCACTTAATATTCCGGTACAAATGATCCCTGATTTAGAAGTGCGGACCATTACGGTACAAACTGGATGGCCAGGGGCAACACCACAAGATGTAGAAAAAGAAATACTCATTGAACAAGAGCGATATTTAAGAAGTTTGCCTAATTTAAAACGTATGATCTCATACGCTGAAATGGGTGAAGCCACCGTTGAGCTTGAGTTTCCGTTTGGCGTTGGTGTTAATGATGCACTTATTAGGGTAAATAATGCGCTGAGTCAGGTACCTGCGTACCCTGAGAATGTGGACCAACCTAGGCTTTTTTCAAGTTCATTCTCTAATAATGCGTTTATGTATTTTGTACTCAAACCGCAGGCTGGTAACCCATTACAATTAGACGTGGATTTACTGCGTGATTTTGCTGAAGACTTTGTTCGTCCTCGTATGGAGAGTGTCGCGGGCGTATCGGAAGTCAGAGTTGGCGGTGGTGCACAGCGTCAGATCCAAATCAAAGTTGATGCGGCACGTTTAGCGCAGCGCGGCATTAGTTTAATTGATGTGAGAAACGCGATAAGAGCTAGAAACAGAGATGCGTCAGGTGGTGATATTGAAAGTGGTAAAAGTCGTTATTTACTGCGTGTAGTTGGGCGTTTTGAGCAGCTCAGTCAATTAGAGAACCTAGTTGTTAAACGCATTGGCTCAGCAAATATTTTATTAAAAGATGTTGCCAGTATTACGCTTGACCATTTTGAGACCCGTGGGATGTCTTATTCAGATGGTGAACGCACGTTGAGTTTGTCTGTTCGACGTGAAAGTGGCTCAAATGTATTAGCAATTAAAGAGCAAATGCTACCGGTTGTGGCTGAACTTAATGCACAGCTACTGGCGCAAAATGGGTTAGAACTCAACTTGATGAGTGATGACGTCAAATATGTGAAAAGCTCTTTGCAAAATGTGTGGACCAACTTAGCATTGGGTGCCTTACTTGCGACGCTTGTGATGTACTTTTTCTTGCGCTCAGGGCGGGCGACGTTAGTTGGGGTAATGGGCATTCCGTTATGTACAGTCGCGGCCTTTTTTGCCTTGATGAGCTTTGGTCGAACGATTAACGTTATTTCCTTAGCGGGTGTTGCGTTTGCAATTGGTATGACGGTAGATAATACCATTGTGGTGCTTGAATCTATTGTACAGGCGAAACGCGAAGGGCTGAGTAAGCGATTGGCTGCTATAAAAGGCGTTAAAGAAGTATGGCCAGCGGTATTAGCCTCTACTGCGACAACTGTATTGGTATTTGCGCCAATCTTATTTGTGCAGCAAGAAGCCGGACAGCTTTACTCTGATATTGCCATTGCTATTTCAGGTGCGATTATTGCCTCAATGTTGGTTGCTATTTTTGTTGTGCCTGTCGCACTGGCAAATTTTGGTAAAAAACAAGATTTAGATGAAAAGCGCCAGTTTGAACTAGGTACGTGGTGGCTATCGTTGTCTAAGTTATTTACCCGCTCACAACAGCAAGCTCGCGTAATTAGTATTGCATTTGTTGTGGGTATATTAGGATTAGCTTATACGTTAATGCCTGCGGCGGAATACTTACCTGAAGGGGAAGAGCCCAAAGCGTTCTCTATGATGATTGCGCCACCGAACTATAATTTATCAGAAATGGAAAAAATTGGTGCAGAATTAAGAACGTATTTTGATGCGCACATAGAGGCTGACAGCAGTGATTACGAGTCAGGTAAAACTGATTTACCGCCACTAGAATATTACTCTATGTCGGTGTCGGTTGGCCGTATTTGGTTCTTGAGTGCACCTGTTGAACCGCAAAATATAAACGATATGATGGCGGCTATTACTGCTAAGTTCAAAAGTTATGACGGTATGCGTGCATTTTCAGCGCGTGGTTCAATTATATCGAGCAATGACGGCGGAACACGCGCAGTTGCGGTAGATATAGCAGGCAGTGATATTATTGAGCTTTATAGTGCGGCTGAAGCTGTTTATAAAGAAGCTGATAGGCTTTTTGATAACCCTCAAATTGATTCAGATCCTGGTTCTCTTGCATTAGAGCAGCCACTGATTGAAATTAAACCGCGTTGGGACCGGCTTGCTGAACTTGGTATAGATAATCGCGACTTTGGTTATGCAGTGGCCGCTATGAGTGACGGTGCCTATGTTGATGAATTTATCTTGAACGACGACAAAGTCGATATGTTTTTGTTTAGTGGTGCAGGAAATCGTCAAAACCTAACAGAGCTGCAAACAACACCGATTGTTACGCCGCAGGGGCAAGTATTACCGCTAAATGCGTTAGCTGATTTGGTCGAGAGTAAAAATAGTAACTCTGTACGTCGAGTCGATGGTAACAGAACAGTGACGGTTTATATTATTCCTCCTCGCGATGTTGCATTAGAAACGGCAGAGCAGATTGTCCGTCAGGAATTACTCCCTAACTTATGGCAGCAAGGCAAAATAGCGCAAGGGATCAAAGTGAGCATTAGTGGTGCTGCTGATCAGTTAGAAGCAACTAAATCTGCGCTATCGGGTAACTTTGTGATTGCGTTGGTACTGAGTTATTTGTTGTTGGTGGCGATATTTACACATTGGCGTTACCCATTATTTATCCTTGCGACAGTACCTTTGGGTATGGCAGGGGGGTTGCTTGGACTGGTGACAGTAAACGGGGTTAACGGTGCTCTGACAGCGTTGGGGTTAACTGCGTTTCATCAACCATTTGACATGATCACGATGCTGGGCTTTTTGATACTGCTTGGCACGGTAGTAAACAATCCAATTTTGATCGTAGATCAAACGCGCCGTTTTATAATTGATCAAGCCATGCCTGTGCGAGAAGCTGTCGACCAAGCTGTTGCTAAGCGATTACGCCCGATTTTAATGTCTACGGCAACGACGTTATTTGGGTTGGCGCCATTGGTGTTAATCCCTGGCGAGGGTACTGAGTTATACCGCGGTGTGGGGGTGATTGTATTGAGCGGGATTTTAGTCTCGACACTATTAAGCCTCACGTTTTTACCGGCTTTATTGGTTGCGGTAATAAAACAAAGACAGGCCCCGCAGAGTGCTGCTTAATAAACGTTAAATAAAGACAATGGCCGTATTAGTAACTAATACGGCCATTTTTTTGATGTGTAATACCTAATGAGACTACTTCTTGGCGATGACCCATACTGCATGGACTATGCCGGGAATATAGCCAAATAACGTAAGTAAAATATTTAACCAAAATGCGCCCCCAATACCAACTTGTAAAAACACACCCAGAGGCGGTAACAAAATGGCGATAATGATCCGTAACAGATCCATAGGTTTCCCCTTATTATTGTATATTAAATTTATGCTGCCTATGAAGGTATAGCAGGTTTGACTATAGATGCTATTTTGTTGCTCAATTTTTGCTGGTTGGGATACAAAAGCGTACTGAGTTATTTTAGGAGATACTCACAGATGGCTTTTTCGGCTATGCCCTTTAATTTTGTACAGTGGCGTTAATAACGGGACTTAATTGGTGTTCGATATTATGGTATGATCTACATAATAATTAATTACTTATGCTCATATTATGGACGATATTTTTCAATCTTACTTAAATAATTTTAGTTTTGTGTTATTGCTTTTCTGTGTGATGTTTGTCGCTAAGAGGCTATATAACGCGACAACTCCTTACGACACCTTTTATCAAATTATAAAGCAAAAGAATACCGCATTGGCAACATCGGTGGCAGGGTTTATGCTGGGTGTTGTGATCATTTATAGTGCCATTTTAGCAGGTCCATCTGCTGGGCTTATTAGCGACTTAATTTTAACGGGCGTATATACGTTAGTAGGCCTGCTTTTATTAATTGTTTCGCGAATTATCAATGATAAGCTTATTTTACATTCATTCTGCAATCGCCAACAGCTGATTGAAAAACAAAGCACCGCGATAGGCGCTGTACAAGCGGCCAGTTATGTTGCCAGCGGCTTGCTGATAGGGGCATCCCTCAGTGGAGAAGGGAGTTGGGCTTCTGCCATTGTATTTTACGTGTTAGGGCAAGTATGTTTTGTGGTATGTGCCAAGTTATATGACACGGTAACACGCTATGAATTGTTACATGAGCTCGAAGCTGGGAACTCAGCGGTTGCCATCAGTTTTTCTGCGACGTTAGTAGCACTTGCTATGGTATTAGTTCATGCATTGATTGGCCCATTTGTTAGCTGGTCTGCGAGCATACAGCTTTTTTTAGTGGACGCATTTATCGGACTTGTTGCGTTAATTGTGGCGAGACAGTTTATTGATAAGGTGTTATTTCCTTCTATTTGTATTGATCATGCGATTGGTAAAGAGCGCAATCACGCCGTCGCTTTAATTGAGGGCACTGTCGCGCTCTGTGTTTCACTTGTTATTGTACTTGCGTTGTAGGTGAACTATGACGCATTTAAAACTATTTTTAGTGATTGCAGTAACATGGGTGGTGTGTTTTTTTTATAGTAGTTTGCTCGATATCCCCGTACAAAAAACCAAATTCCAACCAGGATCTGTTTTTGCGAATACAGAACGTATATATGCTTTTGATGTGCCTAAAAATGGGTCAATTATGCGCTTTGAAGTCAATGGTAGATTGGCGCTACAAAGCTGGAAAAGTCTTGAACTCATGGTTTTTGGCCCAGATGAGCAGTATCTATTTACTATTAAAGATGAGCTTTGGGCTGAGTCGGGTCGTGACTCTGACGGAAGGTGGACGGAATACAGAGATAAAATCCGTATCTCGCAGCGTTTTCCACAAAAAGGTCAATATACCGCTATTTTGTATGATGAAAAGGGACCACATCGTACTGGCAATGGTAGTGAATACTATTTTAGGATCACTGCACTCAAAGGTGACTCAAGTATACTAACCCTGTGGTTATGGGTATTAGGCATTATATTGGCTTGTTATGTATTCTATGGTTCAAATTTTCTCGAGAATAAGAATGATTATAAAAATTTTTACCTTGATAAGTCATCCGTTTTTTCTGGTGTATCTAGTTTAACCATTATTCTAGTAGTCGTGTTACCTGCCATTGTATTGTGTGTGCTAGCTAGCCATAAAAGTGACGAACCGATTAATTGGGTTTATGTGAGTTCTTCACATAAATCAATCTCAAGTGATCGCCAGATGCGGGAACATAGTTTAGGCAGTGCTGGGTTCAGAACATCAGCCTCACGAGGTGGTAAGTAGTGCTACGTGAAAGCCACATTCTACTGTTTAGTATTTTTGTCGCCGGGTTATGTTCAATCGTTTATGAGCTACTGATAGCAACAACAGGCTCTTATTTTTTAGGCGATAGTATTACACAATTCTCTTTGACGATTGGTATTTACATGGCGTTTATGGGCGTTGGTTCTTACCTTTCAAGGTTTATTGCTGATGAGAGTTTACTGCAAAAATTTATAGGCTTTGAGCTATTATTGGCTCTGCTTGGTGGTTTGTGTGTCCCATTTTTGTATTTAGCTTATGCGGTTGATGTATCGGTTCAAATTACGTCAGTGGTGTTAACCGCGGTTATTGGTACCTTGATTGGGCTAGAGATCCCCTTATTGAGCCGATTAATGGAAAAACACTATACGTTAAAGGCAAATCTATCAAATGTGTTGTCAATTGACTACTTTGGGGCACTGATTGCCACGTTAGTGTTTCCATTTATCCTTTTGCCATGGTTAGGAATTTTTAAAACCTCTTTGACCTTTGGCTTAATTAATCTCAGTATCGCGTTGTCGCTTCTGTGGTATTTTTCTTCGCAGCTTTCAGAATCACCAAAATGGCTGTTAAAGCGGGCATTTATGCTGGTGCTGTTTGTGTTAGTTGGCATGATGATTTTTAGTCAAAAGCTGAACAAAGCGTGGAATGGCCATGTATACGAAGACACGGTTGTGCACAGTGAACAGAGTAAATATCAGCAGGTGGTTATGACCCGCCATAAAAATGATGTTCGGTTATATTTAAATGGCGGTTTACAGTTCTCTTCAATTGACGAATATAGATACCATGAAGTTTTAGTACATCCTTTAATGAGGCGAGTTGAAAAAGCCGAGCATGTATTATTGTTAGGTGGGGGAGACGGGCTCGCAGTGAGAGAGTTACTTAAATACCCACAACTGAAGTCGATAACGGTGGTGGATTTAGACCCTGCAATTGCTGAACTTGCTAGAGAAAACCACTATTTGACAGCCCTCAATGATAACGCTTTTGACGATCCGCGTGTAATGGTCCATCACCAAGATGGGATGGTTTTTCTGTCAAACACACAGATGCGATTTGATGCCGTGTTCATAGATTTACCAGATCCAAAAACCATTTCGCTGGCGAGGCTTTACTCAAAGCAGTTTTATTTAATGGCTAAAAAAATACTTAAAAAAGATGGCGTGCTCATAACACAAGCAACGAGCCCTTTTTTTGCTAAAAGTGCATTTTGGTCAATTCATAATACCTTACAAGCGAGTGGGTTTGACACCTTGCCGCTAAAGGTGAATGTCCCTTCTTTTGGCGAGTGGGGATTTGTAATGGCATGTAAAAACGAGTGTTCAATAAAGCAAGACTATGAACTGAGTAACACACGATTTTATTCTTCGCTAGCGGAACCAATGTTGACACTATTTACGCCAGATTTAGCAGAGACTGGTCAGCTTATTAGTACGCTAGATAAACCGAATGTGCTTTACTATTATTTGGATGGTTGGCGATACTGGAATTAAACTTTGTGAGTAGCTGTGTGATAAATGACTTTAATACAAACGGGTTTGTCGTCGTCAAAGCTGCGTTTAATGAGGCTGAATTAGCGAGCGTTAAGGACATTGCATTACAGTTTCATGAAAGCTGGAAATTAAAAAACAAAAGCATCTATGAACAGGGAGCGGTTAACTCGGCCTATTTAACTAAAGAAGGGGCCTTAACTGAACCCGCTCGATTGGCGATGTTTCAGTTTATAAGTTCAAACACAGTGAGTGACATAATATTGAAACTCATAGGGCCAACAGCGACCTTTGTGAATACTCAATTATTCTTTGATCCGCGTAATCCAAACCAATCTAATTATTGGCATAGAGACCCACAATATCACCTGTCATTAGGTGAGCAAAAAAGCGCTTTATTGGGCCCACAAGTTGTGCATTTTAGAGTTGCATTGAAAGACGAGCCTGGTATTGAACTTGTTCCTCAGACGCATAAACGTTGGGATACTGACGAAGAGCTTACCATTCGATTAGAACAACACGGGCGAAAAAACCATGAAAAGATCGATGGCGCACTGCAAGTTGGGTTAAGCGCAGGTGATATTTTGATCTTCTGTGCCAATATGATTCATCGTGGTATTTACGGGCTGGATCGCTTCGCGTTAGACATATTATTATGCGAGTCAGATCCTATTTTTAAGGGGTATATTACAGATGGGGTATTACCCAGTGAGTGTATGATGCAAAAACTAGTTAACCCCTTTATATTTTCTAATGCTTATCAGTGTATTCTTGAATGATGTGAGCGTCATTGTAGGTAGTTTGATGTTGTTATAGACCTATTTTCTCTTATACGAACTTGACGAAAATGCAGCTCTTCCAGCTTGAATTCGCAGGTGAAGTGGTGGTGCTATGGGATTTAAATACTTAAAGGTGAGCAAGTAATTGTCAGTTAGATATTCACCAATTATTTTTGTATGTTAATTGCTCATTTGATGTTATTGTGATTTTGATTTATCTAAAAAGGAGATTGTAATGAAATTAAAATTAAAAAAATCAAAATTAAAACTACTAGATAGTAAACCGTCTTTAGCATTAGAGAATACCCCTCAAGTAGCTGGGGGTTATAAAAACCTGAAAACACTCGGCCCTTTAAGTGAATGTCGATGTCCTACAGGCTGGCTTTGCCCATAATTAGACCATGTATTTATAGAGGTGGACTAATATTTTACCTCTGATATTGTTTTTATTAAGGTTTCCATGAGAAGCTAACCGAAAGCCACTTTAATCAAGTGGCTTTTTATGTACTTTATTTATATTAGAGAGTATCACATTTTGATGTTGATTTTGGAGGGAGTTATTTTACTGTATGTTTTAACCTGATAAAATTAGGGTTATTATGACTGAAATATATTAAAGGGTATGAGTGTTACATTTATTAATTTTCTCCGTGCTGCTTGTTGCATTTTCGGCGAATGCTGAAGCGCCTTGGGGGGGGATATCAACAAAATCACTAATTGAAATAAAGAGTGCTAGCGGTTATTTACCTGCAGTTGTCCAAATCAATGTGAATGTTAGAGCGCTCCCAGATAAAAAGGCTAAAAAATTAGGGCTTTTAGAGGGAGGCAAATCAATTAGAGCAGAGCTCTTAACTGGCTCAGAGTGGGCGCGGATTGAATTTAAAGGCTTTGAGGCTTATGTTCATCAATCGGCACTGATCGTGCAATCATACAAAGCTGATATAAATTACTCTATAAAGTCAAATAATAGCACTGTTATTTCTATGTCGGGTTGGCATTACTCATATTTACCAGGCAGCTATTTTTTAAACTATCAAAGTAGTTTACATGGTCAAGCAAGCTTTGGTCCAATTTCAGGAAGTGGTCTTGCATCAATAAAAAGCCACTTTTACAAGCTACGCTATGTAAAACGAGACATATATTTGGCGACAAGTCATGAATCGGGCAATAGAACGTATTATACTGCTTATTTAGTAATACCAACTAAAAAGTCGCTCAGGGTATTTCAATTACCAACATTCACCAAGCATGATCATAATAGCTTATCGATCGACGGTGATATTTTGTTTTTTAAAGGACTGGCGTATAACAGTTGCTGCGAACGTGAACAGTTTGATCTTACGTTTAACTTATCTGACTTTACTTATAAATATATCAATTATACTGTTAATAGCAGTGATAGCGTAGAAGTTAATAGCTTGGAAGTTGATAGTACTGAAAGTAGAGAATTAGAGTTATACTTTAAAACCCTGCCTTTGAGAAGAAATATTTAATATTTCTGTCCAATGATTTAATTTTTAGCGTTTTATAGATAAGCGGTTCCTATTAAAATATAAAAAACACCATCATTAATATGATGGTGTTTTTTATTTAACTATTTAGAAAAACGTGACTTGAACATCAATCCAAGCATTTGCAGTGCCCAGTGTGCCACCTGTTTCTATTGGGTAAATACTAAATTTACCCCAAGGGTCGGTAAATGTATGATTTTTCTGTAAAGGAGCATCATTAAAATCTTCTAACGCCCAATTTGAACTGCGAGAGTTTGGTGTTGAATCTAGTAATAATGAGTTATGGTTGTACCAAGGTGCCGCGTTGTTATCCATATAGTTTTGTAAATTGATCACAATACCATTTTGTAAAAGTGGCGTACGTAATTGTTGATCCGGTGAGGTATTTGCCTCACTCTTTTGCCGCGTTAAATATTCAATCCAAAAAGTTTTATCGCCTGATGGTATTTTAAGACCAATTGCGCCTGGTGCATTGTGCCCATTTGCTGTGCCATGGTTGTACGTATAGATACGATATTTACCGGAAGCCGCAGCCGTTGGTACATCTGTGTCAGAGATCCAGTTATTGAAATAACCTTTATACATTAGGTTCATCTCTTCCAAAGAGTGTGCACCCATACCCATTAAGCCAAAGACGTTACCATAGTTCGTGACGACATCATTTGAATTGCCATTTAGCATGCTATTACCACCTTCAATTGACATTGAATGATGTAATCCTAAAGCGTGCCCAGTTTCATGGGCAATTGTACCTGCAGCATACGTGTAAATTTCCATAAGTGGTGGACCGGCTTGAGAGTTAATGAAGTAGGTTGAGTCTGTGCCTACAGGCGGGGCAGTCACCATTATAATAGTGGCCTCTCCTGGGAAGTTTGGATCTACCCCCACATTAACGAGTTGCTCTTTATAGCCTGGGTTCCATAACGTTTTGTCATTGTTATAGTAATTGTGACTTTGTGGCATCGTAATTTTTGGTTTAATTTCCCAAGTAAAGTTGAACTTACCGTATGATTGCTCGGTGAAGTAATCTTTGGTCTTTTGCATTTCTGTATTGATTTGATCCGTGGTGAATTCTAAATCTTGATCTGGAAATCTAAAAGGATAAACCAATACATGAACGCCATTATGATCATATCCATCATTACCAGGGTCATCCGCGCCTGGGGTTACTCGGCAGCTGGTTTTGTTAAAGTCTGCGACAACACTTGCGCCTTTGAATAAACCCTCTAAGCGAATATTGTTCCAGCCATTGCGAGGGTTGGTCAATACCACACATTCAGTATTCCCGACTTTAGACGAACGGGTGCTGTCGTCACTAGATTTTGGCCACTTACCGTCGGTTCTACCAGCGAGTGTTAAGTTACCTAAACCATAAGACGAACTAATCGCGATACTCGTAACATTTTGGTTAAACGTTGAAATAGCAAAACCAGTGCCTTGTGAAGCGGCTGGTACACATACTGGTACGCCATCTGTGAGTGCTGTTTCAGTAGTCGGATCACTGGTTGCACAAATATCGGCTAAATTACCACCATCCCCTCCATCAGGCGGCGTAGTTGTGTCTGACTTTTTCGTTCTAGTCGTTAATATTGCACTCCAACCAGATATATTTGTCGTATTCTTTGCATACATTACATAGTAGTAGACTTTGTCTTGCGCTAAACCAGTATCAGTAAAGCTGCTTTCATTGGCGTTAACGGTTGCTACTGTGTGCCAAGATACACCTGCTGATGAACGTTGAATGATGAAGTTATCTTCGTTGTTAGAGTTGTCGCGCCAAGAGAGGGTAGCACTCGAGTCGGTTGTTGCACCCGATAGATTGCTAGGTGCAGTAATAATGCCGGTATGCCCATCCCCAGGATTGTCACCACCACCATCTCGACAAGACGTTGCACCAAAATCTACGGCAATCGACGATTTATTGCGGGTGCCAGTGACTGCGATCATCAACCAATACTGACTAGGGTTACTAACGACAACGCACTCACCATTAGTGCCTGAGGTGATTGACTTATAAGCATTGCTATTAGGCCCAGTGCTAGGCCAGCGACCTTGATCAACATATAAACTGAGGTCACCGTTACCATGGCCGGTGCTGATAGCAACACTGTTATGTTCATTCGCGCCGCTCAAACTTAAATAGGCTGTGCCATTGTCATTGACACAAACTGGTGTGCCGTCTGTTATCGAGGTTGAAGGTCCTTGCGTTGCACATACATCAGGCAGAGTTGCACCCAATGCTTGTTGTGAAAGCAGTATTGCGGGGCCGAGTAATAGCTTGGCCCAATGTGATGAAGCGAATTTCATAGTGTTCTCCTTTATCATGTTGTAATTTATTTACGGTGTATGTTGTATGTAGCTTTAAGTTGCCATCTAGGGTTTAATATAATTAAACCAAAAATAAATATATTGTATACAGTATATTTAACAAGGGGTTTACCTATAACACTTTCATCTATCGTTATACTTTTATTGTTATTACCAAAATTTCAAAGAACCAGCCGCGATGTTTTCAGTATTGCTTTTGCTGTATGTGTTTAATGTAAAGCTGTTTTCATTTACATAGCTGCGCTGCTTTCTCATATCAGGAGTACCCTCAAAAAAGTTATTAAGTCATTGTTTAATCTGGAGTACTGTTAAGCGAGTTCTTTGCACTGGCTTATAACTCTGTTACGCTGATCCATTGCTTTCATTAGCTGAAATTATTTTTAAATATCATTTTTTATAGGTGAATTCTTTGGAAATCAGGAAAATTCAAGAAAAGGATTTAGCGCAAGTCAATATTATTTGCATGCGTTCATTTGAAACATCTATCGCGAGTTGTTTACCGTGTGAGGGGGTTTTAACGTTTACTAAAATAGCCAAGGCCAGTGCATTTTTAGAGAGGATGCAGCAAGATAATACCATACTGGTTGCTGTGGATAATCATCAGATCTTTGGGGTTATTGAGCTCAAAGCCGGGCATCACATTGCAATGTTTTTTGTTGATCCAGATTTTCAAAATAAAGGTGTTGGAAGAGCACTATTTAGCGCGATATTACCCCATGTATGCACAGATATTTTAACCGTAAGCGCGTCGCTATCTTCAATTGATATATATAAAAAGTACGGCTTTGAATATGCCGGTGAGGTAGGGGAGTCAGCAGGGCTTGTTTATCAACCTATGGAACTTAAACTCTCTAGCGCTGAATGAGCAGTATAAAATATGGGCTTTTTTAATTGCAGCGTGATTTATGGATGGGTTAAATCAGGTATCGGAAAACGAATAGGTATATAAAAAGGCTTGCTCGGTTACTAAATAAATTTATATAACCGAGCAAGCCTTAATCAACACTAAAATAAAAGCGTATATGCTACGCTTTTATTTTAGTGGTATTAGTTAGCATCAACAACTTTTACAGGTACTGCTTTTTCAGCGCTGAATTTAGTTGTTAGTTCTTCTTCTAACGGGGTAAATGCTGTTAGGTCAATACCATCAACTGCTGCTGTGTATTCTTCAATTGTTGGGAAGCGCCCCAATACTGTTGACAGAACAACAAGTGGGGTAGAACCAAGTAGCGATTCACCTTTTTTCTCTGACGTATCAGCAACAACACGGCCTTGGAAAAGACGCGTAGATGTTGCAATAACGGTATCACCAGGTTCTGCTTTTTCTTGGTTACCCATACATAGGTTACAACCTGGGCGTTCTAGATACATGATGTTTTCGTATTTAGTACGTGCTGCAGTTTTAGGTTTTTCGTCGTCGAATTCGAATCCTGCATACTTAGCAAGAATATCCCAGTCGCCTTCTGCTTTAAGCTCATCAACAATGTTATATGTTGGTGGCGCAACAACCAATGGCGCGTTAAATGTAATTGCACCATTTTTAGCTTCTAGATTTCTTAGCATTTGCGCGATGATCTTCATATCGCCTTTGTGCACCATACACGACCCAACAAACCCTAAGTCAACAGGCTTGTCGTTGTAGAATGATACTGGGCGGATCACGTCGTGCGTGTAACGCTTAGATACGTCTTCGTTATTAACGTCAGGGTCAGCAATCATAGGCTCGTTGATTTGGTCTAAATCAACAACCACTTCAGCATAGTATTTCGCAGCGTCATCCGGTGCTAACGCAGGGTTAGTACCTGAGTTAATTTCTTCGATACGCTTATCTGCTAAGTCGATAAGACCTTGCAGTGTTTTCGTTTCGTTTTCCATACCTTTGTTGATCATGATCTGGATTCGGCTCTTAGCAAGCTCGATAGATTTGATCAGCGTTTCGTCATTTGAAATACAGATTGAAGCTTTCGCTTTCATTTCTGCAGTCCAGTCAGTAAACGTGAACGCTTGGTCAGCCATTAAAGTACCAATGTGTACTTCGATAACACGACCTTGGAAAACATTTTCACCGCTAAATTGCTTAAGCATTTGCGCTTGAGTTGAATGTACTACATCACGGAAGTCCATGTGGCCTTTCATGCTGCCTTTAAAAGTTACTTTTACAGACTCAGGAATAGGCATTGCCGCTTCACCTGTAGCCAATGCTAGAGCAACAGTACCAGAGTCAGCACCAAATGCGACACCTTTAGACATACGTGTATGCGAGTCACCACCGATAATAATCGCGCGGTCATCAATGGTAATGTCATTCAGCACTTTGTGAATAACGTCAGTCATTGAATGGTAAACACCTTTCGGATCACGAGCTGTGATTAAGCCGAATTTGTTCATGAATGCCATTAGTTTTGGAATGTTAGCTTGTGCTTTGCTATCCCAAACAGATGCGGTGTGACAACCTGACTGGTACGCACCATCAACAATAGGTGAAATCACAGAGGCAGCCATTGCTTCAAGCTCTTGTGATGTCATTGGGCCCGTCGTATCTTGTGAACCTACAATGTTTACTTTAACGCGTACATCAGAACCTGCGTGAAGTGCAGTTTCAGATGCAACACCGACAGAGTTGTTGTTAAAGATTTTTTCAACCGCCGTTAGGCCTTGGTTCTCATGAGAAATCTCTTTTGATGCAGCATATACAGCAGGTGCTTCAATACCTAATGTTTCAGCTGCAAAAGTTTGTAGCTTCTTACCAAATACAACCGCATAAGAACCACCTGCTTTCATGAACTCAACTTTTTGAGGAGTGAAAGCTGAAGACACATCAACAAGTTCTTTGTCACCGTTGTATAGTTTTTTCTCTTTGGTATCGATTGTAAATACAGTACCCGTTGCAACAGAATAAGCTTCTTCAAGTACTGGGTCGCCATTTGCGTCAGTAACATTGTTGCCATTTTCATCTGTTTTCTTAACCCAGTTTTGAAGGTCAAGACCAATACCGCCAGTTACGCCAACTGTCGTTAAGAAAATAGGTGAGATACCATTTGTACCTGCAACTACTGGCGCAATGTTAATGAATGGAACATATGGACTTGCTTGTTTACCCGCCCAAAGTGCCACGTTATTAACGCCAGACATACGTGACGAACCAACACCCATAGTACCTTTTTCAGCAATAAGCATCACTTTTGCGTTAGGGTGCTTTTTCTGTAGCTCTACAATTTCTTGTTGTGCTTCAGGAGTGATCATGCATTTACCGTGTAATTCACGGTCAGCACGAGAGTGCGCTTGGTTACCTGGAGAAAGTAAGTCAGTTGAGATATCGCCTTCACCAGCAATATAAGTAACAACGTCAATTTTTTCTTCAATTTCAGGTAGTTTAGTGAAAAACTCTGCTTGTGCGTAACTCTCTAGAATGTCTTTTGCAATTGCATTGCCCGCTTTGAATGCAACTTCTAGACGCTCAGTATCAGCTTCATAAAGGAATACTTGTGTTTTTAATACGTCAGCTGCTGGTGCAGAAACAGCTGCATTATCGCTTAATGCTAAATCAAGTAGCACTTCAATAGAAGGACCACCTTTCATGTGAGATAGTAATTCAAAAGCGAAAGTAGATGTGATTTCTTCTAAAACAGACTCACCAAGAATGATTTCTTTTAGGAATTTTGCTTTTACACCGGCTGCGCTGGTGGTTCCTGGTAGCGTGTTGTAGATAAAGAAATTTAATGAGTCTTCGCGATGCGCATGACCCGTATCTTTAATTTGACCAATAATTTCAGATAGTAAATCAGCACTATCAATTGGCTTTGGATTCAATCCAAGTTCTTGTTTACGGTTTTGGATTTCATCCATGTATTCTGTGTACAAACTCATAGAAACCTCTTTTGCTATACAATGCTCATATATAAAACCGGCTTATTTTACCTGATTTGCCTCGCCGAGTAATCATTTAATTGAGGTGTACTGTAACAGTGACGGATTTGCTTATCAGTTACAGCTCAGTTTGATTATTTATCAATCAAGTCAAAAGCCATGCTCGCTAGAGTTGAATTATAGACTATGGGAATGATTGATTAGTGTGAAGTCTTGATATAGTGCGTGATGGCGCGGCTATATAGTAGGGCACTTTTTATAGGCCATTAGAAATGAACGTTAAAAAGTGGAATGGATTTTGATGTCGATGGTGAGTGAGCGTTAGACTAAAGTTTTAAGTACGGCAGCCATAAATTTAAGCCATACAATTAGTTAATAACAGAGATTAGGAAAGAGTAAATCCTAACCCTGTTATTAAAGTACCCTTTATTAAAGGGAAAGTGGTTCTGTATCTGTATTATTTAATGTGTGATTTTGCTCGCTGATACAAACGGTTTAACACCAATCGCGTTATAAATTTGTTCTGGCTTGAATACTTGTTCACCTTTAATGATCAATGATGGTTTACGCAGTGCCTTTATGTCTTCAAGTGGATCACCATCAACGAGTACCAGATCTGCAGTTTTATTTTCGTCAATAGATCCTGTTTTGTGTGCAACCCCTATTAATTTTGCGGAGTTAATGGTGGCCATTTTCATTACCTCTGCGGTTGGGAACCCGGCAAGGGCATACAGCTCAAGTTCTCGGATCAAGGTAAAGCCCGCAACGTTATCCGTGCCTGGTACAATATTGACACCGGCATCGTACAGCTTTTTCAACATATTTTGCATTGCTTCACCGGAGCGCTGGTAGTTAATTTTATGAATTTCTTCAACATGCATAGCGGCGCCCTTCATTTGGCGCACAAAAGACACTGGCATGTGATCTATTAAGTGTGCATATTCAGGGTTTACTTTTTCATTCTCGGCCATGAGTAGACTTCTAAAAGTCGATACCGTGGCATCTACCACGATTTTTTTATCCGCGAGCAGTTTAATGAATGCTGTCATCTCGTCAGTATCGAGGGGTAACTCGGTTGCCTGTTCGCCAATTAAACTAAAGCGTTTTGTGGTGCGAGTGTCGACATCTTGACCTGCTAAAAAGTTTAAAAACAGCATATTGATATGTTGGATCTCATCATAACCTGCATTTATTGCTTGTTCTGCAGTCATAAATGCGGGTACGTGTCCACTGAGTCGCAACCCTCGGTTATGTGCTCTATCTGCGATGGGCTTAACCCATTTAGGGTCGATTGATGAGTAAAGTTTGATTTGTACATAGCCATTATCAGCAAAAAAGTCGACGGTGTTCAACGCCTCTTCAAGTGTTTCAACACTAAGCCCTGCTGAGTTTTCACTGAGTTTGTCCATAAAGCCAGCACGATAAACACGTGTGCCGAGCACTCGGTTGGTATCGAATAATGACTCTATTTCCATGATGTTTTTGTGTTCGTTACCCATATCTCGAACACTTGTTACGCCATTGGCGATATTTAAAATGCCATTTTCTTTAGAGAGGTGGCCATGCATATCCCATAAGCCGGGGATCAATGTCTTTCCTGAGCCATTCACTGTGGCCATACCATTTACTTGAATTGGTTCATTTGAAATACGCTTTATTTTACCGTCACGCAGCAAAACATGTTGCCCAGAAGTAACAACGCCTTGCTCAACATCGAGTACTGCCACGTCTTTAATTAACAGTGATTGATGTGTATGGGTAAGAGATGCAGACAAATCTTCTAAATAGATTTGTTCTTGTTCTTTTTGAAGTTTACGCAGCGTGGCAAATTCTGATTGTGGAACACCCTTACGTAAAACATACATGCCGCCCCCCCAACTTTGCGCAAAATAATTGCCTTTATTGTCGTACCATGCAAAGTCAGGTGTGAGGGCTAAACCGCTAGTAACGTAAAGGTGAATGTCTGCATTTTGTAGTTTGCGGGTTAATAACTTACGAACCTGAACTTGACCATGTGGGTATACATCAGCCTGTGTTTTTCCTGTTTTAATTAAATAACGCAAACGCGCATTTTCAAGTATCAGGGATGAGTTTTTCGCTACGTAAAAATTGACGGTGTCGTCTTTTATACTGCCTTTTTCATCGGTATCCTGCCATGTCGCAATACCCTTGTTATATTCGAATTTTTCGGATATTGGTGCACCGAATGCAGAACTACCATGGGTTGTAAAAGAAACTGGGATACCATTTTCTCCTAACGACATAGTTTCACTAATATTGACTCGACGGTTATTCCAACCAAACTGTGTTTTTGATGTGTAAGTATTTTTGTCAACTTGCGTTTGCGACATGCTGCCAGCAAGGCCTTTTTCTGTATATACATTATTAATGATTGTAGTGGCAGACGCCTGCGTAACTAATAAAGCGCAACACAGAAGAAAGGTATAGTTATTGAGTTTTTTTATTGTTTTTTTCAATTTTTCCTCTATTAAAATTAAACTTAATATATAAGTGTAACATGATTGGTTTTATATTTCCTGGTGAATGCGGAGTTACGCTGTTTACATTGAAGGGTGGGGTGTTATTATTGCGAATAAAACTTAATGAGATAAAAGTGTTTTTATTCTCATTAAGTGTTTTTTATCTGTGTTACTTTAGAAACAAGTTACTGTTGTACAACCATCGTAGTCAGATTTGCATCCCCAGCTTTGGTGACATTTATTAGATTGACGTTCTCTATACGCGCCAGCAATCTCAGGTGTTTGCGCTTTATCTATGCTCTTATCCATTGATAGATTTTTCATGTTTTTCTTTTTTAGATTTAATCTCATTTTGCTTTCCTTAATTTATAAGCCCCAATGACCTATCATCTACTTTGTAACATATAAAAAAATTAATAAGAAGGAATTAAAGTCATTTAAAATTAGTGGTGTTATGTTTGTTTCGAGTTATGGTAAGTTATGTATTCATGGTTAATCTAAGGCGGAGACGTTAAATTATGAAGTTGTTAGTACGATTTATCGATGCATTTATAGGGTATAATTGCAAAGGGAATTCTGCGGCGGTTATAGAAGTTGATATGCCATTAACTAAACAGTTAATGCAAGAGGTTGCAACAAAAAACAATGTGTCGGAGACCTCGTTTATTATACAGAATAAAAATAAATATGAGATCCGTTGGTTTTCACCATTAACTGAGATTGACTTTTGCGGACACGCTACACTTGCATCTGCACATTATTTATTTGAAGAAAACCCAGAGTTAGAAAAAGTGGTGTTTATTACTAAAGCAGTTGGTGATATAACCGTTGAAAAGCAAGTTGATGGTGCAATTCTTATGGATTTTCCCAAACAAGAACCTAACTTAGTTACTTCTCCACCAAAGGCTTTAATAACAGGGCTTACGATTAAGCCAGCTGAGGTATATTGCAATGCTCAAGCTTACTTCGCAATTTATAACACAGAGCACGATGTGCATATGTTAGAATACACGACGAGTGAATTAATTAAGCTGGCCCCAAGAGATGTTGTTGTGACTGCTTTATCTCAAGAATATGATTTTGTTTCGCGTTATTTTTGGCCAGCTAATGGGGGTGATGAAGATCCTGTAACAGGGTCAATTCATACCGGTCTTGCGCCATTTTGGGCTCGCCGATTAAATAAAAACGCATTAGTTGCTTATCAAGCGTCTGAACGAGGTGGGATCCTGGATTGTTTGGTTGATAATGACAGGGTTGCGATCTGCGGTAAGGCAGCTACCGCTTTACGTAGTAGCGTAACTATTTAGCATAAAAATAGTTTGAAAACTTGAATTAAGGAAAGTATTAAATGAATTTGAATCAAGTTACTTTACCTGTCAGAGATATGAAACAGGCTGTCGATTTTTATAGGCTACTAGGTTTTACTCACATTGTTGATACAGCACATTACGCGAGATTTGAATGCCCTGATGGCGGCGCAACATTTTCGTTGTCACTCGATTTATCTGTTTATAACAATGGCGCTGTAATCTACTTTGAGTCAGAGAGATTGGATGAATGGTATCTCGAACTTGTGAGCAAGGGCCTCACTTTTGAACACGAGCCTGTTGATCAAAGCTACCTGTGGCGCGAGGCGGTGTTATATGACCCATCTGGGAATAAAATAAAATTATATTGGGCTGGAGAGAATCGTTTAAACCCACCCTGGCGAGTGAACTAGTGAGATTCGTTAATATAGAGACTCAATAACTTGAGAAACAGGAAGTGTGTAAAATCAGAACGCTATACGGCATAACTTCGTAAATGTGCAGTTTGGCTTTTTATTGCAAACTACATGGCACTCTTCCCTTTGGGCATAGTTAGTAGCAATTTCAGATAAACTGGGATGTACACCAGAAACACTTATGGGATGGGTTAAATAAGCCCCAGGCTTAGCCGCCTCAATTGTCCTCTAAAAAAATCAGCTGAAGAACGACTTGCAACAGTACAACCGCTAGACTAAGGAACTTCAGTGAATCAAAGATAGTTTGAGGCGGCAATGTTGATCAAATAGCTAACTAGCAATCAATTTCTCAGTGTTAACTCTATTGCTGATATTTGGGCATCCCCGGCCCATTCACTTTACTTATTGCCTTCACTATAATCATCGTTTCAGTATGCTGACGATTAAATTGACGACTTTTTAGCTAATCAGCCATTAATTGTTTAAAACGATCATTGGACTTCCCAGCCTTCATAAAACATCTCTTATTAGAAGTTATAATGTAACTCATTTAGTGTTTAGCAAAGTCTGGTAAGTCCACATTTAATGATATGATCGCACAGAGCCCACAAGTTCAATGATTTAGGAAATAAGGCCGTTTTCTTCTTCATTTTGCATTATGGGTTAAGGTATTTAATGCTCTGAACGCATTAAACCAAAGAATTTAAGTGATTTAGGATTCAACGCGTTTTGTGACCTTTTCCAGCAGTTGGCTTACTCTTATACACCTTTCTATGAGTGTTGCACTTATTATATGAAATAATGCCTTTCTAACTTTTTATTTTATTATATGAAATAAGGATCTTTTAATTTTTTGTTTTTATTTTGTTATATTAAATAATGCTGGTTTTTTGACTTGGTTGGGTTTGTTAAATCATTGTTTTTAATGTGGGTTGTTTTTTGTTGATTTTTATTTTGTAAAGGTTTAATGTTCTTTTCGTGATTTTTATTTGGCCTTGCATTTCCTTGTTTAAAGGCGTTGAAATTTCACGTTTAAATTAAAAATAACTAAAAGGATATTTATTATGGTTTATAATATAAAAAAAAGTACATTAGCTTTAGGTATGGCAGCAGTGTTTTCGGCTTTTTCTGCCTCAGCAAGTCTTACTGCTTCACAGACTAATATGAAGATTGGTGAAATCACTGTATTAGATTGGACTCAATTAACACCGAATAACTACCCTAATCCTACTTTTAACCTATGGGTAACCAAGCCTAATGGTGAGCCAAGGCTTGCTTTTAGAAAAGGTTATACAGAGCGTCGTTTTGCGAGACCGATAGACATGAGTGGCAGTCACTTCTATGAAGTTGAAATCTGTGACTCTAATGGAAATAACTGTATGTTACCATCTAATGCTTCAATAGTTATTAATGTTGATAGTGGTTGCGATTTTTTTAATGGAGGTTATTCATGTGACAATTACCAAGTAACTCAATCTGCATCATCTGGTCAGTATGTTTCTGAATTTCAGGTAATCAAAGATCGTGCGACTTGGAAGTTTACAGATAATAACACTCAATCAGCAGCTTATTACACTGCATGCAAAGATGGTTCAAACTTATCTCAAATTACACAAAGAGAAAATACATCTTCGGGCTATATTAGTCGTATAATTGATTTCGTATCAAAAAGAAGTGGTTATGTGACTTGGACACATTTGTCAAACGCTGGTAGAACAAGTAACAGTACATATATCGGCCACTGTTAAGGGTTTTTCAAAATTACCACTTATATTAAAAATCTATTTATTTTAAGTGGGAATTTATATGTAATAAAAGGCTGTTTTTAAATGGCCTTTTTAAATTAAAAATTAAATGTATTTTATTCTTTGTTTTAAATGTGAGAGTAAATGGAAAGGTGTAATAATTTAAAATACCTGCATGTGAGTTAAAGTTAGAAGTACACTAATTTTTAAGTTAGGCTGATTTTTGTAATGTACACTTGTCATGGTTCTCAATTCCATGAATACTAAAGCCTGCTAAAGCCTGCTAAAGCCTGCTAAAGCCTGCTAAAGCCTGCTAAAGCCTGCTAAAGCCTGCTAAAGCCTGCTAAAGCCTGCTAAAGCCTGATAAAGACGCAATTTGAGAGGGTTTCTCAATTCAGCGTGTTAAGAGCATAGTGCAGTGGTAAATGAACACCTTGCCCTTGATATTTTATACGTTCTTAAAACTTGTATTTAATGTTTGCTGTTACAGTGCGGCGTTGACCATAAAAACAATCACCGCGATAAAGGCAGCTTGTTACGACTGTTTTATCACTTAAGTTCTTGACGTTAAGGTTAATATCTATGTTGTCAAATTCATAACCGATCATAAAGTCAAATAGGGTATAGCTATCGGTGACTTTACGGGTATTAATGGCTTGGCCCATGAATGTGATGTCTCGACTGCCATCGTATGTTTCACCCACATATCTAAAGCCAGCACCTACTTTAAACCCTTCAAATGATTGCTCTGGTCTATACGTAATCCATGTATTTAACATGTGTTTAGGTGTTGCTGACAGCGGTGCTGTATCGGTCAGGGCTTGGCTTAAATAGCTTGTTTGACCCGATGCATACAATTGTACAAGTTCCGCCAGTGTTTTATCGGATGTTTCTTGTTCAGATTTGGTATAGGCATAAGCAGAATATACATCAAATTGGTCAAACTCTAATTGTGCCTCTACTTCGAATCCTTCTATATCAACACTGCCATCTTGTACGGTGACTTCTGGCGAGACCACACGCTTTTTATTTTTATCAGTGATGTCAAAATATGAAGCTGTGATCAGGTGCTCAGTTCCTTTTGGTTGGAACTTAACACCAACTTCGACTTGTTCACCTTCTTGAGGCTTGAAATCACCTCCTTGTGGGCGTGAACCATAAATTGGTAGAAAAGATTCTGAGTAGCTCGCATAAGGTGCGATACCATTTTCAAAACTGTATAGGATCCCTAGGCGACCTGTTGTTGCAGATTGCGTAGTCTTAACTGAATTAACGGCATCGCTTTGGCTTTTAACCTTGTCTCGACGCAGTGCGGCATTAAACACCCAGTTATCATATTTAATGGTATCTTGAATGTAGAAACCTAACTGACGATCATTCTTCCCTGGCGTGTCTGGGATCAGGGCTGTGGTAGGTAAGAACCCTGTTTTACCATATTCAGGGTTATACAAGTCCAGCGACGTATTTACATCTAAACCTATGGCTGCTTTTATTGACGCGGGAGTGAGGTATAAGCGGTCTGTATCGGTATCTGCGCTTTGATAATCAAGACCCACAACTAAGTTATGCTCAAGGTCTCCGGTGTAAATGAGGCCATGAAGCTGTAGGTCAGATGTAATTGTGTCAGATGATGCATCTTGTAAACTGAAGTTACGTTCAATACTGCGCTTATCATCCTGAAACTTTGGTGGCCACGCATACATGGTACGGTAAATGGCTTCGCTCTCTAAATAACGCGATGACCAGCTTATTGAGAAGTCCTCATTTAATGCGTGATCTAAAATGAGTGTAACTGCATTTTGTTCTGTGTCATATTTATCCCAGCCAGGCTCGCTTACAAAACGACGACTGTCGATTTGACCATGCTCTGCTGGTAAGAGTGTGCCTTCATGGGGAAAGAACTGAGTACTAGAGCCTGATTTATTTTTTTGAGTATTAGCCAGTACTGTTATGCTCGTACTGTCATTGATATGCCATGCTAAACTTGGCGCGAAGAAAGTAGCGTCATTATCAACAAAGTCAGTTTGAGTACCACTTTCTCGGTATAGTCCCACAAAGCGTGCTTCAACCGATCCGTTATCAGTTAATGTTGTGTTGAAATCACCGGCTATTTGTTTACGACCAAAGTTACCGACTTGTGCGATGATCTCTCCCTCCGTTTGTGCATGAGGGCGCTTGGTGACCATGTTTATGATCCCGCCCGTTGAGCCTTGTCCGTAAAGCATTGATGAGGGACCTTTCAATATCTCAATCCGCTCCATGTTATAGGTATTTGGACGTGCATTATTGTAATAACCAAACATCAGCTGTAGGCCGTCTAAGTATTGTACGGGTGCTACGCCACGAATATTGGCCCAATCGCCGCGCGTATCTACGCCATACGGGCCGTTAAAAACGCCTGCCACATAACCAATTGCTTCTTGTAGGTTTTCTGCGCCGAGAGCTTGAATTCGTTCTGAGGTAAGTACTGAAACAGATACGGGGCTTTCGATAATTGGCGTATCTGATTTACTTGCTGAGGCACTGACATATGAAATAAGCCCAGTAGGGCTAACCGTAATTTTTTCAATGTCATCTTGCTTTATATCATCAGCAAGCGTATTTCCTGACAGTGCGATAAGGGAAGCAGCGAGGAGCTTGGGATATTTTAGTTTAAGTTTTTTCATCTTTGAACCCAGAATATTATTGAGAGAGTAGAGAATTTGCGCGGATTATACGGGTAATGAGATGTATTCGCAATTGCATTGTTGAATAAAACTTATTACTGATTTTGCGTTTTAGTAATATTTATTGACAGAAGATGGGTTGGTGGGTATGAAAAAATAATAAGAATACACTGGCATATCAGTATTTTGACATGCCAGTTACAGTAAAAGGGATTATACTTTAAATTGTTCTAGCATATTTTCTTGATGTGCAATTTTATCAACTTGACTTTGCATTGTTTCGTCTACTGTATTGGCTTCATTAAACACCATATCAGAGATATTTCTTATTTCTAATGCATTATGGTTAACATCATCTACCACTTGACGTTGTTCGTTTAGCATACTGGCAATATGTAAGTTTAAATCAACAATATGCGCAATCGCGCTACGTATTGTATCAAGAGATGATTTTGTTTCATCAGCTTTGCCAACCGTTTTTTCGACCACTGATTGGCTTTGTTTCATAACCTGTACTGCATTAACGGCACCAGACTGGAGTTGGTCAATCATGGTTTTGATTTCAGTCGTTGCTTCTTGTGTACGCTGTGCGAGGGTTCTTACCTCATCTGCAACAACTGCAAAACCTCGACCGGATTCACCTGCTCGGGCAGCTTCTATGGCAGCGTTGAGCGCTAAGAGGTTAGTTTGCTCTGCAATGCCATTTATTACAGATAATATTTGTTCAATTCCACTTGATGATACTTCCAGCTCATTTACAACATTAACAGCAGTAGAAATTTGCTCAGATAAATGGGCAATTGTATCCGTTGTTTCTGTGACAATTTTTTGCCCGTCTAATGCCGCGCTATCTGTACTTTGTATTGCTTCTGCAGCTTCTTGCGCAGTTGTAGCAACTCGCTGTTCTGTAGTTGACATGTTCTCCGTGGCTAAAGCAAGCGCGCTAAGTGACTCTAGCTGTCGTGATATAGCTGTACTCGCATGATTAGCACCAGAAGAGGTTTGTTTGGCATCAGCAAGGATCTCATGTCCTAACACTTGAATGTCAGCAATGAGTTGTTGAAGTCGAGTGGTGAATAAATTAAAGTTTTGCGCTAAAGATGAAAACTCTGGCTCACTGGCTGTATTTAGACGCACTGTTAAATCTGCGTTACCTTGTGCAATATTGGCCATTGCATCGTTAATGTCTGCTAGGGGTTTCATAAGGAAGTTAATAACAATCGATAGCACGACAATACTAACTAGTACAAACAGCACGGTGAATACGACGGAGTCTTGGGTTAACGCATCGATTGCTGAAAATACGGTTTTCTTTTCCAGTGCAACACCCACTAACCAGTCATATCCTTCTACTTCTTTAAAAACAATAATGTGTTCTTTATCGTTTAATGTTAGCGATTGAGTTTTTGTCGTGTTGAATGCTAATGAGCCTAAGAACTGAGACGCATTTTGTCCGTTTAACTTAGTGTTTGGATGAGAGATTATGATGCCGTCTTTACTCACCATAAACGCGAAACCAGCATCAAATAAATTAAAAGAGTTAATCATGTTGCCGAGCTTAGCCAAGCTCACATCAAAAAATATAGCCCCATGAAAGTTACCATTTTTCTTCACTGGAGTACCAATAGAGACAACTATTTCGTTACTTACTGAATCTGCGTAAGGTGCAGTCACAATGATTTGACCAGCATCTTTAGCATCAGTATACCAAGGGCGCTTGCGAGGGTCCCAAGTTGGCCCTGGATCCCAAGATGGATTACTCGCGACATATTTTCCAGTTTGCTCTTCTCCATATCCGATAAGAATAAACTGCTCGGTCAGTTTTGGTTGAGAAAGCAAAGGGGCTGCGTTAGGCAAAGAATCAATATTGGCCACTAGCCCGGTAGTTAGGGTCGCCAAATTTATACTGCCATCCATTTGAGCGGTAACTGTGTTACTCATACCTTGGATAATTTCAGATACGCTTTGGTCGACTTGAGTCTCAAGGTTATGTTTGATTGAGAAATATTGTTTTATTGAAAGAACACTCAATGCTAAAAAAAGAACGGCTGATGATACTAGGACAATTTTGTGTTTGAACTTCACGTGACATCTCCAACACTTTACATCATTTAAATGTAAAACATGATCAAAAACTTGCAACAATTAGTTGCGATTACTGTAACAGAGTTTTTGAGTTAATTATTATAATAGTTCACGCTAATCCGCAAAATCTAGCCATGTAGATATAAAAAATTAGCTTTTAATTGCATAAGACTGGGTAAATTTAATGCAAAGTAATAGCGCGAGAGTATAGGCAGAGCTAGGAAGTTTATTCGTGGGAGGAAGCTGAGCTAGGTGATGTCGATCAGGCTAATTTGAGTGGTACGTATGTGAATGTTCAATACCGCGAGACACAAAAAAGCCTGCTTAATAGCAGGCTTTTAAAAAAGACCGTCGCTTACGCACTTTCTAGTGCAGCACGCGGGTCAACAAATTCCATGTCAAAGCCTTCTGCAACTTCTTTACATGTGATTTTACCATTAAGAACGTTTAGGCCATTCATGAAGTGTTGATCTTCAAGAAGTGCGGCTTTATAGCCTTTGTTCGCAAGTTTAATGATGTACGGTAACGTTGCATTGTTAAGTGCAAACGTTGATGTACGTGGCACAGCACCTGGCATGTTAGCAACACAGTAATGTACTACGTCGTCTACGATGTAAGTTGGTTCAGCGTGCGTTGTTGCTTTTGAAGTTTCGATACAACCACCTTGGTCAATTGCAACGTCAACAATCGCAGCACCTGGCTTCATACGTTTAATATGATCAGCAGTTACCAGCTTAGGCGCAGCAGCACCCGGGATCAGTACGCCACCAATAACTAGGTCAGCTTCTAATACGTGTTTTTCTAGTGCATCTGCAGTAGAGTAGATAGCCTTAACGCGGTTACCGAATTGAGCATCAATGCGACGTAGTACGTCTGTGTTGCGGTCAAGTATAACAACGTCTGCACCCATGCCTACAGCCATTTGCGCAGCATTGTTACCAACCATACCGCCGCCGATAACTACTACTTTCGCAGGCTCAACACCTGGTACGCCACCAAGTAACATACCGCGACCAGCGTTTGATTTTTCAAGTGCCTGAGCACCAGCTTGAATAGACATACGGCCAGCTACTTCACTCATAGGTGCTAGAAGCGGTAATCCGCCACGAGGATCTGTTACTGTTTCGTAAGCGATACAGATTGATTTGCTCTTAACAAGGTCTTCTGTCTGTGGAAGATCTGGTGCTAAGTGAAGGTAAGTGAATAGGATTTGACCTTCACGCAGCATAGCGCGTTCAACAGCCTGTGGCTCTTTTACTTTTACGATCATGTCTGCTTTAGCAAACACGTCTGCAGCAGTGTCTAAAATTTCAGCACCTGCTTGAATGTAGTCTTCATTAGTGAAACCGATGCCAGTACCTGCATTCGTTTCTACAAATACTTGGTGGCCGTGGTTAATTAGTTCACGAACACTTGCTGGAACCATACCTACGCGGTACTCGTGGTTTTTTATTTCTTTAGGTACACCAATAATCATAATAAATCGCCTTTAATAGAACGGGATAAAATTTTCGACTATTATATTCAGTCTGGAGTAGTGTGTCTCACCTTTTTAACTGTAAATTGTAGTGTTATACTCTGTAATAATTAAATCAACAGAATAAGTAACTAGTCAAATGCACCAACAATTAGACCGAATAGATAGAAGTATTTTAGTTGAATTACAAAAAGACGGCCGAGTATCTAATGTAGAATTAGCTAGGCGCATTGGTTTAAGTGCGACGCCGTGCTTGGAGCGCGTTAAAAAACTGGAAAGAGAAGGCTACATTAGAGGATATAAAGCGGTAGTGGATCCTGCTAAAGTAGGGCAGGGCTTGTTAGTGTATGTTGAAATAACCATTAGTAAAAACTCTCCAGATGTTTTTGATAAGTTTAATCAGGCAGTTAGGCAACATGATGAAATTATTGAATGCCATTTAGTATCGGGTAATTTTGACTTTTTGTTAAAAACTCGCGTAACAGATATGTCTGAGTACCGAGGCGTATTAGGTGATATTTTATTAAAATTACCTAATGTGAGTGAAAGTCGGACATATGTTGTAATGGAAGAAGTAAAAGGTGAAGAAGGTGAAATTGTAAAACCTTGTGCACCATAAAGAAATTCTTGCTAAGGTGTGGCATAGAATACAGAGTAAAAGAACAAAATAGAGGAATACGCTCTTATGCGTTTAAATGGTATACAACGCCTCCTTGAAACTGGTTTAATTGTGAGCACTGCCGCAGCCATTTTCATTTTATGCGCGTTGGTCAGTTATGATCCTATCGATCCATCTTGGTCTCAAGCGGGTCAATTTATTAAAGTTAAAAATATAACTGGCACTGCTGGGGCGTGGATTGCTGATATATTATTGTTTAGCTTAGGCTGGCTTGCATTTTTAGTACCTGCTGTGATTCAAACCTTTGGATATCTGCTATTTAAAAAACCACACAAAATATTGCAATTAGACTATACCACACTGGGCCTTCGGGTAATTGGTATGACGCTATTTGTTGCATCAGCTAGCGCGATTAGCAGTATGAACTTTGATGATGTTTTTCAGTTTCCATCTGGTGGTTTCATTGGTGATGTAATTGCTGGTGCTATGGAACCCGCATTTAACTTTACGGGTACATCGATATTATTATTATGCTTCTTTTTTGCAGGATTAACTTTGTTAACCGGTGTTTCTTGGGTTGAGTTTGTTGATTACATTGGTGAAAAGGTTGTTGAGTTTTTCCGTTGGGTATCTCGTAAAATTAGTGAAAGAACTGCGAGAGAGAGTTACCCGGTAGCCGATAACGCGGGTGTATTAAACGAGAAAATTGAAGATTCACGAGATGCAGTTCAAGATTTAAAGATTAACGCCACTGAACTGCCAGAGTCGTCACCAGAGAACATCAAAGAGCACATTAAACCTATTTTCAGTGATGCCAAAGAGCCAGTAACTATATCAAATACGCAAAAACTAAAAGATAAGTTATTCAGCAGCAAGCAGACGAACGTAGCACAAGACTCGAAAGCGTCGCCTCTTAGTGAGCCGATGGTGGACACGCCAGCAGAATCATCTGTGTTTGATGAATTGGATAATATATTAGAGCAAGAGATAAACTTTTCCGCTATCGACGATGAAGGCTTTGATACCGCAGCGGCACTAAATGCGCTGGATGAATCAGCTGCGCCAGTATTCACAGTGGATGAGCAACCACGAGAAACTACCGTTGTTTCTCCGGCTAGGCCAATAAAGTCGCAAGTAGGTGCTGACGAAAAGGCATTGGTAAAACCTAGTAGCACATACACTCCACCGCCAACGGCAAAAGAGCAGTTTGAAGCATTGCTTGAAGAACGCCCGCCAATGGCACCGCTGCCTTCTTTGGAGTTGTTAGACCGGCCAGATAAAAAAGAAAACCCGATTTCTCAAGAGGAACTCGATGCAGTTTCTAGGTTAGTTGAAGTCAAATTACTGGACTTTAATATTCAAGCGGCGGTTGTTGGCGTCTATCCAGGGCCCGTAGTTACCCGATTTGAATTAGATTTAGCGCCGGGGATTAAAGTCGCTAAGATCACTGGTTTGGCCAAAGATTTAGCACGTTCGTTGTCAGCAGTGAGTGTTAGGGTTGTTGAGGTTATTCCTGGTAAAACCTATGTTGGACTAGAGCTACCTAACAAACACCGTGAGATTGTTCGGTTATCTGAAGTTATTGGGGCACCTAAGTTCACCGAAAATGCATCGCCGCTAACGATGGTATTGGGTAAGGATATTGCGGGTGAAGCTGTTGTGGCTGACCTTGGTAAAATGCCACATTTACTTGTTGCTGGTACGACGGGCTCCGGTAAGTCAGTGGGCGTTAATGTTATGATATTAAGCTTACTATATAAGTCGCCACCTGAAGATGTTCGTATGATCATGATCGATCCAAAAATGCTTGAATTATCTGTCTATGAAGGGATCCCGCATTTATTATGTGAAGTTGTGACTGATATGAAAGAAGCATCGAATGCATTACGTTGGTGTGTTGGAGAGATGGAGAGGCGCTATAAGTTAATGTCGGCGCTAGGTGTTCGAAATTTAAAGGGCTATAACCAAAAAGTTAAAGATGCAAAAGAAGCTGGCCACCCTATTTTAGATCCTCTATTTAAAGATACCGATGGTATGGCTACCGAAGCTGAAGAGCTAGATAAATTACCGAGTATTGTAGTGGTAATTGATGAGTTTGCTGACATGATGATGATTGTGGGCAAAAAGGTGGAAGAGTTGATTGCACGCATAGCACAAAAAGCGCGTGCGGCTGGGATCCATCTTGTTCTTGCGACGCAAAGGCCTTCTGTTGATGTTATTACCGGTTTGATAAAAGCGAATATACCAACTCGAATGGCGTTTCAGGTATCTAGCAAGATTGATTCACGTACCATTTTAGATCAGCAAGGCGCAGAAAACTTATTAGGCATGGGCGACATGCTTTATTTACCACCTGGTACCAGTGTACCAATTCGTGTTCATGGTGCATTTGTTGATGACCATGAAGTACACGCGGTGGTAAATGATTGGAAAGCGCGCGGAAAACCAAATTATATTGAAGAAATATTATGTGGTGAGGCAACTGAAGATATTCTATTGCCAGGTGAAGCCGCAGAGAATAGTGACGATGAGTCAGATCCGCTCTATGACGAAGCCGTTAGCTTTGTTATTGAAAGTGGTAAAGTTTCTGTCTCAAGCGTACAACGCAAATTACGTGTTGGTTATAACAGAGCGGCACGTTTAGTAGAACAAATGGAAACATCTGGTGTTGTTAGTGCACCAGGCCATAACGGTGCCAGAGAAGTATTAGTACCAAAAGGTGGAGTAAATTAATGACCTTTCAAACAAAAATGTTAAATACGATTTTTATTAAACCGACAGTATTGGCCTTTGGGTTGATATTGAGTTCACAAGTATGGGCTTCTGCAGCTGATGATTTAAAAGCTAAGCTTGCCTCAATGAATAGTTTTGAAGCGAAGTTTAGCCAACAAGTTAAAGATGAGCAGGGTGCATTACTACAATCTGGGCAGGGAACGATTGCATTAGCTCACCCTTTAAAAATTCGCTGGGAACAAGCATCTCCTGATGAAACGTTATTTGTGTCAGATGGCGAGAAAACATTCTATTTTGATGCGTTTTCGGAGCAGGTGACGGTAATGAAAACCAATGGGCTTATTGATACCACCCCTTTTATACTCCTTACTACTCGAGATTCAGCGCAATGGGAAAAATATCAAATTAGTGACATTGCACAAGGCTACAGAATTACGCCAAAACCGGGCATTGATTCTCAGGTCGAGATACTCGATATTGCATTCAATAAAGCGCAGAACTTGTCTGCTATTAAGGTGACAGACTTGTCTGGGCAGGTATCAAGTTTTACTTTTAAAGACAGCCGTGTGAATGGCAAATTAGCAGGTTCATTGTTCTCGTTTAACATCCCTGAAGGTGTTGTCGTTGACGACCAAACTCAAGGTGAGTGATAAAGCGTGACTAACCTTGGATTTAACTTTGCTCCGGATGTTAGGCCATTAGCCGCCCGTATGAGACCAACAAGCCTGCAAGATTATATTGGTCAAAGTCATATATTAGAGTCTACGCAGCCGTTGTATCAAGCCATACAGGCTGGCCGCTGTCACAGTTTAATTGTGTGGGGGCCCCCAGGCGTTGGCAAAACAACATTGGCTGAAATTATTGCGCATCATGCTGATGCGGAACTGACTCAGTTATCGGCTGTAGCATCGGGTGTAAAAGATATACGTGATGCTGTGAACTTAGCAAAAGAACGGTTGATGCAAGGTAAGCGTACCTTGTTATTTGTAGATGAGGTACATCGGTTTAACAAGTCACAACAAGATGCTTTTTTACCGCATATCGAAGATGGTACGTTCATTTTTATTGGCGCTACCACAGAGAACCCCAGTTTTGCACTTAATAATGCCATATTATCAAGAGCGCGCGTGTACACGTTAAAAGCATTAACCGACAGTGAACTGGAGTTAGTGTTGACCCGTGCTATTTCACAAGACACGCTATTGAGTCAGCTACAGATCAACATTGACCCCGCAGCTCTGAGCGCCATCGCAAAAGCCAGCTGTGGGGATGCACGTAAAACGCTAAATTTGCTGGAGCAAGCCGTTGATTTGGCTGAGCGCAACGATAAAAACGTGGTTATTAACGCCACGGTGTTAAAACATATACTACCAACGCATCTTGCAAAGTATGATAAAGGTGGCGATATCTACTATGACTTGATCTCGGCGTTTCATAAATCAGTGCGAGGAAGCAGTCCTGATGCTGCTTTGTATTGGTTTTCTCGAATATTAGCCGGAGGTGGAGATCCTCTATACGTTGCTCGACGGTTACTTGCGATTGCGACAGAAGACATTGGAAATGCAGATCCAAGAGCAATGCAAGTTGCGTTAAATGCGTGGGACATATATCAACGAGTGGGCCCAAGTGAAGGGGAGCGTGCGATAGCACAAGCAACCATTTATTTGGCCAGTGCACCGAAAAGCAACGCGGTGTATGTGGCATTTAAGCAAGCCAAACGAGATGCTGCGACGGATCCTGATTTACCTGTTCCGCCACACTTACGTAATGCACCTACCGCTTTGATGAAAGAGCTTGGGTTTGGTGAAGAGTATCGCTATGCGCATGATGAAATAGGCGCGTTTGCTGCGGGGGAGAATTATTTTCCACCTGAAATACAAGATAGAAGCTACTATCATCCAACCGATAGAGGGTTGGAAAAGCAGATTAAATCCAAACTAGACTATTTGCAGCAGCAAAACTTGCAAAGTGATAGAAAAAGATATCAAGATGATTAAAATGTATCTTACAATAGCGCTTGGCGGCGCGCTGGGAGCATGTTTACGGTTTTTTATTAGTGATATGACACTAAAACTGCTTGGTAGGGGATTCCCTTTTGGTACATTGACCGTTAATATTCTTGGTTCACTGTTAATGGGAATATTGTACGGTCTTATAGAAAAGCAAGTTATTACCGTAAGCCCTGCTAAATCTTTATTAGGGATTGGCTTTTTAGGCGCATTGACAACGTTTTCAACATTTTCGATGGACTCTGTGCTGTTATTACAGCAAGGTCATATTCTGAAGATGGCTCTTAATGTGACACTCAACGTCGTTGTGTGTATTTTTATGGCTTGGTTAGGCCTTTGCTTGGTCATGCAAAAAGGTTAGAAATAGCAAATGTTAGATTCAAAATATTTACGTCAAGATATTACAGAAGCGGCAGCACGTTTAGCGAAGCGTGGTTATGATCTGGATGTGGCGACAATTAATGCTCTGGAAGAACAGCGCAAAGCACTACAAACAAAAACTCAAGAATTACAAAGTGAACGTAATAGTCGCTCCAAAGCAATTGGCCAAGCAAAAGCAAAAGGTGAAGATGTTCAACCTTTACTTGATGCCGTTGCTAACTTAGGTGACCAACTTAGTGCAGCAAAAGCAGAGCAAGATAAGATTTTGGCTGAACTAAATAATATAGCAATGACGTTACCAAATTTGCCAGCTGATGAAGTTCCTGCTGGTAAAGATGAAGACGAGAACGTTGAGATATTGAAGTGGGGTGAACCAAAGAAATATGATTTTGAACCCAAAGATCACGTTGACTTAGGTGAAGCGTTAGACAAAGGGTTAGATTTTGAAGCGGGTGTAAAGCTAACGGGTTCTCGTTTTACTGTAATGCGTGGTGGTATAGCACGTATGCATCGTGCACTTGTACAACTCATGTTGGATACACACTCAGACAAAAATGGTTATACAGAAATGTATGTACCTTACTTAGTAAACAAAGACAGTTTACTTGGTACCGGACAATTACCTAAGTTTGCAGAAGATTTGTTTCATACCAAAGGGTTAGTGAGTGATGATGGTGTTGAGCAAGATGGTTTTAGCTTGATCCCAACGGCAGAGGTACCACTAACAAACTGCGCACGTGATGAAATTTTTGACGAAAAAGAACTGCCAGTTAAGATGACTGCACATACTCCATGTTTTAGAAGTGAAGCAGGCAGTTATGGTCGTGATACGCGAGGGTTAATTCGTCAGCATCAGTTTGATAAAGTCGAACTCGTACAGTTAGTGAAGCCAGAAGATTCTATGGCTGCACTAGAAGAGTTAACAGGCCATGCAGAGCAAATTCTACAAATATTAGAACTGCCTTATCGTAAGGTTGTATTATGTACTGGAGATATGGGCTTCGGCGCATGTAAAACCTATGATTTAGAGGTGTGGTTACCAGCACAAAACACGTATAGAGAAATATCTTCTTGTTCAAATATGTGGGATTTCCAATCTCGACGCATGCAAGCGCGTTTCCGTCGTCAGGGCGAGAAAAAGCCAGAGCTGCTACATACATTGAATGGTTCTGGTTTAGCTGTTGGCCGGACGCTAGTGGCTATATTAGAAAACTACCAGCAAGCTGACGGCAGTATTATTGTGCCAGAGGCGCTACGCGGTTATATGGGTGGGTTAGAGCTTATCAAATAATTTGATTAGTTAAGTTTGACTCTACACAACAGGCCTAAGCTCAATGCTTAGGCTTTTTTATTTTCAGAGAATGTACCGTATAATCAAGATAAGTCATTTTTATAATGATGAAACAGGGCTTTCATCATTTAAAAAGCCAGCGAGCAGCTGGCTTTTATATTAATTACTAATTGGTTAAACCTTAAACCTTAAACCTTAAATCTTAAATCTTAAATTTAGAAGTCGAACTCAATAAGTTGTCTGATAATTTATGGAGGTTTTGAGCAACATCGCCTACCTGTGATAACGAATTCATGGTTTCTTCAAATGAGCTATGCATGTTAGAAACGTTGTCTACCACCATCGCTGCGACAGAGGTTTGTTCTTCAGTCGCTGTAGCAATTTGAGAATTCATGCCATTTATGGCGAGTATTTGCTCTGAAATAAGCTGAATTGATGTCCCTGTTGCCTCTGCTGCTTGTGCATTATTGGTTGCCATGTCTCTTGCACTGGTCATAGCCGTTACTGAGTCAGATGCTGCGACAGTTAGAATGCTAATGAGCTCTCGTATTTCGTTGGTTGATTTTGCCGTTCTTGATGCAAGTTCTCGCACTTCATCAGCTACAACCGCAAAACCTCGGCCTTGTTCACCAGCTCGTGCTGCTTCTATTGCGGCATTGAGTGCCAGTAAGTTGGTTTGCTCTGCAATTGAGGTAATAACGTTTAGAATTTGTGTTACGTTCTGCGTATCATCTGCCAGTTTATTTATGGTGTTTGCTGCTTTATTGATTTCTTCACTTAAGTCTTGTGATTGCGCAACAGACACATTAATTTGTTTCATACTTTCGTCGACCGCGTTTTCCGCCAACTCAGCCGCTTGGAATGCATTAGCCGCTGACTGCGAAATATCGCCAACGCTCTGCTTCATTTCTTCCATTGATTGACGAACAACTTCAGCATCACTTGACTGCTGTTGGGTCGCCTGTTCAGCAGATTGCATCCCTTGGACTAACCGCGTTGAATTTTGCGTTAGTGGCTCGACCACAGCAACAACGTCAACAACTGTGGACCTAAGCAAATTAACAAACGCATTAAAGTTGCGAGATACTTGGCCTATTTCATCAGCAGAATGCACGGTAAGTTGTGAACTTAATGACCCTTTGCCTTCCGCCAGTAAATGTAAGTTACCAGCTGCTTCTTTAGCCGCTGAACTAATTCCTTTAGCGATTAAAACTGCGAGCACAATAACAATTAATAACGATACAATGGTCACAATGAACATTTTAGTTAATGCACTGTCTGCGTTGGCTTTGGTGTTGTTTACAAGTTCAAAAAACCGATTGTCGGCACGTTTTTGGTCTTGGCTCAACGTGTCGATGATTGACTCAAACAAGTCACTCTTTTGTTTTGCCTTTTGGGGCAGGGTTGCAAAGTCGGCAGTGCCATCAATCATGCTGTTTGCAATGTTTCTGGCGATTATTTCGTACTTCTTGATGTCATTGATGGTGCTGGTAGTCGGGAACTTGTTGCTGAGATCAGGAATTAATTCGAGGTTTTCGAGTAAAGTGCTACTAACACCTTGTGCTTTATCAATGAGTTCTGCATCTCCAAATGTGACCGACTGAGTGTATGTTTCATCTAATGCTTGCATCATTGTTACATTTTTCGATGTCAATATTAGTAGTTTGTATGTTTGATTTTCAAGCTCATCGAGTGATTGCTGATTTGCTTGCATAGAGTTGTAGTTGATCATCACCAACACAACAAAAGCGGCTACCGCGACAATCGTTATAGCGTGTATCTTTTTTGAGATACTTAAATTTTTTGAATGCAATAATAATGACATATAACACCTTGTAAGCTAACAATATTACAACATCTTGGTTGTGATATACGACCAGATAAGTCGGTACATAAGGCTTTGTGCCTATAACTGATGTATCCAACATCTGTCTAAAGCTTAGTATCAATCCAATTTTTATCAATAAAACTTTCTTTTTCGGATGTTTAACTATACTTAGCTTGCCAATAACCCTAGATTAGCGGAGCTATCTATGAAATTAAAATATACTCTCTTGATTGCAGCTTTGACTTCAACGGCGCTTCACGCAGAGGTCAATATATCCGGTTTTGCAAGTATTAATGGCGGTAAAGTGCTAAACGGGTCAGGTGTGCCCCAGTTTGGACTCGAACCGACATTCTTAGCAGACTATCCCATTGTGAGTGCTTATAAAGAAGACTTTTCTTTTTCACCAGAGTCATTAATTGGCTTACAAGTGAGTGGTGATTTGGGAGAAGGCTTAAGTGTTACAGGTCAAATTGTTGCCCGTGGTGCTAACGATTATGATGCCGAATTTGAATGGGCATATGTGTCGTATGACATTAATGATAGTTGGACCATTCAGGCTGGTAAAAAGCGTTTACCACTGTTTTATTACTCTGACTTTTATGATGTTGGATATGCATATGTGTGGATGCGTGCACCCGCAGATAACTACACATGGCAAATATTTAACTACGAAGGGGTCAATCTACTTTATAACGGCTCAATTGGAGATTGGGGTATTTCTGCCAATATCTATACAGGTCGTGAAGATGATGAAGAGAACAAGCTGTTATCAGACTTTTTCTTTCAAACACCGACCAGAGAGATCTGGGAAGATATTTTAGGTGGTGTAGTGCAGCTTAGCTATGACTGGTTAGAGCTCAGAGCAACACATATGCAGTATACAAATAGAAGGTTCCGTAATGGGGAAGCTTCGATGTGGAATGGCAAAGATTCTCGGGAAGGTAAGTTTTATGGCTTAGCGGCCAATGCTGATTTTGGTAACTTTTTTGTTTTAACCGAGTTTAACCGGTTGGACCTTGATGGGAACCTAGACACGTATATGATAAGTGCCGGATATAGAATTAATGACTTTACCCCTTATGTAATGGTTTCTAATTTTGAGGGGGAAGGCGAGGATGCAGAAAAGCACGACACACAAGCTTTAGGTGTTCGTTGGGATTTTCACCCATCTGCGGCATTTAAAGTACAGTACGACAAAGTTAAAGATGACTCAGTATCACTGGCGGTTGCTGGAGATAGTGAAGCTTTGACAATCGGTATTGATGTGGTTTTTTAGGAGAATAGATCATGAAAAAATTAATGTGTTTATTGCTATTAACCACGGCAAGTTCTGCTTATGCGGCTGTGTCAGTCATTGTACACCCAAGTAATGGAAGCAGTTTTGAATCATCGACTATTAAACGAATTTTTACGGGTAAAGAGAAGTCGTTTTCAAATGGTAATAAAGTGATCCCGATATCTCAAGAAGCGGGCAGTGCGGTTACGGATGAGTTTAACGATAAAGTACTAAACAAGTCGTCGGCTCAACTGAAAGCATATTGGTCAAAGTTGATATTTACAGGTAAGGGTACACCACCGAAAGAAGTGTCAAATGATGCTGAGGTACTTAAAATGATATCGGCCAACCCCGACACAATTGGGTTTGTGTCATCGGATGCCGTGACAGATCAAGTTAAAGTAATAAAGCAATTTTAAATTAAGTGGGAAGGCATATAAATGCCTTCCTTTTTTATTACTAACTAACTGATATTCTGCGTCAAAGCTGGCATCACAAGTCATAACTAATGCACATAATCTAGTTATATCAGGTCTGAACTGTATTTAGTTTCCCCACGGGTTTTGTGGCGTAGAGCGTTGTTTACGTGTTCTGGCTCTGTCTTTTGCGGCTTTCTTTTCTTGAATTCGTTTCGCGTCAGTAAAGCTTAATTCACACGGTGTGCCAGGTACTTGTCCCTCGGGTATAATTCGATCACGTGGCGGCAGTTCGTATTGCACATCGTCAGGTTTTGGTAAATTCTTAAGACGATATAAGTAGAAATTCTCAACTTTTTCTTGTGCCCATACCGTTTTCTTTAAAAACTTTACGGTTGATTCAATACTTGGGTTAGTCTTTAGGCAATTTAATTGTAAGTAAGCATGCAGAATCTCCCATCCATACTGGTCTACCAACTCAATAACAACTTGCTCTAATTTTACCCCAGTCAACGGGTTGCTTGCGTATAGCTCTTTGTTATTCATTTTTACTCACTTACTGATATTAATTGATTGCAATTATAATGAGAATTAGCAACTAATGAAACCGTATTTATGGCTTTTAAGCAGAGTCGACAAGGACAGACCATTTAAGCAGCATTATTTTTGGTACATGGGAGTGCCACGGGAATTCTACTTACGACTTGTTCTCGAATTGGCTCGTGCGGTTGGTTAATAAGTATACGCCATGCATTGGCTAGTTCACTATGATTGATAAGATTGACGAACTCAGTGATAGAGGGGGAAACCTCTGTTGTGTGCAGGAGCGGCATACTTTCTTTGAGTTTTTTAACCTGTTCAGTAGTAAGTTTTTTATCTTGGTGTTTTACGCTGACGATGAGTTTTTGCCAGTAAAGATACGCAATGAAATCTGGATGCTCACTTTGCTCAACAAATTGATTGACGGCAGGCTCAAACCGTGAAAAAGCGGACCAGTTTGATGTAGATATCATGGTTTTTAAAAGGTTGAGCCCCACACTGGAAGACAGAAAAGCGTTATTATTCATACTGTGAATTAAAAACGCTTTTTTATATACGGATTTAGCGTCAATATATCGGCTTTGTAACTGATAAAAATTCCCCAAATTGTTATATAAACCCGCTTTAATACTCTTTGTGCTGACCACATTTAATTGTTCTTTAAGTAATTGAATCGCTTTGTTGTGTTGTTCAGTATAACGATAGATGACAGACAAATTGCTAACTACTTTGCTCAGTTGCTGCTCTGATTTAGCATAAGTTAATGCGCATTTGTTTAAGTATTCAGCGTAGCTGTGATCACCTATTCTGCGATGATAAATTGCCATGGGTACAAATATATTAAATTCCCCGTGTTCTATACTGGTTAACCAGTCATATTGTGACGCGACTTTTAATGCGGAGCGAACTAGAACGGGTGTATCAGTTCGTATCGCTGCTTCCATGCCCGCAAGGTGAAGTTCTATGGACCCTTTTGATGGCGATGTTGGAATGTGTGGAATAATGGTTTGGTAATAACTAATGGCTTGGTGGGGTGAGCGTTGATTGAGCGATTTTAGCTCATTTAAGGCACCAAATAGTTCAGCGGGACTCATGAGCGTTGTCAACATTACACTAAGTGAACTTAGCAACATATTTGATCCCCAGGAGTATCGCCAATTAACTTGATTATATCAGTAAAATTTAGAGCCGGTGGGTGTTTTTTCACCAGCTCAATACTTAGCTTCCATGGTGTTACCATGGTTAAATTTTGAAATACTCGACTTCACCTTTGAGTTGGCTTGATAGGCTATTGAGCGACGTTACGGCTTTTTCATTGTTTTGCATTGATTGTATCGCATCACTCGACATCGTTGAGATCTGCTCCATAGCACTGCTAATATCGCCGACGACATTGACCTGATCTGATGTGGCCTTGGCAACTTCTTTGATACGCTTTAAGGAATCAGCGGCTTGTTCTTCAATATTCTCCAATAACTCACTGGCTTTGGTTGTGCGTTCTTTACCACTAAGAACCTGTGGTTGAGTGGTTTCCATTGCTGTTACACTAGCGGCTGTCTCTGATTGTACCTCTGAGATCATGGTTTCGATTTGAGAAGTTGCCTCTCCGGTTCTTTGAGCTAATTGACGTACCTCATCTGCGACTACAGCAAAACCTCTACCGGTTTCACCTGCACGTGCAGCTTCAATTGCGGCATTGAGTGCAAGTAAATTTGTTTGCTCCGAAATACCACTAATGACATTTACGATACCGCCAATCTCTTTGGTACGAGATTCTAACTTTTTAACTTGGGTAACCGCTTCATCGACGGTGGCTGAAATTTTCTCCATTTCTTGCGCTGCATCAAATACCAGCTCTCGGCCTTGTTTTGCATTATCGGTGGTCATAGATGAGTTGTTTTCGGTTAACTGCGCAATTTGCGAAACTTGGTCAATGCTGTGGCGCATATCAGAGAGCTTAGATGCCGTATCGGAAGTCAAAGACGCTTGTTGGCGTGCCGCATCTAACACAGAGGCTGAACCTTGAGCAACATCACTGACCTGCACTGACACATTTTGTGATGCTGTAACGATGTTACGAACTGTGGTTGTAAGTGTTTTACTCATTTCGGATAAAGAATGGAGAATACTGCCTGTAGGATGATCTGTATTCGTATGGGTTAATGAGCCATTCGCCATTGCTTTTATGGCTTGTTCTGCCTCAAACGGTTCGCCGCCTAGCGAAGAGCGAAAACTACGTTCGATCATAAACCCAACAAAAATCGAAATCGCGATAGCCAAAGCGCACAGAGATAACATTAATTCTTGGAACCCGCCAGCAACGGAGCGAGCTTCAGGTGTAAGCTGCTGGTTTTTGGTCTCTTGAAAATCAATAAATTCATTGATTGTATTAAGCCAATTGACAAATGCAGGACGTGCTTCATCGAGTATTGTCGCTGTCATTACTTCGCCGTTTCTTTTGTCTGAGATGATCTGTGTGATAAGAGGAAGTGTATCGGCTTGGATTTTATCAATTTTGTTTAATATATTTTGCTCTTGTCGAGAAAAAAACACGCCACTGGATTTCATTTGATTCATTTTGCTTTCAGACTCGCTATAAAAGTGAGCGAGCTCATTTATTTCTGCTTCAAATTTATTGATTTCTTGAGGTGAACGGGCCATTGCGATGTCTCTGATGGCGATAGCCCGGTCGTGTACGCTGCCTCTGTAGTTAATTGCATATCTTTGTTTTACAGAGTTTACATCGGTGATTTCAGACAGTGTATGGTCAATAAAGTTAACCTTAATAATGCCCATTACAGTGAGTAGGATCAGCAAGCTTAAAATAAATCCAAATCCTATGCCCAACCGCGTTTTTACTTTTAGTGTCGATAAATAGTCCAATTTGATACCTACTAAGATTGTTTAAAAGCACAACTGTTTGTAATACTAGCAAAAGTTTTACTACTGTAGGTAAGAAGACCGTCATAATGTCGTATTAATTACGTTGTTGGGTGACTATTTCTCTTATCTAGTTACTTTCATTCAGTTGTGTCAGCTTTTAACATGCTTATCTAGGCTTGTATTGTGTACTACAGTGGCTGCGACTCACCTGACTGCTCCTCAATTGCAAATGTTTGTTTTTGCGTCCTCTATGTCTTTTTCGCCAGACTTTAAAACTGGTATTGCTGACATGCTTACGCATAAATGTAACCAGTTGGCTGTCAGTTAAGCCATATAGTGTGTTTATGGCCTCGTAGGGTGTCCGGTCTTCCCATGCCATTTCTATGATGCGGGAGATATCGGGTTCTTTAAAATGCATTAAAATATAGATGTGTTAAATAATTAATGGAGTTTATTACGTAAATAGAGGTGAGTATCGATCAATGTGTGTACACAGTGTGTTCAAAAAGAACAGCTGCACTTTAAATTGGTATTTTAAATCAGGTGTTTAAAAGTGTAGCTGGCTGATTTGTTCTTTTGTAATTGTTGGAAAGTCAGTGCGGGCTTTGTATTTTTGATACAAGTTACTGAATATGGCTGTTTGACTTATTTTGTCGAGTTCAGACATAAATGCTTTGGCTTGCATATTTTGGCTGCGACAACATTTTTGGTATTGCTTTAATAACTCAGACACGGTGTATCGAGGTGAGCGCTGCGAGTTGAGTGCAATTTCGGCTTCTATAAAAAAAGCTGCCCCAGTCCAGTAGACTCGTTGTTGGGCCTTTAAGGACCACATATTTTCTGTGACCGCGTAAAGTTTATGATTGATGCTTCGTGTTTGTAGTTTACCGCGTTGCAAACCGCTCCAAAGCCTATGGGTGAACTCTGCACGTGAAATCAGACCTGCGTTGAACATAATGACATTTTGTAAATAGGTCGCCAACCCCTCACTCACCCAAAAATCTTGATAGTTAAATAGTGGATGATATAAATGAGCAAGCTCATGATATAAAGTCCAATCTTGTATTAAAGTAGCTGCACTTGCATAGCGATTAAAATGCAATTCAACACCATCTTGGTTGCCTCTAATGACACTCGCCCAAGGCACAGGCTCTAAAGTAAAATACTTAGGGTAGAGCTCAATTATTATATGGCTTTGTTTGAGCTGCCCAAGAGCATGTTCTGTAGCATGAATTGCGTGGTTTACCCAAGTGTTGACTGTCGCCTGCTGAGCTTTTGATAGCTCAGCAAAATTTATATAGTGCGCTTCGGCAGGCTGTGCCTCTTTCATGTGTAAAAAAACAAATGCACACAGTGTCAATAGGTGAGTGATGAGTCTTGTTTTTAATAAACTTGCTTTTGTTGTTATTGGCACGACTTTCCTATTTTTACAATGGTTGCTACACCTACTATGTAATAGACCGAATAGATAAAAAAAACTAACAGATGTGTGGTTGTGTTTTTCACTATGAAACTATCTCACGTGAATACGCACAGTAAGTATGTAATATTAATTCTAATAATGAATAATAAAATCAGAAGATTAGATACAATGTTAAAATTAATTACTTTCTCTGTGTTGGCGTTAAATCTAAGTATTGCCTGCGCAAACCCTCTAATAGGTACTTGGCAGTACGTCAAAGGACAGTATGCAACTGACAACGGACTGGTTGAAGCACAAGCGCCACAGTTGAGCTCAGTTAAAATCGTATCTGAGGGCCATTTTAATTATATTACCCAGCGTGATGGTAAGTTTTTGTATGCTGGTGGCGGCACTTACACGCTTGATAAAGGCCGATTTATTGAACACGTTAAATATGGCAATGTTGAGTCTATTTTGGGAAAAACCATGGCGTTCACTTATATCGTGGAAGGTGACTTATGGCACCACACATTGCACGAAAATGGAAAGTTGGTAGAAAAAGAGGTTTGGAAACGAATTAACCCATAGCGGGCGAGGTCTGCCATAGTCAGTCTATCGCATTATGTCGAGGGGGGGTACACTAAGACATTTAGCGCATTGATTAACTTAAAATGCCCCTTATAATCAATCGAATAACGATAACAAATACACTTGGATATTTTTATACAACCGTCAAATGTAGCAGTGAAGTCTGATGCATGTATAATGTATGCCAAATGTAGCTTAAGGGGTACTCATGGGAATTGAGCATAAAACACGCACGCAACTTGTCGCAGAAGCAATCAGAGAAAAGATTTTATCTGGAGAAATTAAAGCGGGTGAACCATTGCGTCAGGCCGCATTAGCTGAAGAGTTAAATGTGAGCCGTATTCCTGTTAGAGAAGCACTTTTGCAGCTAGAAGCTGAAGGACTAGTTAATTTTGAAGCCCATAAAGGGGCCACTGCAACAATGCTGAGTGCAGATCAGATTGACGAAATATTTGATTTGCGGGCGTTGCTGGAAGCTGAACTACTGCGCCATTCAATTGTTAATCTTACGCCAAGAGATTTGTTAGAGGCTGAAGCCATCTTATATGATTTAGAAGAGGCGACAGCGGCTGGGGATACCCAGTTAGCTACAGGTAAACTCAATGCTGAATTTCATGTCAAGCTCTACAGTAAAGCAAACCGGCCACAAACCGCAGAATTAGTAGCGATGTACGGCAAAAACTCTGAACGCTATGTGCGTATGCATATTTTGTTAGCTGGTGGTATAAAAACAGCACCAGAGGAGCATCGTACTTTACTAGAGTTCTGTAAAACTAAAGATATTAACGCAGCCTGTGACTTTTTAAAAAAGCACATCACAGGGGCTAAAGATGACATCAAGCAGCTTTTGGTTAAAATGGAACAAAGCCAATAGTAAATAATAATTTGAATATTTAATATTGTATACAATTTAATATTGCGCTATGTTGTGACTCACTTGTACACAATTACATAGCGCAATGGTTACTATTTACTCCAATCGTCAAACCGAGTTTTCTCATAAACTTCTTAAAAATGACCTCACAGCTATGCTTGTTTTTGGTCATGAAAATATTCAGTATTTAACCGGATTTACTGGAAATGCTGCTTACTTGATCGCTTCTCATACCTCTTATACTCTGATCACAGATTATCGATATGTTAATCGCGCAAAACAAGAGTCGCATAACTGTAACGTAATATGCCGAGACCGAGAGAATGAAGCGTTAGGTGTATGCATAAATAGGCTTATAACTGATGCCGGCCTTATTGGGTTTGATGCTGCATATGTGACCGTCGCGATGTGGCAAGATATTACTCGTGATTTAAAATGTCAGCTACAGCCTATTACTGGTCTTATCGAAGAGCTAAGGTCGATTAAAGATGACTGGGAGGTGAAGTGTATTCGCAAAGCGGCAGAAATAGCAGATGCGGCGTTGGCAGATACACTAGAACAGGTAAAAGCTGGGATCACAGAGAAGCAGTTGGCAGCGTCACTTGATTATAGAATGCAGCAACTAGGTTCTGATGGGGTCAGTTTTGAAACCATATTACTTTTTGGTACTCGAAGTGCACTTCCTCATGGCAAACCGAGTGACGTACAGCTGCGAGAAGGCGACTTTATTCTTGTTGATTTTGGTGCGGTAGTAAATGGATATCGTTCAGATATGACTCGCACTTATGTATATAAAACCCCAACGCAAGAGCAGCAGCATATGTTTGATACCGTGCTCAAAGCACATACAGCAGCTGTGAGTGAGGTATGTAGCGGCGTAGAGTGTGCCACTGTAAACGATGCAGCAGCGAACATAATGGGTGCTGGTGGCTATCAAAAATATAGTGGCAAAGGAATTGGCCATGGTCTAGGCCTGTTCTTACATGAAGCGCCTTTTATCACCACAAAAAACAAGGCTCGGTTGGACACGGGAAATGTGATCACAATTGAGCCTGGAATATATATTCCAGAGGTGGGTGGTGTGAGAATTGAAGATGACATATTGGTAACACGCGACGGGTATGAGTGTTTAACATTCGCCCCAAAAAAGTTCATTTTGGAGTGAAGGGAAATGCATATAATTTCAGAGCAACAAGTACACAGCAACTTACATTTTGATGCCGTTATAGCTGCATTGAAAGTTGGATTCGCAAAACCTGCGGGTACGCCACCTCGACAAGTATTTACACTCAGTGAATGTGAAAATAACCATGATGCATTTGCGGTTCTTCCGGCATGGAATGATGAAGTGATCTCGGTAAAATCGTTTACGTATTTTCCGAATAATGTCGACAGTGGATTTAAAAGTCTTTACTCAAAAATAATGTTATTTGACCGTACCCATGGTGAACCTCTTGCTTTGATTGACGGAACGAGTGTGACCTTATGGAGAACTGCGGGTGTGTCTGCATTGGCTTGTGCGTATTTGTCGCGCACCGATAGTCGTCATCTCGTATTTTTTGGCTCAGGTAACTTGGCTCTTTACATGATAGAGGCGCATATTAGCGTAAGATCATTAAATAAAGTCACAGTGGTTGCACGTAATAAAGATAAAGCAGCCTCGTTGCTACGCACTTTAGCAAGTAAGTTTACACATATTGAATTTTGTGTGGGCGCTGCTGACGAAGCTACATTAAGCAGTGCGGACATTGTTAGCTGTGCCACTGGATCACATGCGCCTTTATTTGAGGGCAGTTGGTTAAAGCCTGGGTGTCATGTTGATTTAATTGGTAATCATCATAAGGATGCAAGAGAGTGCGACACAGTTACTATTTGCCGTGCGAAGGTATTTGTTGATAGTCGGGTCAATGTTCTCAATGAGGCTGGTGAAGTGTTATTACCTATATCTGAAGGGGCCATTGCAAAGTCACATATTTTAGGTGAACTCAGTGAACTACACCGGCTTAATTTTACCCGAATGCCAGAAGATATCACTGTTTTTAAGTCGGTCGGAATGGCGCTGAGTGATCTGTTGACTGCTCAGTTGGTTTATAGGCTGGTATTATGAACTGGGTGCTCATGTTAGTTATCGCGATGCTGGTATTAACCTCGTTACTATTTTGGCAGGCGAAAAGGAAACGTTTAAAAAAGCGGGTGTGGCGTCAAGTTCAGGTAACTAAGCTAGTTAAAATTAAACAGCACAAAGCAGGGCCAATTGAAATACTTGGAGAGCCGAGTTTATTGGTTGAGTTTATGTTTATGGGTGAGTCTTATGCCTGCCAAACAGCTTACAGAGAGCAGCTTACTCGTTCTTTTCAGTCAAATGAACCGACCTTTATATTAATCGACCCAGATCACCCTACACAGTGTTATTACAATGCTTGTCAGCAGAGCAAGTATGCAAAATTATGGTTTATGATGTCTTGTGCGATAGCCATGTGTTTTTTTGCAGTTCAAGTTCTTCCTAAAATATGATTGGCCCAGGTTGCACCTGACCTAAAACCTATTACGCTTAATTAAGTCGTAGGGTAAGTTTGGGTGCAACTAATGAGATGGCTAATTGCTTTGTTATGGCTATACCAAAGCAGTGCGTATGCACAAAGCGAAGAATATAGTTTTTGCTTTTCACGGTGGTGGCCCTTTAGTTATGTGGAGCCTGAGGTCGGCGCAAAAGGCATTCAAGTTGATATACTCAAATATGCGCTGGGCAATGCAAACATTTCCGCCTCATTTTCAGAGCTGCCTTACCGGCGATGTATAGATGATGTACATGCTGGAAAATATGATTTTACTTTGCACATAGATAGCTCTGATTCGCTAAATTTAGTGGAACACACGGTATCTGTGTGGGAGATGGCATTAGCGGTCAATGTAAACAACCGTCACTTAACCTTTGAAAAAATTAAATCTCTCCCGTTTTTTAGTGTGGTGATTGCACAAGAGTACCCATATCCAGACGAAGTCATAGAGGTGTTATCTGATATAAACGCAGTGATTGTTAAGCGTTCTTATTATGAAGGGTCGGACGAAGACGCAAGAGCACTCTTTGACATACTGGCGTCTAATCGTGTTGGCGCTATATTAATCGATAAGCGTTGGGCTGAAAAAATCATTTCTCAATTTAATTTACCTGTGACGATTTTACCAGAACTGATCCATTCAGAGCGGCAGTTCATAGGGTTCGCTGAGCGGAATAAACTAAAAGCAGAAAAATTAAGCTATTTACTAAAACAAATTACCCAGCAAGAAGTTCGTTCTATAGAAATGGATTATCAATAATGGATTGTTATAAAAAGTACACTATGGTTGTATAGGGTTGTGCTGTAAAATTATACGATTTATATAAAGTAAGTACGACCTAAGCGTGTGAATATCGAATATTAATCTAGGTGTAATGTGCTGTAATTTGGAATTAGAGATTTTTATGTAATTATTTATTTTAAAGCAATTAACCGTAACGCAAAACTATGGACTAATTGTGGAGAGGTTTTTACATTTTTTAATTGTGTAGTAAAAGGAAGTTACATGTCTGAACCTGTGTTGGCATTTGCAAAACTAGATTTGTCGATTAAAGCGTTGAATTTTTCTGACGACCTTGAAGTGGCTAGGTCTCACGAATGGATAAGTCACGTAAATACAAAGTGCTATCAAGGTGGCTGGGATGTATTGCCTTTAGTGGTTCCTCAAGAGCACTTAAATAACCATATCATTTTACAATCCTTTTCACACAATTGTGAAAGCCCCTGGGTAGAAAGCCATTATTTACATGGTTTACCAATAATTAGGGCGCTTATTGCTCGGTTCGAATGTGACGTTTTGTCTGTGCGTTTAATGCGATTACATGCTAATTCATCTATTAAACCCCATCGAGATGCAGGGCTTAGTATTGAAGCCTCATCACAAGCACGTATTCATATCCCGTTAGAAATCTCTCCTGAAGTTCAATTTCAAGTAGACGGTGTGTCTGTTCCTATGGCAGCAAACAGTGTTTGGTACATTAATGCTGATGCTGTGCATTCAGTGAAAAACAGTGGCGATACGCCAAGAGTTAATCTTGTTGTAGATTGTAATGTTAATGAGTGGCTATTTAAATTAATTATGGCATCAAAAGAAAAAACATATTGCTGTAGAAAAGTAAGCTAAGGAGACAAGTACGTAATGAAGCTTAATATACCAAATGGGCTAAATATAAGACCCTCAAATACAGCAGATAAACCTTTTTTAGAAAGGCTGCACCATTCGATACGCCAAGATTTACAGCTAATTGATGGCGAAAAAGACTTCGTAGAGTCTATTGTGGAATTGCAATTTCGGGCTCAAACCCAAGGGTATGGAGACAAGTTTCCCAATGCAATGTACTTCATCATTGAAAAACACCATGAAGCAATAGGTAAAGCAACCATTGATTTTGGGCCAAATGAAATTCGAATCATCGACATTGGCTTTCTACCAAGTGCCAGAGGACATGGCTTTGGCTCGGCAATAATTCAATCATTTCAAAGTGCTGCGTCGCAGTCAGGTGCGCCTTTAACACTTACCGTTGAACAACATAATTATGCAGCCAAGCAATTGTATATGCGTTTGGGGTTTCAAGTTGAATCAATAAGCCCGCCATATGAATTTATGGCGTGGTACCCGCATCCAGTGAAGTTAATGAGTGGTGTGTGACTAAGTTAAATTGTAAAGAGGGGGCGAATATGGAAAAGTTTACGTTTGAAAATGTTGAAAGTGCACAAGGTACATCTTTAAAAGTTGTGGGTCAAAATGGTGAAGTGGAGCTTGATATATCATCAGTTCAAAAATCAAAGCTTAATGGAGACGAGTGGAATGCGTTTAGTGTGCTGTTAAACGGCAAAGCTAATGAGCCTCTAAGCCAAGGTACCTATAAGCTCGTACATGAGGCATTCGGTGAAGCTGAGTTGTTTTTATCGCCAAATAGTGAAACTGAGTATGAGATACACATTGCTCAAAAGAGATAGTTGGCGTGTTAAGTCAATCAATTAAGTAAATTATCCGTTTAACAAAAGTGAGTAAGGAGATTTTTATGGCTGAACCGTTTACGTCTGAAATACGGCCATTTGCGTTCAATTTTGCCCCAAAAGATTGGGCACTTTGTAATGGTCAGGTGATTTCAATTTCTCAAAATGGGGCTTTGTATGCGTTAATTGGAACGCAATTTGGAGGCGATGGGAGGAGTAATTTTAAATTCCCTGACCTTCGAGGGCGAACACCAATCGGGCAAGGAGCTTTGAGAAGTGAGCCTAGCAGGCTATTTACGGCTGGTAGTCAGTATGGCGTGGAAACTGTCACACTCAGTATTGCTGAAATGGCTGCTCATTCTCATGGTGTACAAGCGACCAGTAGCGAGGCAATAAATAACCCAACTTTTACCGATAGAGTATTTTCTAATTCAAAGGATGCTTTTAGTGGACCAGAGCCTTTTATGTACAGCAGTTCTGCAAATCTAACCGGACTGGCGCAAGACGTTGTTTCTAGCGCGGGGGGAGGTCAGTCTCATACGAATATTCAGCCTTTATTAGCACTGAATTTTTGCATGGCGCTTGACGGTATTTTCCCACCAAGAAATTAATAAGGAGAAAGCATGTCCGATTCATTTATTGGAGAAATAAAGATGATGGCTACGACCTTTGCACCACGGCAGTGGGCAATGTGTAATGGCACCATCATGGCAGTAAATCAAAACCAGCCTTTGTTTGCGCTTATAGGGGCACAATACGGGGGAGATGGACGTTCATCGTTTGCGCTACCTGATATGAGAGGGCGTATACCCGTTCATTTTGGTCAAGGGCCAGGCTTACAAAACTATCCACTCGCAGCTAAAACAGGTGTAGAGGAGGTTACCTTACAAACGAGTCAAATCCCTACGCATACTCATAGCTTACAGGCAAGTAATAACAGTGCAAACACATCTACAGCAATCGGTAATGTGCTTGCAAAAAGTCCACAAAATGAAACAGCATATCTAAACGGTACAGTAACAGGTGCAGTTCAAGAATTTAGCGAGTCAGCTGTCGAGTCCGCGGGAGGTAATGAGCCTCATAATAATATGATGCCTTACTTGGCGATCCACTTTGTTATTTGCCTGCAAGGCATTTTTCCATCAAGAAACTAGGGGAGAATAAAAGATGGCAGATCCATTTATTGGAGAAATTCGTATTATTGGCGCAACATTTAGTCCTCGAGATTGGTCAATTTGTAGTGGCCAAATTGTAAGCATTGGACAGATGACAGCAGTCTTTAGCTTATTGGGAACCAGTTTTGGAGGAAATGGTAGAACAACATTTGGCCTGCCTGATTTAGCAGGGCGAGCGCCTATGCATGCAGGGCAAGCCCCAGGTTTATCCTTGCGGCCATTCTCTTATTTTGGCGGCTCTACTCAAGTGGCATTGGTCGAATCTCAGTTACCTGAGCATACTCACAGTATTTCGGGTGTGCTGCAATCAGGTGACACTGGGGAACCAAGTAATAATAAGTTGGCACTCGATAATGCCATAAGTGGTGGCGTGTTACGGTATACCGCACCACTTGACAATGATGTTGATTTAATGAATAGCGCTAGCTTTTCTGTGGCGGGTGCTGGTCAACCTCATGAGAATATGCAACCCGCATTGGCACTCAATTTCTGTATTGCACTAGATGGAATTTATCCGCCACGAAATTAACGCGTAGATACGCAGGTTTTGGTTAAGAAACCTGTGTATCTACATATTGTGTGTAAAGTTTCGAGATTAGCTAGGTAGTAGTAAAGGGAGTGTCATGTATTTCATTTTAAAGAGTCAGAAACGTACTCGTTTGTTACTATTTAAATACATTAATTGGAATGTAATTAACGTGTACTTCACTTTAGCTGCTTGCTTATTCGTCGCGGGGTTACCTGCTCAGCCTATTGTAAATTCAGTGCGCTTTCAGAGTAACAAAAAAACGGTTGCTTTGAGTCAATACAGCAATGACTTTTTAATCGATGAAAAAGGTCAAAAGTACGCGTTTAATAAAAAAATAATAATCAAATCTTTGCTATCTGAACAAGAGATCCCAGAATTACATAGTCAAATTACCCAGGTGCAAGTTCTTGCCAAGATACAAGGCGGGACCGTCTATTGGATCACACCAGAAACAGAACATTTTTTTGATGTGTTTTCTGTATTAAAAGCCCATCAAGATGTTGTCGCGGTGGAGCCAGATATAGCCCCTGTTAGAAAGTTACCAAGAGCCAATCACGAAGTTCATTTAAAAGAAGTCTACTCAAAAAATAGCTTACTATCGTCACTTAAGCCCCCTTTTTGCGATTCACCAGTAAATAGGGTTCGAGTGGCGATTATTGATGATGGGTTTGATTTTAGCCATGCAGAATTTAATGAGTTAGCCGTATTATTAGAGTATGACGCTGATGAGCATGTGCTGGATGCCAGTACGACAGGAATAGTCGATTATCATGGCACCCAAGTCGCTGGGGTTATAGTAGCGAAGCAAGATGGTATTGGAGTGGAAGGTTTTGCACCTACGAGCGAGCTCATTGCTATTCGGCAGGTATCAACATGGACTTCTTCGTTAATATTGGCATTTCACGTGGCTAAGTTAATGAAAGCCGATGTAGTTAACTGCAGTTGGGTTCTGCCATTTTTGTCTGATATTACTGCCGCCGTTATTAAAGATTTAGCATTGGCTCCACATGATCCCATCATTGTCGCATCAGCTGGTAACAACAGACAAAAGGCATGTGAAATGAATAAATTATCTGAGTTAGATTCGGTTGTTGTGGTTGGTTCAATCAATAAAGGTGGAAATCTAGCCGAGTTTTCCAACTACGGTCAATGCGTTGATTATTATGCGCCTACGTTAGTAAAGTCGACGTCGCTGGGTGGATATACCGATTTTGGAGGCACTTCCTCATCTGCTGCTATTGTCTCTGGCATTATTGCGCAGTTGAAAGTATGTGGTGTCACGCAGCCATTAAGCCAATTACATTTATTTGAAAACATAAAGTCAGCACATAGCGTATTAAATTTCAGAGCTAAAGAAAGCACGATAAGCCATAACTAAAAAGTAGTACTAAAAGAATAACGGAGAATATGATTTTGAGTACCTCAAATCCGAGTGGGAATTGTAAAACTGAAAGTTTAGATTTTAGTAGCACCTACAGTGATAACTTACCAGAAATATTGTCTCAGCTCGGTATTTCTTTGCTGGCGACTAGTTATCACTCGCAAAGACTTATCGTAGTGCGCCCAAAAAGTGGCAAGCTAGAAACAAAACTAAAAGCGTTTCCAAGACCCATGGGGCTTTATGCCGATGATAATAGGATCACTCTGGGCACATTGAACCAAGTGATTGATTTTAAGAAAACTAAAAGTGGGCATAGGGCTATTATTAACGGTGAGTTTGATAATTATGAAGCGCTGCCAAGCAAGTTACAAGACAGTGAACTTAAAGAGCTTACGCAGTTTAGGTACGAACTAGGTGAACAAGTTCAAAGTGTTAAATCAGCGGATAGTTTGTTCGTTGAAAGGGCCAGCTTATCGACTGGTTTAATTAATGCCCATGATATAGCGTGGGGTACCGAAGGATTATGGGTGGTTAATTCAGTGTTTTCATGTTTGTGCAAACTCAGCCCTGACTATAGTTTTATTTCAGCTTGGAAGCCTTCATTTATTTCTGAATTAAAGCCTGACAACCGATGCCATTTAAATGGCATGGCCATGCTTGATGGTGCTCCTCGTTATGCGACTGCCTTTAGCCAATCGAATACAGCAGAAGGGTGGAGAGACGAGTTAGGCTGTAATGGGGTACTTATTGATGTGCTCGAAAATAAAGTTATTAAATCGCAGATCTCAATGCCGCATTCACCGAGGTGTCATTTGGGGAAAGTCTATTACTGTGCATCTGGCGATGGGGCTATTCATGTGTATGACCCAAAAACAGGCACTACACGTGTTTTGGCTGAGCTCCCGGGCTTCACGAGAGGGATGACATTCTTTGGTGATTTAATGGTTGTGGGTACAAGCACACTGCGTACATCCGACGGAAAAATGAACTTTACAGCAAATGAAAGGCTGTTAGAGGAAAACCAGTGTGGCATTTGGCTGTTAGATATTAATACTGGGAAAGTAATTAGCCGTTTAATTTTTTCAGGAGATGTAAAACAAATTTACGATATTGCAATTGTAACCAATAGCACTGCACCCGAGGTGCTACAAAGCTCAGACGCACTATCTAGTTTCATTTTTGAAATTTGTCAGGAGTAATTATCATGGAACGTACAAGTCTTAACAAAAGCATTTTGGCACTCGCTGTACCCTCTTTGATTGCCAGTGGTGCGTATGCTGATACAGTAAACGACCCTTCAAAGAGTCAGCAATCGTATGGCACAGAGCACATGGAGGCCGTAACTGAGATAGTTGATACCGCGAATAGTAACCCATTTAATCCCTTCGGCAGAGTGAAAAGTGAACGAAAGAATAATTCAGGTTCAGACGTACGCAGTACATTAAGCTTTTTGAACGCGCAAGGGTTACTTAAACCGAGTACTCAACAAGTAACGATTGTATCAGGCGAGAGTACACAGGTTGATAGTGATTTATTGATACAAAAGGTATTTGCTGCGAATGTTTCTTGTTTGTTACCGAGTGGAACTTGTCGAGCGGATATATCTGCTATTAGTTGCACTGCGCTTTTTTTGGGTACAATTGTTGGTTCTTGCAGCGCTTCACCTGAGATAGATGTGGAGGAAGACGGCGCGACGACCACAAGCGAAAACTTTGGCAGTATTGAAGCTAATGGCATTGCACCTTCACTAAAAACGTTCACGTTACAAAATGAAGGTTCAGGGAATTTAACAACAACTGGAATATCTATAACTAATGGCGGAAGCGACTTTTCGATCACGGGTGGCACATGTATTGTTGGTGGGCAAACTATAGCAGCTAGTGACGATTGCACTATTTTTGTAACCATGCAAACCACAACTGAGGGTGCGCTTTCAGGCAACCTGCGAATAACGAGTGATGATTCTGATGAGGCCACCTATAACGTTTCTTTAAGTGGGACTGGTACAGATGGGACCGCCCCCACATTTGACAGCGCAAACTCTACGCCAACTGATAATGCTACCAATGTATCGATGTCTGATAATATCGTCATTGATTTTAGTGAGAATGTGGCATTAAGCACGGGTAATATAACGGTTCGAGATGTCACAGGGTCAAGTGATTTTGAGGTGTTTAACGTTGCGACTGAAAGTGATGGCGCAACTACCAGCCCAAGTGCGGGCCGCATTGGTATTGTAAACGATAAGGTATATATAAATCCGACGAATAGCTTAACTGGTAGCAATCAATATGCATTGCGCGTAGATTCAACCGCAGTAGATGACTCAGCTGGCAATAGTTTTGCAGGTATTAGTGATGATACGACCTTTAATTTCACTACGGTAAACGAAGCGCCTGCGCTTGATTTAAATAGCGGTACATCAGGTAATGACACAACAGCCTCATTTTCTGAAGGGTCAGGTGCCGTTAGTTTCATGACCAGTCCAACGGTTACAGATACCGACACGATAACAACAATTACAGTTAAGCTCACGAATGGTCAAGGTGATGCAGATGAAGGGATAAATGTGTCGGCGAGTGCGCAAAATGCTTTAGCTGGCGTATCAGGCAAGTCGGATATTTCAAATGCAATTGAAATAAAAGTGGAGAATGCAACAGCAACAACCGCTGAAGTGGCAACATTCTTACAAGCAATAACTTATAATAACTCGAGCAACACGCCGAATACCACATCGCGAACTGTCACCGTTGTCGTTAATGATGGCACAGTCAATAGCGAGACACGCACTGCCGTAATCAGTGTGGCTAATGTAACCGCGGCAAGTAGTTCTGCAGCATCATTTAATACCACATCGGGCACTAACTTAAGCCCTGCTATTAGTTTCAGCAGTGACAATGAGACTTTAACCATATCTTCAGCCAGTCATATTGTTGGGTCAACCGCGCAAGGTGGGGGCGGTACAGATGAAATTGTTGTAATAGATGGCAGTGACCTGACGCAATTTGCCAGTTTGACCACCTTTGAAACCCTCTCGACTTATAATAATGGCTCATTAACGCTGAGCGAGTCGCAACACGATACGTTTACGACCATAAATGGTACCGGAACAAATACGTTCACCTTGGCAAGTGCCGATGACGATAGTACGGTGACTGCGGATGCAGACATAGAAACGTATGTTTTAAATGCGGCTTTTAATATTACCCTATCAGGTGCAGCGCAAAATATTACCGGTAGTAGTAGTGCAGATACCGTGAATATTGCTGGGTTAAGTGTTACGGGTACGCTTGCTGGTGGCGGTGATACCGATGTGCTGCAAATGAGCACAGGGGCTAATATCAGCAATGCAACCGTCAGCGCATTCGAGTCTTTAACATTGAGCGGTGGCGCATCGGTCACAATGACGGAAGCGCAACACGATAGCTTTTCAACGGTAACCGCAAGCGGTACTGATTCAATTACCATAAGCTCAGCGACCGATGGCTTAACAGGTAATAGTGCGGTTGAAACGTATGTGTTGAGTGCAGCGAATACATTTACGTTAGGCAGCGCGTCACAAAACCTAACAGGTAGTGGTAATGATGATACGGTTAATGTGAATGCACTGAGTGCGACGGGGACTTTAGCGGGCGGAAGTGGCACAGACACATTGGTTGTTACCAACGGCGGAAATATATCGGGAGCGACAGTCAGTGGCTTTGAGAATTTATCGGTTGCAGCTGGTGGTACTGTAACAATTAATGCAGCCCAACTGTCTAGTTTTACTGGAACGGTATCTGGCAGCGGGACAGAAACAGTATCTGTTTCTGGTGATGGCAATGTGAGTACGGTATCAGCCATTGAGAATTATACCTTAAATGATGACAGTACGAATGCTCGGTCGGTGACTGTTACCAGTGTAGGTCACTCTGTTACTGCAACATCGACGAGCGACGCAATCACGTTTGATTTAGGAACGCTCGCGTTTACCGGCACCATTACGGGTGATAATACCGTTGCAGATACGCTCAGCCTAAGCAGTGGTGCGAATATATCAGCAGGGTCTATTTCTAATGTGAATAATCTCACTTTAGCGTCGGGCGCCTCAGTGACTATGACTGCCAGTCAGCACAACGCGTTTGGTGGAACAGTGACTGCGGCTGGCTCTGAGACAATTGTTATCAGTGGGGATGGTAATTTAACTACATTCTCTTCCGTAGAGTCTTATACCATTGGGGATGACAGTACTAATACGCGAACTGTGACTGTCAGTAATGGGTCGACGAATGTCAGTGCAAGTTCCTCAACTGATGTTGTTACTTTTGATATAGGCTCAAGTGCTTACACAGGTACATTAACAGGTGATAGCTCGCAGGTTGATATTGTATCAGCCACTAATGGCGCAGATGTATCTGGTGGTAGCTACTTTAATATAGGAACACTGAGCTTAAGTAGCGGTGCAACGGTTGCCATTGATGCTGCTAATATTGGTAATTTTAGTACATCGATAACCGGTGGCGCTGGGAGCGAAACACTAAAGGTCATGGATGGTGGGACGTTTGATTTTAGTGGAACATCTGTGTCGTCGGTTGAAGGTATTGCGTTAGGTACTAACAGTAACTTTACGCTTACTTTAACAGATAACTTTGCTTCAGATGGCGGCACTGTTGATATAACCAATAGCTCAGGCAGTGCTATTACGGCAGCCATTACGTTGAATGCAAGTGCTTTTAATGGTGATGTATTGACAATATCGGCCACTGACTTGAATGGTGCAGACACGTATACGGGTGGTTCGGGGGCTGATACCATTCGCCCTGGTGGTGGCACAGATTCAATGACGGGTAACGGTGGTAATGATAATTTTATAGGCAGTACCTCTGACCTGTCAGGTGATACCATCACAGATTTAGCAATTGGAGACATGATCACGTTAACAGGGGTCACTGGCTTATCTACTAACAACGTGCGCTTTAATGGCTCTAGCACGCTGCAAGTTGATACAGATGCAACTGACTTTAATATTTCTGAATTGAGCCTAGCACTGAGCAATGCACCCGCATCGAGTTTATCATTTACTGTCGCAGACAGTGGTGCGAATACGTTGATCACCTTTATTGCTAGCAATGATGTGCCTGTTTTCTCTTCATTAAATGGAGGGGCTACATACACAGAGAACGGCAGCGCAGTAACCATAGACAGTGATGTCACCGTCGCGGATACAGAACTTGATGCGCTTAATGGCAATACAGGGGATTATAATAACGCCAGTTTGACCATAGCAAGAAATGGTGGTGCAAATAGTGCCGATGTGTTTGCTAACACAGGCTTATTAGGAACATTAACGCAAGGCAACAGTTTTACTCATAATAGTGTGTCTGTGGGGACTGTAACGACCAATTCTGCAGGCACCATTAAACTCACATTTAATACCAATGCAACGTCAGCGCTGGTTGATTCGATTATTGCTTCGATAACCTATGCGAATACGTCTGAAGACCCATCAAGTAGCGTGACGTTAGATTACACCTTTAATGATGGCACGTCTGACAGTTCTGGTACAAACCAAGCCGTAGTGACAATTACTGCGGTAGATGATGCGCCAACAGATATTGCATTAACGTCATCAAGTATGGCTCAATCAAATACCAGTGTGGGCGCTGATGTTGGCACGTTAAGTACCACAGATGTTGATGACAACAGCCATACTTACACGTTAGTTGATGCGGGCACGTCAACCAGTGGCACGTGTACTGCTAACAGTGGTAACTCCAGCTTCCAAATTAATGGCAGTTTATTAGAAACGCAGGCTGCGATGAGTGCTGGTAGCTATATTGTTTGTGTGCAATCTCACGATGGTACCTCTTCATTTCAAGAATCGTTTACTATAACAGTCAGTGATGATGTGGCGCCAAATGCACCATCTTCGCTTGATTTGAATGCAGCGTCAGACAGCGGCTCCTCAAACACAGATAATTACACCAATGATACAACGCTGACATTGACTGGAACAGCAGAAGCTGGGGCTACTGTTAAGTTGTATAGTAGTGTATCTGGTGGAACTGTAATTGGAACTGGCACCGCAACAGGTGGTACATGGGAGATAACCACTGGGTCATTAACGTCAGATACAACACATACTATTACCGCGACAGCGACGGATGCTAGCAATAATACATCGTCGGCGTCTACCGGCTTGAATGTCACATTAGATACAACAAACCCAAGTGTTTCGAGTACACCTGACTTAAACAGTGCAAGTGATACAGGGAGTTCAAATACAGATAATATTACCTCAGATACCACACCAACCATAGATGGAACGGCGACAGCTGGAGACACCATAACATTCACCTCAGACAAAGATGGCGTGCTAGGATCTATCGTTGTGCCTGCGGGAGGAAGCTGGAGCTTTACACCGACATCTGCGATGTCTGCAAACACACATTCTATCACGGTCGTAGCGACGGATCAGGCGGGTAATAATAGCAGTGCCTCAAGTGCACTTGCTATCACAATTGATACTAGTGCAAGCACACCGAGTATAACCACACCTATTGAAGGTGATGGTATTGTGAATGCCGCTGAGGATAACGATGTGTTGGTGCAAGGCAGCGGCGCGGAGTCTGGTGCTACGGTCACGGTTAATATTGATGGTGTGAGTAAGAGTACGACGGCAGATTCAAGCGGTAATTGGACTCTGTTAGGCAATGAATTAGACATCAGTGCGCTCAATAACGGGAGCTTAACGGTATCAGCAACGCAAACCGATACAGCCGGAAATACATCGTCTGCAGCAAGCACTTCAATAACACTAGATAACCAAGCACCCAGTACAGTGACTATTACTACACCGATAGAAGGGGACGGTATTGTCAATGCAAGTGAAGATAATGATGTATTGGTTCAGGGTAGTGGCGCTGAGTCAGGTGCGTCAGTTTCGATAAATATTGGTGGTGTGAGTAAAACGACAACAGCAGATTCAAGTGGGAATTGGACGTTATCGGGTAATGAGCTTGATATTAGTGCGTTGAATAATGGCAGTTTAACGGTATCTGCAACTCAGGCTGATGCAGCGGGTAACACCTCAACTGCAACAACTACTGCTATTACCTTGGATAATGCAGCGCCGGGCGCTTTAACAATCACTACTCCAATAGAAGGTGATGGGGTTGTGAATGCCAGCGAAGACAATGATGTATTAGTACAAGGCAGTGGTGCCGAGTCTGGTGCGACAGTGACGGTAGATATTGGGGGGGTTAGTCAAAATACGACAGCGGATTCCAGTGGTAATTGGACACTATCAGGTAGCGAACTTGATATTAGTAGTTTAAATAATGGCTCTCTCACGGTAACAGCCACGCAAGCTGATAGCGCTGGGAATACCTCGAGCTCTGCTACTCAAACAATTAATTTGGATAACGTTGCTCCAACGGGCCATACAGCCGCTATTGATCAAAGTTTAATTAATGCCAGCAATGAAGCTGCTTTGAGCTTTACGTTAACAGGATTAGAAAGCAGTGGCTCGTTTGTGTATCAAATTAGTGATGGGGCAAGTACGGTAAGCAGTAGTTCAGCGACGACGATCACAGGGACCACTGCACAAATAAGCAATGTCAATGTTGCCAACCTAAATGAAGGGACCCTTACCTTATCGGCGACAATCAGTGATACTGCTGGTAATGCAGCAACGGCGGTGACTGCGACAACCACAAAACGCTATAATGCCAAGCCTGTGCTTTCGGGGACGTTGATCACTTCGATTAATGAAGATGCTGCATATAGCTTTACACCCACACTCACCGATACTGACAGTGGTGATTCGCACACTTATTCGATAGAGAACACACCGAGCTGGGCGGCATTTAGTACCGCAACTGGCGCATTGACTGGCACACCAACGGATGAACATGTAGGTACAACAACGGGTGTATCCATTAAAGTGAATGATGGTACCGAGGACAGTGATGCCCTGACGTTTAATATTGAAGTGGTCAATACCAATGATGCACCGGTTGGCAATGACTTTGCGTTTAGTTTAAATGAAGGTGAACTGCTGAGTCAAACTGCGGCGAATGGACTATTAAGTAATGCCACAGATGATGATACTGATAGCGGTGATACATTATCTGCGGTTAAAGTGACCGATCCTCAATACGGAACATTGACGTTTAATAGTGATGGTAGTTTTAGTTATCAGCATGGTGGTAGCGAAAATCATAGTGATAGCTTTACTTATAAAGTGCAAGATACATCGGGGGCTCAGTCTGACACTAAAACCGTCACGATGACGATAAACGCCGTTGAAGATGCACCACTGGCGGTTGCGGACTCTGCGTCTACTGATGAAGATACACCGATTACATTCAGTGTGGTTGCGAATGACACCGACGCTGAAAATAATATGGTCGTTGCATCGGCGGCTATTGTTGATTCTCCATCGAAGGGATCAGTCACTATTGCTAACGGAATTGTTACTTATACGCCTACAGCAAATGAAAACGGTGCAGACACATTTACTTATACGGTTAAAGACAGTACAGGTTTAACATCAAGTAAAGCAACCGTTACGATGACCCTTAATGCGGTTAACGATACGCCAATTGCAGCAAACTTTACGGAAACGGTGAATGAAGATACACCGACGAATGCTCTGACGGTACGAGCAAATGCAACGGATGTAGAAGATACCAATCCATCGGGAGCAATCACGCTTGTTACTCAACCAACAAAAGGGGCTGTGGCTTTAAATCAAACCAATGGCACCATGGTATATACACCAAATGCCAATGAAAATGGCACAGATACATACACCTATACTATTGCTGACTCTAATGGACTGGTTTCAAATACCGCGACAGTGACGGTGAATATTGGTGCGATAAACGACCGGCCTACGGCAGGGGACGATACAGTAACCACCAATGAAGATACTGCCACAACGCTTGCGATATTGAGTAATGACTCAGATATAGAAGACAGTAGTTTTGATGGGACAGATATAACCCTTGAAAACAAAGGTCAAGGTGTTGGTGAGTATACAGAGGCGACAGTCACTGTTAATACTGACGGCTCGTTAAATATAACGCCAAAAGAAAATCAAAATGGACAACTGACATTTACTTATACGTTGACTGACAGTGATAACCTTGCTTCATCTGCGGCAACAGTAACGGTAAACATCACCGCGGTGAACGATGCGCCAGTCGCTGTAGATAATACAGCCCAGCTACAAGAAGACGGTCAATTTGAAGTGAACGTGTTAGGTAATGACACCGATGTTGACAGTACATTAGACGCAAGTTCCGTTAAAGTAGTGGCCCAACCGAGTAACGGACAAGTTGCAATTAATGCAGCTGGGGCGATCACGTATACTGCTGTCGCAAATTACTTTGGCACAGATTCATTCACTTATACCGTAGATGATCAGCAAGGCCTAACATCAAATGCGGCAACCGTCACGATGACCATTGCAAGTGTGAACGATGCGCCGGTTATCTCTGGAACACCATCAACGCAATTAGATGAAGATGTTTTATTTAGCTTTACACCAACAGCAAGTGACGCTGATCAGGATAACCTGAGCTTTTCAATTATAGGGCAACCAGCTTGGGCAACGTTTGACGCAACCAATGGCACATTGAGTGGCACACCGGGTAACGATGACGTGGGTAATTATGCCAATATCATTATTAGTGTGACTGACGGTCAGCAAACCGCGACATTACCAAGCTTTGCTTTGACAGTGAGCAATGTGAATGATGCACCAATAATCTCAGGTACGCCTTCATTGACCGTACTACAAGATGAAACTTACTCATTTACACCTCAAGCCAGTGATGAGGACTCAACAGAACTTACATTTTCTATTTCTGGGCAGCCACAATGGGCCTCTTTTGACAGTGCGAGTGGCTCTTTAAGCGGCACACCGAGTAGAGAAGACATCGGTGTTTATTCATCGGTAACACTCAGTGTATCTGATGGGACGCTGAGTTCTTCGTTAGAGAGTTTTGATATTACTGTGGAAGCGGTAAATGCAGCGCCTATCACCAGTGATATGCAAATCACCTTAAATGAAGACGCTAGCTCGACGGTCAGTGCGTCTGTAGAAGATAGTGACAATGACGTTGTAACCATCGCGGTTGTTACGCAGCCACAAAATGGGTCACTAACGGTTCAATCAGGCTTGTTTACCTATCAACCAACCCCCAACTTTTTTGGTACTGATAGTTTTACGTATAGCGCCAATGATGGTGAGTTGACGTCAAATACGTCAACAGTATCGATTAACGTTACTGCGGTAAACGATGCGCCTGTTGCACAAGACGACGTATTTAATCTAACTCCTACCCCAAATAATGTGTACTTGCTTGATGTATTGCAAAATGATTCAGATATTGAAAATCAAACTTTAACGATTATTGGCTCAAGCGCATCAATTGGGCAAGTTAATATCGTAGATAATCAAATACAGTATACAAGCAGTGATAATACATTGGGCCTTGTTATTGTTAAGTACATGATTGAAGACTCGCAAGGGGCACGCAGTGCCGCAGCTGCCAATATAACATTCTCTGCATCAAATACGGTTGATGTGCCAAGCATAGTGCCTCCTACAGATGTTGTAGTGGATGCGACTGGGCTGTACACAAAAGTGGCGCTTGGAACTGCGGTTGCATCAGACAGCAATGGCAATCCTTTAGCGGTTTCATTTGTGGGTGGTCAACCAGTTTTTGCACCCGGAGAGCATCTTGCTTATTGGCAAACGACAGACGAGCTGGGACAGCAAGCTGTCGCGACACAATCAGTGTCTGTACATCCGCTTATTTCTTTACAAAAAGATAGTTTGGTAGCTGAAGAAAAAACCCATACTGTTGACGTTTACCTAAATGGTCCTGCAGTCTCTTACCCTGTGAGAATACCTTATAGTGTGGGTGGCTCGGCGGATGGTAACGACCATGACCTCGAATCTGGAGAGTTTGTCATTGAATCCGGTGTTCAGGGACAAATTTCGTTTAACGTTTTTGGTGATAATCTTTCAGAGGGTTCTGAAACCATCATCGTAAGCTTAGACAGTGGGCTAAATACAGGGGCTAAATCGACCTCAACAGTGACTATTATTGAGGAAAATGTCGCACCATCAATAACAACTAGGGTGGAACAATCTGGTGAAAAGCGTTTAACGTTAACCTCAGATCAAGCATTGGTAACGGTGAGCGCAGACACGTTTGACGCGAACCCTGCAGATATCGTGACATTAACATGGCAAGCAGATGTTGCACTTGTTAACCAAAGTAGTCAACCTAGTCAATTTGTATTTTCGCCTGAAGGACTTGCCTCGGGTATTTATAAGCTTACGGTTAGCGCAGCTGATAATGCATCGCCAAGTCTGTCAACTCAGCAGGATTTGTATTTAGAAGTCATTCCTGAGCTGGTGGTGCTCGGCAACAACGACACTGATGGCGATTTAATACCGGATGAACAAGAAGGGTATATAGACTCAGACGGTGATGGTATCCCTGATTTCCAAGACGCGATCAGTGATTGTAACGTGATGCAAGAACAGGCAAGTGAATCACAGCAATTTTTGGTGGAAGGTGACCCTGGTGTGTGTTTACGTAAGGGGGCGACTGTATCGCAAAATAGTACCGGTGGCGTGCAATTGCTAGAAAGCGAATTGCCAGAAGACGAGGCTGCGAAAAACATCGGCGGTTTATTTGATTTTATCGCCAGTGGGTTACCGCAATCAGGTGATACATATAGTTTGGTCATTCCACAAAGAAGCCCAGTGCCCGCCAATGGCGTTTATCGAAAACTCAGAGATGGCCAGTGGGTTGATTTTGATACGTCTGGCAATAATGCAATTTTATCAGCTCAAGGAGAGCCTGGGTTTTGTCCTCCTCCAGGTAGCAGTATTTGGCAAAGTGGGCTAACAGAAGGGGCGTGGTGTGTTCAGCTACAGATTGTAGATGGCGGGCCAAATGACGACGATGGCTTGGCGAATAGAACGGTAATTGATCCAGGAGGTATTGCAGTACCAATTACAGATAATGCACGTCCAGAGGCCGTTGCTGATGAAGCTGAGGTCTCAGTAGGACAAGAAGTTATCATTGATGTTTTAGCAAATGATAGTGATGCTGATTCAGATGTATTATCTATCACGGGTGCAACAGTGGACTTTGGGGTTGTGAATGTCATTGACAATAAACTGGTGTATTTACCACCGGCTAACTTAATCGGTGTTGCTGTTATTCAATATAGTATTAAAGATGGCAATGGGGGGACGTCAAATAGTACAGCAACAGTCACCCTAACGAGCAACTCAGCACCCGTTGCAACCGCAGATTCAGCGCAAGTAATGGGTGATAGTAGTTTGATTATTGATGTACTGGCCAATGACTTTGACGCTGATGGAGATGTATTATCGCTTGTATCAGCACAAGCACAAACAGGGACTGTAAAAGTCAATGTCGACAATACATTGACGTATACACCGCAACAAGGCTTTGAAGGGCAAGATACAATTACGTATCAATTAAAAGACGAAAAGGGCGCGCAATCACAAGGGGTTGTGACCATTAGAGTACAAGCTTTGACTGCTGTTACTGTAGAAAATAAATCATCTGGAAGTATGGGAGGAATGTTGTTACTCATGATATCTGCATTAGTTATTCGCCGTAGGAAACTGGCATTACCAAGTTTTGCGCTGATCTCAACGACATGTTTGGTGAGTGTACCTGCTGCTGCAAATTCTTGGTCAATACAAGGAATGGTCGGTCAATCTAGCGCGGATCATAGCCAACCAAATACAACCTTAAACGTCAGTAATGTTGATGATAGCAGCGATAGTTGGTCTGCTGGCCTGTATCATGAGTTACTGCCTCAGTTTACGATTGGTGTTCGTTATATTGATTTGGGGCAAGGAAGAGTAACCTTTAGTGGGAACGTAGCTTCGCCTGATACCGCACAGGCTGATGTGAGTCGTGTTGCACCAATATTACCTGAAGGGTTTGCGCTACAAGTGGGCTATGATGCGTTTAAATATAATACCTTTGAAGGTAAGGTATTTCTTGGTGCATTTGATTGGAAGTACCACGTAGACAGCACCCGTGATGGTCGATTCCATACACGATATGAAGATCAGCAAACAGACTTATATTATGGTTTAGGGCTTACATATAACCTTTCTGACTCAGTGGGGGTTGATTTACAATATTCGCGTTATCCATTATCAGAAAATGATATTGATGAAGTATCTCTAGGGTTAAGCTATCAATTTTGATAATTTGAGTCACTGATGAGTGTATAAAAGCCCCTAAATGGGGCTTTTATAATACACGTGACTACGCATGTATGTCACTATTTGTATATTTTGATGTTGGCAACTTCTCCTATAAATGGGTAAGTATTCTTGGGTGTTGAACCAACGCTGAGAGGGACGTTATTACTTGGTGGCACGGTGACTTCTTTATAACCGATGAGTATGCCATCTATCGACAGGGACAATTTATTGCCATCTAGATGCATAACAAGTGTATGCCATTGCCCATCTCCATAGTTTTTGGCGTTAACACCCGACCCATTTACACGTGCACTGAGCACACCTTGTTTATTGACTTGAATGTAATAGGGGTTTTTAGTGCCATAATTATCTTTTGATATCATAAATCCAGTTTTATTTGGATTCCATGAGTCGTATTTGAAATCAAGCTCAATACGGCTGAGTGAATCAAAGTCTCCGAGTTCAATGCGTTCGCCTACGCCGTTAAAGCGGCCTATATGTTCGCCAACCAGTTGTGCTTCTTGGTCATGGCCAGATTGATCGCATAGTCTGTTTTTTAGGGTCCAGTAACCTATCAAGTTTTCAGCAATGACATGCGGCGCGCAATGTCGTTGTAGCAATTGGCTTTCATAAAGGCTGTGAACAGTCGCTGTGCTTTGAACAAATGCTTGTGGCGTATCTGGCAATGAACGGTCATATGTTTGTTGGCTTTCAAACTCAGAGAATGAAGGGCTTTTCATACCAACAACATAAGGCATGATCACACGGCCATATTTGCTGTCGTGACGCATGAATGCCCACTTTTCAGGCTGTTTGTTGTCGCTTGTATTTGTTACGTTCCAAAACACGAGGTGTTTGAGGTGATTGGGCTGACTGCTTACAGCGCCCCCCATAAAACCATAGTTCCAGCCTCCCACATTGTTTTCTATCAGGTTAGCGTATGGCATATCAGAATGTAAATTATGAAAACGGTTTGGAGCGTGGTAAGCATCTTTTATAACATTACCGACAGCTCTATGAGAAAACCCAGCGGCATGCCAGTGCTGCGCTGTATCATTGATATTTGAGGCGAGAATATGCGTTGAGGCATTTATATCTAAGCTCATATGACCCGGAGTGCCAGAAAAGGTTAAATTCTCTAATGTACTGGCAGCACCGTTAACAATAGATAGGCCTTGATTAAGGTTTTCAAATTGCACATTTCTCACCCAAGCGTTTGCCACGTTACTCAAGCGTAATGCACTCCACCCACCGTCATGTATTCCACTGGCGTGGTGTTTAAAGTCAGTATGCCAATTCCCTTTAATGGTCAGGTTTTCAATACCAATATGCTTTATGAACTGCGTCTTTTTCAACCCCCAATAACCATCTGCAGCGATATCATGATGTATGACTGCATCGAAAGTAATCAGGTCATTTTGGATGCTGAATATTTGGTGATACTCTTGAGAACGCAAGCCTTTGTTGATTTTTTTCCAGCTGCTATCTGCCTTGTAGGGGGACACGGCACCATCAATGGTCGCTTGTCTATTATCTAGCCTCGTTAACATCACCCACTGACCGACTTTTAAATTTCTGCTGTCATTTACAGAAATCGTTCGTGTTGAGGAGCGCAGATGAGAGGACTTAACCAGCGCAATAAATTTGTCGCCAGTTGGGGAAGTGTAGGGCTGAGGCACTCCTTTGACATTTGGGTCTCGGTTGTCGTAGTTGTAGCCAGCCTCAATCATGTAAGGGCTTGTCCACATTTTAGTTGGATAAATGAGATCTAAATGTTGGTCCATATAAAGTACCGTATCACGGCCACTGCCTTGTAATATCATGTTGGAACGAGACAGTTTTATGGTGGCGCTTTTTCTGCTTCTAACGCCAGTACTGGTATCTGAACCATCAATATTAGACACATCAGATGAATCATTAATGTGAAAGGTGCCTGTCGAAAATTTGATAATAGCGCCGGTTCCGCCTGCGTCTATGTATTGCTCTGCGGCTGCAATGGTATCGCGCATTGCCGCCTTATCAGAGACACTATCATTGGCTTGAGCGCCATAGCGTGTAACTTCAAATACCTTATAGCCCAGATCAGCTACGTCAGGAATAGGGGCATTTGCAAATTGATAACCCGCGTAAGAATAGTTACTCAGAATTTTATCGTCGTGTATTTGTGATGAAGGATCGCGTAAGTCTGATCCACTAATTCTGGTGTCTTGATAATTTTGCCAAAAGTTACTGGCATGAGATGCACTTGACGCAACCAACAAGCTTGCGACAAAAATTGAAATGGATGTTGTCATATATCACTCTAATCAGTTTGGGGGTTTGGAAAGCTAGTTACGTGTTTTGCCGTGTAATTTGTAGCAAATATCCATGCTTTTTGCTTCGCTAATAAAACCGCAATTAGGGTCTGATTTAGACACCGTAATTCCAGAACTTGAGAGTGAGATAAACCATGCAAAAATAAGCGCCATATTAATGATGGCGTACTTTTTATAAGGGGCTAAATTCATTTTCATATCGTACCTTTTATAAAGTAAAGTTTAGGCAGATACTGGCGAAATATTCCGTATCGAAATTCACCTATTCCATAAAGTGAAGCAACCCCGCTGTCGTGGAACAATAAGTTCTTTAGACCGGTGGCTTTGCGTCCTAAACTTTCGTTTAGTTTGCCAGTGACTACAACACATGGTTTCATGTGTGGCGAGCACTTTATAGGAAGGTTCCAATTTTTACAATGATAAATTTACGTATAAGCTCTAAATGATTGTGAGTAGGCTCAATTTAGTTATTTATCTACCACAATCATTATTGCTTACTCAGCGATAAGACAGCATCATGAATATTTATGTACTTTGAATTTTTCTGTGTGTTTTTACTGAATTTATGACTGTTCAAAGCATGAAATAGCCGTATGAATTACCAATAGTTAAAAACATAGACATTAAAAGTCATTGTTATTCATACTATTATTTATTTTTAGACGTGAATATTTTCTTAATATAGCCGCGAGCTGGTTGATCAGGGTCGTCTTTGCGAATTATCATTATTGCATGATGTATGGCTTTTTTAGGGATAGTTAAATGTTAAAATGGAACGTAATAGGCGTAATCTTTTACTTGTTATTAGGAATAATGACGGTAGTAAGCAAACAGGCAGCTTCAAACAGCAGTGAAAAGTTAACGACCAAACTTGAGACAGGCATGAATTGGCGCTCAGTAAAGCCTCTGCCAGTGGCATTACAAGAAGTTTATCCAGCTGAATTTAAAGGTCGTATATTTATCGCGGGTGCGTTTGAAAAAGTAAAACCTGCTCAAGCGACGTTAGCGCATCTAGCAGCGTCAGAAAAAACCTATATCTATGATGACATGACTAAAGAGTGGCTCCTTGGACCTAACCTGCCAGAGCCGCGCCATCACTTAGGCTTGGTGAGCAACAATAACATGTTATACGCCATAGGCGGGTTCGATGCATCCAAGGAAAACGCGTGGATGGTAAAAAATTCAGTGTATATATATCAGGAAGACAGTCTCAAATGGCGACGAGGGCCAGATTTACCGATCCCACAAGGAGAGTCTGTTTATGGTGTGGTTAATGATGAAGTACACGTTGCTGGTGGAAGAACGTTGGTTGATGGGCAGCTGGTTGACACAGATAAACACTGGGTGTTGAGAAATAAAAAGTGGGAGTCAGCCGCTCCTTTACCACTGGCAAGCAACTCTGCGGCGTCTGTTACCCTTGATAATGAATGGTACGTGATGGGCGGGCGCATTAATGCACTCGACTATAAAAACTTGGCAACACTGCATAAGTACGATGCCTCGTCAGATAGCTGGGTGAAATTAGCGTCTATGCCACAGGCAAGCGCTGGGTTAGCGGCTGCCGTAATTAACAAGCGCATTTATGTATTTGGTGGTGAAGAATATACCTATGTTTATGATAAAGAAAATAAAAAAACCATGAAAACTCGCACGTTTGATGATGTATGGCGTTACGACGTAAACCAAGATGTATGGGTCACAGAGTCAGTTAAAATGGGCTCTACACTTCATGGGTTGGGCGCTGTGACAGTTAATAACGAAGTGTATATTTTGGGTGGCGCAGTGAAAGCGGGTGCGACCGGTACGTCTAATAAGGTTGAAGTGCTGTCAGTATTGCAACGATGAGAGTGTGGCACTTAAAACGTCAGTGACGCGCTATTTATTAAAATAAAAGAGAGTATAAATGAGCAGTATATTCGCACACTATGGAGTAGATTGGTTCGCAATGGCGCTGAGTTTGTATGCAGCTTATTTATTAGGTAACAAGCAAAAGCTGGGATTTATCGTGTTTGCCGCATCAAATATTATCTGGATTGTTTTAGGTATATTTTTTATGTCGAGTATGGGGATGGCGCTTGGTAATTTTGCATTTTTTCTCATAAATGTAAGAGGTTTTATTAGCTGGAATAAAACCTCGTAATAATAGCCAAATCAGTGGCAGCGTTTAATTTCGTCAATTAGTGCTGTTGCCAGTGGGGAACTTATACTGTTCTTTGAGGTTATAAGCGCAACGGGTATTTGGTAAAAGTACTTGTTGGGTAAAATAGGTTTAAATAGGCCTTTATCGACCCAGTAGCTTGCGTAGTGCTCGGGTAAGTAACCGATAAACTCACCGGATAATATTAAGTGTGCAATGCCTTCATCATGATAGGCAATCGCACTGTTTTGATAATTAAGGCCGTCATTACGCGTTTCTTTATCTCGCATATAGTTGCTGGTAATGACTTCAGCGTCGCTGAGGAGTTGTTCGATCGCAGTTTCGTGACAATTAAATAATGGATGACCGGCCGCACAATATAAATAGTTATTCTCGTTATGCAGCGGGTAGTAATCCAGTCCACGAATATGATGACGGCTTACGCCAAGCCCTATTAATGACCGGCCATTGATCACGGATGTTTCAACTTCGCGTGCCTCACAGACGTTTATATCAAATTGAAGTTTGTCACTTTTCGCTTTGAGTGCTGAAATGGCACGAGCAACGCCACACCTAGGATCACTCACCATTGTATCTATTATTGCGATAGTGACACGCCCAGATAGTTCATTTTTCGAACTGGCTATGGTGGTAGTGAAGGCCTCACATTGCTGGAGTAGCTCCAATGACGCTTGATAAGTAATTCGCCCAGACTCGGTGAGTTCGAAGCCGCTTCGGCCGCGTTTGCAGAGTTTAATACCGAGCCTGACTTCCAGATCAGATAGGTGGGAGCTAATGGTTGAGCGCCCGATATTTAAACGTGACTCTGCCGCAGATAAGCCGCCACACTCTACGATAGCAACAAAAATTCTTAAGAGTCTTAGATCAACATCATGAACTTGCATGGCACTCGTCTTTATTAAGTTCGATAAAATCGGAATGAATGTCGATTATTATGCATTTATGAAACATCAATCGCAAGTTAGCATAGTAAAAATATAAGCGTATATGTGCGCAAGAAGTTGATATATGGAGAATAAAATGATGTTTAAGTATGGTGTAGATCGCCTAGATGTTAACATGGTGAATGCCATTGCCGATGGCAGTGTAAAAGCTCATTTGTGTCAAGAAGCCTTAGATAAAGTAAATAAAAGTCGCCAAAATGTTGATAAAATGGCGAGCTCAGATAAAGCTATTTATGGTATTAATACGGGTTTTGGGCCTCTATGCGATACGCAAATATCTCCTGAAGAAACACATTTACTCCAAAAGAACCTTTTGATCACGCACGCGGTTGGTGTGGGTGAACCAATTGCTAAACCTATTTCAAAATTAATGCTCATTACTAAAGTCCATGCCCTGAGTCAGGGGTTTTCAGGGATCCGTCTTGACGTTATTCAAAGAATGTTGGCATTTATTGATTTAGACCTTATCCCTGTGGTGCCGGAGCAAGGTTCAGTTGGCGCATCAGGTGATTTAGCTCCTTTGTCTCATCTGTTTTTACCTTTAATAGGTGAGGGCGAACTTTGGCAAAATGGCGAAGTAGTCCCCGCAGCTCCGTTGTTGCGTGAACATGGTTTAGCGCCATTAGAGTTGCACGCCAAAGAAGGGCTTGCACTGATTAATGGTACGCAATTTATTTTGTCTCACGCGATCACTGCATTAACGAAAATGCGTTATTTGCTGGACTTAGCCGATATAACCGGTGCAATGAGTATTGAAGGTATGCAGGGCAGTGAGTCACCATTTAGAGCTGAACTACATGAGATCCGTGCATTTGTGGGCAACGTTGAAGTGGCTAAGAGGATGCGTCGCTTTTTCAACGGATCAGAAAACATGGCCGCCCATCAAGGGTGTGACCGTGTTCAAGACCCTTATTCGCTGCGCTGTATTCCGCAGGTACATGGCGCATCACGCAATGCGTATTATCATTTAAAAGAAATGGCTGAGATAGAAATGAACTCAGTGACAGATAACCCAATCGTTGTTAGCGCCGAAGAAGCAATTTCTGGAGGTGGTTTTCATGGTCAACCGCTGGCTATGGTGCTCGATTATGCGTCAATTGCGGCGTCAGAATTAGGTAATATTTCAGATAGACGCTGTTATTTGTTACTAGAGGGGTTACATGGATTACCTAGGTTATTAACTAGCTCAGGTGGGTTAAATTCAGGCATGATGATCCCACAGTATGCCACAGCTGCACTTGTTACTGAGAATAAGTCTCTGTGCTTCCCGCCATCTGCCGATAGCGTTCCTACTTCAATGGGTCAGGAAGACCATGTTTCAATGGGTAGTATTTCTGGGCGCAAACTTAATCAAATACTAGGCAATATCGAAAAAATATTTGCGATAGAATTGATGTATGCAGCACAAGCAATTGAATTTAGACGGCCGAATAAATGTTCAGACATAATTGAGCAAAACCTAAAAGTGATCCGAGAAAAAGTGGCAAAATTAGAAGAAGACAGATTACTTAAACCTGATATTGATGCCATGATCACCTTAGTTAAAACACAAGCATTTACTGTAAATTAAGAGGGATAGCGATGAATTTTCAAGAATTAATTAAACAAGGCATTCCATCAGAGCTTCCGCCGCTAAAGCCGTATCCAAGTGATGCGAACAGAGCGCCAAAACGTAAAGATATTTTGAGTGCTGATGAAAAGCAATTAGCAGTAAGAAATGCGCTGCGCTACTTCCCCAAAGAGTGGCATAAAGAGTTAGCTCATGAATTCGCTCAAGAGCTTAAAGACTTTGGCCGCATTTACATGTATCGCTTTAAGCCTAATTACGACCTTAAGGCCCGTTCAGTTGGGGATTATCCAGCACAGTGTGAGCAAGCAGCTGCAATCATGCTAATGGTTGATAATAACTTAGATCCGGCGGTTGCCCAGCACCCTGAAGAGTTAATCACTTACGGTGGTAATGGCGCTGTTTTTCAAAACTGGGCGCAATATTTACTGGCAATGAAGTATTTAAGTGAAATGCAAAGTGATCAAACACTGCATATCTATTCAGGCCACCCTATGGGTCTGTTTCCATCGTCTGAAGATGCCCCGCGCGTTGTAGTGACCAATGGTATGATGATCCCTAATTATTCTAAGCCGGATGATTGGGAAAAGTTTAACGCCTTGGGTGTGACACAGTATGGGCAAATGACCGCCGGTTCATTTATGTATATTGGCCCACAGGGCATTGTACATGGCACGACAATTACAGTGATGAATGCGTTTCGCAAAGTATTGAACAAGGGAGAGACCTCACAAGGTAAGATATTCCTAACCGCAGGACTTGGGGGCATGAGTGGTGCACAGCCTAAAGCAGGTAACATTGCAAAATGTATTACGGTATGTGCAGAGGTAAACCCAAAAGCGGCGACTAAGCGGCATCAACAAGGGTGGGTTGATGAGCTTATTGATAATATGGACGAGCTAATTGCGCGTTTAAAAGTAGCGCAAGCCAATGAGGAGGTCGTGTCTATTGCTTACATTGGCAATGTTGTTGATGTATGGGAAGCGTTTTATGAACACGATATTTTTGTGCATTTAGGATCAGACCAAACTTCATTACATAACCCGTGGTCAGGTGGTTATTACCCTACAGATATTAGCTATGATGAAGCAAATCGTTTGATCAGAGAAGAGCCTGAGGTATTTAAAAATAAAGTTCAAGCGACGCTTAAGCGCCATGCTGATATTGTGAATAAACATACAGCAAAAGGAACTTACTTTTTTGATTATGGCAATGCATTTTTACTCGAATCTTCTCGTGCTGGCGGAGAGGTGATGGCTGATAATGGCATAGACTTTAAATACCCATCCTACGTGCAAGATATTTTAGGACCGATGTGTTTTGACTATGGTTTTGGACCATTCCGCTGGGTATGCGCGTCTGGGAAACCAGAAGATTTAGACAAAACAGATACAATTGCAGCTAATGTGTTGAATAAACTTATGGAAGAGTCGCCAGAAGAAATTCAACAGCAAATGCAAGATAACATCACTTGGATCAACAATGCCAAACAGAATAAGTTGGTGGTCGGTTCTCAAGCGCGGATTTTGTATGCAGATGCACAGGGCCGCATAGAAATTGCGAAAGCTTTTAATGATGCCATTAACCGTGGTGAGATAGGGCCTGTGGTCTTAGGGCGTGACCACCATGATGTAAGTGGTACAGATTCACCATTTAGAGAAACCTCAAACATTTATGATGGTAGCCGTTTTACTGCTGATATGGCAATTCACAATGTTATCGGTGATAGTTTTAGGGGCGCAACATGGGTGTCAATCCATAATGGCGGCGGGGTTGGTTGGGGTGAAGTCACCAATGGCGGCTTTGGCATGCTGTTAGATGGCACACCCGCTGCAGAACGTCGTTTGAAATCAATGTTACTCTTTGATGTTAATAATGGTATTGCACGACGTAGTTGGGCACGTAATGATGAAGCTGACTTTGCGATTAAACGAGAAATGGCACGTACACCTAAATTAAAAGTGACGCTGGCAAATCGAGTTGATGATGAGCTGTTAGACAGCCTATCGTTCTAATTAAGTTATCGTTATTTCGACAGTGACTCTATTGCGAGTCGCTGTCGAGTTGGTTTACAGCGATATGTTCACAAGATAAATTTGGGGTTTACTGCGCTTCACTATCTACAATTAAATAAAAATTACCGGTCTACGTGGTTTGTTCTTCGGTCACTCCCTATAAAATACACGCAACTCCCTTATGCAATCATTGTTGGCTTTTGGTATTTCTCGTCAACAAGCTTCTCTTAAGTACTAGCCATTATTTAATAAATTAAATCAGTAGTTTACTTTCTTTTTATTATTAAATAGAGTGCTCGTGAAAATTGACAAAAGAGTTGTGACAACAGGATGTGTTGCGCAATTGGAATACGAGCATTATGAAGAAAATACTGTTGATATTGTTGGGTGTTATAGGGGGACTTTATTATTTAAATATGCAAATCGCCGATAGCATAGAAGGTAATTCTGATGTTGATAATGTATCAGAAACGCTTGATAGTAAGCTGGTAGATACTGCTCAAATAGCATCAGATAATAAACATTACGCTAAGAATACAGTTAAAGACGATGACCGTCAGCCTGCAAAACTTGAAACGGATCCCAGCGTTCAGAATGTTGACCCTAAGACGATATCTGAATCAAAGGGATTGTCTAATAAGGCAGTAAACCGCGTTGTAAGTAATGAAGTCAGCGCTTCACAAGTGCAAGCGTTGTTCGAAAGGGAAGAAATTCATGCTGAGCTTGCTCATTACTATGAATTCAACATTTATAAAACGTTTTTTGCGGATAAAAATTCAGACATCGATGTATCTCGGATTGAATGTAGAACATCGTTGTGTAAGATTACCATAAATGCTGCTGGCAAAGATAAGACAGTACAAGGCACTAAAGTATCGGCTGTATTATCTGAAACACCTTGGAGTAAAGGGGCGTCAACTTACATACACTATGGTGCGTCTGGCAACAGCGTTGTAGTCATGCTCTCAGTGTACGGTGATATCTCGGATAAAATATGACAGCTTTTGTTCGATAAGACCGCATCGTTTACGGCAAGTACATAGACCGTTTCTATACTGTTAGAGTTGGTTGTGTAAAAACTAGATATACTAGGGACATGCTGGCTCCCGGTATTATCAATTAAGTATAAAGAGATTAGAACATTGGCGAAAAAATACTATGTCGTTTGGAAAGGGCATCAAAGTGGAATATTTACAACATGGCTTGCCTGTAAAGCTCAAGTTGACGGCTTCTCGGGGGCAAAATATAAGTCTTTTCCGAGCTTAGCGGAGGCAGAACAGGCATTTAGCGGTCAGCAGACGTCAAATAGCAGTGATAAAGCGCATAGTGGACCTAAGAAAAAGGAGGTGCCGCTGTCTCAGTCAGACATTGCAAACATGCCATTTGACATTAAAGTGTTCACTGATGGGGGCTGTGAGCCCAATCCCGGTGAAGCGGGGACTGGGGTTGCGGTATATGAAAATAATAAACTGAGTGCGCTTTGGTATGGGCTATATCACCCAAAAGGCACTAATAATACGGCTGAACTTCAAGGTCTCATGCAAGCATTACTCCTGGCTAAAGCATATTTATCTAAAGGTCAGTCGGTAGCGATTTATTGTGACTCTAAATATTCCATTGATTGTATTACTAAATGGGCTGTAGGTTGGGAGAAAAAAGGTTGGGTTAAACCAAGTGGTGAAATTAAAAACTTAGACCTTATTAAGCGTGCCTATTCGCTATACCAAACGTTATCGTCAGCTATAAAAATTTACCATGTTAATGGTCATGTGGGTATTGAAGGAAATGAGCTTGCAGACAGGATGTCGATCTTAGCCATTGATTCTAAGAACCCAGACTTTGTAAGATACTCTGAGGATTTTGATATTCCAGCAATATTGGCATTGAGGACCGGTTAAATTAATGCATGCAACATGACCATGTAGCTAGGTTAAACAGCGTCTTAAACAACAAACTGGGTTAACCCAGTTTGTTTATATACTAAAGTTAATAGCCTTATTCATCTTCAATAGTACGATGTAATAAAGACTCTGTTTCAATGGCTATTTCCTTCATTTTGATCGCGTAAAGTTGTAACTTTTTTTCATCTTCAGTGGATGGCTCAAATAATGGCACGGGGATGGGGTAACCAGCTTGGTCCATCGCGATAAAACTTATCACGCAATGGTTGCTTTCAGTTAAGACTTGCTTTTGGGGGTCACCACATTTAACACTTACAAAAATCTGCATACTTGTCTTGCCCGTATGAGCGATTTGTGCTGATACTTCAACAATTTGACCGACAAGAATAGGGCGCTTGAACCTTACCCCTGCAACTGATACCGTGACTGAGTAGCTGCCACTCCACCCGGCAGCACAAGCGTAACCTGCTTGGTCAATCCACTTCATGACAATACCGCCATGTACTTTACCGCCAAAGTTTACATCGGTAGGCTCAGCCAAAAACCGAAATACCACTTCTGAATTACGTGCCATATATTGCCCCTTATACCTAAAGTATTATTCAAGTATATGCAAAATTTAGATTTTTGCGTTTTCTTTTATGGCAAATAAAAAGGGCCGTGTGGCCCCTGCAGATTGGAATTTAAGTTATGTAGTGCTGTGATTACATATTTGGATAGTTTGGCCCGCCAGCACCTTCTGGGGTTACCCAAGTGATATTTTGGCTAGGATCTTTAATATCGCATGTTTTACAGTGCACGCAGTTTTGGGCATTGATCACAAACTTCGGTTGCTGGTTGTCATCTTTTGTCACTTCATAAACGCCGGCAGGGCAGTAACGTTGAGCTGGCTCTGCAAATCTAGCAAGATTAACATCAATTGGAATAGACGTATCAGCAAGCTGTAAGTGACATGGTTGAGATTCTTCATGATTAGTATTCGATAAGAATACAGAAGATAGCTTATCAAAACTGAGCTTACCATCGGGTTTTGGGTAATCAATGAACAGTGAACTAATGGCGGGCTGTAACACGGCGTGATCATGGTAATTATCTTTAAATGTAAAAGGCAAGGCACCATTAAACAGATTTTGATCGACTGTATTATATGCGCCTCCTAGGATCTTACCGAACTTATGAATAACAGGGCCAAAATTACGAGATTGATAGAGTTCGTCGTATACCCAGCTTGATTTAAATCTGTGTGTAAAATCAGTTAAGTCGGTTGAGGGGGAATCGCTGGCGAGTGCGTCTACAATACTATCAGCTGCAAGCATGCCTGATTTCATCGCGGTGTGATTTCCCTTGATTTTGGCAAAATTCAGAGTGCCTGCATCACAGCCAATCAACAAGCCACCAGGGAAGTGCATTTTAGGTAATGAATGAAACCCACCTTTGGCAATTGCGCGCGCGCCATATGAAATACGTTCTGCACCTTCTAATGTCGCTTTAAACACCGGATGATGTTTCATACGTTGAAACTCGTCGAAGGGGCTGAGGTATGGATTGGTATAATTTAGATCAACAATTAACCCGACAACAACCTGATTATTTTCCGCGTGATACATAAATGAACCACCCGATGTCTCTTTATCAAGTGGCCAACCTGTTCCGTGCACAACAGTGCCTTCCTTGTGTTGTTCTGGAGGTACTTGCCATATTTCCTTGAAGCCTAGTCCATAATGTTGCGGTGTTGCATCTTGATCAAGGTTAAATTTTTTGATTAGTTGCTTGCCCAAATGCCCGCGGCAACCTTCAGCAAAAACGGTGTACTTAGCACGTAATTCCATTCCGGGCATATAACTGTCTTTGGGTTGGCCGTCATTTGCTACGCCCATATCACCGGTGATAATACCTTTGACTTCATCGTTTTCTAAAATGAGTGAGTGGGCACTGAATCCGGGAAAAATTTCTACGCCTAAATTTTCGGCTTGTTCGGCTAACCATCTACACACATTACCCATTGAAACGATATAATTTCCGTGGTTTTTAAATGTTTTTGGGACAGCTATGTGCGGGATAGAGATGGATTTTTCTTCAGTTTGGAATAAGTAAATATCATCGTGAGTGACTTCAGTTGTGACAGGGGCGCCTAATTCCTTCCAATTTGGAACTAGTTCATCGAGTGCTTTTGTTTCCAAAACAGCTCCAGACAAAATGTGCGCGCCAACTTCTGAGCCTTTCTCAACGACACAAATCATGAGTTCTTGTTGTTTTTCTTGTGCTTGTTGAGCAAGTCTAATGGCGCAAGAAAGCCCTGCTGGGCCCGCTCCAACTATGACTACATCGAATTCCATGGTTTCACGTTCAACCATAATTACCTCATTATCTGTGACGGTATATTAACTAAAGAACGACTTTAGTTTTTATTAAGTTAAACTAAGGTTATTTTAGGTTGACGTTTACGTCAACAGGAAGTAGTCTGAATCCATAAAATAAATATGTTGACGTTGGCGTCAGCGTTATGAATAACCATATGACGGAGTAACTATGAAAGTACTTGTGCCAATCAAGCGCGTGATTGACTACAACGTAAAGGCAAGAGTCAAGCCTGATAACACTGATGTTGATTTAACCAATGTTAAAATGGCAATGAACCCTTTTTGTGAGATTGCAGTAGAAGAAGCGATCCGTTTAAAAGAAGCGGGTAGCGCTTCTGAAGTAATCGTGGTGTCTATTGGTGATAAAGCATGCCAAGAGCAATTACGCACGGCACTAGCTCTTGGTGCTGATAAGGCAATTCATGTTCAGACGGATGCAAAACTTGAGTCGTTACATGTTGCAAAATTACTCGCTAAACTTGTTGAGCAGCAGCAACCTGAACTGGTTATTTTAGGTAAGCAATCGATTGATTCTGACAATAATCAGACAGGGCAAATGCTTGCAGCGCTCACCAAGCGAAGTCAAGGTACGTTTGCGTCTAAGGTTGTGATAGAAGATGGCAAAGCGCAAGTGACCCGAGAAGTTGATGGTGGGTTACAAACCGTGTCATTAACGCTTCCTGCGATTGTGACAACGGATTTAAGACTTAATGAACCTCGTTATGCGTCTTTACCTAATATAATGAAAGCAAAACGTAAGCCATTAGAAACCATTGAAGCCCAGTCGCTTAATGTTGACTTGTCACCACGTATTGAATTAGTAAAAGTCGAAGAGCCTAGCAAGCGAGAAGCGGGCGTTATGGTTGAAAGTGTGGATGAATTAGTAACGAAGTTGAAAACTGAAGCAAAGGTGATTTCATGAACGTATTAGTTATTGCTGAACATGATAACGGTCAACTTAAGTCTGAAACGTCAAAAGTTGTTAATGCAGCAACAAAAGTGGCCACAAATATAGACGTTTTAATAGCAGGGCATAATGTAGGTGAAGCAGCTAAGTCTGCGAGTGAAATCAGTGGTGTCACCAAGGTTCGTGTTGTTGACAACGCCGGATTTGAGCACCAACTTGCTGAAAATACTGCTGATTTGGTTGTTGAAATCGCTGGAAGTTACTCACACATTTTTGCCAGTGCATCAACAACAGGAAAAAATATTTTACCCCGTGTATCTGCATTATTGGATAAATCGCAAATTTCTGAAATTATTGAAGTTGTTGATGGCGATACATTTAAAAGACCCATTTATGCTGGCAACGCAATTGCGACCGTCAAGTCTTTAGATGAGACTAAAGTGATCACGGTTCGTGCAAGTGCATTTGACAGTCAGGGAAGCCAAAGTCCTTGTGAAGTAGACTCGTTGGCAATAGAGATTGAAAATGGGCTAAGTGAGTTTGTCAGCATTGAACAAACAGAGTCTGAGCGACCTGAATTGAATGCAGCACCAGTTGTTATCTCTGGCGGTAGAGGAATGCAAAATGGCGAAAACTTTGCGTTATTAAACGGTATTGCAGATAAGTTGGGCGCAGCGATAGGCGCTTCTCGTGCAGCTGTTGATGCTGGGTTTGTGCCTAATGATATGCAAGTCGGGCAAACAGGTAAAATTGTAGCGCCAGATCTATATATTGCCGTAGGCATAAGTGGTGCTATTCAGCATCTAGCTGGTATGAAAGATTCAAAAGTCATTGTTGCAATAAATAAGGACCCAGATGCACCTATTTTTCAGGTTGCCGATTATGGTTTGGTCGCTGATTTATTTGATGTGCTTCCGGAGCTTGAAACTGCATTGTAAACGATGAAAATCTAAAATTCTGATTGTTAAGCCGCTGTGCCTTCGGGCCACGGCTTTTTTTTTCTTTATCTATACTCTCTCGTTATTTCTATATAGTCACCCTCTAAAACCCGTCAGTTATCTGGTCCTTACATCGATGTAAACTGTGTTTATTATTGGCAAATTATCAACTTATGAGCAATACTTTTGTGTGAGTTTAAGCGCTGGGAATGCACGCGAGACCATGGAGCGGATCATCGTAAGATTATACAAGGGTAAATGCCATGAATCTTAGTAAAAAGTTGTTTCTATCGTTTGGTGTGCTCATAGCCATGATGGTTATATCAAGTACAACAGTGTGGTTCAAAGTATCGACGGAAACAGCGCGGGCTCTAGAAGTTAAAGGCGATGACCTGCCTGGAATGATTTTGTATAACGAGCTTCTCGTTATAGAAAATAAGCTCAATCACTCGGCAATGAAATACATGGCAGGTGATAAATCTCAAGTAAACAAATTTAATGAATATTACGAAGAGTTTCGCATTACGCAAAAAGAGCTTTATGGATACGAGTCAGCTAAGCAGTCTGATCGTGAAAAAATGGCTAAAATTGTCAAGCTGATAGAAGATTATGAAACTCAGATACAGCAAAATGTATTTGCGAAGTTTGACCCTCTAGCCTACGAAAATGTGAAAAGTAGGGTAAACAAATTAAAAAAAGAAACGGGGCAACAATTAGAAGACTTACTCGACCAATTAAAAGAGGAAGAGTTTAACGATGCGATGAAATCATCTGATTTACAGGAGTCTCTTAATGACGACCTACCAGGTGTTCGGTACTATTTAGAATTGGTCGATGAGTCCGGTGATATGATATCTGCCATAATAGCCCATACAACAGGGGATGAGAGTGCGGCGACAGACTTTGAAGGTGATTCATCAAGCTTTGCGAACTTTTTAGCGTTATTGAAACCGCTGGAACAAAAGCCGAATGAATTAACAGATATAAGGGCAATTGAAGCACTGTATAGTAAAATTAAAGAGGAGGCACAGTATGTTTTCTCTTCTTATGATCCGACGTCATACACAAAAGCACAAGCAACGATAGAAAGTTTGTCTAGCAATACCTTAAAAGAGCTTTCGCAGATTTTGTCGGTGTCTTCAGATGAAGAACGCATAGATGCTACCAAAGCACTAGACATTCTCGTCGACGGGTTGAATACCACATTACTCATCATTATTTTAATTACATTAGTTGCTGCAATTACCGCTGGTATTGTTGCATTTGTGATAAGTAAGTCGATTGTTTCTCGGTTATCTATGGTGCTAGATACCGCCCACAGTATTAGTGAAGGCAATATTTCAAGAGCAGATATACGCCACTCAGGGCAAGATGAGATTGATGCATTAGCAGGGGCGACCAATAAAATGTCGGCAAGCTTAAATGAGTTACTTCGCGCAATCACGGGTGTTGTGTCTGAAGTAAAGGTATCAAGTCATGATATTGCGAATACAAATAATCAAATAGCTAATAGAAGTCAATCATCGGCGGAGCAATCAACCCAAGTCGCTACCGCAATAGAGCAAATGAGCGCCACCGTATCAGAGGTTGCATCGCAAAGCCAAGTAGCAGCAAGTCATGCTGATGGCGCTAGGAGTTTAGCGACAGAAGGCGGCGATACAGTAAAAGGGACAGTGGCCAAGATAAAAAATGCATCATCTGATGTGCAAAGTACGGCAGACGATGTGACACACTTAGGTGAACTAAGCAGTCAGATAGGCAACGTTATAGGGGTGATCGGTAGCATTGCAGAACAAACTAATTTATTGGCTTTGAATGCAGCAATCGAAGCCGCACGGGCTGGTGAACAGGGGCGTGGTTTTGCTGTTGTGGCAGATGAAGTCAGAACACTTGCTGAACGGACTTCTAAGGCAACAGATGAAGTTGTGACAACGGTACAATCTATTCAGTCACAAACGGAGCATGCGGTGTCGTCGATGCAGAACTCAGTTGAACAAGTAAATAGTAGTGTTGAAATGGCAGAAAATGCGGGGATGCAATTAGAAGGGATTGTAAAAGGCGCATCTGAAATTGCTGCCATGATCCAGTCTATTGCAACTGCAACCGAGGAACAATCTGTCGTAGCGAGCGAAATGGCAAAAGACATTTCAAATATAGAACAATCAAGCCAGAGTTCATTACAAGATACGCAAGTGGCTGCTCATTCAGCACAGGGACTAAATGAGCAGGCTGCTCGTTTAGCCGAGCTGGTGCAAAGGTTCAAACTACGCTAGACTATTTGTTGAGCGAATTTGGAGTGAATTCCAAGGATGATGCGTTTCATGAAATAAAGCAGTAAGGCACTAACGTAAATCAGTGCCTTTTTCGTTTTTACCAATCCGACGTTTAAGAACGCAATAACATATGTGGTGTAGTTACCTTATCTAAATTAGGACATGTTTATTGAGTGTTATCCTCTTATTTTTAGTGGCTGGCTCAGGCACTCGTATTTTTGAATGAACCTCGTACTTATCTGTGAGCTGTTATACCTTAAATCTTAACAATTTTTGCGCGATTTTGTCTTGCAAAGCGCAGCTACATGTCTGCTGGAGTGGCTTAGAAAAAATATTTTTAAGCAGCTATTACGACTAAAATTCTAAATTGAAACTTAATCCACTGTAATAATTGGACATTTTATAGCATGTTTATATGTCAGAAATATGAATGTTTTTTTTATCAATTTTGGATTGAAATAAGTCTCTATTTACTTGGTAAGAGCTATTTTATAGGTTTACTTTTATTTTTGTGAATTATTTATTCTTTGTATGGGTTGCTGGTTTTACATTTATAAAATTGGTATTGCACCGCTTTGCCTAATGTGATTTATTGAAGGTCTGGGTTTGGCCAATCCTCTAAATGATAGTGACACACGTTACGTGTTAAACGCTTTCATTGCTTATTATTCTGAAATTTTCAATAGCTGTTTGGCGTAAGGTGACTTCGCCGACAGAAATTTTTAACTTCATACAAACAGACAGTTAGTTAAATTCGGTTGGTATCCGATGTCTGTGAATTTGATATTTATGACGTTATTAACTATTCATTTAATGTTGATGCTAATTTAGCTGACGCATTACTGAACATATTAAGGTGAGGAATTTACCTATGAAGAGACAGAAAAGAGACCGTTTAGAAAGAGCACATTCTCAAGGGTTTAAAGCCGGACTAACCGGGCGGTCTAAAGATTTATGCCCGTATCAACAAATAGAATCAAGATCAGAGTGGCTAGGCGGGTGGCGAGAAGCAATCGAAAACAGAAATATGTTTAAAACATAATTTACAGAATTCAGAGACAACAAAGCCCCTTTTTAAGGGGCTTTGTTGTTTAAACACATAACATTAAAATGCGCTGGTATCTTGGAAAAGACCTACTTTTAGATCTTTTGCTTCATAGATTACACGGCCGTCAACTTCAACCGTACCATCGGCCATGCCCATAAACAATTTACGCTTAATAACACGCTTCATGTCTAAACGATAAGTTACTTTCTTTGCATTTGGTAAGATTTGACCTGTGAACTTTACTTCACCCACACCAAGTGCACGGCCAAGACCCGGTCCACCAGACCAACCTAGGAAAAAGCCAACTAATTGCCACATTGCATCAAGGCCAAGACAGCCAGGCATTACTGGGTCGCCTTTAAAATGGCAGTCAAAGAACCAAAGGTCAGGGTTAATATCAAGCTCTGCGATAATAAGCCCTTTACCATGCTCACCACCGTCATCATTTATTTCAATGATACGATCCATCATCAGCATGTTGTCGCTTGGTAAGCGACAGTTGCCTTCGCCAAACATCTCGCCTTGACCACAAAGTACTAATTCTTCTTTTGTATAGCTATTTTTCGGTTCCATAGTTCACAATCTTTGCTTTAAAATCCACGCTACTCTAGCGTACACTTGTACGCTAGACAACTCCGAACAGTTAAATTTCAACCTTTTATAAGAACAATTCGCATTTAAATTGAATTCTACCTGCATATATAGGCGATTTTTATCTTAAAAATCTTTATAATATCGCCAGAATTTAAACTAATTTATCGGAAGTTTATGATCCTTTTTGTAGATGCTCTCACTGTTATCGATTTTTCTTACCTATGTAATCAGCGAGGTGCTGTGGGAGAAAGTTGGATTGTTGATTTAACGCTCCACGGCCAATTAAACGATGAGTCGATGGTTTTAGATTTTGCATTAGTAAAAAAACAAATAAAAAAAATCATTGATGAAACAATAGATCATAAACTTGCGATAGCCAAGGGTGTAAACGGTAACGCTGAGATTAGGAATGATCGAATTGAATTAGATTGTCAATTTGGAGATAACTATCACTTAGCAATGAACGCTCCAAGCGAAGCCGTGTGTTTATTACCGAGTGAAAAAGTAGATGAATCAGCTGTTATCGCGTTTTTAAAGTCAGTCATTATGCCTGAAATGCCAAGTAATGTTAAAGACATAGGCATAGCGCTTCGTCCAGAGCCTGCTACAAGCTTTTATTATCACTATAGCCATGGCTTAAAGAAACATGATGGTAACTGCCAGCGGATAGTGCATGGTCATAGGTCATTAATTGGTATCGCATTAGATGGTATCAGTATGCCAAGGTTGCAAAAAGAGTGGGCAATGAAATGGCAGGACATCTACTTAGGAACTCTAGAAGATCAGGTATCGGCTGCTGATTTAAAACATGTGACTGCACTATCAACTGATTATTGTTTTGCTTATGAAGCAACACAGGGCTATTTTGAACTGGCAATTAGTCAGGCGCGATGTGATATATTACCGTGTGATACAACGGTCGAGTGTATTGCGGAGTATTTGGCGTGTGAAATTAAAAAGTTACATCCTTCTCAACAAGTAACAGTTAAGGCGTACGAAGGAGTTGGCAAAGGAGCCATTGCGAATGCTTAAATACGTGGGATTATGGGTTGGAGTGCTATTTGGGGCTTGTTCAGCTCAGGCGCTAGAATTGACTGGAAACCTGACTCAAGGAGGGATGGTTATCGGCAAAATTGCAGATGCTAAGTCGGTTAGCTTCAATGACAAACCATTGAAGCTAACGAAAGATGGTCAATTTGTATTTGGGTTTGGTAGAGATGCTCAATCACAGCATTCGTTAACTTGGGTAACGACCGCTGGGAAGTCTGAGTCGGCTGATTTTATGATCACAAAAAGAACGTTTAATATTGACCGGATAACAGGTGTTGCAAAAAAATATGTGTCACCACCCGATTCAGTGCTTAAGCGGATCAGAACCGAGGCCAAAGCGGTGAAATTGGCAAGAGCCACGAGCTCTAATTTAACGTACTTTTTAGACCCAGTACTTAAACCTGCAAAAGGGCGGATCTCAGGGGTGTACGGTAGCCAGCGCTTTTTTAATGGAAAACCTCGTAATCCGCATTATGGCTTAGACATTGCGAACAAAACGGGCACGCCGGTATGGGCACCATTAAGTGGTACAGTCACGTTTGCAGAAGATGACCTGTATTACAGTGGTGGCACTGTAATCATAGATCATGGATATGGCATTTCTTCTACGTATATTCACCTTGATAAAATTCACGTGAATGTCGGTGATTCGGTGTCAGTAGGAAAGCACTTTGCTGATATAGGTGCAACAGGGCGGGTAACTGGGCCTCACTTAGATTGGCGTTTTAACTGGTTTGGCGAGCGGTTAGATCCACAATTATTAATGAATGATACATTGGCGAATAAAAGTAGTAAAAAATGACCGATATAAATAAAGATGAAGTAATTACAAAACGAATCGAAGAGTCTATCACCTCGATTACGAAGACAGTATTTCCGGGTAGGACGAATCACCATAACACCTTGTTTGGCGGTGATGCACTAGCATGGATGGACGAGGCGGCTTTTATTGCTGCGACTCGCTTCTGCAGAAAGCCACTTGTTACAATTTCGTCAGACCGTGTAGATTTTAAAGAGGCTATACCTGCCGGCACATTTGCTGAGCTAGTCTCAAAGGTGGTTCATGTAGGTAACACGAGCTTAAAAGTAGAAGTGAAAATCTATTTAGAAAGGATGCACAAAGATAATAAACACTTAGCAATTTCAGGTAGCTTTACCTTTGTTGCAGTTGATGACAATCACCGACCGACGCCTGTTGTATGTGAAAAAATGCTTTATGGCTTTAGATAAATAAAAGTTATAGTTAAACAAAGAGATTTGTTTAACTATAACTTCAAAAGAACACATCATACATTGATGTTTCTTAATGTTAGTGCTTAACCATATTGCGCAACTTTAATTTTAAAGCTATTCATTAAAGAGGAGGGACTTTATGATTTACATTCTCGGGGTTAGTTACTTAATTGTATTCACTTTAGCATATAGTGTGTTTGATTACGGTTATATTACTGACATCATACACAGTCTAAGAGGTCAGCTTTTACTTGTGACGCTTGCCTTTGCTGTGTTGCTATTGATAAAAAGCAGAGTCTTTGGGTTAATAACGCTCGCAATAAGCATGATTGCGGTCTCTATTCATTTTATACCGCAACCTTTGTTTGATGTTGATAAGAAAGTACATACATTACATACCAAGCAAGTTAATTTACGGTATTCAAATCAGCAAATAGCACAACACTTAACACGTCTTAATCAAGAAGCTTGGGATCTATTAGTGTTATTTGAATTTTCAGACCAACACAGAGAGCTGTTTGCAAGTGTTAAGCCTGAATATACGCGATTTGGTTATAAGGAGATTGAAGGCTTTCCAATGGGAATTGGTGTGGTATCCAAGTATCCAATTATTTATCGACAGGTAGTTCATATTGACAGCCCTAAATCTGGTTATGCTCATTTAAAGCTCTTAGTGAACGAGAAAATATTGAATGTTGTCGCCGTTCACCCGCCATCACCAAGAACACAGGCGTTATGGCATCGGCGAAATAAAGTTCTAGCTCAGGTTTCTTTGTTGTTAAATGATTTGGAAGAGCCTTGGTTAGTCGTAGGGGATTTAAATACTGTGCCTTGGTCAAATTACATTGCTATCAATCAAGGTAAGTGGTGCTATACCGCGCTCGGTCATTACCATAGTTGGACTGCGACAAAAAAAGGGCCTAGTGCGCTAATGGGTTTACCCATAGATCATTGTGTTACAAGCCCAGATATTAACATTCACACCTTACAGGTCACGCCTTTTGTTGGCAGTGACCATTTGTTGTTAGAACACTCTTTAAGCTTTTGACTTGGCTAGGAGTTCACGATTTTGTTTCTTGAGCTCACTGTTTTCTAAAACAAGTTTAACGACTGATTTTAGCTCAAAATTATCCCAAGGTTTAGACACTATCATGTGGGCAAGGCCATCTCTAACCGCTTTTTGACAATCTTCTATGTCTGCATATCCACTGACTAAAATACGGCCCGCATCAGGGTGCAGAGATTGAAAGTGTTTCAAAACGGCAAACCCATCCATATTTGGCATACGTATATCTGAGATAACAAGGTCAAAACTTTTGTGCTCCATACTTGATACCGCTGTTAGCGGATCGTTATGTTGCTCTACCTGATATTCTCTATTAAACAAACGTCCAAGTGCTCTTAGTACAGCTTCCTCGTCGTCTATTATCAAAATTGAATGCATAGCCAATTCCTATTTATGCGGTTAAGTTCTTTAGGTCATGCAACAAATGCCGTAAGTTACGTTTATGAGGGTAAAGCATAAAAGCTTTGGTTGCACTTACCAAAGCTGGTATTTTTTGTCCCATTTCTCTATGGTACTCACCATAGCATTCGTTTAAGCGTGCACCCGCTTTTAACTGGGTTAGCCAACTTACTTTATTATTGTTTATAAAGCGGTTTAAAATCAACTTCATGGCATCTATTCGTTTTATTCTATTAGATGTTATAGAGTCGGACCGCATTAAATAATTCATTGCACATTGATAAGTGTACGCAACTTCGCCCGCAGATGCTAATTTTAGCCAGCAATCCCAATCACTTGCACTTTTTAATTTCCCGTCAAAACAGTCAATGTTGATGATGGCACTTTTATCGACCATCACCGTCGATGTCCCAATAACATTCGCGTAAAGCAGAAGGTCTTGGCCTTTATTTAGTAGTTGATAGTGCGTCGACCCCTCTAATGGTTTTTTGTAAAATTCCGGCCAGTATGAAAAACAATCTATAATTTGCTCATACTGTTCGTCTACATGCATATAGTTTGTGAAACTAAGCGTGCAAGTAGGGTTGGACTTCATAAACGCGAGTTGGTTAGACAGCTTGTCTTCACTCCAATAATCATCAGCATCTAAAAAAGCAACATAGTCAGCTTTTGCGTGAGTTATCGCTTTGTTGCGAGCTGCAACCACGCCACATTGGGCTTGTTTTATCAACACCAGTTGTTGATAGGTTTGTTGTGCCTTTTCTAACCATTCAACACTACCGTCTGTTGAGCCGTCATCAATAACAATAATTTCTACATCGACGTTTGTTTGTTTAATGACACTGGCGAGGGCTTTTCCAATATAGGCTTTGCAATTGTAATTGGGGATGATCACTGAGATGTCGGGTTTCATAGTATGCACTCCATTGTTTCGTAGTATGTACTACGCAATTAAGGCGCCAACTTTTTTTGCAGCATAAACGTGAGAATTTTATGAGAATTCTTTGATTGCATTGCATTTTGCAAATTTGATTGCAAAACGGTTGAATTTGAGCGCATATTTATTGAAATACAGTCGGCATGGCACTTGCGTATGACTACTATCATCACGTAGGAGTGCGTAATATGAAACATATTGGTATTTTAGTTCCGAGCTTCCCTGTTGCCTCTGAGACATTTGTAGTAACAGAAATTAATGCGCTGGTAGCGAGCGGCCATCAAGTAACGGTAGTTACTTTCGAGAACATTGGGGAATGTGACGCGCTTAGCCCTGAAGTGACAGTGATTGAAGTCGAAAAGCCGTCTCGTGCAGAGCTACTCCTGGGTGTATTTAATATTCCCAGATTGGTCAGAGGGATATCGTCGGCGACAAAAATGAAGTCTATCGCAACATCCTCCCTAGTTGCGTACGGGTATAGTATCGCCAATATTATTAAACATAGACGTATTGACCATTTACATTGTCATTTTATGCATGGCTCTTTGGCGTACGGTATTGTTGGGGCCAAGCTCGCTCATATTACGGTGTCTTCAATTGGTCATGGACACGATGTGTACGTTAATCAATCAGATATTCCGCAAAAGCTTTCGTTGTGTGATTTTTCTGTCGCCGTTTGCCAAGATATGGCGAATCAATTTAGTCGTTATACTCACAGCAAAGTAAAGCTTTTGCATTGTGGGATCAATCTAGAACGATTTAATCAAGCGCCAACAGGCGCTTATAACGATGTTAAATTACTATTTATTGGCCGTTTAGTTGAAAAAAAAGGACTACACTTTTTAATGCCTGCGCTAAAAAATACGTTACTCACACATCACATTACGCTAGATATTGTAGGTGATGGACCCCTTATGAATGACCTAAAATTTATGGTGGAGGCACTGGGGATTACCAATAACGTGAACTTTTTAGGCCGTAAACCTCCAACTTGGATTGCTGATAACACGAAAAACTATTCTGCGCTAGTTGCGCCGTTCTGCATCGCTAAAAATGGTGATAGAGACACAGGGCCGTTAGTGCTCAAAGAAGCAATGGGATCAGGGATCGCGGTGTTGACCACTGAACTTATGGGGGCAAAAGAAATTGTAAACCAAAAAGTGGGGATGAAGTGTAAGCCCTCAGATATTATGGATTTAACAAGAATGCTGTCACAATTTTGCGACTTTTCACCTTATCAACGGTTCACTATGGGCCAAAATGGAAAGCGTTTTGTGACTAAACATTTTAATGCAAAAGCGCAGGCTGAGAAGTTATCGGGCTGGGTACAAGCATTATAAACTTTGCGGTTAATATACAGGGACTCAGTTATGGGTGGGTTTAAGCAAGTAGCATACTATGGTGTCGCAATTTTGGTTTTAAAGGGACTTGGCTTTTTAATGCTGCCGATTGCGACGCGCATATTATCGCAAGATGAGTATGGGAGCCTTAATTTTTTAGTCTCTATCTCTGCGGTGTGTTCTTTACTGCTTAGTCTCGGTTTACCTGAGTTATTATTTCGTCAACACTTTGAGAACGAGAGTGAGCGAGTCGTATTTTTCAGAGACTGTCTTGTTGTTAGCCTTGGCGTTTGCTTTACATTTGTGGTTATTGCTTTTTTATTTACAGAGCACCTCATTAGTGTGTTGCCAGGTAACGTATCTGGTCTAAACCTGCGCTTATTAAGTATTAATCTATTTGCATCATCTGTACTTGCAATACCTTACAGTTACTATCGTTTGACTGATAACGCTAAACACTACTGTTATTTGGCGGTCACGCATGGGGTGCTACAAACAACGTTAAGTATTGCGTTGCTGTTTACTGGATTTGGCGTAGTTGGGGTTATGTTCTCAGGTGCAGCAACAGCGGTTTTGATCCTTTTTGTGTCTTTATTTTTATTAATACCGACTTTAGCAAACGTAAGAACATCGAAAAGGCAGCTCAATAGCCGCCATGGTCTTTTTTTATTATCTATTTTAGTGTCTTCTTTGTGTTTGTACGCATCAAATGGTGCTGAAAACTGGTTTATTGTGGCACAGGAAGGTGAAAGTGCATTAGCAGTTTACTTTGTTGCAGCGCAATTTGCGTTAATGACATCCTTCACGTTTGAGCCCGTAAGAATGTGGTGGTTTGCTAAGCGCTTCGATGTGCTTGCGAATACCCCTGCACAATATGGTTATAAAGCACTGCTGAGCTTAAATATAGGTTTATTACTGTGTGCTGTGATGATGGTTGTGGCACCAGTACTCTTTAATATTGCTTTGCCCAGCACGTATCATGGTAATGATATATGGCTTATCGCACTGATAATGGTGGTTGTCTTTCGTCACCATAGTGACGTTTTTAATATTGCTTGTTATAAATATGGCAGTGGTGTTTGGGTGAGCTACATTAATGCGGGCAGCGCAGTATTAATTATTAGCGCATTTTATTATAGCATCCCTGTATATCAGATTGACGGTGTTATTGTGTCCTTAATGGCCGTTCAGTTTCTTCGCTCCTTAGTATTCGTATTTGTCAGTCAGCGGCTAGAACATATTACCTATGAATATCGTGTATTGTTTATTCCATGGGCGAGTTTGATCACAATCTCTATTATTGCTTATGTTCAACCGAGCTATATGTATTTTATACAAAGCTCAGTGGTGGTGCTATTACTGTGTAATCTAAGCCGAGTATATCGTCGAGAAGTCATGCAAGGGCTCAAGTCGCTCCCAAAAAGGAGCGCCTATGTCTGAGTGGGTTAAAAAGAATCAGTTATTACTCAGTGGAGCACTCGCAACTTTATTGGTGTTAGCCCTTTATAAGATTATAGGGCCAATTGCCGCTTTCGCAATTATTATCATGCCATTTGCTGCATTTACCGCGGTGCGCGTTAGCACCGCGTTTGTAATTTTGTTTATTCTTTTTAGCTACTTTAGACTCCATGAGGCCTTCCCGGTATTGATGCCATTCAAAATCCCTAAGTTATTAGCACTGGCGTCGTTATTAGGCATTTTCTGGCATCTGTTTATTACTAAACAATTAAAACCTCACTGGAATTCGTGTCATATCTTGTTTTTTGCATTGTTTATTTGGTTAACGGTATGCGTTTTTGCTGCGTCTAATCGTGGCTTAGCTATTGATTATTGGTCGGGTATTCTCACTAAAGTATTTATTATGGTGTTTGCAATAAGTTGGTGGATGACGACGTTGTCTCATTTCAATTTAGTCAGAATTGGCATTATGTGCTCGGGTGTGTCGATTGCTTTGGTTGCATTACAAAATAAGGCAAACGGGATTGGTCTAGTGGAGGGCACACGTGTCACTATTTCTCGTGACATACGCTCTCAGCTCGGGGACCCTAATGATCTATCGCTTGTTTTAATGTTTCCTGTGTCATTCTTAGCCGCAGAATTGTTTGATAGTAGTGGTCACAAATTACGTAGGGGCTTGGCTGGCATTGGTTTACTTTTAGTGATCAGTGGTGTAATTGCGACACAAAGCCGTGGCGGCTTATTAGGGATCGCAGCTGTTTTAAGCTTTTTCGTGTATCAAAAAGTCAAAAATCCACTCATTGTTGGCGCCATTGGTGCCGTTGGTATGCTGGCCATGGTCATATTTGCAGGGATCACAGACAGACAGAGCGGGGGGGCGGCAGAAGGTGGGGTCGATGCTTCTGCAATGGGCCGAATATATGCCTGGCAAGCTGCTATTAATATGGCGCTCAGCAACCCATTGACAGGGGTTGGGGTAAACAACTTTTATTCAAATTATTTCTTTTATAGCCCGCACTGGGATGGCAAGAACCATGCAGTACATAGTACGTGGTTTCAAGTTCTGGGTGAGACAGGGTTTGTTGGCTTAATGGTTTTTCTTACCGTGATTGTAGGGATATATCGCAGTTTAAACAGAACAATTCGTACAAATGAAGTCAACTTCGATCCAAAAGTGGCTATTAATGCCTATGCTTTAAAAGCTGGGCTTATTGGTTTTATGGTATCGGGCACATTTTTAACCCAGGCGTTTACTTGGCCATTGTATATTATATTGTCATTAACAATCGCTCTGGAAAAGTTGGCAGCAGATCATAATAAGGATAAAAATTATGGTAGTTACACTAAAAGCATGGCTTAAGAATAGCGATAATGCTGTTGCTAAACAGCTATTCAAATTTGCCAAACGAATTCGCAATCCACAAATGATTGTCATACCTGTGTTACATCACTGCTTATTCAAGTTACATCATCTGGTTTTGTTTGTGTTCAGTGAAGTACTAAGGGTGTTTTATTACACACCGCTTCTTAAAAGTCAGGTCAAAGGAAGTAAAAAGCAGCTTTGTTTATATAGTGGTTTGCCACAAATATTAGGGCCCCTTGATATTGAACTGGGTGATAATGTTCGTATGTCAGGGATCAGTACATTCTGTGGGCGGTATAGCGACTCACGTAGAGCTAAGTTGTTAATTGGTAATAACGTGGATGTTGGGTGGCAGAATGCATTTTCTGTTGGTACTGATATTGAGCTACATGATGATGTGAGGCTGGCAGGAAGGGTATTTTTAGCTGGGTTTCCTGGGCATCCCATTGATAGTGAAGCGCGTGCGAAAGGGCTACCTGATGACGAGTCACAAATAGGGGCTATTATTATTCAAAAAGGCGCATGGCTTGGTACTGGTGTTACGGTACTTGCAGGCGTAACAATAGGGGAGGGAGCAATTATTGGAGCGGGAAGTGTGGTAACTAAAGATGTGCCAAGCCATACCATTGCTGCAGGAAACCCTGCAAAAATAGTTAAACAAATACCACAAGGAGCATAACTATGAAATTTGTTGTATTTGGTGAAGATTGGGGGGCACACCCGAGCAGTACGCAGCATTTATTTAAGCAGCTATCTAAAAGCCATGAAGTACATTGGATAAATTCTATTGGCATGAGAAAGCCTAGCATCAAACTCAAAGACGTGAACCGCTTACTCAGTAAAGCAAAAAAGCTCTTTACTAAGAAAAACAGGAGCAATACATCTGATATCAACTCATGTGATAATAGACAACCGCTAGTCTATAATTTGGCTGTTTTACCTTGGCATGACAATATTTACATTCAAACGTTTAATGAGTTTGTATTTGCTCAAAAGAAATTTGATTCTAACGAGCCAATTCTATATTGGATAAGTGTTCCTACTGCGATCACGATGATTAAGGTACGACCGATAGACAAAGTTGTTTATTACTGTGGGGATGACTTTACTGCGTTGTCTGGTGTTGATCATGACATGATTGAACCCATTGAGAGAAAGCTTATTGCAAAAGCAGATCTTATTTACGTGATAAGTGACCATTTATACAAAAAAATGCCCAGTCATAAAACTTATATGCTAACCCACGGGGTCGATTATGACCTATTTACAAAACCCGTCAAAATTGCACCAGAGATCCGCAGTGTTAAGCGTTATAAAATAGGATTTTATGGGTCCTTGAATGAGTGGTTAGATATTTCCCTTTTGTATAAATTAGCGACAACACGTCCAAATTACGAACTCATTCTGATTGGGCATATTTCAACAAATATCGATAAATTACTTAATCTCGACAATGTGACGCATATCGCAGCGGTTGAACATAATAGACTTGTTGAGTTTTCACAGCACTGGGATGTATCAATGTTACCATTTATAGACAATAAGCAGATCAGAGCCTGCGACCCTTTAAAGTTAAAAGAATACTTGGCCGTGGGGACGCCAGTCGTGTCAACGTGCTTCCCCGCAGTAGAGAAATACCCTGAGACGATACTGATAGCACACGATCACAGTGGGTTCATTGAGCGAATAGACTCAGCAATTGCGTTAAATCACGTGTTAAATGGGAGCTGGCGAGATAATCAATCTAACTTAGCTGCTCAACATAGTTGGGCTACTAAGGCAATGTCAGTAGAGCAGCAACTAACATCGTTTGACTAGTAAGTAGCGTAAGTTATTAATTATTGGCGTATACCCTGCAATATAACAAGGAAGGGCCGAAAAATTGGACGTTTTTTTCATAATGCAAATCGTTAAGACTGTTTCTTTGCAATTTGCGAATAAGTGGTGGTAGGGAGTATATGTTAGTAAAAGAGCAAATCAAAAGACTGATTTACCTCGCTCTTTATGCTTTATATAGCAGAGCGAAGCTGTTCGCTGTGCCTTTAATTATCGTGCCGATTGTGGTTTTTTTCTTGGCGGCAACGGCGCAAAAGCAATACACCAACCATGCTACTATCTTAATTGAGGAGTCATCGCTACTTAACCCGTTCTTAGATGAGCTATCGTTTTCTTTTGAATTATCCAATCGAATGGCGGCTTTACGTACCCTCGTTATTAGTAGAAAGGTACTGAGCGCTGTTGCAAAAGAGGCAAATTTGCTTCCTGAAGGGGCTACTCCTAACCAAATTGATATAGTTCAACAAAAACTTGGTCAAGGGCTGTCACTGTCACTGGTTGGCGATGAGCTTGTGAGGATCCATTTAAAGTGGCATGACCCAACGCAAATGAAGCTCATTTTAGAAAAAGTCGTAGAAAAGTTCATTGAGCGGTTATTGGCGCCCACGAAAGCATCTTTAGACACCTCTGAACAGTTCTTTTATCAGCAGCTTGATGCCCTTCGAACAGAGCTTGAACAATCTGAAGATGATTTAGCAAAATTTAAAGTGAAATATAGCGATACATTACCCGATGTATTAAATAGCAATAGGCAAATGCTTGATAAATTAGTTAACGACAAACAGCAAAAGTTTGTTGTGCTTTCTGGCGCTGAGGCAAAATTAAAAGCATTAGCAAGTAAACTTGGGCAAGCAAATCCTATTTTGGGCCGTTTGGAAGAGAAAATAATCAGAGCGGAATCTGATCTAAGTTTACTTAAAACCCGCTATACCGATAGACACAGTAAAGTCGTAGAAAAAACGCGTGAGCTGGCTAATTTAAAAAGTCGCCAGCAAACACTACTGAGCCACGGTAGTGAACTAGATGTCAACAATCTAGATAAATTATGGCAAATGGCAAATACGCTATCGAGCGGACCCAATGGAGAAAGTACTGTATTAGTGTCACAAATTCTAGCTTTGGAAGAAGCTAAAAATATGGTGCAGCAGCATAAACAAGAATTCGACATGATCTCAGAGCAAGCAGCTAAACTCAGTCAACGGTTACTGATCACCAGTGATATAGAGAAAAAATTACGTAAGCTTGAACGTGATTATGATGTAAAACAGAGTTTGTATAAAGACATGCTAAGCCGGTACGAAATGGCTAAAGTCACGGGCAAGCTGGTTAAATATGAAGGGCCTGATAAGGTCAAAACGATTGAACGCGCGTACAGCCCAACCAAGGCAATTAATACAGCGCTATCTGTATCGGCCATTTTGGGGATCGTACTTGGTATTTTTACTGGTTTTGCATGTGTGTTTGTAGCAACGCTATGCGACAGCCATTTGAAAGACCTTTCAACAATAGAAAAGTTAGCTGCACAGCCCGTATTGACCGTGCTTCCCATTATTCGATTGAATCAAAACGATATCGTCACTGGTGAAGTGCTCAATCGACAGATAGAAGGTGAACAATCATGAGAGTATTACATCTAGTACAGCATCTTAAAATTGGTGGTTTAGAGAAAATGGCCGTCACTCTGATGCAAAAAAGTTGCTTTGCTGAAAACAGTGTTGTGGTGGCGTTACAAGGTTCAAAGGTTGATGCGTTAGCAGGGTGGCCACAATTGAAAGAGATGGAAGCGCATCTGGTATTTTTAGATAAGAAACCGAAGTTTGAATTGGCGGTTGTTGAAAAGTTAGTTGCAATTATAGATGAACATGAAATAGAAGTGATACATAGCCATCATATTGGACCCATGCTATATGCAAGTTTAGCCTGCTTAAAACGTAAAAAAGTGAAACATGTTTCAACCATTCATGATGCATGGTATTTAAATAATTTTAAGCAGCGGCTGATCACCAAACTTTTAAATAAGATTTGCGCCATTCATTGGGTTGCTGATGCACAAGTTGTTGCCGATGATTTTACTGAGCGTACATCAATTACAACCAATGACACGATATTAAACGGCATTGACTGTACTCAGTTTGCGGCGATTAATATGGAGCACGCCCGGTATCAGCTGGGGTTACCTAAGTTTATTAAAATTGTAGGGTGTGCGGCCAGATTGGAACCAGGAAAAGGCCATAAAGCACTGATCACCAGTATGAAAGAGTTACCTGATGACTATCACTTAGCACTTGCAGGCGACGGCAGCTTAAAAGCAGAGCTACATGCTCATATCATTTCACTGGGCTTAGAAGAAAGAGTGCACTTTTTAGGGAATGTGCAAAATATGCAGGTCTTTTATTCCGCAATCAATGTCTTTTGCTTATTTTCAGAAAGAGAAGGCTTACCGTTGTCTATTTTGGAAGCGATGGCATGCGGGCTGCCCATCGTTGCAACCGATGTTGGTGGGATCCACGAAGTGCTGACACCAAAGCAAGGCATTTTATTAAGTCCGACAGCGCAGAGTGGCCTACCATTTGCTCTTACTAAAGCAATTAAACTAGACCGAGGCCAATCTATTCGGGCACATGCAATCGCGATTGCTGATGTAACGCAAATGAGCTCGCAATATGATCAACTTTATAAGGGCCTTACTGCATAAGGAATAATTAACATGACAATCTTTGCTGTTCTATTTCTGATTTTATTAAGTGTTGCTGTCTACCATCACGTAGGATATGTCATTTTACTTAAAATCATTAAACAACTGAAAAATAAAGAATGTAATGAAGATCCGATTGCATCAACATCGTCCAGTAGGCCTAAAATTGGGGTGTTGATGTGTGCTTATAATGAGGCAGACCATATTCAAGAAAAGTTACACAACTTAGGTGCATTACTCTACCCAAACGATTTATATGACATCCATGTATATTTCGATGGCTGTAGTGATAACAGTTATGAACTAGCGCAAAAAGCAGCCTCTCAACTAGAAGCGAACAATGTGCATTGCATATTGCATTTGCAAAATGATAATAAGGGCAAAATTGCGGGCATTAACGCGTTAATTAAAGAAACAAAAGGGTCATATGATATTTTAGTGTTCACCGATGTCAGTGCGCTACTTAGCATCGATGCATTGGACAAAATAGAACAAGACTTTAAAAATGGTAATACTGCAATTACCACCGGACAATATACTTTGGACGAAGCGGCACCAATAGCACAACAGTCTTACTGGCAGTATCAAAATACCCTCAAAGGCCTTGAGTCTAACGTGGGAGCGGTAATTGGAGTGCCTGGTGCGATGTTTGCGGTAAGGTCGAGTCATGTCGAACCAGTTGAAACTGACGCGATTAATGACGATTTTGTATTGTCTATGCGTGCACTCGCACATGGTGGCAATGCCATTAAAAACGAAGATATCATTGTGTATGAGCGTGAATGCGATAGCCAAGCCCAAGACTATATGCGAAGAGAACGACTCGGTGCTGGTAATTGGCAACAAATAAAACTATTGCTCCCTCTTATGAATCCGAAATTAGGCTGGACGAGTATTAACTTTTTATCACACAAGGTGCTGAGAGGTCTAATGCCCCTGATCATGTTGATTATGTACAGCGTAATATTATTGGATGTAATTATATTTCAAAGCCTCTGGTCTGTATGTTTAAGCGGCGCATTGCTCCTGATACATAGTGTTTCTGCGATTAAAGGACGCCTTAACTCAAAACGCCACTTGTACGGGTTTGATGAAATTGCTTATGTATTAAATAGCTATTGGATAGCATTCATAGGGATTGTTAAATTTGAGCGTGGTTTTTACGACTCTCCGTGGAAACGTGTCTCGAGTGCTGAAACGCGCTGTAATGGTGTTAAGTGTGCAAAACGAGTATTAGATGTCGTTGGGTCGATGATTGGTCTTATTCTGGTCTCTCCAATCATGCTGGGGGCAGCTATCGCTATTAAGCTAACCTCTAAGGGTCCTGTGCTGTTTAACCAGTTACGAGTAGGTGAAAGTACAGATGAGTTAGTCTCGTTGTTTTACGTCTACAAGTTTCGTTCAATGGTCGTAGACGCAGAGGCAAAAAGTGGTGCAGTGTGGGCCAGTAAAAACGATCCCAGGATCACGCCTATAGGCTCATTTTTACGTAAAACTAGGATTGATGAACTACCACAGCTCTGGAATGTCTTGATTGGTGAAATGTCGTTAATTGGACCTCGACCTGAGCGTCCAGTTTTTTACGCGAAGCTTGAAAAATCAATCCCTTATTTTTGTCATAGAACATACGGCCTCAAGCCTGGTATATCAGGTTTAGCCCAAGTGATGAATGGCTATGACGAGTCAGTCGAAGATGCCAGAAGTAAAATTGGCTGGGACTATGCGTACGTGTTAAGTATGTCATCTCCACTAAGCTGGATAAAAATGGAGTTTACCATTTTATTCAAAACGATTCAGGTAGTTGTACTTGGAAAAGGTCAGTAATGACATTCTGGTTCGCAAAATGCAATGATTTTATCAAGTGACTTTTGCATTTTGCGATTTAACCGTATTTTTTCCATGAAAAACATACTATTAACTAAGTATTAAATTTTGGCATTATAGTTGTAGTAGTTACCATAACTTAACGTAAATATTTGGTGATTATCATGACTGAAGCAACCTATTCAAATACACCTCGTGTTCTTCCTTTACCAAGAGATTTTTCAGGTTTTACCGTCGATAGTTTTCGAGATGAATTCGAAAAACTGGCGTTATGCGACAACACAAACATAATTTTAGACTTTTCAGAAACAGAATTTATTGATTCTTCGGGTATAGGAGCTATGGTTTTCTTATACAAAAGAATTGAAAAGAAAGGACAAAACTTAGCGCTGTTAAAAGTTAATGGTCAGCCTTTCAAACTTATGAGCCTTTTGAGGGTAGATAAAACCATTCCCTTTATTGAGCAGCTTGAATTATAAGCAAGGAGAATCTATGAAGCACATAACACTATTTTTTTCAGTATTAGTCATGATAGGCGGGTGTGCTTCTTGGCCTGAAGAAGGCCAAGGTGGTTGGGCTGAACATTATAGCCAACACAAGGCGGCAAAGGGTAAAAAACATTTAGGTGATGGCGACCATATCTTTGAAGATGACGTAGGCATCGTTACCAATGAGTTTGAGCATTTGGTATTGAAACTCGACTTGTTAAAAGCCCAAGGGATCAGAGATTGTATGCCAGCCCAATTGTTAAAAGCACAAATATACGAGAACAGGATCCGACGTTTAATTGCGGCATCAATGTGGGCCGACGCGGAACATGATCTACTTATTCATTATCACGGCCTTAACCAACTATCTGGTCATTTTGACACCGTAAGAGCCATGACAAATTGTGCGGACAAGCCACAGTCAGAACAATTTGCTAAAGTCCCCACCCAAGTACGCTCTCAAATTACAGAGTTATTGAATAGCGATAACCAGTTTGCATTTGATGACTATCAAATTACGCCAAAATATATGGGCAGAGTCGCACAGGCAGCTGATTTAATTAAGCAGTTAGCTGATATTTCTATTCTCCTCGTGGGACATACAGACAAAATAGGGAGCCACGACAATAACTACGAACTAGCTCTTAAGCGTGCAGAAACAGTTAAGCATTGGTTGGGAGTTTATGGTGTTCAGCAGCAAAAAGTGACTACCTTAACTCAAGGAAGTTTACAGCCCTATAGTAATACAGATAATAGCGATGCAGAACGGCATTCTGATAGACGTGTAGAAGCCATAATTTTATCACTGACAGAGATCAATGACGGTAAGCCAGTAAAGGCAGGGTCGTTAGTTGAATGGACAAAGGTGATTAAAGCGACGAAGGAGTAGCACTATGCGGGGAGTTCTTTGCTTTTTAATCACAGTTTTTTGCTTTTTTAGTACATATAGTCACGGTAATGATAACGATGAGATTCAAATTGGTAACAAGCTCTTTTTATATGTGCCAGGCGAGGTTGAGTTCGAGACGTTATTTGAGGTAGGCAAAGATGGCTCCATCGTTTTACCTGAAATCGGGCGGGTTCAGGCTGAAGGCAAAACGGTAAGTGAGTTCCAAAAAGAGCTCAGCGTTACGCTTAGCGATGTTTACCGTGCAATGGATGATTTTTACATTGAATTGCGAGCACGCGATATTTTTATCACTGTTTTAGGCTACGTTAATGAGCCTGAACAAGTCAGCATTCCTTTCGACGGTAACATTCAAACCGTCATCGCAAAAGCCGGAGGGTTGAAGCCAGGCGCTCAACTAGATAGGTTACAAATAAGACGAGAAGAAACCATTATTGAGTTTGATTATAAAGCGTATTTAGACTCTGGGAACGTCAAATTACTGCCTAAACTACTCAGTGGAGACATTGTATTTGTACCTGTATCTCCGTTGCTGGGTAACGTACAAATAGACTTCGACGCACAAACCTTAAGCGCAACTGGAGATGCTTCAGCGGGGAGTGCGATAACGTTGTTAGGCGAAGTACATAACCCGGGTAGCTTTTCGTTCAAAGAAGATATGAGCGTACTCGATGCCATAATGAGGGCGGAAGGTGTCACACGTTATGCTGATGTCACAAAAATTCGTGTGATTGTAGACAAAACACCACAGGTTTTTGACTTAAAAGCATATTTAGATAAGCCTAATAAAGATAACATGCCAGAGCTTAAAGCAGGGTCGACGATATACGTGCCAATTATGGTTGATGATGTTAATACCACGGCGCGTACCGTATATATTATGGGAGAAGTACAAAAGCCAGGAGCCTATGAAGCCCCAGATAATATTAATTTTTTGGATATTTTAGCCAATGCAGGCGGGCCTACTCGCTTTGCAGAAACACGGCAAATAAGAATACTGACTCCCGCAGGTGACAACATACTATTTGATTTACAAGGGTATAGTGAAGGAATTGTATCAGCAGAAATTCCATTGCTAAATCCGGGAGATGTCATATTTGTGCCTGAAAAAACGGATCTGAACGAAAAAAGTTGGTTGAAGATCCCTCCAAGCAGAGCAATAAAAATTATTGGCGCAATTATATCTCCCGGCCGCTATGAATGGAGCCAAGAAATGGACTTTACAGATTTACTAGGCCATGCCGGAGGGCCAACAAAGGGGGCAAATATTAATGATATTAAAATTGTGCGAAATGGCGAAGTTACGAAACGGTTTGATTTAGAAAAGTATACGATCACCGATGGTAAAACCCCCTTACCAGAGCTCCAAGCTGGCGACACCGTGATTGTAGAAGAGCTCCCTGTAGACCCTGCTGACAATAAATCTCAGTGGATCAGACAAGAGTCGAGCAAGTCGATTTATATTATGGGCCAGGTAGGCTCGCCAGGGCGGTATTCGTTCAATAATAACATGCATTTTATCGATATTTTGGCGGCTGCCGATGGCCCAAATGGTAACGCAGATATTAGAAATATTCGTGTTACGCATAGAAATGAGACTAAAGCGCGGGTTAGCAAGCTTGATTTAGCGTTATATTTCGAAACGGGCGACGAGACACTATTTCCCAGTGTATTACCTGGCGATACAATATTTGTGCCCGAAAAAACAAAGGATTGGCTAAGAAAGCCTAAAGAGCAAGTTGTGCGGATCATGGGAGCGATTCAAAAACCTGGTCGTTATAATTATGATGATACCATGACATTACTTGATATTTTGGCTGAAGCCGGAGGACCAACAAGTTCTGCATTAATTGATAAAATAGTGGTGGTGAATCACTCTTGCTGTAAAGAACAGTCTCGAGTTTTTGATTTAGAAGCATTTGTTAAGAATCCAAATTCAGTCAACATTCCTGTACTTAGAGCAGGAGATACACTATACATACCAGATAAAGGGCAGGATCTAATGAGTCAATTCAAAGATAACTTTGTTGATTTCATTACTATAATTGCATTAGTGGTGGGCTTATGAATCTTATTCCACATCAATACCAAGAAGTTGAAGATATCGGTAATGAAATTATTGATAACAAAGCTAGGTGTGTGACATTTATATCATTAGCGGGTAATACGGGCTCGTCAACGGTTTGTGCAAGTGTCGCGCAGCGCTTTAAAGCACACGGTCATCGCGTTCTCATTATTGATTTAAATCCGATCAGTCCACTTAAGTTAGATGAAATAGATCAGTCTTCTGGTTCACCATGGCGTTTTAGCGACATATCCTGTCAACTTAACATTATTGAGCATAACCAAATAGATTTGCTAACAATGCAAAACCTATCCGAATTAGAGTCAGCCAAGAATAAGCAAATAATGAAAGAAGCGGTGGAACGACTGCTACAAGAATATGATTATATTTTGATGGATATGTCGCCCGCCATGAAGATGAATAGAGGTAACGTACCACTGCATGCGTTAAGTTTATGTAGTGATTTAACAATGGTGACAGTTGGGCTTGGTGTAAACGACGAAGAATCGTTGTGTACAAGTATTAAAAATATCAAGCAAGGCGGACATCAAAATATTCGCATCATTGTTACGCAACATCAGTTTGCGCCCTTAGGCGAGCGGCTACTATCTAGTTTAGAACGCCACCGCGTGCGCTGGCCAAGGTTAACACAGTTTTTAATTAATAAGGTCAACCGACAGACTTGGCTATTTCATCCACATTAATAATAAGTAAGCAATGAACGAACCCATATATCATCGGCGTTTTAGTCTAATAGCGCCAGCAATTACAGAAATTAGGCAGGTTCTTAAGCATGTTCTAGGGGGCTTATCCATTATTGACGATGACTTAGATGCTGCAGGACTTGTTATAACTGAATACCTAACCAACCTTTTGCGTCACAGTAAAGGAGAAGATGAAACCGTTGTATTGTTAATAACACGCACTAACACATCTGATTATACGCTTGAAATTGTAGATGATTTATCGCCTTATAACTTATTCGAACTCAATGAATCTGATTGGGATATTAACAGCGGTATTTTGGTCGAAGGGGGGATGGGGGTCGAGTTAATTAGGCATTACTTCCCCGAAGCTGGTTATTGTACGACGAATAACAAAAATTACTTTTCGGTTCCTTTAAAACAAGGCAAAGATAAACCTAAAGCGATTTATGTCGATGATGACAAGGCACAATTAGCGCTCATAAATGCATACTTAAAAGACGATTATGATGTGATATCTTGTCAAGACCTCACTGAAGCTTGGCAAGCAATTACGTTACACGATGCACAGGTTTTGATCTTAGATTATCAGTTACAAAAACAGACATCAGAGCCTTTACTAATTAAATTGAACGGTTCTGATTATAGAAGTACGTTATCAGTGGTAATGCTAACGGGCACTGACTCCGAGGATATTATAGGGCGAATAAACCGCTTAGGCATTGATGACTACCTGGTAAAACCAGTCAAAAAGGTGCGCTTATTGCAAAGCTTAGAGCGGGTCACTAATCGGGTCAAAGCGTTTGAATATCAGGTGCAAACGCCAAGTAATATTATTGATTATGAAATGAGTGATGGTTTTAGGGCCCATTTATTTGGTTCAATTGAGGTCGGGGATGGGGGGGATTTTTTTATGCCCATTCCAAATCAACAGAATGGCTTTATTTTAGGCGATATGATGGGACACGGTATTCAAGCTCGTAAAGAGAGCTTTGCTATTAAAGGCTTTGTTCGAGGGTTTCTGGCCAGTAAACCCAATTGTAACGCGCTGCTTAATGGCTTGAACCAGGCCCTCTATGAAGAACAATTGTGCAAAAATAGTTTAGTAACATTATTAGTTGGCTATGTACATGAACAGCGTTTTTACTGGCTTAATGCAGGTCATCCACCGCCCATTGCCATTGATAAAGAAGGTAACGTGAGGGAGTTACAAGGCGTCGATCCTCTTTTGGGTTTATCAGTAGAGCACCAATATAACGTTTATTCTGAGTCGCTGAGTGATTTACAGCATATACTTGTGTATACCGATGGCTTATTTGATAACAGAGAAAACGACGTTACTGAACTGCAACAAATCAAGCAGTTATTGTCAAATATATCACTGAATGATGGCGACTTTGCTTCTATACTTTGGCAAAATTCTCAAGTGAGTTTATCAAAAGAAGTTGACGATGCATCGTTAATTGTTATTAATTAACACGTTATTCTCGCGCATAATACGAAGGAAGTTGCCTATGCCGCCAAAAATTCTAATAGTTGAAGATACTGCGTCTTTAGCGCTCATGTATCAGTCTTACTTAATACCAACAGGTATGAAGACGCAAGTTGCTGCAACAGGGGCGGAAGCCTTAATCGCGATAAGTGAATTTGACCCTGACTTGATACTGCTTGATGTGATGTTACCTGATATGAATGGGTTGGATATTCTTTCATCGTTACAAGGCGACAATCAACCTCAAGTTATTGTTTTAACAGGCCATGCAACTAAAGAAATGGCCATTAAAGCAATTAAACTCGGGGCAAATGACTTTTTAGAAAAACCCATTGAAGCAGATCGATTTCGGATCACGATTAACAATGCTCTAAAGCTGAAAGACTTAAAACAAACGGTTGAGAAGTATCAAGCTAAATATGAAAATGGGCGATACTTTGATTTAATTGGTAGCTCTGCTGTGATGCAATCTGTTTATCAAATAATCAATTCAGCGGCGTCAAGCAAAGCAACCGTGTTTATAACTGGTGAAAGTGGTACAGGTAAAGAGTTGTGCGCTAAAGCAGTGCATCAAGCTTCCCCTAGGGCAAAAAAACCTTTCGTAGCCCTTAACTGTGCGGCAATCCCTAAAGACCTGATTGAAAGTGAAATATTTGGTCATTTGAAAGGCGCATTTACCGGAGCAATCGCCAACCGTGAAGGGGCGGCAGGCCAAGCGGATGGTGGAACGCTGTTTTTAGATGAACTGTGTGAAATGGATATTAATTTACAAAGTAAATTATTGCGTTTTATACAAACAGGGTGCTATCAACAAGTCGGCAGCGAAAAAGAGGTCAAAGTGGATGTGCGTTTTGTATGTGCGACCAATAGAGATCCACTCATTGAAGTACAAGCAGGGCGTTTTAGAGAAGATTTATATTATCGATTACATGTGATCCCAGTAAGTTTACCTCCATTGAGAGATAGAGGGGCGGATATTATTGAAATAGCCGAAGCACTTTTTTCAAAAATAAGTAAAGAGGAGTTTCACCCGTATAAAGGTATGGCTGAAGGCGTTAAACACGCATTTATGAACTATAACTGGCCTGGAAATGTTCGACAGTTAGAGAATACCGTACGTAATACTCTGGTATTGAATGATGCCCAGTGGATTGAATTAGACATGGTTCCTGCGCTTCCAAATACACCAAACCCAGCACCGTTGACGCCACAGCCTGGCAAGACCGCGCTTGTTAATAATAATATGCCGCAAGAAGCCGCTGCCGTGGTAAATCCGATAAGCAACAGCTTATCGAATATGCAGGAAATTGAGCCTTTATGGATTATAGAAAAACGCTACATCGAACAAGCGATTACGTTATGTCAAAATAATATACCTAAAGCGGCTGCTTTACTCGATGTCAGTCCATCGACTATATATCGAAAAATCAAAAGTTGGGAGGAGTTACAAGCTTAGCCTCTCTGAATTTTTATCTAACCGTTTTCTTGAACAGGGTTTGAACAGTGGCCAGAATATGCTTCGTGCAACATATTCCACTGCTCATGCCCAGAAAACCGTTGTGCCACAACACTGTGCGCGTATTGTTTCATCATGGTCAAACTTTCTGGATCCATACGAATGATCTCTTTTAGCTTATTACTGAACTGCTGGGCGTCATAAACGGGTACAATCCAGCCACTCAAATTATGTGTTATGACAGTCGAAATTGCACCCACATCCATACTGATCACCATCACACCATGATTCATTGCTTCTAAGATAGCCATGGGTAAGCCTTCTTGTCGTGAAGTAACACATAACACATCGATTTTTTCCCATATCGCTTCTGAAGGCACGACCCCGTGGGCCACAACATTTTCAGGCATAGTAAGAGATGCATCCATCATACCGCCGCCGAACATATGCCATTCAAAACGCTCTTGGTCAGCCATACTCTTTGCTATGTCAATAAACCGGTCTGGCCCTTTCTCATATGATAACCGACCCACAAAGCCTACTTTTAATTTATTTCTATGATGGTATGTACCATTACATTCAGCAAGAGGCGTAGTCTCGACGAAATTATCAAGGACCTCAGCTTGGCTTAACTGGTTCTTAATTTTGTTTGAAACGGCAAAGTTAATTGACAAGCATGCAGTAATTTTATCGAGCATATTGTACAACCGTACTTTTCCTTGCCCAGTTTCGCCCGCATGATAGGTGCTCACACATCTTAAACGTAAATAGCGACACAATAGGCGCCCAAATATACCTGCTTTATAGCCGTGAGTATGTATAACCGTGTGTTTAGAATACGTTTTAAAGGTAGAGATCACACTTAAAGCAGTGCCTTCTAAAAATTCGAATTGAATATTGCTAGATTCTAGCTTATTGTAAAATAGTTGATTACCGTGATCTTGGTAAAACAATACTTTGCATGTAACACTTTTACGCTGTAGCAACTTGGCAAGTTCGACAAGGTGAGACTCAATACCACCATAAATAGAAGAGTCTACAAATAATACAACATCATATTCCATATTTAACTCCAAGGATCTTCATGATAAATCAAGCTACTTTTTCTCAGTTACAACAAGATGTTGGTGAGCAACTTGCGATACAGCTATTAGAGGTTTACTTAACTGAGTCGTTAGAGCTAATAAAAAAGCTGGATATAGACTCACCTCAAGATGTACTAGAGATAACAGCGCATAGTTTAAAAAGCAGTAGCCGAAGTTACGGTGCTTTAGAACTTGCATCGCTGTGTGAAAAAATAGAACACCAGGTCAAAATTGGCGGCGTTAACGCTGAAGTAAGCACATTAATTACCGATGTTCATGCACAGAGTTTAGTTACCTTTTCTCATGCTCGTGAGTTAATTGATAGTACATGTTGAGTTTACCTTTGTACTCAAAGGTAGTTTCAGTAGTTGTGAAAACACGTGACTTAGCTGCTCTATATTATGCTGTGTAGATTGACCTTGATTCAATTCATCACAATGCACCACAATTTCCTCTATTGCTTGTGGAGAAATACTCAAATCGCAAAATTGATAGCCTAACTTTTCTTGCATCCAGTCAATGATTGTTTCGCCCTGTAAACTACTGGCTACGCTGTTTTCTTGGGCTATGTTTTCAATAAAAATGCGGCAAGCGGCTGTCTCTTTGATTGCCGTACTTATTTCCTTTACCAATAATGGAGGCATCACACTTGAAATGATACTGCCAGGCCCCATCAATATCAGGTCAGCTTTCATAATTGCTTCGACCGCGCCCTTTGCTGCTGGCACGGCTTTTGATAACCCTATATTATCTGGCAGCTCTGTCAGTGCATCTATTTCACACTCCCCAATGACTTGTTCACCACTGTTGTAGCTGGCGACAAGATCTGTCGCTGAGTCCGACATCGGTAATATTGTTTCTGCATTACCAAGCATTGCATTAAACCATGCAACGGCTTCTGTAGGTGAGTCTGTTAGCTGCATTAAGCCTAGGAGGGTTAGGTTGCCTAGGCTATGCCCATCTAACTCGCCACCATCGAATCGATGCTCAAATATTGAATGAATAAGAGATTGCTTATCTGTAAGTTGCAAGCAGCATCGACGTATGTCACCGAGTGCAACACACTCTTGTGACTCTCTGAGCCGGCCAGTACTGCCACCATTATCGGTGGTTGCAACAATCGCGGTTAAATCACTGCAAAGTGGTCTGATCGCACTCAACACTTGCGCTAGCCCATGGCCGCCACCTAAACATACAATTTTCATAATCACTCCATTTCTAACCTTTTGGGATATACCATTACAAAGCAGATTTTATTCCAACTTTAAGTGGGTTATAAGTTATTGAATTTATTAATATGAATGAAAATATGATTTGATTATATTCATAAAGGCAACTACCTTTGCAAAGTGCAAAGCAAATTAAAATAACGGTGAATAAAAATGCAAAACGGACATTTGTTTAGTTTAGACCAATTACAAGCAGCACTCAGTTCGATAAATGCCAGTAAAGATCTAACTGCACTGTTCTATCGATTAAATAAAGCATTATTGCCACTATTTAATTATAAAAATTGCGCTATTCTCGTTGAGAAAGAGCCTCTGATCTATCGCGCTATCGCCAGCTCGGATACCAGTTTGAATTATCTCGACTGGACCTTGAGCAAGGTGGTAGATGATCAGAATCTCACAGAGGTATTTGTTAGCGATGGTTATGCAAATCCTGAGCTTGTCGTTAATAAAACAGACATACCTGCAGACCTGTCTAACATCCTTCTATTCAAGTTACCGCCTTCATGCAGCAATAGCATATTAGTATTTTCTGAGTTGAGCCATGAACCGAGCGCTGTTTTTAGTCAAGGCTTTACGATGCAAATTTTATTGGAGCAGGTGTTTATCAAGGTAGAGTCACTTACAAAATCTCATTCTCACACGAGCCATTTACTCTCTTTGGTCGCAGTAATGACTGAGCAAGCCGACTTATTTAAAGAACTTGCTTCTGAATGGTTTTGGCGAATGGATTCAGAATATGCATTTATTTGTGTAGACGAACTCGCCGCAGATGACGATCTCTATAAGCAATATTTTATTGGTCAATCACCATTAAAGCTCCGTTCAGAGAATGAAAGTGCCCAGCTGCGTAAATGGGCGCAATTTCAACATATTATGACGCAACATGGTGACTTTTTTGAATTTGAATTTGAGTTAAATGTGCCAAGGCACCTTTGGATCTCGTTGAGTGGTAAAGCGCAGTTTAGTGATACCGGGGAGTTTAGCGGCTACATGGGAATTGCTAAGGATATTACGTATGCAAAAGACCGAGAGATAGCTTATAAACAAGCCAAAGAAAAAGCAGAAAGTGCTAACTCGGCAAAATCTCAGTTCTTAGCTGTGATGTCTCACGAAATACGTACGCCAATGAATGCAATACTTGGAATGGTAGAACTGCTCAATGACACTGCGCTTACAGAGCAGCAAAAAGAGTGGCTTTCATATGCACAAAGCAGCGCGAATCTATTGCTAGGTTTGATATCAGATGTATTAGACTTTTCTAAAATTGAATCAGGCACACTGAGTTTAGATAACAGTGAGTTTAATCTAAAAGAACTTATTCAGAGTATTTCAGCTCAGTTTGAGGCACATACCGCGCCTGGAAAGCTCGTTTTTGAACAAATCATAGATAAATCAGTACCAGATATTATTGAGGGAGACAGCACACGGTTAGGGCAGATTTTATTTAACTTACTAGGGAATGCGTTTAAGTTTACCAGCCACGGACGTGTAAATTTACACATAAGTAGACAGCATAATCTGTTAACAATTAAAATATCAGATACTGGGATTGGTATAGCTGAGCAAGATCTAAATCGTTTATTTAAGCCCTTTAGTCAGGTAAGTGACAGTGTAAAGCGAAAGCAGCAGGGCGTAGGACTTGGGTTGAGTATTACCAAAAAACTGATTGAACTGATGCAAGGGACTATAAATTGCCACAGTTTATTAGGTGTAGGCACAACATTCACGGTTACTCTTCCAGTTAAAACCGTTGACGTGACACCCGTTACCAGTAAGCAAGAGCAAATACAGCAACCTCTAAACATTTTAGTAGCGGAAGATAATAAACCGAACCAAGTCTTGATAGAAGCCCTCTTGAAAAAGTTAAATCACAGTGTAACGCTAACAGAAACAGGTTCTGAAGCGCTAAATGCCATTAAAGCGAAACAATTTGATCTTGTCTTAATGGACATGATGATGCCGGTCATGGACGGGTTGACAGCGACTAAATATATACGAGAAGAAATGTCGCTGGATGTGCCAATATTTGCTTTGACGGCCAATGCTGGGCAAACCGACAAAATCAATTGCTTGAATGCCGGTATGAATAAGGTGCTGACGAAACCAATAAAGTTTTCTGAGTTAAGTAGTGCAATTAACTCTTTAACAAGAACAGCTAAAAAAGAGTGTTAAAAGAGTCTGTTGCTTGTATATCTATCAGGGTATTCTCAAAGTGCTGAAGCTGTTGTTGGTGTATAAAGTTACCCATACTGATCCGGCTAACGCCCAGGTCAGTCAAGTCAGTAAAGTTGGCTAATTCAGGCATACACATTACATTAACGGGTAAACGGGTATGACTCACGGCTGCTTTTATGTCAGTGTCATTGGTTATGCATGGAATGAATATGCCATCAGCCCCCGCAGCTTGGTATTGCGTAATTCTATTTTTAGTTGCAGCTATAGTTTTCTTAACATTAAGTAAAAACGTATCAGTTCTCACATTAATGAACACGTCTATATTATTTTTATAAAGATGGCCTTTGATCACAGACAAAAAACTGGCGAACTTATCTGCGTTTACTAATGAACGTTCGCCGTCTAACACTTTACTGTCTTCAATATTTATACCAACAACCCCAAGCTTCACCAGTGATTTTATATGTTCAAAGGTTTCTTCAGGAACATCGCTGTAACCGGCTTCAATATCGACTGTCAAAGGGATGGAAACTGCTGAGGCAATTTTATCTATCATAAAAAGTAACTCTGAAAAGGGTAATTCTTCACCATCTTCATATCCCAATGTAGCAGCAAGGGCTGCGCTGGATGTTCCTATTGCTTTAAACCCATTTTTTTGGGAAATTTTTGCAGTGGGCACATCCCAAACATTAGCAAGAAGTAAAGGCGTTGAGGTTGTATGCAATGCTCTAAAAGTGTTGACTAACATAGTAATAGTTCCGTTTATATTTACTTGATGTAGCCAGTATGCGTTGACAGTATTATTTATACCAACGATAATACTGCGACAGTAATATAAGCTCACCTTATATTATAGAGCTAAGCTATAGGCGACAACCCATTGCATAAAGTGCTGAATAATTTAAACCTACTACGTACTTTTAATGCTGCCGCACATCACGCCAGCTATAGTTTAGCTGCGGATCAGCTATGTATTTCACAAGCTGCTGTTAGCCAGCAGATGCGCCAATTACAACGTTTACTAGGGCAGCAACTTTTTATTCGAAAAGGAAAAAGTATGTTGTTGACGCAAAGTGGAGAAGTCTTATTTTTAGCAACAAACAATGCACTATCAGTGCTGAGTGAGTCATTAGATACCCTCTCTAAGCAACCACTTGCTGGATCATTAACCATATCATCAACGCAAGCTTTTTCTGCAATTTGGTTAATGCCACGATTACATTTGTTTTCAAAATTGCACCCTGAGATAATTATCAATATTCAGTCTTCCGCTGGATTTGACGACTTAACAGCACAGCATATTGATTTGGCTATACGGTTTGGAAAGAATGTTAGGCAGAAAACGCCCAAAGAATATGAGTGCCTTCATTTTGGTGATGGGACAGTTCATCCGGTCTGTTCTGTGAGTACACTCGAAGAGTTAAAAAATGAAAAGTGTGCAGATATGTTAGGTCACCCCCTTATTAAAATTGGAAGCTCCAGTCCATATGACTGGGTAGAGTGGGCAGAGCATCATGATATTAGTGAGGTTAGCGAAAATACAATATATACTTCGGTTAGCAGCACGGATATGGCGCTGACTGCTATCCTAAATAGCAACAGCATTGCACTGATTGTTGATTATTTATGTCAAAATCATATTGAGTCAGGCGCACTTAGTATTGCATTGCCATTACCACACCCGAATAAAGTAGAGCGTTATTTTGTATACGATAAGCGCTCTCCTAAGCATGAAAGAATTCAGGTTTTTATTGAATGGATTAAATCACAAATAATAAACGAGGCAGGCCAATAATCACATCGACCTGCTAGAAAATATTAATCTTTGTGAAACAAGTCACGAGTATATAATTTATCAGTAATATCTCTTAGCTCATCGACGTCACGATTAGTGATAATTAAATCACAGTCTGACTTAAACATGTCTAAGTTATTACATAAAGAAAAGTCATCGGAAAACGGTTTTTCGAGCTTTGGCTCATAAACAGTTACGTCAGCACCGGCTTTGCGCAAATGCGATATCACATCTAAAATGGCAGATTCTCTAAAGTTGTCAGAGTCTGCTTTCATGATCAACCGATAAACCCCAATTTTTTTAGGCGCCTTGGCCATAATTGACTCTGCAATATATTTTTTACGTGTATCATTCGCCGATACAACCGCAGAGATCATATCATTTGGCACACCATCGAAGTTGGCAAGTAATTGCTTGGTATCTTTTGGTAAACAATACCCACCATAGCCGAAAGAAGGGTTGTTGTAGTGTCCACCAATACGTGGATCTAAACTTACTCCGTCAATAATTTCCTTGGTGTTCAATGATTTTGCTTCGCAATAAGTGTCAAGTTCGTTAAAAAAGGCCACTCGCATGGCAAGATAAGTATTCGAAAACAGTTTAATTGCTTCAGCCTCTGTTGAATGCGTTAAGAGTATTTCAACGTCGTCTGTGTGTGCCCCTTGTTTAAGCAAGTTGGCAAAAGTTTGTGCCTGTTCAGTTAAAGCTCCCAGAATTATCCGCGATGGGTATAAGTTATCATACAAGGCTTTCCCTTCTCTTAAAAATTCAGGAGAGAATACAATGTTGTTAGTTTGATATCGCTGTTTCATTTGCTCAGTAAATCCAACTGGGACGGTAGATTTAATGATAATGGTCGCCTGTGGTGAAATCTCTAGAGCCTGCGCTATCACGCCTTCCACGCTCGATGTATTAAAGTAATTAGTTTGGGGGTCATAGTCAGTCGGCGTCGCAATAACTATATAATCTGCATTCTCTAGTGCTAGGAATGGATCACTGGTGGCAAAAATCTCAGTACTATTTTTTGATAAAAAGTGCGCTATCTCTGAGTCTTGAATTGGAGACTTTTTTTGGTTAATCAAGTTTACTCTATCTGGGTTTGTCTCTAACGCACAAACATTATTATGTTGAGACAAAAGTAACGCATTTGCTAAACCAACATACCCTAAACCCACTACCGAAATATTAAAAGCCATAATTAAATCCCATCGAGAATATTATTTTATCTAAGGGTAATAGAGCAATATTTAGGCTAAGTTTTGTTGACGTGTTTGTGAAACTTTAATGATATCTAAATCAATGTATTACGTAAAAAGAAACGACATCTCGTAAAAAACGTCGTTTCTTTTTTGCATTTTGAGACGCATTTAGCAGCGTATTTTATAAAACCATAGCAGCTATCCACCCAAAAATGAGCAGTGGAATGTTAAAATGTATAAAAGTAGGAACTACTGAATCCCAGATATGATCATGTTGTCCATCTGCATTAAGACCAGATGTAGGCCCTAATGTCGAATCTGAAGCGGGGGAACCTGCATCACCCAAAGCACCGGCAGTACCAACTAATGCGGCAGTGGCCATGGCAGAGAACCCAACCTCTAAACACAAAGGCACAAACAGCGTTGCTATGATAGGCACAGTCGAGAAAGAACTGCCTATACCCATAGTGATAAGGAGCCCGACAATGAGTATCATAGCGGCGGCCAATGGCTTATTGTCACCTATAAACACTGCACAGGCTGATACTAAGCTCGCTACATCCCCGGTAGATTTCATCACGGCAGCAAAGCCTTGAGCTGATATCATTATAAAGCCAATCATTGCCATCATCGCAACGCCGCGACTAAACACATCGGAGCTTTGCTCCCACTTTACAATACCAAATACACTGAACATCATTACACCAACAAGGCCGCCAAGGATCATTGAGCCGCTAATGTTTTGTGCTAACAGAGAACACACAACTGCGATACTGCCGATAATAATAACTTTTTTAGGGTTATCTATTTCTTTTAAAGTTGTATTATCGTCGTGCACAACAAAGTTGTATGTCCGTTTTTTACGATATGTAACAAGTAACGCAATAAAAAGTCCAACAAGCATACCGATAGCGGGAATGATCATCGCCGTCGGGACATCTGTATTAACAATACTCAAGCCATTATCAGCAAGATTTTTATGTAATATTGAATACAAATATATACCGCCAAAACCATACGGTAATACCATGTAGGATGTCGCTAGCCCGAACGTTAAGATACAAGCAATAGCACGCCTGTCTAACTCAAGCTTATTTAATATAACAAGCAGAGGAGGGATCAAAATGGGGATAAACGCGATGTGCACAGGCACTAAATTTTGTGATGCAATAGCACAGCATAAAATAATGGTCATGATCAAAAGACTAAGCAAGTGAGTATGGCTATCTCGTGACCCTTCTACTTTTTTCAGTAAGCGTTGTGCTAAAATTTGGGTTAATCCAGATTTGGAAATAGCGACTGCGAACCCTCCAAGCATGGCATAACTTAAGGCTATTTCGGCCCCACCAGACAAGCCATCATTAAATGAATTTAAGGTGGTAGACAGGTCCAGCCCAGCACATAACCCCGCGATCATGGCGCTTACAGTCATAGCAACAATGACATTTACCCGTATTAATGAAAGTGTAAGCATGAGGAGTACTCCGATAATTACTGCATTCATAATTTTCTCTTTGTTTTTGTTTTTATGGATTTTATCAGTTTCATAGTCGATTTTCTGTGTTGGCCAGAAAATGTTTTACCTTGGTACCTCGCTGCACTAAAGTGACTGTAGAACTCATCTAAGTCACTTTTATGTTCAGGAAATTGCTCGGAGACCTTTGAAATAAATTGCAAAGGCGTAAGGTTGCTCTCATGATAAGGACTAACAGATTTTAGATGCTCATACAAATCAACGGCGAGAGGGCGCTTTATGTGGATTTTCCTTTGCATAAACCAAAACACCGATAAACACAGAAGACCCAATGTAAACAATGTAATAGCTCCTGACAAAAACTGTGCATTATCGCCAAGTAAATCGTGTAAAAATGACTGTTGCTTGCTTTTATCAAAGTTAAGTACCCAGCGAGTCCATTTGTAGTCATATTCTTCAAGCTTTAGTCTTAACCACTCCATGCCCGGAACACCAGACAGTGCAACTAAACTGATCCCAAGGTTTGACTTAAACTGCTCTGATAAAGTGGTATGTTGTGAAAGCGACCCTATTAATCGTTCAGGCGATATCCACGCTGTCGGATCAAGCCTTTGCCATCCTGAATTAGGTATGAAAAATTCGACCCATGCATGGGCATCATATTGATAAATACTATAGTAATCATTGGCTTCATTATATTCAGCCCCCAGATAACCCGAGACAAGGCGAGATGGGATCCCAACGCTGCGCATCATCATGGCCACTGAAGACGCATAGTGACCACAAAAGCCTGACTTTTTCTCAAACACAAACTCATCAATGGTATTAGCACTCTCAATGACTTCAGGTGTTAGTGTATATTCGAAACCTTGTGCCATGAAGTATGCGCGCATTCGTGCGATAAATTCTTGTGTGGATTGCGTGTTGTTATCCCATTGCCGAGCAAGCTCAGTCGATTTGGGGTTTAACTTTTGTGGTAATTGCGTATAACGTTGGTATTCCCAACGTGTTAAAGACATTTTAGATGATTCAGTAGCGGTGTGAACATTATATTCAAAATTACGGCTTCGGACTTTCGAACTAAACAGCGTACCAAACTGGTTAGTTGATACTTCATCAGAGTTACTGATCGCATTGCCTAGTGCAAATAGCCATGGCAAATTACTTGGCTCTGCGATCACTTTATAGTCTGATGAAATGTCACTATTTACAACGTTAACGGGAATATTTTGCTCACGCGCCATATGCCAAGATGTGCCATCAAATTTATCATGTATCAATGCTCGCCAATAAAACGGCGGAGAATACGCGGTTGGCTCTTCTAGTATTGCCCGAAATGCCAAATCATCTGATTGAGATAACTCTGAAATACTAAATGGGTCTACATTCTCAGATAAACCAGTTCTTGCGACCTGAGCCCCGGGTAGTTGCCAAAAAGAAGGGATCTTAGGTAAAAAAACCACAAGTAACATGCTCACAGGGATGATCAACAATATATTTTTGACCGCCATTTTCGTTGCAGGATACAGCTGCTGTTTATGAGAAATAGCAGCTAACACGCCTAAATTTATCACCAACATTGTCACGACGACTATGGTCGTAAACAGGTCTTGCGAAAAAAGGAATACGCAGGGGATGGTAAAAAAATTAAGTACCATGATCTGCCTATTTTGTTTCTCATTTTTCGCTTGGATAACTTTTAATTGGCATGCTAAAACCATTAATGCCACAAACAGTGACACTGAATTACTAAACCCAATTGAAATACCAAGCACAGTCATCCCTATCAGCGCGACGATATTAAGGAGTGCATTAGAGGGCGCAGATTTAATATATTTCCATTGCGTCACGTGCCATACAATGAGTACAGAAATTGAAGTGGCGAAGGGGATCCCTAGTTCAGCGAACAACATTACCGTCATAACCAAATAGATGAAAGAGATCACCAATAGCTTAGTATTCACTTAATATCTCCAAGCACTTAACTCGATGACTTTGACCCGTACCTATTGGTACAGTTGCATTTGGTAGTTTAAGGGCAAATGGCTGCTGATTGTTACTCGCCTCTACCACTAAAAAGCAGAGTTTACTCAATCGCTCTTCAACATTACCTGTTATCAGGTCAAAATCAAAGCCGACACTTACAGGCTGCTCAGATGTATAGTCTTTAACCAGTAGTTGCTGGTTTTTTGCAAAATGACGCCATGACACTTTATTTAGGCTCATCCCTTGCTGGTAAGGTTTTAACTCATTAAATTCATCAATGGCTTGCACATCGTTCACATTAGTGTCTCCGTCAGCCCCTGTGAAAATATGCTTTATTTCTGTTTTTTCCTCTTTAGGGAGCGGGTAAACATGTAATGCTTTATTTGAGTGTAAGTAGCTCCAAACGGTGACTAAACCAAATGGGAAATGACTGATAATTTTAAATCTTCCTATTGTATAAACACCTCGTTTATACGGTAAAGCCACATGAGCTATGGTATTTTTAAACACCTCACTAACGGTCACTTCACTACCAGTATCTATATGTTTTATAATGATATTGTATCGTTCTTTGGTGGACTCTAACTCAAGTCTAGCACCAGTTAATACCCCCTCATGATTATCATTAACAGAGAGTAACTTAAGCCCTAAACGATTGAAGTTAATATAACCCGACAATAGCGAGACGACGAGAAGAACGCCCATAATATACGATACAGCCAGTATCAAATTATTCTGATAATTAATTCCTAGAATGAAATTTAACAGCATTATGCCAATAAATAGTAGCCCTGACTGGGAGGGTAAAACATAAATAGAATCATGCTTAAAGAGCATGTGATCAGCCGTGTGCTTTTGGTCTACGTGTTTCGCAAACCAATATTTAATACGTGAACGCATTAAACAGGAACCAATACTTGATCTAATATGTCCGATACTACTTTATCTTGCTCTTTCACCGATAGGTTCAATCTATGACCTGCAACAGGTGAAAATATCGCTTGCACATCTTCTGGAATAGCGTAGTTTCTGCCCGCCATTAATGCCCACGCTTTAGTTGCTGAACCCAGCGCAATACTCGCCCGGGGTGACAATGGATCATGAAACAACCCGCTATTGCGTGTAAATTGAACTAAAGAAATAATATAGTCGATAACAGGGGGAGGAAGCTTAACATCAGTAACCTGATCTTGTAGTTCAAGTAATTGCTGATCTGTCAGTGCCGGTCGCACCTCGGTTGTTCGCTTTGGACTGAACCCCATAATCAATTTTCTTTCGGCCGTTTCATCAGGATACCCAATGCTTATGCGCATAAAAAAGCGATCTAATTGAGACTCGGGTAGGGGGTGCGTGCCTGATTGATGTAGTGGATTTTGCGTAGCAATAACAAAAAAAGGATTAGGTAGTAGGTGACTTGTGCCATCAATTGTCACTTGGCGTTCTTCCATTGCCTCTAATAAAGCACTTTGTGTTTTAGGGCTTGCTCTATTTATTTCATCAGCCAGTAGAACTTGACTGAATATTGGCCCTGGATGAAAAGTAAATGAGTGATCAGTGGTGTTAAATATAGCTGACCCAGTGATATCTGCCGGTAATAAATCGCTGGTAAATTGAACGCGTTGATAGCTTAAACCAAGAGTATCCGCCAACCCATGAGATAATGTGGTTTTACCCATACCTGGCAAATCTTCAATAAGGAGGTGTCCTTTGCACAATAAACTACACACAGCCAGTTTTATTTGTTGGTCTTTGCCAAAAATGATATCCGCGAGCGCATCAATAACTGGGGTAACAAGTTGATTCATGTATTTAATTCTAATCGTTTTAATACTGTATCGACTTTTTTAGCATTAAATGGCTTAGCAATAAATCCTTTCGCGCCGAGTTCCCAAGTATTTTGTACATTTTCAAGACTGTTGTGCCCAGAACACATAATAACATGGGTGTTTGGGTGGTTATCATTAACGAACTCTAAAATTTGAGTACCGTCGGTATCAGGGAGTTCGATGTCTAAAAATACAACACCGGGTTTTTTGGACGCTAAGAGTGGTTTTGCTGAGTCAAAGTCATTTGACTCTAATATTTCTTCAAAACCTAAGTTAGTTAAAATATCTATCAAATATTCACGTATTTCTTTTACATCATCAACAATTAATATTGGCTCGAGAGGTTTTACAAATTCCATATAAGAGACTTCTTTTTTACATCTGAACTCATATTAAGCGATGGTTTTACCAAGCTCAATAGCTTTTATATGATTACACTAAATTACATAGCAAAATATATGAAAAGCACTCACAATGTCCGATACCGTCTAGTATTGGACATTGTGTAGGAATTAAAGACGTGATAACCAGTGATAAAGAATAGCCCTATTAAGTGTCATTTACTTCCTATAATTTATATTATGTTAAATGAAGTAAAACAACAACATTTTTGTTGTAAGGGGTCGTTCATTTCTAGATTTAATGATGAAGTGATATTTTAGATTTGATTGCTCTGAAGCCCCTATTAACTAAGGACTTCGCATATCCTAGCCTTAAAATCATCACAAATCAAATTACGTTTGTTTTTAGACAAAACCCGCTCATTTTGACTCATTCCACGATCATTCCTGCTCATTATACGTTTAGAATTAGATCACAATCGTTCACTTTAAAACGTGTTTAAAGCGAGTTTAAATAACGTTTAAACCCAGTTTTAACACCATTTAAAGTTTCTCTACGGCAACCACACGATTAAAATCAGTCATCACTTGAATAGTGATCAGCGCACTATCAGTTGTTAGCTTTAGCACGCTTTGATTGTATGCAGCTGAACTTGCTTGCTGAATTAACAGCATCAAATTCGCTGTTTGCTCAAATCCAATTGCTGCCAAAGACACACTGATCATCGCGTCATTAATGACCACCAAGGTGCTGTGATCCAAAGCTGACTTGGCAATAACTTTATCAACCGAATTGTTATTCAAGTGCCCGACTATTAATTTTGCTCCATCATCTAACTGTCGTCCTAAAGCTTGTTTGGCTGCTGTTGTTGCTATGTGTTTTTTAAACTGTGACTTACTGCATCATTGAATTTTGGGATCAACATCTCTTTATTGTCTGCCAAACGTTATAATTCTTCAAGTTTCTCTCCGCGATCTAGCTGTCTTTCGTAGCTGCCTTCTAGCTAGACAGCGTTAAAAAAAACATTCACTCTATTTAACATAATGACTATTCTATGGTTAGTTACGTAAATAGCTAAGAAAATTATAGAAGTAAAGTTACTGTGTAGCCTACTATAAAGTTTGTTCTAGATTATTAAAGGTAAAATAAGGCCAGATTTAAGCGTTGTTCAAAACCAACAAAATGCCTATTTTAAAACCACGTTAAGAGACAATGTAAGACAAAAATTAAGAAATCGAATGATAATTGTTCTAAGTATGAAGATTACTCATTTATATTATTGGAGAAAAGTACGCATTATGAACAATGAGCATGCAAATTGATCAATTTTATTATGTTAAGTTGTGTCTTTTTTGGTTGCTACCACCCTACTCTACATGTTTTTTTGGCGGATGGCCTGATTTTAACATTCACTCCTAGTTTTTCATAATAATTTCAATCTATAGATTAATAAATTAAAGAGTGGAGCTCATTGCTATTAATAGAAGTATTTCCCTGATTTAATACTCAATAGATATCAGGTTATGGAGATACGAGGCGGATTACAATGCTATCTTATTTAATTATTTTTTGTAATTAGTAATATTTATCACTTTTTTCTTAAAATGTTAATTTGTTAGTTGCGCTCTACTGTGTGGCCCTGTTATAGGTAATAATGCTATACTTAGTGTATTTAATTGGATAAAATTCACTTTAATATATTAGGATATGGAATTAATAAAAACATGAAAAAGTCGATACTTGCACTGGTTATTACAGCATCTATCACAGGGTGTGGTTCATCAGAGGATGTGAGCAATGTTGAACCCAGTGTATCATTAGAGTCAACTAGCTCAAACACAACCAGCTCAAACACAACTAAAGTTTCTGGTTATGTTGGAAATGGCAGTATTCAAGGTGCTACAGTTACCGTATATAAAATAATAAATAATACAAAAATCCCTTTTGAAAAAAACGAAATTAATACTTCATCGGTAGCTACCGATGAAAATGGTTTTTATTCGATTGAGATTAGTAACTATACAGGCCCTATAAAAGTTGAGGTCTCATCTAACGAAAATACGATTGCGACATGTGAAGCTACATTAGGCTGTGGTCATTTTACGTTTTCTCAAGACATGAAATATAGTGAAATTAACACTGATTTCAATTTAAGCAGTATCGCATATGTCTCAGATGGTAGTACTGAAGTGCAATCTAATGTTTCTGTGATATCACACATCACAGCTGAACTTCTCAAAGATACACATATTAATGAGCAAAGTATTAATATTACGTCTGCAAATATTGCTAGCTTATTTTCATTGGAAAATACTTACACCAAAGTAAAACCATTGAAAACACATCAATTATCTAGCGTAAATAATCAAGAAAATATCGAAGGTCTAAAATATTCTATTTTTAATTCAGGCATTGCTAATGCGCTATATCAAGATGAAGAAGATTTTAGCTCAGTTTCAACACGCTTAACAAGTGCCATTGAGGATTTAAAGAGTGCGCAAGGCAAACTTTTGGCCATTCAAGATGAAGATGAGTCTTTTGAGTTTTCGGTCAATAATACCTATGGTGGAGCGGTAACCGCTGCGCAATTTATTGCTAACACATTACCTGAAGAACAAAGGCAAGTAGTAGATCAGCTCGCAGTAGAAATTGAAAATACGCAACAGTCTAAAATTGCCACAATATCTGATAATGATTCAAGAGTAGAACCAACTCCAACTTTGCTTACACCTGGAGAAAACTTAGATAAAGCAAAAGCAATGGTTAATGATATACGAGTTTTTGCAAATCTATTTGATATATCTGGCAACTCGACATCAAGCATCATCTCTCAAGGTAAAGAGCTTGAGCCAGTATTAAAAGATACCACAAAGCTACTTAAGAGTGAGCTAGAAAGCTTTACATTATTAAACGAAACTATCTCTATAATTAGTGAAATTAACAGAGAAATCAACCAAGGGTTAACAACAGATAATGTCTTTAATATAAAAGATTACACTGCGTTACCTGAGATGATGGGCACCGTAACGTTAAACAAGTCTAGCCGAACCTTTATTGCGAATATTTCTAGCGAGCAAAGTGTTATTCAGATCACGGCAGGCATTCAAACTCATGCAGGTAATAAAGCTGAAAAAATTTCGCTGAATGGTCTACTATCGACCCCTTCTTTTGAACTTAAAGTGAAACAGGCAAGTTATGCTAATATTGAGTTTTTAACTGATTCTGAACAGAGAAGTTCAGATGAGCTGTCTGGTGGTGACTTAGCCCTTAATATTGAATTAAAGAGCAAAGGTCAGGACAACAACCTTAATTTTAGTGGTAAATTCGAGTTTGATTTTGTTACGAACTCAACGCTAAGTAGTGAGGATCGAGAATTAGTTATTATCCCAAATAGCATGCTACTTCTTGGAGATTTTAGCGATGATAATGCGAACTCAATATTTGCATTACTGACTGTCATGATACAAAATGCCGAAGAGCAACTCGATGTTGGTAGTTATCAAGACTTACTTAACTCTCTTAAAATTGCCACTGGGATCAGCGTATCTTCATCGTTCAATGAATATGAAACATCTGTATACTTGTTTATGGATGATACCAATGGCAAAAACCAGCTACTTAACCTTTCTCTAACCTATAGTGAGCCTGATACAAATAGTGCAAGAAAATTAAGTGTTGTTCATGATTCAGAAAATAAGACAACATTACTTACTAACCCTGAAAAAGTAAGAATAGAAATTTTTGACAAGTCCATTACGGTTAATGGAGAGGCACAATTAGGAAAGGTTACACTAGATTCAGAAGAGTTAGCGATAATTATAAAGCGCGATAACTTAACAATGATCAGATATAAAGATGGTTCTTTAGAAACCCTTTAATTCCATTCTATATACCAGGCTTAAGGGCCTGGTATCATCACAACGAAAATTTCATGTCTAAATATATTATTTTTCCTTATGTCGGTTTATTCTTGCCGTTATTTTCTAACGCGAGTACATTAAGTACCAACTTCTTCAGTCATTCTCATAGTAACATTGCCCCAATTAAACAAATTATCGACGATGGCTGGTTAGAGCCCCCGTCACCTGATGCTGATATTGGTTTTTCTCAATCTCTATTGGAAGTCAAATTAGATTATAATGGTTACAGTCTATCGAGTTTAAATAGGCTCGATTACTTTTTAACTGCAAACTATGATACGGCACTTGCTTATTATCAAAATAGTCGCGATATCCCATTAAACTCTCATAAGCCCTATAGTATTTCATTAAACTTTCATGAGCAAAAAAGTCGAGGGATCGCTTTCGGCTATGCTATAGACCGTCAAGCTTGGCAGGCATCATTTCAGCTTTCATACTGGGATGTTGTTAAGTTTAGAAATTCCAATTTAAATGGGAATATTACCGGTAATAATACTAACGAAATTCTAGGTGAGCTAACCTTAGACGAAAACTATACACATAAAAACTTTTTAAAGCGGCCAAATGAAAGAAGTTGGAACACAAGTGGTTATGGATATTCTGCAAATATTGCTTTTGAATATATAGCTTCAGACACATTCACTTTATCACTAAAGGCGAATGACTTATTCAATCGATTTAAGTATAAGATGATAGGAAATACTCAGGCCGAAATTAATACTAAAGGCAGCTTTGTAGACAATGAAGGTTTCTCTTCATTTCGACCATTGCTTAGCGGAATTGAATCAGAAAAAAGTTTTTCTAAAGCCCTTCCTATAAGTTTAAATTTTGGTGCAAAGTATATTGCATCAAATATTGACTACTTATTTGATTTCTACCGCCGAGCTAATACGTCATTTTATCTGGTTGGCGCTCAATATAGGGCTAAGCATGCAACAATTGGCATCAAATACGATATACAGAATCAAGTACCAGAACTTAGTTTAAGTACCCAATGGCTAAACTTACTGATTGCTTTAGATACGTTAGACTTTAAAAATGCATACAATATTAAACTCGGTTTAAATTTAAATCTGCATTTTTAAAAAAAGTAGCTCTATCAGAGCTACTTTATTATTTACTATTTACAGTTTTTTCCAAACACCAGCAGTACCAGGCTCATCACCTTTGGTCCACCATTGTGCTTTATAACGCGTGCACACTGCATTTGCATCACAGTGGTTAACTTCAGAACCGGCATTGTAAGCAACATCGATGTGCCACGGGAATTCTACGTCAGTAAGTAACTGCCATGCATCAGAAAAGCGACTTGGGGTTTCACCTTGGATCCAATAATTTGCTTGCCAAGTAAGCGTCTGTTTTAATTGGTTATCATAGGTTGAAACTTTATCACCTGTATTATAAGCAACCGTGCTTTCATAAGGAGGTGCTTGTGTAGAACCTTCAGGAGACACTGTCACAATAACTTCATCAGTATAAACTGTTACACCGTCATCAGACACATCGAGTGCAAATGTTAATTGTTCAGAAGTCGTAACCGTTGGTGCATCAAATGATGCAATTGTTGCGTTACTATTCGTGATTGCTACATTACTACCTGCAACTTGACGCCAAGTGTACGTAAGCGTATCACCATCATTGTCGCGAGTTGCTGACCCATCAAGTTTTACTGCAACTGAACCAGATACAACTTGTTGATCAGCTCCCGCATTTACGATTGGTGGAGTATTCGTTACCTCCAATGAAACTGAAACAATAACAGAGTCCGCTGTGATCCCACCTTTCCCATCATCGGCAATAAACTTAAATGAGAGTTGCTGCTCAGTCGTAACATCTGGTGCGACAAACGCAGCGTTAAGTGTATTACTCGTTGTTAACGTAACAGCGGGTCCACCTGTTTGTTGCCATTTATACGTCATGGCATCATTGTTTGCATCCGAAGCGCTAGCTGTTAAAGACACTGTTGAACCAGAGATTGCACGCTGATCTTGACCTGCATTGACAACCGGCGCTGCATTACTACCATCAGCCAATGGGTGCCCTAATGATTCGTGCATCCAGTTTAAAACATCACCGTTATCTGTATCAATTTCCCAAGCAAATAGTCCTGCTAGGCCGCGTTGCATGACAAGAGAGCCTTTCGCATTAACTGAATTTTGGTCATCATACGAGATCAAATCACCAGTACTAGGACGATATAAATATGCGCCCTGCGCTACCGAATCATAATGATATTCCCAATCAGGTTGATTCTTCCACTGTGCGATATTGGCATACATTAGAGTACCGGGTTCTAGCTTAAATGCATCTTCCGGTTTTGATGGTCCAGTTGCTTTACCTGTCATATGGTGTGTGCCAGGAGTATGTTCTACGCCGGTCCAGCCTCGACCATACATTGCAACACCCGCGATCAGTTTACTACTAGGCACACCTTGTGCATTTAGAATATCGACACCCGTACTTAGGTTATATTCTAAAGTCCGTCTATCGTTTACTCTAAAATCAGATGGATATACAGCAGTTTGATGTCCTAATGCATTTAAATCCCATGCACCGAAATAGTCATACGACATCATCATTATATAATCCATATACTTGATGGCTTCACCGTAATTCACTTTATCTAATTTGTCATAACCGACGTTAATTGCAGATGTTAACTCATAGTGGCGACCCGTGCGTGCGCCCTCTTCGTCTAACATGGCACGTAACTCACGCATCAACTTAATATATGTTGCACCATCTTCAGGAGATCCTAAATTAGGGTTTGCAGCTGGTACGCCAGGGAATTCCCAGTCAATATCGATACCATCCCAAAATTCCCACGTGCGCAAGAATTTACGACATGATTCGACAAAAGTTTTACGTTTTGCGTCGTCAGCCATGTAATAAAATGGGTCAGATAAGCTCCACCCACCGATCGAAGGGACTATTTTTAAGTCAGGATAGCGGTTTTTTAACGCCATCATCTGTGCGTAGTTACCTTTTATTGGATCACCATTAACTTGGTCACCAACCGGCTTCATGTAAGCTGCCCACGGATCAGGTGGCGCAAGTTCAAAGTCCCCTAAACCAGCACTTACCTTTTGAAACGTTTCATAGCCCGTCGGGTTTTCACTTTGAAATGACGCATTAGGGCCTGTTATTGCGACAAATCCATATATTATATGGGTTAAGTTTTCTGCAGGGATATTATCAATGTAGTAGTCCATCCCTTGTACACGATAAACCGACCACTCCGCAGCATAAGCAGCAACAACTTTACCCGTTGTGTTTACGTAAGACTTATTCGTCATTTCAATTGGAAAACGAGCGTCGTTTACCTTCATAGGTAAAGGTGCTAAATGACTCCCTTTTGTGTCAGCAACGATTAACTGTTTACTATTACTACTATCAGTACAACCATCCAAGTTACAAAGTTGTACAGTCAGTTTATAATTACCACCTTGTGAAAGGGTGACCGTTTCAACACCAGACTGAGATTCTGCAACCTCAGTTAACGCCCTTGTCGCCACGACTTTGCCATCGAGTAATATGTTAACTGTTTCACCTGCAGTTCCAGTCCATTTACTCCAAGATACGGGTACATCAATACTTGGCTTTACCACCACATCTTTGTATGCCAAAGAGTCTGTAATTGTAATAAGTGAATGATTTAGCTCCATCCAACCAACACTCGGTGCTCCGGGGGCAACTGCAAAGGCGTGACTGGTAAATACACCCATTGATAAAAGTAATGCGTTTCTAACCGTTTTACTGACACGGTTTGGACTATATTTCATAGTTTTTCCATTTAGTTGTTTTTAGTAGGCACACGGAATCACTAAACAATATTTCTATTGTTTAGTGCCATGTGGAGTGAAATAATTTTAAGTGGTTATTTACCGGCTTTTTTAAACTTTAAAGGGCCTTTATCGCCATCGGAAGTGTAATACCCTATCAGTTGAGAACCGTCGTTCGATATGGTTAATGTATGAACACCTTCGGTCGTCCAACCAGGGATAGGTTGAGTCACTTTTACTTTATATTCTATGGTGTTCCCGACTCGGCTCCCTATACCATACTCCACCAGAGGCGTTCCTTTGAATTCCACATAGTGCGTTACATAAATAACATCGTCGTCCTGAGAGACAATCATGTGACCATTAGAGAAATTAGCATTGTTCACATCCTCCCACAGTCCATTGACGTTTGGCGTGTTTTCAAGGCGAGCATCTGCGCTATGTGTGATGAATAATGCGCATATCGATAATAAGATGGGAGATAGTAGTTTCATTTAAGCTACGTCCTTAGCATAATTGTTTTAATTATTTATTAACAAAAGTATCTTTAATTGGAACTTAATGCAATTAAGTCATAGGCACCCAAGCATTAGTAAATGTAATTAATTGATGGTTTGTGATCGAAAAGTGTTAAAATTCAAAAGAGAATCAGGATTCATAATGTTTCAACATTAATTTTATTCATGAAAATTTAGTGGGTCTTCTTATTAAGTTATTAATATATCTGATTATTTGACGTGTTTTCAGAACAGGCAAAGCCAATAAGGTAACTATTTTATAGTTTAGTGAAAAAATACGATTAAAGTAAAAAATTAGATTAGTGTTTTAATTATATTTATTTCATGTAAACAAATGAAAATAAAAGGCACCAACAACTTTACACAAATCAAAAAGCCAGCTTATTGCTGGCTTTTTATTAATGGCGAAACGCAGTTTAACTCATTGCCATCATCATTTTAGCTGGATTTTCAAGGTAGGCTTTCCATAAATTATTGAAGCGTGCGATGGTTCCACCATCAATAACACGGTGGTCGCCAGACCAACTCACTTGCATAATTGCGCGTGAAACCACGTTGCCCTCATTATCAAAGCGCGGTAAGTGTTGTAATTTACCTAAAGCCACAATGGCAACCTCTGGCTTATTAATGATTGGTGTTGCTGTTGTACCACCTATCGCACCAATGTTTGAAATGGAAATTGTGCCTGCTTTTAAATCATCAGGAGACACACGACCTTCCCTAGCCGCATTCGTTAGACGTGTCACTTCTTGCGCCACTTCAACAATCGATTTAGTCTGACATGACTTAATGTTAGGTACTAATAGCCCTAACTTTGAGTCTACAGCCATACCAATGTTATGGTCATTAAAGTACGTAATTTCAGTACACTGTTCATTAACTTGAGAGTTTACAATTGGAAACTCTTTAATCGCCAACGATAGAGCTTTGATAAAGAACGGCATCATTGTGAGCTTTATGCCGTCTTTAGCATATTGTTCTTTTAGCTCTTTTCTTAGTGCAATGATGTCAGTCAGGTCTATTTCATCACTAAAGGTGAAGTGCGGAATGGTAGAAACCGATGCAACCATCTGTTTAGCCATCGCCGCTTTCATGCCTCGAATTGGTTCAACTCGGCTGTTATTGTGAGCTGTGGGTGCCGCAGTATTTGCTTGATTAGCCGTTGCTGAGCAAGCTGTACTCGGCACCATTGGTTGAATCGTATTGTGTTGTGATGTAAAGCGACTGATATCTTCTTTATAGACTCGCCCATTTTTACCTGAACCTGGGATCAGATTGATATCAAGGTCCTGCTCTTTAGCCAACCTTCTTACTGCGGGAGAGGCTATGGCCTTTCCGTTTTTAGGTAACTGAGTTGTAACAACCTCACTTGGTGCAGTAACGCTGCTTACGTCATTGCTTGGCTGTAAAGCTGTCGCTGACGTTTGTTGTCCAGCCCCAGTTAAGCGCATTTGAAACAATGGGCTATGAACTTGGGCAATTTCTCCTTTTTGATAGTAAAGCTTTTCTACTACACCATCATACTTAGCCGGGATCTGCACTAGTGCCTTGTCTGTCATTACATCACAAACCGCTTGGTCTTCTTTTATTTCGTCACCTTGCGCAACCAACCATTCCACAATTTCACATTCAACAATCCCTTCTCCAATATCTGGAAGAATAAAATCTTCAAAATGAATATCGTCGTTAGATGGTGTTTGATCTTGAGCCTGCTCAGGGTCATTTACAGAGCCTACGCCAGCCACATTCATAGCAAAAAGTGGCTCATGTACTTTGGCTATCTCACCTTTTTGATAATGTAACGTGGTGATAACCCCATCGTGTACCGCGGGTATTTGCACCAATGCTTTGTCTGTCATTACATCACAAATAGGTTGATCTTCTTTAACTTCATCACCAACAGCAACCAGCCATTCAACTACTTCGCATTCAACAATTCCTTCACCAATATCTGGTAAAATAAATTCTTTCGCCATGACTATTTCCTTAAAACTCTACAGACTTTTTGATTGCCGCAAACACTTTTAGCGCGTCTGGCACATATTCTTTCTCTAATGCCAGAGGGTACGGTGTATCTAAACCACATACTCGCATTATTGGAGACTCTAAATGTAGGAAACATGCTTCTTGAATAGTCGCGGCTATTTCAGCCCCAAATCCATTCGTAATTGGCGCTTCATGACTGATGATCAATCGACCTGTTTTTACGACTGATTTAGCTATTGTCTCAACATCCCATGGTAAAATACTGCGCAAATCGATGATTTCACAGCTCACGCCGGCCTCTTGTGCCTTTTCAGCAGCCTGCTCAATAATTTCCATTTGTGCACCCCACGCCAATAGCGTGACATCAGATCCCTCTTTAACTACTTCAGCCTTGCCAATTTCAATGGTGTAATCTTCTTCAGGTACTTCACCAATCGAGGCACGATATAACCGCTTTGGTTCAAAGAAAATTACGGGGTTGTCATCTTTAATACAAGCACGTAGTAACCCTTTCGCTTGATGGGGATTACGAGGCACAACCAACTTCAAACCTGGAGTATGTGCAAAGTAAGCCTCTGGGGATTGCGAATGATATAGCCCGCCCGCAATACCACCGCCGTAAGGTGTGCGTATCGTTAAGTTACCAACATCAAACTCATTGCCACTGCGGTAGCGGAACTTTGCAGACTCGTTCACAATTTGATCAAACGCGGGGAATATGTAATCAGCAAACTGAATTTCAGCAAGCGCTGGGGCACCAAAGGCGGCCAGTCCGTTTGCAAAACCTAGGATCCCTTGTTCTGTGAGGGGCGTATTAAATACGCGATGCTTGCCATATTTTTCTTGCAAGCCCGATGTTGCTCTAAATACACCGCCAAAATGGCCTACATCTTCACCAAAAATACAGGCTTGATTATTTTCAGCCATTGTAATGTCTAGTGCTGAGTTAATGGCGTGTAACATATTCATTTTGGCCATTATTTGATTCTCCCTGCTGTCACCGGATACGCTTCTGGATGCTGTTTAATATGCTCTTTTAGTTCTTCATATTGCTTTTGTAGCGCTGGGATTGGTTGGTCATATACATCAGACACTAACTCTTCTAAAGCTGGCTTTTGTACTTTTTCTGCAACTTTCAGAGCCGCTAATATATCTTCTCTGATTTTGTCTTTTTCTGCTTCATCTTCTTGCTCGTTCAACCACCCTTGCTTTAATAACCACTTTTTAAAGCGTTCTATTGGGCAGTTCCCTTTAAACTCAGCTTCTTCTTCTTTACTGCGGTAACCTGACGGATCGTCCGATGTAGAGTGTGCACCTAAGCGGTAAGCAATTGACTCGATTAAAACAGGCTCGCCATTTTCTACCGCCATTTTTCGTGCTGCTTGCGTAGCGGCAAAAACAGCAAGTGCATCCCCACCATCGACACGAATTGTTTTAATGCCATAGCCAACACCGCGAGACGCAATACCATCACCTTTAAACTGCTCGTCTGCTGGTGTTGATATGGCATACCCGTTATTCCTGGCAAAAAACAGCACTGGCGCTTCATGGACGGCCGCCATATTTAAACCGGCATGAAAATCCCCCTCTGATGCAGCGCCTTCACCGAAGTAGCAGATAGTAAGGTTATCTATTTCAGAATTTAACTCGCCAGTAGCTGGGTCTATGTGTTTTAGTTTTTGACCGTATGCATACCCCGTAGCTTGAGGGATTTGAGTACCTAGTGGAGACGATATTGTTAAATAATGCAGTTCATTTGAGCCATAATGCACAGGCATTTGACGGCCTTTTCCTAGGTCTTTTTCATTAGAGAATAGTTGGTTCATGAACTGCTCTAGCGTAAATCCACGATATGCTAGTGCGGCTTGTTCACGATACTGTGCCATGATCATGTCTTCAGGTTTTAGTGCTGCAGCACTGGCGGTTATTGCCGCTTCTTCCCCTAGACACTGCATGTAGAAACTAACACGCCCTTGACGTTGAGCTGCTTGCATACGTTCATCAAGTAAACGAATAAAGCGCATTGTAGAGTATAAATTTATCGCTGTGTCTTTGTCGATATCTGGTGCTGCGGCACCCTCTAAAACTTCACCATTCTCACCGAGGATAGTCAGTGTTGGAATATCTAGGGCATGGCTATCAATAAACTTCAGCGCATGACTGATATTTAGCGATATGTTATTGGGGTTAGTCATAACCTACCTTCTCTTGTTGTCGAAACACATTTGCAAGCTATGAGATACCAATAATAGGGTTTGGAGTATCTTCACATTCGCGTTATTTCTTATAAGAATAATCTGTGCGACAAATGCAAATTGATTAAATTAAAGCGACCTTCACTTTACGTTAACGTAAAGGGTTATTCAACAGATAGTAGGTGAATAACCCCTAATTTGCATAATCAAGAGTGGAAAGTTTTTAATACGGGCCTATAAACTTAATAATATCAATATATTAAATAAATTTATCACTGACTTCCATTGGAATGACGGTGAGTAATGCACGTTGACCAAGTGCCACATTTGCGTTTGGAAAGATAATTGCCTCACCATCAACTTCTGCCAAATATTCCACTTCGCCATCAGTGGCCAATAGTTCTCCTTCGTTAAACCCCGTGAAGTTTACAGCGCTTTCAGGGAATGGAAACGTAAATTGCTCTTGCGTGCGATTGATGGTGCGGTGAACTTGAAAAAGCTCAAAGTCATTAGCATTAAATTGCTTATATTCTACACTTTCCTGACTAATTAATGCTGACAGTGTTGATTTGGTTTTAGCAAATCGACTCATATCGTTCTCGCCAAATGGCTTAACTTGACCTAGTTCAACTGTGAACGCGTCTGCACCGAATACAAACGATGAAAAATAGCTGAATGTTGTCGCTGCGGCGCGCATTGTTAGCACCGTGTTTACCCCACACGATAATAAAAACTGTAATTGCTGCTTTTTCCAAGGTTTACCATGTAAATATGGGTATACAGCAAATTTTTCATTTTTAGAACCACGAATAGCGGTATGTAGATCATAGTGGCAACGGTAGCGACCTTCTTCAACGTCGCTAAAGAATGCTGTAACGTACTGTTCTAACTTTTCAGCTCTTACACGTTCAGGGTTTTGAATATCACCTTTAGCATGTTCACCGTTAAATAATCGATTTAAATTTTCTTCGACAAAACGTTTAGCAATATTGATTGACTTGGGGTTACCGTATATAAATAACACCCGTTGCTTTAGTGCCAGCTCACCTTTAATGATTGACTGAATAAGCTGATCACATATTTCTATTGGTGCGGTTTCATTGCCATGTATCGCACTAGACAGTACGACATCTTTGGAAGTGCGCCCGCTTGGCGTAAACTGGATCACACCCGTATCGAGCACTTCAACCAAAGTCCCGTTGTCTAACGTAAAACTACTGGCAGGTAAATGGAACTCGTTATTGCGCGTTAGGGTTAAAAAATCCCCGTTCTTTTTTAAATCTTCAAGGTACATACAACCACCTAATATAATATATGTGAGAGTAAGTACCCTTAATTAACCCGACTACACTGGTGTCTGTCAGCTTATTTAAGGATACAAAAAAGCCATGCATCAAGCATGGCTTTTTATTAAATAACAACTAGCTGATCACAGAATCAACTAACTCTTTGGCCTCTTGCTCTAGCTGAGCTAAATGTGCTTCGCCTTTGAATGATTCAAGGTATATTTTATAAATATCCTCAGTACCTGATGGACGAGCAGCAAACCAACCAAACTCAGTAACAACTTTTAATCCACCAATCGCCGCTTTATTACCTGGTGCATTCGTTAAGACCTGTGTGATCTTATCCCCTGCAAGCGTGTCAGCAGTTACATCTGCGGCGCTAAGCGCTTTGAGCTTGTCTTTTTGCGCCGCATTAGCTGGCGCATCGATTCTTTTATAGATAGGGGCACCAAACTGTGCTTCCAATTCTTTATAACGCTCTGATGGTGTTTTTCCAGTCACAGCCAGAATTTCAGCCGCGAGTAATCCAAGGATAAAACCATCTTTGTCGGTGTTCCATACGTCGCCATTTAATCGTAAAAAAGACGCGCCAGCGCTTTCTTCACCACCAAATGCCAACCATTGTTTGTTTAGACCTTTTACAAACCATTTAAAACCAACAGGTACTTCATATACCTCGCGGTTATTTGCATTCACAACTTTATCAATCATGCCAGATGAAACCAGTGTCTTGCCGATTTTTACATCATTTGGCCATGCTCGGTGATTTAACAAATAATCTATGGCTACTGCAAGAAAGTGATTTGGGTTCATTAGCCCATCTTTGGTAACAATACCATGACGGTCGTAATCTGGATCGTTACCTATGCCAATGTCAAAATCATCTTTAATCGCGATTAAATTAGCCATTGCATACGGTGAAGAACAATCCATACGGATCTTACCGTCTTTGTCTAGCGGCATAAAACCAAACGCTGGATCAACAACATTATTAACCACCGTCAAATCTAAGCCATATTTCTTGGCTATAATAGGCCAGAAATTAATGCCTGAACCACCTAAAGGATCAACGCCAATTGTAACGCCGGCCTCAGCTATCGCTTTTAAATTAATGATATTTTCTAAGTCATCAATATAAGGCGTCATTAAGTCTTCATATTTAATAAAGCCTGAGCGTTTAGCTTTGGCGAAAGGAAACAATTCAACTTCAACAAGATCTTCTATAAGTAATTGATTTGCTCTGTTTTCAATCCACTTGGTAACGTCGGTATCTGCTGGCCCGCCATTGGGTGGATTGTATTTAAACCCGCCATCTTGTGGGGGGTTGTGTGAAGGCGTGACAACAATGCCATCTGCGAGTTCATTTGGGTGTGACTTATTATAGGTCACAATCGCATGGCTTATTACTGGTGTTGGCGTGTAATCATCGTTTTCTTGCGTGATGACTTGTACTTCATTGGCAACTAACACCTCAATGGCTGAATTAAAGGCAGCTTCAGATAACGCGTGCGTATCTTTACCCAAAAATAATGGGCCAAAAATATTATTATTTTTACGATAATCACAAATAGCTTGTGTAATCGCCAATATGTGCGATTCGTTAAATTTTACATTATATGAACACCCACGGTGCCCTGAAGTACCAAATGCAACACATTGCTCTGGATTTTGCTCCAGATCCGGTTCGTTCAAATAGTAAGCGGACATCAATTTAGGGATGTTTACTAACTCTGATTGCGCAGCTTTTTTTCCTGCACCAGGGTGAATTGCCATTAAGATTTCCTTATAGGTAGTCTCGGATAGTTTCAGCTTGTGCTTCATTATAACCAAGGCCAAGTGCAACCTCATGAAGCATCATTTTTTTACGAGTTGTATTTGAGTTGGTCATCACCCAATATTCACTGTCTAGAATATTTTTAGGGTTCATACTACTACCACTTTCAAGTAACGCATCTTTGCTCGTTGCAAAGTAAATACGGTCGCGGCCTTTGATATCGAGTACAGTTTTAAATGCAGATTTATGTGTACGATGTAAGGCTGACAATATAAACAAGAATCGGCCCACTACGCCTTTTTGCATAGCCAGCTCTTCTTTATTCAATATGTTAAATACGTTAGCTGAAGATTTTGACACATTTGTGACAGTCTCTTCAGTCGCCTTGACAGGTTCTACTTGTTCTGTCTTCGATTCTGCTACAGAGGTTACTTGGACACTGTTCTCAGAAGTCAAATTCAATAAACGACGTAAAATTTGCGAAGCACTCTCACCAATACTTTGTGTGTTGCTGGCAATATATTGATAAAGCTCGTCATCTATTTCTATTTTTTTCATGCTTTTCCTGTCATTACTGATATTGATGCATCTAAAACGATTATATCCTGATTTAACAGATTACTCTACGGGTTTGCATTTATGTATTTGACTGGCACAATTACCCCCTGTAATGAGGAGTACGTATGTTATTAAATTATAAGCAAACAGGATCAGGCCCAAACCTTATCTTGATGCATGGCCTATTTGGGTCTCTTGAAAATTTAAATGTGATTGCTAAGACGTTGTCTGAGCATTTTACTGTTTACAATGTGGATTTACGTAACCATGGTAAGTCTTTCCATAGTGATGATATGAGCTACCCACACATGGCTGGCGACATTAAAGCATTACTTGAGCATCTAAATATTGATAAAGCCCATGTTGTTGGCCACTCTATGGGCGGTAAAGTTGCGATGCAATTTGCATCGTCGTTTAACCATCACGTCAATAAATTGGTCGTTTTAGATATTGCGCCTGTTACATACCCGCCTAGGCATGATGAAATTATTGTCGGATTAAATAAAGTTAGTGCACACACCAACGTCTTAAATAGAACACAAGCAGATGAAATCCTGAGTGAACATATTGAAATTCCAGGCGTACGGCAATTTCTATTAAAAAGTTTAGCTAAAAATGCTGCTGGTGCGCTATCGTGGCGGTTTAACCTCCCAGTGATAGCAAACGCGTACTCAAATATTGTTGCCAATATAACCAGTGCGTCACCATGCCAGTGTGACACATTGTTTATTAAGGGTAATAATTCTGACTATATATTAGCTGAGCACAGAGAAGCGATTGTCAAAGCCTTTCCAAAGGCGACTGCGAAAGTCATTCACGGAGTAGGCCACTGGCTGCATGCAGAAAAACCTGCAGCTGTAAATAAATCAATTCTTGATTTTCTTCAATAAATGTTCTGTTTTTGTTGTACCGGCCTTAATTTATGTTTATTGAATATGTTATAGTAGCCGCCGTTTAAGTTTTCAGTTGGGTGCATATGGTCAGCCAGTATATTAATGAATTTGAAACCCTAGGACTGTATTTCGCTTTAGCGGGTATTTTCTTTTTTATCGGAATGGCGATTCAAGACGTTTTAAAAAAAGGCAATGTACCCAAATTTGGTCGATATACTGTATGGCTAGTATTATTTCTTGGCTGTTCGGGTTTCATAGCTAAAGGCCTTATCCAAGTGTTTTGGCAAGGTGCAGGTGTTGGATAAAAATGGCCAAATCTGAAACAGATAGGACGACGATTGATTTATTTGAAAATGAAAAACGCCCAGGTCGACCAAAAACAAACCCACTCCCTAGAGAGGTTCAGTTAAAGGTTAACAAGCGTAATCAAATAAAAAGAGATCGCGCCAGAGGGTTAAAACGTGTTGAATTTAAGGTTTCTTCAGAGCTTTATCAAGCTTTGAGCGATATGGCCGATGAACAAAACATCAGTCGCAGTGCTCTGATAGAAACTATCTTGCAAGAGAAATTGGCGAATAACAGATAGAAGGTAAGTATTTAATGGCAAGCGTAGGTATATTTTTCGGCAGTGACACTGGTAACACAGAACATGTTGCTAAAATGATTCAAAAAGAGTTGGGTAAACAACTCATTGACGTCAAAGACATTGCAAAAAGTAGTAAAGAAGAAATTGCTGAATTTGATCTGATCTTATTCGGTATCCCTACTTGGTATTACGGCGAAGCTCAATGTGACTGGGATGACTTTTTCCCAGAGCTAGAAGAAGTGGACTTCGAAGGAAAATTAATCGCAATCTTTGGTTGTGGTGATCAGGAAGACTACGCAGAGTATTTCCTTGATGCAATGGGAATGGTAAACGACATTGTAACTGAACGTGGTGCTATCGTTGTTGGACATTGGCCAACTGAGGGTTATCAGTTTGAAGCGTCTAAAGCGATGGCTGGCGACGATCACTTTGTTGGTTTAGGTATTGACGAAGATCGTCAACCAGAATTGACAGAAGAACGTGTTAAAGCATGGTCTAAGCAAGTATATGATGAAATGTGTCTTGCAGAACTAGAAGACTAATTTCAAGACTACTTTGCACTTCGTGCATTAGCGCGTTATTCTTAGGTCGTAGCAGCGTCGTGTTATGGCTTAAGACAAAATTATAATTAATTGAGACAGAGTGAATGACTGATCACAACTTAGAGTTAAAAAAAGCAGGCTTAAAAGTAACATTACCAAGAATTAAGATTCTTGAAATTTTACAATCGCCTGATAACCAACACATCAGTGCAGAAGATGTGTACAAGATTTTACTCGATAAAGGTGAAGAAATCGGCCTAGCGACTGTATACCGCGTACTGAACCAATTTGACGATGCCGGCATTGTCACACGTCATCACTTTGAAGGCGGAAAATCAGTATTCGAACTGTCAGGTAGTACACACCATGATCACTTAGTGTGTTTGAAGTGTGGGAAAGTTGTTGAGTTTGAAGACGATATGATTGAAACACGCCAAGAACAAATAGCGACTGAAAATGGGATCCGCCTAACAAATCACTCACTTTACTTGTACGGTGAATGTGAAGATACAGAAGCATGTAAAAAATATGCTGATGAAAATGGCAACTAAACATTAGTTTCGTTTATAAAACCGGCCTACTGGCCGGTTTTTTTATATGTATTTATAACAACCTTATGAATATAGCTACTCACCGTCTTTAAAAAACACACAGAGCATCTAGATATCCTCACCTACTGTGCTTCAAAATCGTGACCATTTTCATGTTAAATTTTGACTAACACTAAAGCCGTGTCCGAAACTCCCCGTATCTCTACTATGCTTGTATTTAACTGGCTATTTATCCAGCGGTAGGTACAATTATAAGCTTGCAGTCATGGAGTAACTTAATGTTTAAAGTTTTCGAACGTCTCACTAACCCATTTCCAAATACAGATATAGTCCCCCCGCCGAACTCTCTTTTTTCATTTTGTAGATTTTATACTACAGGAATGGAGTGGCCTTTACTTGCAATGTCGCTGAGTGCGGCGCTATTAGCAATATTAGAAGTTGCTCTATTTGGGTTCATGGGTGACTTAGTAGATTGGCTATCTACCTATACACCAGAAACACTCTTAGAGCACAAAAAAGACGAGCTGATCTACATGGGGATCGTTACCCTTATTGCGTTGCCACTGATCACAGTATTTCATTCTGCCGTTATCCATCAAAGCCTACTTGGCAACTACCCTATGTCGATCCGCTGGCAGGCACATCGTTATTTGTTAAAACAAAGCATGGAATTTTACCAAGATGAGTTTGCGGGAAGAATATCTACTAAAGTAATGCAAACGTCACTTGCAGTCAGAGAAACAGTAATGAAGTTACTGGATGTTTTAGTTTATATTTTGGTGTATTTTGGCGCCATGCTGACGCTCGTTGCGAGTTCAGATATTAGGCTCATGATCCCATTAGTTATCTGGCTATCATTGTATATCGCGATACAAATGTACTTTGTGCCAAAGCTAAAAAGTATTGCGACAACTCAAGCAAATGCACGGTCAGAAATGACAGGGAGAATTGTTGATAGCTATACCAATATTTCAACCGTTAAGCTTTTTTCTCATACCCAACGTGAAGAACAGTACGCAAAAGAGAGTATGGAAGTCTTTATCGACCCAGTATACAAACAAATGCGTTTGGTAACGGGTCTAAATGTAAGCATTCAAGCGATTAATTATTTACTTGTATTTACTATCGCAGCGGTGTCGCTATACCTTTGGTCATTCAGTGCAATAACAGCAGGTGCAATTGCAATCACGCTCGGTTTGGCGCTAAGGTTAAATGGCATGGCGCAATGGATTATGTGGGAAGTCAGTGGCCTATTTGAAAATATAGGCACTGTTACCGATGGGATCTCGAGCCTTTCAAAGCCATTAGATGTGACAGATATACAGCAAGCTAAAGAGCTCAATTTAACCCAAGGTCAAATTTCATTTAATAATATTAAATTCGCTTATAAACGACGTGACAAAGAGAGTGAAACATATGTTATTGATGGCCTAAACTTGCACATCAAACCAGGTGAAAAAATTGGTGTTGTGGGTCGTTCTGGGGCAGGTAAATCCACCCTCGTGAATCTATTATTACGATTTTATGACCTATCCGAAGGTGACATATGCATTGATGATCAAAAAATTAGTGAGGTGAAACAAGAGAGTCTGCGACAACATATTGCCATGGTTACCCAAGATACCTCTTTACTACATCGAAGTGTCGCTGACAATATTTTATATGGTCGACCCGATGCAACACATGAACAACTGGTGGCTGCGACCAAAAAAGCACAAGCCTATGACTTCATACAAACATTAGAGGACAGTCATGGCAATACCGGCTTTGACGCCCAAGTAGGTGAACGTGGCATTAAGCTATCTGGTGGTCAGCGACAACGTATCGCAATTGCAAGGGTCTTGTTGAAGAATGCCCCAATATTGATCCTCGACGAAGCAACCTCTGCATTAGATTCTGAGGTAGAGGCCGCTATTCAGGGTAGTCTAAACGACCTAATGGGAGACAAAACCGTTATTGCGATTGCTCATCGCTTGAGCACTATTGCTCAAATGGATAGGCTGATAGTGATGGATGGCGGAAAAATAATTGAAGAGGGATCTCATGAGAAATTGCTTAGCATGAAAGGCGTGTATGCTAAGCTATGGGCGCACCAAACAGGTGGTTTTATTGGCCTTGAGTAACCCCGTTACAAAATATATTACACACCTGCTCCACTAACTCGTTAAGCGCTGCTTCATCTAGCGGCGCTTTCCAACTGATTGCTTGGTCCCAATAGCTGAGCTTTTTTAATGCCCCCCAAAAAAAACCGGCTGCAAATTCAGGGCTGATTGATCCTAAACAATCTGTATTTGAAGCATCTTTAAACCATTGTAACATTGCCTTCTCACAGTCAATAAATCGTTGATTCAAACTGTCTGCTTGTTTTCTAGACCGCATAGACTCAATGATCACAATTCTCGACAGCGTTAAATAATCTTCATCGTTTAATAACTCAAGGGCACTCATAGCCAAATGCTTAAGTTGTGTGTCAAATTGATAATGTGGAATAAATTGAATCGCCGTTAACGGGGTGATCCGTTCAATAAGCTGAGCTACAACCGTATCAAAGAGCGCATCTTTAGTTGGAAAGTGCTTGTACAGTGTTCGCTTTGACACATTCGCAGCTTTGCTGATCCCTTCCATTGTGGTTGCTGAAAGACCAAACTGTGCAAATTGAGCAATAGCCGCTTGCAGTATATCCTGCTGTTTTACGGAAAAGTCTGGCATAGTGAGCTTATATTCAGAGTATGAGTCTCTTATTTTAATCAAAACTTGGCGAAATAAAAAGTACACGACACCGTTTACCTAGATTTAAAATCGGTATACACTTGCGTATACTTGCACAAAAGTCGACCTTCAGCCTTTACTTTATTCGTTATAGGGTATGAAATGAACAGTGCAAGGTAGTCTTTTTGAGTTGTCAATCCTCCTGACCCACTATATTGCCAACTCACAATAACACTTATGTCTATAAATCAATTAAATGGCATAAAAATAGGATTTGGAGTGTTTATGTACCCCCAGTTTAGCAGTCGTGTAAAACTTTTTTCTATCGCAATGACTTCTGTTGCGCTCTTAAGTGCATGTCAAGAAGCCCCGCCAGCCGCTGCGCCAGGTGGAATGCCACCCGCACAAGTTAGTATTCAAAAAGTCACAAGGGAGTCTACCCCTATCACAATAAAATTACCGGCCACACTTGCAGGTAATAAAGAGGTAGAAATTCGAGCTCGAGTATCCGGTATTGTCGCATCTCGCAACTTTGAAGAGGGTCAAAAAGTAGCTGCAGGCCAATCACTATTTACACTCGACCTTGTGCCTTTTACGTTAGAAGTTGAAAAAGCGCAAGCAGAGCTTAATGCCGCACAAGCAAGTGTAGAGCAAGCTCAGCGAGAGCGTGATAGATTACGCAAGCTAAAAAATGAGCGTTCAGTATCAAAAAGAGACTTTGATAACGCTGCATCTAACTATGATATTGCTGTTGCAAACTTAGCTTCTGCAAAGGTCGTCTTAAATGAAGTTAAACTCGATCTGGAATATGCCCAAGTCAAATCACCTGTATCTGGCATTATTGGTCGTGAGCTTATTTCCGAAGGAAGCTATGTATCTGGTCCCGAAATATTACTCACTCAGCTCACAGAAACAGATACGATGCGGGTAAGGTTTGGGTTTTCTGAGCGAGAGCAGTTGCAAATGCGCAAAGATGTCGACAGTGGCAGTTTAACTCTACCCACGAATAACGAGTTTGAAGCTCAGCTAATATTACAAGATGGCTCACGACACAATAATGTAGGAAAAGTCAATTTTAGTGATGTACGCGTTAATCGCTACACCGGCACCAGTGAAATGCAGGCCAAGGTAAATAATCCAAATGGCCAACTACGACCAGGTCAATTTGTCCGTGTTCAACTTATTGGCGCAGTGCGTAATAATGCCGTCCTCTTGCCTCAACGTGCAGTCTTAGACAATGGCACGGGTAAATTCGTCTATGTCGCCACTGAAAATGAGCAAGGCGCAATGGTTGCGCTACCCGCCCCCGTTGAAGTGGGTGAATGGGTAAGAGTCAATGATGGTAATTTTTGGGTGATCAGGAGTGGCTTGACTGATGGGCAGCCTGTGATCACAGAAGGTATTGCACGCATTTTCTTTCCAGGTATGCCCATTACTATCGTAAGTGAAGGAGAGTAACACCATGTTCTCTCGTTATTTCATTGATAGACCTATATTCGCATTTGTTATTTCTATCGTCATTGTATTGGCTGGTCTTGCCGCTATGCGCAGCTTGCCTGTAGCGCAATATCCAGAAATCGCCCCCCCTGTCGTGCAAGTTACCGCAGCTTACCCTGGTGCCTCAGCAGAAGTGCTAGAACAAACTGTCGCAGCGCCCATTGAAAATGCTATTACGGGTGTTGAAGGCATGATGTACATGAGTTCAACCAGCACCAGTGCGGGTGCAACGACCATTGCCGTTACGTTTGAAATTGGCACTGATGTTGACCAAGCCGCGGTAGACGTTAATAACCGGGTAAAACAAGTTGAAGCAAGACTCCCTGAAGAGACTCGTCGACAAGGCGTGCAAGTGACTAAAGGTTCATCTAGTTTCTTACAGGTACACGCTTTCTACTCCCCCGATAACACTCGGACCAGTTTGTGGACTTCTAATTATGTAACAATGAACATTCTAGACCGCATTAAACGAATACCCGGCACAACCAGTGTGCAAATTTTCGGTGCAAAAGATTATGCAATGCGTGTATGGCTAAGACCCGACATTATGAGCCAACTCGCTGTTACTGTGGAAGAAGTTGCAGGCGCTATTCGCGAGCAAAATTCCCAATATGCAGCGGGGAAAATTGGTGCAACTCCCACTTCTGAGCATGCCCAAGAGTTAGTCTACAGCGTTACTGCACAAGGACGCCTATCTACACCCGAAGAGTTTGATAACATCATAATTCGTGCTAACCCTGATGGGTCAAATCTAAGGCTTAAAGATGTTGCCCGCGTTGAATTGGGCTCAAAGGATTACGATTTTGCGGGTACATTCAATGGTAAAGAAGCAGTTTTACTTGGCATATTCCTACAGCCTGGTGCCAATGCGTTAGACGTCGCTGACCAAGTTAATCGTACGATTGAAGAGTTAAAAACGCAGTTCCCCATTGGTTTAGCACATGTAACATCATACGACACGACCCGTTTTGTGGAAGTATCAATCCGAGAAGTGATCATAACGCTCGTTGAAGCCATGGTTTTGGTGTTCTTGGTAGTCTATTTATTTTTACAAAATTGGCGCGCTACGCTCATTCCAACCTTAGCGGTCCCCGTCTCTTTACTTGGTACATTTGCGGGGATGTATATGCTAGGTTATTCGATCAATACCTTAACTTTATTCGGCATGGTGCTATCAATTGGTATTGTGGTTGATGATGCAATCGTCGTGTTAGAAAATGTCGAGCGTATCATGCATGAACAAAAAGCATCAGCCAGAGATGCGGCAATACAAGCTATGAAAGAGGTCAGTGGCCCCGTCATTGCCATTGTGTTAGTACTGTGTTCAGTGTTCGTGCCAATCGCCTTCTTAGGCGGGTTAACCGGTGAATTATTCAGACAGTTTGCCATCACAATTTCAATTGCGGTGAGTTTGTCTGGTGTTGTTGCATTAACAATGACCCCTGCCCTGTGTGTGCTTATTTTAAAACAAGAGCATAAACAAACAGCCGCTTTTTTCTTATGGTTTAACGCATGGTTTACCAAGATAACCGGTAAGTATGTGGGTGCTGTAAGCTTTATGGTGCGACGGGGCTTGTTGGGGTTAGTATTAGTCACAGCCATGATCACCGCAACAGGTTTACTATGGAAAAATACACCAGGCTCATTAGTACCTGATGAAGACCAAGGATATTATGTCTCAGCGATTTTCTTACCCGATGGTGCGTCATTAGAGCGCACCGCAAAAGTGGTTGATGAAGTCATAGCAGCCGTACAGTCAAATCCAGCGAATGAAAATGTTGTCGCTTTCACGGGCTTTGACTTTATCGGAGGCGGTTACAAAAATAGTGCCGCAACGCTATTTGTCACCCAAAAGCACTGGGACGAAAGAGAAATAGATACGAAGTCACTCGTTGGTGAACTCTATATGAAAACGGCGCATATTAATGAAGCGCTAGTACTTGCCTTTAACCCTCCACCGATATTTGGCCTAGGAAACACTGGCGGCTTTGAAGTCTACTTACAAAATAAAGGAGCTGGCGGTCATGAAAAGCTAAAGCAAGGTATGCAATTAGTGATGGCTGAAGCACAAAAAAGCCCAGTATTGGCAAGCTTGCAAACATTATGGCGGCCTAATGCACCGCAGCTCAAAGTTCACATGGATCGAGAGCAAGCACGCGCAATGGGAGTAAATATTAATAGTGCTTTTACAGCGTTGGGCGCTAATTTAGGCACCTATTACGTCAATGATTTCAATAAATTTGGGCGAGCCTGGCAAGTACTACTATCAGCTGAAGCTGAGTTTAGAATGACACCAGAAGACGTGGGCCGAATTTATGTGAAGAATAACCAAGGAGACATGGTGCCTATATCAGCATTCACAAAAGTTGAGTATAGCAGAGGGCCCGAAAACTTAGAGCGATATAACAATTTGTCAGCGGTTAAATTATTGGGCGAAGCTGCGCCGGGATATAGCTCTGGTCAAGCCATTGCAGAAATGGAACGTATTGCTAAGTTAGTATTACCGCCCGACATGACTTACGACTGGACAGGATCTGCCTACCAAGAAAAGCAAAGTTCAGGCACAACCGGTTTAGCCCTTGGACTTGCAGTGATCATGGTGTTTTTAATACTCGCTGCACTGTATGAACGGTGGTCTTTGCCTTTATCTGTATTGTTAGCACTGCCCTTTGGCACGTTTGGCGCACTTATTTCTGTTTGGATAGCTGGCCTCACTAATGATGTGTATTTTCAAATTGGACTTGTCACGCTACTAGGTCTTGCTAGTAAAAATGCCATACTCATCGTTGAATATGCGCTGATGAAATACCAACAGGGTTGGAGTGCCAGTGCAGCGGCACTTGAGGCTGCGAGGTTACGTTTTAGACCCATTATTATGACATCATTGGCCTTTATATTGGGCGTGGTCCCGCTTGTTTTAAGCTCAGGTGCAGGTGCTGGCGCACGGCACAGCGTTGGGACAGGGGTAATGGGAGGTATGATAGCAGCGACATTCCTCGCAATATTCTTTGTTCCCTTGTTTTTCTTTTGGCTCACTAACCGTAAACTAACAGAAACCAGAAAGAAGCAAGAATTAGCAGATGAAATTGCAATGCAACATAAAAAAGAACATGTCGAAACACAAGAAGGACTTGTTTAACTCTTAGCCTATAAAAATAAACGCCAACTGCAAAGTTGGCGTTTTTTAGTATAAGCCGTTAAGATTAAATAAAAAGTCAGTTATAGAACTATATATGAGCGGTAGCCTACAAAGTACTTTCGACGAATACTTCCAAGTAGACGATAGTAATCAAGTCAATTTATTTGTCGTCCAGAGCACTCAAGTGCCACAAACTCAAGCGGAACTCGAAAGCAATATTCCCGCACTGTTCAAGCTCGCAAACGAGATCAATGAACTAGACAGCAACGCGTTACGTCCGTTAAGGAATTTAGGGGATGTCGCTACCGAGCTTGCATCATTTTTACAAGCTCAGTCTCGTAAAATAGATCTTATCATGAGCCATATTTTAGCAACAGAGCAGCCTGATGAAGACAATGTCTACTGTGATAGTTACGGCGGAGGAGGTTTAAAAGTAACCTTACCTGAAAAAATGGCCATCGGAACACACCTGAGAACAAAGCTTTTTTTAAACCATGAAGCCAGTGCAATTTATTGTTATACACAGGTGATTGCAACTGAGCGTCTTGAACCTGAAAAAATACAACATACCCTTGCCTTTGTTCAAATTAGAGACTCAGACCAAGAACTCGTCGTAAGAGCAAGTTTACATGCACAAACCAGACAACTAAAAAAGCGTCAGTTAGCACAGAATAAAGCACAAAATAGCTGACAGCATAGCTAAGAATGATAAACTAATTGCTTAGAAATTTATTTGTGTAACATCATGAGCTTTAGACTTTTACCTGAATGGGCAACGCAAGATGCTATCATGCTTACGTGGCCCCATAAAAACACCGACTGGGTGGATATTTTATCTGATGTAGAGCCTGTCTACGTCACTTTGTGCCAGCAAATATCGCAAGTACAAAAAGTACTGATCGTTGCCCACTCAGACGCGCTGAAAATGCACATTTTCGCTCTATTAGCTGAAGCCGATGTTGATATGAGCACCATCGTATTTGTGGTAGCCCCTTGTAATGACACATGGGCTAGAGATCACGGGCCGCTAACTACAGCCAACCCTAGCGGTGAGTTACGCGTTGTTGATTTCGTTTTCAATGGCTGGGGCAACAAATATGCCGCAGACCTCGATAACAATATTAATAAACAACTTGCAGCGCAGGTTATGAATAAGCAAGTCGCGTTTCACTCCAGTGAGTTTGTACTTGAAGGCGGCGGTATTGAAATTAACGAATCAGGCGTCTTACTCTCTACATCTGAATGCTTGCTAAATCCAAATCGAAACCCAACGCTAAGTCAGACACAAATTGAAGCCACATTATCTGAGCAACTCGGAGCACACGCGTTTTTATGGGTTGACCATGGATACCTCGCAGGCGATGATACCGATAGCCATATCGATACGTTGGTTCGATTCGCGCCTAACAACACCCTCGTTTATGTTGCTTGTGACAGTGCTGATGATGAGCACTTTAATGCCTTAACCGCGATGAAAATGCAACTAGAGTCATTTATAACGGCGCAAGGCAAACCTTATAGTTTAATTCCTTTACCCTGGCCAAAGCCGATTTTTAATAAAGACAATGAGCGCTTGCCAGCCACATATGCAAATTATTTGATCTTAAATAACACGGTATTAGTACCAATATACGGCGATGACCATGACAGCTTAGCTGTTCAGCAAGTACAAAAAGCATACCCTAACCACACGGCAATAGGCATTGACTGTTTACCACTTATTCATCAATTTGGCAGTTTGCATTGTATTACGATGCAACTACCCCGTGGCTTTTTAAAGTAGGAACACACTATGAGCGCTCAACCACTCAAAGTTGGCATTGTCCAACACAGTAACAGCGACGACTTGGCCAGTAATATACAAAAAACAGAACAAGGCATTCGTGAAGCAGCAAGCCAAGGCGCCAAACTTGTGGTACTGCAAGAACTTCACCGTAGCTTATATTTTTGCCAAACTGAAGAAACAGGCCTTTTTGATTTAGCCGAGCCGATCCCAGGCCCAAGCACTGATTTTTATGGTCAATTAGCCAAAGAACTTAACGTGGTTATAGTAACTTCTTTATTTGAAAAAAGGGCCACAGGCCTATATCACAATACCGCCGTTGTCATTGAGAATGATGGCAGCATTGCAGGAAAGTATAGAAAAATGCATATTCCTGATGATCCCGGCTTTTATGAAAAATTCTATTTTACACCCGGTGATATGGGATTTACACCAATCCACACTTCGGTTGGGAAACTCGGCGTATTAGTGTGTTGGGATCAATGGTTTCCTGAAGGTGCACGCCTAATGGCAATGGCCGGAGCCGAGATCTTAATTTATCCAACCGCCATTGGTTGGGACCCTCGAGACGACCAAGCAGAACAAATTAGACAACGAGATGCCTGGATCATTTCACAGCGTGCCCATGCAATTGCTAACGGAGTACCCGTCATCAGTGTAAACCGGGTTGGTCACGAGTCTGATCCAAGCAAGCAAAGTGATGGCATATTATTTTGGGGTAACTCTTTTGTGGCCGGCCCGCAAGGTGAAATGCTGCTACATGCCAGTGAAAACGAAGAACAAACAGCGGTTGTAGAGCTTGATCAAGCACGCAGTGAATCTGTGCGTCGGATTTGGCCCTATTTACGTGATAGAAGAATCGACCATTATCAAGATCTTTGTAAAATTTACCGCGATTAACAATTAGAATAATAGATTAGGAGTACTCAATGGCGTCAGCGCATTGGAGCGAATTACCTTGGGTTAAAAATTCACAGGATAAAATACACTGGGGCCAACTAAGCGGCAGCGGTTTAAGTATTGCATTAAGCGAAGGGATCAAAAACAACCCAGAATTGGTTGTTATCGTCACCCCAGATACGCCCTCTGCCCTGCGCCTTGAAACTGAGTTAGAATATTTATTACCAGATTTACAGGTCATGGTCTTTCCTGATTGGGAAACACTTCCCTATGATCACTTTTCACCGCACCAAGACATCATATCGCAACGCTTAGCAACGCTAAATGCCCTTAAAAAGCAAAAACAAAGCGTGGTGATTGTCCCTGTAGCGACGTTAATGCTGCGAACAGCACCGCCGGCATTTATTTATGGCAATGCACTACAGTTTAAAGTGGGCGACACCGTGGATGCCCAGCAACTGAAAAGCTCACTAACTGAAACAGGTTACCGTCACGTCCAACAAGTTATGGAGCATGGCGAATTTGCAGTTCGAGGTTCTATTGTTGATTTGTTTCCAATGGGAAGCACGACGCCTTATCGCTTTGACTTTTTCGATGATGAATTAGACACCATTCGTTTATTTGACATTGAAACTCAACGTTCAAGTGACAAGGTAAGTGAAATCGATTTGTTACCTGCGCATGAATTTCCGACCAATGAAGAAGATATTGAGCGTTTTAGAGTTGGCTATCGCAGTGCATTTGGTGCCAGCGCAGAGCAAGACTCTATCTACATGCAAGTGACGAAAGGAAACTGGCCATCAGGGATAGAATATTACCTGCCTTTATTTTATGAAAACTTAGGCACCATCTTCGATTATTTACCCGACAATGCCACCGTTATGCACTTGGGTGACATAGAAAATGCCGCTGAAGAGTTTTGGTTAGATGTATATAAACGCTATGAAAACAGAAAGGTCGACCCTCTTAGGCCGCTACTCGAACCTGTGCGTTTGTATCAACCGGTTGAAGAGTTATTTAAAAACTTTAACCGCCACCCTCGAATTCGCTTGAGTGAAGCCAAACTTGGCACTAAAGCTGGACAGACGAACTTATCAGCTAAAACGATTTCAAACGTTCGTATTGATCATAAACACACCGATCCCTATGCTGATATTTTAAAGTACATTACAGCTCAGAAAAAACAAAAAGCACGCGTGGTATTCAGCGTAGAAACTGACGGGCGAAGAGAATCATTACTCACCTTGCTAAAACCAACCGGACTGAAGCTTAAAGAGTTCGATACCTTTCAAAAATTTATTAGCAGTAAAAGTGATGTGGGCTTAGTAGTAAGTCCCCTTGAGCAAAGCGTTTACCTTAGCGGCGAGCCTAGCCTAAGTATCATAACTGAACAAGAACTACTCGGTGTCAAAGTATCACAACGCCGGCGTAGAAAACACAAATACGAACAAGGCCAAGACTCTTTGATCCGTAATTTAGCGGAACTCAAAGAAGGGCAGCCCATAGTGCACTTAGACCACGGTGTTGGCCGCTATCTTGGCCTACAAACCATAGATGCAGCTGGCGTTGCCACCGAATTTGTCACCATCACGTACGCCAACGAAGCAAAGCTATATGTGCCGGTGTCTGCATTACATATGCTTAGCCGTTATTCCGGCGGTGAAGAGGCTTCTGCCCCACTACATAAACTCGGGTCTGATGTATGGGAAAAAGCCAAACGACGTGCTGCCGAAAAAGTACGAGATGTAGCCGCCGAGCTGTTAGATATTTATGCGAAAAGGCAAAGTAAACCAGGCTTTTCATTTAAGATAGATGGGGCAGCTTATCGCGAATTCAGCGACAGCTTCCCGTTTGAAGAAACCGACGATCAACGAAACGCCATTGAAGCCGTGTTAGCAGACATGCAATCTAACCTAGCCATGGACCGCTTGGTGTGTGGTGATGTAGGCTTTGGTAAAACAGAAGTTGCCATGCGTGGTGCTTTTGCAGCCGTTAACGACAACAAACAGGTGGCAGTACTGGTGCCTACCACTTTGCTCGCCCAGCAACATTTTGAGAACTTTAAAGACCGTTTTGCTGATTTACCCATTGAAGTCGGTGTACTTTCTCGATTTAACAGTGCAAAGGACCAAAAAGCCACCCTAGATAAGCTAAACGATGGCACCATAGACATTGTGATTGGCACGCATAAACTTATTCAAGAAAACATTAAGTTTAATGATTTAGGGTTACTCGTTGTTGATGAAGAGCACCGTTTTGGGGTGCGTCAAAAAGAGAAAATAAAGCAGCTAAGATCAGACGTAGACATACTAACGCTTACCGCAACACCCATACCACGTACGTTAAATATGGCCATGAGCGGTATGCGCGACCTATCTATCATCGCCACCGCACCAGCCAAACGCTTGGCGGTCAAAACTTTCGTTAAAGAACGTAATGACGATTTGATCCGAGAAGCTATTTTACGAGAAATAAAACGGGGTGGCCAAGTCTACTTCTTGCACAATAATGTTGAAACCATTGATAAAACGGCCTCTGATATTGCCGCTTTGGTGCCTGAGGCAAGCGTAGCCGTAGCCCACGGCCAGATGCGAGAAAGAGAGCTTGAGCAGTTAATGGGAGACTTCTATCATCAAAAGCACAATGTATTAGTCTGTACAACCATCATTGAAACTGGCATAGATATCCCATCAGCCAATACCATCATTATGGACCGTGCTGACAAGCTCGGCCTTGCGCAATTGCACCAACTTCGCGGTCGAGTTGGGCGAAGCCATCATCAAGCCTATGCCTACTTACTCACTCGTAACACACAAACGTTGACCAAAGATGCTGTTAAGCGCTTGCAAGCTATCGAATCTTTAGAAGTGTTGGGTGCCGGTTTTGCACTCGCAACCCACGATTTAGAAATACGTGGCGCGGGTGAACTACTCGGCGACGACCAAAGTGGTCAAATTCAATCTGTTGGTTTTACACTTTATATGGAAATGCTTGAACAAGCAGTTCAAGCACTCAAAGACGGTAAAGAACCCACACTTGAAAACCTATTACAAAAGCAATCAGACGTTGACTTAAAAGTGCCAGCGTTACTGCCTGATGATTACATTCCAGATGTGAACATCCGTTTGAGTATGTATAAACGTATCGCCAGTGCAACCGATTTACTCGAACTCGATGAATTACAGGTTGAACTAATAGACCGATTTAGCCTGTTGCCTGATGCTGCTAAGAACCTATTTGCAATACAAGCACTTAAACTTAAAGCGAGTCAACTTGGCATCAATAAAGTCGAAGCAAATATAAAAGGTGGATACTTTGAATTTAACAGCTCGACAAAGGTTAACCCAGCGTTCATTATAGGTTTGATACAAAGCAATCCGTCCATCTATAAAATGGAGGGCGCAAGCAAATTGCGTTTTGCAATAGAAGAGAAAAATGGCCAAGAGAGAATGAAATTAATCAATGCAATGATGGATGATTTTGAGAAAAAGGCGCTAAATTAAATGCATGGAGTAAAACGAACACTTGGTTTCATTATCGCGCTTGCATGGACGTGCAATGCCCACGCCGTGCGCTGGTTTGAAGTTGAGCTGATCGCCTTTGAACAAAAGTCTTCGCCTTTATTACGCGAAGACTTTAGCTTGGAGCATAAGCCAATTGACGGCAAAAAAAAGCGAAACTTACTATCAGAAGGCTTCAATGCACAAGGGCAGCAACAATGCTTAGCGGGCGATAGCTTTTTTGATCCACGCCCGTTAAATGTCAAATTAACCAATGGTAATTCGTCATGGTTATGTAAGGATGACGCGGACTATTTAGCAAAATTTGATACGCTGCCTTTGACGCCATATGCATTATCACAAGAACATATGGATAATATTTATTTGTTATCAAAACAACAGCTGCAATTTGATGACACGGTGAGTAAATTAAAGCGCAAAGGCTTAAAGCCGCTATTGCATACTGGATGGCGATTCCCAGAGCAAAGCAAACGACGCGCGCCATTTATTAAAATATTTGCTGGTAAACGTTTTGTAGAACCAGTTAGCTATCGTATATCGGAAGCTGTTTCGCAGCAGGGGTATGTGAGTTTATTGCCCAAAAAACTCGCCATTGAACCAAGTGTTCAACAGGACAGCTGGCAAATTGAAGGGCTCATAAAAATACATGTTCGACATTATTTATATGTGACCACAGAGCTTGATATTCGATACGACATTGATACTGGCGATACACAAACAGCACGTATGTCACAATATACCAGAGTGTACAGTGGTGATATGCATTACTTAGATCATCCAAAACTCGGGATCATATTTCAAATTAGAAAGTACAAACACTAACAATAGGAAAAGACATGAAAAAGCTAATAATTATTGCAGGGCTACTGACACTTGCTGGCTGTTCTAAAGTGACGCTTGAGAACTACAATAAAGTAGAAGTAGGAATGGATAAAGCTGCACTTGAACAAATCCTAGGCTCGGCAGACAACTGTGAAGAAAAAACACTGCATACAAATTGTACTTGGGGTGATGACAGCAAACACATAAAAGTCACACTAGTAACTGACAAAGTTACGCTGTACACCAAAAAAGGACTTGAGTAAGTCGAATTATAGACGCAATCAGCATCAGATATGATTGGGTCTTATAACAGATGATATTCACTCATAGTCCTTATTTTCAAATGGCTATGAGTGAATCACGCACCTTAAAAACGTCTTATTAACCCCACCCCCAGCTAAGCACCGCGGTAAACACAAACGCACAAGTCATTTGTCGTAACGCCATTTTAGCCGCAAAGTGCCAGCGCATTTCTCGTACGATAGTAAGTAAAGACACGATACACGGTAACATCACACCCGCAAGGTAGACCGCCGCCAATAACTGAACATCAGACATTCCTACCACTTTTAAACTCTGAGATGAACTTTCAATGAGCCCTATTGCTAATCCATCTTTGCGGATCGCCCCCAAAATAACCGCAATTGCAGCCCCTTCAGGTAAATTCAATAACGTCATAAACGGTGCAATTAGCGCCGTTATAAAGTCAATAAAGCCTAACCAAGATAAAAAGCCGGCAACAAAGCAAATGCCAATGAAAAGAGGTAAAGCTGTCGTTATAAACTCTCTGATCACGCCAAACATCTCACTTAGTGCAAACCTAATATTAGGCGGCTGTAAAAAACCCCGATTTAGTAAGTTGGTAGACATTGACGCCCGCCTTTGCGATTTGCTGGTTGTTAGCAGCAGATATAAACACGTCGTAACCCCCAGAAACAGCAAATATGGTAACGCCAAATATGGTTTTCCCGCTGCGGAAAATACAGCAATCGTAGCTGGAAGTTGATAGGAACAGGCTGAGCCAAACGAGATAGCTGATACACAAGTACCTCGCGTACAACATGAACAATTTCTGGTTTGAATAATGGCTGGTACGTTACAGCCAAACCCCATAATCACTCTTACTAAATCACGCCCGCTAAGCCCAAGCTTATGCATGAACGGGTCTAAGCAGTACGATAACCTATCTACTAGCCCCGTTGTTTTATACAATGCGATAATGGCAGAAAAAATTAGTACCGTTGGTAATGCATACAACAATAGAAAAGGCAGCATTGAAATGACGCCGTACTCTCCAATTAGCATGTGATGCAATACATCTGGCATGACACCAAAGCGCGCTATTAGCCAATCAACCCCACCTTCTGCATCAGGATAAAGCCAGTCAGCAAAAGCGTTAGCATTCAATACCGAGATTAAAGCTGGTAACACAAGCAACATAAGAGACAATAACGGGCCAACAATCGGCATTTCAAAAAATGCCTTTTTGGGCACAACCGACCAGTTTCCGAGTATTTTTGGTGGCTCACTTGGAAAAATACTTGCTTGCTTGAGTGCATTATCAATAGTGATCCGCTGCTGCTGGTCTAAACACCTATTATCTACCGTGATCCATTCAAGCTGAGTCGTTTTTCGTAAACGCGCTACTTCTTGAGCAACATCAGGCCTATGCTTCACTTTGTCCCAATAAGTGACTACCACAATGCCTGAACGGTTTTGTATTAATGGCCAAAGGTCGTGCAAATCGTCAATCAAGTCTGTCGACTTTACCATCAATATAACTTGCCTATTGCTATGAAGCTTCTTTAATACCTGTGATGTGACCACACTGTCCATGTGTGTTTGAATACCGGGCGTATCAATAATGGCGTAGTCGTTCCAACTGTATTCATGGCAAAATAACGAGCTTCCTTGCAAGTTACTACTGGTTGGTTTATTACCGACCAGCCGTTCTATAAACGCAGTCTTCCCGACACTTTCTTTACCAATGAGTAACCAATGATTGTCTTGCTGAGGTTCTGGGTAATATGTTTGTACTTCAATATGCTGTGGCATCAGCAAAAACACTCCTGCTCAACACAGCAATCTAAGTCATTGAGTATCATGCCTGACTTTTTATAATGCCGTAATATCGACATATCGAGTGCCAGTTCTTCGCCAATTACACTACATGGAGCAAAGAAACGACCTCTAAATTTATATATAAAACACAATAAAGTTGGATCATGGTACAAACGAGATCCAGCTAAAAACAGATTGCTGACTTTACTAGATTCATCAAACTTATTGATAGACGGATATCCATTTGCTTGATAGTCAAATAACTTAGACACAGGGCCTAGGTTTATATCAAAACCAGTGCAGTTTATAGGTGGGAACTTTGATGAGATAACCTTGCCGCAAGACGATGTGACGGTATATCCATTATCCCCTTTTACAACACTTTCGACTCTAAACTTATCGTCTAATTCAACATTGCCACGCGTACTTAAGTTGGCTAAACGCTCTGCAGTATAAGGTGACAATACTAAACTTGGGTCATAGGTATTGGTGTCATCATTCCCAATAAAATCTAATACTGTCACTTTATTGCCGGTATTCGCGAGATTATAGGCTGCATCTACTCCACTTTCGTAACCCCCAATTACCAAGTACTCGCCATTGTCTAAGTCATTCCATTGCGAGATTTCACTATTGTGTTTACATAGTTCAGCACCACGAAACGCTGATAAATTTGGGCTATGAAACTCACCTCCGGCCCAAATAAGGTAAATGCAACGAATAGTCATTGACTCAGTTTCTAATTCAAAGCCATCTTCATCAGCCAAATTTACAACACGCTTTAAACACGTGTTTGTTTCAACCTTAATATTGTAATGCTGGGTGACCATACTTAAGTACTGTGCATACTCTTTACCATCAAGGTGTTCTTTTCCAATCGAAAAGGCTGGTGAAGTATCTGGAGTAATGGCATTTAAGTCTGTCTGATGGTAACCATTTGACGGAAAAGAAGGTGTAATAAAGCGCATACTTTCAGGCCACTGTAAAAAAGTTTGACCTATTTCACCTTTCTCTAAAACGACTAATTCGGTATCTTCAATTCCCATTTGCTTGAGCAGTGCAGCACACCCTAAACCGGCAGGCCCGGCTCCAACAATTACAACTTCAGTTTTTATCATTACATTCTCTTCACTCATTCAATATATATATTGTTATAACATATCAAATGGTGTTAATGGAAATAGGAACTAATCTTATTTAGACTGAAAACGACAATCCCCACGGTTTCCCCTGTTAATTTGTATAAAACTAACCCAATACGACAAACGTCTAATGATGGGCTTTTCCTTTGTATTAATGTGTTATAATATAACATAACACAAAATCGATATTCACTTATAAATGTCCATTTAAACAAGACTCAAATAACGCGCCCTTAAGCGGCAAAGTCAGTAATACATGACTCTCATAACGCTGCAAAAACAGGCACATTAACACGAAAAAACTGCCATTAGATTTTTAAATAACTTGGTCCTAAAAATGAAAAAAACCCTACTTAAGAATGCAAAAATCGTTAATGAGAATAATACTTTTGATGCCGATTTACTGATCTGTAACGACACAATAGATACTATTGCCTCTGAAATAAGCGCAAAAGGCCACTACCAGGTAATTGATCTGGAGGGCGACTTATTACTTCCAGGTATGATTGATGATCAGGTGCACTTTAGAGAGCCAGGTCTTGAGTACAAAGGCTGTATCGCCAGTGAATCTCGGGCTGCCGTTGCTGGAGGGATCACAAGTTATATGGAAATGCCCAATGTTAGCCCCGCGACCACAACACGATTAGCACTCAACCATAAACATGATATTGCAGCGCAAAACTCTTTGGCAAATTACTCGTTCTATTTAGGCGCAACACCTGACAACTTAGAGCAAATAAAAGCCTGTGATCCCAAGCTTGTATGTGGCGTAAAAGTATTTATGGGCGCATCAACGGGTGACTTATTAGTGGAGCACCCACAAGCATTAGAAGCTATATTTAGGGAGTGCCCTACGCTCATCGCCACTCATTGTGAAAAAGGCGATATCATCAGCCAAAATCTAGCCAAGCTCTCATCACAAAATTTAACAATCCAGCACCACCCCCAGATCAGAGATGTCGAAGCCTGCTATGCTTCATCGTCTTATGCGGTCGACCTTGCTAAAAAATATAATAGTGATTTGCACGTATTGCATATTACGACAGCCAAAGAGTTAGCATTATTTGCGTCCGGTCCGATAGAAACAAAAAAAATAACAGCTGAAGCCTGTGTACATCATTTGTGGTTTAACCAGTCAGACTATGACCGATTAGGTAATTTGATCAAATGTAATCCAGCCATTAAATCAGAGCATGACAGGCTGGCTTTGCTAAACGCCATCAATGAGGATCGAATTGATATCATTGCGACAGATCATGCGCCGCACACATGGCTAGAAAAGCAAGCGGCTTACAGCGATGCACCAGCTGGCTTGCCACTTGTAGAACATGCTTTATTAAGTTTGTTAGATCAGGTTAAGAGAGGCGTTATCAGCATTGAAAAAATGGTGGAAAAAGTATCCCATAACCCAGCAAAACGCTATAAAATACATCAACGTGGTTTTATACGTGAAGGATACTTTGCTGATTTAGTGGCGGTTAGCGCATCAGCCAGTGAGCGAGTAACACATAAAAATAATAACTATCTTTGTGCGTGGTCACCCTTTATTGACCACCAATTCTCACACAGTATCAGATATACCTTTGTCAATGGGCAATGTGTTTATGATCATGGTGACATTCTAGATCATCATACAAGTGCGATGCCTTTAATGTTTAATCGCTAAAACAAGCTATGCAGCTGTTTATAATACATTAAATACATCGGTATAGTATGAAATATAGTGTAATGACGATTACGCTATATTTCAGTTAAATCATGCTACCAAATCAATAACGCAGTGCTAATTAAGAGAAGTAAAATGGAAGCAATCGTAGTAATTGTGGGCTTTTTAGGAGCAGGTAAAACAACCTTGCTAAAAAAACTCGTAAATAACGCAGTAGAAAAACAGTGGCAGCCTTTCGTGGTGTTAAATGATTACGAAAATGCACAGCTTGATACCGACCAATTAAGTGATGACATAGACCCTCAATACTTAAAAGCACTCAGCGGGAGTTGTATTTGTTGCAGTGGCATCACAGAATTGCGAGAAGCAGTAAACCGTATTCCAAAACGCGAAAAAGGCATAACCCTTATTGAGGCAAATGGTACAACTGATGCGTGTTCACTCATGGGGTTTTTAGGCGTTGGGATCAATGAGCGCTTTTTACCGCCTATTCAAATATCTGTGGTTGATGTTAAAAATTGGCAATTACGTGCAGAGCACAACGAGCTTGAGGCTAATCAAGTCCAAGTCTCTTCACTCATTGTACTTACACACGAAAATAGCGTAGATAAAAGCCGAATAAACGACGTTAAAGCTCAGTTGTCATCGCTAAACCCCAGCGCAAATATAATATCGTCTGACGCGCTCGATTTAGAACAATTACCTGAAGTTACCCCTTCACAGAATCAAGCTGAGCACCTTGAGCATCACAAAGCACATTGGGCATCTAGTTCTATAGACCTCCCTCCACTGCCAAGCTACGCCGCTATTAAAGAGCTTTGCAACGCCCTACCTAACTCAATTTTGCGGGTCAAAGGCTGCACAATAATTGGAAGTGAACCTCACTACACCTATTTTGAACGCTGCCCAGATGGTGAAATCTACGTAAGGCGCTATAACGGAGAGCCAACGACTGGCGCGAAGTTACTTACTGTTGGACCTGGTAGTGGTACATTGCTACTCAATACCGCACTCAATAATGTACTTTCTGGCGCAACGTAACGCACATTCAGGTGTTCAATTTAAACAACACTGAGTTTGACTGGTGTGCTAAAAAGCATTTCATCGACTTAGAAAATAAACAAGTTACTACGCGGTATACAAATACTGCAATTTAAGGACCAGGCTCAGCATAACTCATATAAACAAAAGGTTGTCTGTAAATTATCTCGATTTCTTTGAGTTTACTATCAATTTATGTAGTCTAGGCGAGTTTCAATTATCGGAGGCATTTCGCTATGTTGCGAGTGATTATATCTGCAGGCTTAGGCTTTGCAGTCAGCGTGGGAGCGTCGGCTCAAGAAGTGATGACCCCAGAAAAGCTTTGGCAAGTCAAACGTGTGACCGCGCTGGGCTTAAATAAAACAAAAGATCAGGTTATTTATAGTGTGACCACACCCAGTGTTGCAAATAATGACTTTGCTAGCAAAGTGTATCAAATACCGCTAAAAGGTGGGAGCCCTCAGCTTTTAGAAGCCTATCAAGGTCTTTTACAAGACAGTAACATTTCACCTGATGGCAGCAAAAAACTGTTCCATGAAAAAGTAAATATTGGATCCGTATTAGCTACCCACAGACATAAAGATCTGTCACAAGCCAACGCATATGTGTTTGATGACTTAAACTACCGGCATTGGGACACCTGGAATGACGGTGGCTTTAACCATGTATTTTATCAAGACTTAGCGACTGAAATTAAAGTCGACATCATGAAAGGTAAACCTCACTCTAGCCCAACAGCCCCTTTTGGCGGGTCAAGTGATTATATTTGGGGCCCTAAAGGGGAAAATATTTACTATGTGAGTAAAAAACTCACTGGGGCCGAGTATGTCACTAGTACGAATACCGACCTTTATCGTTATAACCTTGCCAGTAAAAAAACAACAAATATAACCGAAAGTAACCTCGGTTATGATAAATATCCGGCGTTTTCAGCAAATGGGCAGTTAGCTTGGTTACAAATGAACAAGCCAGGTTATGAGGCTGATAAGAACGACATAATAGTACGGGTCAAAAACAAAGAAATAAACTTAACCAAACATTGGGATGGCACGGTCAACAGCTTTAAATGGAGCTCTGACAGTAAACACGTCTACTTTGTTGCCCCCACAGATGGCACTGTCCAACTATTCCAAGTAGCTGTAAATACTCAGTCCAAACCGAAAATAACACAGCTCACACAGGGGCAATTCGACGTTAATGGCATTGTAGCTGCATTAGACAACCAGTTAATTGTCACCCGTAGCAGCATGAACCGTGCATCAGAAATCTTCCGTTTCGACCTGAATAAAAAAGCCTTAACGGCCCTGACCACGGTAAATGATGACTTTTATGCAGGCTTGGACTTACCGACAGTGAAAAAACACATGGTCACCACAAAGGATGGTCATGACATGCTCACTTGGGTGATCTATCCACCTAATTTTGATAAAAACAAAAAATATCCAACCTTACTGTATTTACAAGGTGGCCCTCAGTCGGCCTTATCACAATTTTACTCATTTCGTTGGAACTTCCAAGTAATGGCTTCTCAAGGCTATATCGTCGTAGCGCCTAATCGCAGAGGTATGCCTGGCCACGGAGTACAGTGGAACGAAGATATTACTCAAGATTGGGGTGGTAAGCCGATGCAAGACTACCTAGATGCGATTGACGATGTTGCCAAAGCACCATATGTAGACAAAAAACGTATTGGTGCCATCGGTGCAAGTTTTGGCGGCTACTCTGCCTTTTACTTAGCGGGCAACCATGATGGACGCTTTAAAACATTTATTTCACATTGTGGAATTTTTGACCTTCGCAGCATGTATGGTACGACCGAAGAAGTATTTTTTGTTAACCATGAGTTTGGCGGCCCTTATTGGGATCAAAGTAATGCCTCAATTAACCAAAGTTATAATGAGTTTAACCCAATCAATTATGTAGATAAATGGGATTCACCGATGTTTGTGATCCATGGGGGTAAAGATTATCGTGTTCCTTTAGGTCAAGGCATTCAAGCTTTTCAAGCTGCAAAGTTGCGTGGTTTAGAAAGCCGTTTCCTCTACTTCCCTGAGGAAAATCACTGGGTGCTGACACCACAAAACGGTATTGTTTGGCAACGTGAGTTCTTTAAGTGGTTGGACGACACTCTGTAAACAACCTGTTAGCTAATTAGCTTTAACACTATAGATATGCCTGAGTGCAGCTAAATGCTCAGGCACTTTTTATAGCTGGTGAGTTATATTTATATGCAGTATAAAAAGTAAGTTAAACGCTCATTACACGCGCTCTCTGGGTTTAAACAGCCCATCACTTGAATTCAAAAGTGGCAACTTGATATTCTGATAAAACTGAGTCATGCAACGTTTAAAATTAATCGTGTGATAACTGAAGTTGCCCACACATAAAGCCCTTTATAGTAATTCTACTTATCAGTCTCCCTCTAACATAACCAAAGAGGCCCCTACTCTGGCGCTCTGTGGTTTTGGCGAAATACCTGAGGAGTGGTCCGTTCATATTTAGTCCAAGCTCTGCGAAAGTGGCGGCTACTCGAGTAGCCACATTGCTGGGCGATCACTTCTATCGTATGAGTACTTTTTTGCAGTAGCTCTTTTGCACGGGCAACTTTTATTTGAGCAGTGTATTCACCGATGGTTAGCCCTAAATGCATGCTAAACAGCCGACTTAATTGGCGTTCAGATACGAAAACTAATGCAGCTAAAGCTTTGTTGGTGAAGTTTTCGGCCACATTTTCACAAATTGTATCCTGAACAATGTGGATTGCTTGGTGCATATGATTTCTGTGTTTAAGCCAAGCACTTAATTGTGGTTCATGCCCAGTTCTTCGAAAGTAAACAAGCATTTCTTGTGCAATACTGGCACTGATTTTTTCACCAAATCGAGATGCGACAAAATAGAGGGCCATATCTATACCAGAACTTATTCCTGCACTACTTAATATATTCTTATCATCTACAAAAATTCGATTTTCTAATGCCTTGCATTCAGGAAAAGCCACACGCATTTTTTCAATTAGCTGATAATGTGTTGTATAGTATTTGTGTTTTAGCAACCCAGCTCTTGCAGCTAAGATCGCGCCGGAACAAATAGTCAGCACAGTTTGGCTGGTGACGGTCGTTTTTAGCCACTCTACCACTTGTTTCGATTGCGCATTATCGAAAGTGTGAAATGCGTTGTTACAACCAGGCAAAATCAAAACATCATTGTCATTCAACTTTGATGGCAAGGCTGACAGCGCTTGCAACTGTAACCCCCCATCTAGTTCTAAGCTATTTGACGCACTGACATACCTAATATCTAGTTTAACTCCTTGGCGCTTGGCCTCTAATAAAACCTGTAACGGGCCTGCAAAATCAAGAGGTAAAGTTTGTGCTAAAAGTACAAAGTAAAAGTTAGTATATGAGTGCGTCATCTTACTTGAAGTGCCTATTGGTAATCTGCATACGAATGTATTGTGGCAAACCTTTGCGCTAACACTAAGTTTGTCCGTGCTTTAATGTCTTCAGCAGTATATTTATTCCCAGAAATTGCGCAAGTCATATCAAATGTAAGGGTCGCATCGGTTACAAACTCGACATTAAAACCAAGGTCAGAGGCAATACGAGCGGTTGTTTCACAGCATTGCTCTGTTCTGATCCCGGTTATAACAAGCGTTTTGATCTGTTGACGCTTAAGCCACATCTCAAGCCCCGTGTCAGTAAAGGCATTGTGCACCGATTTATAAAAAGTTTTATCAAATTTATCCTCTAAAAACGCCATTGGTTTAACAAGACCACATTGGGGGTTAAACGGACTCTCTTCAACATCTTCTCTAGCGTGAAGAATTTTAACGATTGGATTCTTATTCTGTTTGAAAGTCTGTGTCAATTGAGCTAGATTTTGCTTAAACGACTCAAAGTCTCTCTCTTGCCAATAGTCTGTTTTAAAGAATGAATCTTGTGTATCTATCACTAATAGTGCTTTTTTCATTATTACGTACCGGTTTGTTAAAGAAGTACATAGTATAATGTTGCACCCAGCACTCGTAGATACCTGTTCAAGACAACAACGGGACATATCCAGCCATGGAAGTTAAATAGAAAATACTTTGCTTTATTATTCCCCCTGAAGGTGATTAACAACAAAAAATCTAACATTGAAGGGTTGATCAGACATACGCGATATATGTAACCAATAAAGCATCTGCAATAAGACTTAATACTGCGATCAATTGAAAGAGCATACCCGTTTCATAAGTTATAAGGAGTTTAAAAGTTGACACGCATTTGAAATTATCCTTATTGCGTGTGTCAGGAAGGTGATTGTGATCCTAAATTCGATGCTTAGCGCCAAAAGTTTTAAATTAACTATTGACGCCATAGTCTCTTGTTAGGTATTTATCACCACAAACTCGTGAAAGCCCTCGGTTTCAGCTGGCTCAACTTTATATACATGTTCGATATTTAATTTAGGAAATAACGTATTCCAAAATTTTAATGCCACAATATCGTTTAAATACACAGCCACATGCCAGTGATTAGTTTCAATTTGCATCAACTGTTGAACTACAAACTTTGCGGCGCCTTGTTTTCGGTATTTGGGCAGAATAAATATATCAGCTAACTCAGGCATTTCCTTGCCAGCAATTTCAGTGGGCTCAACAGTAGCAAATCCTGCTAGCTGGTTTGATATATAAACAAGGTAAACTGTGCAATCCTCTTCATTGGTAAGAGCGCTGCTAAGGTATTCCTCATCTACGTCATATCGACCGTCAGAATCTAAATCTTCTAGACTAAATGCGCTTTGATGATACAGATAAAACTGCCACAACATATTTAGTACAGACCTATCGTTTATTTCAGCTTTCCGTATTGTGATATCCATTTGATGCCTAACTATTTAGTATTTACGCGGCACGTTGTTTGTGCTGCATAATCGCTTCTTGGACTGAGCCGCTACCTGCTCAGTGTGTCAGAGTTGGTTTTATTTATGCTGCGAAGATTTGCTATTTGCTTTTAGTGGCGTAACTTGTTTCGAGCCTATTTTATCGGCTTGTCTTTCGTGATTAAGCCATCCCTGCATTACTCAGTACGTTTTATCCTGCCATTAGAGCTAATTTACGCCGATTTATCAATGATATTTACACCACACACGCACTTTTCTAGTCCGAACACTTAAGCAGGTTAACACATTGATTTAATTCAGTAAGCTCTGCTGCTAACTCGTTCGTGCTAATTTCATGGCCTCTTCACTTGAATTAACTATTTCGTTAAATCGTAAAAACCCTATTTTGCACGTCAATTTTTTTGGGGGGGTCAGTCAAAATTTGATATTTCTTTGCCTTGAGTATCGATATTTCTAACGATAAATGGAACCTTAAAACTACTGGTAATATAGTTTGCCAAAGAATCTAGATCAATTTCCCCAAATGATTCAAATGAAATATCAGAAGAACTTTGAAGGAAAAAAGTCCAAGTTATTGACTCATCATTATCCCCAAGATCGATAACTTCTTTTTCTATTTTATTTAAGTCTGAAACTTCAAAGTACAAGCTACTTTGCAACTTATCACTTGGCGACTTTAATTCAACAGCCTTATTTTTAACTGCAGCGATCCAGTCTGCATTCGCTTTGACTTCACGTATTCCACGTAAAATCAAAGCCCCACAAAATAAAAAGATAGCGATAATAAAAAAAAGTACGAATGCAGCCGCAGCTAAAACTTCTTTTGATATTTCGGGAGAATTAACAATAAAGTCCCAAGCGCCATTTTGTTTGAGGATATATAGAAGAACAGCATAAAATAGAATAGAATAGAAAAAAATACCCCTGATTTTATATAACCATAACCTACATCCACTGAAGATATAACTTCCCTATAATTCAAATGCTAAATCTCCAAGAAATATAACGCTTTGCTAAACGGTGGAATAAACTGGGATGATTTTTGCCTGCGAAGCAGAAAAGCAAAAAGCAAAAAGCGCCACAGTCTATGAAATCCGTTTTGAGCAACTTGTTGAACGAGCCGCTAAGCGGCAGAAAAACATCATTCATACTTAAACTCTGGAACACCGCCATGTTGGTGGTGTCACGCCGGAGTTAATACCATGAATGACCTCGAACAAAAACATTTCGACTTCCTTTATCTTCAACATCTTACCAACTTAAAATTACAAGGTAAACGACCCGCTACCATTGATGCATACGCTCGTGCTGTTCGTCGCATCACGCTCTACTTTGATCGCTCACCCGATACTCTAAGCACCCAAGATTTAAAACAATACTTT
>NZ_MIET01000010.1 GCF_003590335.1 Pseudoalteromonas sp. MSK9-3 | reverse complement strand
CGGTATTAGCAGTCGTTTCCAACTGTTGTCCCCCACCAAAAGGCATATTCCCAAGCATTACTCACCCGTCCGCCGCTCGTCAGCAGATAGCAAGCTATCTCTGTTACCGCTCGACTTGCATGTGTTAGGCCTGCCGCCAGCGTTCAATCTGAGCCATGATCAAACTCTTCAATTAAAAGTTTTGTTGAAACCGAAGTTTCGTGCTCATTGAATTCTGATTTTGATTTCTTTCGAAATCGAATTGACTGTGCTGAAACAAGTAAACTTGTTTCCGTTGGTCACTCAGTTCAATTGAGACTCTAATTTTTTGCTAGCTTCAATCTAAGAAAGAAGGTTCGCTGTTAGAACTCAACCTGTACGAGTGCCCACACAGATGATTGCTTCATATTTTTAAAGAACGTTCCTGTTTAAAACAGGGCGATGATTAAGCGCTTTACTTTATCTCGCTAGGGCTGCGCATGTTACGCTTTCCTATTTTTTTGTCAACACTTAATTTTAAACATTTTCTTAAGTGAAAAGCTAAACTAAGTTTTACTTGACGCTGACTTCGTTTTGCTTTGCTAAATTAGCGTAGCGCTCCGTGTCAGTGGGGTCGCATTATAGGGAGATGGAGAAAAAGCGCAAGCGTTTATTTAAAATAAATCACAAAAACACAGCGTTCGTTCAATATTCGAACCGAACCTATCAAAAACAATAGAAAAGTAACAATAAAGTCATATTTCAGGCTGTTTTTCCTGCGAGGGAGCTTAAGTATTAGCGATATTTGTAGATACGCAAATTTTAATACAAAAAAACCATCAACTTTCGTCAATGGTTTTCATAAAGACAGTAAAGCTAATTATCGTTAATACAGCAAACTGTATAGCTTGCGGCGGTAGGTTGCCGCAATTGCGTCACCATCAGGTAAAGAAGCGACTATATCTAAATACTGTTTTTTGGCGTCACCAAAGTTTAAATCTTTTCTTAGTACACTAAAAAGTAACTCAAGCGCTTGCTCTTTTTTGCCCGTATCATTAAATAATGAGGCAAGCTCTACTTTAATGTCATTATTATCAGGTTCTGCTTCTAACGCTTTACTCAGAGTTTGAATTTCAGGAGACTCTTGCGCTTGCAGTGCTTGTGCTAGTTTAGCCACTAGGTTTTGGTAATATGCATCACGCTCTTCTTCTAAAATGCTATCAAGCAATGCTTGAGCGTCATCTAGCTTCTGGATCTGAATACAGATATCTGCCAATACCAATTTAACTCGCGAATTAGTTGGGTCTATTTCATACGCTTGTTTAGCAAAATTAAAGGCACTGTTTTGGTCATCACTTTGCAGTGCCTGCTTTGCTTGATCTAATAGAAGCATCTCAGGCTTTGGTAAATGATTGGCAAGCGCCTTTTTGATGTCGTCTTCAGTTTGCGCACCCGGTAGCATTTCTACAGGCGCACCATTTTTTAGCATGACTAATGTAGGTAAAGCTTGTAAGTTTATTTGCTGCGCTAATTGACCTGCTAATGCTTGTTGTAAATCGCAGTCTACCGTCGCAACAATAATATGGTCGGTATAAGTCACAGCTAGATTAGTCAAAATTGACGCTTGGGCAACACAATCAGGGTTTTGTCCGCTGAAGAAAGTAAGCAATATTAGTTTTTCTTGGTTTTGCTCACCCAATGTCTGTTGAATATTTTCAGGCGTTAATTGAATTTGGTTACTCATATTTGCTTTCTGTGATGTATTTTCTTCTTATATAGTGGCAAAAATCTTATTTACAAGCTTAACTTTTTGCCTTTGTACGCTTTCGAGTTTTACGCTTAAACGTTCGCGGCTTAGACAGCCCTTTTAAATCTGGGTTATTTGCGACCTTTGCATCACTGACAAATTCACCCAGTTGAGACAATAAAGGGTCCATGAACATTTGATAAGTACATTCCTTATTGGCTATTTGTGCAAGGTGAGACTCCCATAATGCGGTTCTATCAGGCAGCGTAAGTGATTCAGGTAACATGGCTATCATTGCTTGTCCTAGCTCTGTCGATCTGATCTGTTTTGCATTGCGAGCTAAAAACCCACGCTTAAATAGCAGTTCGATAATACCTGCGCGTGTGGCCTCAGTGCCTAAACCATCAGTTTCTTTTAATATTTTTTTAATGTCTTTGTCTTTTACATAACGACTGATCCCCGTCATTGCAGCCAACAATGTTGCATCGGTATAATACTGAGGAGGCTGAGTATACTTTTCTTGAATTTGGGCATCGTGACACTGTAAACGCTGCCCTTTTATCAAAGGCGGTAAGTAAGTAGATAAGTTATCCTCATCATCACGGGCTTTACCAAACAGTACTTTAAAGCCAATCTCATTGACTTGTTTTGCCTTCGCGATGAACAAACCACCAGCAATCATAATTTCAGCTTTGGTTTCATCATAGCTAAACGCAGGGTAAAACTGTGCTAAATACTGCCTGCTGATCAGGCCGTACACTTGTTGCTCTTGATGGCCAAGCTGCGCGGACTTCAACTTTTTACTGGTCGGAATAATGGCATGGTGGGCAGCGACTTTTTTGTCATTCCAGCATTTTGATTTTAACGACAGGTTAGCGGCATCCACTTTAGATTGCTCACACCCGTTATTATTTACCATCGCTGCCACGACCGATTCTCTTTCTTTATAATGCGCCACTGGTAAATATCGGTTATCAGAACGAGGATACGTAATAAGTTTGTGTTTTTCATATAGGCTTTGACACACGTCAAGCACCTGTTTAGCCGACATCCCAAACGCTTTACTGGCATCTATTTGTAATGCTGATAAGTTATACGGTAAAGGCGCAAGCTGCTTTTTAGGCTTTTTCTCAATCGCGGTGACTTCACCTTCTTGATCTTTTATGCGCGCGGCCACATTTTCAGCAAGCCCTTTGACTAGTACGCGTTTTTCTTCATCCATATAGGGCGCACACGCGTCACTGGGCTGCCACTTGGCACAGAAGCGGCTCTTATCTTGCGTCTGTAAATGTGCAAAAACCTCATAAAATGGTTTTGATACAAACTCTGCAATTTCTGCGTCTCTTCTCACCACTAAACCAAGTACGGGTGTTTGTACTCGCCCTACAGACAGTACCCCTTGATACCCTGACTTTTGACCTGCAAGGGTATAAGCACGTGTTAGGTTCATACCATATAACCAATCAGCTCTGGCTCTGGCAAGGGCAGATACACTCAACGGCACAAAGTTTTGATTCGACTGCTGTGTATTGAGCGCCTTTTTTACCGCTTGAATATTCAAGTCGCTTATCAGCAACCTTTGCGTCGTTTGTTTTTGTCGTTCAGATAGCCCCACATATTGCAGTACTTCATCAACAAGCAACTGCCCTTCTCTGTCCGGATCGCCAGCGTGTACAATCGTCTGTGCCTTTTTTATCAGTTTTTTCAGGACACCAAGCTGTTTTTTGGTATTTGCCTTGGCTTTAAATTGCCACTCAGTTGGTATGATAGGTAGGTCTTGATGTTGCCACTTTTTATACTTAGGGTCATAGTCATCCGGCTGCGCTTGTTCAAGTAAATGGCCAATACACCACGAAACAATGCTGCCATCGCTGGTTTCAATAAAGCCATCTTGTTTTTTATGTGGTTTGGGCAATGCATCTGCTATCGCTCTGCCTAACGATGGTTTCTCAGCAATATAAAGTTTCATGTGTGGTCTTAATATAGAATAACTGTATAAATTAACAGTTATTCTAAGCCAAGTTTGCGGTAGATTCCAGCTTTGAGGCTAACACCAGTTATTTTGATGAATTACCAATCTGATGTTCGGCCTAATATAGGCTGTTGTCCTATTTGCACTTTTGCTTCATAAATCTACTAACCACTTAGGTGTTAAAAACTGACTACTTTGAACAGCGCTAAAAGTACCTATATGATCATTAAACGAACTTTTTTACTCTAACTTAACGTTATAGCTGCACAAAATGTAAACGTAATGTTTACTTTTTCTTTATTTGTAAATATCATGTCGACATAGAATGTGGGAAACCACCTCTTTTCTATCTATTAATAAAAAGGATAAGGATGTGATAAATGGAGATGATCTGCGGGCTATGAGAGTAAATGCGGCCATTTCTCAGGAGAAAATGGCTAAAAAGCTCGACTGTGATAGAAAAACCATCATTAATTATGAGCTTGGTGTAAGTGATATTCGTTCAAAACAGCTTTTCATGTGGCTTGTATATTGTAAGATAGACTCAGGATCACTGCTAAACGAAATTAAACAAATTCGTGATCAAGTCAATCGCACAAAAACCTCACGCTTACAGGATGAAGAATTATGAGACAAACCAACCTATTTAATGCTCTTAGCGCTATGAATTTTCTTATAAAAAAAAATGATAAACTCAATAAAAATTCAGGTCGAACTGTGCTTTCGGATGGTGACAGTGCTTTAGTATCGTGTGGGCTTAACCCCAACAAACGGCCAAGAGCAATAGCGGTGGCCCCTGTACATGATGTAATTATCAGGCCTTTACCTATTGGCAACGATTCACAAGGATAGAGAATGAAACCTTCCCATTTAATTTTGTTCAGTATTGCCTCAATTGCAGTTTTTTATATGCAGCTTTGGGATGACCGTATTGTCACACCTTTGCATTTATCACTGTTGGCCATGTGTACCGCCTATGCCATATACATAAAAAACATCAATATGGCGCATATCGCTGGGTTTATTTTACTTGTCTCTGGGGCACACCGTATCATTTTTGAACTTGATTTGATCAATGACGTTACACCCAGTGACAATCCATTACTGCAGAGCCTGCTTATTTATGGCACGAATTTAGTATTTAGTTTGGCACTCACTTTAATACTAATTTTTAGAGTACAGGTTTCTCGAATTATCTCACGTTCAAAAAATATAAAACTGACAAACTTTGATGGTGTTTTCCATTGGATTTTTATCTATGTGACCGCTATTAATGTTTTAGTTTTATTAGAAGATATGCTTTATATTCTTTTTGAATTTAAGTCACTGACTTTCATTTACGATAACTTCGAAGGACTATTATACATTGCGTGGGCTATTAGCTGCGGTGCATTACTGACTATGATGATTTGTTCTTCTAAAGGCAACCGTGGAAATGAAGCCGGCACTTTATAATAAATACAGGTAATTACATTACGATATGTAATTACCTCTAGCCACCGGTCTACTCCCCCTGAGTACCACTCTAACATGTCACACACTTTATGTTTAAGCTCCATTTGGTTACTCAACGATAAAAACCTCCATTAATTACAAGCTAAACTTCAAACACTAAACTTAAAGTTAATACAATATGCTTGCAATTTATTTACTTATTAATTTACTTAAAAATATCATACTATATATAAACCTGCCCTTTGCTACTCATAAATAGCTAAGTAAGGCGAGAATCAATACAGGTGACTTCTCGAATATGCACTCCACCTGATAATTTAATGTAACATAGGTCAAAAGATATGATTGACGGTGAAGATCTAAAAGCCTTACGCGTACGTGCTAGCATCACACAACAAACCATGGCCAATAGGCTAGACGTTGATAGAAAAACCATCATCAATTATGAGTTAGGTGTTAGTGACATTCCGTCTAAGAAACTTTTTAGCTGGTTACGTTATTGTAAATTAGACACCGCAGTGTTACTTAAGCAAATAAAAAACATACGAGAAGATGCAAAAAGCAGTGGCAAGGCCAAATTACTTGATTTTGTCACAATAGCATTCATATTCAGCCAGCTGTGGAGCCCTGATATTGTAACCCAGTTATATTTATTCTTGCTTGTTGTATGTACAGCTTATGCCGTGTGCACAAAAAACATTAACATGGCACATATAACTGGGTTTATATTAGTTATAACAGGGACAAATCGTCTTGTTTTTGAACTGGGCTTGATCAACTCCGTTACTCCCAGTGGCAATGCATTACTGCAAGGTCTATTGATTTATGGTACTAACTTGGGGTTTAGTTTAGCACTTACTTTCATATTAATTTTTAGAGTACAGCTTTCTAGAAAAATCTATCATTCAAAAAATATAGAGTTGACACATTTCGATGGTATTTTTCATTGGGTGTTTATTTATATGGCAATAATCAATTTTTTAATTCTATTAGAACATTTGGCTTATGTTCTTTTTGACTTGAAATCTTGGACCTTTATTTACGATAATTTCGAAGGGCTTGTGTACATTGCATGGGCACTTAGCTGTGGCGCACTACTGACTATGATGATTTGTTCTTCTAAAAACAATCGTAGTGATGATGTCAGCACTTTGTAATTAACAGCAAGAAAAGTGCTCACACTGCTTGTTTGCGTAGTGCTACGCGACGAACTTAAAAATAAGCACCCCTTTTACATCACTACATAAAACAAGGCTGCATATTGCTATGCAGCCCGTTACGGTGTGGCAAGGTTGTTACTTTGTTTTAAGTAGGTTTAATTGCGTATGCTTTTGTTCAACAATTTCCGTCATGACACTGGCGGCCTGTTCAACTTGATCAGCAAGTTCCGATAGCTCAGCGGCCGCATCTGCAATACTGGTGGTATTGGTATTGATCTCTTCCGTTACCATACTTTGCTCTTCTGCTGCTGTGGCAATTTGCGTTACTTCATTAGAAATACTGGTCAATGCAGCCACCATAGTGCTCATTGCCTGAGACGACTGCTGACAGTAATCAACCGCTTGCTCCCCATGTGCGACCGAGCTTTCGATGATTTTCTCAGAGCTGCCCACTTCAAACGTTAAGTTATCAATCAATTTGCTGATATCGTCGGTTGATGCCTGTGTTTTTGAGGCAAGCGCCCTGACTTCATCAGCCACGACTGCAAACCCACGCCCCTGCTCGCCCGCTCTTGCGGCTTCAATAGCGGCATTTAATGCCAGCAAATTTGTTTGCTCTGCAATGGCCCTAATCACATCGAGTATTTTTGAAATATCACTACTTCGTTCTGCCACCTTGTTTATTGCTTGTTTCGCTTCAAGTACTTGAGAAGCCATTTCATGAACTGTTTCAGTTGTTTTTATAATGCCGGCTTCACTTTCTTGCACTTGCTTTGTGGCATCATTGGTACTACTTGCTGCTTGTTCAGACGAACGTGCAACCTCAGCCGCGGTGGCACTGAGTTCATTTATGGCGGTAACCACACTGTCTATTTCAATATGTTGGTTTGCGACTTTATTTTTAATGTTGATTGCCACTTCTGTGGTCGAAAATGATTGCTGGTAAGATTGCTCAGCCAGTAATTTCAAATCATCAATCATGTTACGCAGTTTATTGGTAAAGGCATTAAACCCTCTGCCTAGTGCGATCAATTCAGCGTGTTCACTTACCTCTAGTTCATGAGTCAAATCTCCTTCACTTGAGGCTAAGTTTTCTACCCTATGTTGAATATGGGTCAATGGCCTAATAACGGTATTCACTAAAATAACCGTAATAAACACGCCAATACCCGCGATCACGAGGCCCACGAACATCATCCATCGACCTAATGCATCTGTTGATTCTTCAAGCTCTTTTGCCAGTAAATTAGCATTACTTAATACTACCGCTTTAGGTAATTCAATCACTAATGACCAAGTTGTGCTTGCCAGTGGAATATCAATGGCAACCGCAACGGCAATATCCTCTTCAAATTCAGAAAAGCCTTGGTTACGGTGTAACACTTTTAAGTTATTGGCTCGGGTTTTATTAATTGATTCGCTCAATGGCCTTGCTAGCTTTTCGTAGTGGCTAGACCCAACCACAAGCCCTAATTCACTTAATAAAGTCACTTTAGCTTGCCCGTTATATAAAGAGCGAGAAAGCTCATCGACAAGTTCTTGAAAAATTGGCAGATTAACATCTACCCCAACAAGCCCTTTAAATGCACCACCACTGTTTACTGGTACTGTTAATGACGTCATCATTGTTTGTGTACCAGAGCTCATCTCGTATAAATAAGGTTCCATAATACAGGGGGCATTTTTATCTCTTGCACACAAGTACCACTCGGCTTCACGCAGGCCAAATTCGTTACGGTTGTCTAAGTATTTATCACTTGCTGACGCGACTTGTTGCTGTGCTATGCCCGATGCATCTTGTGTAAAGTAGAGTTCAAATGTTCCGGCTCCTACTACTGAATGAGAGGCTCCAGTACCATATTGATCATCTAACCCGTCATAGCCATTTCTTTCAAATTGTGCATACATGGACGACACAAGTTTATTCTGTGCTAGCGCACCAGAGATGGCAAGCTGCACACTCTCCCGTGTTAATGGCTTTTCTGCACTGGTGCTATTGAGTACACCCGCAAAAGTATATGGGATCCGATAAGCTTCATTGATAAAGCCAGCAACCTTTTGCCCATAGAACTGGCTTTGAGCAGTCAAGTTTTGCCGTATTTCATTAAATAGGACTTCTTGAACACGTTTGTTCTGGGCGTTATTTTCTTCTTTTAGGTGCAACCAAGTAAATACAGTCAAGGCTGATACCATAACTGTAACTAATACTCCGACAAAAACCAGTAATTTACTGCGAATAGAAATATGCTTCATTGTTCACCTTAACACCATATATAAGTACAACTCATAACTGAAAATAATAAATTATTTCAAGCATAGCAAGAGTTTAAAATACAAAAATGGAGAATGGTAGTTATTTACAACAAAGACACAATGATTAGACATAAATCATGCACAACAGATATAAAAAAAGCGAGGCTTAAATCCTCGCTTTTTACCTAATATTAAAGACTAGACGTCGTCTTCAATATTATCTTTTCCAGATGTGCGCTCTATGCTATCGAGCTTATGATGTATCGCTGATTTGATCAGCATATAGCCACTGATAGGTGCTGTAAGTAATAAAAAGATTGAAATCAGTATTTCTTTAACACTTAAACCTTCGCCCGTGGTACTAAAAAATACCATTGCCGCAGTCAATAAACTAGCCATACCCAACGTCGTTGCTTTTGTTGGCCCGTGTAAACGCATAAAAAAGTCGGGCATTTTTACCAAGCCAATCGACCCGACCAATACAAAGCAACCACCGATCAACAATAGTATTGAAATGATATATTCAGCCATACTTGCCTCTATTCTATGATATCGCCGCGCAGTAAGTATTTACATACTGCAACCGTGCTAACAAAACCTAACATCGCAATAAGTAGCGCCGCTTCAAAGTACAACGCCGTGCCCATGCTCATACCATATAAAATGATCAGCGCAATGCTATTAATATACATGGTATCTAACGCTAAGATCCTATCGGGTACTGAAGGCCCAACCACTAAGCGCCACAAGTTAAGCAATAACGAGATCCCTATCATAGCGAAAACAATTAAAATAACAGTTTCTAGCATTCAAAGATCTCCTTTAGCGGTGCTTCGTAGCGCTGCTTTATCGTTTTGATCAACGCCTCTTCATCTTGCAGATTTAAAACATGGATCAGTAAATAGCGCTGACTCGGATCTTCGCCTTCAGGCAATGACTCTAACCAAGGATACACTTCTGCACTGACAGTACCAGGAGTCAGAGACACTGTACTTGCCAAAATTGTAATTGGCATACTGTGCGTTAAATCTAAGGGGACTTTAACAAACCCCGGATTTAACTTTTTAGTTGGCCCTAAGATCAAAATAGCTACCTGCACATTCGCGGTAATAATGTCATACAAAACCAACAACAAGTGACGCAATGCCAAGCCGGGGCGCATGATCAATGGTTGCTTAGTACGAAATGGATACGTTGCCAATGGAATTAATATTGCCAGTACCGCGGCTAAAATAATATGTCCCAACGACATTGTGTTATTTAGCAACAACCATACTGTAAATAGCAGCAAGCTGCGAAATGGCGTGGGTAACCAACTAAATCGTGCTTCTAAACGCATTTACTGACCTCCCTCTAAAATAGCCGATATGGTGCCTCTAAAGTCATGTAACACCGTTGCTGCATTTAATGCGTACTCACTTGCTGGACCCGCAAATATTGCCATGAGAGGCGCACTTGAAAGTAACACAATTAACGCAGCCAATTGAGCTGGATGAACGCGCTCTTGTTCATGACTATCATTGGTGTTGCCTTTATGATGCCAAAACACGGTACTGCCCGCTTTTGAAATACCCACCAATAATGCTAAACTAGCTAATAAATATAACGGCCAAAATACGATGCCATATTCGCTGTTGAAGGTGGCTTTTAATAACCAGATCTTAGCGATAAAGCCCGACAGTGGCGGCATACCTATGGCAGCAACGGCGGCAATCACAAATCCAAAACCGAGTAATATAGGCTGAGTCACGGGACGACCTACGGTGATCCTATCTGCGACTTTACCGCGTTGCCTACCTATGAGGTCAGCGAGTATAAATAAGGCGGCTGTGACCATAGTTGAGTGAACGAGGTAATATATCGCTGCGGCACTGGCTTCGACGGTTTGTACCGCGACTAAAGCCACTAACGTCCCCACAGATACAATCACCAGATTGGCGACTAACTTACGTAAATCTTGGCTGGCTAATACACCAATAGCACCCATAACAATGGTTGCCAATGCCAACCACCAAAGCCAACTTTGTGCCATATGACTCAGCTCGCCCGCTTCATCACCAAAAATCAGCGTGTAAACACGCATCATAGAATACACGCCCACCTTAGTCATAATCGCAAACAAGGCTGCCACAACGGGCATCGCCGTTGCGTAAGTGTTCGGTAGCCACAGATGTAAGGGTAAAAGTGCGCCTTTAAGTGCAAATACGACCAATAATAATAAGCCACCAATCTTAGCAAGGTACACATCATCACCTTCTAAGAAGGTCACCTTTTGTGCCATATCAGCCATATTCAACGTACCGAGTACACCATACAGCACACCCAAAGCGATTAAGAAAATTGCAGAGCCAACCAAGTTCATAATCACATACTGAAGCGCAGCACGCGTATTACGCTTATCACCACCATGCATCAACAATGAGTATGATGCGATAAGGAGCACTTCAAAAAATACGAATAAATTAAACGCATCTCCCGTTAAAAATGCACCGTTTACACCCAGTAATAAAAAGTGAAGTAATGGATGAAAAAAGCTTCCTTTTTCATCATCTCCAGCACATGCATAGAGCGCACAGACGGTACATAATATACTGGTCAAAGACACCAATAAGGTAGAAAGCGGATCAGCCACTAACACGATGCCGAAAGGCGCGGACCAATCACCGATGGCGTATACCGCTGTTCCGTGCTGTTGAACTTGTAATAATAGTGCTATTGATACACATGATGTGATCAAGCCCAAAACAACCGAAGCGATACGACGTATCGCCACATTTTTACCACAAGGTGGCATCAGTAAAATAACACCTGCCAACATCGGCAGTAAAACAGGTAAAGATGTCAAATGCTGGATCATGCTTTGCCCTTTTTATCTTTATCAGGAACCTGACCATTAACATGGTCATTTCCTAAATCTGCTCGGCCACGGATCGCTAAAATAACGACAAATGCGGTCATCGCAAAACCAATTACAATTGCGGTTAAAACCAATGCTTGAGGCAGTGGATCAGCATAATCTGTGCTATAGCCTAATACTGCAGCTTGATTTAAGCTCAGTCTGCCTGAAGAAAACAAAAATAAATTCACTGCATACGACAGCATCGTTAACCCTAATACCACGGGAAATGTGCGCGAACGTAAAATCAAAAATACGCCACACGCAACCAATAGCCCCACGCAAGATGCATATAGTAATTCCATTAGACTTTCACCTCATCTTTATGTGCACTTGCAGTCAGCTTACCTAAACTCGCAAGGATCATTAACGTGGCACCAACAACAGTAATATACACGCCCAAATCGAATACTAATGCACTCGCAAGTTCAATTTTACCAATGAATGGAATATCAAAATACTCAAACCATGTGGTCATAAATGGACGACCAAAGGCCCAACTACCCACGCCTGTAAATAACGCAATGGCAATACCTGAGGCAATTATTTTGCGGTAGTTAATCGTCAAGCGCTCTGCTATCCAATTCGAACCATGAGCAATGTACTGCAATATAAATGCAATCGCCGTAACTAAGCCCGCAATAAACCCACCACCGGGTAAGTTATGGCCTCGCAAGAAAATATAAAATGACACTAACAACGCCAAAGGTAATAGCGATTGTGAAATACTGGCAAGCAATAATGGATAGCGCTCTTTCGCCCAAGGGCGGCCTTCGCTGTCACTGCCAGGCATAAATAATGGCAAATTAACTAACAGCTTATAAATACCCAGTGCAGCAATACCCAGTACACAAATTTCACCTAAGGTGTCAAAGCCACGGAAGTCGACCAAGATCACATTCACCACATTAGTCCCGCCGCCGCCCGTTTTGGCATTTGCTAGGAAGAAGTCTGAAATAGACTCAAGAGGACGCGTGATCAATGCGTAACAAATACTCCCCACCACTACACCAATTGCTGAAGCAATACCTAGGTCACGCAATACGCGTATTGAGCTTGATTCTTTTGGCGAACGCTGTGGTAAAAAGAACAGTGCTAACATTAGGAGTATAATGGTGACTACTTCTACCGTGAGCTGTGTCAATGCGAGATCCGGCGCTGAGAAACGTGTAAATGCCACCGAGACCATCAAGCCAACGACTGAAATCATGAGCAACGACACCATACGCGAGCGATGCCATATTACCGTACCAATTGCACCAATCATCAATAATGCAGCACCAATGCCATTATGAATATCAATCGGCGTGGGTTGTTTACCTCCGACTAACTGACTCATTTCAAACAACGGCCAACCAGCACTAATAAGCACCACTATCAACATCAACATTAAATAACGCTGTAACGAACCATTTTCGATGGCACTGATCTTACGCTGACACCACTTAATCATCACATATACGCTACCATCAAATGCTTTTTTAGCATTGAGCGGCGGAAGTGACGCTTGGAATTGGAATAAGTATTTACGCTGGGTATAAATTAACAAACCACCACATACTGCAATCGCACTCATAAGGAGTGGCAAGTTGAACCCATGCCAAATGGCAATTTTAAACTCAGGGACATATCCGCCAAGTACCGCTGTAGATGCCGCTTGTAAAATCCCATCGACAACAAAGTGTGGGAACATCCCCACCACCAAGCATAATGCCACAAGTACTTCGATAGGAATACGCATATAACGTGGTGGCTCGCTCGGCTCTTTCGGCAACCCTACCGGCTCACCGTTAAAGAATACATCGTGAATGAAACGGGCAGAATAAGCGACAGAGAATGCAGCTGCAACGGTCGCCAATACAGGCACCAACCAAGACATAGACCCTAATAATTGCTGATGGAGTGTTTCAGCAAAGAACATTTCTTTAGATAAGAAGCCATTCAAGAGCGGCACACCTGCCATTGCTGCTGCCGCAACCATTGCAAGGGTGGCTGTGTACGGCATAAATCGCCACATACCATTGAGCTTACGCATATCGCGCGTACCTGTTTCATGGTCAATAATACCGGTCGCCATAAACAACGACGCTTTAAAGGTTGCATGGTTAATAATATGGAAAATAGCCGCCACAGTCGCAAGCTCTGTATCTAAACCAAAGAGCAAGGTAATTAACCCTAGGTGGCTAATTGTTGAATAAGCTAGCAGCCCTTTTAAGTCATGTTTAAACAGTGCAACGTACGCTGCAAACAGCAATGTCGCAAGACCTGTTAAGCCAACTAAAATAAACCATAATTCAGTGCCTGCCAGTGCTGGGTAAAACCTTGCTAGCAGGAAAATACCCGCTTTTACCATTGTGGCTGAGTGTAAGTAAGCACTTACAGGGGTTGGCGCTGCCATTGCGTGTGGCAACCAAAAATGAAATGGGAACTGTGCTGACTTAGTAAAAGCACCTAATAGGACCAAAATAAGCGTGATTTCATACAGCCCATGTGCCTGAATAATTTCTCGACTAGCCAGTATTGTATCTAAATCATAACTTCCTACAATATTGCCCAGTAATAGTAAACCAGCCAATAATGCTAAACCACCACCACCTGTGATGGTCAAAGCCATACGTGCGCCTTTACGGGCTTCTGATTTATGCCACCAATAGCTGATCAATAAAAATGAGCTAATGCTGGTTAATTCCCAAAATAGCCATAGCTGCAAGACATTATTTGACATCACAATACCGAGCATTGCGGTCATAAATAGCATCAAATAGGCAAACAGCTTAGGCATTGAATCTTTAGAGCTTAAATAATAACGGGTGTAAAAAATCACTAAGATCCCGATACCCAAAATCATAAAGACGAATAAAAGCGCCAACCCATCTAACCTAAATGATAAATTCAGGCCCAAGAGGGGCACCCATTCAGCACTGTAACGGATCACTTCCCCGGCAAAGACCGCAGGGGCTAAATTCACTGTCATCGCAAGTGCAATAACTGGCATTAACAAGGTCAACCCAGTCGATTGATTACGTGTTAATTTACCCGTTAATGAAGAAATAATACTGCCGAATAAGGATAGCAAGGGTATCCAAAGCAAAGTCATAGAGTAAACCTTTTATTATTGCGTCGTCCAAGTACGACCATACACCATATTTAGTGCGCTGTTTGGTGTTGGGCGTGAAAGAAAACCACCGTGACTTTCACCACACAAAACTAACCATAGTTATACTGTATTAGTGTTTGAGTTGTCTATAGTTTCAGGTTCTAGCTGGTTCTATTTTAGACAAGATTAACAAACAATTCAGATATATTTCATATCTCATGAGAAATGTGTGCTAACTCAAATTATTCAGTCAAACCGAGTCTTTCACTTTTCACCCAACGCTTTGCGTGCTGTGCGTTAATGGCCTGTTGCCATAACCGCCGATACTGTGCTGTAAGTGGCCTCGTTTGATACTCCATAATGCTCCAACCCTCGCTAGGTTTGTAAGCTTGTAAAGCACCATAGTTACACGTATTACTTTTCACCCAGCCCTTAGGCGCATCATTTAGCTCTCCTACATACAAGTTAGGTGCATGACGCCCAGCTCGCTGACATAACCACTTGGCCTTTTGTTTGGGTACCGAGTATTCATCTTCAAAGCCACTAAAATGCATCAGTTCATGCATGAATACCGCATATTGGCTTTGTGTATTTAACGTCATCATATCGCCGCGTACATTTGCGTTACCTTGACGCGTCATCATCAACGCTTTATCGCCTTGAGGCAGCATCGCTGGATAGGCTCGCTTAAGTGCTGCCACATCGCAGTAGGCAAACTGCGAATTATCAGGTGTGCACTGCATAGTATCGCCAATGTATATCGGCTCGCTAAAACAATAGCTCCAAACACTTGGCTCTGGGGCACTCGTATATCGAATTTTAAATTGCTTTAACTTTTTAACCGCGGCTAAATGGTCCGTCAGAACTAACACTCGGTTAATACACTCTCTCGCAAAGGTCACACTATCAAGCGGAGATGACATATTATGCGCTGCTAAACGTTCGCTATTAAATGCACTTGGTAGCACACCCCGATGCAAAGATAACCAGTCTAAATAATGCCTCGGCAAACGCCGCTTTGAGGCAATCAATGAGATTGCGTTAATGTCGTTGGCTGCTTTTAACAGTGCAGCTAAGCGTATCACCTGCGCCTGTGACGCATCGTTTAAATACCGCTGCCAATAAACCCGACTTCGTGTATATAACCCTTGCTTTGCAAGCCGTATCGCCCACTCAAAGGCAATCTCAGGCTGTGCTAGTTTTGATAAAGAGCGAATGGTTGCATCTGGCAGTGCATGTAACACAATACGTGATTGTGCTTGATAAAATGAATGTGGATGCAGCGCTAAGAAAGCGGCTTGACTGTGTGAACTAAAAAGAAGGGGGTGATGGCCACTTTGGGCCATCAAAAACAAACAGCTTATAACAATTAAGCTGTGTTTAACCTGCGTTTTCACGGGCTAACAAATCTAACTCTAAACGTGCATATTTATGTTCTACAAACTCAAACACGTTGGTTGCTAAGGTTAATTTGAAAAAATCAACGGCTACATCAGCCTTGCCTTCGCTTTGATACAATTTTGCAAGATAAAAATACGCTTCACACAAGCGTTCTGAATACTCTTTTTGATCCTTTACGCCAGTAGAAAGCTGCTTTAGAAATTGCCCTTCAGACAACTCACCCAAATATAGCGCAACTAACTGTGAAGACCATTCTTCACTATTTATTGCCTGCTGGTTAGCTTTTAAGGTAGCCTTAGCTGCAATAGGATCTAATTTAGATTGCGCTAAATATAACCACATTGCGCGATATGCATCTTGCGGAGAGCGTTCTAAAAATGATGTTAAATCATCAGTTGCTAGTTCAGAGCGATCGCCATAATACAACGCAATTCCCCGATTCAAATACGCATACTCATGCTGTTCGTCAATCTCTAGCACAGTGTCAAACATTTCATAGGCTTTGCCAAATTCTTGCAGCAATGTATGGTGAATACCTAAAAAATTGTAAACCTCAGCCAAATCTGGCTTCATTTTAATCGCGCGATTAAAATCTATTCTCGCCAAAGTGCTTAGGCCTAAGCTGTCGTAAAGCATACCGCGGTTATAATAAAGCTGCGCACGTTGCTCTTTGGGTAAATCAACGCCCAGTAATAATTCAGAATAGCGCGCAATGGCAATCTCATTACGAAAATTAGCTTGTAAAGGAACACTCAAAGGTACATTTACAACACGTTGTTCAACTGGTTGCTCGGTAGATTGACAACCCATTAACCCAACGAGTACCAGGGGTAAAACGATGATGGATTTTAAATTCATATCCTTCCTTTGGTAAGCCTAAATCTAAATTCAATGAACTTGCATTAAAGCATAAAAAAGGGGGCCAATCAGCCCCCTTTTACATAGTAAATAACTTATTTACACAAAATTACTCAGCAGGCGCTTCTGGCGCTGGCGTAGCTGATTGCTCTAACGCTTCTTTAATGCTCAAACGTACGCGGCCTTGACGGTCTACTTCTAGTACTTTAACTTTCACTTCTTGACCAACAGTTAAGTGGTCGCCAACGCTGTTAACACGCTCAGGGCTGATCTGTGAAATATGAACTAGGCCATCTTTACCTGGTAATACGTTTACAAACGCACCAAAGTCAACGATACGTACAACTTTACCATTGTAGATAGTGCCAACTTCTAGTTCAGCAGTAAGCGCTTCAATACGAGAGATAGCATCTTTCGCACTTAGGCCATCTGTTGCTGCGATTTTGATCGTACCATCGTCTTCAATTTCAATCGTTGTGCCCGTTTCTTCAGTTAACTGACGAATCGTAGCGCCACCTTTACCAATTACTTCAGCAATTTTCTTCGGTGGGATATTCATTGTATAAATACGAGGTGCAAATTCAGAAAGCTCTTCTGAAGGTGCTGCAATTGCTTCATCCATAACAGATAGGATGTGTAAACGCGCTGCTTTAGCTTGTTTAAGTGCAATTTGCATGATCTCTTTGTTGATACCTTCGATCTTGATATCCATCTGCAATGCAGTAATACCCGCTTCAGTACCCGCTACTTTAAAGTCCATGTCACCTAAGTGATCTTCGTCACCTAGAATGTCAGAAAGAACAACAAAGTTTTCTTCTTCTTTAACTAGACCCATCGCGATACCCGCAACAGATGCTTTGATTGGTACACCAGCATTCATTAGCGCAAGTGACGTACCACATACAGAAGCCATTGAAGAAGAACCGTTTGATTCTGTGATTTCAGATACCACACGGATAGAGTATGGGAAATCTGTCAATGTTGGCATTACCGCTTGAATACCACGCTTTGCAAGGTTACCGTGGCCGATTTCACGACGCTTAGGTGAACCAACAAAACCAGTTTCGCCTACACAGAATGGAGGGAAGTTGTAGTTAAGCATGAAGTGGTTTTTATGTGTACCAGTTAAATCGTCGATTAACTGTGAATCACGCTCTGTACCTAAAGTAGCTGTAACTAGCGCCTGAGTTTCACCACGAGTGAAAATAGCAGAGCCGTGAGTACGTGGTAACACACCTGTCATTACGTCAAGTGCACGAACCATATCTGGTTCACGACCATCAATACGCTTCTCGCCAGCAATGATACGGCTACGTACGATGTTCTTCTCTAATGCACCAAATAATTTACCAACTTCTTGCGTATCTAACGTTTCGCCTTCAGCTAGTTCAGCAGTAAGTGCTTCAACCACACCTTCTTTTGCTGCAGTTAGCGCTGTTTTACGCTCTACTTTGTCTGTGATCAAGTAAGCTGCGCCTACTTTATCTGCTGCGAGTGCTGCAACTTTGTCTGATGCTGCAACGTTTTTCTCTGGTGCAGTCCAGTCCCAAGTAGGCTTGCCTGCTTCAGCTTTAAATTCATTGATAGCAGTGATGATCGCTTGAGATTGCTCATGACCATACACAACTGCACCAAGCATTACGTCTTCTGGTAATACGTCTGCTTCAGACTCAACCATAAGTACCGCGTTTTCAGTACCAGCAACAACTAGATCAAGCTTACTTTCTTCAAGCTCTTTTAAAGTTGGGTTTAGTACATACTGGTCATCGATATAACCAACGCGTGCAGCACCAATTGGGCCACTGAATGGAATACCAGAAATAGCAAGTGCTGCTGATGTACCAATCATCGCAACCATATCAGGTTGGATTTCAGGGTTAACAGAAACAACCGTTGCAATAACCTGTACTTCGTTTACGAAGCCATTCGGGAAAAGAGGACGGATTGGACGGTCAATAAGACGCGCAATCAATGTCTCGCCATCGTTTGGACGACCTTCACGCTTTAAGAAACCACCTGGGATACGACCCGCAGCGTACATACGCTCTTGGTAGTTTACTGTTAGTGGGAAGAAGTCTTGACCCGGTTGTGCGTCACGCTTACCTACAACAGTAACAAGTACTGAAGTATCGCCGATGCTTGCTAGTACTGCACCATCTGCTTGACGAGCAATAGCGCCAGTTTCGATTGTGACCGTGTGTTGGCCTAGTTGAAATTCTTTAATAATTGCTTGCACAAATATTTCCTTAAATAAAACAAAATATAGACGCCAACTAGTACCAATTACAGTCTTAAATAGACTAAGCAATCTATTTAAGCACTACAATTGGCAAAAGCGCTGGCGCTGACTTAGCCCAATGCTAAGCGGGTGTTAGTATACGTGGAGAACACCCACAAAAAAAGGGGCTTGAAAGCCCCTTTTTTAATGTTAGCTAAAAAAGCCAACAATCAATCAAAAGATTAGCGACGTAGGCCAAGCTCTTTGATTAGCGCTGAGTAACGCTCAACGTTTTTACCTTTAAGGTAATCAAGTAATTTACGACGTTGGCTAACTTTGCGAAGAAGACCACGACGTGAGTGGAAATCATGCTTATGATCAGCGAAGTGACCTTGTAGCTTGTTGATGTCGAAAGTAAGAAGTGCTACTTGTACTTCAGGTGAACCAGTGTCGCCTTCAACACGTGCAAATTTAGCAACGATTTCTACTTTTTCTTGAGTACTTAGTGACATAATAACTCCAAAATTAATTTAAATTGTGCTTAAGCCGATCACTAATTCAGCAAAAGCGAGTAAGCGGCGCGCAGTATAGCAATATTCACCGCGTGAGACTAGAAAAAACTATTGGTTAGTTGCCAGTGCGCGTTTGGCTTTTAAATGGCCATCTGGGTTACGCTCACCAATACCAATAAACCGGCCGTCTGCAACCACTTTAATAATACCCTCAGGTACCGTGCCACATACCACAACCTGACCATGGCTAAATGCCACACCTTGCTCCGCCGTGATCTCAACCACGGGTAAATCAACCAAAGCAGTGTCCATCGGCAACAGTAATTCATCTAGGTATGTTGAAGGTTCAACCCCTTCGGCTTTTGCTTGCTGTAGCTTCTCTTCTAGTTGTTCAATGGTGACCATTTGCTCACTTGGATAATGGCCCACTTTTGAACGATGCAACATAATGACATGCGCACCACACCCTAGCTTTTCACCTAAATCATCCACGATAGTACGAATATAGGTGCCTTTTGATACATGCGCTGTCATCTGAATTTCTTCATTCTCAGCGTCATACTCGTCAAGCGTTAGACTATATACATTTATTTTTCGACACTTACGAGGTACTTCAATGCCCTCTCTGGCATATTTATATAAAGGCTGACCTTGATATTTTAATGCTGAGTACATTGAAGGATATTGATCAGTTTCACCCAAGAAACCGGTGATTTCTTTTTGTAAACCATCCAGCGTGATATCTACAGGGCGCGTCTCAACAACTTCACCGTCAGAATCAGAGGTGGTTGTGCGTTCGCCTAACTTGGCGCGCACAACATAGGTTTTATCAGTATCTAATAAAAACTGTGTGAACTTGGTCGCTTCACCAAAACAAATGGGTAGCATGCCTGTTGCCAGTGGATCTAATGCACCGGTATGACCTGCTTTTTGCGCAAAGTAAATACCTTTCGCTTGTTGCAACGCTTTATTCGAAGAGATCCCTTCAGGTTTGTGCAAAAGCACGATGCCATCAACCGGACGACCTTTTGAACGTCTTGCCATTACTCTTGCTCATCCTCCGATGACTCAGGTCCGCGCTTTTCGTTATCATCACGAATAACTGAATCCACGAGATTTGAAATACGCATACCTTCAAGTAACGAATTGTCTACCACAAAACGTAGTTCTGGCATGATACGCGCACGAATACGCTTACCTAGAATAGAACGAATATAGCCCGTTGCATCATTTAAGATGGCAACACTTTGCTTAGTCTTATCTTCATCACTGGTATTCAATACCGTAATAAAGATTTTTGCGTAAGATAAGTCTCTTGATACTTCAACCGCAGAAACCGTCACCATGCCTAAGCGTGGGTCTTTAATTTCACGTTGTAATATCACAGCAATCTCTTTTTGGATTTGCTGGCCAACTCTATCTGTGCGAGAAAATTCTCTCATCTTCACCACTTATAAATTTTAACTTATTGAAAAACAATAATAAGTTTAATTAGTTTTAAACGAACAAATGGGGGCTAGTGCCCCCATTTCAACCATTATTATAGCAATGGTTTACAATGTACGTTGAACTTCAACCGTCTCGAATACTTCGATTTGGTCGCCAACTTTAACATCGTTGTAGTTCTTAACACCGATACCACATTCCATGCCGTTACGCACTTCTTGTACGTCGTCTTTAAAGCGACGAAGTGACTCAAGTTCACCTTCGTAGATAACCACGTTTTCACGAAGTACACGGATTGGCGCGCTACGCTTAACGATGCCTTCTGTAACCATACAACCCGCGATTGCGCCGATTTTAGGAGACTTGAACACATCACGAACTTCAGCAAGACCAATGATCTCTTGCTTAAATTCAGGAGCTAGCATACCAGACATCGCTTGCTTAACTTCTTCAATCAAGCTGTAGATAACGCTGTAGTAACGTAAATCAAGGTTCTCAGAGTCAACCACTTTACGCGCAGATGCATCAGCACGTACGTTAAAGCCAACAATGATTGCATTTGAAGCCGCAGCAAGTGTTGCATCAGTTTCAGTGATACCACCTACGCCACTACCAACAATCTTCACTTTAACTTCATCTGTAGACAGTTTAACAAGTGAATCTGCAATCGCCTGAATTGAACCTTGAACGTCCGCTTTCAATACAACATTAACTTCCGACACATTGCCTTCAGTCATGTTGCTGAACATGTTCTCTAGCTTCGCTTTTTGCTGACGCGCTAGTTTAACATCACGGAATTTACCTTGACGGTACAATGCAACTTCACGTGCTTTACGCTCGTCTTTAACAACAGTCGCTTCATCACCTGCTGCTGGAACACCTGAAAGACCTAAGATCTCTACAGGGATTGATGGACCAGCAGTTTTGATTTCTTTACCATTTTCGTCGCGCATCGCACGAACACGACCATACTCAAGACCACATAAAACGATATCGCCTTGATTAAGCTGACCTGACTGAACAAGAACAGTTGCAACTGGACCACGCCCTTTATCAAGACGTGATTCAATAACAACACCTGCGCCCATACCTTGTGTTGGTGCAGTTAGCTCTAATAGCTCAGATTGCATTAGAACTGCTTCTAGAAGCTCATCAACACCAGTACCCGCTTTTGCAGAGATGTGTGCAAATTGCGTATCGCCGCCCCACTCTTCTGGGATAACGTCTAACTGTGCTAGTTCGTTCTTAACGCGATCTGGATCAGCGCCTTCTTTATCCATTTTGTTCACAGCAACAATCAAAGGTACACCCGCTGCTTTAGCGTGTTGTACAGCTTCTTTTGTCTGAGGCATTACACCATCATCTGCGGCAACAACTAGGATAACGATATCAGTTGCTTTTGCACCACGTGCACGCATTGACGTAAACGCGGCGTGTCCTGGAGTATCTAAGAAGGTGATCATGCCGCCTTCCGTTTCAACGTGATATGCACCAATGTGCTGTGTAATACCACCGGCTTCGCCAGACGCAACTTTTGCACTTCGGATGTAATCAAGCGTTGACGTTTTACCGTGGTCAACGTGACCCATTACCGTTACTACTGGTGCACGTGATTCAGTTGATTCAACTTCACTACGGTCACTCAATACTTGTACTTCTAGTTCATTTTCTTTTACCAGAACTACTTTGTGGCCCATTTCTTCAGCAACTAGCTGTGCTGTTTCTTGGTCGATAACTTGGTTAATAGTAACCATGTCACCCATTTTCATCATCGTTTTAACGACTTCAGTGCCTTTTACAGCCATACGAGAAGCCAGTTCAGCAACTGCTATTGTTTCACTGATACGTACTTCTTGTTTTACATCTGCAACTGGCTTTTGGAAGCCGTGCTGTAAAGATGAAGGCGCTTTTAGTTTACCTTTACGGCCTCTTGAAGGCGCTTCAGCTCTTGCAGGTGCTTTTTTCTTTTTCTTGCGACGCGCACTTTTCTCTTCGCGTGCATCTGACTCATCTTCTGCTTCACGTGCATAAGTTGATGTAGTCAGGTGATGGTCAGCCGTTTCTTCGCGACGACGACGTTCCTCTTCTTCTTTCTTCCAACGAACTGAATTTTCTTCAGCCAGTTTACGCGCTGCTTCTGCTTGAAGTTTCGCTTCTTCTTCAGCTTTTATCAATGCTGCCTCTTCTGCTTCTTTTTGCAGACGCTCCGCTTCTAGGCGGTCTTTTTCAACTTTCGCACTATCCACTTTCTTGTCCTGCGGTTGATTGGCTTTTCGCTCAGCTTCAGCTTTACGTTTTGCCTCTTCTTTAACTTTACGCTCAGCGTCTTCTTTTGCTTTACGCTCAGCATCTTCTTTGGCCTTTTGCTCAGCTACTTGCTGTGCTTTTAATTCAGCCTCTTTACGGCTAGCTTCTTCTGCAGCTAGACGTTCTTGCTCTTTCTCTTGGTCAATAGTGCTCTTTTTCACGTAAGTACGTTTTTTGCGTACTTCAACCTGAACGGCCTTGTCTTTACCCGTAGAGCCTTTCACATTTAATGTGCTTTTGCTTTTACGTTGTAAAGTCATACGTTCAGGACCTTCAGCACCTTTACCACCGTGTTGCTTACTTAGGTGGTCAAGTAACTGAGCCTTTTCAGATTCAGTAACACTATCAGCCTCGCCTTTGGTGATCCCTGCATCGTTTAATTGCTGCAGCAATTTATCAACAGTTGTATCAATAGTCTCGGCTAGTTTTTCAATGCTTACTTCTGCCATAGTGTGTGTTACTCCGTTAATAAATTATTCGTCTTCACCAAACCAACAAATGTTACGTGCAGCCATGATTAACTGCCCAGCATCTTGCTCTGATAACTCTGTAATTTCTACTAGCTCGTCAATTCCCTGCTCAGCTAAGTCTTCTAGTGTTACAACACCTTTGCTTGCCATAACAAATGCCAAATGACGCTCTAACCCTTCTAGCGCAAGCAGGTCTTCAGCAGGCTCTGCACCTTCAAGGCTTTCTTCCGTTTTAAGTGCTTTCGTTGTTAACGCATCTTTTGCACGATTACGCAGCTCTTCAACGGTGTCTTCATCAAGACCGTCAATTTCTAAGAACTCAGCAACAGGAACATACGCAACTTCTTCAAGCGTAGAGAAACCTTCATTAATTAATAGACCAGCGAAGTCATCATCAATGTCTAGGTTCTGTGTAAACAAGTTAACTAGCTTGTCTGACTCTTCTGAGTTCTTAGCATCCATGTCTTCAACAGTCATCACGTTTAGTTCCCACCCAGTTAACTGGCTAGCTAAACGAATGTTTTGACCATTACGGCCAATCGCTTGTGCAAGGTTATCTGATTCTACAGCGATATCCATTGAACGCGAATCTTCATCCATTACGATAGAAGCGACTTCCGCTGGCGCCATCGCGTTAATAACAAACTGTGCAGGGTTATCATCGTATAATACGATATCAACACGCTCTCCACCAAGTTCAGTAGAAACCGCTTGTACACGTGCACCACGCATACCAACACATGCACCAACAGGGTCAATGCGCTTATCATTTGATTTAACTGCGATCTTTGCGCGAGAACCTGGATCTCGTGCGGCGCCGCGAATTTCAATCATTTCTTCGCCAATTTCTGGCACCTCAATGCGGAATAATTCCATCAGCATTTCAGGCTTTGAACGCGTCACAAATAATTGTGCACCACGTGCTTCAGGTTTTACTTCATAAAGTAAACCACGAACACGGTCACCAGGGCGGAAGCTTTCGCGTGGTAACATGTCATCACGGTAAATAACCGCTTCAGCATTATTACCCAAATCAATAACAATCGCATCACGGGTTGCTTTTTTAACAACACCCGTTACCAGCTCACCTTGTTGATCTTTGTATGCTTCAACAACGAGTGCTCTTTCAGCTTCACGTACTTTCTGTACGATAACCTGTTTTGCCATTTGCGTTGTAATACGGTCAAACTTAATTGACTCAATCTGCTCTTCAACAAAGTCACCAAGTTGCGTCTCAGGCTCTTCTACCTGTGCCGCTTCAAGGGTGATTTCTGAATACGGGTTTTCTAGTGAACCATCTTCTTGAGGATCAACAGCCATCCAACGACGGAAAGTATCGTACTCACCTGTTTTGCGATCGATTGATACACGTACTTCAATATCACCATCGTGTTTTTTCTTAGTTGCAGTCGCTAGAGCAAACTCTAACGCTTCAAAAATCTTTTCTTTTGGGACTGCCTTCTCATTGGAAACGGCTTCTGCCACCAATAATATCTCTTTTGCCATAAGTAATGCCTCGCTTGCCCTTGTCCTTCGCACTCAATATTTAAAATTTTGCGATGATGTTTGCACGCTCGATGTTACTGAGCATAATGAAATGTTCGTTACCATCGATCTTTAACGTGATCATATCGGCGCTAACTGCGATTAAATCGCCTTTAAAGTTGCGTCGTCCATCTTGTGGAAGTTTAGTACGTACACGTACTTCTTCACCTTGTGCCTTCTCGTAGTGAGCCAGCTTAAATAGTGGTCTATCAACGCCAGGAGAAGACACTTCCAAATCATATTCGTTTGTAATCGGGTCTTCGACGTCAAGAATTGCACTTACTTGTCTGCTTGCGTCAGCACAATTATCTACTGAAACACCACCTTCATTTTCAATATACACGCGAAGTGTAGAATGACGACCGGCTTGTACAAACTCAAGACCTAATAATTCGAAGCCAAGTGCTTCTACAGCTGGCTCTAACATTTCAGTCAAATCTTGTTCGAGTTTTGTCACAAATTTCCTCCATACAAACAAAAAAAGGGCTTAAGCCCCAATTATACTAGTTGCGTTGTACCAAGCATTACCAAAAGTAAGGTTTCAGATACAACAACGCCCCGAACCAAGCGGGGCGTCACACCTAAAACAAAGCTGTGTGGCCAAAGGCCTAACTTGGTTGCGGGCTTTACAGCCAAATTAAGCCGAAGCTTAAACGCAAAACGCGCATTACATAGAATGCGCGCTACATCTAAAAAAATAGTACTATTTTTTAGATTTTGGTTGCGGGAGCCGGATTTGAACCGACGACCTTCGGGTTATGAGCCCGACGAGCTACCAGGCTGCTCCATCCCGCGCCAATGTGCAGCAAACACTGCAAAATATGCGCAGTATTATAAGGAGTGTTCCATTAATAAGCAACCTCCCATCTATGATTAATTCGCTTAATCATTCAGCGAACGGACCCGTAATAGGTAATTTATTATCTTGAGACATTACAAAACGCCAAAAGCTCAGATATAATATCGCAATTTTTACATTACAGAGAAACTATTATGAAAAAAACAACAATGACTCTTTTGACAGCGCTATCATTTGCATTCGCTGGTCAAGCTGTTGCTGCAAGCTGTGAGGGCTATGGCCCGCAAACTCCGCGCGACATTGATAATTTACTTGGTGAAAACAAACGTGTTTTTTCAAAGGCTCCGGCCAGCGAACACATGAACCTATGTAATATCCACTTTCATAAGAATGCAGAACACAAGGCAAAAGACTTTTCAGTTTTTGCGGGTGACAGCAAATATGGTGGTTACCAATGTAACGCAACAAGCACATTAACCGCTGCTGAGCTTAAAGCACCTAAGGGTAAAGTATGTAAAAATGTGAAGCCTGGCGATACAATTGAAGTACATTGGGTTCACAGTTCATGTGACGTAACACCAGGCAAAGGCCTTGGTTCATGTTTAAGTGATAAATGTGCTAACCCACAATTACGTGTAGAAACACAAGTATTTATGGTCGTTAATGATGAAAATGCACTTGATTTCAATGACCTTGATTACGATGGCAATATGGTAAACGGTTATCACCAAGCAAAACACATCCCAAATACAACGGGTAAACCTGTAGAGTTCCTAGGGTCAACAACAGGTCCTAGCTATACAGAGCAGCAATGTTCACCACTTCAAGTTACTTGGAGCGTTCGCCCAGCTTGTGCAAAAATCGATATTAATAGCTTAGCAACATGGTGTGAAAGCAATGAGTTTGAAGAAGATCACGCACACGGTGTTCGTCAGTTAGTTACTGATCCAAAGTTACTTTCACCAATTAACTAAGTAAATATTACCACTAAATAAAATATTACAGTGATGATAATCCCTTATTTATCATCACTGTTATCTACATATTGCGGCCAACAGTCACTTTTTCATTCACAACCTACCTATTCACACCTATACTTTCGTTATGAGTTCAAAAAACAGTCACACTATTTGAGCTCAAGGTAGTATCTGGATTGTGTAGTACCACGACTATCAAGTTTGGTTATGTCTGATTTATCAAACTGACGTTTGAAATCACCTGACAATTTTTTTCCATCCGAGCAAACGGACGCGCTCTTAATCGACAAGAGGCGATTATGAGTATTTCTCCTTATCAGTACCAACTGTTAACGCAATCCTTCGCGACACTAAAGCCTAATTTTCACTGCTTTTGTGTTAGCTTGCATACTCAATTGAAGCGATATGAGCTGGAGTTTGCGATGCCTAGTTCGCCAAAGCAGCTACTTACTGTTGAACATAGTATTCAAACTTTTTTAAGTGAGGGAATTGCATTACTACCCCAGCAAAGCGCATTAGTAGATTTAATAACTCAACATAAACTACATTTCGATGCACTCAAACTCAGTGAACAAGATATAGCTGTACTGTGCCATACCATGCTAGAAACCCTACAATTACACTTGGGCCGCCAGTTTACCTTGGCCTTACGTAACGCTTGGCGAAAGGCACTGCACATGTTTGCTAATATAATTAAAAGTGTTGTTTTTCAAACGAGTAACGTTGTTAACTTACAAAGCTTTAGGCAGCAAAAACAACAGCAGTTTTCGACCATAAGATGACTTTTAAAGACAATCACAGTAAACTCAACCGTAGTTTACGCAAAGAGAATTGTTATGAAAAAAGCGTTATTTTTATCGAGTATTTTACTGCTTCCGTTAACAGGCTGTGATGTATTTGAGTCATCGAAAAAGCAAATTGAAGAACAGTATTTATCACAAAATAGTGAATTAAAAGAGGCTGTTGAAGCGATTAGAGAACAAGGTTTAGCTGCTGTTTCAGCCACGGCTGAGAAAGGCAGTGTTGCTGCCTGTGTAGCAAAACAACTTGATGGGGACCCGATGGGTGCCTTGATTGAAGTGGAAGGTGCATTACAAGATGGTGCCGACCTCTCTAAGCTGGCCGAAACAATTGAAGGCTTATCAGACCAAGAGATCTCACTGGAAAGTATTCCCCAACTTCTACAGCAAGGCGCTGACACGGTGAATTACTTACGCACTTTACTCGGCGAATATGATTTAAGTGAGTTACAAGATAAGGTGAGCCAACTTTTGCAGGATGGGCAAAGCCAGAGCCAAGATATTGGTGAGCATTTACGTGGCTTGGTTGAACAATGTCAGTAAAGTATAAATTACCATGATTTAAAAAGCCCAATTGGGCTTTTTTTGTTTTTGTTCGTATACCTAATATAACTGGTTTAACGAATAAGTAACTATGAAACGAATAGGTCTCTACCTTTTTACCCAAGACTGTCGTGTGCAAGACAATGACGCCTTATATTTATTATCCGCAAGTGTCGATACCTTAGTATGTTTATACTGCGCCCCACCCCAAACTCGGTTTGATAAACATTTTAGCCAAACAACATCTAGTCAGGCGCAAAGAGGATATCTAAAGAGCACATTACAAGGACTACAAAACGCTTTAGCGCAATTTGGCCAAACATTAAACATTGAGTATGGAGATCCAAGAGTGGTGGTGTCAGATTACATTCACCGCTATGAAATAACGCATGTTGGTTCATCAATACCTGTGGCATATAACGAAAGCCGTTTATGGCAATGGCTCAAAAATGCATTTTCAGATGTGAACTTTCAAACAGCAAACAACAGCCAAATATACTATCGAACGCAATTGCCTTTTGACCTTGCTGAATTGCCAAAATCATTTTCGTCCTTTAGAAAAAAGATAGAACGCGATGAGCAATGTGATCGCGCTTTAATTGCACCTCAACAACCATGTTTTCATCTTCCGCCTCCGCCTTACATGATGCAGTTTAAACTGCCACAGCATCTTATTAATAGCCAAAATAATGACTATTATGGTGGCGAAGACAATGCGCAAAAACATCTAGCTGCGTATTTTAAGTCACATGCTGCCTCGCACTACAAACAGACTCGAAACGCACTACATGGCAGTCATTTCTCAACTTCTTTTTCTCCGTACCTTGCTCATGGCGCTTTGAGCCCTCAGCAAGTTTTAAGAGCACTTAATGAGTATGAAAGTCAATACGGCAGTAATGAGTCAACCTACTGGATTTATTTTGAACTGCTGTGGCGTGAGTACTTTCATTGGTATAGCCAATTGCATCAAGGCGCGTTATTTAAATTTACGGGGATCACACAAACCAAGCCTCTTACCAGTTTTTATGCGCATTTGTTTAGTGCATGGTGTAATGCGAATACACCAGAACCGTTAGTGAATGCCCTTATGAACGAGCTCAATGAGACTGGGTGGGTCTCAAATAGAGGACGCCAAATTATCGCCAGCTACCTTGTGAACGAGTTGCAAATAGATTGGCGGTATGGGGCCGCTTACTTTGAGCAGCGACTTATTGACTATGATGCTCCCAGCAATTGGGGAAATTGGCAATATATCGCAGGGGTTGGTGCCGACAGCAGAGGAGGCCGCCATTTCAATATACAAAAACAAACACAACTTTATGACCCTGAGGGTACCTATGCACAACTGTGGCGCCCTAAAAATACCCCCAGTGTTCCCCTAGATTTGATCGATCACACAGATATGACCGGTTGGCCGAATGATCGTTCTGGGAGACTATCGAATGCAAAATAGCCCCACACTTCGCTTGATATTAGGCGATCAGCTTGACGTGGGACACGCTTGGTTCCAAGACAAAGCGCAAAATGTAATTTACGTTATCGCAGAATTGCACCAAGAAACCAATTACACCACACACCATATTCAAAAAGTATGCGGTTTTTTTGCCGCGATGGCACGCTTTGCCAATGCACTACAACAAGCTCAATATCAAGTATGCTACTTAACCCTTGATGACACGGCACATGACAAGGATTTACCGGCATTAATACAGCGCTTATGTACTGAATATCACTGCGCACAGTTTGAGTATCAGCAGCCTGATGAATATCGCCTCGCCCAACAACTATCAAATATGGTTCTTGAAAATACCAGTGTGCACTGTGTACAGAGTAGTCACTTCTTTTTGCCATTTCATGAGATATCAACTTACTTCACAAAAGATAAGCATGTCACCATGGAGCACTTTTACCGAAAAATGCGCAAACGCTTTGGGATTTTAATGGAGGGTGACACGCCCACGGGTGGGCAGTGGAATTTTGATTCAGATAACCGAGCTAAGTTAAAAAAAGCTGATACCCCTCTCATTCCAGAGCCTCTGCTATTTAGCTATGATATGAGCGACATTATTGCCCGTATACAACGGCATAAAATAAATACGATTGGTGAACTGTCACAGCCATTTATTTGGCCAACCAATCGGGCCGAGGCGCAGCAGTTACTCACTTATTTTTGTAAATACTTGTTGCCGCAGTTTGGTAGATTCCAAGACGCTATGACCGCCAATAGTCCGCATAAATGGAGCCTTTATCATAGCCGACTATCTTTTGCTCTAAACAGCAAAATACTCTCGCCTAAACACGTTATCGATGCCGCCATAAGTGCGTATAACGCCAATCAAGACACCATTACCATTTCGCAAATTGAAGGGTTTGTCAGGCAAATTCTAGGGTGGAGAGAGTATGTCAGGGCGGTTTACTGGGTAAATATGCCAGACTATGCAACTTACAATACCCTAACTGCAACACGTGATCTTCCAAAACAGTTCTGGGATGGGCAAACAAAAATGCGCTGTATGCAGCAGGCTATCAAACAAAGTTTGGACTTTGCTTATGCGCATCACATTCAACGTTTGATGGTAACAGGTAACTTTTGTTTGCTCACCGGCATAGACCCTGATCAGGTAGATAACTGGTACCTTGGTATTTATATTGATGCCATTGAGTGGGTCGAAATGCCCAACACCCGAGGCATGACACAATTTGCTGATAATGGGATTGTCGCCACAAAACCTTATGCTGCCAGCGGTAATTACATAAATAAAATGAGTGACTACTGCAGTGGTTGCCATTACAACGTGAAACAAAAAACGACAGAAGATGCATGCCCACTGAACAGTTTATATTGGAACTTTATGATTGAACATAGAACGCGCTTTGCAAAAAATCCGAGGATCGGCATGGTATATCGTAATTGGGACAAACAAGATGATGTGACAAAACAGCAAACATTACAGCGAGCCCAATATTACCTTAATAACATTGACTCGCTGTGATATTGGGCTAAAACAAGCGCCAACGTCGCTTCTTCGTTTGAATTTTATGTACCCAGTTTACTTCAATGGTTGTCACAGCGAGTACATCACGTTGTGACTTTGAAATAAGCTCATAACTCATACTTTCTGCAGATCCAAACCCCAAAACAAATTCAAAAGCTTGTGAACTGGCCCAACACTGAAGAATTTTTTTAGACACACTTTCTCTAATACAGTAATCGCCTAGCGCTGGCGTGTTAATAGAGAACTTAACATCTGCGTAGCACGTACGCCCTTCATTTAAGGCAACGCATTTACTTGGTGCTGCATGTAAAATCTCTACTACTCCTTCGCCATTAGCCACAGCAACCTGATGGCTAAACATCCCTGCAATAAACATTAAGGCATTAATTGAGACTACTTTAGAATACATATTTCACTCCCGCAAAAACTGCACGTGCGTGCCGAGAGTTAACAAGGGGACTTTTTTTAGTATTACTTGCGCCAATGAGAATGGATGCACCAGCACTAAATACCCAATCTTCAGCGATGGGATAATTGGCTTGCACTTGGGTGAACACCGACATTGAATCACCTAACTCATAGACTGGACGCCTTGAGGTGGCTTCGTCAGCATCAACACCATAAAAGTAATCAATAAAATTGGCAGAGTAATAATTGGCACCAAAATTAAGCCATAAGTCCCAATTACGTAATTCAAAGTTTCGCGTTGCTTCAAAGTGTAATACCCACCCATTAGTCTCACCAAAGGCATCATACACTAGCTCTGCAACCGCTTGATATTCACCTAGGGTTCTATAATAAGATAAGCCTATGGACTGGTCTTGTTCACGCTTTTTTATTCCACTGAGTTCAGGGACATACCCTTCATTACCATAGTAACCCTCCTCAGAGAAAGGCAGTTGATAATTACCGTATATCGCATCAACGCCCCAGTCGTCTTCAAGAACTAATTGATACCCTAAATCTGAACCGCCAAAAAAGTCCCCTGAATGCGTATTTAAATAAAAACGCTTATATTGAATTTTGGCATCTACAAGCAGTGAGATACCATCAAAGTCAGACTTCGCCCCTTCTAATTCGGGTAGTGCTAAATCTACCCAAAAGCCACCGAGGCTAAGCTGCCATAAAAACCCATCGTCGTCGTATTCATCCTCACTTGCATAAGTGCTAAACGAACAACACAGCAAGAGAGAAAACAATATTATTATTTTTTTCATAGTCCTTGGATACACTAATAATGTGCTTATAATTCATCCTTGATCATACCTGAGCGAAACAACATCAACAATAACAACTTTTAACAGAAGTACACACTTTCAAAGTTAACATTTGGTTAATAAAAAGTTCATCTTAGTCCCGTTTAATAACCCATCAAAATAGAGTGATTACTTTACGAGGACAATATGAAAAAAATACTAGCACTATGCTCACTTGCACTCATTGGTTCAAATGCCCAAGCATTTAGTCAAGAAACCCACAAACGGATTGTTGTTGATGCTGTGAATTATATGGCACAAAACCCAACGACGACGCAGTATAGTAAACTTAAACAATATGCCAATGCCAATAACTTAACCATAGACGCATTAGCTAATTTGTTAGGCCAAGCAGCCTATGATGTTGACGATTTTGAAGATACATTTTTTTGTGGGGCGATAACCGGAGATTGCGTACAAGCACCTCTTTGGGGCGCTGCGCAAAGTATCGTTAAATATACCAGTTATTGGCATTTCCAAAACCACACTCAGGGTGCTGATAGCCACGGCAATGATTTCGGTGGTTACAATTACGAAAAATTGACGGTATGGGGAAATGTCGACAGCTTAGCCGCAACATGGCTAAAAGGAGATTACTTAGATGATGGCGCTGGTGGCGAAACGGGTTGGTTTAGGGCTGATGACACCCAATACAATACCTACGGAGTGACCGAAGCCAATTACCGAGTTGACAGCCATTCAAACTACAGCATGTATGATGATTTTGAAGAGATGCCCTTTCAACCTATCGATAATTTAGGGCAATATTGGTATCAGAGCTTTTTACAAAGTGGTCACCCCCAATTACTCGGCTTTGTTTTTCACACCACCGACTTGTTGCAACCTCATCATACATGGACTACTTCAGCTTTAAACCATTCAAGTTGGGAGTCTTGGGTTAAAGACTACTATGATCAAGAGGATTTAAATAACCTGCAACTTGTGCGTTCAGCAATGGCGACTTTTACACCTGTCGCCAAAAATAGCCAAGACATTAGACCTTTATTAACCCAAGGTGGGGCTTTTTCTTATGCTCAAGGTGGAATAGTCCTCAATTCGCAAGATCATTACGATCGCCTAACAACCGCCAAACAAGTGATCCCCCATGCAATTGCCATGGTTGTGCACCTGCTTAATCATGCAATGGTTAGTCGCTAATGCGAGGGATATTCATTTTATTGGCAAGCCTTTTTAGCTTGCCAACGATGGCAAATATCACATCGTTTAGTGAGCCTGAAGTTGCACTCATGCATACCGTATTTTCACAACACCAAAGTGACTTTACGCGCCACAGTACGCAAGCCAGACTCAATGAAAATCAGTATTTACTGGCCCAAGCGCATAAGCATCAACCGCGGTTGCTTACACGTCAAGCAGATGTTGGCTATGCAACAGTATTTCATACTCGTCGTTACGTGTTGTCATTATTAAAAAGTCACTTTACTGATATTAACTTACCCTCAGCCCCAAAAATTGATTGGTCACTCTATACCAAAACGGCATTGCTTGCGGATTTACCCCCCTACCCCAATGATAACCAGTATTCGCCCATGCAATTAACACAATTAGAAAGCATTAACTTGGCGCCTTTAACTGGCATGCCATTTACCCTTGCCGAGCTAATGTTAGAGCAGTCAATGCAAAACCGCTATAAGCTCCACCAAGGAGACTATGCGTTGTTTAAAAAGTTAATTGGTGATGTTAGGCAGTATCATCACCTTGTGACATCTTTAGCGACCCACCTAACCCACTCAGGTATCGCATTAAAACATCTTAACCTGATAGCTGCAGGGGAACTACTGCGCTCTCCTATGTTAAATTATTTTGGGGTGCAATCGCATATGCATGGTGAACGAAGCCCTTATGTAGAAGTACTAAAGCGCAAAATCCCCCACTCTGACATCACCGCATTTTATGTAAAAAATAAAGCCGACTTTAAGCACAAAAGTCGTGTAACTGCTAGCGGCGTTTTGTTTTCAACTTCACAAGCTGCCACAGCCTTTAAACAAGTAGCACAAGCAACCAGTTTCAAAAAAGCACTGAAACAATATGCATTAAAAAGCATATTTTCAGATACCCAAGGTAAAGTCACTCGAAAACAAAACAGCCAATGGGCACACCAAGTGGTATTTAGCTTAAAAGAGTCTTTGTTAACTGGCCCAATCAGAAGCCCGGACGGAAAATGGCTGGTTGCGCAAACTCACCATATAAAGTTTGACTATTACGCCATCGACTCGGAAACAGTAAGATATCAAGCAACCCTTGCACTAATAGAAGATTTGGCACAGCAAACTTACCGACAAAACAAACAAGCTTGGCTAAAGACACATAAGTTATCACTATGAACTTACTAAAATTAACCCTCATAGCACTCTTGCTTTGTGCATTTGGCTATTTTTTGATAGCCATTACGCCTCAACCTCAGCCATTAATCGAGTATCATAACGACTCGACTGTACGCAAGAAAACACCACACATAGAAGATGATATTCGCACTATAATCAACCAAAATCAGCCTCCTGCGGTAAACCAACTCAGTTCACTGGGTCCGGTGCCAGCATCCATTCAACCTCAGCCCTATATTCCACCTATTACTAAGTCCAAAAATACACGACCTTACTCTGGTGAGCTAGATGACCACGAGGCATATAAGCAATTTCATGTACACCAAGAGCACGAACTTAAAATGGCATTCATTAGCGCCTCTAAGCAAAAAATAGTGCGCTTAGAAATGCTTATAACCCGTGGAATACGAGAAGGCCTCAGCCAAGAAAAGATAGAGTTCGCGAAAGAGAAGGTTTCAGGACTCAAGGCCATGAGTGAACAATTACAAAATGAGCTTAATACTCCACACTAATGCACTCTGGTGTAAACACGTTGATCAGTGTTTATTTAGCAGCATATATATTTTCACCTAAAATGTCGGTTTTCGTCGTAAATATGACAGAACCGACATTTCAGTTCCTAGTATACTCCTGTTCAAGGAGAATATTATGACTAAAAAAATACTATTTTTTGTTGCCGATGGTTTTCAGGCGCTTGATTTATTTGGTCCACTTGACGCTTTCATGGAAACAAATAGCTTTATTAGTGAGCATTACTCAAGTCAGTTATTCAGCTTGAGAAGAGGTGAAGTAAAAAGTACTCATGGGCAAAAAGTTCTGGTTGAATATACGCTCGATGATGTATTAGACGTCGATTACTTAATTATTTGCGGTGGCGCTGGCATGCGTACTTTAACCCTAAACAATGCCCAAACCAAACAGCTGAGAAACCTCGCAGATAGCGCTAAAAAAGTGATGAGTATCTGTACAGGGTCATTTATCCTAGCCCAACTTTATCGCGATAAAGCTCTGAATATCACCACACATTGGCGACACTGTAATGATTTAGCATCACGGGCCAGTCATTGCGATGTTTCACCTGACCCACTTTACATTGAAGATCAGGATATTTGGTCTTCTGCAGGCGTGTTATCTGGTGTTGACCTCGCACTTGCAGTGATCCGCTCTGATCACGGTAACGTTATTGCCGCCAAAGTCGCCAAAGAGTTAGTGGTGTATCTACAACGAAGTAGCCATCAAAGCCAGTTTTCAGATTTATTAGAGATACAAAGTAATGAAAGCCTCCGTCTATCTCCTTTACTAGATTGGCTCATTGAAAACATCGCATCCCCATGCACAGTCGCTGAAATGGCTGAGGTATGTGCATTAAGTGAACGTCAATTAACTCGGTTATTTAAAACACATTTAAATACAACACCCAGTCAATACTTTAAAAAATTACGGTTAGATCGCGCCAAAGATTTAATGAACTTGGAACACCCAAACCTCTCGCTAATAGCCTCTCAGGTCGGGTTTAAAAGCTATGATAGCTTTAGGCGTGCCTTCATGGAACGCTTTGGTATTTCTCCCTCTCACTATTTAATTAATCATTAGAAAGAGAATGACTATGTTTAAACAATTACTCTTAATATTGTTGTCGTTATGCTGCGCTGCTACCACCGCACACCCCCTGAGCACAGCGCAATGGAAAAAAGATATTCTGACCCTCCAAGCAAGTGTTAAGCAGCACCATATCAATCCATTTCACACTATTAGCGAGGGAGCATTCGACCAACATGTAAGCCAATTACTTAACAAAGTCCCTGACCTCAATGAAGCAGAAATAGAAGTTCAAATATCTCACTTGTTAGCAAGCCTTGGAGATGGGCATAGTAGTTATAACCTCATGTCAGGCTCTCACCGTCATTATCCATTTAACTTTCAGTTTTTTGGAGAGCAATTGCGAGTTATTGCCGCTGCTAAGCCTTATCAGCACCTTATTGGCAGTGAATTAGTAGCCATTAATCATGTGGCTATCTCTGAACTACAAAAAAAGCTACAACCCTATATCAGTGGTGTTGACAATATTTATAGCTTTAAAGTGCGCTTTGCTTTTCAGATTACCATTGCAAAATTATTATTTGGTAGTGGTGTTAGTCGTGAGCAATACACGACCAAATTTACTTTTAAACATAACACCATGACAAACACACACACCGTAAAAGCCGTCACTATGCATCAATTTGCTCAGATCACTAGCCCATTCAAGCGCGCTAACCCAGCACTCACATGGCAACCCATCAAACTCGATGGTATTAGGTTCGCAACCCTTCCCGCTTACGATACAGTGTATATTGACTTCGATCACTACCCCGAACCGCTCTCAGTTATCACCCAGTGTGATGCCATTCAAAAAACCATTCGAAAAAGCAACGCCAACGCATTAATTATCGATTTCAGAGGTAACGGTGGTGGTAACTTTTACAGTGGATTAGCCCTGTCATCTTGCCTACTTCCCCTCGATCAATTCGACTGGCAAAATAAGATTGCCGTGCTTATTGACCATGTCACCTTTTCAGCTGCAATGAGTAACGCTGCGCAATTTAAATCACTATTAAACGCCCAAATTATTGGTGCCCCAAGCGGAGGCGATCCTAATCATTACAGCGAAACCCATCGGCTTTCTTTGCCACACTCACACCGTCGTTATAGCTTATCAAAACGCTATTATTCGTTTAGTAGTGTTTCATCAGACGCACTGTATCCGGATAAACACCTCACGCAATCATGGGATGAGTATCAACAAGGCATAGATCAACCGTTGCTTAGCACGCTTTCTTTATTTAAAAATCTCCAGAGGTAGCACACATCACGCTATACTATAATGACCACTTCACATAGAGATACCAATGAGAACTTTATTACTAACACTGTGCATGCTTATATTGGGCAATGTGTATGCAGCCGAAGAAGAAAAACAACTCCCTCCGTTAAACCCTGCCTATAAAGCAGAGCATGCGATGGTGCTAATGAACCGAGGTTCTCGAATCTATGCAGCTAACTTTCCAACGTATACAACCCCACACGATGTGCAACTGGTCTATCAAATAGATAACCCAGATGTGGCATTTTTAAATTTAGTAAGAGATGCAAACCTTATTACTATTAAGCCAAAACCATTCAATATTGAACGCTTAATGCGTGGTGAAGAGATTACGGTAACCGCCGATATTTACGAAGGGCACTACAAACAAGGTGGCAGCTTAGTGTATAGCGACCGCGCCATTGTATTTAGCAAACAGCTCTATTCTCGTAAGCTCACTGAATTGGCTGAACCCTCAAAATGGCAAGAATACGATATGATCACGGTTAAAGGCACTGAACGTATTTACGTACACAAAATCCAAAACAAACCGAGTTTTAACCACTTGATTTTTGTTGACTTAACGGGGGCGTGTTTACAAAAATTCAGAACCTCAAAAGTGGTGCCACCAGCCAATGAATTAATCTACAAATTCGTCAACTGCGGCACGCTCAAGCAACTTTATTATGATACGAGTGGTTTAGAGTAAAAGAGATAACGCCTTTTGATACTAAATCACTGAAGTCTGCCTGTATATGAAAGCATAATACAGGCAAGAGGCCATACATTAGTTACCTATGCCTTTTCGCGACGCCAATGGTCTTTAGCGATCACCATAGCTAAATATAACGATAAGTAATCAGGTAATGTGGATAATTGAACCATCATAACGCCGTCATTTACTTTTGAGAGCTAAACTGAACATTAGTCGCCCCCCAGTAATTAGTGTCGTAAGGCTGGTGTAACCAATCACCCTCAAGGCCTGGTTGATTTATTTTGCTACAGGATAAAAATAACAGAAACAAAAAAGGCCGCATCTGCGACCTTTTTTACTTAAGAATTAGAGTGCTAAGTTATCTTAACCCACATTCTTTCGTGCATTGCGGAACATACGCATCCACGGGCTGTCTTCTTTCCACTCATCAGGGTGCCATGAGTTTGCCACGGCGCGGAATACACGCTCTGGGTGTGGCATCATCACAGTTGCACGACCGTCAGTCGACGTAATACCGGTAATACCTTCAACAGACCCATTCGGGTTATTAGGGTATTGCGTGGTTGGGTTACCGTAGTTATCAACAAACTTCAATGCCACAGTACCAGAGTTAATGGCTGTATCAACTGCACTCTGAGCTGCAAATTCAGCATGACCTTCACCATGAGAAACCGCGATAGGCATACGAGAACCTGCCATCCCTTTAAAGAACACTGACGGGCTTTCTTGCACTTCAACTAAGCTAAAGCGCGCTTCAAAGCGTTCTGACTTGTTCGTAACAAAACGTGGCCAGTGCTCAGTACCTGGGATCAGTTCTTTCACCGTTGACAACATCTGACAACCATTACACACACCTAAGCTGAATGTATCTTCACGGTGGAAGAAAGTTTGGAACTGCTCGCGCGCCATATCATTGAACAAAATAGACTTCGCCCAGCCTTCACCAGCTCCTAGTACGTCACCGTAAGAGAAGCCACCACATGCCACTAAGCCTTTGAACTGCTCAAGTGTTAAACGACCTTCTAAAATGTCACTCATGTGTACATCAACAGCTGCGAATCCAGCGCGGTTAAACGCAGCAGCCATTTCAATATGTGAGTTAACCCCTTGCTCACGCAAGATAGCCATTTGTGGTTTTGCACCGGTTGCAATATAAGGCGCTGCAATGTCTTCGTTTAAATCGAAGCTTAACTTCACGTTTAGACCTGGGTCTTTGGCGTCAAATTTAGCATCAAATTCTTGCTTAGCACACTCTGGGTTATCACGAAGTGCCTGCATTTGATACGTCGTTTCAGCCCAAATAGTACGAAGTTCAGTACGAGTATTACTCAGAACTGCTTTACCTGCGCGGTTAAATACCACAGTGTCTTCGCTATTTAATGAGCCGATTTCATGGCTGATAGCTGTTAAACCATGTGCAGCAAGTACACTGTGTACTGCGCTCAAGTCACTGTTGCGCACTTGAATCACACCACCAAGCTCTTCATTATAAAGTGCTTCAATGTCGCTACCTACCAAGCTATCTAAGTTCACAGTCACACCTGTGTGACCCGCAAATGCCATTTCCGTCACGGTAGTAAATAGTCCACCGTCAGAACGGTCATGATAAGCAAGTAGCTTTTCATCAGCCACTAACGTCTGCATCGCGTTGTAGAAACCTTTTAATAATTCAGGGCTGTCTACATCTGGCGTTTTATCACCTAGCTGCTTATAAACTTGTGCCAAGCTTGATGCACCCATGCGGTTTTGACCCGCACCTAAATCTAATAAGATGAGTGATGTTTCACCTTTGTCAGTGCGTAATTGTGGCGTTACTGTTTTACGAATGTCTTCAACACGACCAAACGCCGTAATGATCAATGACAGCGGAGAAGTAACTGACTTTTCTTCGCCATTCTCATCCCATTTGGTTTTCATCGACATAGAGTCTTTACCAACCGGAATAGTTAAACCTAGTGCAGGGCACAGCTCTTCACCCACGGCTTTAACCGCTTCATAAAGACCCGCATCTTCACCAGGGTGACCGGCCGCCGCCATCCAGTTAGCTGATAACTTGATGTTCTCTAAGCTACCAATGTTTGTTCCTGCGATGTTAGTCAATGACTCAGCCACTGCCAAACGTGCTGATGCACCATAGTTAAGTAGTGCCGCAGGTGTACGTTCACCCAATGACATTGCTTCACCGTGATACGTATCATACGTTGCCGCAGTTACCGCACAGTTTGCAACTGGTACTTGCCACGGGCCAACCATCTGATCACGGGCAACTAAGCCCGTTACCGTGCGGTCACCAATGGTGATCAAGAATGTTTTCTCTGCAATCGCTGGCAAACGTAATAAACGTTTTGCCGCCTCTTCTACATCGATGTTAGCAGTTTCAAGGGCACTGCCTTCAACCTGTTGAGAAGTCACATCGCGGTGCATTTTAGGTGCTTTACCTAGTAATACATCTAACGGTAAATCCACTGGGTTGTTGTCAAAGTGGCTATCAGCAACGGTTAAATGACGTTCTTCGGTTGCTTCACCAATCACCGCATATTGTGCACGTTCACGCTTACAAATCGCTTCAAAACGGTCAAAGTCTTCAACACCTACCGCTAATACATAGCGCTCTTGCGATTCGTTACACCAGATCTCGTGTGGTGCCATACCTGGCTCATCGTTCGGAATATTACGCAGTTGGAATTTACCACCACGGCCACCATCATCCACCAATTCAGGGAATGCATTCGATAAACCACCCGCGCCCACATCATGGATAAAGGCAATAGGGTTTTCATCACCAAGCTGCCAACATTTATCGATAACTTCCTGACAACGACGTTCCATTTCAGGGTTTTCACGCTGTACAGAAGCAAAGTCTAAATCTTCGTTAGACTGGCCTGATGCCATTGATGATGCAGCACCGCCGCCTAGGCCGATGTTCATGGCTGGACCACCCAGTGCAATCAGTTTTGCACCGACTGGAATTTCACCTTTTTGGACATGATCGGTACGAATGTTACCTAATCCACCAGCCAACATAATTGGCTTATGGTAACCACGCACTTCTTCGCCATTATGGCTCGTTACTTTTTCTTCGTAAGTACGGAAATAACCCAGTAGATTTGGACGACCAAACTCGTTGTTAAACGCAGCGCCACCTAGTGGCCCTTCAGTCATAATGTCTAGTGCGTTAACAATACGTCCAGGCTTACCAAAGTCGCTTTCCCAAGGTTGTTCAAAGCCCGGAATACGTAAGTTAGATACAGTAAAGCCCACTAAGCCCGCTTTTGGTTTAGAACCACGGCCAGTTGCACCTTCGTCACGAATTTCACCACCAGAGCCTGTTGAAGCACCAGAGAAAGGCGCAATAGCAGTTGGGTGGTTGTGGGTTTCAACTTTCATCAAGATTTCAATGTTCTCTTGATTATAAGTGTACTCACCCTCTTTATTTGGGAAGAAACGACCTGCTTTAGAACCCTTCATTACTGCGGCATTGTCTTTATAAGCAGACAATACGTTTTCTGGGTTATTCTCAAAGGTGTTCTTAATCATTTTAAACAATGATTTAGGTTGTTCAGCACCGTCGATTGTCCAATCTGCATTGAAAATCTTATGACGACAATGCTCAGAGTTTGCTTGCGCAAACATAAATAATTCGATGTCGTTCGGATTACGCCCTAACTTTTGGAAGTTTTCTACCAAATAGTCAATTTCATCATCTGCTAATGCAAAACCTTGCTCTACGTTTGCTGTTGCTAACGCTTCACGGCCACCACCTAAAATATCAACCGATGACATTGGGCTAGGTTCATCAACACTAAATAACTTGCCTGCACTTTCAAGCTCTGAATGCGCGGCTTCGGTCATGCGGTCATGTAGTAACGCCGCCGTTGCTGATAATTGCTCAGCGGATAACTCGCCTTCAACATAATACGCAATACCACGCTCAACACGGTGTACTTGGCTTAAACCACAGTTGTTTGCAATATCGGTTGCTTTTGACGCCCAAGGTGAAATCGTGCCTGGACGAGGTGTAACCAAAATTAACTGACCCGCTGGCTCATGCTCAGCGATTGTCGGACCATACTCCAACAGCTTGTTTAACTTAACCAATTCGGCTTCAGATAGTTCACTTGTTAAATCAGCAAAATGCATGAATTCAGCATAAATACCTGTGATAGGTAGGTTCGCGTCAGCGCAGCTTTTAAGGATTTTTTGAACTCTAAAATCAGACAGTGCAGGAGCACCACGTAAGATCAACATAGGTATTTTCATCCGGGGTTAGGGATTGAACGATATTTTGGGTCGCCATTATAGTAGAAATAGCGGTTAGGTTTAACCCAAAATTGTCAAAACTCGTAAAAAATACCTCACCTTATTTAGTCAGCACCGTAAAATGTGACTTTGTTGTATACAAAACAAGGTACTGGGAGTTTTGCTTTCATTACACAATTTCGTTAACGTAGCTTATTACGAGGTTTTCTTAAGGCGAAAAAATGCAACAATTAATACAGCTCATCATGGTTGTTGTCATACTTTTGATAACCGGATGCGATAAAACCCCACCCAATCAACTAGAGAAAATAAAGCAAAAACAGGTCATTAAAGTTGGGACCTTGGTTGGCCCAAGCAACTACTTTCAATCTCAAAGAGCAGAACAAGGCTTTGAATATGAGCTCAGCCAACATTTTGCTCAGTATCTAGGGGTTCACCTTCAAATTGTGCCCTTTTTTAGCCTCACAGAACTTTTTGAGCGTTTAAACAGTGGCGACCTTGATTTAGCGGCATCTGGATTAAGTTATCATCCGTTACGAGAATACCGCTTTGGCCCGAGCTACCGAACTGTAAGCCAGAAGTTAGTCTATAAACAGGGACGTGTTCGTCCCAGAAGCTTTGCAGATATTGATGCGCCAATCATCGTCATTGAAGGCTCTAATCATGCATTGTCGTTAGAAAAAATTCAGTACGAGTATCCAAGCTTAGAATGGCAGACAACCAACAATTTAGATGAAGAAGAATTACTTCAAGCAATCATTGATGAAGAGATTGACTTTACCATTGCCGACTCGCATACCCTAGCCCTGTTTCGCCGTTATCATCCCAATGTGAGTATTGGTTTCTCTGTAACACAAACCGATCACGTTGCGTGGGCTTTGAGAGACGATCATGACGACTCTTTATACGCGTTACTGATGCCTTTTTTTGAGAGTATGAACAACAGCGAAACACTGTACGCATTAGAAGAAAAATACTTTGGCCATATCAATGAATTTAACTACGTAAATACCCTTGCTTTTGTTGAAGCCAGTAATGACACATTACCCAAATATCGCGCTTGGTTTGAAGAGTATGCCGGCGAGTTGGATTGGCGTTTACTTGCTGCGCTCAGTTACCAAGAATCGATGTGGAACCCACGCGCTAAATCTCCAACTGGCGTGCGGGGCATTATGATGCTCACTCAACCCACCGCTAAGCAAGTTGGCGTAACAAACCGGTTAAAGCCGGAACAAAATATTCGCGGGGGTGCCAAGTATTTACAAAAACTGATTAAGCGTATTCCTAAAAATATTTCTCAACCTGATAGAACCTGGTTCGCACTCGCATCGTATAACGTAGGATGGGGCCATGTGAATGATGCAAGGAAAATAACGAAGCAACAAAACAGCGATCCTGATAGTTGGGCTGAGGTAAAAAAACGACTACCCCTTCTAATCAAAAAGCGCTACTATCGAAAGACAAGATATGGATATGCACGTGGAGATGTTGCCATCCAATACGTTGACAACATTCGTCGTTATTATGATGCCCTAATATGGTTAGATGAAAATGGGGCGCTCAATACAAGCAGTGACAAATAAAAAGCGTCAAATCGATGCAAGTGTCATACTATTGCAATACATCCCTGTAATTCTGCCATGTGTGTTTTTTCTCTCACAAATAAGGAGGTGCCGATGCTTAGAAGACGTCGAACTCACCAATTTAAACGAAACACTCAACATACTAAGGCGAATCGTCGCCGCGCTATTATGAAAAGTAACCACAAAAAGGTACTGTTACGTCGCAAATTATTTGCACAGCAACAAATGGAAGAAATCGCGGCTCAGCCCTGAGTCGCTTGTTTTGCTTTCTTTGCCGCTTTGATTTCTTTTCTACGACGCTTAAAAAAATCCGACAGTTTTTGTGCACATTCCTCGGCCAATACACCTTGAGTAACGTCTAATTGATGATTCAGTTTAGGTTCGTTGACAATGTTCATTATTGACCCTGCAGCACCGGTTTTAGCATCACTGGCACCAAACACCAGCCTTTTTAACCTGCTATGTACCAACAGACCGGCGCACATTGGGCACGGTTCTAATGTTACATATAAGGTACAATCAACCAATCGATAGTTCTCTAACACCTTCCCTGCTTCTCTCACAGCCAACATTTCTGCATGTGCAGACGGATCGTGATTGCAAATAGATTGATTCCACCCTGCTGCAACTATTTGATTGTCTTTGACTATTACAGCTCCGACGGGGATCTCATTTTGTTGTTCCGCTCGGTCTGCATATTCAAGCGCTTTGGCCATCCAGTATTGATCTTGTTCTATTTCAGTCATGAATTTTCTGTCGTGCTACTATTAAGAGGGGTTCGTCAAGAGTAAATATACCACATATTATTGCTAAAATTACCAAAATGACATGGCTCAACACGGCACACTTACGCTATAATTCGCCGCTTTTTTTATTTCTTGAGCTCAAACACACGGGTAAAACATGAAATTTCCGGGACGCCGTAGGCATAAACATTATTTTCCAGTGGAAGAGAAAGACCCTCTAATAAACCAATTGGGCAATGACGACAGGTTAAAACGCAGCTATATATGTGGTATCGACCAAATCGTCGTAGATATTGAAGCCAAAGTCGATCAAGCTTTTCTTGATGAATTTGGTTTACAACGTGGTATGTCACAAGTGATAGCCAGTGATATAACCAATGCCTTGTATGAGCGCCTAAAGCGTGAAGATATGGTCGACTATGAGTTCGCTGGTGGCACAATTGGTAACACAATGCACAATTACTCTGTGCTGGCTGACGACCGCTCGGTATTACTTGGTGTAATGAGTGAAAACATTAACATTGGTAGCTACGCATATAAATTTTTATGCAATACGTCTAGCCGTGTTGATCTAGATCACTTACAACCAGTTGGTGGGCCGATTGGCCGCTGCTTTACACTGATTGATGACAGTGGCGAACGTACTTTCGCAATTAGTGCTGGTTTAATGAACTATTTGCGTCCAGAGTCTATTTCAAAGACCCTGATCCAAGAAGCATCAGCGTTAGTGATCAGTGCGTATTTAATGCGGACTACGGGTGATGAAACAATGACCCAAGCAACTATGCAAGCCGTAGAATATGCAAACCAGGCAGGTGTTCCTGTGGTACTGACACTTGGCACTAAGTTCTTAATTGAACAAGATCCAACTTGGTGGGCTGAATTTGTCGAAAAGCATGTTGATATATTAGCGATGAATGAAGAAGAAGGTGAGGCGATCACTGGCTTCTCAGATCCACTACTTGCCGCTGACAAAGCGCTAGATTGGGTGGATTTAGTCATTTGCACTGCGGGCCCTAAAGGCTTGTTTATGGCCGGATATGTTGAAGATAGCGTAAAGCGTGAAACTGAATACCCCTTACTGCCAGGCGCTATTCCTGAATTTAATCAGTATGAATTTTCACGTGCCATGCGCAAAGCCGATTGTCCAAACCCAATTCGCGCCTATAGCCACACAGCACCTTATATGGGCGGCCCTGATACCATAAAAAATACCAATGGTGCCGGTGATTGCGCACTTGCCGCTGTGCTACATGACTTGTCCGCCAATGAATATCACAAATTGAATGTGCCAAACTCAGCAAAACATGAGCAAGCAGCAATTACATATTCTTCCCTTGCGCAAATCAGTAAATATGCGAATCGTGCAAGCTATGAAGTATTAGTGCAACATTCACCACGATTATCACGTGGTCTACCTGAACGAGAAGATTCTTTAGAAACCTCTTATTGGGATAAATAGCCCCAATAAGAGAGAATATTGAGCTTGAGTTAAAATATCGCCGTGCCGAGTTCTTCGCTTAAGAACTCGAGTGCGGCAATACCTGCCACTGAATTACCGATCTTATCTAGTCCCGGTGAACACACCGCCACGGTAAACTCATTGGGTAACACCGCAATAATCGCACCAGAAACCCCTGATTTACCCGGCATACCTACTCGATAAGCAAAGTCTCCTGCGGCATCATATAATCCACTGGTAAACAGCAGTGAGTTTAACTGCTTGGTTTGTTTTGCACTGAGCAATTGCGTCTTACTTTGTTGGCAATAACCTTGATTCGATAAATAAGAAAAAGTCTTTGCAAGCTCTAAGCTATCGAGCTCAATCGCACAGTAATTAAAGTAAGACCACAACACTTCTTCTACTTCATTATTAAAATTACCAAACGATTTCATCAAATAAGCCATCGCTGCATTTCTATAGCGATGCTCAAATTCAGACTGTGCAACTCGTTTATTTATTTTAACTTTGTCATTACCTGATTGTGCACGGTAATGCTCCAACATTGTATGGATTGGTGCGCCTAAGCGTGAATATAACGCATCACACGTCACTATTGCACCAGCATTAATAAACGGGTTTCTGGGTACGCCATTCTCAAACTCCAATTGAGTTAACGAATTAAAAGCGGTACCCGAAGGTTCTTTGCCCACACGTTGCCATAATTCATCACCATAGCGCTGCAGTGCCATGGTCAGTGTCATAACCTTTGATACCGATTGCACCGTAAAACGTGCACTCATATCACCGGCATAATAACTTTGCCCATCCGTGGTTTGAATAGCAATAGAGAACTGACCAAGGGGCTGTTCAGCTAATGCAGGAATATAGTTGGCCACTTTACCTTGAAAACGTAAAGGTTCAATGTGATCAATGACTCGATCTAATACAGCTTGGTAATCAGTCATAGGGTTCATTTATAAATCAAAAGAAGCTGAGTCTAACATAAAAAAAGGGCCTATCTAGGCCCCTACTCGATGTTTAATTTTGTTATGCGTTAACGCTTAACGTAATTCCATTTCTTGGATAATTTCGTGTGCAATTTCCGGTGTCGTACTTACAGGCTTTTCGTGTAGATTTGCTTTTAATTGACCTTTGCGGTGCTTAAGTGCGGCATCTAACTTTTTAGCTGCACTGGCAATCGCAGGGTACATGACTTCATTCTCACCTTTTACAGAAATACTCACACCTGAATAGGTGGTCGTAATTTCCGTGTAATACTTTTTGTGTTCGTTACTGATTATAATGTCAATCGACAACAGTGATGGAAAGTGACTCTCTATTTTGGCAAACTTTTCTTGGACGTGGCTTTTCACTGCATCAGTAACATCTACGTGGTGGCCTGAAAGATTAATTTTCATAGGGTATCCTTTTTTTTGCTTACCTCACTAATAGTATTGAGGCCATTTTAAGAATACTCAAGATCAAAATGTAAGATATTTTTAATAAATTGCAAATACATGACGTAGGTCACAAAGCTACGTTACACCTTATTAATAAAAATCATTTAGTTAGTTTTAAAATCGCAATAATTAAACCCCGTCTATCAAAACAACAAACTTTCACTTGGCAACTATGTGGCTCATATAACATCTAAAGTCAACATATTACACCTGCCCCATTGAAACAAAACAAATAAAAACAATACATTAAAATAAAACTGGACTTCCCTTTGATCTTCCATATGAGCGATTTAAAAGGTGAAGAACGAAGCAATGTCTCATTTTTACAAGTTTACACTATATTGAATAAATCTAAGTTCAGTATTATTTTTTGAGAGGGCTCGTGTCTGCACCACGCATATTAATTATTGATGATGAAAATTTTTATCGTTCTCTACTCAAAGAAACGTTTGTCAACTATTCCATTGAGCTGGCGCACTCAGGGGAAGAAGGGATTGAAAAAGCACATACCTTTCAACCTGATCTGATCCTGCTTGATATCGTCATGACAGGCATATCAGGGTTCGATGTCTGCATGCAGCTGCGTAACCTAGAGGCAATGCAACATACTCCAATCGTGTTCATCTCAAACCTTACCTCAGTTGATGGGCGCATTAAAGCATTTGAAATCGGGGCGAATGACTTTATTTGTAAAACCGTTCACCCTGACGAAATTAAAATTAAAATTGAAGCCCTATTAAACGCAGAAAAAGAACACTTTGCTGCACTTGAAGTCATTGATGAAACCAGCTCATTACTCATCGATTTACAAAGACAAAATGCTTACATGAAAGCAATCAGTTTGTTTATGCAAGCCAGTCACTATTGTGCTGACATAAAAGCACTGACGCAAATTCTATTGAATACCTTACAATCTCTCGATCTAAAAGCGGTGGTCTACTTCAAACTGAGTCATATCACAATAAGTACCTCAGACCATGTCGCTAAATTAGAACAAGAGCTCTTGAAACACCATAAAGATCTCGAACATATTCATAAGCTAGCACAAGGTAGTGTGATCTTTAACTGGCGAGCCACGGTGCTGCTTGCTAAAAACGTTGGCGAACGTACTGATATTATCGCCCACTTAATGGACGCAGTAGAAATGGCCGTGACACATATAGACCGCCAATCTAGTTTAGTGGCACAAATACTCTCAATAGAAAAACACAATAAGGCCATTCTTGAAAGCCTTCAAAGCTCTGTTACTACTTCAAAAGCACATTTAAAATCCCAACTATTTGAGTCAGGGTTAGTATCTAAGTTTGATTTACAAGATGAAGATGATTTAGACAAACTCATTGCCGATTCAGGTGAGGATTTATATCAACTTATTCATAACTTTAATGGTAATGCCGAGAAGGTAACTGCCTTACTGGGTACCTTAAAAAAACCACCACACGAACTACGTTTTCTCTTTAAAGAAAACCCACAAGATTCTAACAATGTACTGTTTTAAAAGCTCCAATGGTTTAACTCACAACGCTGGTACTGCTATACCGACCTGAGCTAAACGCGTTTGACGCCGTTGTAACCAGCTAAGATTAGCATTGGACTCAATAAAAACACGATACTCAGACACCTCTATATTGTGCGTCGTATTTGCAAGCTCTAATAATAATAGGGCACTATTTAAACTGAGCCACAGTGTATGTTGTGTACGGCTAACATTAAACGCATCTTGCGCTGACAATATTGCCAGGGAAACATCGCCATTTGCTTGATAGTATTGTGCATCTAAGTAAGCCTTTAACGCAGGTTTCTTAACTTGATCAATCACTGTTTTTGCAGATCTAAAGTTATTTTCTCTTAGATATAGCTTACTTAAGGCCTCGACAGCACTAAAAAAAACCCATTCATTGTCTGGTGTAACTGGCATTCGTAATACTTTATGAAAAAAGTGCTGCTTCTCCTCAGTAGTCGATGCAAACAAAGCAAAGTGGTAAAAGGGCAGCATATAGTGAGAACCATCTAGTTCATATTCAGCCAATAACGTTTTGGCTTGATAAAGGTGATCATAACTGGCTTTTTCAAAGCCAAATTTACCCGCTTTAATTGACAACAACGTATATGCTTGAATTTCTTGTACCGGTTTTCTTGCTAAACGCGCTAAGCTGGCTGCTGCATATAAATACGCTTTGACTTTATCATAGTCACGGTTGTCATGAGCCAAATCAGCAAGTGATTTATTCACTTCACTTTGTAAACCATATAGCAAAGTGTCTGAGAATAACGTATTCGCCTGCTCATAGAGTGCCAGTGCCAGTGCTTGCTTCCCTTTTGCGGCAAATAACGCACCTTTTAGCCACTTGCCATAAGCATAATACAAGGCATGTTGTCGTTCCGTACTTAATGTTAAAAGCTGCTCTATGTAACCATCAGCAGCATCAAACTTGTCTTCATCGATAAACCGTTCAGCTAGTTTTTGTAGCACACTTAAGTTTAGTGGGAACTGGCCATTTAATAACACTAACTCTGCTGAAACATTCGCACTTTGCTGCTGAATAAAATAACGAGAGTTACTCAATATACGCATTTGTTCGATGACTTTACCACTCAACTCAGTCATATCTTGCGCGTATAAATAACTGACCCATTGCCGTTCATAACCTTGTATTAAAAGCTCAAACATATAAGGCTGAGATGGCTTAGTGGCTTCATTATAATTTTTATAAAGTGTGCCCGAAAACAAAAGCGCCGTGTTATCCTTTTGCAGTGTATGATAAGTCATGTAAGGCGAGTTAAAAAACTGCCCTTCATTCACACGTTCTAGTTTATTGCTCGGTATATTAAATTCACTACTCAGTAATTGATTTAATTGCTCAGTTTCTTGGGCCAATTTTTTATTGCTTTGTAAAGTAAGTGGTAAAAACACACTATCAAACTGAGAATAAGCAAAATGCTTGCTATTAAATGCGCTACTTGCTGAATTGTATATAATGAAAAAAAAACTGATACAAAGTATAACCCCAGCATAAATAAACGAGTTATAAGAACGCTTCTTATAACTCGCACTCTTATGTTCACCACTTAAAGATGTTACGTTGCTTAACTTAACTTCTATTTTGTTCGTTGCAGGTCTTGCGCTGGTTAATTCAATAGACGCAGACTCTGGTTCCGTTATTGAATGTACATTCCCTATATCTTCTAAAGGAATATTCCATTGATACCCTTTCTTTGGAAAGGTTCTAATGACACTTTCACCCAATAACGCACGTAACTGACTGATGTTTTGAAATATGACTTGTTCTGACACCACTTTGTGTTGCCATACTGCTGCCAGTATTTCCTCTTTACTAAACACCCTTGCAGGCTCACTGATAAGTAAAGTAAGTAACTGTATTTGGGTATGATTCAATGAAACAAACCGCTGTTCTTGGGAAAGTAAACCTTGCTCTACATCAAATTGAAAGTTTAAAAAATTAATCATTATTATTTTATAGCAACTGTCATTAGTTGATAGATTAATCTTTAAATGAGTATTTGCAAACCAAAAATAATCCAACGTTCGCTTTGCTACAGTATAAATAGATGAAAGCTCAAACAATAAGTACGTCCTTATACTTACTGTTTGACAACAATAAAAACTATAAACGCCGTATATCTATCCAATTAACCGATAACCGAGCTTCAAGCCCTTGCAATGACAATGTATGCTCACCTTTAGGTAAGTTGATGTGTACATCTTGGACAACTTGCCACCCTTGCTCAGACGAAGTCGAAAATGACGTAATCACTCGACCATTAAGCTTAACTTCAACACGCTTGCTGCTGCCCGTATGATATACCCTCGGCTTCAAAGCATATTGCCCCGCCGTTGATACATCAATTTTGTACTGTGCTTTCGCCAAGCCTAAGCTTGCATACACGCGGTCCTCTTTCGCTTCTTGCACTGAGTTCTTAACTTCAATATCAGTACCTTGTGAAAAAGCCTCCCCTTCAATTTTACCTGGTATGGCATGTGTAATATAAGCCGATGTGTCAATAGTTTCGCTGGGCAAGCTCAGCCTATCACCATAATAAGCAACCACAGAATAACGCGCTTTACGCGGTAGAGGGTCTAAGTCTGTAACTCGCCCATTTATACCAGAACCAACAATAACCTCTTTATGATTATTCAAAAGATCTTGTCTGAACACTTGATATGTTGGCTGTATTTCATCATTACTTAGCTGCCAACTTAACTCGACTTTCTCTTTAAATTCAGTGAGCTTTACGTCCGTCACTTGTTTTGGATAATTTGCTACTTGTGCATGTACTCGCCTAGCTTTTACGTGTTCTTTTTTAAGCGTGTTCACAAACCAAGTAGAGCCTTCTTGCGACTCAAGCTGTTCTCCAGCGGTATCTCGCACTATCCGAAAGCCTTCAATTGCCCCTAAAAAGTCTCGGCTTCTTTGAGAACGTTCCAATACATTTTGAATTCCCCAATGCCAACCGCCCCCCTTAGAAATAAAGGCTTTGCACTCCTTTCCGGTCTTGGTGACCCCTTCACTTTTCAACTTATCGGTATCACTAACATAACAATCTGCCATAATTTCTCTCGCGTTACCCACTAAATCATGCACACCATATTTATCTGCTTTATACATACCAACCATAGCGAGCGTTACCTCTTTATCGCTACAGTTCTCAACATTATAAGCTGCAGTGTAAGACGCTCCGTATAATTTTTCAGACATATTTTGAGCATGTAAATCAGCCAAATTAGCCACATCACATATTTGCTCACGCTTTTTACCCCCTGCTTTTATGTATTCTTGTAATCCGCCACTTTCAATAACATATTGCCACTGAGCTTCAGACAACAAACGATAATCTTTGCCCGTTTTACGTGATAACCACTGCGTATAAGCAACGGCATTATCATAGTTAATACATACAACAGGATGAAACTCTGAGAACCGATATATATTATTGTCCCAGCTACCATCTCTCGGACCGCTAAACCACCCTGAATCAATACGATGTGAGCAATTGTTCGCACTTTCATATCCTGTGTCAGAAATAAATCGGCTATATTCAGCAACGGTCAATTCATATTTAGCCATCTGAAATGCAGGCACCGTGACATCATAACTTTCACCATTTTCACTTTGTACCGTAAAACTCCCTGCGGGAATACTCGCCATTGGCGGCTCAATTACGTCTGCTGCCCAAACCCGATTACCATATAGCAATACCAATGTAGCTAATGTTATTTTTTTCATTCCAGCTCCAATTTACTTTTTTCGAAAAGTTCCAAGGCCACTGTAGGTCGTTACTAACGCGACGTCTTATCAGTTTTATAAAAGTTTCCTATCATATTTATAATAAATAAAATCATAACGTTACAATTTACAAATAGAAAAAAACAGCTTAAAACGACAATTCAATACAGGCTGATTAAATTCAGAATAAACCTTTAGACAATAACCCTACTTTCATTGCAAAATAGTCCTGATTTGAGATAACCAAGGAGTAACATGAAGGGTATTAAAAACTTTGTTTTCGATTTAGACGGAACACTTATTTTTGAAGGCAAACCTCTCACTAGCGCACTCAGTAACACGCTCATAGAATTAGAGGCCGCAGGTATTCATACGTACTTTGCAACAGCTCGCCCATTGAGAGACACGCTACCCGTTTTACCTGAGTATTTTTGGGATCATACCTTAATTGGTTGTAATGGCGCGATGACCAGCAAGCAGCAAAAAGTCACCAGTGCTAATGCCTTTAAAAAAGCACAAATAGTACAGTTACTTGAATGGCTAGATGATAAAAATATCGCCTACCTTTATGACGGGCACTATGACTACGCAGTTTCTGATAAACCACATGAGTTTCACCAATGGGTAGCAAAGTTAGGCACACAACCAAGCTGTAATACCACCTTACGCCAACAGCAAGTCATTAAATTATTGATACTCGAAGGTCACCATTTCGACGAAATAAATACCTACTGCGAACAACATTTAGATTCGTTCACCTACTACCACCACAGCGGTACTAACTGCTTTGATATTGTCACACAGCACAGTAATAAACTCAGTGCACTACAAGCGTTACAACTGGACTTGTCAAAAACCATTTGCTTTGGTAATGATCATAATGATGTCGCCATGTTAAATGCCGCACATAAAGCCGTCGTCGTTGGCGATGGGATCTCACTATCACGTAACTATACATCAATATGCAGAGATACTATTTTAGAGCACTTAACTTCACTGTTGGCGTCGAAAGTAGCATCATAAAAAACTCATAAACAATACAAGCAGCCTTGATATGCCGCTTTGTAAAGAAGTCCATTCTAAGCTAAACGTGAACCAAGATAGATGTCTGATCTTTCTTGGTCATTTTACTCACCACCAGCAAAAATGAATTATCTATCATACGTTCAATCTCACCTTGCGGAATTGAGCCATCTAAAATCACCGTATTCCAATGTCGCTTGTTCATATGGTAGCCGGGGATCACTGCTTCAAAAATATCTCGTAAAATGGCAGCCTCATCAGGATCACACTTTAGATTTACCCACCAATGCGCACTGTTCTCTTGACCCATTTTACCAAGCGCTAACGTCGCAAACATTTTATCTTTCACTTTATACACATCAATACCTTCGCCAAATGGTTGACCAACACTCGCAAACGGCTTATTCAGTAAATAACGTTTTAGTTCATGATTTTCCATACGCCACATTTCCCATTTAAAAAAGATAAATCAAAGGCCTTTGGTAATTTTTATCTATTCATATCTAGCATACAGGATTATAAACCACAGTAAAAAACATAAAACTGCGACTTGTGTCGCACTTTAAAACTTGATAAGGTGTGACATATGTCGCAAAAATGATAAATCAGCAAGCAATGAAACCAAACACGACCGAACTCGAGATCCTTAAATTACTCTGGCAAAAAGAGCCTCGTACCGCACGTGAGCTTCACGAAGAAATTGCTCAGCAATTTGAATGGAGCTATTCATCTACTCGCAAAACCTTAGAGCGTATGCATGATAAAGGCTTTTTAAACATCACCCAGCAAGGTAATAAAAAAGCTTTTACTGCAACATTACTAAAAATGCCCACATTGGCACTCTATGCTAACGACTTTGCGAAAAACATTCTTGAAATTGACGGGCCTCTACCCATAGCAATGTTCACAGATAGTCGTCTTATCGAGTCTGACGAACTTGATGAGTTACAATCTCTGCTCGATGACCTTGCCGATGAGGAGAATAAATAGTCATGCTGATGACACTTATTCTCAGTACAGGAGCCTGGTTATTTAGCTGCCTAGTACTTGTCAAGTTGGGGAAATTACTGATGAGAAAAGATAGAGCGCAAGCAAACTTATGGTTTGCACTATTATCTTTATCAATGATCTCTGTATTACCTATTTCTAGCAATTTGGTTGAGCAAGCGATCCCTGAGGTACTACATACTCTGCCTAGCCATGTAGAAAGTGCGGTTGTTTCAGATCTCACTATCAAAGCGTCTGAGGCCTTAGCCACGCTTGACATCATGCTCTATACGCTATTTACACTCTGGTTCTTAGGTGCTCTGCGCAAAGCATGGTTACTTATCAAGCTGCGACGCCATTTTATACAACTGGTCGATACCGCACAGCCCTATAAAAACCATTACAGCTCTCACCCAATGTTCGTTTTGCCAATCGATATGTCGCCCTTCGTATTTGGGTTAAGAAAACCAAAAATAATATTGCCTCGCTATTTTTTACACTTAAAAGACCACGAACAACACGCTTTATTGTGCCATGAGCTAACCCATATTTCGTATAAAGATCACATTTCGGTCATTATGTGGCGCATGTTGTGCTGTCTGTTTTGGTTTAACCCTTTTATACACGAGATGGAGAAAGAGTTTGTTCACGCAATGGAACATCGCTGCGATAGAAAAACAGTGCAACACTTTAAGCTCCCACCACTACAATATGCGCAATCTTTGTTAACGTGCTTAAAACGTAGCATGGTTCATCAGCACCAGCACCAAGGGTTCGCACACTTTTCATCTTCGGCACTATCCGTTGACGAATATAAACAAAGACTCACCGATATTGTTAAACCAAAACGTATTTCTCAGGTCTCTGTTACAGTGATCTTATGCGCCGTATCCATGGGTGTGCTATTCACTAAATACATCACTAACCCCGTATTCAACGCCACTCCCCCTGACTGGCAGTACCCCGTAAAAAACATCTCTATTTCATCTCACTTTGGTCATATATCAAAAATACGCAATAACAGACCGCATGGGGGCGTTGATTTTATTGGTAAGGCAGGCACTTCAGTCTATAACGCGGCGCCTGGTAAAGTCTTAATTGCTGATGCGACCAGCTTGGCCAGTAAATACGGAAACGTTGTGCTCATACAACACAGCAACGGGTATCAAACCCTTTACTCGCATTTAGATGACTTTAACGTCGAGGCCGGAGATTGGCTAAAGCACTACCAAGTGATTGGCTCAATGGGGTCAACCGGTAAAGTCACAGGCGCTCATCTGCACTTTGAAATGCTCCAAAATGGCCAACGAATAGACCCACTATTAAAATATTCTAACTAATTAGTAAAAAGTTATGACTTACAAAATGATACTAGTCGCATTTATTGTGACAGCGTTAGGTTGCTCAAAACCCGCCACAGAGATAAACAAAGCCGTTCCATTCACCTCCCAACAAAACGTAAAAGCAGATCAGCAACAGATCCAAGCACCGTTAAATAACCAAGAAAATGGGCAAAAGCTTACAGCGCATATCATTGAATTTAAAAAGGGTGATACGTTAACGCATTTGTTGCGCCGATTTGGGTTCAACGCCAAAGACGCTATTTTAGTAAAGCGTGCACTAGGCGATACATTCACGCTCAGTAAATTTAGTGTTGGGCAGCGTATTAAAGTAATGACCTTGAACAATACAATACACTCATTCGCCTTTAGCACCGCATTTAATCAACATGCACACCTCATCAAACACAATCAAAACTGGCAAGTTGATATTACTCAACCTCAGCTCACCAGCCGATATCAGCAAAAGCGCATTGTGATAACAAGTAGCTTATTTTTAGCATCTCAGCGCGCAAAGCTACCCACTGATATTATCAATCAAACCGTTACGGCTTTATCACATTTAATTGATTTTCAAAGACAAATCAAAGCCGGCGATACACTTACACTCTACTACAAACAAATGTACCTAGAGAGTGATGCGCAACTGAGTCACCATCATACTCCACCAAGGGAGTTACTTTATGCAGCTTTGTCGGGCGTAACCAATAATATTGAAATAACACGCTTTAAAAACGCACAGGAACAACAGGCTTTTTATCTACCAGACGGTAGGCTAGCACAAAGTTTTTTAATGAAAACCCCACTCAATGGCGCTCGCCTCTCCTCAACATTTGGTAAACGAAAGCACCCAGTTTTAGGCTACACTCGCCTTCACAAAGGCCTTGATTTTGGTGCACCAATAGGCACACCGATTATGGCAGCGGGTGATGGCACCATACAAAGTGCAAACTGGGCTGGCAGCTTTGGTAACCGCATTATTATTCGCCATGGGCAAAACTATCAAACACTTTATGCGCACTTGAAAGGCTTCGCAAAAGGCATGAAAAAAGGCGTAAAAGTTCAGCAAGGACAAATCATCGGCTACCTTGGTAATACAGGGTTATCTCAAGCACGGCATCTACACTATGAGGTGCACAAAAATGGTAAAGCCATTAACCCTCTCAAGTTAAAGCAACCAAGCCAAAGCCAGCTACGAGGTAAACAACTGGCCTTATTTAACCAACATCGTACTTACTTAGCTCAGCAGCTAACTCAGCACCATAATACTGAGATCCAAATAGCCTCTGCACGGTAGCGATTTTACGCAATACGCACCTCCATCAAAAAAGTCGAGGATACAACGAGAGCGACTTCAGTATGAAAAAGTACTTCGTAGCCGTAAATACACAGGGTTAGATTTAACTGTTTCTATATTGGATGGTGCCACACATTATAGCGCGTTTGCCTTACTGTTAACCGATGGGTTAATGCGAACGATCCCAAAACAAAAATAACCGACCATTAATTAGCAGGTAGTAATGGAGTACTACCTGTTGAACATCAAGAGACTTTATTATTCATCACATACGTGAGGCAGGTAACACGCAGCATTGACGCGAGGTTTTTTACCTCACCATGACGCTCAATAATTTCTTGATATAAGACAGAAATAAACTCTGCGACTGAGCATTGCTGTTGCTGCGCTAACTGCTCCAATAAGTGCCACATTTGGTTTTCAAGCGCCAAGCTAGTCACAACACCTTGAATACGTAACGAACGCTTAGTCGTATCGTAAAGTGATTGAGGCTGAGAGGCATATAATTCACACATACTAACTCCGAGAACAACATGGCAAAAATGATCCACAGTATGATCCGCATAACTGACGCAGACCGCTCAATAAAATTCTACCACGCCTTATTTAATTTACACGAAAAACGTCGCATCGAATTTGACGACTTTGCACTGATTTACTTGGGCAATGACGAAAGTAATTTTGAGCTTGAATTAACTCATAATTATAACAAACAAGCGCCCTATGAACTTGGCAATGGCTATGGTCACCTCGCTTTTTCAGCCCCCGATCTTGAGCCACTTCACGCTTTAGCAACACACCTTAATTACGCGCCAAAAGACATCAAAGAGTTTTTCAATCAAAACACCAAAGTGGCCAGATTCTTTTTCATTACTGACCCTGATGGTTACGAGATTGAAGTCATTGAGCAATCAGATATTTATCGATAATAAATCGGTAATAGGTTATTAATGGTTAATAGTGCATGTACCTGCATTATCACTTTGGCAATAATGAAAGTCTAAAAAATAACGCGGTTGATTAGGCGGCTTTTTATTCATGATCACATCATATAGTAATTGCGCCCCTGTAATACCCATCTGAAAAGGGTTCTGCCCAACATTCTCTGTGGCTAGACCGGCTTGGAGTGCTGATAACTGTATTTGCTCTGTATCTGCGGAAATAATAACGGCTTGATGGTTTTGGATCTGCGCTTTATAAGGCGTAAGTCGCGCAATATAGTCTGGATTAAATTGAGCAAACCCCGCAACTGCAATAAAAATAGGAGGGGAGGATGACTTAAGCATCACTAATAGTTGGTTGAGGGCATCTTCTCTGCGTCCCATGGTATACAAAGGACAACGTTCATGTTCTACCCATTGTGTTCTTTTTTCTCCCTCGCGGGGCTCATCAAGGTGTAACTCTGCTTTCACACCTCGAATGCGCGCACTTAAATTAGGGGTACTCTGATGACCCGACTGAATACAGTACTTTTGTATCTCTTTATTTTTGCCATATGTCTTTGCAACACGCCCCAGCGCTTTGCCAAAATCATAATTATTGGTGCCTACATAAGCCAAACGATAGGCATGATGCTCTGGCAATAAATCCGAATCAAAGGTGATCACCGGAATACCTGCTTGCTTAGCCTGTTTAAGAGCACCATTGACTAAATAAGCGGAGTCAGTCGTAGAAATCAACAATCCATCAACGCCTTTATTAACCAACTCTTCGACTATGAGTACTTGGGTTCGCACATCTTGGTAGTCATCAGCCCCATCGTAAATGCACTCAAGCGTAGGGTATTCCTTTGCAAAGTGCTCACACCCACGAAATGACTGCTCATAAAAGCTATCATTTTTTGTTTTGCCTATCACCGCAATTTTGATACTGGCAAAACAGGGATTGCCACTCATCGCTATTAAGGCAATAAGCATCCAAAATATCTCGACAAAACCCACAACTGGCTTTCTTACCTGTAAGATCATACTCATCCTAGAACGCGACTATACATAATTTTCAGTTCAGTGTATTGATGGACTACGACATATTCAGCAGCATAACTTCATTGAGATTAAAGCATGTAGCTGCTGTAAAGCAACATTAGACTAACTTACTATCGATAAAAGCGTGTTGGATCCTTGTAAACAACGCTTCTGTCGAAGGTCGCTCTGTAATATGTTCAAATAAAGACGTATGAACAGATGCTTTCACACGCTCTTGCATTGCGCTGTGTTCATAGCATAGATTTACAGGACTAATAAGTGTCTCTAGCACCGCATCAATTAATATGCATGCTTGCGCCAAAACCACGTGCCCTCCCCCTTTTTTAATAACCACCCGCTGCGCAGTACCTATGATTTTTTTACCATTTATATTTAAGTTATAGTCACCATCGCAGTATGAACCCGGTGTGGCATGAATATGACTTTTGATCCCATACGACGCTAAAAAGTGCGTTAGTACCACACATAGGTTTTCATAAGCCGATACAATCGAATAGGGTTTTGAATCTGGCCAGTTATACAAGTGAGATAGATTAAGCACATTGGCGGTTTGTGGCACGGGTGCCCCGCCCGTTTTTCGCGAAAATAGCTGCCAGCCCATCGCAGATAGTTCGTTAATTAGCGACGCAGTTTTAGGCCACTTTCTTCCCGCGGGTAACACTAAAGTTGGGGTGCTCGTTCGCCATAAAATTAAGCTTTTTTCCAGCCGGTTTGCTTGGTGCAGCTGTAATAGTTCAGCTTCTTTTTCAAACACGTTCTCGACTGAAACATCAGGGTAACGAAGTAACCTAATACGTGACTTTTCCACATAGAATCCTTGGTATGAAGAATTAAAAACAAAACTAATTTTAAGAGATCATAAAAATCATTTCTCAAAACGTCTTCAAAACCAAAATACTATAAATAGTCAAACAAAACCATTGTAAATCAGCGCTTAGGATTGACGAACGTAACATTCAGAATGTAGCGCCGCCCAGTAGCCAGTAAGCGTAACTTGATATGCAGAAATAGCGAGGCGTGCATCAAACACACCTCGAAATGTACCTCTTCTCTCTACATCAGCGATAGCCTATAAAAACGTTCAGCTCACACGCCGTAAACTTATTCAGGCGCATAAGTTAAATTAACTTTTACGTCGGTGATCTCAATGAAATAAGTACGCTCATGGGGTGATGACGTAAATACAATACCATTATTCTCACTCGGGTTATCAACCCAAGCTTGTAGCAGATTTAGCACAGTTTCTCCTCGCAACGTATAAGTTGTATCACCAAGAGTGGCATTAAATGAACTGACTTGAGCATGCCAAGATGGACAAAGCGTAAATGACTGACAGAAGTGATCATAAGATACATTGCTCATATTCCAAGCTTTATCGCCCACACTAAATACATCAATCTGTGTAAAAGGAGTGACTAATGAAGAGCTACCTACCACCACATCAATGCTGGCATCAATGAGGGTTCCTTTAATATGACTCATATCTAGCGAACTCAATACTTCGTAATCATAAGGTATTGAGGCGCCAGCACGAACATAGCCACCAACCCGCTTACGCCCTTGTATGACAGGTTGCGTACCTTGCCAGTTATTTCGTTCCAGACCTATCATTTCAAAAGTTAAACTCGTATTTAACTTAGGTATAAAGTCTTCTTTTTTATATGCTGGAGTGTGGCCTAATTCACCTAGGCGTGCCGAATGGCCACGCGTATAGACTAACAAAGAATTTAAAGTGTACGGACCATCATCTTTTTGAAATTTTTCACCCGAAACGGTGAATTCAAAAAAGTTATCGCCTTGCGGTAAGTACTTACTGAAACTCACTAAATCAATACGTTTCCCGTTAACACCACTTATATTGACAGATCCGGTATACGAACCGGCATGTTCAACATACACTGGAAATTGAAATGTCAGGGCCGTAATATAAGCCCCATCAGCAGACATCACGGGGGTCGTCGTTAAGTCTTTAACTATTTCAATCGCTTCTCTACAAAATTGTATACTCTCAAGTGCTAGTTTGCTCTCAAAATGACGCCTTGCATTCGCTAAGACATTATCATTTTGCTCTAACTTCAACACATATAATGGCTGTGATGTTAATATTGCACCGCTTGAAAATGACTTAACAAGGTCTTCTTTTTCATACAAAATACTCACAGTTTGCGCACCTTGACTTAACGCAACTCTTTTTACTTCGCGTATACGCTCAGCACCTGAATAAATACCACTGTTAAAAGCATACTCACCCGCAGTATGAGCAAATAATTCTACTTTTTGATCAACGTGTGTAACACACCCAGTTTCATCGAGTACAGGTTCAAGTAATACCTTATTAATATCTATGCTCGCCGCTCGAACGGTGATCCGTTTACTTGACTCCCTAGTAACAGATATCCCTTCATGCATCACCTGCGCAGTTGCTTTGATGATGTGTTCACCCGCACCGCTTGGCATGAATTCCTTACTATAAATTCCATCACCCGCTTGATGGTCTATATCTTGCCCTGTATCAAACGCCTCAAGGTTAATCACCGTATTACTTGGTTCAGTTACCTCAAACATCACACTGCCATCCGTCATTCCAGTCCCGTCATGTGTCAATAACGCAGCCAAAGGGATGGACTCGCCGACAACAAACTCATTCATTGCCATCGCAACGCCAAAGGCAATACTTGTTTGTTGTAACACCTTTGCTATTACAATCGTTTTATAGGCCGCTTCCGGATACGTTAAGATGATTTGCCACACACCTTGAATCGGATCACTCACTATCGGTAATATCACTGTGGCGCCAGGCAAGCCTGGTTGATATTCACTGCCAGGAATAATCACTGTCTCAGGATCATTTGGGTTGATAACAGTTTGACCGTTGGGGTTAATTAAACCCACATTCACGCCTTCAATTGGCGCAATTAACTCTAAAGCGAGCGTTTGAGCATGATCAATAACAATGGGAATCGTAGTCTGTGTATGACCGACCTCAATAGCCTGCGTGACCGTCTTGTGTGTTGACATATTCAAGGGTACATCGTTATTTGCCGCTACGACAAAGCATAGTGATGCCGTAAGACTTATCAGAAAATACGACACTATCGCTCTGATTGTATTTATCATTGTTATTCCTTAACGTATCGTTTTTATTTTGTTTAAAAAACGTTCTAAATTTTCCCGTGTTTTCATTGTGCTATGGTTCGCACGTACATTACCTAGTGATTGCGCATAACTCGGGTTTGCACTCGCAAGTGTTACAACCACATCATTTTCTTGTGCAGCTGTCGCCGTTGCAGTATAAGTAACTAATGTCACTACTTGACCCGCCCCCATTGAACCAGGGAGAACTATCGTTTCAGTAGACACATAAGCTGCATGACTATAATTACGGAGCACTTGCCAAGCCCTCACTCCTGCCCACCGAGAAAAATAAGGAAACAACCCAACTATATCTGGGTTTTTTTGGATAACTCCATCTTGATCCAAATCAGCATTGGCACCAATAGAGAACGTATTATCAATGTTACCTCGCATACCGGTAGCAACCGCATTTGCCGCAACATCCGTAGTTAAATCTCGAATACCAGGAAGCTGTGGCCCCACAAAAGTGGGTAATGTTAAATAGGCATTCGCGTAACCATGTGGATCCGCTCCGCTGGGGTGATAACTCGTTGCAGCATGCTCCATCGCAATAATTGAAAAGTCAGCCGCGACACTACCTAGGTGAGGCGTAGAAAAGGTTGATAAACTCTCAATTTCAAAGTCCACGCCTTGAGCTTGCATGTTTTGCGTATCGAGCCCGCCTTTACTGTGCGCAATAATATGGACTGTATCTGCTTTTAGTTCATCCAACAATTCATTGATATGTGTTGCCAATTGTTTCGCATTGCCTGCTGTCGAGCCGTTTTTTCCAACTGAATATCGTTCATATCTGACCCCTAATTCATCAAGTCGAGTAATGACCCCAGGCGCATCATCATCATCCCAAGAGTCACTTTGTGAATTAATACCATGAGCTAAAACAATAGGTGTCGCTGCGTCAAATTCCAAGGCAACCCAATCAACAGACATACACCATGAATCTTGAGGATTTGCTACATCAATATCCACCGTAATTAAATTCGGCTTTAAAAAATCAACCTCTTCAATAGGTACTTCCAATCGTGTTTCAGTCCAGCGCCCATTCGTTCCCTGTAATATACCAACCACCTTACCATTGAAAGATACTCTATCTATTTCAGGGTTGCGGCCAGGTACCGACGCATCTGAATCAACATCAAACACCGGCATACTAATTTGCACTTTAGCGCTAATTATTTTTTCATTGATTAAGTCATTTACTTTTGAGGGGTCTATTTTACCGTTAACCAATACACTGTCATTGACAACTTTAGGCACTGGTAACTCTATAACGAGTGGACCACCGCTTTTAAATGTGCAACCAGTATCTAGCCCTGGCCCAGAATCAATAACGTAGGTCCCCAACTTTTCTTCAGGAGGGCTAATACCTGAGCCCCCTGAGAATAACTGTATTTGCTCTATATCTAGCCCTGTATCTGCAAAGCTGACTGTCGAGCAGCATAATATGAACGGCAGTAATATATTATGCCTTGTGTTAATTTTCATCCCTATATCCTTTTTATGGCATTCCTATCAACATTGCCTTCATATATGCACTTTAAGATGCTTTATAAATAGCAATGAAACGCACCAGAAAATTAACATTAAGAGGATAAAAAACAAACATGGATATTTTCATATTAAAATGAATTGAAAATAAAAAGCAATTACAAAACAAAAAGTTAAACCTAGTGCGTGAATATATAAATCAAATGATGTATAGAAAAATTCAATTTAATATTCTCACTCGTATACAAAAAAGGGAAAATAAACCGAGTTGGAATAGGATAGACTGCGAAAAGAATGAAAGTAGACAATGCGAAGGTGGTGTATTACCTACTTATTTGACTAGCCTAGTTTTTTGAGAACTTTTGAATCAGAATGTCAGCAACTTGCTGTTTAACTGCTCGTTTATCATCAGATTGCACACCAAAGCGCGCCGCCAATTCAGCAATCTCATCATCATTGAGGTTAAACGAAAGTCGCTGTCGCGTCTTTTTAGATTTAACATCTAGCTGTAAAATTTTACGGATCATATCTGATGGTGTGAGCTCTTCATCAATGGCTTGCTTCTTTATGCTTTTTTGCACGTCACTGGTCAGATCAAAAGCCATTTGCGTTGCGCGAACGGCTTGCTCTTGACGCTGCCATTTAGTTTGCTTATCACTCACGCGCCACTACCTGGAAATAAGTCAACGATATCACTTACTGGACGACTAAGGGTTAACGATACTTCGGTCTCTCCTCCTTCCCAAATTTCAATATTAATGCTGTGATTTTCATCATCACTGAGCAATGAAATGATTTCGCATGGCTCGCCAGATTCATCTTGATAGCGTGGTAAGGTCGACTTTCGGTAATCCTTTTCATGGTAATAACACACGTAAGGAGCTTCGCTTTGTTTGTAATTTGTCGCTAAAAAATGACTGTATTGTTCAGGCTTGGTTATCGCCTGTATCGCACTGAGGTGCTCTTCATCAAAAATACGGGCAAATTCATCTAGCGTAAAAATCGTGTCTACGTCGTCACGCTGTATTTTTACAGAAAAGTTAGCAAACTCTTCACCATCTTCGCGCTCAACTTGCAAAAAGACAACTTTTCCAGACTCACTTTCAAGTACAAATTCATATTCAGCACTGTGCTGATATTGATATGTTTGCACATCAGTAACTTTAAGTGTTTGACCTTTAAGCCAACTTGGGTAAGCAAATGAGTCAATGAGTGTCAGCATATCACCAACCACCAATTCACTTGGGTGGTTTAGCTGGCGCTCAGGTGCTTTTTTAGATTTAAAAAAACCAAACATAAGAGAACCTTACTTTTATAATGTACTTAAACAAAAAAGGAGGCGTGGGCCTCCTTTTTTCATGTCGTATTAATTACTGTGCTTGCTTTGCTTTAATACGCTCTAAAATATCGTTACTTTTAGCAGTTGAGCCGATGCCCGCTTCTGCCATTTTTGCTTTTAAGTCAGCCCCAGTTGCAGCAGCTTCTAACTCTTTAGCTGCACCCAATTGGTCTTGTCTATCTTGTTGGCGTTGCTTAATACGCTCTAATGATTGACGCGCGTTTACCATAGATGAATCATTAGTATTCAAAGTGCTGTTAACTGCCATCGTTGCCTTCTGCACGCTTTCAGTGGTTTTAACCATAGTCAGTTGACGTTGGTTTTCTTTAATTGATTTTTCAGCTTCTTTTACTTGCTGTTTTAGCAAAATCACATGCTTAGAGAAACCATCAAGTACCACTGCTAACTCTTCTTTTTCAACTTCAAAATCACTGATTTTTTCAGCAATTTCTACAGCAAGCGCTTCATTACCTTGACTTAAAGCTTGGCCTGCATAATCTTCATGCTCAGCGATGCTGCTATCTAATGCGCTCACCTTACGTTTAGTTTGCATTTCTTTAGCCATCACCTCAGTTAGGCTTTTTTTCGCTTTGGCTAATGCATTTTGCGCATCTGCAATCTCTTGCTCAAAAATACGAATACCATTGGCATCGACAATAGACTCACCAACTTCTCTAGCTCCACCACGTACCGCTGTAAATAATTTTTTTAAAATACTCATAATCAAACTCCAATATTAATCATTTAAGTACATAGTGACAGCATCAAGTGCATCAATCGCATTGTCTGCAAGCGTGACCAATTCATGGGTAATTTCATCAATCGAAGACGAAACAGCCAGCGCACCAAAAATAGCATACTGATCATCAATTTTAGCAAAAGCGCTCAATGGAACAGGTACATTCAGCCTCAATAACGCTTCATTTAATTCAGCCACTAGTTCAGCTTTCACTTCACTTTCTTTAAATAGGTAACTGATGCATACAAGTTGCTCTTCTGTTTGCGTAACAAATATTGGCAATTCATCGTTGCCATCAACGATCACCTGTAATACATCTTGCTCGCCTTCATTAGCGATTACGAACGATTCAAATTGTGCACCTTCTGTTTCAAAAGATGCCAGTTTGATTGATAATTCATTTAATTCCATCTTATATACCTTATTCACTATGACATATTATGTCTGAGTTAAGATTTGCACAGGCGACATATTATGTCAACCCTGCAATTTTAATTTTTATACAATTCAGCTTCGGTTTGCCATGCTTGGCGATAATAATCATATAGCACGCCAGTTCCTAACCTGTTGACCTCTATATCCTTATTATTCTCAAAAAAACGATTAGGGAAAGCAAAGGCCGCTTGCAAATATTCTTGATTAACCCAATTGCTCAGCACCGGAAATTCCGCTATTTGTTTAATTCTTTCACTCGCCGGTTGCCCTGCACGGGTTGCTATCGTCCAACCCCATTGACCAAACGACGGAATATTTTGCTGATATTGCTCAACATGGGTAAAGCCTGCATGCTTGACCGTTTTAGCAATACTAATAAATGCATTCTTAGCATGATAAGGTGAGGTTGATTGAATAGATAACGCCCCATCTGGTGCCAGTAATTGCCTTACATGATTGTAAAAGTAATCACTATATAACTTATTCAAATCAGGGTGATTTGGGTCTGGTAAATCAATAATGATACTGTCGAACAATCGCCCTTGATCAAGCATTTTTTCAACTTCCAAAAACGCATCTGCCACGATCACCGTGGCTCTTGGATCATTAAGCGCATTGTTGTTTAACCCTGAGAGCTTTTCCGTTATCTGCGGTAATGCTGGAAATGGCTGCCCTTGTAAACCAAATAATGAAAGCAGTTGCCCATCTAAGTCTATCAATGTTGCTTCTTTTACAGGCCACTTTAATACATCACGTAATGCCAACCCATCGCCACCACCAATGATCAATACCTTATCATGACGATTTGCCGCCAGCATCGCAGGGTAAACCAGCATCGTGTGGTATATCTGCTCATCTGCACTTGAAAACTGTAAGCGTCCATTCAAGAATAAATCGTTAATTGGCGCCGTTTGCGTTCTACTCAAACGCTCAGTCACAACCACATGCTGATATTTAGTCGACTCTGAGTAAATCACTTTATCTTTATATAAAACGTTGCTTAAGTCTTTCATCCAATTTGAGCCATAGCTCAACAAGATCACAAACAAGCCTAACAATAATAAATGACACACTAATAACAGTTTGGCGAAGCGTACATGCTGATGATATCGCCACAAAAATATCAACCCAGCCACAATATTGAATAGTGCTGTCCAGGCGGCGGCTTGCATGATAGGCAGGGCTAACATGATCATGACCCATATTGCAGCACCAATGCCCGCGCCAATATAGTCAGCACCATAAATAGTACCCGCATTATTTTCTAAAAACCGACCATAGACATGCTGACGAATACGGGCGATTAAGGGAATTTCCATCCCAATAAAAATCCCCAACATCAGACCAAATATATAAGGTAAAAAGCGAGCGACGGCTTGAAAAGACTCAAATACTTGTCCATCTATCACCGCATCGACAGGTAAGTTATATAAACTCGAAAACGTATGGGGAAGGGTGTAACTGAGCGCAATAATACTGGCGATAATCAAGATACTCGTCATACCCAATAAGGCGATTAAACTCTCTAACCAAGCAAAGGCCGTAAATGGGTCTTTAAACCACCGAGCTAAAAATGCACCAATGCCCATCGCCACTATCATGGTGCCAATCATGGCATAAATGGCACTTTCAACAGAGCCTAAAATACGCCCAGCATAATGAGAGAGTAGGTATTCATATATCAGGCCGCAACCGGCTAAAATAGCCATCACGCTGATCAATAAAATATCGTGACCAAGTAACTTTACGTTACTGGTCACATTCGTTGTATTTGATGTCGTTGATGTCAAACCTTAAGCACCAAGCAACGTTGCCATTGTCATACCGATAGCAAACGAAATTGCCGCAGAAATGGTCGCAACGCCAATGTTCTTTTGACGATTCACTTCATCAGAAATATCCTTGCCAGCCAAGATTATTTTTATCATGACCAAGTGCAATAAAATAAAAGCGACTAAACTACCAAGAGCCGAAACACTCCAATAAATTAGGCTTGAAGTAATATTATCCGCCACATAAGGCGCAATACCCGTAGCAGCGGTTAACGCTAATGCGCTGCCAATCAAAAAGCCTGCATAACGAATACCCACTGCAATATTGTTATCAAGGATGGCTTGTTGTAAGCAATCGCCGCTGCGATTAGTCCGTTTAAATAATTGAACACGATACTGACTTATTAATAACATACAGATATTACCAATAATAAATGCCACCACAACGATAGGTAGCCCATACCACCCCTCGGTCAACACCCAAATAAGCGCTGAGCGAATAACAATTGCGACACTGATAACATGACCAAAATCAATCAATGCGGCGGTAATATTTCCCTTTATAATTTCGTCATGTAAATTTACTTTTTGCAGCGCAACCTTATCTTGAAAAAAGTGCCCAATCTTAATCAAAATAATACCCACAATGCCATAGCCTGCCATCTGCGTTGCTTCGGCAAGTAAAGAATCAGCAAACGCCCCGCTGGTGATCCCTGTCAGTACAATAGCCAAGCCTGCAAGACCAGCTGCAAAACTTAATCCAAATGCAAAGTTATCTTTTTCCGTTATTTCGTCATTGGCGTGTAGGTTTGATACCCACCCCTTTATATATTTTAAACTGACAAACAAGGCAATGATCACCATCATATCTATCAGTAGCGCTTGTAGAGACCAAGCCGTTAATCCATTAATTTGGTACATGTTTTTAAACTCCGCTATCAATTCGTTACTTGCCTCGGCTCACGCCGCGCGAGGTTCTACTTGAGCTATTACGCACTGAGCCAGCACTAGACTTGGCATAGCTACTATTTCGAGAGTAACTACTGCGTGTTGCTGATGAAGGGGTATGGCTGCTGCGACTTAACCCAGATGCGCCTGATTTCTTTTTCGCGTAAGGACTCGTAAATTGTTTGCCCTGGCTTTTATATGATTGACGGGTGCGTTGCTCTACCACTGTCTGACGTTGATACCTTTTGTAGCTGGTGTATCGCTTGCGGCCATAGTCATTATAATAACTATACCTGCGGCGTTTGCTCCAGCCGCCATAGTCAACATCCCCCACTAAATCACCGAGCATACGGTACATGCCGTACCACATCCAAAAGCTTGTACCACTTGAATTAGTTTCCCATTGACCATAATTGGCGTTACCAACTAATTGATTACCCACATTGGCCTGCCCGTTGTTGGCGGCATCTTCAGCAGCTTTACTCACTGCGCCAACTCTCGATAAGGTGCCATTCGACATATCGGCAAGCACATTAATCGGATCAGTTAACGCATCAGAATATAAACTGCGTGTAGCAGCTTCTTTTAATAACGTCGCTTGGTTAATAATATCGTCACTATTCATATTCGCGGCAGGTGCTTTTAGCTCGCTATAACGTGTTAATAGATTTTGATATAACGGGCCTTGCGTAGAAGCGTCTTGCCCTATGAGTTGTGCAATTGCACTAAGTTGGGGGTTTTGTTGACTCAATACCCTGCTGTATTCACTGAGTAATACAGCATTGCGTATTTGCTTTTTCTCAAGCGCATCGCCCAGAGCATTAATCTCTTTAGATGCTTCTTGAAGTGTGTATTTGATTGTTTGTTGAGTCCGCTCTTCTTTCGATTCACAGCCCAGCATTAAGCTAAACAAACAAAACAGACTAATAAGTTTCCAAACTCTAAAATCGGACATTCATTGTCACCTGATCTGCTTTTATACTAAATTCCAGAACACTATTCTACATATCTTAATGAGATAACCAAGTAAGAAAACTTAAAATATTGCTTTAAAGGTATTTAATAGCAATTACCTAAAATAGGTTTTTTACTTTTTGTTTATAGATATAAAGATTAGAAATGCGATAATACTCATAAAACAATTAGCAACCTTTAAGCTCTTCTGTTGCTCAGCACCCATTGACTCATGCTGACTAATATAAACATTGGCTATTATTTACGATGAAGGTCTAATATCCATCACGATGCTATTTTTAAGTGCTTAAATTAATGTAGCTTTACAAAAATAACTATCTGTGTGGTAAGAATGAAAAGTCAGTCAAAGAAAAATTACGACATTATAGGTAAGCACTATGCCATTTAAGCAATCTCTGCGCATTGTGGCGACAATATTTTTTATCATGGTCGCCATACAATTTATCAACACCTTCTCTCACGGATTTGTCTCGCAGTTTGGCATCTATCCACGGACTCTAGAAGGCCTTATTGGGATCCCCCTAGCCCCCTGGATCCACCATAATTGGGGACATCTCGCCTCCAACGCAATTCCGTTGTGTATATTGTCTTTTTTGACTTTGCAAAGTGGGCTGAAAAAGTTTGCTTTAGTGTTTACTTTTATTACGCTAGCAGCTGGTAGCTGTGTGTGGTTATTAGGATCAAGCGCACATCATGCGGGTGCTAGTTTAATGGTGTTTGGTCTGTGGGGTTACTTGCTTGGTTTGGCTGTTTTTCAGCGTAATATGAAAAATATAGCCATCGCAATATTGGTCTTTTTTATCTATGGGGGACTGGCATTTTCTCTACTCAGTTATCAACCTAATATTAGCTGGAGCAGTCACTTTTTTGGTACGGTTGCAGGCTTGCTCAGTGCCTATTTATTTAAGAAACACAAATAGAATAACCCACTAAGTTTTCCAATTGAAAAGGCAGTATACCTACTGCCTTTTCAAAACTCGTTATAACTCTACAACGACTTTACCCATACCTTGACCACTGGTTAAGCGTGCATGAGCGCTGCCCACGTCCTCTAAATTAAACTGCTGTGTATCTAAAATAGGCTGGAGTCCACCCAACTCAACTATACGCGTCAATTGCTTCAAAACATGTGCATGAGCTTCACGCTGGTGATTGTGTAACATTGGGATCAGCATAAACACAACATGTAAAGATAAGCCTTTAAAATGCGCTTGCGATAAATCTAGCTCCACCATAGAAACCGTTGACGCAACCTGACCATTCAGCGCTGCTGCGGCGAATGAATTCGCCATATTTTGCCCACCAACAGAATCAAAAACCACGTCAAACCCAACCCCTTGAGTATGTAGCTCCACATAATCTGCTACGCTCTGAGTTTTATAATTAATGGCTGTAGCACCCAATTGTTCAATTAATGCTAATTGCGCATCTCCCCCACCGGTGGCAAATACCTGTGCTCCAAAGTGCTTTGCCAATTGTAATGCAACATGCCCTACCCCACCAGAGCCGCCATGGACCAGTACGTTTTGACCTGCTGTAATGTTTGCGCGCATTAACCCTTCATACGCGGTAATACCAACCAAAGGTAAGGCGGCGGCTTCACGCATTGATAAGTTTTTCGGCTTTAGGGCAATCAAGTTGGCGTCAGCAAGCATATATTCAGCAAGCGAGCCTTGTAAATCAGCAAGCCCACCAGCACAACCATAGACTTCATCACCCACGTGATAGTCTACAACGCCTTCACCAACCTCAGTAATAGTACCAGCAAAATCCATCCCAAGTATCGCAGGAAGAGCCGGAGCCAGGGGAAGATCATTACCCATTTGACGGATCATGGTGTCAACCGTATTCACACTGGTCGCTGCCACTTTAATCACCACATGTCCTACTTTTACTTGCGGTTTTTCTACCTGTGTTAATACAAACTCATCTTCATTACCGAACCGATTTATCACCATAGCTTTCATACTTAGTTCCTCTGCGTTATCTCGTTATTTATTCATGTTTCATTTAATAATTGGCAGTATATAAACTAGAAATTACATTGATAATAGCGCAGTATACAGAATCACTTTTTAGATTTTGTTGATAATTATGCAGATAGAGCACCTTACGCTATTCATTAGAATTGCTGTCACACATAACATAAGTATGGCGGGTAATGAGCTGGGTTTATCACCTGCGGTCGCAAGTGCTCATATTAATAAGCTAGAAAGTACACTGGGCGTTAGGTTGATCCATAGAACAACGCGTAAAGTGAGCCTCACAGAGGAGGGCAAAGCATTTTTACCTCATGCTGAGGATGTTATCGCAAGTGTAGAAGCAGCAAGAGCCTCTGTGGGCGCAGGCAGCTTCTTACCTCGGGGCACCTTACGAGTGGCTGCCCCTGCTTCTTTTGGTCGTATGCACTTAGTGCCTATCATGGCCGACTTTTTAGCACAATTCCCCGATTTAAAAGTCGATTTAAAGCTATCCGATACCATTGTTGATTTGGTTGAAGGCGGATTCGATATTGCCATTCGTAACTCTGAACTGAAAGACTCCACACTCATCGCCCGCAAACTCGCACCAGATCACCGTATATTATGCGCATCCCCCGCTTACATCACGCAATATGGACAACCTAGCTCTCCACATGATCTGACAAACCATAAATGTATTTCACTGATAGGTTTAGAAAACTGGGGGTTTCGTACCGACGAGGGGCAAACAGTAATAAAAACAACGGGAAACTTTAGAACAGATAACGGCGAAGCAATAAGAGACGCCTGTATTAATGGCCTTGGTATTACCATAAATTCGAAATGGAGCGTCTATAAACACTTAAAATCTGGTAATTTGGTTCAAGTATTACCTGACTACCCTCTTGTCTCTGACACCGCTATTTGGGCACTTTATCCAAGTTCTCGATTACTTGCGCCTAAAGTCAGAGCGTTTATCGACTACTTAGCTCAACATTTCGTAAACGCCTCTCAATGGGAGGACTAAAAACTAAAAGCCTTATTTTAAAGCTCGCACTATGCTGCCATAAAATAAGGCTCTTGGCCCGAATGTTTTGCTTTACGTTTAAAACTTCCTTTTCCTTTTTTCGCTTTTTCTACTTTTGTTTTAAACAACGGGCTGGTTACTAAAGCTTTAAGTGCATTATCTTTAATTTCACCACGTTGATGCGCATGGTTTATGTGTTTTTTAGGCATGTGTTATCTCTATATAAAGTTGTTTGAATAATGATACAACGTGTCTAAAAGTAACACAATTAACCGCGATTACTTAACTCAATTATAGGTTATTACTCATTGATACCGAATGCCAAATGTTCACAAAAACCCCTTTACTCTTGGTGAAAAAAAGCGCAACATAAATACACACCATACCTTATGGTATGTATTTATGTTGTGACTATATAAGGGAGATTTATGTGGAAAGTAACGGCAAGACCAATACCAAAAAATGACTTTTTAGCATCAATGCGCACCAAACATAGTTTTCGAGATGCGCTAAGTGCACCACTGAGTAAACCCACTTTAAGTGCTGCAAAAGCTCAGCTAAGTATTTTCTCTCACATGCCAAAGTGGGTAAATACATTAATGTCGATACGAAATAAGATTGTTAAATACTTTGGCTTTAAGGTCGGTACCACTACCTCTTTAGAAATGAAAAAAACAGACCTAAAACTTGGTGATGCTGCGGGGTTCATGACGGTAATTTCAGTGAAAGATCACGAAGTGATAAGCTTTGCAGAAGATAAGCATATGCAATTTTACATGAGTGTAACTACAGATGATCAGCAGACTACTGTCTCGACATTAGTGAACCTTAAGACTCCCATAGGTCGATTATATATGGCGCTGATCACACCTTTTCATTGGGTGATCGCTCGAGTTGTTATACATAACGCAGTAAAAGAGCAACGCTTATGAACTCAAAGCAGCCCCAGTATAATAAAACTCAATGGCTTGATAATGCGTTAAAGCACCTTATTCAATTCGGGCCGAAACAGCTTAAAATTGCTAACTTGTGCAATGCATTTAATGTCACAAAAGGGTCTTTTTATCATCACTTTAAAAACCGTGACGACTTCATTCATACCTTAATGCAATATTGGTTTGAACAAACAACACTCAATTTTATTGCACAAGCAGATACACAAAGTAGTCCTCTCGAAAAGCTCAATAGACTCGATCAGGTGATAGCCAATAATAATATTGAAGCAGAAGTTCACATCAGAGCGTGGTCTTTAACCGAACCGTTCATTGCTGAGCACCTCAAAAAAATTGACACACACCGTCAAAGCTACTTACAAACCTGTTATCAAGAGTTGGGACTCCCTGCTGAGTTGGCCCACAAACTTGCCATCATGTCATATTCCCAATTCTTAGGGTTATTACATTTGAAGCCACAGCCCAGTATTCATCAATGCTTAGAATTATCTACGTTATTAGCGAAATCATTTTTACAAGATATACATAAGGACATCTAGCAATGCAATTAACAAAATATTCAGGATATATACTCTGTGCAACGGCCATACTTCATACAACTGTCGGATTAATTTTTGGGTGGTCAACACTCGCTGACATGCATCAAAGTGGATGGTTTAGCTCGACAATTATTCACGGAGAAATGAACTTCCAAAGAGAAGCCATTACTTGGTTTTTGGTCACAGGTTTTTTTTGGATGACACTCGGTTTGACACTGCAAACAGCTATAAATCAGGGTTTTTCACTCCCGAGCCAGTTAGGCTGGAGCTTTACACTAATCGGCATTGGGCTGGCATATATCATGCCTGAATCTGGCGCTTACTTGTTTATTGTACAAGGGGGATTGATACTATTTGAAAACGCGAAGCGTGGTAATAGCATATCCAGTAAAGTGACTTAAAGATATAAACCCATCCTTGCTGTAAAGTTATGCTCGCTGCATTGGTTAAGCGCCCATAACTTTACAATTGCTCCTCACATGACGAGTAAAACCATTATGGGTGCTCTGAACACATTCCTAATAACTGCCATGCTTCATTAGTACTGCTTGGTTCAGTATTTAACCACCAACGCGCCTGATAAATCGCGCCCTGATGTGTGACTTTTTCACCCGCTAAGTAAACCTGCTTTGGTTGCCATAAAGGCGCATCACACAGTAATTGTAGCTCGCCGAAAAAGCCGGTAATACTCGTTAATTTGTTACCTTTTGTAGTGCCAAAATCAACGCCTTTTGCAATAACGACGCTACCGCTTAACGCGGTAATTTCCCAATTAAACCTTAACACGCCAAGATCATCATTGCCATGCACATCAATATTTGAGGTTAGCCTAGCGCTAATAGGCCAAAGCCCAATTTTTTTCATTTGAGTTTGAAAGCCCCCAATCCACTGACTAACATCGCTAATATTATCAATCGCTAAACCCGATGAAGTCGGATCTTTATACGTAAAGCTTTCAACGGCAACTTCTCTAAGGTGTAATTGGCGAGTGCTACCATCTTCAATTTGCCAAGTTTGCATATACTGTAAAACATTAGACTTAACTTGATCTACCTCCTCTAACACGGCTTCTGGCGCTGCAAATGCTGTATTCATAATACTCGCGATTATCAATAATGATATTTTTATAATGTTGTTCATCTTTCTTCCTAGAAACGAATTGAATCCATACATTAAACGAAATAAAACGCTTATCTTCCCTTTCGATGGAAAAGGACAGAATTAATAATTAAAACCATATTAAACAATAAGTAAGATTTTACTTAGTATGCCTTTCGCATTCAGAGTTACTCATTTTGACTCGTGCAGTCAGATGCCCTGTAAAGTAAATCGCACGATCATGAGCGAACATCCATGGACCTATTACGTGTAAAAAATGTAGCTGATGAAGCACTGAAAACGCTCGCATTTCACGATTTTTTCACATAGCCTGTGTGAACCTAAATAAAGGACCTAGCAATGACTAACGTGGAGTTTTTATGGTGCGTGCAAATTTAAAAGTGTTAGTAGTTGAAGATCACAATGATATAAGTAGTAACATCGCCGATTACTTTCAAACACAAGGTGCTAGTTTAGATTTTGCCATGAATGGCGAACAAGGACTTAATATGGCGCTCAATGAGTATTTTGATTGTGTTATTTTAGACTTAATGTTGCCAAAAATAGATGGCCTGCAAGTATGTGCCAAATTACGAGAGCAAGCGTCTCGTCATATACCAGTAATTATGCTCACAGCGCGAGATACACTAGACGATAAGTTGATTGGGTTTCAGCAAGGTGCTGATGATTATTTAACAAAGCCATTTGCGCTGGAAGAACTTTGGGTTCGCTGCAATGCACTAGCACAAAGACACTTAATCAACTGTGATCATACCCTGCATATTGGCCCGTTAACTTTAAACAAGCAAACTCAGCAGGTACAGCGGGCAAACAACGATATAACTTTACAGCCTATTCCATTACAAATACTGACAATATTAATGGAAGCCCACCCCAGAGCAGTCAGTCGCTCTGAGCTATGTGATAAAATATGGGGTGAAGACATAACCGATTCAGATGCACTTAGGTCACACGTCTATCAGTTGCGAAAAGCCATCGATAAACCATTTGATGAGCCGTTAATCAAAACACTCCATGGTATTGGCTTTGCGCTATCATGTAATGCCATAACTGGTGCTGCTTTATGAGAACCAATCAATTACGTAATCGTATTGTTACCCACTTTATTGGGCTGACACTACTCATGAGTGTACTTTACGGAATTCTTAGTTTTATATTTGCCTATAACGTAGAAGATCGGTTTTTTTATCTATTACTTAAAGATGAACAAGCCACTGTTCAAACACAAATCGCAAAAAATTTAACCCCAGATCCTAAACTCGACTTTATAAAATACTACCCAACCACTGACGTATTGCCTAATACCGTTAAGTTGGCTTTAAAAAAAGCACCTGATCAGCGTGAGTTTTCAACCGATGATGGCTTGTATTACCATTTATATAATATGGAACCCGGATACCTAGTTGCAGAAGTGAGCGACCATCTAGTTGTTAGGCAATTTAAAGAAGAAATGATCTACTTATTACTCATATTACTTTCAATATTAGTCGTTATTGCTATTGCTATTGGAACAACCTCTCACCGTTTAGCTAAGCAACTTTTAAAACCGCTAGATAAAATTATGGCTATTTTAGATAATGCGCCTGTCGAGAAGCTGCCTCAAGGGTTTGCGAAACAATTTAAAAATGACGAAATAGGTACGTTCGCTCTGACTCTCGAGTCCGCATTAGCACGTATCAAAGCATTTATAGACAGAGAACAACATTTTACTCGCGATGTATCACATGAACTAAGAACGCCAATAACGATAAGCCAAGGAGCATTGACACTATTACAGCAAACCAGCCTAGATCCTCAGCAGAAAGAACTCGTGCAGCGTATAAATAACGCACAACTGCAAATAGAGCAAAGCCTAGAGGTATTACTTGCATTAGCCCGCGAAGAGCCAAAAGCATATGAGCCTTGTAAGCTCTTGCCTTTGGTTGAGAAAAGTATTTTACAGCAATACCAATATCTAGCAGATCCTAACATTAACATTGAAGTGAGTATTGACCAAACACAACGCGTTACTGTCGATCATACCCAGCTACTTATTCTCTTAAACAACTTAATAGGTAATGCATTTAAATATACCAGTAGCGGGACAGTCGCTATTTCATATAATAATGACGTATTAAGCATTAGCGATACCGGTAAAGGGATCTGTACTTCACTCAAAAATAACGCGCTCGATGCTGGTGTAAAAGGAAAACATAGTTCAGGACTCGGTCAGGGCTTAAATATTGTAAAACGTTTATGTGAGCAGCTAAAAATAGAGTTTTCTATAACAAGTAGTAGTAATGGAACCCATGTTCAACTGAAATTTTCATAGTTCAATGACACAGTATAAATAGACAGTAAGTGCGCCTATACCATTTCAACTATATAAAAATAAAAAGCTTTATATAAATAAAAAAATATGAAACAGTAGTAGTTCAACTTTTTAAAGGAATAAAGATGATAAAATTAAATAAAAAAAGCATAAAAAAACTGAGTGGAAATAGTGTGAATTTATCACAGGGTCAGACGCCAAAAGTAGCCGGTGGTGGTAACTTCACTCGTGGTGCATGTTATAGCGTAGGGTGTGATACAGCAGTATTTGCAGGGTGTGCAACCGGTAGAAACTGCTATTCAGCCCCAGGAGAGAACTGCAATACAGTATTTTAATCAATAGGTAAAAGGAATACAAAAATGAAAATTAAATTAAATAAAAAGAACATTAAAAAGTTAAGTAATGATGTAACCTCATTACCAAATAACCAAACACCGCAAGTCGTAGGTGGTAATTTAGCTACTCGTGGAGCCTGTGAAACACTTGGATGTGATACAGCGGTTTATCTAGGGTGCTATACTGGCCGTGCTTGTTATTCCGCAGTAAATGAAATCTGCCCAATGCCATAATATAGAATAGTCCAGTGGAGGGGGGATTAGTTTTCTCCTTCACTTATAAAAATATAAATTAATATTATTAATAACCTAAAAACAATACATCCCCCAGACCTAAAAACTATAATAAGGTTAGCGTTTTAATGAACAAGCGGGCTGCTCCTCCTTGTTTATCAGTCAAATCTGGTACAAAATACAACGCGTTAATATTTTCTTTAATCACGCCTTTATCACTTGACCACATTGGTGTCCAACCGGGACGCGAAAAGCTTTCAAGAGAAACCGTTTTACTTATAACAATCCCCGTTTGGGGCAGTTTTATTTGATAATGTGCGTAGCTTTTATCACCCTGCCCACCATAGTCTTTTTGTGACAACTTAATAATAAGTGGTTTATCACTTTTATAGGTTAACGATATAGCTTTTACATCAGCCAATGACCCGTTCGGTAGGTCATAAATTAACTCAACCCATGAGTTATTTTTCTTATCAACGCGGGGGACACGAAAAAACTCGATACCAACTTGGCCATTTTCAACTAGTGGCCCACTTAATATCACTTTGCTTCCATGCGGATCTGTGGCATAACGCCAATCTTCTGCAATCAAATGTTCTGTATGAGCCACATTGACACAGCCGCTTAATGTAATGCCTACTAACCAAGCAAGTCCTCGAAAAACCATAACATTTCCATACTTTTGAGTTTAAAAATATCTTATATAAGATGGCGTAAAAGAGATAGCAAAAAAGGCCACTGTATTTTCATACACTGACCTCCAAAACCTTAGTATGTAATACTACTTTGACCTTTAGACTAGCCTTTATTTAGACGCACTTAATAGCTCAGCGTAATTTACGCCTTGTCCAACAAGTAGAGTTTTGACAATAAAGTTAGGCTTCATATCTTGAACAGCTCTTTCTAGACGGCGTAAAGGCTCATTAACATGTTCAAAACCTAATGCCCAAGTACCGTAGCCCCATGGAATAAACACTTTACAACCCAAGTCTTGTGCAGCTTGTACTGCATCTTCTGGTGACATATGCATTTTTCTTGCCCCGCGAGGGTACGCTACAATAGGCATTAAACATACATCTATATCGCCTACTTTTTGCTGTATATCTTTAAAAATAGGGCTATAACCCGTATCTCCGGCGAAATAAACTTTATGCTTACCATCATCCATTAACCAACTCCCCCACAAGCTTTCATCTGTATCGAATGCACCATGACTAGATGTATGATTTGCAGGTAAAAAGTGAAGGCCGGTATTATTATGTTGAGTTTGTGTATACCACCCCATTTCAACAATAGGGCCTTGCTGATAATTCACATCATCAGCGGTATCCAGTGGCAAGTACAAAGTGGTGCCGTCATTAAAACTATTCAAAGAATCATTGTTTAAGTGATCGTAGTGATTATGAGACACCATGACCCCTGTTACAAACTGCAATTGGTCTGCTTTTATCGGAGCTTCACCCAAGCGATTTAAGTCATTAATAACCTTGCTTCCAAGCCAGCCATAGCCATCAAACTCCCCAAAAACAGGATCTGTCACCAATGCATCACCATTTGTTTTCTGTATTAAAAAACTTGCATGTCCAAGCCATGTGATATGCCCGACATTTCCTTTGCTTATTTCAAAAGTAGGCGAGAGTAACTTCTCATATTCAAAGCCAAACGTCTTATCAATACCTGAGTGCGCAAAACTGATCATGCCCTGCTCAACCACTTTCTTTTCAGTTGGTAATAAAAAGTCTACTTCATCATAAGCATGGTGAGGGCCATTCCCTTGATGCGTACTAGGGTACATATTTTGATATTTCTTTCCTGTTACTGAAAATAATTCATTCTCAATACGGGTGATACTTTGTGAGCAAGCACTCAAACACAAAGTACTAATAAGTGTAAGTAAAAGTCTATTTTTCATGGTTACAATACCTTACCTAAAACATGCACTCATCGTACATTTGCGGTTCATTAAAATCTTAATCACTTTTTATTATTGTTCGAAAATAGAAAACAAAAAGAAAAACAATAAAAATAAGCATCAATATCAATAGAGTAACTAAAAAAACTCAGACATTACTATTTCAAGGTTACGATCGGTATTGACGCATAGCAACCTTCCCTAGCAACACTAAATGTACTTCAACCAAGCATTGGCGCTACAGAGGTGTGGTTGAGAATAATTAACCTCAGCTCTGGAGAAGCGCATTTGCCCAATAAAGCTATTTTTCTCACTCTCGGCGTTGCTTTCATTTGTAATAGCTCGCTATTACAAATGAAAGCGCCTTGATATTGAGCAAAATAACATCATTGGATTGTAGTTAAGTTTGTTTACAAAATATTTTCTATTCCAAAACCCTTATCCAAATCTGAGGTTAATTAAACTGGCCTGACATTTTCATCTCAACGCATTTTTTGTCTAATTTAACGAAAATCACTGAAAAAGAGTAAAGTTATAGTTAACTTGAAAGAACATTGAAATTATAAGGAATATAATGAAAGATTATAAAAAGCTTGGTGTACTCATCTTTTCCCTCTATTTTTCTAGCGCGCTCTATGCACAAGAACTCACATTAACCACACAAGATAAATTCACTCTCAAAGCGGATTTTTTTGAGTCTACAATAACAAGCCATAATGCCGTATTAATGCTTCATCAGTGCAACCATAACAAGAACATGTATGAAAGTATTGGTAATATGTTATCTCGCCAAGGTATACATGCGCTTAGCCTCGATTTTAGAGGGTTTGGAGAAAGTAAAAATCAACAATATAATATCGAGAAAATAAGAGACCTACCTGAAAACAGCCGACGTGCTGCTTGGCTAAATCTATCTAAACATTGGCCAAGTGATGTCGCGCTAGGGTACAATTTTTTGAAACACAAAACAGGTAAAAATGGCCAAATCGCAGTCATTGGAGCAAGCTGTGGTGGGGCTCAAGCCATATCACTTGCACAAAGTGCGCCTACTTCAGCCATGGTATTTTTTTCATCGGCTCAAAATGACGATAATATTCGCCGTTACCAAACAAGTTTAGCAAACACCCCCACCCTCATTATTGCCGCTGAACAAGATGGAAATACTTACATTAGTGCCAAAAAGCTGTTTGATAGTGCCACACACAGCAACAGTAAATTCATCAGTTACAAAGGCGCTGAACACGGGTACCCTCTATTTAAAAAAGACCTTAACTTAGAGCAACTTATCGTAAGCTGGCTAACCCAACAATTATAACTTGATTCATTCAAGCTTATATCATGACAACCCTAGAAGCCTCAGTTCACTTACACTGAGGGTTCACTCCAAAAAATATGCAGCTACAGGGTTAACAACATAAGATATTATAGGAACAATCAATCCTACAATAATACACACTTGCAGTAGTTCATTACTCGGTAAATAAGGGTCTATCCAGCCGGGAATAAAATACACCAATGGCACAAGTGCGACATAGTTAATGAAAGCAAGAAGGTGTGGATTAATCGATGTCATGGTTTTGTCCCTAAAGTATTTAATTAAATACTATACCTGTCTAGTTATCACTGTCACAACCACAACTTCAAGGTCATTTTTTGCTTCAATACGAATACCATCACTACGCACTAAGCTTCCTTCATCAGCCTCATAATTATCATCACCACTGGAGACTAAAGCATTGCCTTTACTCACATAAATCAACACATCGCTGTTTTCATTGAAGACTTCTCCTGTACTCAAACGTACAATATCTATGGTGGTCGAACTGTAAAATGTGTCAGTTTGCTTCTTACTACCACCATAGATCCGGGTAACCCCATGCTGTAATGAGTAATGCTTAAAAGCTGCTGGCTCACCTAGCTCATCCGGTAAAACCCATAGCTGTAGCAATCTATTTTTGCCCATGTCTGGGTTTACTTCGTTGTGCTCAAACCCTTCTCCACCCGCTCGCTGTACCTGCGCTTCACCCGCAACAAGGCTTTGCCCATGCTCTAATGATCCTTCATGACTAATGCGTCCATCCATCATAATGGTAATTACATCAATTTCTTTGTGCGGGTGCATATGTGTCTCGCCCATCGGGTTAAATCTAGCGTCAGCAAGGTAAACAAAATTACCAATGCCTTCGAATGTGTCTGGACTTTTTCTACCAGCAAACACCCGGCTATCAGTCACCAAACGATGCTCAGTTAAACCCGCAAACCCACCCAATGGTAATGAGTCTTTTGTTAATATTTGCATATTATCCCCCTTTATTGACTTATCATCTCGTTGATGTGCTCATAGTACGCCCCATAATTAGATTGATATATACACTATTATTGATATGATATTCTCATATTTAACAACAATTATTTTATTACTGTATGCAGCATGATTTAAATGACATGATGGTTTTCTTAGCGGTGGTAGAAGCGAGTAGTTTCACTTTGGCAGCGGATAGGTTGGGGATCCCCAGAGCAAACGTCAGCCGAAAATTATCACGCTTGGAAACGCAATTAGGCATCACGTTATTAGAGCGCTCAACGCGATCGCAGCACTTAACCGAAGCGGGTAAACGCTACCTTGTCCACTGCAAACGCATTCAAGAAGAGATAGATTTAGCCAACAACTCAGTCGTTGAATTACTCAATAATTACAAAGGCCAGCTTAAAGTAGGTGCATCCGTTGCAATGGGTCAGCAAGTGCTGCGTCCTGCATTGGGTCAATTCATGCACAAATACCCTGAGATCAACGTCCAACTAAATTTAGTGAATCGCAGAGTTGATTTTATTGAAGAAGGGTTCGATGTCGTAATACGTATAGGCCAGTTAGATGATTCAACGCTTATCGCCAAAAAGCTTGGCAGTATTTCCCGTAAGTTGTTTGCCAGCCCAAGTTACCTCGCGCAATACGGTACCCCAACTGCAGTAGAACAACTTGCAGAACATCAGCTGCTCATTATGAACCCCGCAAATAACGATACTCGATTACACTTAAGTTTAAATAATGGTCAGTCTTTTACGCTTCTCAACAAACCTCGCTTACTGGTTGATGATTTTGCTTTACTCAAACAGTCAATGCTAGATGGATTAGGCATTGCTGTACTACCTGAATATATGTGTACTAAAGAAATAAAGACAGGAACCTTAGCTCAGATCCTGCCAGAATGGGGAATGCCGGAAGTCGATGTTTACGCACTCTACCCTCGAAACAGGGCAAAGTTGCCGAAAGTAAGTGCGTTTTTAACTTTTATTACTGACGTATATCAGCAAGTCCTAAATCGTTGAACCTCATAGAGTTAAAAACTAGAACCGATAGCTTATATACCCACCAATACCTTGTTTGTTAGCACTGTCCGCCGTGAAGCCGTTTTTTACTGGGTCAAAACTAGAGTAGTTAACAAACACGCCTGTATCTAAGTTTTTAGACAGTGCATAATTCATTGACACCGACGCTTCATGTGCCGTTGATTGCGTCATATCATTTAAGCTTCTGAGTGTGTAGTCAGCACTTATCACCACATCCTCAAGTACTTGATGCTGTACGCCTAAATTAAATCGATATTCATCCGCATTTTTATCCGTATGCTGTACATTCCAAAACACATATTGCGCACCAAATAGCAAGGCTGTATCTTGCGAGTAGACATATTTACCCGTAACATCAGCACCATAGCCTAGTACGTCAACATTGCCTCGCCCTGACTTTTCGTACATACCTTTTAAACCTGCGCCCACAGTCAGTTCAAGGCCTAAATCATTATTTCCTCTCTCTAAAAATCGATAACGAGTATGGCCTAAGCCGATTGTCCAATCATCGCTTAAGCCATACTGTGCATCAAGACCAACTTCAATGCCGTCTTCATCACCGTTTTTACCGTAACCCAAAGCGCCAACAACTTGTAATTCACTGTCTTGTACCGTCAGTGATCGAGTGACTAAATTACGATCACTTAACTCATTAGCCTGGCTAGCGCCAACACAGAATAATGCTGCTAAAAAAGAAATTTTATTTAACATGTTATGTCCTATTACTTGCTTCAATAACAACGATAATACCGACACAACCTGTAATATTCGTGTGCTTAGCTGTAGGAAAGTGTGCGCGAATTGTGAAAAAGTGAAAGCTGGGTGTTTATATTAATGAGGGGCACTTTAAGCGAAAAAATAACACGCAACTCACTTATACTTATTTATAAAAAATAAATTAAATATTGCTTTACGTTATCGATTTTAATAAGATGCGCCCGTTCAAGAGATACCCCAAATTCATTTAATCTATTAACTGTAAAGGAGAAAACATTATGACTATGACATCAACAACCTTTGCAGGTCTTATCCAATAAGAAACGAGTGACTTAATCGTCATTTATTTGCATCCCTTATATATGCAAATACATACCGTGAGTTTCATCCGCGTCAACGCGACTTAGATCCAGACCTGCCAATACGTATTACGTTTTAAATCCTAATTTTCTACCCAGAGAAAGGAATTGGTACTATGGACAAATCCGTCCAAAAAATTACTAACAATGTTAGCCTTATTGCATCTGCAGATACGTGGATTGAAGGGCTGGCAATCGAACAACTGATTAAAACATCAAACTTGCCAGACATGCATTATGTCGCAGGAATGCCTGATTTGCACCCTGGTCGTGGTTACCCGATTGGGGCGGCATTTTTTACTCAAAATAAAATCTATCCAGCACTGGTTGGAAACGATATCGGCTGCGGCATGTCGCTTTGGCAAACCTCAGCAAAAGTATCAAAGGTCAATTTAGAGAGACTCGCTAAAAAGTTTGCACATGTTGAGCAACCCTTAGATGAAAGCTGGTCCGCATTAGTAGCCAGTCGAAAAGTAGAAAAAGGCATCAATATACACAATTATGACCGAGCTTTAGGAACCATAGGAGGTGGTAATCATTTTGCTGAGTTTCAAGCCATTGAACACATTTATGATCACACTACATTTGATACTTTAGGGCTTAACAAAAAGCACCTACAACTTCTGGTTCACTCTGGTTCTCGTGGCCTGGGTCAATCGATTTTAGTAGAGCATATTGCCAACTATAATCATCATGGTTTAACTGTCGACGACAAGAATTTTCATAGCTATATGAATCAACATAATGAGGCCGTTCGCTGGGCTGAATTAAACCGTGAACTCATCGCACTCCGCTTCTTAGATGCAATTCGTGCCAATGGTAATTGTGTAGTAGATATCAATCATAACCTCGTTTCAGCAAAAAATATCGAGGGTAAAGCGGGATGGTTACACAGAAAAGGAGCAACACCCAGTGACAAAGGCTATGTTGTGATCCCTGGTTCTCGCGGAGATTATAGCTATCTAGTCAAGCCACTTATTACAGATGAAACGCCAACCCAAAGCCACAATATAAGTTTGTTCTCATTAGCGCACGGCGCTGGTAGAAAGTGGAAACGCGGAGAATGCCATGGCCGGCTAGGTCATAAATACAAACGTGAAGACTTATATCGCACAGCGCTAGGCAGCCGCGTAGTATGCAGCAGTAAAGAACTGTTATATGACGAAGCACCTCAAGCATACAAAAAATGCGAAACAGTGATCCAAGATATGATCGATGCAGGGTTAATTACTGTCATTGCAAAACTGCGCCCAGTATTAACCTTTAAGACCAATGGAGAATGTTCAGCATGATCTTATTGCAACTGTCTGCAGGCCAAGGACCGTTAGAATGCTGTCAAGCAGTAGGGCTGGCGTTAAAAGTAATTGAAAAACAATGCTGTGCTCAAGGAGTCAAACTTACGGTCATTGAAGCTAAAGAACTCAAAGAGCGTGGCTGCTTTAAATCAGTGTTACTTCAGCTTGATTCTGCACAGCGCTTAGCGAAGTCTTGGCAAGGTATTATGCTATGGGTATGCCAAAGTAAATACCGCCCAAAACATAAGCGTAAAAACTGGTTTTTTAGTGGCCAAATGTACGAGGTCAATGAAGCACAACTGGACCGAGGCGTCACTTTTCAAACATGCCGAGCTTCTGGTGCCGGCGGTCAACACGTCAATACGACTGATTCTGCCGTACGCGCAACGCACCACACTACAGGCCTATCTGTACGTGTAGAAAGTGAACGTAGTCAACACGCGAACAAACGCCTAGCAAGTATCTTGTTATTTCAAAAGTTAGAAGCACTAAAACATGAGCACATGACACAGCAAGAAAAAGTCCGCTGGCAACAGCACCAGACACTTGAGCGAGGCAACCCAATAAAGGTATTTAAAGGTGAAAAATTTTCGCACAGCCATGGAAGCTAATAACATGACAAAAGGACATCAAGACGTAACAAATATCTTGTTTATTTGCAGTCGGAATAAGTGGCGTAGCCCTACAGGGGAGCATATTTGGCGACATCACCCCTTTATTTCGGTGAGGTCTGCTGGCACCAGTGTAAAAGCCAACAGAACCGTCAATAGCAAAGATATTCAATGGGCTAATATCATTTTTGTGATGGAGGAAAAACACAAAAACCGGTTACTCGCGCAGTTTACCCGGCACATCGCCCATAAAGAAATTCATATACTCGATATTCCCGATGAATATCAATATCTAGACAACGCACTAGTCAACATGATGAAGTCGTCTGTAAATCATTATTTAGGGATTTCCGAGCAATCTAACTAACCTCAGGTTTGGATAAGGGTTTTGGAATAGAAAATGTTTTGAAAACAAACTTACTTACAATCCAATGATGATATTTCACTCAATATCAAGGCGCTTTTATGCAGTAATAGCGGGCTATTACAAATGAAAGCAACGCCGAGAGTGAGAAAAATAGCTTTATTGGGCAAATTCGCTTACCAAGAGCTGAGGTTAACTATTAACTCTTAGTACTAAGGCCGAAAATACAGCATCAATTTATAAAGGTTATGCTTATCTGTGCGTAACCTTTATATTGTCAAATACATAGTAAAACGGTGCGACCAAATACCTACGAATATTTATCGAGTACATCACGAAATAATTGATTAAGCACTTCTACATCAACGTCACGTGCTTGGTATTTAGCTCGGTAACTCTCATGACGTGCTAACTCTGATTCTATAAATGCATTGATCGCAGGTTCAGCAGGGATAAACTCTTTTTCTAAACTCACTCGTTTACGTGCCAATAACAGGGTGATAGCATCATCTAAATCCGTATTATGTGCAACTAATTCTCGCAACTTCTCAAACTCAATGGGCGCAGGTGTATCGTATTTTTCAAGCCACATAATCGCCAGCAAAGTTCGTAATACATAAAAATACTTCTTTAACGGAATCACCTCTTTTTTAAGGTATTCTCGGTAATTACCTTTCGCCATATGTAAATAATGGTAAATCGCTTTTTCAGACGAGGCTATTACTGGCATGAGCGCTTGAGCTTGCTTGGTAAAGCATTCATCACTGACATACACTATGGGCGATTGTAACCATTCTATAAATGACGGGTTTGAGTTAAAAAAAAGCTTGAGTGCTTTTTTATATCCCAACCATTAATATCTATATCATCTACGATGGGGTATTCAATCACATCCCTTTTATCATCTAGGTTTACTGCCAAGTACCACTCTTTTGGGTGCGCATAAATAAACCTCACGTCATAGTCACTATTGGGTGATTCAAACCCCCAAGCGCGGCTACCTGACTCAATCGCAAACAACACCTTGACGTTATGTTCGCGTTCCGCTGCTTTTATACGGCGCATTATCTCGGTATGCACCGCCTCTTCAATTCGTCGCTCGACGATACGCTTGCGCTCAATGACTGCCATTATGGTGTTCTCTCTTTGTTCTTTTTTAAGTTATCAAAACAAGTTCGTAAACAATGAATTTCTGCTTCGCGCACGAACTGACCTATATCAGAACCTTGCCTCCCTTGTAACAGCGCCTTTTGCACTATGGCTTTTCTATCTAACGTTTTTAATGCTGTAAATAATCTTTGCGCAGCCAGTAATTGCGGGTAAGCACGATTGACAAAGCGCTCCCCTCTGCCTTGGGCATCACATAAACACGCTTGCAGAAAATGTTCAAATCGTTCAGGGTGAGTCAGTGCATCCATATTCTCAACAATCAGTTTATGCACCTTTTTTGCTGTTAGCTCAAATAGTTTATGGCATCGAGTATGATTGTCACTGGTTAACTTCCCTATTGACTTAAACCGATTGGGTATTTTTAGTCGTGCACAAAATGCGTCAATGACAGCGACTCCAGCTTGCTCGTGCCCTCGTAAGTAACCATACTGTTTATAACAATACGCTTTACCAAAATCATGCGTTAAAGCAGCAAACCGCGCTTCAATATCAAAATTTAACTCGGCAGCTCTTTTCAGTACCAACATCGTATGGGTGTATACATCTCCTTCAGGATGATGCTTTACAGGCTGCGGTATACCTTTCATCACCTCAATTTCAGGAAAGATTCCAAAATCACTGAGTGTTTCAAAGAATAAATGCGGATAGGTTTCTCCAAGGGCTTTTTCGGTTTCAAGCCATACTCGTTCAGGGACCAAATGTGATAACTCGCCACTATCTCGAAGCTGCTCCATCAATAAATAAGTTTGCGGCGCAATAGTCCAAGTATCACCATAGCGTGCTAAAAATCGTGCTATGCGTAACACTCTTACTGGGTCTTCGATAAATGCCTCTGACGTATGTCTGAGCACTTTATCTACTAAGTCATTTCGACCATTAAAAGGATCTATTATGTTACCTTCGTTATCCATCGCCATCGCATTGATGGTTAAATCGCGCCGAGCAAGATCATCTTCCAAAGTAACTGACACCGCTGCATTGACCGAAAAACCGGTATATCCTCGGCCATTTTTTCGCTCTGTGCGCGCTAACGCATATTCCTCTTTTGTGTCAGGGTGCAAAAAAACAGGAAAGTCGCGCCCAACAGATTGAAAACCCAAGGCGAGCATGGACTCAGACGTCTGCCCCACCACAACATAATCTTGATCTTTAGACGCTTGCCCAAGTAAGGCATCTCTGACAGCCCCCCGACCAAATACACCTTGTTCAATCCACTTGCCATTACTCTACCTACTTATTTTTACCAATACATGAACGTGAAATACGACTCATCTTAACGCGGTTTTAACTCATCGTTATGCAGTGAAATACGCCACAAAACCTCTGTCAATTGCTCAACAACAAACACTTTACCGAGTACCTGCTTGATCACATCAATATTTGTGATCGTATGCAAACTCGGCTTCGTCGTCGTAAAACTACCACTGCCAGCCAGCGCAATCGGTAGTAGCAATTGATCTGCTAGCTGCTCTTCTATAGCGGCATGCGCTTCAATAAATGTACTTACTCGTGCCGCAGCTCGCCTAGCGACTTCTTTCGCAGCAAGTCCGCGCTCACCTATCACCTCAAATACGCTGCGATGTGTGCTACTTGCAATAGACAGTTGAAAGCTATTACCCGGACCCTTTGAGCTCACTTGCTGTACACTGCTCGAAACTTGCTGCCAATCTAACAACTTTTTAGCAGTCGCCACTTCCGTGTCACCAATACGCTTGGGTAAAGCACTCAACAGTGCATGAATTGCACAGCTTTCAATTTTGTTCGCGAAATGGCTCCCACTATCCACTATCTGAATGGGGTTAAATGCAGCCGTAGGCTCAATCGTTATTTGCCACTTACCCCCGCCCGCGGGGTAAAAGCCCAACGAGTATACATCTACTTTACAACGCACACCCATGAGTGCCAGAATAGGGAGAAATGATTGCTGTAAAAAACTCAGTGAAGGAGACATGCCATTATGTGTGCCGCCTTCAAACAGAACGGTCGAACGCTCAGCTGCCAGTGCCAGTACAGGTAAAATCGTTTGACACACCAAAGCTGTACTACCAGCAGTACCAATAGCAAACTCGAAGTTACCCGCTTTAATTTCCCCTGGTGAAAAGCGGATACGGCTGGAACCTAGTTCAACGCCGTCAACCTCAGCTTTACATACCGCTTGAGCAGCTAATACAGACGTTAAATGTTGCCTCAATAAACCAGGCTTTTTTCTACCTGCTCGAATATTGATAAATTCGATTTTCCGCTGTGTTAAAATAGACAATGTCAAAGCTGTTCTCAATACCTGACCGCCGCCCTCACCTTGAGCGCCATCAATAATTAAATAATCAGAATTCATATAACCATCTACCCTTTTACACATACAATTTGCTTTAAGGTATGCACCACTTCAACGAGGTCTTTTTGTGCCGCCATAACCTTGTCTATATCTTTATACGCATGCGGTATTTCATCAATGACCGAGGCATCTTTGCGGCACTCCACGCCCTCTGTTGCAGTAATGTGATCGCTAACACTGTACACTTTTTTTGCTTGTGTTCTCGACATAACTCGCCCTGCACCATGACTACAGCTATTGAAGCTCTCTGGATTCCCAAGCCCCTTAACAATAAAGGACCGTGCGCCCATACTTCCAGGAATGATCCCCATTTCGCCTTTTTCAGCGCGCACTGCACCTTTTCTTGTCACGAAGCAGTCTTTACCAAAATGGTGTTCCCGTGAAATATAATTATGATGACAATTTACCGCCAATTCAGCGGTTGAAAACTCAATGGGTAACATCTTTTTCAACGCAACAATCGCATTAAACATCATAATTTCACGGTTTTTAGCCGCAAAATCTTGCGCCCATTCCACGGCTTCAACATAGCCATCGAAATAATCACTTCCTTCCTCTAGATACGCCAAATCCATATCAGGTAAATTTAATTGGTGGCGCTGCATCTCTTTTCTCGCTAGTTCAATAAAGTAGTTCCCAATGCGATTTCCCACACCGCGACTGCCTGAGTGCAGCATGATCCATACTGCATCGTTTTCATCTAAACAAAGCTCTAAGAAATGATTGCCCGTCCCCATAGTTCCTAAATGATGCACGGTATTGCTTTTTCTTATTGCCGGATGTTTTTCACAGATACGCTCAAAACGCGCTTGTAGTTTTATCCACTCATTCGCAACCACTTCAGGGATATTGTGCCAAGCCCCCCTGTCAGTTCGACTTCGACCACCAGTTCTACCATGAGGTACGGCCGCCTCGAATGCATGACGTATGCCTAATAAGTTGTCAGGTAACTGACTTGCTGTTAAAGAAGTTTTAGTGGCAACCATACCACAGCCAATATCTACCCCAACGGCTGCAGGAATAACGGCATTCACGGAGGGGATCACGCTGCCAATTGTTGCGCCTTTACCTAAATGGACATCCGGCATCACTGCAATATGAGAGTGTACTAAAGGCATAGCCGCAATATTGTGCAGTTGTTGCTGAGCCTGCTCTTCAAATGCCACCCCTTTAGTCCATGCTTTAATTGGGGCTCTTCCAACCTGCGCGATGATGTTGTAATTTTGCTTAGTCATTGTTCTCAATTTTCTCTATCTTATTTTATTCTGAAAAGTATGAGTGTTGCCATACGATTACGTAATACCATAGCCACTCAATTAAGTGAGTAGCAGGATTACAAGCCGTATGCCAACAATAGAAAAATTAAAAAATAAAAACATAAAGCATTGATACTTAGCTACATTTAAAATTTTGACACGTTGTAAATATGATTTCCCTTGCGCTTAAAAGTAACAACAAATATCCTTTTAGATACAAAAGCATCTAAATAGATACATCATGAAAAAAACAATTGCAGTCAGTTTGATTGGGACCCAACTAGATTTTAATGGGAAAAGGGGTGATCGATGGGCTAAATGGCGACCTAATGTTAGTTTATGTAGCCAAGATAATTTAATTATCGATCATTTACACCTCTTGCATGATAACCACAGCAGTCGACTCGCAAATAACATCGCCGTTGATATCGAATCAATCTCTCCTGAAACAACATTGACCTTGCACGATATTAACTTCATTGACCCATGGGACTTTGAAGAGGTCTATGCTAAGTTGTTTGATTGGTGCCAAAAACAAAGCTTTAATACTGAAAAATATGATTACTTATTTCACATCACGACCGGCACCCATGTTGTGCAAATATGTAGCTACTTACTTACTGAAAGCCGACATTTTCCTGGTCGATTAATCCAAACATCACCGGACAATAGCAAACAAAATAAGTCTATTGGCCGCACACAAGTGATTGATTTAGACCTTTCTAAATATGATCAATTAGCAACTCGATTTGATATTGAACACCAAACTGGTAAAGAGTTTTTAAAAGGCGGTATCAAAACTAAAAACCACGCCTTCAATGCCCTTATTTCCCAGATCGAAAAAGTCGCGATTCGCTCGCTAGAGCCTATATTACTCACAGGACCTACTGGTGCGGGTAAAAGCCAACTCGCGACACGAATTTATCAGCTGAAAAAAAAGCGTTCTATGCTCAAAGGAGAGCTCATATCGGTAAATTGTGCGACCTTAAGAGGTGAAAATGCTATGGCAGCCTTATTTGGTCACACAAAAGGCGCGTTTACCAGCGCAGTGCAATCTCGCGATGGCTTTTTACTTTGTGCAAACAACGGTGTGTTATTCCTCGATGAAGTCGCTGAGCTTGGACTTGAAGAGCAAGCAATGCTGCTACATGCTATTGAAAATAAAACCTTCCACCCTGTTGGCAGCGATAAATCCGTGCAGAGTAACTTTCAACTTATCGCGGGGACCAACAAGGATTTAAAACAAGAGATTGCCAAAGGGAGATTTCGCGATGATCTCCTTGCCCGGATCAACCTATGGACCTACTCATTACCGCCTTTAAAAGCCCGTAAAGAAGACATACCCGCCAATGTCGACTTTGAAATTGATCTCTTTACACAAAAAACAGGCCAACGGGTTCAATTCAATAAAGAAGCCAAACAGGCATTTTTGGCATTTTCAACGTCACCTGAAGCCTGTTGGTCGGGGAACTTTCGAGATTTAAGCTCTGCGATAACCAGGCTATGCACTTTAGCCGATTCCTCCCGTATAACTACAGTCGATGTACTTGAAGAAATACAACGCTTAAAAAATGATTGGCACTTACCTGTCAGTCAAACTACACACAACGCATTAGTGCAACATCTATCAACACAACAAATCGCTCAACTTGATGTATTCGATGCCAATCAACTTAACTTTGTTTTATCTATCTGCGCTCAACATAAAACCATGGCCTCTGCGGGTAGAGCCTTATTTGATGTCAGCCGAACTTTAAAAGTGCAAGCGAATGATTCGAGTCGGCTGCAGAAATATCTTAAAAAATTTAATCTAACATGGGCTGAGATTTTTAAAAGCTAACCAGTCATTAGAGCTAAAAACGACAATTAATATCGCTTTTATAACAGTTTTATATGGCGATATTTCAACTATGATAAAAGTCACTTCTCATTAATCGAATTAAAAACATAACTCTAGCCACTTTCCTACACCACTCAGCCCGAAGTTTTAGCATAAATACACATAGCCATTTATTTGTTATTTTTATGTGATAAAAATGTGATTAATTACATTTACAATTTGTCGTCATTCATGAAATACACTGACAATAATCCATGTAATACCGCGAAAATAGGGATCGGCAATTAAGTACATTGAGTTTTTCGATTGCGCTAATCGTTTTAATTCAAAATACATTAAACAACATATTCATTACTCTAAATTAGTACTAAGTAATGAGAAAGCTATGCCATCTATTATGATGGCATGGCTTACAGAACGACACTATCGTTTAAACAGGAACTGGGACAATGAAAAAACAGCAAGTATTCTCCAAATCTGCAGTCACACTATTAATAGGTCTCGTATTCGCATCGAATATTGCCACCGCTCAATCAGACCAAATAAGCAAACCTAAAGGAGCAATTGGATCAGGTATGGCCAAAGATGGTCATGCTAAATCAAATCAATTCTGGTGGCCTGACCAACTAGACCTATCGGCATTACGTGATCATGATCTTCGATCAAATCCATTAGGTAATGACTTTGATTATGCCACAGCATTTAAGAGTCTTAATTTAGCTAAAGTAAAAAGTGACATTGAAACCGTGCTCACTACCTCACAAGATTGGTGGCCTGCAGACTTTGGGAACTATGGACCATTTTTCATTCGTATGACATGGCATAGTGCAGGTACCTATCGTACGCTTGATGGCCGAGGCGGCGCAGGCGGCGGGCAACAACGCTTTGACCCTCTCAATAGCTGGCCAGATAATGGCAACCTCGATAAAGCAAGAAGGCTACTTTGGCCTATAAAGCAAAAATATGGTGAATCATTATCTTGGTCAGACTTAATGGTACTGGCTGGCAATGTATCACTTGAAAGTATGGGTTTTGAAACTTATGGTTTTGCCGGTGGACGTGCTGACGACTGGGAGCCTGATTTAGTTTACTGGGGCCCAGAAGTTGAAATGCTCGCCAGTGATCGACAGCAAAAAGATGGTAAATTACAGCGCCCGTTAGGAGCAACCCACATGGGGTTAATTTATGTAAACCCTGAAGGACCAAAGGGGAAACCAGACCCCTTAGGTTCAGCTAAAAATATTCGTCACGCCTTTGCCCGTATGGCGATGAATGATGAAGAAACGTTAGCACTTATTGCCGGTGGCCATACCTTTGGAAAGATGCACGGTGCGCACAAACCATCAAAATGCGTAGGTAAAGCGCCAGCAGCTGCAGGCCAAGAGCAGCAAGGTCTTGGCTGGAAAAATACCTGTGGTAAAGGCCACTCTGAAGATACCGTGACAAGTGGCTTAGAAGGTGCTTGGACCCAGCAACCTACACGATGGACCTCATTATACTTAAGTAATTTACTACAATTCGAGTGGCAGCAAACACGCAGCCCAGCTGGTGCTATCCAATGGGTTCCTACTGACAAGTCACTCCATAAAATTGTTCCTGATGCACATGTTAAAGGCAAGTTTAACCCGCCCGTAATGACCACTGCTGATTTAGCTTTAAAGTATGATCCGGCCTATCGTAAAATTGCTGAGCGCTTTTTAGCGGACCCTAAAGAATACCAACTGGCGTTTGCAAAAGCATGGTACAAATTAACGCACAGAGATATGGGCCCGACTCGTAACTTTTTAGGTAATGAAGTGCCTAAAGAAGCCCATATTTGGCAAGATCCGATCTCAGAGAGCACTCAATCACAACTTAAAAGTAAAGATATAAAAAGACTGAAAAAGAGCATCGCGAACTCAGGTTTAACCGTGTCTGAAATGGTTCGTGTTGCGTGGGCCGCAGCGGCTAGTTACCGAGATTCAGATATGCGTGGCGGGGTCAATGGTGCACGTATCGCACTAGCACCACAAAAAGAGTGGGCAGCCAATAACCCAGCTGAGGTGACTAAAGTATTAAATACTCTTACAGAAATACAAACCACAGCAAACAATGGCTTTTTAAAGCGCCGCCATGTGTCGTTAGCTGATTTAATCGTACTTGCAGGAGCAACCGCGATTGAAAAAGCAGCAAATGATGCGGGAATGGAGGTAACAGTCCCCTTCACCGCAGGCCGGGGTGATGCGAGTCAGGCACAAACAGATGTTAACTCGTTTAATTTGTTGACTCCGTATGCAGACGGGTTCCGTAATTACTTTAATACAGAAAAAAGCTATAAGTCCCCCACTGAAATGCTCATTGATAAAGCTGACCAACTTGATTTAACGGTACCAGAAATGACCGTGTTAGTAGGTGGGTTGCGTGTGCTCAATGCCAATTATAAGGGCTTAAAGCATGGTGTACTCACTAACAACCCTGGTGCGCTTACCAATGACTTTTTTGTCAACTTACTGGATATGGCAACGCGATGGGAGAAATCCAATCAACCGGGTATCTTTAACGGAATGAACCGTAGCACAGGCCAACAACAGTGGAGTGCAACATCCGTTGACCTCATTTTTGGTTCCAATTCAGAGCTACGTGCTATCTCAGAAGTCTATGCCTTTGATAACTCAAAGGAGCGCTTTGTTAATGACTTCGTAAAAGCTTGGGTCAAAGTGATGAATTTAGATAGAAAATAGAGAGGTTAGATCTTAAAAAGGGGGCAACTATCAAACTGATAGCTGCTCCCTTTATCGCTTTTATGTTACTTTTTAAAAAGTAGCACTATAACGTACACCAAACTCACTCGCATCATTGCTCTTGATAAGCAAAATATAATCGCCAGTATTCAAACGAGCATCATCATAACGCTCATCAAATACATTACGACCATACAAAGAGACTGTCCAGTCAGCATTGATTGGGGCATATGAGATATCAAAGTTTACTGTAGTACGTGAATCAATTTGCGTCATACGACGCGGATCAGAGCTAGGCTCACCGTACATGCTACCTCGATAAGATACATCTACTCGCGTGGTGAGTAATGCGCTGTTACTTAATTCAAATTCGTACGATGGGCTAATTGCCGCGGTTAATTCAGGTGTAAGTGGTGCAACTGGTTTTACGCCATTTTGCTCTTCAACATCGACATCCATATAGCCTAAGCTTGAATGTACAGTAAAGTTATCAGTCACCATATAGGTACTTTCAAACTCAATACCTCGAGATGTCTGTTCAACAATTAAATTATTGGTATCAAAGCCTGAATCTGTAACCACATTCACCTGATAAGGTAGATCATCATACTCAGTATTAAATAAAGCCACGCTCATGCTAAAGTCATTGGTTAACTGGCCTTTAAAACCAGTTTCATAGTTTATCGCGCTGATATTTTCACTGGCCATAAATGCATTATTAGCACGTACAATTGCCGCAGCTTCTGGGTTATCAGGTCCGCCAGCACCAAAAAACTGATCTATCAAAAAATAAGGACGGGCTGGATACTGCCCTGATTGATAACCAGTCTGCACCGTCGCATACCAGTTTAAGCCATTCTCAAAAGTATAGTTACTGGCCACTTCCCATGAGACATCATCCCACTCTCTTTGTGAGTAAATAGTTCCTAATGGATCAAATACATTAGTTGACGCAGACTTCTCATCTTCGGTGTAACGTACACCACCTGATAACCGTAAATCATCTGTGGCATCGTAGCCCACATTCACAAAAACCGCTTTACTGGTTGTTTCTTGATCAAGCTCTAACTTTGTTGGCCCACCGTTAAAACTTGCTTCATCAGAGCTTTGACGGTTACTTCCTTCTTCATTGAACCAATATAAACCAGTCACAAAGTCCACATTACCTAAGTATCCTGTAAACTGCAGCTCTACCGATGTTTGATCTGCAGTCCCACGCTCTGGATAATGGTCTAGCGCAACCTTTGTACCATCGTCATCAAGACCAGCCATGTACTCAGAAGAACGCTTACTAAAAATGAACTTCGCGCCTAAGTCTTCGTTAATATCGTAATCAGCAGTCAATGATAGACCATTTGCTTTATTAGACACCTTAGAAGTGGCAAGCGTGCCAGTAGCATTATCATATGGGTCAGCCGCAACATCAGTGTTGCGCAACCCGTTTTGATATAAACGTCCATTTGGCATTTCATCAATTAATGTAGTGTACGGACGCGTGCCACCTTCACCGTCATTCGCATCTGCGGTGAACACAATACGTAAATCGTCGCTGGCATTATATTTTAGTGAAAAGCGACCGTGAAACTCTTGGTTTTCACCTACATCATATTCAGCGTTTGGTAGGTTAATGAACTCACCTAACCCGCCACGACGATTAAAGCCAAGATTAAAATTAAATGCAAGATCGTCGCTAACGGCTTGGTTCGTAAAAAGACTGCCCTTTAGACGACCACGAGTACCTACCTCTGCACTCATTTTAGTAACGGCTTCTTGCCCTGGCTGCTTGGTTATAATATTAATTGCACCGCCAATTGAGTTACGACCGTATAAAGTACCTTGTGGTCCACGTAAAACTTCAATACGCTCGATGTTTGCTAAATTCCAATTTTGGCCAACTTGGCGGCCTAGGTATACGCCGTCAACGTAAACGCTCACACCAGGATCCGTTGTGATCAAATGATCCTGAAGACCGATACCACGGATAAAAGGGTTTGCCGATGAGTTATGGCCTGCCGAAAAACCGGTTATATTAAGGTTAGGAACAAATTTACCCACATCGGTAATATCAGAAATCCCTTGAGCAGCTAGGTCATCACCCGAAAATGCACTCATTGCGATAGGCACTTCATAAATAACCTGCGACCGCTTTGTCGCCGTTACCGTAATAGCTTCAATTTTCGATTCTTTTTTTGCAGCAACTTCTTCAGCCATAACTGGTGCTGCAACAAAACTTGCCAAAGCAAATGCCGTCGCTGCCGCTACAGGGCTTAAGTTTCGCGCTACTGTGAGTTTACCGTGTGTCATTGTCATCTTTGTTCCTCATTAGAAACTAGTTAATCTTAATCTCGTGTGTTCCGGCTTCTCGCTAAGGCGCGCCAACCGGGGTGAAAGCAGGACACTGCACATATATTATTTAAAAAACACACGCACACAGAAATGCCACCTATTAAAAGAGGTCGCAATACGTATAAACATGAATTAATTAACAAATAGAAATGCAGCAATAATCTGCTATTCGGTTGGGCGAACATGTTACCACTTTATGACAATATAAAGCAATAATCATATTTGCAAAACCCTATCTAACTCGGAATGTTAGAAAGTTCATTTCAAAAATACACATAAAAAACAAATACAAGCCAATAAATGATTTTAAAGTGATTAATAAATCTAACAACCTAAAAAACCACAAAAAATATAAATTGTAATATCCATGGATAATAAAAACTCATTATTTCTTATTTTTGAATAATAAATTCAGAACTCAACAACGGCTATGGTCTTAATAAAAGTAACCACTGCGCTTTCTCTCCTATATTGATTTCAGGCTTCCTCTAAGTAATTTGTAAGCAAATATTAACACTCACATTTAGTTACCAAAAAAGATACAAACACCTACTAGGCTGGGGTTAAGGCATAAAAGGAGAGCAACTATATGCATAATTCAAAAAAAGTACTGACCCCACAAGAAGCCACTGTAGATATGAATCCCATGTTGGATGTCGTATTCATTTTACTTATTTTCTTTATTGTTACCGCCAGCTTTAACCGCGAGACTGCGTTAGAGTTGAATCGTGTAGACAACACTATCAGTACTATACAACCCAAAATCAGCCCTTTATTTACCATCAATAAGCAAAACCAAGTATATTTAAATACTCGCCTAATCACGCTTGAGAATATAAATGTCAATATCGCGCGATTAGCAGCTGTCGGAGAGATCAACTCAATTAGCCTACGCGCCCACCCTTTAAGTGAGCACAATACGCTTGTCGCAGTGCTTAATGCCATAAAAGAACAAACAGATGTACCTGTGTCACTTGGCGAAACACTTCACTGATCAGTCTAGGCACTGTAACAGGTAAGTAATCAACACCTCTTACAGTGCCTTCAAATAAATACATCATTCAGGTAGATATAGTAGAACTTATGACTTTGCTTCATTGAGCAATTTGGGAGTTGAATACATCAATACGTTATCACACACAATATGCGAGAATAATAAAGAGATAGTCGCTAAGGAATCATTCTCTAGCTGTCATTTATACTGTAGTGGATCCTGACCTTCGTCAGGAAGACAAAAGGGCCCGCGTAATAAAAAAGCCGCGTCTAAAGACAAAACTCCGTCTCCCTGAATTCATACCAATCTGCATAAAGATTAAGTCAATTTTATCCAATCTCTTGAGCACATCTTTCTAACTCTCTCAGGAACTGAAATGAATTTGTTCCATGCTTTTGAAACTTGCTCAACAATATCTTCATAACCCTTAAATGTACGATTGAATAAACAGTGCTGACGGAGCCAACTCCAAACTTGTTCTATTGGATTTA
>NZ_MIET01000009.1 GCF_003590335.1 Pseudoalteromonas sp. MSK9-3 | reverse complement strand
TGAGACTCTAATTTTTTTGCGTCACTTCAATCTAAGAAAGAAGGTTCGCTGTTAGAACTCAATCTGTACGAGTGCCCACACAGATGATTGCTTCATATTTTTAAAGAACGTTGCGATGATTAAGCGCTTTGCTTTATCTCGCTAGGGCTGCGCATGTTACGCTTTCCTATTTTTTTGTCAACACTTAATTTTTTAAAGTTAAGTTTTACTTGACGCTGACTTCGTTTTGCTTTGCTAAGTTAGCGTAGCGCTCCGTGTCAGTGGGGTCGCATTATAGGGAGATGGAGAAAAAGCGCAAGCGTTTATTTGAAGAAAAGTGATAAAAACAACGTGTTCGAGCAGTTTTCACTCGAAACGCCTATTATTAGGACAAAACACAGATAATATGTACATTAAAAGTACGAACCTAACTACATACAAAGGTACTTCGCTTAGTGCTACCTTTAGTCATCTATCTGAAATATACGTTTACTACGAATAGAAGTATAAGAGCCACTATTAATAGCGTCATAACCAGTACCCTAAAACGTAACCTAGTCAGGATATTTCAATCCCCCTAATACGCTTTAACTACTTTATTTAATCGCTGGGGGATAAGGGGTTCGCCGATGACATATTCTGCGCTCAAATAAAGGATGAACAATTTGCTTGAACTGACGACGCTCTTTGAATTTCCGCTCTTCAAGTAATGCTTCTAGTTGCTCTATAAAAATAATCGGTTTCATAAGCGCACCCTACAAAGTTCTGTAAAGATAAAAATAGCTCAGCCAAGCACTTTTGCAATATACGCAACTAATTTTTCATCCATATAACAGCAAGGCATTGTAATATCTAAACTTTTAAACCTGTGTAATCCTCATAATCACATTTATAAACTCTGTTCGTAAATCATACAATACAGTTGACTGAGTGTTTTTTAACCAATTATTTTACATTTTGTTTTCAAGTTTATATACATATAAGGAATACGTCAGAGAAAATAAGATAAGGATACAACATGAAATCAATACTATACCTGTCATTACTCACATTGCCCGTGACCAGTTTGGTCCAAGCTCAAGGACAACATCACTTAACTAAAGAGCTTAGTGCAGAACAGACCGCGTTAGTTAAAGCTAGCATTAACGCAGTCATAGCAATTGATGAGAATGAATTTGTGTTTAACAACACATTACAAACCCAAGATTGGGATGCTTTTTTCTATCGTAATGCACCCCACCTACTAGAATTTAAAGAAATCATCCTCCACTGGGCTGGGCACTCTAGCATTAACCCCAAACTTTTACTGGCATTAATGGAGTTACAAAGCAACGTATTAAGTGAACCGACGAAGTTAAATATAGTGTCGCCTTTTGGCACTTTAAGTGACAAGCTAGGGTTTGCTGAGCAAGTCCAAGATTTAGCAATCACACTGAATCAACGCTTTTATCAGTTTGCACAAAAAATTGAGGAAAAAACGCTACAAGGCCCAATTAATTCAGCCACGTCCAGTTTGGTAAGTGTACTCAGCAACACACAAGTCCACCCCTCTGACGCTTTACATCAGTTAATTGATATATATGACACTCTTAGCAATACCTCGCTTTTACTCTCACAAAACCACACGGTGACAATTACAGAGCAGCCAAGTAATAACTTTTATATGAGCTTTCCATGGCCATCGGGCTACGCATGGTATAGCGGCGGCGCGCATTCGAATACAGGCTCTGGATACCCTTACTCGTCATTAGATTTTAACAATGGTTCTGGTGGCTGGGGAAGCAATACCCCCTGGGTACAAGCGGCACATGGTGGCACCGTTACCCGATACTCTTCATGTAATATTCGCGTCACCCACTCCAGTGGTTACGCGACACAATATTATCATATGAGTAATTTGCGCTATCAAACAGGAGATGTAATTAATTCTGGTGCGTGGCTCGGTCGTTACGCCAATAATAAAAGCCAAGCCCTCTGCCAAGGCGGTCAATCCAGTGGACCCCATGTGCACTTTTCTTTGCTCAATAATGGCCGTTTTACGTCTCTACATAATTGGTATATCAGCAATTATAGAATAGATGTTGGTAATAGTAATTACGATGATAACTGTCGGAATTTTTATTTTGAAAAAAATGGCTACAGAACGTGTGCCTGGAGAGCGTTATATAAGTAACCTCAGCTCTGGATAAGCGAATTTGCCCAATAAAGCTATTTTTTCACTCTCGGCATTGCTTTCATTTGTAATAGCCCGCTATTACTGCATAAAAGCGCCTTGATATTGAACAAAATATCATCATTGGATGATACGTAAGTTTGCTTTCAAAACATTTTCTATTCCAAAATCTTTATCCAAACCTGAGGTTAAGTAGTATGTTATGTCAGTAAATTAGGGCTGAATTCACTCAGCCCTTATCGTATCGCACTGCTTAATTTAAAGCTCGCTCAACTTGATCAAAATGCGCGATCACTTCAACAATTTCTAGTTCAGCATCTTGGTATGCGCTTTCAGATTTAAAGCCTTGCTTCGCAATTGCTTGCACTGTCGCTGGGTGCACTAATAAATCTTTGGCATGGTAGCACACTGGATCATCAAATTTTGGTAACTTACCATCAGCATGATAGCCCGTTTCAATTTCTTCAAGAGGTAAAGTAGGGATGAGATCGGCTGCGGCATCAAGCGCCCCTAAATACGTTTGGCATTGAGGGTACTTAACAGTGAATTCTGATAAAAGCTTGCGCGATGTTTTAACTAAGTTTGCAGAGCTTTTCTCTAGCTCTTGCGCCGTATTTTGAGTACGAATATCGGCTAGTAATGATTTAGCCTGACTCTTATATGCCTGAAGCGTAGTTTCCGCTTTTTCAACAGGTGCTGTTTGCACTTGCGCTACTTCTTCCTTTTCTGAACATGCAGTCAAACTGGCTGCAGCTAGCAAAATTACCAACTGTTTATACATAAGAACCTCAAAGTATGATTGAAAACGATTCTCATTATACTCAAGTGTCATTTTATTGAAACAAAAAAAGCCACACTGAGTGTGGCTTTTTAAATACACTAATACACTTTACGGCATAGCGTCTAAATCAGCGCCTTCTTTTTCTACTTCAACAGGAATAAGATCTTCTTTACTTACCCCCATTGCAACTGCAACAGAACTGGCCACATATACTGAAGAATATGTACCAATGAACACACCGAACAGTAAGGCAGTCGCAAAACCATGAATTGTCTGACCGCCCCAAACAAATAGGGCAACAAGTACAAGAATCGTTGTAATAGACGTTACTAATGTACGGTTAAGTGTTTGCGTGAGTGAAATATTAATGATTTCGATGGTGTCATCAATACGCACTTTACGGAAGTTCTCTCGAATACGATCAGATACAACAATCGTGTCATTCAAGGAGTACCCTATCACCGCAAGTATTGCCGCTAAAATGGTAAGGTCAAATTCTAAATCTAGAATCGAAAACAATCCCATCGTGAGTATTACATCATGAAAGAGTGCCGCTACTGCACCAATTGCAAAGCGCCATTCAAAACGAAAAGCAACATACAATAGAATACAGATCAACGCAGTCAGCATAGCTAAACCACCTTGCTCTTTAAGGTCTTCACCTACACTAGGACCCACAAACTCAATACGGCGCATTTCTACGCTGCTGTCAGCTTGTTGTAAAGCTGCAACTAGCTGATTACCAATCTCCTCAGCTTTCACATCATCACCGCGCGGGGCTAAGCGAACGAGTACTTCTTGGCTAGTACCAAAGAGTTGCACTGATGCATCTGCGAAGCCATTTTCAGCCAACACTGAACGGATTTTTTTCAGGTCAGCCGGTTGTGAAAAACCAACTTCAACGGCTGTACCGCCTGTAAAATCCAAACCAAAATTTAGTCCGCGTATTGTCATAGACGCAATTGATGCAATGATCAGCAACGCTGAAAATGCCATCGTTAGTTTGCGAGCCGACATAAAACGAATCGTATCTTTCAATTTTAATAACTGCATAGTGTTCTCCTAAATTGAAAGCTTATCGATACGTTTACCACCGATGAAGAAGTTAATCACCGCACGTGTGCCAACAATGGCTGTAAACATAGATGTAATAATACCAATCGCTAATGTCACCGCGAAACCAGCTATAGGACCTGTGCCCACAGAGAACAAAATAACTGCTGCGATTAAGGTCGTAATGTTTGCATCAAAAATGGTACTGAATGCACTGTCATAGCCTTGATGTACTGCTTGTTGAGGACTACGCCCATCAGCCAACTCTTCACGTATACGTTCAAATATTAATACGTTCGCATCTACCGCCATACCAACAGTTAGTACAATACCCGCGATACCCGGTAAAGTCAGTGTGGCACCAGGAATCATCGACATAACACCAATGATTAACACTAAGTTTGCTGCCAACGCCAAGTTTGCAACTAAACCAAAGCCTTTGTAGTAAGCCAGCATGAACGCTAATACAAATGCAAAACCAAGCACAACCGCAGTCATACCCGCTTCGATGTTTTCTTGTCCGAGGCTTGGTCCTACTGTACGCTCTTCAACGATTTGAATTGGCGCAACCAAAGCTCCTGCACGTAGCAGTAAACTTAGGTTATGTGCTTCAGCAGGGCTATCGATCCCCGTAATACGGAATGAGTTATTTAAACGAGATTGAATCGTTGCTACGTTAATAACCTCTTCTACTTTTATAGGCGGTAACGCTTTACCATTTTCATCTTTCTTGCCAGATGGCTTATATTCAATGAAAACCGTTGCCATACGTTTACCAACAGCACGTTTGGTAAATGCACTCATTTTTGCACCGCCTTTACTATCAAGGCTAATACTTACTTGAGGACGCTGATATTCATCAACACCAGACTGCGCACCCGTAATATGTGTACCACCCAAGATCACACGCTTTTTCATCACGACTGGGTAACCATCTTTGTGGTTTATCACTTCAGTGCCTGGCGGTACTCTGCCTTGAGCAGCTGAACGCACATCAGCATTTTCGTCTACTTCACGAAACTCGAGTGTTGCGGTTGCACCTAGTATCTCTTTAGCACGCGCCGTATCTTGGACACCTGGTAGCTGCACAATAATACGCTCTGCGCCTTGACGCTGTACATTGGGTTCTGCTACACCTAATTGGTTAATACGGTTACGAATAATAGTTTCGTTTTGTTTGATAGCATATTCACGAATTTCTTTAAATTTTTGTGGTGACAAGCTGGCAAAGAACGCTAAACCATTACTGCTATCATTTATAAAGTTGTAAAGTGGGTAACGGGTTTTTAAAAAGCGCTCAGCTGCATCTCGATCCGCATCATTGCGCATCACAACTTGAATTCGTTCACTACCTGCAACTCGGCGAATACTGCGATAACGTAATTTTTCGCCTCGCAAATCACTCTTAAAATCTTGCTCCATGGTTTCTAATGCATTATCTAATGCCGTTACCATGTCAACTTCCATTGTAAAATGAACACCACCGCTTAAATCCAATCCTAGCTTCATTGGATTACCACCTAAGTTTTTTAACCACTCAGGTTGTGCAGGGCTCATATTAATCGCAGAGATATAGTCTTCACTTAACGTATCTCGCAAAATATCTTGTGCTTTTAACTGCTCTTCAACATTTTTAAAACGTACTAATACTTGATCATTTTCTAATACTGTTGATTTAACAGTAATATTATTACTTTTTAGTGTTCTATTTACCTGATCAAGTACGCTTAAGTCAGCACTGGCACCTTTGGTACCAGAGATCTGTATAGCCGGATCACGGCCATACAGATTCGGTGAGGCATATAAAATCCCTACCGCTAACACAGCGAGCACAAGTAAGTATTTCCACATTGGATACTTGTTTAACACTGGATTATCCCTTTTTTATTGTTATGTGTTATAGCGACTTCATCGTACCTTTTGGTAATACGGCTGAAATGGCTGATTTTTGAACTGTTACTTCGGCTTGATCATTTAAAGCAACAACAACAAAGTCTTTATCATCAGAGACTTTAGAAATTTTGCCCACTAAACCACCTTGCGTTAACACTTCATCCCCTTTACCTAAAGCACCCATCAAACTTTTATGCTCTTTAACACGCTTAGCTTGAGGGCGATAAATTAAGAAATAAAACACGAGGCCAAATACAGCCAACATGATCAACATTTCCATACCACCGCCTGCAGGCGCAGCACCTGCAGTGCTTGCATGCGCGCTTGACATAAATAAACTCATAATACTTCCTCTTTAATTTTAAAACTTTCTATTTAATTTGTTGCGGTATTAGCTTGTTGTATCAGCCAATGGCGGTACGGGTAAATCACGGCGCGCATAAAAATCAGCGACAAACTCATCTAATTTACCTTCGCCGATTGCGTTACGTAGCCCTTCCATCACACGCTGATAATAACGCAAGTTATGGATCGTATTTAAACGCGCACCTAAAATCTCATTACATTTATCTAAATGATGCAAATACGCGCGAGAGTAACCTGTACACGTATGGCAATCACATTCTGGGTCCAGTGGACCTGTATCAGTTTTATGTACTGCATTTCGAATTTTAATAACACCGCCAGTAATAAACAAATGCCCATTTCGTGCATTTCGTGTTGGCATTACACAATCAAACATGTCAATACCACGGCGAACCGCTTCAACTAAATCTTCTGGTTTACCAACACCCATTAAATATCTGGGCTTGTCTTCAGGCATTTTATACGCACAATGGTCTAAAATGCGGATCATATCTTCTTTAGGCTCACCAACTGACAAACCACCAAGCGCATAGCCATCAAAACCGATTTCTTCTAGGCCTTTTTGCGACACAGCACGTAATTCTGGATACATGCCACCTTGGATAATACCAAATAATGCCGACGGGTTATCACCGTGTCCTTCTTTAGAGCGCTTCGCCCAACGAAGAGATAGCTCCATAGAATCACGCGCCTCTTTTTCAGTCGCAGGGTATGGCGTACACTCATCAAAAATCATAACAATGTCAGAACCTAAATCACACTGCACTTGCATGGCTTTTTCAGGAGACAGCATGATTTTTTCACCGTTTACGGGTGATTGAAACAACACGCCTTCTTCAGAAATCTTGCGCATAGCACCTAAACTAAATACTTGGAAACCACCTGAATCAGTTAGAATAGGCTTATCCCAATTCATAAAGTCATGTAAATCACCATGCTGTTTGATGATCTCAGTACCAGGGCGAAGCATTAAGTGAAAGGTATTACCTAAACAAATTTCTGCCCCAGTGCCCTTCAACTCATCCGGGGTCATACCTTTTACAGTACCGTACGTGCCAACAGGCATAAATGCAGGTGTCTCAACAACACCACGGTCAAAAATCAAGCGTCCACGACGCGCTTTGCCGTCTGTACGATCTAATTCAAATTTCATCATTACCTCAAAGTCGGAAAAACAGTCCAACATAAACTGTTATCAACATGACATAGTTAATAATCAGGTTAAAAAATCTGCTCAATTCTACCTTGTTTGCCAGTGCAATTCTAATTATTGGGCCGAAAATTGGCTTTTAAAGCGAGTAGAAGAAGAAAACTGAAGGGTTTATGAATGAGCCCAGCGTGTTCTGGGCTCAAAAGTGGGTTACTTTTAGCTTTGTTTCGTTAAAAACATCGCGTCACCATAGCTAAAGAAACGGTATTGTTCTTCCACCGCGGTATGATAAGCCCCCATAATATGATCTTGTCCAGAAAACGCACTGACAAGCATGATCAATGTCGACTCAGGTAAATGAAAGTTTGTAACCATGGCGTCAACTACTTGAAACTCGTAACCTGGATAGATAAATATATCCGTGTCACCGTAAAATGCTTGTAAGTCCCCCGCACTCGCTTTGGCAGCTGATTCTAACGATCGAACTGACGTTGTGCCAACAGCTACGATTCGACCACCCTTTGCTTTAGTGCGGGCTATGGCATCAACAACTTCTGCGGGGACTTCAATGTACTCTGAGTGCATCACGTGATCATCAATTTCATCAACACGCACTGGTTGAAAAGTACCGGCTCCGACATGCAAGGTAATAAAAGCGGTCTCGACACCTTTACTCTGAATTTGTGCCAATAACGCTTCATCAAAATGTAATCCCGCAGTTGGCGCTGCAACCGCTCCCGGCTTTTCATTATAAACCGTTTGATAACGCTCTTTATCTTCTTCTTCGTCAGGTCTATCTATATAAGGCGGTAATGGCATATGACCAATGTCATCAAGTATCGTCAGTACCGTTTGCTCACCCGCAAACTTTAATTCAAATAACTCACCATGGCGCGCAACCATTGTTGCCTTGGCTTTGCCTTCCAAAATAAGCTCAGCCCCCGGCTTTGGGGATTTGCTGGCACGCACATGTGCCAATACGCTGTGCTCATCCAACACACGCTCAACCAAGACTTCGACTTTACCGCCCGACGCTTTTTGGCCAAACATTCGAGCTGGGATCACTTTAGTATTATTAAACACCATCAAGTCATTTGGCTCTAACATATCTATGATATCTGTAAAAGTTTTATGGCCCAGCTGACCACTATTCCCGTCTAAGGTCAGCAAGCGACTACTTGTACGCTCTTTTTTTGGATGACGAGCAATTAATTCATCGGGTAATTCAAAGCTAAAATCAGCAACGCGCATAACAACTTCTCTAAATATCTAAATTGGCGCCAAGTCTAGAGATCATAAAAGCCTAAATCAAGTGCTTGTAACCTTGCAAAAATAGCATTAACCTAGCCTGATTGCTGGCTGCTGATAAAAAAGCGCAATGCACCAAGGGAATTGGGTCTGCGAGTTACACTAGATAGCCAATTAGAAACAATTACTTGTGACATTATTATTACTCGGGGTACAAATTGTTACTAAAGACCGACATGGGATTAAAGCTGTAACCATGGCAAGACAACTTAAATTGTTAATCGTCAATGCGAGCAATGAAGAACGCAGTGCTATAAAGCAAACCTTGGCCAATTTAGACGTATTCAACTTTATTGAACGTTCAGATAGTCAAGAAGCTTTGCATGTTCTAAAACAGCACGCAGTCGACTTAATCATAACCGGCCTAGATGTCGGTAAAATAGATGGCTGGCGCTTTGCAAGAATGGTACGTTCAGGGTTACTGAATACGCCTAAGAATACCCCGATTGTTCTGATCCCCCCTATTTATTGTGAACGTATAGCAGAGACTACAGCACGCAGTTACAGCATAGATGCAGTGCTACCTTTTGAACGCCAAGAAATGCTGCCACAAGTACTCGCTAATGTCCTGTCCACGCACCTAGAAAAAAGTAGTCGCTTAGATTTATTATTACTTGAAACCGATACTCAGCGCGCAAATGAGATTTGCCAGCATTTAGCACTAAACTTTGCGTGTACACATGTCACCACAGCCAACGCAGCACTCTCGCAGTTTTTACAGCATCAATATGCCATTGTGTTACTAGATGCCACAGCCACACGTGCAGAAGCAGCAAAAGAACTCGTTGACAGTATTTTAGATCATAATCCCAACCAAGCCATAGTCACAATAATTGATAACAAAGACGCTGATTACGCTGAACAATTGCTGTTATTAGGGGTTACTGACTTTGTTCGTGCACCCTACGATATATCAATGCTCGGAAAAGTATGCGACCACGCAGCTCGGCGCGAAGACTTTATGGTCAGTTATGCTGAGTTTGCTGATAAAGTGTCCTTACTAAGCAGAAGTGAACATCGTTACAAAGAGCTTTTTTCTGCACACCAACGTATTTTGTTACACCTCAATACGGTTGTCATGGAGTTGGATACACAAGGCCAGATCCGCTTTATTAACCCAGCGTGGGAATCGTTAACTGGTTTTGGTATAAAAGCCAGTCTGGGTAAAAGCCTCAGTGGTTATTTTGATACTCAGTGTCGTACGACATTACAAACGACGCTCAATGATATTTTGGCAGGCAAGCAGCAACATGCAAAACTAGAATTGAAACTTGTCCATCAGCAAAACCATAACATCTGGACCGAGTGTCGCTTTCAGATGATCAAAAATAGCACCAATACAGCAACAATTACTGCCACGGTAGATAATATCCATGAGCGTAAGCAAGCTGAGCTGCAACTACGGCATCTAGCATTGCATGATACGTTAACAGGACTACATAACCGCTATTATTTTGATCAACAGTTGCAAGCGTTATGCTCTAAGGTGCAGCCCAATTCATCTACCGAACATGCTTTGCTGTATATAGACTTAGATCACTTTAAAATTATCAATGATAGTAAAGGGCATCAACAAGGCGATATTGTCCTCAAAGAAGTATCTCAGCTTTTTGGCCATAACATTGATGATGAACATTTGATCTTTCGGATCGGTGGAGATGAGTTCGCCGTGATCTTAAAGGATATTAACTTACTTGATGCGCACCTTGTCGCTGAAAGTATTTGTGTTGCCATTGAAAAGCATACATTCCATTCTGAAGAGCATAGCTACTCAATTAGTTGCTCCATTGGTTTAACCCAAATCACCTGTGATAATAACGACGCTAATGAGTGCCTTAAGCAGGCTGATATTGCGCTATACATAGCCAAAAGCTTGGGCCGAAACCTCGTACACTGTTATAACAAAGAAGACGCACAAAATAATACGCTACAAACAGGCCTTGAATGGGGGCATAGCGTCAGACAAGCATTACAAAATAATCATATTGAGCTGCACTACCAAGCAATATGGGACTTTAAAAAAGACACCGTTGCGTATTATGAAACCTTATTACGCTTAAAGATAAATGATGAATTAGTGTACCCAAATCATTTTATCCCCGCTTTAGAATTGCTCAATGACACCTTTTTAATGGATAAATGCGTTATCCAGCACGCGATACGAGATGTGGCACAACACTCAGAACTCAATCAAGTTGCCATTAATTTGTCGGCCCATTCCTTCTTAGATGAGCGCCTTTTACCACATATACAAGCATGTTTAATCGAACATCAAGTGCCAGCCGAACGCATTATTTTTGAGATCACCGAGTCTGCCAGTATTAACAATTTGAGTGCAACACAAGCGATGATAGCAAAGCTCAACCAGCTAGGGTGTCACTTTTCCATTGATGATTTTGGTACTGGTTTCAGTACCTTTAGTTACTTAAAACAACTACCAGCACAGCACGTTAAGATAGATGGATCCTTTGTGAGAGACATGCTCAATGATCCCATTGACCTTGCATTAGTGAAAGCTGTTCACGATATAAGTCACTCTCTAGACAAGCGTTCAGTAGCAGAGTATGTTGAAAACGTTGATATTTTCAATGCCTTAAAAGACATTGGCGTAGATTATGGGCAAGGCTACTTCATTGCTAAACCGATGCCCATAGCCTCCTTAAAAAGTAATTTAACAACTATTTTAGCCAGTAAAACAAGTTGATAAAAAATAATTGCCGCCCCACCCTTTTGCTTGTCAAAAAATCACCTATAATTACCTAAAGTGAAGATGTCCACCTAAGTTATTGATTTATTCTTTTCTGGTGGACATTCAATGGATTGAGTTACATCACGTTGTAGATGTTGAGGAGTACTATTATGCTACTTTTAATTTCGTTCTTATTGGCGGTCCACTTTGCTGTTGCACAACAATGTTATCGGCTTTCTCTAAACAAAGGTTATCCGAGCAAGATCTTCGTTGCTCTGGGTCTAATACCTTATTTTAATTTAGTGGTGTGGGTCTATTTATTGTTTTTGCCCGATCTGAGCAATGCACGTAAATTTGAACAACCCTTATGATATTGATCTAATAAAACCAAAAAGAGACTTTAATGGGTGCACACTGCACCCATTTTTATGATTATGATGCGTTATTGGCATTGCTCACTTACAAATGATCCTACCTTTTCGCTGAATAATCTAAAGTCTCTGATCCGTCCTGTTGTTTTGCGCCACAATAGCCCTATTTCACGATAAGCATCAGCTTGTGAGGCTTTCGTTGTCATATTCTTTCCATCAAGGATCCCTGCATTAATGGCCATTTTAGGTAAGAAAGTGACCCCGTTTTGGTACTCCACCATACTGAGCAGCGTATGTAGATTTGCGGCTTCAAAAGGGTTAATACACGCACTACGATTTAAATGACACGCACTTAATGCGTGGCCTGTCATACAGTGCTCTTTTTCAAGGAGAAAAACACTCTGCTCTGGGAGCAAGTTAAAATCTTCCACTCCCTGCGCAACGGTGTAGTCTGTATGATGTACTAACGAAAAGTGGTCCTGAGCCAATACCTGCGTGTGAAACTTTTCCGTTCTATATGGTAAAGCCAACATCGCCATGTCGATATGACCATGCTCTAGCTTATCAAGCAATCTATCACTGGTATCTTCAACTAAGATCAATTGCAGGTGGGGGAAGTGCTGCTTACAAAACTGATATAAAGGTGCAGCAATAAAGCTGGCAATAGTCGGGATCACTCCGAGCGTCAACTTGCCTGACAAAGGATGCTTATAACTCTTTGTGAGTTCTTTCACACTCATTGTGTCGGCGATAATTTTCTTCGCTCGTACAACAACCTCTTCGCCAATGTCAGTGAACATTAAACTGCGATTTTCTCGCTCAATAAGCTGACAGCCGAGGGTTTCTTCTAGCGTTTGAATTGCACTGCTTAAAGTCGATTGGCCAATAAAGCACGCTTCTGCGGCTCTACCAAAGTGCTGATGTTGATGTACTGCAATTAAATACTGAAGCTGTTTAATACTAGGTAAGTTATTCACTATATAAAACTTTGCTTTAAGCTTTGGAGATCAATACGTCCAGTATAACCTTGATATATTATGAGGAAAACTATTTGCTGACACCAATCGAACAGATCACACAGTGCTCAATATCTATAGCCTGTATTTTAGAGACAAGTAAAGTCAGTGAGTTGATAGCTTACGGTACGATCGTACTCTGGATGATTCTGTCGCCCAAAAATAAAAAGACCCCAATACCTAGGGTATTGAGATCTTTTCAAGCTAAAAGTCTGTTCGATTAATTACACGCCAAATGCGGTTCTTAATACGTAGAATATAACAATAGCAAGGGCTGCGCCAACTGGCAATGTGATCACCCAAGAAACTACAATGTTTCTTATCACACCCATGTTTAATGCGGCAATACCGCGCGCCATACCAACACCCAATACCGCACCAACCAATGTTTGTGTAGTAGAGATTGGTAAACCAGTACCTGAGGCGATAACTACTGTAGAAGCCGCTGCAAGCTCAGCCGCAAAGCCACGACTTGGTGTTAAGTGTGTGATGCCTTCACCAATGGTTTTGATCACTTTCTTACCTAAAATAGCAAGACCCGCAACGATACCAAAACCACCTAGTGGTAATATCCACCACGCAATCGCTGCTTTCTTAGCAATTTCGCCATTATTTTCAACGATATTTACTACCGCAGCAAGTGGACCAATTGCATTTGCAACATCGTTTGAACCATGTGCGAACGCCATACAACATGCTGTTAATACCATCAAGATAGCAAATACTTTCTCAACATTATTGAACTGCATCTGCTTGTCAGCTTGTGGGTCCATCTTCATACGATCAATAACAAACTTACCGATCACACCAATGATAACCGCAAAGCCAATCGCTAGCGCATAGCCTTCAACGGTACCAAGATTAATACCAATATGCTTCAAGCCTTTTTTAATGGTCACTAGAGACATTACAAAGCCTGCTAGACCCATATAAATAGGCACAAAACGCTTCGCATTCTTTAATGGCTGATCAGTATCAAAAATCAGTTTTTGCGCACTCATAAAAATAAGGTATGCAATAAAGCCAGATATAGCAGGGGTCACAATCCAACTACCAACAATACCAGCTACTTTGCCCCACTGGATTGCTTCGCTACCAACAGCAACTAACGCAAAACCAATGATTGCACCAATAATTGAATGCGTTGTTGATACAGGCCAACCCAACATTGAAGCCAATAATAACCATGTACCAGCAGCAAACAGTGCTGAGATCATCCCCAATACCATCAGTTCAGGAATGTCTGCAAAGGGGGCTGCGTCAATGATCCCTTTACGAATTGTTGACGTTACTTCTCCGCCGGCAAGATATGCACCAGCGAATTCAAAGATCATAGCAATAATAATTGCTTGTTTAATAGTTAGCGCTTTAGAACCAACCGATGTACCCATCGCATTGGCAACGTCGTTCGCACCAATACCATAAGCCATGAAAAAACCCACTGCGGCTGCTAAAAGCACCAGCATGGTCCCGTAGGATTCAATGATATCCATTGTAAAACCTTACTTTTTTAAAACAATTGTCTTTAGATTAACGCGCAAGCATTACTTCTAATCTTGAGCCAACACGCTCGGCAATATCGGCAAGTCCGCCAACCCACTCGATGATTTTGTATAAGAACATTACATCTATTGGATTAAGCTCACCTTCGATTGCTCGTAGTTCTTGGCGAATTTTAATTTGCATATCATCCGTGTCTTGCTCGATTGCATCCAATTCAACCAACATCTCTTCAACCAAGGTCACTTCTCGACCTCTAAATCCGGTTTCCAATAGTTCGTCAAGTTCGTTGATTGCCTTCGATGCTTGTTTTGTGGCATCCACACAACGTTGCAAATAGGTAAGGAAGTAGACTTGGATAGACTCTGGGATCTCCATTTCACGACCGACAACGCGACCTGCGATGTCTTTCGCTTTATTGGCGATTTTGTCTTGGTGGGTAATTAACTCCAGTAGATCAGTTCGTTCTACTGGCATAAATAGACCACGAGGCAGCTGTAAACGTACTTCACGCTTTAATACATCAGCTTCACGCTCTAAGTTACGGATCTGAACTCGTAGCGCTTCCGCTTCGGTCCATTCCCCTTTGAAGACATGCTCAAAAAACGGCACTAAAGCTTTGCTCGCTTTATGTACGATTTTGATATGTTCTTCCACTGGCTTAATAGGAGATTTTGCAAATACTCCTAAAAACGCATTTGTAGGCATAATTGACCCTTAAATCATATTTATATGCTTTGCAGATCGAATTTTACAGCATTGAGCGCCATTGTGAATGGATTTTTATCGTAAAGATGATTAAGTAGTCACATAATTCATTTTTATATGACTACTCTTTACTGAAGTGGTTAGAGTGATTTCTCTATATCTTCTTGAGATGTATGGCGAATATCTTTACCATTAACAAAATAAATTACATACTCTGCAATGTTTTGGCAACGATCGCCAATACGCTCTAATGAGCGAACTGACCAAATTAAATCCATTATTTTAGGGATTGAACGCGGGTCTTCCATCATATATGTCATTATTTGACGTGTTAATGCTTCATACTCACGGTCTACTTTTGCATCTTCTTTGTGTACTTCAAATGCTTTTTGCACATCCATACGTGCAAATGCATCAAGTACGTCATGCAACATACGAGACACTTGGCGTCCCATATTATCAATGTTTAATAATAAATCTTGCTGATCTTTAGTAAATGAGTCTAACGCCACTCTTGCAATGCGCTCAGCCTCATCACCAATACGCTCTAAATCAGCAATGGTTTTTGCTATCGCAACGACCAAGCGTAAATCACTCGCAGCAGGCTGACGTTTGGCAATAATACGTGTACATTCCTCGTCAATATTGACTTCCATCGCATTAACTTTATAGTCATTTTCGCTGACTTTACGTGCTTTATCAGCATCTGCACTGTTGACCGCATCGAGTGCTAAGTTGAGTTGCTGTTCAACTAACCCACCCATACTCAAAACATGATTTCGCACGTTTTCGAGTTCTTCGTTAAAACGACCCGAAATGTGCTTATTTAAATTGTGTTCCATAATTCTTCTCCTACAAACTTAAAGCGCTTAACCGTAACGGCCCGTAATATAATCTTCGGTTTTCTTCTTTAAGGGTGTCGTAAACAAGGTATTCGTATCTGCATATTCAATCAATTCACCCATGTACATAAAGGCTGTCTGATCAGATACGCGCGCGGCTTGTTGCATGTTATGCGTTACGATAACAACGGTGTATTTGTTCTTTAAGTCATTAATGAGTTCTTCGATAACTAACGTCGAAATAGGGTCTAGTGCTGATGTAGGTTCATCTAGCAATAATACCTCAGGTTCAATCGCAATAGAACGCGCAATCACCAAACGTTGCTGCTGACCACCCGATAAACCAAATGCGCTATCATGAAGTCTATCTTTTACTTCATCCCATAGTGCAGCACCACGTAATGACTTTTCAACGACTTCATCGAGTTTGCGTTTATCTTTGATCCCTTGCAAACGCAAACCATACACCACATTTTCATAAATTGATTTAGGAAAGGGGTTCGGGCGCTGAAATACCATACCGACATTTCTGCGCAATGCGGCAACATCGACACGTTTATCGTAAATATTTTGCCCATGTAGAATGATTTCGCCTTCAATACGGCATATATCTACTAAATCATTCATGCGGTTTATACATCGTAATAATGTTGATTTACCACACCCTGACGGGCCGATGAACGCAGTCACTTGCCCTTTAGGGATCAACATGTTGACGTTGCTAAGCGCTTGCTTGTCTGCATAGTAAAGATCGAGGTTCTTGATCTCAAGCGCCGTTTGCTCTGGCGACAAGTTTGCTAAATCTAATTTATTTTGGCCATTGGCCTGATTAACTTCTGGAGCTACTGTAATCATTATTTTTACCTACTTAAAATCTTTACTATTAATGCTCAAGTGATCTGAACTTTTCACGTAAATGGTTACGAATACCAATCGCTGTGATATTGAGTGCGATGATCACCGACACCAACAAAAATGCAGTCGCATATACCAACGGTCTCGCGGCTTCAACATTCGGGCTTTGGAAACCGACATCATATATATGGAAACCTAAGTGCATAAACTTACGATCTAAATGAATATACGGGAAGTTGCCATCCAGCGGTAACGTTGGTGCCATTTTCACAACACCCACCAGCATCAGTGGCGCAACCTCACCCGCAGCACGTGCAACGGCTAAAATCAGTCCGGTCATAATCGCAGGGCTTGCCATTGGTACAATAATACGCCAAAGCGTTTCAGCTTGCGTGGCACCTAAGGCTAACGACCCGTGGCGCACTGTACTCGGAATACGAGATAAGCCTTCTTCTGTCGAAACAATCACCACTGGCAATGTTAAGATTGCAAGGGTTAGTGCAGACCAAATCACACCTGGCGTACCAAACACAGGGCTTGGAGCAGCTTCAGGATAAAACAACTGATCTAGAGAGCCACCTAACATGTACACAAAGAACCCTAAGCCAAATACACCGTATACAATAGAAGGAACACCCGCCAAATTAATAACAGCAATACGGATCATCTTAGTCACTGCATTTTTCGCGGCATATTCATGTAAGTATATTGCCGCAATCACGCCAAATGGCGTCACAATAACGGCCATTAGCATCACCATGAACACAGTACCAAATATAGCAGGGAATACGCCGCCTTCGGTGTTTGCTTCACGCGGATCATCGCTAACGAACTTACCAATTTGAGACAAGTAATGGCCAATTTTTGCCAAGGTACCCATATCGTTCGGAAACCAAACATCAAGCACCTGATAAATAGGTAAAATTACGAGTTCGCCACGCATATCACGGACAACAACTTGGTCTCGCTTGGCTTGCTTGCGCAACTTAAATAAACGCTCTTCAAAGACTTTATATTCATCTCTCAGTGCAGTGCGTTGCGCTTGTAAATCAGCTACTCGTTCTTTGGTCAATGCGTTATCAAGCACATAGCCCTTTTCTTTTAAACGAAGTCGTTCAAGTTCATAGTTGATGTGGCCAATTTCACCATTTTGTAAATCGAGTGCCTCATCATTTAAATCAACCGCACGTTCTACTAACTCGTATAAACGCGCAACAGATTGCTCATTGATCACTTTGCCATCTTCAACGACATGATCGACATAACCATAAAAGTTACCATTTTTACTGCGTTCAAACACCGCTAATGCTTCAGGTGCCGATTGCTTTTGTATATCAGTCGATAATACCCATCTGAAGTCTAACTCTACATATTCACGGTTACCTGTTTTAACCAAAATACGTTCAATAAACTCCGAATCAAAAGCGGATAAATCATACCCTGCAGCTTCTAATCGTGTTTTTGGTACCATCTCACGATCATAAATTTCACCTATGACCGTTTGTTGAGGTACCGAGCCATTTAACTCTAATTCAACGACTTCTGATGGCCAGAAAAAACTCAAGCCTTTCCATGCGATCATTGCCAATAACCCAAGTACCGATATCAAGCTGATACTAACGGCACCACCTGTCATCCAGATCCACGGAGAACCTGACTTAAACCACTGCTTTACCATGTCATGAGCTCCAGTAATTACATTGAACTGTATTTTTCACGCAACTGCTGACGTACAAATTCAGCAATGGTGTTAAATACGAAAGTAAAAATAAACAATACAAACGCTGCGAGGAAAAGAATTCGATAATGCGAACTCCCTACTTCTGATTCTGGCATCTCAACAGCAATATTAGCGGCAAGCGTACGCATACCTTGGAAAATACTCCAATCCATAATAGGGGTGTTACCTGTGGCCATTAAGACAATCATGGTTTCACCTACTGCACGGCCTAATCCCATCATAACCGCAGAGAATATACCTGGACTTGCAGTTAACAACACGACTCTGACGAGTGTTTGCCACTGCGTCGCACCCAATGCTAATGACCCATTTGATAAATGCTTTGGTACACTAAATACCGCATCTTCCGCGATAGAGAAAATCGTCGGGATAACCGCAAACCCCATAGCAATACCCACTACCAAAGAGTTACGTTGGTCAAATGTCATGCCGAGCTCATTGGTTAAGTACTGGCGTACATTACCGTCAAACATAAACTCTTCTACACCGCCACTGATCGTAAATGACAACCAACCAACTAAGAGCACAACAGGGATCAATACGATTGAATGCCAACCATCAGGTAATAAATGACGAATACGCTCTGGAAGTTTTGTCCATAAAAAGGCCGTTCCTATCATAGAAAGAGGCAGTAAAATCAACAATGCGACGATAGCGGGTAAATGTGTTTCGATTAAAGGCGCTAACCATAAACCAGCCAAAAAGCCTAAAATTACGGTGGGTAACGCTTCCATTATTTCAACGGTTGGTTTAACCACCCTACGCAGCTCACTCGACATAAAATACGCTGTATATATCGCCGCAGAAAGCGCAATCGGGACTGCGAATAACATCGCATACATAGCAGCTTTGATGGTACCGAATGAAATAGGCACCAATGAAAACTTGGATTCAAAATCATCTGACGCAGAAGTAGATTGCCAAGTGTAAGCAGGCTCGGGATAACCTTCGTACCATACTTCTTGCCATAAGGCCGACCATGTCACTTCTGGGTGCTCATTGTGAATATCAAATACAGAGATTTTATTATCTGTAATGATCAATGCAGCATCAGAGCGCGGCGATACGGCAAATGCTTCAATGGCACTGTCGCTAACTTTGCCTTGCCATAAATGGGCTTGGCTCGTTGTATAATATAGACCTAGATCACCCGTATCTGTCGTAGTAAAGAACGTACGGCGATAAAATTCACTATGGATATCTACATTGCTATTTTTACTGGTTTCAAATGCACGAATTTTATTAAACTTGCGACCGTCGTCCGTATTTATTTCAAACCACTGTGATACCTCACCATTATCGTTGGCAAGCATTAAAGAGTTCGCGCCTGCTAATAACGTGGTACCCACTAAGTTAGCATTTTCTTCATTAGCAGCAAGTATTTGAATTTGCGTAACCTCGCTCGCATCTCGGGTATCAAAGATATAAATTTGATTTGCTGAGCGAATAAAAGTACGTGTCGTGTCTGGTGACATTAATAGCTCATCAATCCTGCTATCGATTCCCAGTTCACTTCTTTCTACCACCCACTCGACTTCACCACTGAACATATTTTCTTCAGCAGTGAATGAGGCAAAAATGACGCGCTTGTCAGCGGTTAATGCCACAACGGCGGTTTTTTCTTCATAGTGACTGAATGCTAGGCGTTCAATGGCAGCACCTTGTTCATCAACTAATAACTGCTGGCCATCTAACGGATAACTTAAACGCGGTGTGATCACACGCTGATTACCCGGGAACGTTACTAAGAATGAAGGACGTACCAATTGCACTTGACCGTTATCTAAACCGTATGCGTACTGGCCTAAAAATGGCGCACTTTTCGCAAAACTGGTTACTTGGCCATTCAGGTCAGTCACCAAGCTCTTTAGTTTTTTACCTGTGTCAGCTCCTTTCAATTGAAAAAAGTCGACAGCACCGGTGCTATTTAATAAGTAAGCAATTTCAGTTTGTTCCTCAACACCAATCCCCACATATTGTTCAGAGTTTTGCAGCGTAATATCAACACGCTTCTCAACTTTAGCCGACTCTAAAATTGGTTGAACAACATATAACAGGTAAAAGAAGATCATCAACAAAGCGATCAAAACCATTACCCCACCGGCGGTAATGCCATATTGTGCAAACCGATCTTTAAATAGACGGCTTCTATCCGTTTTAAAAGACGGTTGCTGCGGATTTGAAGACATCAAAACACCCTTTTATCTTAAAGTTGCGCGCATTATATTTCATCAAGATGACAGTTATGTTACATGCGGCATGTTACATGAAGAGATAACGAACATCATGTTTTTAGGTACATATTTTCAAGGCGATCGTGCAAGTTGATATTGCGCAAAACAGTTTGCATTTGTTTACATTACAACGATGATTTTATTGGACAAGCCAAAACACTGAACTAATCTATAAAAGCACTATCTACCTTAGTAGGCTATGTATAAGGATCATACCCACTTTGTTGTAGCCGTTTTTTTCATGCCTTGTCATATTCACAAGGCTACAATAATAAGAGATTCACATTATGAAGCAGTTAGTATTAACCATTATCGGAAAAGACCGACCAGGTTTAGTCGAAGAAATTTCTTCTACTTTACTGAAGCACCACGGAAACTGGCTTACCAGTAACCTAAGTCATTTAGCAGGTCAGTTCGCTGGCATAGTACAGATCGAAATAGCTGAAGAGCACTTACAAGAAATACAAGATGCGCTGCAAGCCTTACCTGGTTTAGAAGTAAAACTTGAACTAGGAGAACTAGAACTTGCCCCTCAAACCCCAGAAACATTGAACCTCGTTATCACAGGTAATGATAGACCTGGGATAGTACAAGAGTTAGCTGCTGTTATTCGTCATAAAGGAGCAAACATCACGCATTTAAACTCAAGGCAGCAAAGTGCGCCTAATTGGGGAGTTCCTATATTCAGTGCTTTTGCCACTGTCACTCTCCCTACGGGTATGCATAAAGATAATGTCATTGAGGCACTAGAATCTATCACCAGTGATCTCATTGTCGATATTGAGCCCGAATAAATAAATACTATAAAACAGTTTGTATTGAATAACTTTCATACATGACAAGCGCTTAGTCGTTTGTCATGAAAGTGTCATTATTTGGACCTATATTATCTTTAGCGTCTTCCTAAAGAATTTAATAATGCAGGCAATATCTAACCCTCCTGAGACCATAAGCTACTTTTCGAAAGAACTGAGCTGGCTGTCATTTAATGAGCGTGTTCTACAAGAAGCCAAAGACAAAAATAACCCAATTATTGAACGCATGCGCTTTCTCGGGATTTTCTCTAACAACCTTGATGAATTCTTTCGAGTCAGAGTGGCCGATGTAAAAAGGCGAGTATTACTAAACAACCTGTCTGATGCTAACTTTGATGCTGATGAGGCGCTATTAGCTAACATCAATAAAAAAGTACTCGAATTAGGCAAGAAGTTTAATGTAGTACATCAGCATATATTAAAAGATCTCGCGCAGCATAACATTTATGTCGCGCAACCAAATGAATTATCCGATTTCCATTTGACATGGCTACAACAGTTCTTTCAAGATCAAGTGCTGCCACAGATGTCACCCATGTTATTGACTGAAAATAAAGATTACTCAGACAATATCAATGACACAATGACCTACTTTTTTGTGCAAATGCTCGGAGAAAAACAGCATCATGCATTACTCGAGATCCCAACAGATCGAGTAGAGCGCTTTGTCCAAATGCCCCCAGAAAAGTCGAAGCGACATAAAACCATCGTTATGCTTGATGATGTCGTCCAATACTTTATCGCTGATGTATTTAAAAGCTTTTTTAATTTCGACAGTATCGAAGGCTATGCCATAAAGCTCACTCGTGATGCTGAATATAATCTCGATAATGAAATTGAAGAAGGTTTGCTCGACAAAATGTCTAAAGGCTTAAAACAGCGCCTTTATGCAGAGCCCGTTAGATTAGTCTACGATCAAACCATGCCTGAAGAGATGTTAAAGGTGATGAAGAAGCGCCTCGGTGTAACACATCAAGATGCCTTGATCCCAGGAGGGCGCTATCGCAATTTTCGCGACTTTATTTCGTTTCCTAACGTTGGCAGAAAAAATTTAGAAAATGCCCCGCTTCAGCCATTGCAAAGCAGTGCGTTCAACGCCCACTCGAGTGTTTTTAAGGCCATCAGTGAGAGAGATATTCTGCTGTACTATCCTTATCATACCTTTAATCACATGTTGGAATATGTGCGCCAAGCCGCCTTTGATCCTAAAGTAACGCAGATCAAAATTAATATCTACCGAGTTGCCAACCGTTCGCGGCTAATTTCATCACTGCTCAGTGCTGTAAAAAATGGTAAAAAAATTACCGTTATGGTGGAGCTCAAAGCCCGCTTTGACGAACAAAACAACATCGAATGGGCTAAGTTACTGTCTGAAGCTGGGATCAAAGTCATGGTTGGGATCCCGGCACTGAAAGTTCACAGTAAATTATGTGTGATCCACCGAAAAGAAAAGGGAAAAATCGTCAAATATGCCCACATCGGCACAGGTAACTTTCATGAAAAAACCGCCCGTATATACACCGATTTTAGCTTATTCACAAAGCACAACGAAATCTGTAATGAATGCGACAGCGTATTCAAATTTATAGAAAGTAGCTATCGCCCTTTTCATTTTGAGCACCTAATGATCTCTCCTGTTAACGCACGAGATCGTATTTTAGACCTCATTGACAAAGAAGTACGCAATGCAGAACAAGGAAAAATTGCTAGGATCACCATTAAGGTCAATAACCTAGTTGATAAGCAATTAATTGATAAACTGTATTTCGCAGCGCGACATGGAGTCAAGATCAGAATAATCCTCAGAGGTATGTGCTCTTTGGTTCCGGGCTTACCGCGCTTTAGTGATAATATTAAAGTGATCAGTATCGTTGACCGGTTTTTAGAGCACCCTCGGGTTATGGTATTTGAGAACAACGGCGATCCGCAAGTCTTCATCTCGTCTGCAGATTGGATGACACGTAACCTAGATCATCGTGTTGAAGTGGCCGTACCTATTTATGATGAATCGCTTAAACGCATAATTTTAGATATTCTTGAGCTACAGTTTCGTGATCGAAGTAAAGCGAGGCTGATTGATGCAGAGCAAAAGAACCTGTATGTCCGCAGAGGGAATAGAAAAAAAATTCGTTCACAAATAGCCATATATGACTACCTAAAAAAATATGAAAATCACAAGACCGTATGAAAACAGATTACCCTTCAATTGCCGCCGTTGATTTAGGCTCCAATAGTTTTCACTTGCTGGTTGCCAGGCATGTCGATGGTCGCTTTCAAATATTACATAAAGAAAAGCAACGCGTATACTTGGCAGCTGGGTTAGATGATGATTATTACCTATCTCAAGACGCCATTGCACGCGCATTACATGTATTACAGCAATTTGCGACTACACTCGAAAGCTTTCCTCATAGCCATGTTCAAGTTGTTGCTACGTATACCTTGCGCAATAGTAAAAATATTCATTACTTTTTACGTAAAGCACAACGTTGCTTCCCATTCAAAATTAACGTGATTTCAGGTCAAGAAGAGGCACGGCTAATTTATCAAGGTGTCGCTAATTATATACATAGCGACCATAATCGCTTGGTTATTGATATTGGTGGAGGAAGCACTGAACTCGTGATTGGCCGGCACTTTGAGCACCAGCACTTAGCAAGTAGAAATATGGGTTGTGAGACTATCACTAAACAGTTTTTTGCTGATGGAAAACTCAGTGTTCAACGTTTTAATCACGCACAAATAAAGGCTGAACAAGATTTAGAGCCCATCACGGCGACTTACCTAAATACGGGCTGGAAAACATGCTTAGGCACATCAGGTACCATTAAAACATTAGTCGCAATAAACCAAGCTAACTTTGCTCAAAGCCTGTTAACACTGCACTCTTTAGAGCAAATAAAAGCGCTTCTTCTTGCACAAAACCACATTGAACAAATAAATATCAAAGGGCTACCTACAGAACGACATTCTAATATTGTCGGCGGGTTAGTCATTCTTATTGCCGTGTTTAAACAACTAGGTATCACCACGCTTGACTACTGTGACCACTCGCTCAGAGAGGGGTTACTTAATGAAATACAGCGTAATGAAGTACGGGATATTCGCTCTCGAACCATTCAAACCTTGAGTGAGCACTATACCGTCGATACTGTGCACAGTGCCAACATCTGTAAAACCTTACAACAACTCTTTAAAGCGGTGAAAAATACCTGGCAACTCACGTCATTTGACCTGCAAATGTTGCACTGGGCAGCACAATTGCACGAAGTGGGCTTAACGATAAACTCTTCAGGATTACATAAACATAGTGCTTACATCGTCATGCACAGCCAGCTCCCTGGGTTCACACAAGAGCAGCAGCTGATGCTGAGTGGTCTGATCCGTTTTCACCGAAAAAAGATTAAACTAACCGAACTTAATGCGCTTAACGATGAACAGCAGCAGACATTAAGCAAACTGCTTCCTTTACTTCGTCTGGCTGTTATATTTAATCAAAAACGCCAACATCAACCGCTCCCAGTTATTGCATTACAAGCACAAGACGAGCAGCTAAGCATTACAATTGATCAAAACTGGCTTAATAAACACACCATCCTACTCGCTGATTTACAGCAAGAGCAACATTATTTAAAACCATTGAATATCATTTTATTGATACGCTAGCGAGGCGCAGCGTATCAATAAAATAAGTTTATCCCGTATGCACAACAGCAAAAATCTCATCTGCATAGGCACGGCTTTGCATCGCTAAGTCAAATAAGTGTTCTTTGCCAGTTGCAGGTCGAATAGCGTTTAAAATGGCTTCGGCTTCTACCCAGTTATTATGTTCGACTTCTATTGCCAAACGCAATGCACCACCTAATAAGCCTTGGTAATCCAGTAAAGCACTGCTTAAAGAGCTATTTAATGAGAACTCAGAAATAACGGTCGCGAGCTCGATTTCTAATACCGCATCGAGAATAGACATCAAGCCAATCAAATAGCCCTGCTCGGCCATTTCATCTCCACCAGGGTTCAAAAAAAGCTCAATAAACCGCGCTCGCATTAAGCCCATTTTGGTTAATTCAGCAGGTTTGTCTAAACCCAATTCACTCAAGGCTAACACTCTGACAAACTGTCGTATTGCATCTTCCCCTAAATATACAACAGCTTGCGCTATCGACTTCATTTCAACTTTATTCTCACCGGCTTTGGCATTCGCCAGCTTTAATACCCTAGCCGTCAAACTCAAATCTTTTGCTACACGTTGTTGTACTTCTTTGAAGCATAAATTTTTCTTCGCCGTACACCGCAATAAATCAAACACAGCAAATTTTGACGGTTCAATATTGCCGTGATTCAACATCTCGGGACGCGCAAAAAAATACCCTTGAAAATAATCAGCTCCTGCCGCATGGATAAAATTATACTCTTCTTGAGTCTCTATACGCTCAACAACAATCTTTACATCCGGATACGCACGTTTTAGCTTTTTCAGCATCATTGTCGTTTTTATAATTGGCTGCTCAACTTCTAACTTGATGTAATGCATATGCGCTAGCAAAGGTTGCCAACGCTCATCCCCATCATAATCATCAAGTGCAAAATGATAGCCTTGCTGTTTCAAACGCAAAACCGTCTTTAATAACTCTGGTATATTCTGAGAACGTTCAACAATTTCAATCACTAAGTTCTCAGGGTTCAGTAACTTGGGGAGCTCTTGAAGTAAAGATTCATCTGATAAATTAATAAAAGCGCGATGCCCTGCTGCCAAGCGCTCTAGCCCAACAAGCATCAGTGAATTAAAAAACATTCGACCTGTGGCCTGCCCATCAGTGACGCCGGATGGAAATGCGTTATGGTCTGAATCTCGATATAATAATTCATACGCAAACATATTTTGCGCTTTATCAAGGATAACTTGGCGTGCAATATATTGTACTGAGGAATTTTTTACATTCGCAGCTGTCCCACTCATCAACATTCATACCCTTTATTTTACTGAATTAAACTTAGCCACGTTGGTAGTTCAGAATACGATATGCACGTATGCTGAGCAATTAAAAACTGGCTTGGTTCATCATTTATTACTAATACCTGCATAGGCTTACATCTAGTAAAGTACGCTAAAATCTATAAAAATAGCACCCAGGTCACTTATACACAGTCAAGCACCCTCTATGACGTATTAATAAATAGCACTGCGTTATATCAAACACCAGTGATGACCTATGCCATCCAACATGACGCTACAAAACCATTCACTGAAATTAAGTATGGCACCATAATCTTAGAGACTGCTGAACTTTGCTGCTCTATTTCTTCTCTTGAAGCCTGCTTTATCCCCGCGCTTAATGCGTAGCCTAGTGATCTAAGCGATTATTAAGCAACAAAGAAAAAAGAGCGCTCAAAAGTTCAACACCTCCTAATATTTTGACACTTTTTTTGCACCGTTCCAAATCATATTGCTGAGTATATATAAAGCCTAAAGTCATTTAGTTCGTTAGAGACTATAGACCCTATAAAAAGTATGGTTAAGTGCTTTGCGCCTCTAGCGGCATACTCAATGAATAAAGTATAATCACACTTTCAGCCGTATTTTTAGGAAAAAATTATGAGTATTGCCGCCACTTTAGCTGAGCGCAGTAATGGACAATGTGAACTCTGTAGCAGTCACCTAGACCTCAGTGTATTTGAAGTACCGCCGGTCAATGAGGCTCACTCAGATAAATGTGTCTATTTATGTGCAATCTGCAAAAGCCAAATTGAAGGCGAAGAAGCCCTGCAAGCAAATCACTGGCACTGCTTAAATGACAGTATGTGGAGCCAAACACCTGCTGTACAAGTTGTTGCTTTTAGATTATTGAGCCAATTAGCGGCAGATCATGGGTGGGCACAAGACGCGCTTGATATGCTGTATTTAGAAGATGATACCCGTACATGGGCAGAGCAAGCACTTGCTGAAGAGGATGATATAGTTCATGTAGATAGCAATGGCGTAAGACTCAGCGCCGGTGACACAGTAGTGCTTATCAAAGATTTAGATGTCAAAGGCAGTAGCCTTGTTGCAAAGCGAGGCACAGCCGTTCGAAATATTGGCCTCACCTCAAACCCTGAACACATTGAAGGGCGTGTTGACGGGCAACGCATCGTTATTTTGACTAAATTTGTCAAAAAATAGAGAGCTATTAGCCCCGTATTTTACGGGGCTAATAGGGTTTAGTTTTATTTACTCTGCAACCAATTGCTCGCTGCGATAAAACCCAGTCTCGTCACTCAACATTTCAACGAACTCAGGTAACACCGAATCCATAGTGGCTTTCAATGTCCAAGGTGCATTAATAACAATCATGCCCGATGCTGTCATACCATGCTCTTGCGTATCTGCACTGGTCGCTAACTCAAACAGTTGAACATTACGCACACCAGATTCAACTAAAGTTTGCTCAAGTAAATCAATACGCGCCCTATCGACAACCGGATACCAAATCATATAAGTACCCGAATTAAACTTTTTATACGCTTTAATAATCATTTTTGCTGCTTGCTGATAATCTGTTTTGATCTCATATGGCGGATCCATTAACACACAAGCACGTCTTGATGATGGGGGAACTAATCCTAATAACCCTTTAAAACCATCTTCACTTCGCACTCTAAGTGACTTTTTGTGCGCTAAATTATCGGTTAGCAATTCCGAATCTTTTGGGTGTAATTCAAAGAACCACCCTTTATCTTGGCGCCTTAGAAACTGTTCAGCTACTTTAGGTGAACCTGGATAAAACGCCAATGCATCGTCATTAAATGATTTAACTAAATCAACAAACGCTTTAATCGCGTCGTTGTCACCACTGTAATGCCAAAGCTTCGCTATACCGTCTAAGTATTCTTGTGTTTTTTGCGCGTCACTACTGCTCAATTCAAAAAAACCAGCCCCGGAATGCGTATCAATATAATCTAAAGGCTTATCTTTACGCGTCATGTATTCCAGTACATTTGCAAGCACGAGGTGTTTAATAATATCCGCAGGGTTTCCTGCATGGAATGAATGTCTATAACTGAGCATGTGGTAACCTTGCTGGGCAATTGAGCAATTTTGCTGAACCGCGTGTGAATAAAATAGGGTTTAACCTCTATTATCGCGCAAAGCGCGAGAAAAATCAGTATAAAGCCACGTATTTACTAGCATCCTAAGTCACTTTGTTTTACATTTGCATGACAAAATACAGTGATAAGAGCGCATTTATGAATAACGAGACACTCCCCCAACTCGAACAACTGATTGATCAATTAATTGCTCAAAATGAACGACTAAATAATGAAGTTTCTGGCCTTAAAGAGCAAAACAGTAAGCTGATTGATGAAAATGAAACTTTACAACTTGAAGTGCTTGAAAGTGAAGAAAAGCAAAAAGAGACAAGTAGCACTTTAACTAACTTACTTGATAAATTACAAAGCGCAACTCAGGCGAGCTAATGCCTGAGAAGACCAATCAAGTTGAAGTAACTTTACTCGGTAAAACTCATCAATTTGCCTGCACCGAGGGGCAAGAGAATTTGCTCCTTGATGCCGCGAACTTGCTCAATGAACGTGTTGATACAATGAAGCAACGCTCTACCGTGCGTAATGAACAAAATGCACTGCTGCTAGCAGCCTTGCACTTATGCCATGATCTACAAGCATTAGAACTTCAGCAAAGTTCACAGCAACAAGCGCAAAAAACCCTGGTAGAAAAGCTTTCTCTTTACTTGGAAGTGGATTGAGCCCTTTATAAAAAACGTATTTTCGGTTAAATTATCATCATGAATATTTCATGATTTTTCAGATGATGCGTTTTTTAACTTTACTAATTTTAACCTTTCTGTCTCTCTCTTGTTTTGCACAACAGTGGCACCAAGTCGATACGCATACATTTATCATCGCACCGCATAAAAGCATAGCTCAGCTTCAAGCAAATCAAGCAGTGATAACTGGAACTGACTGTGCTGCAATTATTAATGCCCATGGTGACTTCACGGTATTAGAACAAACAATCAATCAAATTAAAAAGCGCCTATCGGTCCCTGTGTGTTACCTCATAAGCACCGGCAGTTTACACGACGAAATATTAGGTATTGCGCTTTTGCAACATGCTTTTCCAGCAGCTAAATGGATAGCGCCTGACTATGTAAAAGAGAATATTCGAGTATATCAAAGTGCTTATAGGCAAAAAATCGACGACTACTCACTCAGCTATTCCGTGAGCGCTCAGCGAACAAAAACCTTGAGTGAGCACGAAACAGCACACTGGCAAAAAAGGTTACACACCGCCAAGCAACGAATTGCCTATTGGCAATCTTTAGACATCCCCTTACCACAGGGTAAAGTCACGTCAGTACAATTAGGTCAAAATACGCTTGAAATTACACCCACAGTCGCTGCCAGCGCCGGGGATTTGTTCATATTCAATCAAAAAAATGGCGGACTATTTGGCGGAGCCAATTTAGACCCTATTCCATACGTGACCCATAACTCCATCTCCCAGTGGCACAATACACTGGTATTATTAAAACAACGTAACGAAGTCGTCTGGTTATTACCCAGCCATGGTAAACCATATAAACGAGATGAGCTCACCAAGCCAGTTGCTTTCTTGCACGCAATTATGGCATTCGATCTAGAACAACAGCCCTCTGTACCGGCAGCATTACGAACAATGTATAAAAACGATGTTGCTGAACAGCAAAAGTTACAGCTGCTCTTTAATCTTGCCTTAAAACATACCCAATCAATGCCAACGGGTACTATTTCAACCTATAAACATGAACACCGTAACACGCTTGCTCTGCATGAATAACATAATATCAACTGTGTGCTTATGCTGTATAAGTGCATTCATATTAGTCGGGTGTAAACTAACCACCCCAACAAGCAACGACACTGATGCAGTACTCAGTGCGTTAGCCACTGAAAATAAAACGCAGTTATCAGATAAGCAGCCTGCTTTAGTGCTTCAGCCCAATATAGAAACACCCAATGTCGCAATTCCCGCACCTCCAGAAACGAACTTATGGCAAGTCATTGCTGATAACTTAGCATTTGATGTTGTACCAACTCCCCGGCTGCATAAACGCATTGACTGGTACTTAGCTCAACCAACTTATTTAGTACAAGTAAATAAGCGTGCTGCGCCCTATTTATTTCATATAATACAACGCATTTCACAACGAAATATGCCTATGGAACTGGCGTTGCTGCCATTTGTTGAGAGTGACTTTCGGCCCACGGTGATCTCAGCCCAACAAGCTGTAGGAGTATGGCAATTAGTCGATGCAACCGCCTACCATTTTGGTGTTACGTCCGATCCTTGGTACGACGGACGCAAAGATGTGTTAGCAGCGACAGATGCTGCGCTGAATTATTTAAGTTATTTACATAAACGGTTTAACGGCAATTGGCTCCATGCAATTGCAGCTTATAACAGTGGCGAGGGTCGTGTAAAAAAAGCCATCGAGCGAAATAAAAAGTTAGGGATCAGTACGCATTTTTGGCATTTAACACTGCCAAAAGAAACCTCTGAATACGTACCAAAGCTCTTAGCTTTAAGTTATTTACTACAAAAAAACCACCCTAAGTTTACACTGCCTAATGTGGTCAATTACGCCTACACGACCCAATTAGATGTTGGACAACAGTTTGATTTTGGTCTGTTATCTAGTTTAGTGAATATCCCAAAACAACAGATCCATCAACTCAATCCCGGTTATCTGCGCCATCAAAGCTCACCACAAGGGCCCCATAAAGTCTTATTACCAATGACCGAAAAACAACTACTGCAAAGCCGCTTTTTTAAACGTCATTTTAGCCAGACTTACACGGTAAAAAAAGGCGACACTTTATACGGTATCGCCAAACGTTTTAATACCAAAATAAACACCATTAAACTACTCAATAATAAGTCTTCCTCATTGCTCGGTATCGGGGAGGTGTTAATTCTAAACAAAGCACAAAAAACTGATAGCCTGTTAGTTAGCTATGAAATAAGTCCATACTTGGTAGAAAAGAAACGACCTAAGCCTGCCACAATTGAACACTATCATATTATCAAAACGGGGGATTCATTATGGGATATCAGTCAACTGTATGATGTGGCACTTAAAGATTTACTCACGTGGAACAGCTTGAAGACACACAGCATACTCAACCCAGGTAAAACACTGGTTTTACACTTGCCCAAACCACAACAGGCTACCAAGCCACAAAAAGCCAAACAGTACTTGTCAGAATTAGAGCAATTGGTAAAGCCAGAAAACGGCCCGAAGCCCTAGCTTACTCTTACTTGCTAACGTAAAATGGCCCCGTAATTAAATTAAAGAGACTGTTATGCAAATCATTAAAGACACCGCTGTTGAGTTTCACTACACCTTGAGTGAAGGCGATCAACAAATTGAAACCAGTAAGACAGACGAGCCTCTAAGCTATATCCATGGTAATGATAGTATGTTGCCTGGCCTAGAAAAAGCGTTAGACAACAAAGCCGCTGGTGACAAATTCAGTGTAACGCTTGCCCCTGAAGACTCATACGGTGAATTTAAAGAAGGCCTCATACAACGTATCCCTATTAAGCATTTACAAGGCTTAGGCGATAACAAGGTATGGAAAAAAGGAATGTCTGCCATTGTTGAGTCGAATCAGGGGAGACATCAAGTTACCGTGGTCAAAGTCGGCCGTTTTAATGTAGATTGCGACCTTAACCACCCATTTGCCGGTAAAACGCTGACTTTTGATGTAGAAGTGGTTTCTGTGCGCGAAGCAACAACTGAAGAACTTAGCCATGGCCATGTGCATGGCGCTGGCGGTTGTGGCCACTAAGAGAGAAAAGATTATGACAAAAGTTGCCATTGTAACAGGTGGCAGCTTTGGCATTGGCTTGGCCATTGTCGAAAAGCTGCTATCACAAGGTTATCAAGTATTTAATTTAGATATAAAACAGAGCGAAACAGGCCATTTTGTAGAATGTGATGTAAGTAACGTAGCTGACGTTACACACGCTATTGACGCTATTACCCAGCGTACTGGGCGTGTTGATGTACTGGTATCAAACGCCGGCAAACACCTTAGTGCAACGATTGAAGCAACAGATGAAGAAACGTTAGATCAGCTCTTCGCACTTAATGTAAAAGGTGCGTATGCGGCCACTAAAGCGGTATTACCGTGTATGAAAGCACAACAACATGGGGCGATCATCTTTATTTCATCTGATCAAGCATTGATAGCAAAACCAAATTCATTTGCCTATAACTTAACAAAGTCTGCACTAGCATCAATGGCTAAAACCACCGCGCTCGACTACGCAGCAGATAACATCCGAGCAAATGCAGTATGCCCAGGTACAATCGAGACGCCCCTCTTTCATACAGCAATCGACCAATACTGTGAAAAGAGTGGAGCAAATAAAGCGGATATAGTGGCTGAAGAAGCGGCTTTGCAACCACTAGGCCGATTAGGTAAAGCCGAAGAAGTTGCAGCATTAGTGGCTTTTTTAGCCAGTGAAGATGCGAGCTTTATAACGGGTAGCTTGCAGTCAATTGATGGTGGGTATACTGCACAATGATCCCAATAATTGACCCGCACATTCACTTTTTCGATCTAGAAAAGGGTCAATACCATTGGCTAACCGGCACTAACCCGCCCCCTTGGCCAAATCTATCCTTGATAAAAGCAAACCACCATAAAGCACAGCTTAATAATCCAACTTTTTTAGTCAAAGCAATTGTTCATATTGAAGCTGGATTCAATAACGATCATCCTTATAAAGAGCTTGAATGGCTTGAGCAAACAGTGCCTCCACTGCAATATGGTGCTATCGCCTATCTCGATATTACACTCACACCATGCTTATTTTCTCAGCAGCTTAAGACATTAGCACAAAGTAAATGTTTACGTGGGATCCGTGATATTACTGAGGGTAACGATGCAGAACGATTACTCCATAAACATGTTCGGCAAAACCTCGCAACACTGAGCCAATATCAGCTACATTTTGAAGCACAGTTTGAATTACACCAACATAATATTGCTAACCAAGTTGCACAGTACTGTATCCATTTACCTAATTTGCAAATCATACTTAACCATGCCGGATTAATTGAAAGTGATAAGCCTTATAAAAAAGGCTTAAACACGCTCTCGAAGTGCCCCAACATTGCGATTAAGTTTTCAGGCATAGAACATGTAATAAGCCCTTTAGAGCCACACGCGTGTTTAACATTGTTATTGTCATATTTTGGCGAAGACAGGGTGATGTTTGCATCAAACTATCCGGTTTGTTTGATGCGTCAAAATTATGAAACCGTATGGCTTGGCTATTATGGGCTCGTAGAAAATGAATTATTATGGCAAAAGCTCAGTCACCATAATGCAAAGCGATTATATCGGCTAAAATAAACTAAGAGCGAATTTGTACTAGGTCATATGCAGCTAAACGCGGCACAATGGCCTGAAGACGTGCTTCGGTCTCATCAAGTGTATTTAAGCACTCACAATATTCATCTGCTTTACTTTCTAGTTGTTGCGCTTTTTTCTGGAGTGATTTGTCTATTTCTTTAGTAATGATGTCCATACGCTGCCCCATGTCAGTAATACGGTCTTCAATATTACCTTCCCTAGATTTAAAGGCATCACCCAAAGACATTAAAATAGCCCCTAAAGAGCCATGAACGGCGGAGTGAATTTTTTGACTTATTTCTTTTGTGAAAAAATCATCAATCTTAGACAAAGACTGCGGAGCAATAAAAAAGAAGTCATCTCCCCGTTTAAACTTATCCATCAGTGCGCGTTCAACATACTGTAATTGAGTTTGTAAAACTTCAGGCTTTTTATCAGACATCCCTTCAACAACTTGCTCAATTGCACTGAGTCCTAAATTAACCCCATCCGTTGCGAGGCTCACTAGCTCTGGAACTGTATCTCTGATGCCTTTTGAGTACTCATGTAAGACTTGAGTTTCTCGTTCTGATAAGTCTATCCAGTACCCTTGGATCAGTAGCTGATTGTCATTATTAATTTGCACTCGGGTTTGTCCGTTATCAACAATTCGTATCACTGAATCGGTAATAATTAAACCGTGGCCTAGCTCAACATCACATTTGCTTTGCGCCACACTAAACAAAGGCAATATAGCAAGCAACAACGACACACCACAACGCGTAACAAATGACATAGGCTACCCCTTAAAATACATCAGCCAAGGGTAGCAAATTTTTATGCATTGCCAAAGTTATTTGCTATACCTGACTAACCGTAAAAAAATGTCTGAAGTTTTGGCTTTAATGTTGTTTTTCCCATCAGCGAACTGATATGCCCACGCATGATCGATTTGCTTAATCGCAGTAGTACTACTCCAATAATTTTCGTCAAGCGTCTCCGTAAATACACTTGTATTGGCTGCAGGCTCAACACATTGGTGCTCTACAATGCTTGCAAGCTCTTTTACACTCGGCACATGCCAATCTTTAAAATCAGCGAATTCATCATTTTCTGCTACCATTAGCGCCTGCTGCCAATTAAGCTGCTGTGCAGTTCCCGCGCAGCTTTGGCTTGCAGAGCTAAAGGTTTGACCGTAACTACAGCGTTGCCACATTAAACCTGTCGCAGTATCCGTCACCGTGTCGTCTGCGTTAGCCGAAAAACGTGCAGTCGGCGTTGTACTCACCACACTAGAAACACAAGTCTGTGCAGCCCATAATGACGTTGAAACCAAACTTAATACAATACCTAGTACTTTCACTTCATACTCCTAAGGCGTTCTAACTAAGCGAACATACGCTGTATTATTTTTAGGGTAAGCCAAATCATTGCCAGTTAACATATCAAGGATAAACGCTTGCGTTAAGCTACGCCCATCAACGCTGGTTTGAGTTGTCCAATAATAAATATGGTTTAAAAATGATTCACTGGGTGTATTAGGAAAAAATACCGGATCAAGCAACTGCAAACCATCACTTCGACCGAAGTCTATGATGCTCAGGAGCTCCATGTAGGTTGGTAACCGCCAATTGCTCCCTCCGCAAAAGTTGCTCGCATTTACATCATCAATGAGTGACTGAATGCCGCAATGCAAATTGCTAGGGCAGGTTGTATTCGCAGAACCCGTAATAGAGCCATCCTGCGCAGTGCCATCGGTGGTTAGATACCAAGTATAGTGATTCTTCCCTTCACGTACTGATGTATTTGGAAGCGTGCCCGTATTCGCTTCTTTCACTTCCCAAATTAGCCCTGAAACATTGTCTCGCACACAACTAAAAGTGGTTTCAGTGTCTGGTAGTTCATCAGCAAACTCATTTAATTTAGTAAAATCAAAAGCGACACGCCCAGTGCCTGTTTTATCTAGGTAGCTCGCAACACTATCGCGGCCCATATCACCATCCTGAGCAATAAACGTATCATCGTTACAAGAGATCAGCGCCGTATTACTAAAGCAGCTTTCCATTCCAGAATCGTTTAACAAGCCGAGTGCTTTAGGGTTAATGTTAATTGTCACCTCATCGTCATTCACCAGATTTAACGGGTCTTTCACGGTGACTTTAAATTTGGTTTCAATGCTGCTGTCGACATCCGGGGCTAAAAACGTGGTTTTACAGGATGTGGGATCAGATATCGAAAGTGTTACGCTACCGCTGTCTTCTTGGTTCCATACACAAGTATAGTTACCAGACACACTTACACTTTTGGATGCATCGAGCGTCACCGTATCAAACTCAACAACGCTTTGTTCATCTCCCGCTTCAGCAATAACAGGCGTATCGGTAGACTCTAATGTCATTGAGAATTCAGTCCCAGCTTCACCTCCTTCATCGTCCACTAACGTCAAACTAAATCGCGCCGTTTGACTTTGTAATAGGAGTGGATGAGTAAAGCTTATTTCACTTTGCGTTAGATCACTGAGCGTTAATGTCGGGCCTGACAACTGCTGCCATTGATATGACACAATGGCGCCATTGCTGTCTGGATCAGTTGAATCTTTTGCACTAAGTTTAACCGTGTCTGGATATTTGGCAGGTAATGCGGCTGGTTCTGTTTGCGTGACAACGGCAACAGGTAGTTGATTCTCAGACGTCACATTGATGACCACGGTGTCTGATGCCGTTTTATCATTAGGTGCTCGGTAATTAACTTGTAAGGTGATCACACTGTCCGTTTTTACATCAGGTGCAGTAATAGTGACTTCGTTAGTCTGCTGCGGAAACCCTTCCAATGCAGGGCCACTGATCACTTGCCAATTGAATGTTCCATCGGCTGGTGAAGCTGATGCCGTTATGGTTACGCTGGCTTTTTCTACCACTGTAACACTGTTACTTACATTAATACTGGCGTTAACTTCTGTCGGCTCAGAGGAAGATGAACCGCCTCCACAGCCTATTAAAACACTGCTAAAAAGGGCTATACAGGATAAACGGTTCAACATACTTCGGCTCCTAGCCTGCTACATGTAGCTATCTTGATGAATTCTCACAAATAATTTTGTGCCTATTTTACTATAATCGACTTTATATTCTCTGCCATCCAGCGACTGAATAAACAATAACCGCTTCACTTCGCCAAATATATCGGCACTGCCAATATTTACAATCTCTAAATAACGCTCTTTGGCTTCTCTACGATTGCGAGGAAGCTCATCTTTAAACGGGATCAGTCCATTCGCTGTGACTTGGATCTTCGGGTGGTTTTCCCCGTTAACAATAACCAAATCGAGCTTTTTCTCTTTGTGAATGATCGTATTACGACCGCTTTTAATATAGGCTCTATCATCGCTCATGGACTATTCCTGTTACATCTGTTCATTGGTGACTTGCTCTTCTCGCAAGTTTTTAACCACCTGTTCTGGACTTAATTTCCAGCGGTTTAATAAAGTAGAAAAACGCCAAATGTCTCGGTCCAACACATTTGCTGGTAATAGCAAATCGTAACCGGTTAGCGTTTTCAGATTGTGCATTCGGTTAGCAAACATCGCAATTAAGCCCGTATATGTTTGCCCTGAATCAGATTTAAATTCATCTGGTTCAATTAACCATTCTGATGGGCAGTTGCCATTTTTGCAATGCATTTTAACAGCTTGTAAAAATATATGCCGCTGTTCAATCAACAATTTACCCGCTAATCTTGGGCTCAACGCCTGTAAGAACTCATCTATACTAATAAGTTTAATGCCAACTGCGTTTAATTCCAGTAATTCCAAGGTTTCCCCTGCCTGTGGGATCCCGCAAGAATGCAAATTGTGTATCCCAATTTGCCACTGACCGAACTTGTGCACATATGTGATCTGCAGTGCATCAAGTAATATACTATAATATGGCTGCTGACTTTTCAAAAAGCCTATGAATATCGCTACGATAGCGCTACTTGTTAAAGCGATTTCAAAGATACTAATTGCGCTGCTACGCAAAGATACAAAAATCATAATAACCGCCAGCGAAATACCACCGACTATCATAAACTCGATACTATGCCGATTTGCCTGCGCTCTTAGTTTTGCCTGCATTTGTTACGCCACCTTTACGTATAAAAACCAAAATAAAATACAAACATAATGATCGCCCATACCAGCAATTGCCGTATTCTCCTACACGTCTGACACTTTTGTTGTTTAGTCATATTATATAATTCAAACATTTAGGTACAAATATAAAATATTTAGGCGTTTTTTCGGTCAACGCACAAATTAACGAGACATCCAACCACCTTTTCTCGCTACATATTTTGTACACTAGGGTTATCAATAGCAGTGGTAAAATAACATGTATGCACAACAATCGGGTAAAGCCCTCTTTCCGTTTATTATTTTAGTCTTGATTTGTATATCAGGCTATTTGTATTTCCCCGCATCACAAGGCAAAGCAACAAATACTAAGCGTGGCGCAACAGCCGTTACAACAGTTGCAGCACAAGAACAATCTCGGACCATTACAGTTGCCGCAATAGGCAACGCCAGAGCAAACCAAGCTATCGATATCGTGAGTTCGCAAAGTGACTATGTGAGTGATGTCTATTTTGCCGACGGCGATCTGGTTTTACAAAATGATAAATTAATACAACTGCAAGATATAGAAGAAAAGCTGGCAGTGAAAGAATTAACTATCCGATTAAAAGAACAACAACGACAACTCGCACGTCTCACTGAATTGGCCAAGACGCAATCGGCGGCACAGTCAGCCCTAGAAGAGCAACGCTCAGTGGCTGACGCCTTGCTCACACAACTTCAAAGTGCCAAAGTAGAGCTGGCACAAATGACTGTCACAGCTCCATTTAAAGGCGTACTCGGAAAACGACTTATCTCTGTAGGTAGCTTTGTTGATAACAATACACGGATCACCACTTTAGATGACATCAGCGTGATAAAAGTCGACTTCCAAGTACCTGAAAAGTATTTAGGCCAGTTGAAAAAAGGTATGACCGTCACAGCCTTAAGTGATGCATATGGAGCCACCCCTTTTGACGGCGTGATCTCTCACATCGACCCACGCATTGATGAAACAACGCGCACGGTGCAAGTCACCGCCGATTTTACAAACGAGCATATGCAACTTAAACCAGGCATGTTGTTACACATTACCGTAGAACTGCGCTCTCTTACCGCCATTATGGTCCCAGAGAAAAGCATTATACCAAGGAAAGGGCAACATTATGTGTTTGTCATTAATAATGAAAACAAAGCACAGCTCACAGAGGTTGAATTGCACACTCGATTTAGTGGCTGGGTCGCCATTAAAAATGGCCTCGCGACAGGCCAAAAAATTGTTACAGAGGGTACAACAAAAATACGCTCTGGTTCTGCAGTCACAGAAAAGGGGTAGACTGTGAAAATAACTGATACAGCGGTTAAAAGACCCGTTTTCGCCATTGTTATTAATTTGCTACTGCTAACCTTCGGTATCGTGGCATTTAGTATGCTGCCATTGCGCGAGTATCCCGACATCGAAACTCCCATTGTCAGTGTCAGCACTGACTATACAGGTGCATCAAGTGAAGTCGTTGAAGCAAAAATAACACAGGTGCTTGAAAATCGAATCTCAGGTATTGAAGGCATTAAAAGTATTAACTCTTCGAGTCGAAATGGTCGCTCTAATATCACAATCGAATTTAATATTGATAGGAATATAGATGCGGCGGCAAATGACGTGAGGGAGCGAGTATCGCGTGCATTAGATAGGTTACCCGAACAAGTAAGACCACCTGAGGTATCTAAGTCAAATTCAGATGAAAGTCCAATCGCATGGTTTGTACTTAACAGCGACAGTATGAACACATTACAGCTATCTGACTACGCTCAGCGTTTTATTGTCGATAGACTGGCTGTGGTAGACGGCGTGTCTAATGTCCGGATCGGTGGCGAGCGACAATACGCCATGAAGGTATGGCTAAACCGACAGGCAATGGCTGCCAGAGGCGTTACCACAAGCGATATAGAACAAGTATTACGTCGAGAAAACGTAGAGCTTCCCGCTGGGGAAATTGAATCACTTGATCGAGATTTTGCAGTGCGTATTGCGCGTAGCTATAAAACCCAAAATGATTTTAAAAACCTCGTTATTAAACGCGGTGATCAAGGCTACTTAATTAAGCTCGCGGAAGTCGCGGATGTTGTATTAGAAGCCGCAGATGATGAAAGTACCTTTCGCGGCAATGGTAAAAATATGATTGGCCTTGGCATTGTCAAACAAGCAAAAGCCAATACCTTAGATGTGGTTGATAACGCACGCCAAGAACTAGAAAAGATAAAACGCAACCTGCCTGAAGGCACCACGATACAAGACAGCTACGATTCTTCAATTTTTATTAGAGAATCAATTACTGAAGTGTACCGTACATTAGCGATAGCAATGGCCCTTGTCGTTGCCGTCATATTTTTATTTTTAGGCACTATTCGCGCCACTCTAATTCCCGCAATTACAGTACCGGTGGCATTAATTGCCACCTTTATGTTCTTATTGGCGATGGGGTATTCGATTAACCTTCTCACCCTACTCGCACTTGTACTGGCTATAGGATTAGTCGTTGATGATGCCATCGTCATGCTAGAGAACATTCATCGACGCATAGAACTGGGAGAGCCCCCGCTCCTCGCCGCTTATCGTGGCGCAAAAGAGGTTGGATTTGCCATTATCGCGACGACATTGGTACTCATCTCAGTCTTTGTGCCATTGGTATTTATGGATGGTCGAATTGGCGCGTTGTTTACAGAGTTCGCCATGGCTGTCAGTGCCGCGGTGTTATTTTCTAGTATTACATCGTTAACCCTTGCCCCCGCTTTATGCTCAAAAGTTCTCAAGCCAAGCAGTTCAAATAATAAATTCAGTCAATGGATGGACCGCCAATTTGCGCGTTTGGAGCAAGGCTATCGCAACACCTTATTAGCTAACTTAAAACGTCGCAACAGTCTTATAGTAGTCTTGATATTGGCAGGTTTCACCAGCTTTAGCCTATATAAACAGATCCCCTCAGAGCTAACCCCTAAAGAAGACAGAGGTACATTCTTTGTTATGATGAATGGCCCTGAAGGAGCAAGCTATGAAAATAACGAACAAAATATGTCGCAAATTGAGCAGCGCTTATTACCTTATGTCGATGCAGGCGAGCTTAGTAGAGTATTAGTCCGTGTACCGGGCTGGGGTGGTCAAGGTGGCGTAGCCATCATCGGTATGCCTGACTGGGATGAGCGAAAGCGCTCAACTTGGGAAGTTATGGGTGAGATCAGCACAAAAATGCGTGAGGTCACTGATATTAGAGCCTTTGCCATAATGCGCCGTGGTATCGGTGGCGGTGGGCAATCTCGTCCTATAGAATTTGTACTTCAGGGCAATGATTACGCCGAACTATCCCAGTGGAGAGACCGGATCATAAAACGCGCACAAGAAAATAAAGGCCTAGTGCGCCTTGATCATGATTATAAAGAAACCTTTCCACAATTTCTTATCCACATAGATAAAACCAAAGCCGCAGATTTAGGTGTATCTATAAGTGATATAGGTAATACGTTAGAAACAATGCTAGGACAACGCCGCATCACCACCTTTATCGACCGTGGTGAAGAGTATGACGTTATCTTAAAAGGCACTAAAGCTGATTTTAGTGGGCCTAATGATATCGCCAACATTTTTGTTAAATCACGCACCGAACAACTGATCCCGCTAGACAGTTTGATTAATATTAAAGAAGAAGCGACCGCTTCTAGGCTTAATAGATACAACAGAATGCGTGCTATCACTATCACAGCCAACCTCGCCAATGGCTATACACTAGCTGAGGCGCTCGCATTTTTAAATACCATCGCGGCAGAAGAGAATGACATCGATGGGGCTGTTGATTATAAAGGCGAGTCACAGCTGTTCTATGAAGGCGCTTCAGCAATGACCTATGTGTTTATTCTCGCCCTAACCGTTACGTTTTTAGTACTTGCAGCCCAGTTTGAAAGCTTTGTTCATCCACTTGTGATCATGCTCACAGTGCCACTAGGCCTAGTGGGTGCTATGTATGGCTTGTACTTAACCGATAGTTCACTCAACATTTATAGCCAAATCGGGATTGTCATGCTGATTGGCCTAAGTGCTAAAAATGGCATTCTCATTGTTGAATTTGCAAATCAATTACGTGATAAAGGCGTCGCGTTCGAACAAGCAATTGTTGATGCATCTGTGCAACGCTTAAGACCAATTATCATGACATCACTCACCACAGTAATGAGTTCAATCCCGCTAGTAATGGCTGTCGGTCCTGGTTCTGAAAGCAGAATGGTGATTGGTGTGGTTGTGTTTGCTGGAGTCAGTATTGCCACATTGTTAACGCTGTTTGTGATCCCGTGTGCTTACAACTTATTCTGTAAAAATACCCAGTCGCCTGAGTTTTTAGCACAAAAGCTAGAACAGCAGGCCTCAACAACTAAAGAGATACAACATGACTAATCTACACATTGCGACCTTCGGTGGAGGGTGTTTTTGGTGTATTGACGCGGCGTTTCGCCGTGTCAAAGGCGTCACCTTAGTAAGCTCAGGTTATACAGGTGGTCATTTAGAAGCACCGACATACCAAGCAATATGTCAAGGTGACAGCGGCCATGCTGAAGTGGTCAAAATATCTTTTGATCCAACAGTCATTGATTACGACACATTATTAGAGATATTTTTTACATTACATGATCCAACGCAGTTAAATCGTCAAGGGAATGATGTGGGCACACAGTACCGCAGCGTCATCTATTTTCATGACGAAGCGCAGCAGCTAAAAGCACATGCAATGATCTCTACACAGCAAGCGCATCATAACGCACCGATTGTGACAGAGATAAGCCCCTCAACAACCTTTTATCCCGCTGAGGACTATCACCAAGATTACTTCAACGAAAACCCTCAACAAGGGTATTGCAGCATCTTAATTGCACCAAAAATAGCCAAATTTGAACTGGCATTTAAAAACTGGATCGTCGACTAACCTATAAATGTGTACTTGAGGATCATCTTGAGGATCATTACAACGTTCTCACTTTGCAGAATAAACACCCTCTGAGCAACGTCAGAGATATCTTTGAACAGAAAAAAGGCGAGTAGTCACTCGCCTTTTTATCACACTATTAATTACTCAAGGTGCCCGTTAAAAACGTACTGTTGCACCTACATAAGCTTGTCGGCCCAATGCGGTATACCCCAATACATTGCCATTACTCGCATATCCGGTGGCTGCGGTAATATAATCTTTACCGGCAATATTTTCTAATCTCGCATTCAAAGTCAGTCCATCAAAAAGCCTATAGTTAGCGCCTAAGTTAAACACTGTATACCCTGCAAGCGTTGTCGCCACAGACTGGCCTAAATTCGAATCATATAAATTAATTGAAGGGCGTGATGAGCGATACTGCATCGCAAGATTTACATCAAGCTTGTCCCATGAACGTGCCACAGTGTAATTAAATGACTCAGAAGGACGACGAGCAAGTTTTTCACCCGTTGAACTGTCTTTGGCATCTAGGAATGTAACATTAATACTATGTTCAAAACCGAACGCACTTACGTTTGCAGACAATTCAACCCCTTTCATCGTGGCATTATCCACATTGTAAGGAATATACTTTCCAGAATCTGCATCATATTGGTTGCTGATCAAGTTATCTATTTTGTTCTGAAAAACAGCAACATCATATCGGCCCCAACGCGTTGATAATGACATGCCAACTTCATTATTGGTTGCTTCTTCAGGTTTAATATTGACGTTCGGTAAATACCATGGGCTTTGCGTTACAAAGGTATTGGTCAGTGAAGGTGCTCTAAAGGCAGTGCCATGATTTACTCTAAACGTCACATCTCTATGAGGCTTGACACCAAAAGCGGTTGTATAAGTGTTTGCTCTACCATGGTAATCATAGTCATCAGAGCGCACAACCACATTTGCTAGCCATTTATTATCATCATAAAATCCACCCAAAAATACCGCTTGATTATCTCGCTGTGTTTCACTGAAAGTGGCTGTAGAACCACCAAGGTCTTCAGTCAAATAATTAACACCACCGGTAAATTGCGTTGTTTCATTTAACCTATACAAAGTACGATATTCGACTTCTGCGCGGTCAGTACTATAAATATCATGCTTAGGTGTACCCGTTTGAATGTTCTCTTCTTGCGATGTACTTACTGAGGCAGAGTGTTCAAATTGACCTAACTTTTTCTGCCACGCGATTCTGCCGCTATAGTTTTCAAAATCATAGGCGTCATTACCCCATGCATTGTCATACTCAGCATCGCCTTCACTGTATTGAACAATGGCGTTAAATTGGCCTAACTCTTCCGTATTTACCGTAAGATTAAATCCAATATTTTGGTTATTGTAACCATCTGAATCATGATCTTTCCCAATAGATGCTACAGAGTCTTTTGCTATGACGTCATAGCCTTTTGTATCTTCATACCCTAAGTTATAACCAAGGGTAATATTATCTTGGCTAAATTCACCCGCTTGCTGATAATTCACATAGTTGTGACTACCACTCGTTAGTGTAATTTCATGCTGCGTAGCTTGGCGTGTAATAATATTGATCACCCCAGCCATTGCATCAGAACCATAAATCGCAGCACGTGCCCCTTTAACTACTTCGATTTTCTCGATGCTGTTTACGGGAATATTGGTAAATGACACACTGCCTGAATTGGCATCACTAATACGCACCCCATCAACCAATACTAAGGTATGTTTTGTCGCTGCGCCTCGAACAAACACACTGGCCTTTTGACCAAAGCCACCGTTACGTACTACATCAATGCCAGCTACCGTGTTCAATAATGAAGGCAAATCACGGATGTTGCTGCTTTCTATTTCTGCACGCTCAATCACATTGACCGTAGCTAGCGTGTTATTAATTGATTGTTCGAACTTATTTGCTGTCACCGTAATACGTTCAATGTTTTCAGTTGATGTACTTTTTGCTGACACAGAAAAAGAGAGCGCAGTCAAAATTGCAGCGCTTAGTGCGGATTTAGCTAACATTGTTTCCCCTTACTCATACCCACCGTACAAGTAATAATTAGTAAATGAATATCAAGGCCGGTCTCCGGACTTTGCTTATAAAGCATTACCGTTGCGGGGGCAGTGTTGGACTTAAACCAGTACATGCATTTGCACCAACTTCCCGATTATCTTAGCAAGTTTATTCACATTAACTGCGTAATATGAAAGTCATAAAAACTTGTTAAGCACCTTGAAAAGAGCTGTTATTGTGCGAATTTTGAGGGGAAATGTCAATGGACGTCTAGAAATCTAAAAATTAACAGTTCACACGTAGAGTCGATCATTTGATGGATCAGCATAAACTTTGTAAATAAAAGTGGTACAGCTTGGTACCACTCAATATTCATTAATCGCGGAAGTTTTTAAACTGGAAAGGCTGTCCTAAATCAGCGGTACGCACAACTTGCATCGCCTCTTGTAAGTCATCGCGCTTTTTACCTGTTACACGCACTTCTTCACCTTGAATCGCCGCTTGCACTTTAATTTTGGCATCTTTAATCGCTTTAACGATTTTTTTCGCCATCTCTTTTTCAATACCTTGCTTTAAAGCCACCTTACGTGAAACATGCTTACCAGCGCGTTCAATGTCTTTTAACTCTAGGCTAGCTACGTCTAAGCCACGTTTTGATGCTTTACTTGCTAAAATATCAAACAATTGCATAACTTGTGGATCGGCTTCTGCTTTCAAAGTAATGGTTTCATTTGTCAGCTCAATAGAGGCATCAACACCACGAAAGTCATAACGAGTTTCTAATTCACGCTTCGCATTATCTACTGCATTTTGCGCTTCTGTAATTTCAATTTCTGACACAATGTCAAATGATGGCATAGTAAATCTCCTAATATTTATGCTGCAATTATATCAACCTAAAATAAATTTTGGACAACTTTTTATATTCACCCAACAGCCAGTTTTCAGTGATATACTGACTTCACTCTTTTACACACGAACAACCCAGGAAGTTTTGTGACCAGACGTATTTATCAAATTGTTTTGCTTATTACCTTGGCTATCTGTACTGCGCTTTTTGCGAAAGAAATCCAACATTCAGGCATACGGATAGAACACCTTGATAAAATTGCTCACTTTGGCATATTTTTTATACTTGCTTTTATTATGCACCACGCCTTTAAATGGCCAATGTGGTTACAAATAACCTTGCTCGCCAGTTATGGCGTGGGTATTGAGTTAATGCAAGGTATGCTGCCACACCGTCAAGCCTCATTTGCAGACTTTATTGCCGATGTCCTTGGAGCTGTTAGCTATTACGCCAGCTATATTTTATGGCGTACTTGGCGTGGTAACAAATATGGCTAATCTACATATTGTGGGGGCAGGCGCGATTGGTTTATCACTTGCTAAAGCATTCGCTTATGACCACTCAGTGACTTTATTAGTAAGACGACGCTATACAGCCCCTTTTGCGTTTTCAAGCGGTCAACAGCTGCATCACTTACCTGTAAAGCACATCGACTTGAGCGATCCCACCCAAAATCAACCACTCATCCAGCATGGTTTTATTTGTGTTAAATCATATCAATTAAACAAGGCAATTCAATCAATTGCCCCCTATTTAGCAGAGCATGCTAATCTATTTATTAGCCACAATGGCATGAGCGACCTGAAAGAAATAGAACAATACTTAGGTGCAAAACAGGCACTTTTTTTCTTCAGTACATCAATGGGTGGATTAAAGATAAATGACACCACCGTAAAAGCCACTGGAGCTGGAGAAACCTACCTTGGTGCATGTAATGATATCGCTTTAGAGCGCCTAAAGCTCAGCTTTAACCAGTTCTTCTGCTCGCAAATCCCACACAGTAAAATTCACCATAATATCGCGCAACTGCGATGGCAAAAACTACTCGTAAATGTCGCGATAAACCCTTTATCTGCCATTCACCAGGTAAAGAATGGTCAACTACGTCAGCCACGCTATGCCAGCATGATCTTACAGTTATTAAATGAAGCATGTGTCGTGGCAAATGCAGATAATATAGACATAAAACTCAACGAAGCACTCACCAGTGCTTATCAAGTTATGACTGGAACTCAACATAACTCATCGTCTATGGCACAAGACATACTGAACGGTAGGCACACTGAAATCGATGCTATTTGCGGATATATCGTAAAAAGAGGAGCGTATCATGGTATTGACACCCCCTATAACCGCGAGATGTTTAATCAGCTATTGAAACTTCACCGCTGACATATCGCTGAGTCCGATAGACCCAGCGGTAAAGAATGTACAGCTAATTTACTCTGGTTTATACACTTTAACGTTCATAAAGCCATTCTCATGAAGGATAAGCGCTTGTAATTGACTCATCACCCCTTTTTTACAGTATAAATAGTACTCTTTGTCTTGCGGTAAATCGGCAAACTTAGTGCTTAAGCGGAAAAAAGGTAAATGCTCTACATCAACACCCTCAACCTCTAATGGGTCCGCATCTTCCTCATCAGGTGAACGAATATCAAGGATCACACCATTCTCAGGCAGTTGGCTTGCCGTTTCGGCTTCTTTAACTTCTTCTTTGGCTTCTGTCTCAATCTCTCTAATGTCTTTAACCGTTGCGTTCTTAATCACGGTATCTAACACATCAAAATCAAACTTGGCTTCTTCAGCGATAATAGTCTCAAGCTTTGCTTTAACTGTGGGCTTTTTCGAAATAACCCCACAATATTCAGGCATCGCCTCAGCCATTTCAATGGTACCAATATCACGCGCAATATTAATAATTTCAGCTTTGTCATGTTGGATCAGTGGGCGAATGATCAGCGTCTCTGTTACTCGGTCAATCACGTTCAAGTTTGCCAATGTCTGGCTTGATACTTGACCAATACTTTCACCAGTAACCAAAGCCGGAATATTTAATCGTTCGGCCACTTGGCTGCCTGCACGCATCATCATACGCTTGAGCACCACACCCATTTGCCCGTTTTCTACATTCTCCAAAATCTCAGCAACCACGGGCTCAAAATCGACCGTAATAAACTTTACTTTATGGGTAGAACTAAAACGATTCCATAAGAAATGGCTCACTTGCTTCACACCAATTTCATGTGCAGCGCCACCTAAATTGAAGAATAAGAAGTGCGTACGCGCCCCTTTTCTCATCATTTGATAGGTTGCAACACCAGAATCAAAGCCACCTGAAATAAGTGACAAAACATCTTCTTGTGTAGGTAATGGGAAGCCTGCAATGCCATAATGAGTGTGCGTTACAATATAAGCTAAGTCGCCTTTTATCTCGATTTTAACGGTCACTTCGGGTTTGCTTAGCTTGACGCGTGCGCCTTCTACATGCTGATTTAACCCACCTCCGACGTAACGCTCTACATCCGAGGAGGTAAATTCGTGGTCACCTCTACGTTTTACACGTACACAGAACGTTTTGTTTTCAATGGTGTGCCCAGCTAACTCAAGCGTGCGCTGATAAATATCATCTAAGCCCTCAAATGCCGTTTCTTGTACTTCAATAAATTGCACGATACCTGGCACGCGCTTTAAATTATCAACAAACTGACACCGTACATTTTCATCAGCACTTTGACTTTCAACCGAGATATTGTCCCAATTGTTTTTTACTTTTACATTTTCATCAATCCGACGCAAAATGATTTTGATATTTCTTTCAAGCACTTGTGTAAAGCGCTTACGAACGGACTTGCTCTTGATTGCAATCTCAGGATGCAATTTGACGATAAATTTAAGCATAGAAACAACTCTTTAGACTAGGCGAACGCGCGCCGGGACAACAGGCGCGCGATTATAGCAAACTTCTCTGCGACTAGGAAATAACCAGCTACATAAAACGATGCTATCAAGCAATACTCGGGAGTGACTCATCAGCAAGCTGCTGGTAGTGCGCCTGCAACACGCTAATCTTTTGTACACTTAAGTCGGTGCAGTAGGGTTTAAACAGCATAAGGACTTTAACAATGCCATTATAAATATCTTGTTGTTCAAGCACGCCGGTCAATCGCCTCGCTTTAACATATGGTGTCCAGAAGCTTACTGTCATTTTCAGCATATGCGCCACTTCAACAGCATCTTCATCACTAATATCAATGACCTTACTGGTTCGTAAACCAATAACAACAGAACGTACTTGCTCAAAGAGATCAGCCTGAAATGAAATATAGTCTTTTTTCAACACCTCATCTTTGGCCAAAATGTCGGTCAAGTTATCGTAAAAGAAATGGTATCGCCACATCAGTTCAAACAAGGAGTCTAAATATTTAGTCAACTGCTCTAACGGCTCAAACTCGGTATTCAAAGGTTTAAAATGCGTACTTAGATGCTCGCGATATAACGTAAAAATATTGCGAATTATGTCCTCTTTGTTTTTAAAGTGATAATACAAATTTCCTGGGCTTATCCCCAAATTGGAAGCAATATGATTGGTGGTGATCGCCCGTTCCCCATGTAAATTAAACAAAGCAATACTGGTACGAATAATTTTTTCCTTGGTATTCATATCCTGTTCTCTCTAACACGCAAATTTTTATAATGTAAGTGAATTACTACTAGCTGAGTATAGCTAAATAGAATAACTGAAAATAGCATTAATCAGTTTTAGATATAAGCAATATTACATCTAAGCAGACCAGTGAAATTTACATGGAACACTGCTACCATAGCGAAAATTCCACTGACTACACTGATTTTATGAAAGTGACCGCCTTATACCCTGGTACATTTGATCCATTAACCAATGGCCATGCTGATCTTATTAAACGCGCTGCCAAAATGTTTGATGTTGTCATCCTTGCGATTGCACATAACCCAAATAAAAAGCCGTGTTTCACATTAGATGAAAGAGTGGAGTTAGCTAAGCAAGTACTTGCTCAGCATAAGAACGTTAAAATTATTGGTTTCTCTGGGCTATTGGTCGATTTGGCTAAAGAGCAAAATGCCGAAGTATTGATCCGCGGGATCAGAGCGGTCTCTGATTTTGATTACGAATTCCAGTTGGCTAATATGAACCGTCGGTTAAACCCAAATTTAGAAAGTGTGTTTTTAACCCCTTCAGAAAGAAACTCCTTTATCTCGTCAACGCTGGTTAAAGAAGTCGCATTACATGGCGGTGATGTCAGTGAATTTGTCAGCCCCCTAGTATCCAACGCATTAAAGGAAAAATTACACGGATGAAGTACATTCCGCACGCTATTGCACTGAGTCTTGCTGCAACCACACAGGCCATCGCAAGCCCTTGGATAACCCATGATCAAGCAGCTCTCAAGCACTCTATTGATTTATTAGTAAGTCATAACATAATAAACCGCCCTGTAAATCAGTACCCCTTACTATGGCAAGGTATAGTGCAAGATTTAGCAACCATTGATGAAGCAAACCTAACACCGCAATCCCACTTTGCTTTGCAGCACTTAAAACATGCTTTACAACAAGCAAAACGGGCACAATATTCAAGTATCAAAGCACAGTATAATAGTGAGTCAGACTTACCCAATGGGTTTGGAGCACGCCATGCTTCGCGTTCTGGTTTAAATACCTATGGCATTATTACTGGCGCAAACGTGAGTGCCAAACTGAATATGAATTACACTCACGATGCACAAGACAAAAAACATGTGAATCATCATGGCAGCCACCTTGCGATACTTTACGGTAACTGGGCGCTTAGTGCTGAGAGATTAAGTTATTGGTGGGGGCCAGCCAATGAAAACGCACTGCTCCTGTCAAACAATGCGGCCCCAATGAAAGCACTGCGCTTGAGTCGGGCTAATAGCAATTATGAAGGTCCCAACTTTTTATCTTTTATTGGCCCTTGGCAAGTAACGGCAATAGCCGCTAAACAAAAACCATTACTAACACGCACCGAGGAAGGTGACTTTTGGGGAATTCGTTTATCAAGCACCCCAATTGCAGGCCTAGAGCTGGCATTTAATAGCACCCACAGTGATTTTGTATATACCCAGTTAGACCCAGTTAATAACCCTGAGCAGACAACAAAAACACGCCTAACGAGTATCGATTTTAAGTATTCAACGACTCTGAAAAACCAACCTATCTCAGTTTATGGTGAACTGGCAGGAAACAATGACAATGGTATTTCATCAAAGCATAACAGCGTCACATTGGGTACAGAAACCTTTTTTGGCGACGTTGAATCCCGCACTAAAGCCTATCTAGAATACAGTGATAGCACCACAAACTGCCAAGCTCAGCAGGTCAGCTTTCAATGTAATTTTGACAATATAGATAGCGGTTCTGATTATACTGAACGAGATCTCTGGTTAGGCGCGGCAATGGGCCCTCAAGCTAAAAGCATTACCCTTGCTGCGGATCACTATCAAATGTCAGGTGTTGGGGGATACGTAAAGCTAAAGCATATCGACTTTGAACACACACAAACCAAACGTATATTGCTGGAAGGCGGCTATCAACAAGGTTTACTCAACGGGCTCGCTAAATTAGGGGTGACTGTTTGGCAAGACGATAATGCGCAAAAAGAGAGTGACATAGAAAGTGCGGTAAAAATAAGCTGGGAGTTTCAGTTTTAGTAGCTATGTTTTAGTAGCTATATAGATAAATATCTACAGTAGCGATCCACATAATTAGAGGTACAGTGGCAGTACCTCTAATTTAAATAAACTCTGCATAAAGCAAACTTGGGCAAGATTCAACAACAATCTTTCATACCCACCAACTTTCTTCTCAGCTGATAAATACCTAAAAAATCCCTTTTCAATAAAAGTACGGCTATCATTATTCCATCCAACGTATTTACCGTATAAAAATGAATGGTCCAAAGCAACCAAGGTCCATACTCATTAGTACCCCATTTAATTACTACATCAACATGCAATATAAGAAAAAAAATGGCATTTAAGCTTAGACAGAGCACCAGGTAAAATCGACAAAAATGGCCTGCGTAACTCGTTACTCTAACAAAACGGCATAAAATTAAAATTGTAACAATATCAAAAAGGAAGTAGATTAAATTAATAGAACGATAAAATCCTGCTGGTATACTAACACTAAGGTTATGTATATTAATCGAGGATAAATATGACAAAAACATGACTAAAGACAGAAAAAAAACATCTTTACACTCAGCACGATTTACATTTGTCATTCTCACCATATTAACTAACGCAGAAAATAAGAACAAGAAAATAACAATATTGTTCATCATTTCATTTGTTAAATTATTCACATCTATAACCAGTGCAGCCAAACTAGGTATTAACATTACAGTTATCAAGTGCACCTCTTAATTTACACAAGCCCAGAAAGTCCTTACGAAGGATAAGGGATAAAACCATCATAAAATCTACTAAATTTATAATTATTGTATAAAAATCAAAAAACCACATCGGAATAGATTTAAAGTCGTAGCTAAACCAAATTTGTAATAATAAAAAAACCGACGCATTAATTGCCATACCCATTAAAAGATAAAATCGACATACCCTCCCTTCATTAGTTCTAAAATTTAAAACCTTTCCAATCAGAAACATCGTTAGGATATCAAAAACAAAGTAGACCGTAAGAAAGGTAAGTACAACACCAAAAACCACCTGATTATCTAACTGATTCAAAGGTGCTGATAATAAGTAAGATATAAACATCACAAATGATAATAGTGTGACTTCTTTTCTTCCTAAATGCCAATCACTAAAACTGCCAGAAGAGATAGAGCTTGCGAAATTAATAAGTGTGGAAATAAGAAAAAGCCATACAATCAAATAATTTAATATAAAGCTAAACATATAGTTAATTTCATCAGTTATGACATTTTGCATACAATTAACCTTACACCCACCATTTCAATAAATAAAAATTAAAAAGGCTCAATTTTGAAAAATGGAAGTAAAACGCTAAATCTTATCAAAAAAACTTTACTCTCTATTCCTTAAAATAAAATTCGTACTGAAGAAGTAAATGAAAAAAGTATAATTCAACTAAAAAACTTTTTTTTCAAAATACCACTTCCTTTAACAAGGAAAATAAAATCTTTATTTACAATCAAAACAGCAACCATCATTACATCAACAACATTAACAGCGATAGTATAAAAGCTCCAAAACCACCAGCGCTCTGTTGTTTTCATAAAGTAAAAATCAGAAAATATAAGAATATACAAAAAAGTATTAATGACAAGACCAAAAAAGACATAATAAGCTGCCACACAGAATTTTTTAGAGAAAAAATAGTGACAGAAAAGAATAGAAGAAATCGTCAGTAAATCATAAATTGCCCATTCAATATAAACCCAGACACCAATATCACTCAATGAAATAAAATGATTACTAATAAAATAAGAAACTGCCATCGCACCTGAAGTTAGCAATAAAGATAACTCTTTGCTAACTCCTGATATAAAGAAAAATAGATTTAGGAGAAACCCTAGAACCATACCAATCAGAATGATCGTGTCGAAGTGTAAACCTAGCTCTGTTAGTGTAAAAATATTGTCTTCCTAAAATACATTGTTTATCTAGGGCTTACAGTTATCCGTACAGTGCAGACCGCCGCCGCCTCGAGCCCCCGATACTGTGCGTAAAATATTGATATCTAAAACCTTACCAGAAAACGTTTTATTTTTACTAGTGCTTTGCGATGAGTTTCTACTTTTTAATAACGCTTTAATTACTTTTATCATGATCTTTCCTCAGTTTCGATGCCCGTTTCATGGCACTCCATGCCCGAAGTGTCAAAAAACCAATACCATTGAAATTAAGCAAAGACCAAGCCAAAATGTTAAAAAAATTAACACTTTGGTTAAAAAGCAAAAAACAATACCGATAAATGGTATAATACTATATAACTTACAATTACTTTAGCTACGCAACATACCGACAAGATATGAAATTACTAGCTTTAGAGGTTAACATATACTCCATTGCCACCTCATCACAATTGTCTTTTCTTAAACACAATTCACAATCTTTCATTACCTTTTCAGGTAAACTCTCTTTAGTGCAGTCAGTAAACCCCTGCTTTGTAAAAAAACCTGGCACTCTAGTTAACACTATGATCCGATGAAGCGCTAACCTTTTCGCTTTACACAACAAATAATCAACCAGTTGCTGCCCTTGCCCCTTTGCACTCACCTCAGGATTTATCCCTAATGAACGGATCTCCGCTAACCCTGTATCATAAATATACAAAGAGGCACAGCCTGTGACTTTGCCGTCGACTTCTGTGACTGCAAACTCATTAATAGAGTGCACCATGTCACTTTTTGCCCGAGGTAAATTCTCACCCACTTTGGCCCAATACTGCACTAGACCCGCGATTGCCTCGACATCATTTAAGGTTGCGTCCCTTACCGTAATTTGGCGTTTTTTTTTCGCTGTCTTAATCGCACCACTTACTTGCGGCAAAGATGTGCCACCTAATGCTTGCCGGGCGGCAATACATGCGTCAATTTCTAAAACAGGATATACATCTTCTTCTATCACACTGCATACAGCTTTAAACTCATCTAGCGCCAGTTGCTCTAGATTTACTTGCTTTTCAATCGCAATCTGTACTAACTGGCCAACAATGTGGTGTCCTTCTCGAAAAGGGATCCCCTTCGCAACTAAATAATCAGCAAGCTCGGTTGCATTAGCGTGTCCACCTTGGGCTGCAGATAAAGTACGTTCAGCGTTCACCTTTAAGCCTTTTAAACACGCTTGCGCCATATGAATGCATGCTAACCACGTTGGCATGGCATCAAACAGCCCTTCTTTGTCTTCTTGCATATCTTTATTATAAGCAAGAGGTAACGCTTTTAGGGTCATCATCATGGCACTAAATGCACCAAACACACGCCCTGTTTTACCTCGGATCAATTCAAGGGCATCTGGGTTTTTCTTCTGCGGCATTAATGAAGAACCCGATGTAACATTATCTGCAAGCTCTATGAACCCTGCTTCGCCGGAGTTATAAAAAATTAAATCCTCGGCAAAACGAGATAAATGGATCATAGAAATACTCGCACAGCTTAATAATTCAACCACAAAATCCCTGTCAGAAACTGCATCCAGGCTATTGCGTGATGCCTCACTGAAGCCGAGTTCGCTCGCAAGCGCATTGCGATCAATTGGGTACGCGGTACCTGCTAACGCACCACTGCCAAGAGGGCAAACATTTAAACGTTTGATTGCATCTGTCAAACGCGATTCATCGCGCTCTAACATCTCTACGTAGGCCATGCACCAATGACTAAAGAGTACCGGTTGAGCTCGCTGTAAATGCGTGTAGCCTGGTAAAATGGTTCCTAACTCACGCTCAGCAGTGGCAATAAATTCCGCTTTCAATTCGCCAATAGCACTTAAAATCTGTTCTGCGGTTTGGCGGCTCCATAACCGAAAATCAGTTGCGACCTGATCATTACGACTGCGACCTGTATGCAACTTTTTGGCAAGAGCACCCACTTTCTCAATCAGCATTGCTTCCACATACGAATGAATATCTTCATACCCCGCAGTCGCGACACTTTGTGGACTTTCCTCCACCTCAATAAGTAACTGTTGCAGCGCAACTACCAATTCATGGTGCTCTATATCAGATAAAACATCTACTTGCTTCAGTGCCCCAGCCCATGCAATCGAACCAATAATATCTTGCTCTGCCATTTGATAATCAAATGGCAGAGAATCATTAAATTGTTTAAATGCAGCGTCAGGGCCTGTTGAAAACCGGCCACCCCATAATGCCATCTCTACTCTCCGAACTCAGTACTATTAACTCAACTACTTAGACTTCTTGTTTAAAGTTGCGATTCTGCTAGATAACGAAAACAATCGAATAAACCCTTCTGCATGCGATTGGTCATAAACGTCATCATCACCAAATGTGGCAAAATCTTCACTGTATAAACTATTGACCGATTGTTTTTGCACGGCGTGTACTTGACCTTTATAAAGCTTCAATACCACCTCGCCCGTTGCCAATTCGCAAAGCGCTTCAGCACCGGCTAAAATAGACGCTTTTAGTGGTGTAAACCAACGTCCGTCATAAACTAAATGTGCAAACTCATTCCCCAGTGTCTCTTTCCATTTACGACTTGATTTATCTAAAATGAGTTCATCAATCGCCTGTAATGCAGCCATCATGACCGTACCACCTGGGGTTTCATAACAACCACGAGACTTCATACCAACCAAACGATTCTCGACAATATCTACGCGCCCAACACCATGAGGGGCTGCAATATTATTAAGCTGGACCAGACAGTTGTAGGGGCTATAACGCTCGCCATTTACAGCTACTATTTGGCCTTTTTCGACAGAAACAGAAACAAACTCAGGGGTATCCGGCGCTTCTTCAGGAGAATTTGTCATAGTCCATACTTGATCACTCGGTTGATTCCAAGGATCTTCAAGCTCGCCACCTTCATGAGAAATATGCCATGCATTGGCATCACGACTATAAATCTTTGTGGCTGATGCAGCACATGGAATATCACGCTCAGCGAGGTAGTCGAGTAAAGACTCTCTGCTGGTCAAATCCCACTCTCGCCATGGTGCAATCACCTCAAGATCAGGTGCTAAAGCAGCAAAACAGGCTTCAAAACGAACTTGATCATTCCCTTTACCAGTACAACCATGCGACAGTGCATCAGCACCCACTTTGCGCGCAATTTCAACTTGTGCTTTGGCAATGATAGGTCTTGCCATCGAAGTACCGAGTAAATAAGTGCCTTCATAAATAGCACCCGTTTGTAAGGTAGGGTAAATATAATCGCTGACCATTTCTTCTTTAAGGTCGACGATGTGACACTCAGATGCGCCAGATGTAATGGCTTTTTCTTCCACACCCGCAAGCTCATCGTCGCCCTGACCTACATCAGCAACAAATGCGACGACTTCACACCCGTAAGTTTCTTTTAGCCATGGTACAATTGCTGAAGTGTCTAACCCGCCAGAGTATGCCAGTACGATTTTTTTAAATTTATTCATGATTTTCCTTACACATAATTTGGATTTAACAACGATACCAATAGTGCATTTTGTGCATGCATCCGGTTTTCGGCTTGTTGAATTATTTTTGAATACTTTCCATCCATCACTTCAGACGTGATCTCGTATTCACGGTGAGCGGGTTGGCAATGTAAAACACTGTTCGCGCCAGTTTGCTCAACTAACGCTTTATTAATTTGATAGGGCATAAAAGTCTGTTTTACTTGTTCAAGCGGTGTGCTATCCCCCATAGACACCCACGTATCGGCATATAACACATTAGAGCCCGCAGCAGCCTCCACACGGTCACTGATCAATACTGACGCACCATTAACTGCAGCAATTTGTTCTGCCTGCTTAACAATTTGCGCATCAGGTGAATACCCTTTGGGGCACACAACCACAAAGTCAGTGCCAAGTGTGGCAGCCAATAACATCAATGAATGCGTTACATTATTACCGGCACCTATAAAAGCGAGTTTAAGCTGACTCACATCACCATACACTTCTTTGAGTGTTAAAAAGTCAGCCAATGCCTGACAGGGGTGATATAAGTCACATAAACTATTCACGATTGGGATCGAGGCGTTTTCAGACAGTGTCTTCAGTGTACTGTGTTGATTTACACGCGCCACCAAGCAATCAGCCCAAGTTGATATGTTTAGTGCGAAATCTTGCACCGACTCACGATTACCCATTGCGCCATTTTGTTGGTCTAAATAAACAGCATGTCCGCCCAATTTATTTATGCCAATATCAAATGATAAGCGGGTCCGTAAACTTGGCTTTTCAAATAAAGTCACCACAGATTGGCCAGCTAAGGCTTGGCTGTATTCTTGCGGCTGCTGTTTTATGTTCAGTGCTAAATCAAGCAAAGTTAATGCTTGACTCTTATCTAGCTCAAGGCCAGTTAAAAAATGTGTCATCGTCATCACTATTCCTAAGGTGTAATTTTTGTTCCAACATGTTCCCCATTAACTAGGGCTGCTAGGTTTTGTGGCTTTTGCCAACTTGAGATATACACCCCTCGTCGTAAATGTTGGGCTGCGCGAAGGCTGGTCTTCACTTTGACCTCCATTCCGCCCACGATGACTCCTGTTGCTATAAGTTGTTCAATTTCATGTTCATCTAATTGATGCAGCGATTTTTTTTCAGCATCTAGTACGGCTTCTACATCTGTCATAAAAATCAGTTCAGCGTTTAGTTCACTAGCAATGGCTGCTGCCGCTTCATCAGCATTTACATTAAACAACTGCCCGTCATTTCCAATACCAATGGAGCTAACAACAGGTAACTTCCCCATTGACAGTAGTTCTGGTAGAACGCTGTAACCACCAGTGCCACACTCGCCAACCTGTGCCAAAGCTTTCAGTTTTTGCGTGGTGGTTATGCCTGCTTCATATAAACTACAACCGAAAGGTTGCAAATTTGCGACAATCGCTTGCGCCATAAGCTGCTTATTAGCACACCCTGCAAGTGCACCAATAATATAAGGCATTTGCTCTTTAGGACTTATCCGTAATCCCTGATGTTTTGCACTCGCAAAACCAGCATCGCTAAGCCAGCGATCAACTAAGGCACCACCGCCATGTACCAGCACAAATTGATTTTCTTCCGAATCGGATATGATCTCGGCCATTTTTAAAAACAACTCGCTCGCAGCTTCCTCGGTATTTAAAACGGCGCCCCCCACTTTGATAACCCAGGTTTTCATCAACACACTCCTTTTAAGCCAACGTAGCTGGGCTTTTTATTGACAATATTCATACATTGTAAAGCTTGTCCTGCTGCGCCTTTGAGTAAATTGTCGATAGCAACAACCACAATGAGCTGCTCACCTTGCTGCTGCCAACCAATATCAACATAAGGCTGCTTAACCACACCTTTAATCGTCGGGATCGTGCTGCCTTTTAAGCGAATTAACGGCTCATCCGCTAACACTTGATAAGCCTTCTCTATATCTTCACTACGTGTGCCCGGCTTCAAAGTAAGATAGATGGTTTCTAAAATCCCGCGAGGAAAGTTACCTAAGTGAGGTGTAAACAACACGGGGTGATCTAAATATTGCGCTATTTCAGGGGTATGACGATGTGTAAATAAGCCATAGGGGGCCAACGATACTTCACAAAAGTGCGTCGCAATATTGGCTTTCCTGCCCGCCCCTGTAACACCCGATACGGCATTAATGATCACTTGTTCGTCGGTGAGTAAATTGGCATCTTTTAAAGGTTTGAGAGCATTCAGTGCTGCTGTAGGATAACAGCCAGCCACAGCGATTAACTGTGCATTAGCGATATCTTGAGCATACCATTCAGCCAAGCCATATTGCGCCTGTTCGAGCCACTGCGCATAGGGATGCTCAAAGCCATAATATGTATCGTAGTCACTGGTTTTTGCCAAACGATATCCACCTGACAAATCAAAGACCTTTTTGCCCAAAGCTAAAAATTTTGGGGCTAATTCTACGCTTACTTTATGATCGGTACACAAGCAGACATAATCCGCTTGTTGTTCAATAACTGAAAAAGCCTCTTCAGTTAACGGTAATAAAAGGGTGTCGAGCAAACCCGTGTGTTCTGGATACAACTCGCTCAATAACTTGTCTTTATCCAGACTTTGCTCCGACACATAACAACCCTCTAGGGAGAAATGGGGGTGTTTGGCGACTAAACTGGCAAGCTCTGCGCCACTATATCCACTGGCGCCAATAATCACTACATTCATCATTTTGCTACTTACTCTTAATTATCAATTGCATTTTTATACTTACTGTGGAATTAAATAGTGAATGTATATCGTCGCATGCCAGCCTCTGAAATATATTTATGCTAAAAAAGTGAATTGATATTCATCTTAAACACCTTTACATTGTTATGCAATTACTTTGAATAAATATTTTGGAAAAAATAATGCAAAACCCCAGTTTTTTATCTATGTACACACAATTGATCGCAAGTCCTTCCATTAGTGCATTAGATGAGTCGCTGAATATGAGCAACCTCAGCACCATCAACTTATTGGCAAGCTGGTGCGAAAATTTAGGGTTTACCATAGAGATAACAGAATTAGTGAGTGCACCTGGGAAATACAACTTACTGGCTAAACGTGGCGCCGGTGAAGGCGGGCTTATGTTAGCGGGGCACACTGACACTGTGCCATTTGATGATAGCCAATGGAGCCAAGACCCTTTTAGTCTTGAAATCAAAGATAATAAGTTTTATGGGCTAGGTACTATTGATATGAAAGGCTTTTTTGCCTTTGTAATTGATGCAATAAGTGAGTTCGATCTCAGTAAGCAAACCCAACCTATCTTAATTCTTGCAACTGCGGATGAAGAAACCACGATGGCGGGGGCACAAGAAATAGCCAAACACCCGACCCTAAAGCCTGCGCGCTGTATCATAGGAGAACCGACCGATATGACACCGGTTTTTATGCATAAAGGCCATATGACATCAGCAATTCGTATTGTAGGACGCTCTGGCCATAGCTCAGATCCTGAGCGGGGGTTGAATGCCATAGAGATCATGCACACTGTGATTGCAAAATTGTTGCAACTAAAAGAAGAACTAAAGAATAAATATTCAATCGAGCATTTTGCAATACCTTACCCAACACTCAACTTAGGTCATATTCATGGCGGTGATAACGCCAACAGAATTTGTGGCTGTTGTGAGTTACATATAGACATCCGGCCACTGCCAGGACTTAGTATTCAAGAGCTGCAGCTCTTACTGCTCAATGCAATTAAACCCATTAACGATGAGTTTCCTAACAGTGTATCTGTTGTTGATATGCATGAGCCTATACCCGCTTTTAGTGGTTCAAATGATAATGCACTCGTCAAACTCGCAGAAAAAATATCAGAAGAACAAGCTGTCGCTGTCAATTATTGCACTGAAGCACCTTTTATACAGCAACTTGGTTGCGAAACCATAGTCATGGGGCCCGGCTCAATTAAACAAGCGCATCAGCCTGATGAATACCTCGCAATGGAAAAAATAGAACCGTCGAAAAAAATCATCAGCCAACTTATTCAAAGTTGTTGCTTTGCATAAAGGCGCTAAAACAGCGCTTGTATTTGACGAAATACAAGCGCTTTAAATTGAGGAAGTTACCTCTTAATGGCGCCTTAAATAGGAGAGCCCGGTGGGGTTTTTATTGCTTTGTAATTCACTGGCCACTGCCCAGATACTAAGAAGTACTGCACTTGTTCAGATAAAAACTGCTTAAATGCACTCTCCCCTTTAGAAACATCATTAAATAACCCTGATTGCGTGTAATCCCCCACTAATTGAGTTAAGTAAAAGCGTAGCTGCGCCTGCACTTCTGGGTCTACTTGGTCGCTAATGCTCAAGTCTGCCAGCTTTTTCGCGGTTAAAAACTGCACACGTTGCGCTAGCTTCTTACCCATTACCTGCTGTTCTTTATTATCAAATACGTGGCTGTACGTTTGGCTAAGTAAATCATCTAGACTGAAGGCACTCGGTGATCTCGCACCTTGCTGCGAAATTCGATTCAGTCGTTGTGAATTGAAAAGTAATTTTAAAGTATGGTTGACTGACACTTCAGGCAATGCCATTGCATCAAATGTTAAACCTGTGCGCCCGTATACACTTTCACGTGTCTTTGACTCACCGTACGCCTTAGGCGGCAAGATTGCTAATATTGATTCTGGTATCTGTAATGCACTGACCTCTAAGGTTGCTAGCATGGCAGCTAATGCTTGCTGCTGCTGCGCTTTTGGTACTACCTGTGCACCTTTTACAGGCTGCTCACCACGCACTTCATAGTCATAATCAACCCCACCAATTAGTTTAACCGCAGACTCAACCTGAAAACGATGGAATAAGTACAATGGTACTAACTTTTCTTCAAGCTGAGACAACGCTTCTCCACGTTTTAAATTAGTGATCCCAAACGTACTCAAAGCCTGCTTTCGTACATCGAGTACGCGTAATAGCTCCGCGGATGGATCGTTACCGTTGTCCCACAAGTGTGCCGTTGGATGCGCACCACCTTGTGCTCTTGCATCTCTATCGGAAATAAACTCCAGCCCTTGCGCTCGATTATCTGCCAATATCGCTGCTAATGCTTGCGCTTCATCGCTGGCACCAAAGTCACTATATCCATACTTTACGACTTGCTTATCCCAATCTCCCATACCCTTGGCATAGCCTTGGGTAATATCGAGTTTGCCTTGGCCATCGAAGCCAACCAATGGGTGAGGGTAATCCATCACTGATGCACGTTCTTTTGCTGAAGCAGAGAAATTATGCGCAATCCCCAATGTATGACCAATCTCATGCGCGCTTAATTGACGAATGCGATCAAGTGCCATGGCATGCAAGTTTTTAGTCACTTCGTCCCCTTTGACAAAGGGCGCAGCCAAAGCTTGGGCAATAAGAATATCTTGACGAACACGCAACGAGCCTAACGTAACGTGACCTTTAATGATCTCCCCAGTTCGCGGATCAATAACAGAAGCACCATATGACCAGCCACGCGTTGCTCGATGCACCCATTGGATCACGTTATAACGAATATCCATAGGATCAGCATGCGCTGGCAACATTTTTACTTGAAACGCATTCTTATAGCCTGCCGCCACAAACGCCTCATCCCACCACTGCGCACCTTCTAATAAGGCTGTTTTAACCGGCTCAGGAACACCAGGGTCTAAATAATAAATAATCGGTTTAACTGGCTCACTTACGGCCTGTGTCGGATCTTTTTTCGCTAAACGGTGGCGAGGAATATAGCGCACAAACATCGACTCACTCAAAGGGGCAGAGTAATCTTTATGTTCAATGCTCCAAAAACCTGACTGTGGGTGGAACTTGCGAGGCGTGTAATTACTATCCGGCAGCCTCACTAAAGAGTGATGCTGATGCACCGTTAAGACATGAGGGTCTGCGCTGACTTGACGTACATACTCGCCAGGGTTTTTGCCTTTAAATGTGAGTAATGCTTCTAACTCGGTATTATCAACAAATGCTTTTGAACGCGGCATAAACACCGCACTTCTTGCGCTATCTAAGCTAAAGTTACCTTGCTTTCGCGCCGCTAATGTACGGCTTACACCATGTACATCCGTCAATAAATAAGGGGTGTAATCGACAAGCACACTGTCATTGTCTTCTGCCACTACCTTAAAACCATGCAATACACTCGACGCAAACGCCTCTTTTACGCTTTGCTGTTCGGCCGCGTTGTTTGAGCTTGCTTGATAATACGTATTTAGCGCTCGCAGCATCACTTTGTCACCAAAGCGTTCAAACTGCACCATGTACGTACCGCCTAATTGCCCACGATCTAGGCCAATATCATTTGAACCAACCCCGTATGGCAAGCTATGCTGTAATAAGAATGGCTGTTTAAACTTATCTACATCTAAGTAAATTTTGCCACTGTGGTTATCGGCAAAAAATGAATAATAGCCGGGAAAGTGATTAAGTTTGTCAGTAAACTCATCAATAGACTTAATTGCTGCGTGCGCTTGAGTTATCATAGCGCCTAGCAAAGTGCAGAGAATATAAGGGAGTAACCTAGACTTTTGCATATTCTTACCTTTGTTATTAGAGGTTTTAATGGTCGTAATGCACCTAGTATATAAAATTGTATACAAAGTTCAGCCATTTTAAGACGAAATTCAGCGCGGTTGTTGTTGTCTCTCACATAAATAAGCAACAACCAAAACGTTATCAGGATCAAAAATTATGCGTAGACTGCCCCCGGTGTTAATTGAAGATGGTTGCTCTAGAGAATTACTTTCACTTATTCGTACTATCTTAGCGGCATGTAAAGAAATTTCTTTTCGTGTTGGTCAAGGCGCACTCTCTGGCGTATTGGGCTCAACACTGGATGAGAATATCCAGGGTGAGACTCAAAAGAAGTTAGATGTTTTATCAAATCAACTGCTAAAAGACATTTTACTGGAGTCTGGATACGTCAAAGCCATCGCATCCGAAGAAGAAGATTATACGGTCGCCGGTAACCCTGATGCCGATTATATCGTGGCTTTTGATCCCCTAGATGGCTCATCAAATACCGATATTAACTCTTTAGTTGGCACCATTTTCTCAATTATGGCCGCGCCCAAAGAGGCTGACCCTGCCGACCCTGCTATTTTCATGCAGCCTGGCCACCAGCAAGTTGCTGCCGGCTATGTTTTATATGGCCCGTGCACTACACTTGCACTGACGATTGGTAAGGGTACCCGCATCTTTACCCTTGATAAAACACATGGCAGTTTCTTACTGACAGAAGAGTTTGCCAAAATTCCTGAAGACACACAGGAGTACGCAATTAACGCGTCAAATCAGCGCCATTGGCAACCGGCAATGCAAAACTACATCAATGATTTACAGGCTGGAAGTACTGGCCCGCGAGCAAAAGACTTCAATATGCGCTGGATCGCCGCCATGGTAGGTGATGTGCATAGGGTATTATGCCGCGGTGGTATTTTCACTTATCCTACAGATACGAAAAACCCTGAAAAGCCATACAAATTGCGTTTACTTTATGAAGCTAACCCAATGGCAATGCTCGTCGAGCAGGCCGGTGGCATCGCCCATACTGGTGAGCAACGTATTATGGATATTGCACCAGATGCAATCCACCAACGTGTTGCGGTGATTTTAGGTTCTAAGAATGAAGTAGAAACCTGCCTAAATTACCACAAGTAATTCAGTCTGTTAAAGCTAGTTGAACCGTAGTGTGTGCTGCTATTCAACTAGCTAAGATATGCTTAACTCTGAGCTTTTATATCCATTAACCAATCTGACAATGCTATTTCCCTCCCCACCAAGGCGACTCTTGATAAACCCCAGTCTTGTTGTAACCAATCACATAATGTGTTCGCCAATTGTTGCTCAAGCTGTAACTCTTTTTCATCAAGCCAAAAGTAAAGCTCGCAATCAAATTCAATACTGCGACTCGCATCGACATAAACACTGCCAATACAGGCTCCAGAGAGTATTTTGAACACACTAAATGCAAACGCCTCCCGTTGCTCAAACTCACTTTGATGGTGGGCCAAAGACGCCGTGTTTTCTGCTAATGTCATGTCTGCTTTTGGCCAATTCATTATACCCTTAAAAAAAGCTCGCAGCCTAACCTGGTTGCGCATCACGACCTCGTAGTCCTGTAACGCCACACTTGGCTCTAGCATTACCAGCTTAAAGGTCGCATCCTCGTACTCATCGAACACCGCTCTAGGGCGTAACACACTCATTATCACCGCTTTATGTATCCCTCTATTTAGTTGTCAATCAAGGCTAACAGCTTGCTCACTTTATCCATTGTGAGTACTCCCATTTGCTCTGGGTTGGCTAACGCATAAAGCGCCCCTTCAACCTGTGTATGATCAATATCACCTCTAATTTCTAATAAGTTTGCCCATAACTCTAAATCATCACAGTCTATTTCTAATGATAAAACACGTTGTAATACCGAGCTTAAATCGGCATTCGTTACCGTATAAACTATCTGGCTTTGCTCAAATTGCAACAAAGCTGAAAAGGCATCATTTCGCTGTTCGCTAAAGCCAACCACGGCTTTAATAGCCTCAATATGGGTGAATGTGTTAGTCATTATTAAGTTACCGATATTATTAGATCAAAAAAATCCATCTTCTTTGAACATTAAAACCATTTACGTAAAAACCTAAAAAGCGAGATGTGTTAGTATGCTTCACTTTTGTTTGTTCAGCCTCAGGATATCACCGTATGCTCTGTCATCACTGCCAGCAAATACTCACTTGTAGCAATAGTGAACAATGCTGGTGCATGGACATTCCTAATATTATGCCATTACAAACAGATAAAGGCTGCCTTTGCCGCACCTGTTTAATATCATCTATTCGCCAAAAAATTGAAAACATGGCAAACCAGCCGATCCGCCAGCAGTTAAAGTTGGCAAAACAATACGCCCACTCAAACTCTTTTATTGAAGGGCTTGATTACGACATGGAAGAAGGCTTTATGGTGATGACTCGATGGGCTCATTTAAAACGTGGAAAATGCTGTGGTAATAATTGCCGGCATTGCCCTTACTCAGCACGCTAACTGGCTCGTAAAAGCGCATTGAGAGAATTATCCGGTTCTTTGATATGGCCACATCCCATCATGTAACTGTACAATTCCTCCTCTGAGGTGCAAGCAATATTAATATTGGCCACCAAGCGCCCTTTCGATAACACCATTGCGCGATCACAGACTTCACGAATAAAGGGCATATCATGACTGACCAATAACACAGTTACTCCCTGTGCGCTTATAGTACGAATCACCTCTTGTAATTGCGCCATTTGACTCATACCCAATGCACTACTAGGCTCATCCATCACCACTACTTGAGCGCCAAAATGAATGGCTCGAGCAACCGCAATTAACTGGCGTTCTCCCGCAGATAAATGCTTAACTAAACGGTCTAATTCACGAAATTCACACCCTAGTCGCTCCAATGCACGCCCCGTCAAAAAACGCATTAACCTTTTATCTAACCAGCCCAACATTTTTAAAATTAAATTATCATGATGTAACTCACGACCTAGAAAAAAGTTACTCACCACATCCAATTCATCAATGAGGCCAAAGTTTTGGTGAACTGCTTCAATACCAAGCTTTCTGGCATCTAAAGGACTTAATATTTGCATGGTTTGGTTTTGCCTAACAATATACCCACTATCCATCGTCAGCATACCCGTCAAACATTTAACTAAAGTCGACTTCCCTGCACCGTTGTGCCCTAAAACGGCAATGACCTCCCCTTCATTGGCACTAAATGAAATATCATCAAGCACTTTACAGCCATGTAAGGACTTACTTAATCCAGTAACTGAAATAGCATGTTGCGCAAGTATGTCACTTAGCATTATTTAGCTCCTTATGCACTAAAGTGATAACCATAACCAATACCAGTCCTTTGACGATTAATTGTGTGTTAATAGTAAAACCCAGTAATATTAGGCCATTATTCAGTAAGCCAATTAATAAGGCACCACAGATCACACCCATTACTCGCATTTGGCTTCCTACTAAATGCGTACTACCAATAGCCACCGCGATAAATACATTCAATAAATCAAATTCACCTAACGCATAACGCGCACTTTGCATCCTACCTGCATACAATAACCCTGCAAATGCAGCAAACAACGAGCACATGACTAACGCTAATATACGAATTTTCACCGGACTTATAGTCAGTTGAAGGGCATTTTCTGGTGATTTACCAACGGCTAAAAGATGCCGCCCTAATGTCAAACAATGGACAATTAACCAAGCAACTAACGCCAAAATTGCCACCCAATATAATGAAGTGGGAATGCCCATAAACAGCTCAGAGCCAAACAACATAACAAAGTGCTCATTGGTAATAGGGATAGACTCTAAGCCACTAATTGAACGCGCTATACCTATCATGATACTCATCGTACCTAATGTTACTAACAAGGATGATGTTTTAAGGTACTCAATTAATAGTCCATTGATAACCCCAGCAAAAAGGCCAACACTGAGCGCACCAAAAATAGCAAATACCATGTGAACTTCACGCAATAACAGCCCACAAACAACCGCAGACAAGGACACCACAGCCCCTATAGATACATCAATATGGCGCACTGATAACGCAAAAGATAACCCCAATGCCATCACCATCACCGGAGCTGTTTGACGAATTATGTTGATAAAATTGGCACTGCTAAAAAACCCGGTGTCACGTAACAGAACAGCAAAAATCATCGTCATAACAAATAATAGATAATAAACGAACCACTCTTTTTTTCGTAATAAAGGGTTGAGTGTTCGCCAAGATAAATTTCGTTTCATTCGCAGACCTGCTTTACACTCACAATACACTGTAAGTCATAAGGTAAATTACTGTGAAACGCCAAAGGCCAAACAGTTGCCAGATTGTCTTTAGTCACTAAATCATACTCTGTTGAATTGGCTAGTAGGCCTACATTTCCTTGTTGCTCGTTAATTGCGGTCATAGCCATCGCCACCCCAATGTCATATGGCCTATCAGATACAACGGCATACATATTTCCGCCTTGTGCCATGTCCAATAAAGTGCTTATTCCCAAATCATGACTCACGACTTTTACATTCTTACGGCCCATCAAACGTAATGCTTCAATAACACCTTCAGCCGCTTTTTCCCATGAAACATAAATCGCATCAATGTTTGGCTGCTTAAGTAACATAGCCATGGCAACTGCGCTGGTATCTTGCTCTTGAACAAACCCCTGTTTGGCAACCACTGTAATACCTTGATACGCGTCCAGCGTATCTAAGAATGCACTGTCTCTGTGATTCGTAATAAAGTACTCAGCCTCATGAAAAATCACCCCAACATTGCCTTTATGCGCCACAGCCATATCTATCAACTGCGCAGCCGCACGTCCCATTGCTTGCGTATCCACAGAAATAAACCCGGCAAAATTTTTATGCGCTTTGAGTGACTCGATGGGATTACTCAACAACACTAATTTAGTTCCCGCATCGAGTAACTGCCGATAACCAGAATAGGTTGCAACACTATCAACACTTAAAGACAACACCATCGTAGGACTCAAAGCATCGATGCTTTCTAAGTCAGCCAATTGCTTAACTGGATCGTACTGTGCATCAGTGATGGCAACCACTTCTATGTTGAACCGCGCAAACGTCGCTAACGCACCCCGTGTCACAGCGTCAGTCCATGGGCTACTACTGTGCCATGCCAACGCCGCGGTCTGTTTATTCTGTAGCACAGGTATCACTTGCGCATTCACACTATTAACGACCACCGATATAACGGCTAAACAAGCATAGAACCCTGCCTGAATTAACTTTCTAACACTATGCTGCATATGAAAAAAATATGTATAAAATTTGATACCTAGTGTTATGTATTCAGTCACTTAAATCAATCTGTTTTACTTATTAATTTTTTATTATATTTTTCTGTGCTTTAAAATAGAATATCGTAGTAAACTTTTAGACTATTAAATTCGATATCGATACACAACTCAATGACAGGTTCAGGCTCTTGAAAGGTTCTAATGCAAAACAAAGCAAATTACTAAATTTACGGTTAGTACTCTCACAAATTGTAACGTTAGGGCCACTTTCACGCGCTGATATCGCACGTAACACCCAGCTGACTAAACAAACCATTACCAATATTGTTGATGCACTACTGACTCACAACCTCGTGTCTGAAACTGGTATTAAAAAAGTAGCTGGCGCAGGAAAGCCTTCAACCATGTTGTGCTTAAATCCAAATGCGGGCTATACCTTGGCCATTAGAGTCATAGAGAATGACTATGAAATCGGGCTGTTTAAACTAAATGGCCACTGTATAAATAAGTCCAGCCATACGTCACAGGCAATGACATTAATACAAGACATATGCGCATATTCTGAACAGTTACTACATGACTCATCAATAGATAAGTCCTCTATTTTGGGTGCCGGACTGATTGTGCAAAACAATCAATTAGCCCCTCTCGATGCGCATCAGTTTGCAAAAGACATTCAGACAACCTTAGCCAGTAAAATACGCTTACCTGTTGCACTGAGTAACTGCGCCTCTGCATGCGCCTCATACCAATTATTATTCGGTGAAGCCCGAGAGCTAGACAGTTTCGTATATGCTCACATTGGCGAGCGTATTGAGGCCGCCACTGTGTATGAAAGAAAAGTACTACTTGGGCAAAATGGGATCACGGGTGCATTGGGTGAGCTGTTCATTACTCCGGATCTCACCGCAAAAAAATCGACTCCAGGTCGATTAAATGACTTTTCGTCACTCGGGGCTTTACGCAAAGTATTAAAACAGCCACAGTGCAGCCATCAGGCATTAATCGCACAGCAAAACAGCGATAATAAAAAAATACCTCTTTGGTTAACTCAAGCACAAGAACCGTTGAGAGTCGCTATTCATACTATTGAGTCGCTGCTGAATCCGCAAACAATCATTATTGGCGGTGACACATCTGATTGGTTGTTAGACTCGCTGCTTTCACAATTACGGCCTTTTATTCCGTCTATCTCGCAGCACGGAGAGCGTAAAGTTATTCGTGTGATCAAAGCTCCTGATGTCGCCAATATCGCTTTAAAGGGGTGTTCAACTCTGCCATTGCAAGCTGCGCTAGACCCGAATAGTACAAACACATTAGAAATTACACCGCAACTTGCCTTATCAGAATTACAAACTCTGATCTACCCTTCATAACAGTGAATGGGGAGTTCGCCACTGAGTGCCGAATTCCCCCACTCACTCCATGAGCCATCGTAAACGGATAAATCACGGTACCCACATTCATCCGCAGCAAGCGCCAATATGCATGCCGTCACACCTGAACCACAGCTAAACTGTAAGCTTTTGTCTGTGCACTCCAATCGATTAAAAATAATGTGTAATTCAGCTAAAGGTCGAACTAACCCCCTTTCCGATAATAAAGCGCTGTAATGTAAATTTTTGCTGTTAGGAATGTGACCACCACGCATATCTATTCTAGGCTCGGGCTCACGTCCAGAGAAACGTAGCGGGCTGCGTGCATCAAGTAACAAACAATCACTGTCAGATATAGAGTTAAGCACCTTTTCTTTGTCAATAAAATACGTTCTGGTTATATCAGGTTGCGCTATAAAGTCACCAATTTCGTTTATTTTGCTATATGCTTGCTGAGTTGCATAGCCGCACCGTATCCACTCTGGTAAGCCCCCATCCATAATAAAAACCTGTTCAAACCCCATGCTTTTTAACATCCACCAAGCCCTCGCTGCTGAAAAAAGCCCTCTATCGTCATACACCACTATGGTATCAGTTTGGTTCACACCTAATTGACGCATGTGAGACTGAAATTGGTATTGATCACACATCATATTAGACAGTGCCGTATTCTCTTCAGACAAAGCGTAACTTATATCAAAGCGTTGCGCCCCTTTAACAATTGTAAAAGGCTTATAAGGCTCATCTTGTCCTGGTTTCACAATCCCCGCATCAAACACCATAACACTCTCTAAATGCTTTGCTACCCATGCACAACTTTTCAAGTTTTTCATAAAAGCTCTATGTTATAATTTAACTTCAGATATCATGTACTGTAATATTAAATCGAATAAAAACAGTAATAAACTTACTCATTGCTATGAAAATAATAAACCCGAATCACATTACAGGCCCACTATTAGTCGTGTTACCTAAATTTATTGGGGATGTTATTAATACCCTCCCTGCACTTGAGTTACTGAGTAAGTTATACCCCGAGCAACATATTTATTTACTCGCTCGTCCCCATTTAATCGAATTATTGCAAAAGACAACCATCCCAAATATAAAAATTATTGAAGACAATCGATATAAAAAAGGTCAAAAACAGTCGTTATGGCACTTAGCCAGCCTACTTAAAGGTTATCGTTTTTCATTTGCATTACTGATGAGGGGCTCCCTACGAGAAGCTATTTTATGTAAGCTTACAGGTATTCAGCATGTCATAGGATATGCGCAAAATTTACGTTCAGGTTTTCTCAGTCATGCACTCAAACTCAACCCATGCCATCATTATATTCATCGCTACTGTAGGTTAGTGAATGACACACATGGGCAACCGTTCGATACTTATTCAGCACCGAAATTGCGTTCTAGTCCTCTAAAGAGTCCTTTGCCTGACAACTCGACATTAAAGATCGGGTTATATTTTGGTGGTCAAAATAAAGGGAGCCGTCATTATCCAAAAGAACTTGCTCAACAAGTAATTACACAGCTTACCAAACAACTTCAGTGCCAATTTTATGTTTTTGGAGATCAGAGCGAAAGTCAAGATAACGCATGTTTACAACATGCTCACTACCATCATGAGATCCAAGTAACAGACCTCAGTGGTAAAACAACCTTACCCATACTTATTGATAGCATTGCGGTAATGGATTTAATGATAAGCATTGATTCTGGGCCTATGCATATGGCCTGTGCCGTCGGTACTCCATGTATTGCATTGATCGGTTTTGGTACATCACCTTGGTCTATTGTTGAACCTAAAAATGATAATTTCATTGCCATTAGAAATAATAGTACCAGTCTCATTGAGTCAAACATTATTACCTCAATTACGCCACATAGTATTGTTAAAGCAGGGCAAGCGTTACTAAAGCGTTAACATTCCCAATCTTCCATCCTTTTTGGTATTATCTATCAAATTTATTTTACGTAGTATCGATATGTCACTACCAATTTTTGTTATTAATATGAAGAGCAGCGCCGAGCGTTGGCAGAAAACTCATAGCAGACTGCATAGCTTAGGCTTAGAGTGTGTGAGATTTGAAGCAACCGTAGGAAAATCACTGAGCGAAGCTGAAATCTCAACATGGTATGATGCTGACGCTAATTTACGTAAACACCATAGAAATATGACTCCAGGCGAAATAGGTTGCTACATTAGCCATATGCGTGTGTGGCAGCATATACACAATAAAAATATTCCAGCGGCTATCATTTTAGAAGATGACCTAATCATTGAGGAACATCTCAGTAAAACAATCGACCAATTAAACATGCTCAACAACTGGGATATGATCAAGTTATCTGATAATCGAGCAAACCCTTTTATTGAAAGTTTCACTTTAGCCACACCACTAACACTAGGCAATTACTTTAAGGTCCCCAATGGGACCCAAGGCTATGCTATTAGCTTATCTGGCGCTAAAAAGCTTTTACAACGTAAACCTTTTTTCAGACCTGTAGACGTTGATATCCAATTTCATAGTGAAGTAAATCTAAATTTAGTCGGAATTAAGCCATACCCTCTCAGTGAAGACCTCTCTTTTATAAGCGAAATTGCAAACGCGAATGCTGGGGCTCATTCTAATAGAAGCACCTTTTTACGAAATGCTAAACACCGAATAGCCATGTATTTACAACGTAAAAAAATCTCTGGAGATTTGAGCAAAGTCATTAAATCTCGATGATTTTACTGCGTAATGGGGCGAGTTTAGCGAGTACTTTATTTTGTATTTGATAAGGGATATGTGCATCAGTCATCACATTGATGAATAATTCAACCACCAGATTGAAATCTCGTTCATTAATATTCATCCCTGTGTGTATTTGCACCATTGAATCGCCGTTATATTCACAGGGTCCCTCTAATAAAGCACACATATGATTAATAAAGCCAGCTCTAAAGTGCGATATATTACTGTCTGAAAAGTAATGAATAATTTGTGAGTTAGCCCCGATCCGTAGAATAAACGCATCTATAACGTGTTCAATTTTGGCCTGACCACCAAATTGTTGGTATAACGAATTACGCTTATGAAGCGTCTGACACCCAAATAGACTTATGAGAGTAATGCATAAGGTCACGCTTCTAAAAAAACGTTGCATCAGCTTAAAAGTACCCCGTAATTGACACATACACCCCTTTTTGTGATTTAGACCTAGCGATTGAGCCAAAATTTAACCAAGCAGCGGTCACTGTCATCGATTTATTAGGAAACCAAGCCAAAAAAGCAGTACGCCAATGTGATTCCCCAAGCCCAAGGTTTTGAGATTTTTCTTTAAATTCATAGCCAACGGCCATATGTGGAGTCAGGAAAATTGCAGAACTTGCTTCAAAGTGCCAACGGCTCGAGTGCTCAGGCCCTCCATAACCTAACAAACCATTTTGATTCGCTTCACTATATCGCGTAGTCACATTCCAAAACCAGTGATACCCTGCGATCGCGCCTAATTGTAACTTACTTACTGCGAAATAAAGATCATTGCCTTGCGATTCAGATGCGCCCAGCTGCTGGGCAACTGCATCATCAGACAATGACTTGTGCATAACTCCCACGCTCATTTGCGGCCAACGGCTATAAACAACATCACCATACAATCGTACTTTCATACCCAATACAGACTGCTTGATCATCGTATCCGTCGCGACTACCGGAAAAGCTTGTTCAGCAACACTGAGTTCTAACCTATCGAATAAATTAAGCTGCGCTCCGCATACATTCAGACGATAATCACTGAGCGCCGCGCCACTACAAAACGCACTCCCTCCCCACTCATCGTCACTTGCATAATTCGATAATTGCGCCCAAGGCACTATTCCGCCACCAGCACTGCCATCAATTGATGAAGTGCCCGGTGTGGCCAATAGCTTACCTTCAGCAGCCTTCGCTTCTATAAAAAGCCCAAACAGTAAGGTAACGTATTTAGCCCACCTCATGATAACGGCCCAACCACTTGGAAAAATCCGCGGCAGCTAAAGGACGGCTCAAATGATAACCTTGGGCATAATCACATTTCATCTGCTCTAATAAATCCAGTGATGGTTGATTTTCTACGCCTTCAGCAACCACACAAAACCCTAATTGATGCCCTAAAGTGATTGTAGAGTGAACAATACACTGATCTTGATGAGACTCGTCCAATTTTAAAATAAAGACTTTATCCAGTTTCAATTCGTCAATAGGTAACATTTTCAAACGCCCTAACGAAGTTTGGCCCACACCATAATCATCTAAAGAAATCATCACTCCTAACGATTTAAGTGCTTTTAACACCGCAATGCCTTTCGCCTCATTCTCAATCATATCTCGCTCGGTTAGCTCAATGGTGATGAGATTCGCTGGCACATTATTATCAGCTAATATCCGCTTCAAATGCGGTAAAAAACCATCGTCGGCAATATCTTGTGCAGATACATTAATGGCTGCTTTCATTGTCAAACCTTGTGATAACCATTCACTCACTTGCATCACAACAGTGCCGACTACCCATTGAGTTAATTCAACGATTAACCCTGACTGCTCCGCTAAATCAATGAATAACTCGGGCGAGACCCAATCCCCGTTACTGCGTTTCCAACGAATGAGTGACTCTACTTTATCGATTTGTTGATTATTTAAATTGAGCTTAGGCTGGTACGTCATAAATAATTGCCCATCATCGGCAATCAAGGCTTGTTTAAGTTCATCAATGATCTGTAATCGTTCTAGGTGTTCTTCATCTTCGCCATCTTGATAATAGTAAACTTCATCACCCGCATGCGCTGCAGTATCGACCGCTATTAATGCTCTACGGATCAAATCATCAGGGGTCTGTGCTTGTTCAGGATAGCAAACCACACCGACGCTAAAACGCAGGGTAATATCAAGCCCTTGAATGGTATAGCAATCAGTCAGCAAGCTCAGTAATTGAGTTACACACGCCTGCTTCGTGCTGCCAGGCTTTGCTGATAACACCGTTAAAAATTCATCCCCTCCCAAGCGTGCATTAAACCCTTTCATTGCTTCTGTGACACTTTTCATCCGCTCAGCTACAGCCTGAATACAACTGTCACCAACTCGCGGTCCTAACTTATCATTGATATGACGCAAACCTTTAATATCAATGGCCACTAAGTAAAATTGTTCAGAACCAGATAAATGCTTGCTTAATAAATCCAACGCAGCAGAACGGTTATAAAATCCAGTAAGGTTATCGTGACGTGCTTGAAAACGAATTTGCTTCTCACGCGTTTGAATGTCTTCACCCATCTCGTGGAATGCATCCACCAGTTCACAAATTTCTTTACTGGGTTTGGTCTCAGTAAGCGTGGCCAAATAATTACCTTGTGCGAACTGCTTCGCCATCACCGTAAGTTGTTGAAGCGGTGTCGTTAAGTTATTTGCCAATATACCGCTGGCAATAAAACCTAAAACAATCGTACCGCAAGATAACAGAATAATGGTGAGAACCAATTGGTCAAACTCTTGGTAATGACGACTCAAATCAGCACTTAATACCACACTGATCGGGTTACTTTCTAACGCGGCTAAAGGTACCTCTGCACTAATAAATACCGGATGTTCTTTAAACCAACGGTTAATTCTTTGGCCATGAATGTACCCCAATAAATCTTGCTCAGACGGATATTCCATTATAGAGCTGGCTTTCAAACCACTGGCATGGCCAATAAAGCTCATTTCCATACTGGTGAGGTCTTTTAGTTCCAATGCAACGGTTTCATCAATAGCAAAACCGACAATGCTAAATGCAATTGTTCTAGGTGCTTTTATAGGTAGAATAATGGCTTGATAGAGTTTGCCGCTGATCACAATGAAAGTCGAACGTTCACCATTTGCCAGTAAGTCTTTCATCAACGCACGGCTATCATCAGGGAGCACAATATCAGCTTGATTTGCCGATATCATCTTGCCACGTACATCAAGCAACAGCATTAAATCTGCGTCAATACGCTGACTGTGGTTGTATAACACACTGCGAATGGTATCAGCATCTCGGGTTGCAACAGCTTGTTTAAACCCAAAATCAGCCGTCAATACAGTGGCCGCGGTCACCAATAAACGTTCTTTGGCTTTTAAATACTGCTGGTAAACATTCTGTGCCACTTTTAAATCTTGCTGAACCTGTCTTTCGTTAAAATGGCTAGTCGACCACCAAAAGCTCACTAAACTTGCCATTGAGGTCAGTAAAACCAAGCCCACACACAATAAAATGATACGGTTTTTTAAACTAGTGCCCATGATGTTCCTTAAATACTTCACCAAAGGTGTTACGCGGTAAAGGTACTGACGTTGTAATTATTATTTTTTGATGTCGCTGCCGAATAGGCCAGTTGAACTCAATACGCTCACTAATATCTCGCGCTTGCCTTTCATGCCATACAGTATAACGCTGTGTAAAATCAGGCAGTTCTATATTACCCAGCGCATTACTCACATAAACTGATTGACTATCAGCCACATAAATATAGCCAACCATCGAATCATGAATATTGCAACCTAACACAACTATCCCACTTTGTTCAAAATTGATGGGGGCTTTAGGCGTACCTGCATATAATTTTAGCTCAAAGGGCTTTGTTTTTGAAAAAGAGTAAACATGATGACGAATATCATCACTATTGGGAAACCGCACAGCTTGCCCTTTATTAATGGTTAATAACCGAGGAGAAAAACGCTTACCCACTTGATCCATAACGGCAATTGTAGTGTCTGCGGCCATGGCAATGTCATGCTCTATCTCCACCACAGCACCTTGTAATGGTTGACCGTTTTGATCTGTTATCTGTAGTGTTTTTGCACACACATGCGCAGCCGTAAGACTGATAAAACACAAAATAATAACAGTACGAGTAACAAACATGAAAGGCTGACCTTGCCATCAGAGTTTTACTTTATAACCCTAAGTAAAAGTGACAGGTAGCTTAATTGCAAGGTATTTGCGAGATAACGCCCAATAAACAACTTAAATTACTGTTTATTGGGCAAATACCATACGTTTGACTGGCTTTATTTCTCGGTAATTAATCCGTAATCACGGTCTAGGATCGCAATCACTTCAGCACGGGGATCAGCAGGAATAGTCAATTGATTACCCACTATTTTACTGGCAATACCGACATAGGTATCAGATACCGACATCAACACATCTACAGGCAGTTTATAGCCATGAGCAAGCGCTTCACGCTCAGTCATGCGATCTTTATTAAGTAGCACATCGCTGTCTGGCACGTTATTAATTAATAATTGTCGGAAACCTTCTTTTGAATTTTCAACAATCTTACCATCACGGTACGCTGGGCCATCCCAGATCCGACTTGAATCTGGCGTGCCAACCTCGTCGATATAAATCAACTTTTGGCTGCCATCTTGCTGCTCGACATAACCAAACTCAAACTTGGTATCCACAAAGATTTGATCGAGCTTAGCCAATTCCTTGCTAATAAGTGCAAAGCCTTCGCTAAGTAGCTGCTCATATTTAGCAACATCTTGCTCAGAATTAAAATTGAATGCAGCTAAGTTATCAGTAATATTTTTACGGGTAATATTCACATCATCAACGGCTGGTACATCTGCAACACCCGTAATGATCCCCTTAGTTGAAGGCGTGATCAAAACATCATCTAGCTTTTGATTCGCTTCTAGACCTTCAGGTAAACCAATACCACAGAAATTACGCACACCTTTGCTATAGTCACGCCACATACTACCCGTAATGTACTGACGAGCGATCGCTTCGACTTTAACTGTACTGGCTTTTCTTACGATCCACACATATGGGTGTGGAATATCAACAATATGATTGCCAGCAAGGCCTGCGTCATCGAATAACTTAAACCAATGCGCTGCCACACTGTTTAAGGCAATACCTTTTCCTGGTACACCATTTAAACCATTCTCACCTTGCCAAATGCAATCAAAAGCAGAGATACGATCTGAAATAACCATAATCGCTAATTCAGTTCCATGGGGTACATCGTACTTTTTATCTGCAATTAAACGGGCGCTGTCTGCATCAGTTAACCAATATACTGAACGCACCTTACCGCTATGTACTGCACCTTTGGTGCGAATTGGCAGATCATCATTTACATCTAAAACTTTGTAGCTACTCATTATTACTCCAAGGCCGGATGCACCTTGCTAAAGGGCACAAAAATATGAGGGGGTTAGGAGGCGCTATAATAAGCTTTTAGGGCTTAAATCACAATCTATAGCCGAAAAGTTCGTACGAAAATACAGCCACTAAACAGAATTCCATCAGGTTGGTGTTTCATCGCCAAAAGTCGGCATTTAAACCAAACTCGGTGTTGCTAAGATGAAAACTGTAATACTATCTCATTGACATTAGCCCGCTTGGTTTCATTATGATCACAATCACAGACCTTATTCATACTTGGCCTACCCAGTCTCACCCAACGCTCAACATTAAAGCGTTGCATATCGACAAAGGGGAGCGCGTTTTCTTGCATGGCCCAAGCGGTTGCGGAAAATCGACTTTACTCGGCTTGCTCGCCGGTATCAATGCGCTGCAATCAGGCCAAATAAAAATCTTAAATACCGATTTATCCACAATAAAAAATGCCCATAAAGACCGCTTCAGAGCTGATCACATTGGCACTATATTTCAAAGTTTTAACTTGCTTCCTTACTTAAACCCCCTCGAAAATGTGACGCTAGGGTGTGAGTTTTCTAAACAACGACGTAAACGTTTGACTGACAAAAAAACCGATATGACAACCGAAGCCACCCGGCTTTTAAAAGCGCTCGGATTAAATGACTCTCAGCTCACGCAACACGTGTCAAAGCTCAGTATAGGTCAACAACAGCGTGTTGCCGCCGCCAGAGCACTTATCGGCGAACCTGAACTTATCATTGCCGATGAACCCACATCATCACTGGATGAAGATAGCCGTCATGCCTTCATCGAAACACTATTTAATCAAGCTGGTGATTATCAAGCCAGCGTGTTGTTTGTAAGCCATGATAAGAGCCTTGCTTCATTATTTGATCGTCAGATCAGTTTGTTAGATATTAATGGGGTATGACATGACATTGCTTAAACTCGCTATAAAAAGTACCTTAAACCGTAAAGCCAGCGTGTTACTTACACTTTGCACCATCGCAATCAGCGTCATGTTATTGTTAAGCATCGAACGTGTCAGACACGATGCAAAAAGCAGTTTTAGTAATACAATTTCAGGCACAGATTTAATTGTTGGCGCCCGCACAGGAGATATTCAACTACTGCTATCTAGTGTTTTTCGCATTGGACATACCAACAATGCCGTTTCATGGAAAAGTTACCTAGATATCAAAGAAAGAAAAGGAGTTGCCTGGACCATCCCTATCAGTCTAGGTGATAGTCATAAAGGGCATGCTGTACTTGGCACTGATGCAACGTACTTCACACACTATCGCTACGGAAAAAAGCAACACTTGGCGTTTCAAAACGGTCGAGCTTTTCATAACGCTCAAGAGGTGGTACTTGGCAGCGACGTAGCCAACAAGCTGCATTATCATATCGGGCAGCAAATTGTCATATCTCATGGTATGGGCAATACCAGTTTTCATCATCATGATGATAACCCAATGACCATTGTCGGTATATTAGCGCCAACTGGAACCCCTGTAGACAAAACACTGCATATTCCTTTAATTGCTGTCGATGCAATGCATAAGCCAAGCCATACACAACCGATGATGATTGGCAAAAAACCACAACAAAACGACCACGCACAACATCAACATGCGGAGGATCACAACTCGCATCATAACGAACATGATGAACATGATGAACATGATGAACATGATGAACATGGCCACCCTCATGGCACGCTTGACTCCGAGCCTAGCGATTTAGTCGGTTCTCCAAACCAAATAACCGCCTTTTTAATGGGCTTTGACTCTCCGTTATATACATTGCAAGTCAGACGTAATATCAACATGTATAAAGCTGAGCCTTTGCTGGCCATTATGCCGGGTCTTACTCTTCGAGAGTTATGGGAAATGCTCGATATTGTAGAAAAAATCCTACTCTTATTTTCTATCGTCGTGGTACTCGTAAGCTTATTGGGTATGTTAACAACGTTACTTGCCACACTCAGTCAGCGCCGCAGAGAATTGGCTATTTTGCGCTCCGTAGGTGCACGACCCATTCATATATTCGCCTTAATGAGCAGTGAAGCCATTCTCATCACCTTTATGGGTTGTTTAGCTGGGTGCTTCTTATTTTATGGACTACTGTTCACCGCCAACCCGCTATTGCAAAGCCAATTTGGCATCAGCTTAACCATTGGCTGGCTGTCAAACTATGAACTCACGCTGTTAGGCGTTATTATGTCCGCCGGTACGTTAATGGGGTTGCTCCCCGCTGCCAGAGCCTATTTTTATTCACTGGCTGATGGCATGAGCATTAAAATTTAGGAGTACAATAAATAACATGCGATTTTTTACCTTAATACTGCTCGCTGCAATGAGCTTTTTTGGCCATACCGCAGCCCCAAAAGAGATTTTTTGGGACGATTTAGTGCCTAAAGGACACGTACAGATCAGTAACCAAGATGCTGCCAGTCATGATGGCGCAGATCAAAACTGGGTGCAGCCTGATTTGAATGCCCCCGTCGTAAAAAGTTTAGACGGGCAGTCCGTCAGCCTACCCGGGTTTGTCGTACCGCTCGAAGGTGATAACGAGATCATCACTGAGTTCTTATTAGTACCTTACTTTGGCGCTTGTATTCATGTGCCGCCACCACCACCGAATCAAATTGTGCATGTAAAAATTAAAAATGGCGTCCCTATTGATAGCCTTTATGATGCCATAACAGTTACTGGCACAATTAAAGTAGAAACATGGAAAGGTGAATTAGCGCAAACAGGCTACACCATGCAGGCCGTCGGCGTGGCGCCTTTCGAGCTATAAACCAAACATGTCATAAATAGTTTAATAAACAGTGCAGTAAAAATAACGTATTACTGCACTGTTTTATCATTCTGGACGAGTGATTTTAAAAACATCCCCCAAACTTGCATACTCACCACCACCCAATCGTGCGATCGGATCTAGCGCGAGTGCATCCACCTTACTACGTCCTTTACTGTCCATTTCCACAATATCATCGTCAATGTACGCATGTGTCACTTGTACAAACATCAGCTTCATGGGTAGTTCGCCCATTTCAACCACTTTATGTAGCTTGCATGCAAACGCCACTTTACATTGCGCAACTCTGGGTAAAGCTGAACCTGAAAAATCGGTAAGCGTTAAATCCAGTGAGTCCAATTCAGATTGGTCGTTAGGTAAAGTTGCTGCTGATAAGGTAACTTCATCCGCTAAACGACTGTCCGCAATATGAATAACCACCTCTTCTGTGGCTTCAACATTTAATGCAGAATCTTTATATTCACCACAGGGCTTTACCCCAACCGCATACATCAACAAAGCAGGATCGGAACTGACTGCTGTGAAATACGAAAATGGCGCTAAATTCAATGTACCTTTTTTATTTTTAGATAATACCCATGCAACAGGGCGAGGTACCACAGTTTGCGTTAATGTATGGTATACCCTATTTGCAGACAAACTCTCGAAATCAAGGATCATAAAACACTCTGAATAGACATTTAAAATAACAATTTAATATAACAATCACGAATATACTTTACCTACGCAACTTACATCACACTAGGTCGCGAACCCATCAGGCATGGTTGTTTGATGGCCATTTACTGATAGTTTTTTAATGATTTTCTCTTCATTTGGATAGGCTTCAATCAGTGCATCAGCCACCCCTGCAGTAAAACAACTGCCGGTAAAACCAGGTGCCATTGTGCAACCAAATAATGCATACTGGCCGCCTTCAACTAAACAGCCCCCCTGCCACACTCCCGCAGGAATGCGATATTGGCAAACCTGTCCATTGGCAAAATCAGCACCCAGCACCACTTGCTCAGAGCGACCATCAGGGTATAAAAGGGTCAATTCGAGTGGGTCGCCACCGTAAAAGTGCCACACTTCGTCAAAGGTCAGCTTATGAAAACACGACACGCTGGTTAAGCTGTCACAATATAGTCCAATCATTGCCGTACCAACGGGTTCACCAAGTATATTATTGCAACTAGAACGCCATGTACTTTTAAATAACGTACTTTCAACAGGCAAACGTTCAAACCGATAATGCCGTAATACCGCCATTACCTGTGGCGTAATAGGTTGATGTTTAAAATGCACCAGTTCACACACATCGACAATTGCATCACGATTTAACACACCATAAATATGTGCAAACAGATCTGTTGAATTCATACTGAGTGACGGTGCTTCATAACGCACCTCAGCATCAAGTAAAGTTGGGTCAATCACCAATAAAGATAACGCGCTCTGATCAGTAAAAAATTGGCTAACAACGTCATCAACTTGGTGATATTCACAAGCATGAATAAAGCCTTCTTGTGTTAACGATGCTGGCGCATAGCTTTCATTCGACACAATGGCTGGCGTGTCAGCCGATGGTACAATCACAAATAGCGCATTAATGTGTGCCATGACTTTTCCTTCATTAGACATCAATAAAGGCCATATCATGGCATTAAATCACTCAGTAGAATATGGTTTTTTCTACCGAGTGATAAACTACATACCCTTCTTACTTTTAAGTAAGTTCCCGCTAGCTTGAGTTATTTACTGTCTTTACCTGGGTAATGGATGACGACAGGCTCAGAGTAATTCGGCGCATGGTCGTAGCTAAATACACCATAGTACTTACTCAAATCTGCATTACCAAAGTTATCCAATGTATACGTATCAGGCCCACCATACAGCTTCACGCCATCAAATGGAGAGCGAGGTGGATGAAAGCGATTTCTAACCACAAAACACCCCACTAAATCACCGCTATCAGGATTATCCCACATGAGTTTTACCACCCCATTTTCGACTTGAGTTTGCAAGTTAGTCGGCGCTGGTAATGGCTCATTACGCCGTTCAATATAGTTAATATTGAGCGTTGCAGCCTGCTCTGCATGACAGTCAGCCCAATTCACTAAAGCATTACTTGCTTGAGACTCTGCCGTCGCACGAATAATAAAGTAATAAGGCGTTTGTGCTTTATGCAAACGTGCTAATTCTTGTAAAGAATAACTATCAAAAATAAAGTTGTGCGCGCTGCGCTCTTTGAGTTGCTCATTGCTGACTTCATAGCCAATATATTCGATTTTTTGCCGCTGCTTTACATGTTTAAAGTCAACATCTTTAAGCTCAACCAACTCAACAGTAAAGCGGACATCTTTCGCTGACGACAAACTATTGCGGCTATACAAGGTTAAACAGGCCTGAGTAAACACGGTTCTCAGCGGGTCGAGCTGCTGTAAATGCTCAAATGCTAATTGTCCATAAACAATATTACCTTGAGTATCAAACCCTGAGGCCAATTTATCATTCACGACTTTGTCTTGATAAATGGTATTACATGAAGAAACCGCCAGCGCCACCGTTTGTTCTGGCAGCTGATAAATCAATTCTAAATTAGGACGGTAATGCAAGCCGCTGCCAAACGGGCCATAGCCGATGTCAAACTGCATGACTTGAGAGTCATTGCCCAATGGTAGCGTGTTTGGCCCTTGTAAGCGCAGTAGTAAAGTTTTGTCACTGAGTAACTTATTTAACAATGCACGTTCTACACCGTTAAATACCCACTTCAGCCAAATACCTTGAGTCATCTTGTCTGATTCGATAGTTTGACCCAAAGTATGTAGCGGTGTCGCGTCAATAATCTTATTAAAGTCGTAAATATCATCAATTTGAGATGAATCTAAAATTGAGATTGACCACTCGCCATATTTTTCTATTTTGGTGGCAACCCGATTCATTGGGTATAAAAAAAACTGCGCGGTTTCAATACTTGAGCCCTCAGGAATGGTGCTTAAATCATACGCAACGACTCCCAAGCTGACTCCTCGGTTTTTATCAACACCAATAAACATTGAATTATAACCAAAATGCTCTTTGTTCTTCGCACTAAAATTTTGCGACAAGTAACCAACTTGTTCCCTCGCAGGAAACAGCGTACGCCCACATTGATGCGTTGCTAATGTGGTTTTTAAACGCAGTTCAGGCCGAAAAGGTGATTTAATTTTAGTGACTTTGTCTACGGCGCGAATATTATAAAAATAAAAATGACCACTGTTTAACTGAGTATCAATAAAGGTCTGTGACTTAGTGATCGCCACTAAGTTTTCTTCCGTGCATGGACTTTTATTGTGCTCACTACGATAGACTTCAAAATAAATATCATCACGCTGCTCATACTGCCACTGTAATTCAACCGTGTCATGAGTCACTTTTCCAATGGTAAAATCTAACACCCTACTAGGCGCCAGTGGAGAGTAGTTTATCGCTTCACTTAATGCATGCACAACTGCAGGAATGTTCTCTGCCACACTTTGCGACATATTCTTCATATAATCAGGAATATTGCGGGTGCCTACTTCGACTACTGTAGCGATAATCCCCTTGCGATAGTAATATTCCCTGCCACTGCCATGGATCAACTGAGCAGGCGGCTTACCGCGATGAATACCATATTGTCGCCCTGTAACTTTGCGAATTTCATTATTCATATTGGCACACAGTACATTTAAATCCGTGCCTTCAATTTCTACTTCATGATTAAACTTATGCGCCGGAAAAAACACATTACCTTGTGAATGGTAATCTAACGCGATACGAATGTTGTCATGTGATTCAACAAAGTCTCTAATCGCACACGTTTCTGGTTCAGAAAACGCATGTGGGCCGCCATAGGTATTCATATGCGTGTTCTGATTACGCATAAACTTCGCATCAAAATTTCGGTTTAAATCCACACCAAAAGTACCATCACCATTATTGCGACGGTTTTTACGCCAAAACGAAAAGTGATTACGAGAATATTCAAACCCATCAGGGTTCAAACACGGCACCATATAGAGGGTATTTCGCGTAAGTGCAGTTTGTAACTTAGGATTAAAGCGGTAGTTGTCGATCACATACTCTATAAACTTAATCGCCAACTCATTGCCTATCCATTCTCGGGCATGAATTGATCCTGTGTAAAGTAAAGCAGGCTTATCATCAGCATATGTCACATCTAGTGAGACAGTCACAAGCATTATTGGCCGCTCTTCCCAAGTTTGACCAATACTTTGTAAGCGAATCAAATGCGGATGTTCACTCATGGCTCGCTGCAAAAAATCAATGGTATCTTGATATGAAGCGTATTGAATTTTCATAGTGTTCCCTAAAAACTAAAAGAAGCAGTAAGACAAAAAAGCCCTGTCTAATGACACGACTTTTCTGTGGCAACTTGCTGCCAATGCGACACAATTTTTTGTAGCTTTTTGTCTTTTAGATTTTTCACCACACACAGTTTTTCTGGCTCGGTATTCAATACATCCACCACGCCATGCGCACCAAATGTTTGCATGATCTCATCGATCATTTTGCCGCCAATCCCCTTTACTTGACCTAATATTGTCCGGATCTGTCCATCTGAGTAATCATGTAACGACTGCGAATTATCGTTGGCCGCTTCATCGCCACCAGCAACGCTTTGCAATATTGGTTTTGCCATATTTTCTGAACCTTTGAGTATAAAATTGTCTTGTAAATTCCATACTTCACTTGGCCACTCTTCCTGAGATAAATATTCAGTATCTAGGATAGGGTATTGCTGTTCATTCAACTGAGTAAACATTTCCCCACAATCTTGACTCGGTGTATAACGAGAAAAACCAATATGGCGCATTGTACGCAATAAACTAGGGTTAATTTTGCCTAGCTCTTCCCAGTTATAGAGTGGAATATGAGGTAATGCAAAACGACCGTCCCCCAGTAACCACATCAAATATTGCCCGATCCAATCACGAATATACGGGAAAGCAGCAAATGCCGTTGCACATTCTAAAATACGTAACTTACCATCTTTACCCAGTGCAATATCGCATGCCCAATACTCTGCATTTGCAGCCTTAGAAGTACGAATTGCCAACTCTAATACCGAATGTGGGATAGCTTGATAATCCATACTGCCACCTTGACTCGTATTAGTTAGCCACTCTCCCTCTGGAGGTCTGCGCCAAAATGCGCATACTGGTTTATGACCAATCAACATTACCCGAATATCGGCTTCCATCGGCACAAAATCTTGTACATACACCGGGTAATAACGCTTTTCACCTAATAATTGCTGAGCTTGCTCTGCGTTATCAACTTTATGGACGAAATAGCCACCGTAGTTAGATGGCCCATAAGATCGTTTAATGATCTTTGGATACTTGGCTTTAGCCAAATAGTTTTGCGCCTTTTCTGGAATATAAAAAATCTCGGTATGAGGGGTCGGCAAATCGTATTTTCGACAAAAGTGGGTGACATTTTCTTTTGATTTATTAGAAAACTGACTGTCTACTGATGGCAAAAAACGCACTTCAGGTAATGCCCGTGCTATTTCACGAAATGCTTCATAGGCAGTCGCGGGGATATTACCAATTAACACATCGATTTTCTTCTTTTTTACTTCCCTGATAAAACGCGCTTTATCATCGCCCCAGTGATAGGTTACTTGTTCGATTTTATCAGGCCAACCCTTAAAGTTAGACTTATCAAAAAAGCGCAGTACGTAATCTAAGTATAATAATCCAATTTTGGGTAATGGTGATTTTACAGTCATTTTTAGGCCACCTTGGCTGAATGAAGTGCGAGTTTGCGTTGTACCGTGCTGTCGATTAAATCGACCATGGCATCGAGTTTGCTCTGATTAAAATTGATCCCCAACGCCTCTTGCTCTGGCGTTGCAAATGCTGGAATGGTATTCACTTCTAGTACCACATATTCTTCTTTGTCTCGGTCATAGATGAGATCGACCCCTGCGATTTCCAGTCCCAGTAATTGCGTTGCTTTAATCGCTAAATCAATCACCTCCTGACCTGGCTCACGAATAAATACCGAGCCACCACTGGTAATATTCGTTTTCCAATCATCCTTTGGCGCTTTGCGGCCATAACAGCCCACACATTTACCATCGACAATATCAATACGGTAATCCGTATTGTCATAATTAATAAAACGTTCTACATAAAAATATCTCAGATCGGTGCGACTCAAAAATGGCAGCAACATATCAAGTGCCTGTTCACTATCAATTTTGACAATGCCGACCCCGCCCCACCCATCGGTTGGTTTGTATACTAACTTGCCGCCAAAGTCTCTAATCGCCGCTTTGAGTCCATCGATATCATTTTTATGGCATAAACGGTAATCCGCAGTGGCAATGCCGTGACTACTCAATAAATGTGCAGTGCGAAATTTATCTTCCGCCAATGAAAAAGCATTAAAATTATTTAAGGTAGGAATAGTTTGGCTAAGCACTTGATATAAATACAACTGATATTGAGTCTGCTGCCCTGCGTTGTAACTTAAGAATGCATCGAGTTGCTCCATAGCCACACCATTACACACAATCTCACCCCCTTGTGCGCGTGCATCACGTAAATTTAACCCGGTACTGGTTTGGATCCCGCGTTCAGCCAATGCATGAACCAGTTTGCGTTCGATGGCTGAGCCACCGCCATTTTCATACATCCAAATACCAACATGAGGTGCTGTCACAATTTTCTCCTTGGTGAGCTGCATAGTTTTTAAACTGAGCGCTAATTTAAAAGGATCTGTATGACATATTTTTGACCAAAAGCCACAGACAAAATTTGTTCATAAAAGCTTCACTTAAATGCAACTGGATCTAGCGAGGATCGGTAATAACAAAACTCAGGGAATCGATAATGACACAGTTAAATTTTGACGAGTTAGCAGCACTGATCCGCTGCAACTCACACAGTAAGAATAAAGTGAATGTTGACCAACATGGTGAGCAGATGATTGAGTTATTAGCGCCCCTTGGTTTTTCATTAACGCGCTACCAAAGAGATGACATTGGCGATCATTTACTCTTTCACACGCCCAAACAAGCCGGTCGAAAAGTCCTGTTACTCGGTCACCTAGATACCGTATTCCCTGAAGGTACATTCACTCAGTTTCAACAGGACAGTGAATGGGTATATGGGCCTGGAGTATGCGATATGAAAGGAGGGAACTTTGTTGCACTCAATGCCTTGAGAGAACTCCGTAAGCAATGTGGCCCCTTATATAATGTTGATTTTTTACTGGTTAGTGATGAGGAAATTGGCAGTGATGACAGCCAAGCTTTAACCAGTGAATTGGCCAAAAATTACGATGCCTGCTTAGTCTTTGAGGCCGCAGGGAAAGACCATGAAGTCGTCGTAGCCAGAAAAGGCATAGCAACATTTGATATTACAGTGACAGGCAAAGCCGCCCATGCGGGAAATCATTACAGTGACGGTATTGATGCCAATTTTGCCCTTGCCAATTTACTTCTGGAAATGACGAGCCTAACAAACCTTAAACTGGGCAGTACCGTGAATGTCGGCAAAATTTCTGGCGGTCTGGGTGCTAATACCATTTCGCCTAAGGCTAATATGCTAGTCGAGGCACGTTTTACAACACAAACAGAACAACAACGCTTGCTAAAAGGCATCGAAAATATCTGCTTGGCGATTGAGATCACCGGTGTTGAAATTACCATCAGTGGTGGATTACAACGTCCAGTGATGGCACCTACGCCACCGCAAGCGCAATTACTTGAAGAGATAGCTGAGATTTTACAGCATGATCTGCCCGTCGAACATCGTGGCGGCGTCTCTGATGCGAATACCGTATCAGCTGCAGGTATACCTACTCTGGATGGTTTTGGCCCTTATGGAGACGGCGACCATACTATGCATGAGCGCGCACTTAAATCTAGCTTTGAGCTGAGAGTGGCACAGGTCACTCGTATTCTTGCTGCGTGGTGCCATGACAAAGACGTGGCAACAAACACCCACGCCGCCTCGGCGCTTGCGCCTTCAACTTAACAGCCCCTAAGCATCATTTTTGGCATTGACTGCAAAATATGGTGCTGCGCTGCCCTAATCGCACTTCTTGTAAAATCGTTTCACAGCTCATACACGGCTGACCTTTGCGACCATAAACCAATAATTGCTGTGCAAAATAACCCGGCTTGCCATCTGATTGCGAAAAGTCTTTTAGCGTAGTGCCCCCCTGCTCTATTGCTGCTGCTAAGGTGTCTTTAATGATAGGAGTCAAAAGTTGGAAACGTTTCAATGATACCTTGCCTGACTCTTTCTGCGGATGGATCCCCGCTTTAAACAGTGACTCATTAGCATAAATATTCCCTACGCCTACCACGACATGGTTATCCATAATAAACTGCTTTATTGCGACCTTTTTACCACGTGAACGTTCATACAAGTGCACAGCAGTAAAGTCATCGGTTAATGGTTCAGGCCCAAGTTTACTAAACAATGTATGATCACAGTCAGGTGCTTGCCACAAACATGCGCCAAACCGACGCGCATCATTTAATCGCAGCGCCTTACCATTGGCAAAATGAAACTCCACATGGTCATGCTTTTTTAATGGCTCTTCAATGGGCACAATTCGTAAATGACCTGACATCCCCAAATGTAAAATAACGCTGCCTATTTCGGTATCTAACAATAAATATTTAGCTCGACGACGCACATTCGTGATTTTGAGCGTTTCAATGGTTTTAACCTCATCAGGTACAGGCCAGCGGAGTCGCGTATTATGAATAAGCACCTTATCCACAACTTGCTCAGTAATATGGGGTTTTATGCCTAAACGGCTCACTTCTACTTCTGGTAATTCAGGCATTGTGTTCTCTGTAATATATTGTTAGACCTATCACTGTTGTGACTGGCCAATATCTAAAGGTAAAAATAGTGTTTGGGCTAATTCCTTGGGCACATGCAACCAAAGCTGCTGCTGCTTATCAAACAGATAGTATTGCCCTTGTTCGAGATATAGCTGATAACTGACGGGTAATTCCTGCCCTGCCAGCCAAAAGCGCGCAACGGTAAGGGCTTTGTCCGCATTTAAAGTCACATCAGCCACCTCTAACTTTACTGCTAACCAATCATTGACCAGCGCCTGCACTTGCTCTGGTTTTGCTTGCCAAGGTCCATCTATACGCCACGATGTGCCAATTCGCTCAATTTTATAGCCAGGGAATGCCAATGTAAGCACAAAGCTTTGCTCTGGCAGTAATTGCTGAGGCCCACTGACTTCGTTGCTAGGGTTTAATTTATGATGCACCCCATTGAGAAAAAAAATCATTAGTAGCATCGAAAAAATGACGACGTTATTCCACGCTTTACGACTAAGGCCCATTAACTTTCCTTTAAAAAATGATGTCTGCAGTGTAGCCATATTTAACCACACAAACAAACATCACAGACTCAATCGAGCACACCTTAATACGTTAATGTACTACCGTCACAATAGCTCAGCGCCTGCCAAGCATCATAAGGACCGGCCTCATCAGGCTGAAAATTGTAACTCCAATGTTTGGCTTGATAAATAATGCCTTGAAACGATACGCGCTCCCCTACTTGTGCGTAAGCATGCTCACTTTGCCATGGTGACGCAGCGCACCTACCAAGCCGATAGCCCACAGTAAATGGTAGACGCAATTGCCGGCCGAAATCCGCCGGTAATTGGTGAATATCATCGATATCATGGATAGCAATACTCCCTTTTCCTTTGCGCTGATTTAAAAAAGGAAAAGCCAGCCCATCTTTCGCTGAATCATTCACTTCTAATGTATAGCAGCCCACTGGCATATCTAAATCTAACATGTGCTCAGCTGAAGCATTAAATTGTGACCACTGCCTTAGCGCTTCGCCTTTGCTGTTTTTAATCGTCACACTTGTTTCATCAGCAAACTTACCACTCAGCAAATGTAATTGCGCAGAGTCACTGATCGATAACGGCGCTTCAATGCGACTATAAATAACGTTATTACTGTCAATTTCATCTTGTGCTATTGTTGCGCGTACCATCATGTTCGCTTTCTCTGGTGAGAAAATCCCCCAAAAACGAGCTGGTAACTGCACCACTTGTCGTTCGTTTGGGTGTAATACGCCTTGCCAAGTAAATTGGTGTTGTTGAGTGACACCATAGGTGAATTCAATGTGATTAATGACCGTCTGACCTTGGTTTCGTACCGCAACAGTAACATCTGCACAACTTTGATTAAGGCGACTATCAATATCACTATTTGGGGTAAGGATCTGCTCAACAGCCAAATCAGTATCAACTGTAATAGCATCATATGTGGTCAACACTGCACTCACAATATATCTTGGCGCATCTGAGCCGTACTGAGAAGGTTGCCAACTAAAATTTTGCCAATCAATATCTAACGTCGATTGAGGTTGCTGGGTATCAAGGCTATAGGTGAAAGGTTCAACGATTTCACCTGGGCACCAATTCGCCCGCGCATAAATATAAGTACCACCTTGAGGAAAAGTCGCACTCTGGTCACAATCCGTGCGCCATAAGGCCGTACGTTCAACTAAATGCGCATTGTATACCACATCAAAATAACGCTCACACCACTCACCACATAGCTGCGCTTGCTGAGCTGGATTATCATACGACAACGCATGACCATGGGCCGAGACAATGACCTTTAACTCAGCCTCCATATCATCAACGGTAAACGTGAGATCCTTTTTAGGCAAGTAGTGAGCAAATTCATTGGTCGTTTTATAAGGCCAACCAGCTGGCTGAGAATAATAGACTGGGATAACGCGATGCACCTTGCGCGTTACTGCACCTCGCGCTAGCAACTTAGCACTAAAGCCAAACGCGGATTTTTTTGCGCCCCACCCACCATAATGAGCATTGAGCACTCCTTCACCTTTTAACACCGGTGCTAAATGCGAAATATCAAAAAGATATTTTCGACTCCAAGTGCGATCAAACCCATGCATCCCTCTTTGCATATACCCAGCATACGGTGTAATTAAACGCCCTAGTTCATAGCGTTCACCCTCTTTTAACCATTCAAAACGAACGGTGTAGTCCCAATCGCTGCACCCTTGGGCAGCGCAACCGAGTTCTACTTCTAAGAACTGCTGTTGTTCAAGGTTTGCCTCACTGGGCAACGCGATGGCGTAGCTATGATCACCATGTTGTGTAAATGATTGATAAGATATGAGTTCTGTTTGTGAGGCTGCATGTAACGCAAGCACCTTGTGCGAGCACATTGCCAGTATGCTGTAAAACAGGGCATATTTAATTAATGTCATCCTTTATCCTTGTTAACAAAAAGTAACAAGGATACCCTCAAATCATAAAAATACCATTAAAGTCACGCCACTAAAAAGGCGCAAAACGGCGCTCCATACTCGCTATATGTCTATTAGCTAGCACTTATGTCTAATTTAACGATACAAAGCTATTTTATTACCAACATAGTTTGATAGAATATTGGCCAAAATTTAAGGAGCTCCGTCCATGGCAATGTATGTAGTGGGTCATAAGATCCCAGATTCAGATTCTATTTGTGGCGCAATTGCACTTGCGTATTTAAAAAACCAAATTGGCGAAGCCGCCGTTCCAACACGTCTTGGTGATGTTTCTCCTGAAACACAATTTATCCTTGACCGTTTTGGCTTTGACGCGCCGGAGTTAAAACTGAGCTACGCGGGCGAAGAAGTTTATATTGTTGATCATACTGAAAAGACACAAGCGCCAGATGATATTGACGAAGCAACTATCGTTGGCGTAGTTGATCACCACAAACTTGGTGACTTAACGACGTCAACACCATTAGAGTGTTGGATCCGTCCAGTAGGCTGTAGTAACACCATTATCAAGATGATGTACGACTTTTACAGCGTCGAAATCCCTAAAGATATCGCAGGCTTAATGTTATGTGCAATCTTAAGCGACACCGTTATTTTTAAATCACCAACCTGTACGACGGCTGACATTAAATGTGTTGAAGCATTGGCTGAAATAGCAGGTGTTGCTGATGTAAAAGAACTTGGCATGGATATGTTTAAAGTAAAGTCTGCGGTTGAGGGCACACCCGCTCGTGACCTAGTAATGCGTGACTTTAAAGACTTCAATATGAATGGCAAACTCGTTGGTATTGGCCAATTAGAAGTTATCGACTTGTCTGTATTTGACGATATTAAAGCTGATTTAGAAGCCGATATTGCGAAATTGAAAGAAGAAGGTGGCCGCCACTCTGTATTGTTACTGCTTACCGATATCATGAAAGAAGGGTCACAAATGTTGATCGCATCTGATGATGAAAGCATTATTGAAACAGCGTACAAAGTAACGCCAGAGCAAAGTCGTATATGGCTAGATGGCGTGCTAAGCCGTAAAAAGCAAGTAGTACCGCCTCTACAAGATGCATTTGCTTAAATAGCCCATGTACCATAAAAAACCGAAGCGATTGCTTCGGTTTTTTGTTAGTGTCATTAAATGCCTATAATTTTGATTGAGCCAGGTATTCTTGCTGTACATACTCAAGTACTCGATACCGCAAACCACCAACACGCTTTACAGCAGCTCACCTTACCAACAGGGTCAGCTCACCTGAGCACGCCTACCACTGAAGGTATACGAAGTTACCGCGATACCGCAATCATACTCAAAGAAAATGTGCCTCACCAACTCACCATGCACTCAGGTTGGGTCATACTTATCGAGCCTACAAGTCGGGTGGGTTTACAAGTGAGCGCTATGCTTGCTGGGCGAGAAACACGCTCGCTGAGCATACCTGATACGCCCGACGAATTTAGTCATCTGCCGACCCTACTTGGGCTATTTAACTTACGCTACCAGCAGAAAATTCATCACTATGACCCACGGATCAGCCAACTGCTTAAACACCTCGATCAATGCTTCGCTGGTACCTGTATTAAGCCTGATCACTGGTTAGCCAAAGACATTGCTCAACAACTTAGTCTCTCGCAAAGTCGGTTTTTACATTTATTCAAAGAAAATATGGGGTTACCATGGCGCGCATATCTCCTATGGCGCCGACTCATTTGCGCTATCACGGCATTGAAGGCAGGCCACAATGCAACACAAGCCGCCTATATAGCTGGGTTTTCCGATAGCGCCCATTTAAGCCGCACGTTTAAAAACCACTTTGGTATTACATTACAAAAATTGACCTCATTAAATAACAAGTAATATTTGTCAGACCCATTTGAGTTCCACCTTAGATTAAAGACATACACTTTAATCGCCTGTATTGAGCAGCCCATATCTTCTCCTGCGATAGCCAGTTTATTCAATTATTGAATTTAAAGTTCAGGCAAAGTACCTCTATTAACTCAGAGGAAAAATACCATGCAACAGTATTTACTAAATACCCGTTTATTAAACTATACCCATCATCACGTTCAAACATTGATCACACAAAAACAGTGGTTGTCACTTAACCCACAGCAAGCGCTCACAGCAATTTATAATTTCGTGATGGATGATATAAAATTTGCTTACAGCAGCGAAGATACGCTCAACGCATCAACAGTTTTGCGCCAAGGCTATGGTCAGTGTAATACCAAAGGTACATTACTTATGGCGCTATTAAGAGGCGTCGGGATCCCTTGTCGATTACAAGGGTTCACCATCAGTAATGACTTAAAACGGGGTGTTATGCCGAGATGGGTTCTTGCGTTAGCACCGGCTCAGATCATTCACAGTTGGGTCGAAGTATACCTCGATGGTACTTGGTTAGAATTAGAAGGCTATATTATTGATAATGCGTATTTAAGTGCAGTTCAATCCCGGTTTAAAACACACCATGGTCGCTTTATTGGGTATGGGATAGCCACTCCCTGCTTACAAAAACCCAAAAATCAATTTCACGGGCAAAGTACATATATTCAGCGTGAGAGCATTATTGCCTCCCTTGGGTACTTTGCGGATCCTGATAGCTTCTACCAGCAGCATCGCAATCTATCCGGTGCTAAAAAGTGGTTATATAAATATCTACTACGCCATATAATTAACCAGCGAATCGTTAAGATCAGACATTCAATGACGTAACTTGCAAAATTGAAGTCATTAAATAACCTCAGCTCTGGATAAGCGAATTTGCCCAATAAAGCTATTTTTCTCACTCTCGGCGTTGCTTTCATTTGTAATAGCTCGCTATTACTGCATAAAAGCGCCTTGATATTGAGCAAAATATCATCATTGGATGGTACGAAGTTTGTTTTCAAAACATTTTCTATTCCAAAACCCTTATCCAAACCTGAGGTTAAATATAAGGAAATACAGAATGTCACATACAATAAAAATGCAAAGGTTAGCAATATTCTTCGCAACAATAGCCATATTACCTTTACTCATTTTGCTCTGTGCAGAGCTCACGTCAACCATACTACAGTGTACCGTCAAGGAGGTTTTACCTACTGATTGCAGACTGTTTAATTATGATATAGGCATGATACTCGCAGTCGCTTATACAGCAGGGTGGGCGATATTATTAACACTACCAACAGCAGGTTTAGGTGCGTATATCCGTTACATTAGATCGCTTAACTCGAATGACTCCTAAGTAAATCACACTCTCTAACTTTGATACACATAGTCATGCACGCTACGCTCACTCATAAAAAATGGCGCTCAATGGCGCCATTTTATCAGTAAGAAAAACGCGCTTATTTATTACGGTTTTCTTTTGTAAATGCTCTTAGCTTGCGTTTTTGCGACAGCGTCATCTTATTCGTACGACCTGAGAATGGGTTATCCCCTTCTCTGAATTCAATCTTAATCGGTGTACCCATGATATTCAGCGCTTTACGATAATAATTCATCAAATAACGCTTATAGCTATCAGGTAAATCGTGTACTTGGTTACCGTGTATCACGATCCTTGGTGGGTTATAACCCCCAGCGTGAGCATACTTGAGCTTCACGCGGCGACCACGTACCAAGGGGGGTTGGTGATCGGCTTGTGCCATATCCATAATACGGCGCAGCATCGCAGTACTGATCCGCTTAGTCGCAGAAGCATAGGCTTCATCCACTGACTCAAACAAATGACCAACACCAGTGCCATGCAATGCTGAAATAAAATGCAAGCGTGCAAAATCAATGAAGCCCAAACGGCGGTCAAGTTCGGTCTTAATACGATCTTTTACGTAATCATCAAGACCATCCCACTTATTAACCGCAATCACCAATGAACGACCCGCGTTTAATGCAAAGCCTAGTAAACTTAAGTCTTGATCAGAGATCCCTTCACGGGCATCCACCACAATCAACACGACGTTGGCATCTTCAATGGCCTTCAATGTTTTGATTACAGAAAACTTCTCAACAACATCACTGACTTTCTTGCGTTTACGAACACCTGCAGTGTCAATTAAGACATATTCACGTTCATTACGCGTCATTGGAATATAAACTGAATCTCGGGTTGTACCAGGCATGTCATACACAATCACCCGCTCTTCACCCAAAATACGGTTGGTTAATGTCGATTTACCCACATTTGGACGCCCAATAATGGCAAGTTTAACTGGCTTGTCTTCAAACCCAGTCTTACCATCTTCGTGCGCGCCCTCTTCACCTTCTAGGTAAAGTTCAGCTAAGTCTGCATCATCTTGTGCAAGTTCATCTTCTTCAGCGGCTAATTCAGCAATAACAGGCTGTAACGTCAGGTCTAACAGCTGGGTAATACCACGACCATGCGCAGCGGCGATTTGATACACCTCACCGATGGCCAGTTGATAAAACTCAGCACAGTTCGAGTCTGCATCGATACCATCTGTTTTATTCGCAACAAGAAAACACTTCTTTTGTTGTTTACGAAGGTGCTGTGCAATAGCCTGATCCGCGGCGTTCATACCCGCTCTGGCATCCACCAAAAACAAGACGATATCAGCTTCTTCAATCGCTAACAGCGACTGTTCAGCCATCTCGGTTTCAATGCCTTCTTCAGAGCCATCAATACCGCCAGTATCCACTACGATAAACTCATATCCATCGTAACTGGCTTGGCCATATTTACGGTCACGTGTAAGACCTGGGAAATCCGCTACCAACGCGTCACGAGTACGTGTTAAACGGTTAAATAGCGTGGATTTACCCACATTAGGTCGCCCGACAAGAGCGATCACAGGAAGCATAGACTACCTCTTTAATAAACAACAAAAGGCTTCGCAAAGCGAAGCCTTAACAAACTTAATAATAACTAAGTGTTATGGAATTTTAACGGCGCTAACTTCACCATCTCGGGTGTATAAAATTAGCTTGTCGCCAGCAACCACAGGTTCTACAAAGAAACCTGAACTATCAAAACTCTCTCTTGATACCAGCTGACCACTTTGTTTATCTAACCAATGTAAGTTACCTTCTTGGTCCCCTACCACTAAATAATCCCCAGCGACTGTTGGCGTGGTTAAATACCATCCGCGCAATGCTGGTTGGCTCCAACGCTCAATACCTGAGTCTTTATCTAGTGCATAAACAACACCTTCGCTATCTACAATATAGATGGAATTCAATTCAATGCTAAAATCTCGGTAACTGCTATATTCGCGTTTCCAAATAACATTACCATTTCGTACATCTACAGCGGCTAAATTACCATTGTAAGCAATAGCATATACGTTCGAGCCACTGACAATCGGCTTGGTATCAACATCCACTAATCGCTCAAATTCTGACGCACCTTTTGCTAGCGCAACATCAGCACTCCAAGCAGAATAACCATTTTCAGCAATTAAGACCGACAGTTTACCACTTTCTTCACCGAACAGCACACCACCATTTGCACTTGTTGGCGAGCTTAACCCACGCAGTGTTAACGCTGGTACTTCTTGCTCGTGACGCCAACGCTCTTCACCTGTATCTGGGTGTAATGCTAATAATTTACCTGAGCCTAAGTTCACGTAAATCAAACCATCCCCAGCAGCCGGAGAAGATAACGCTTCACCAGGCACTGATTTACGCCAAACAATCTCACCAGATTCACGATCTAACGCAATGACTTCACCATGCTCAGAGCCAATATATACCTTGCCGAATGCTTGTAAAATACCGCCAGAAAGCTTTGCACCATCACTGTCTTCCCAAGGCCAAAATGCTTGGTTTTCCCGTGTTTCAGTTTCCCACAATGTGTTACCCGTATTAATGTCTAGGGCTCTTACTTCACCATTGCGTTCAGCGACAAACACTTTGTCTTCATACACAGTTGGTGTTAAGCGAGAAAAGTAATGCTCAACGCCACTTCCTATACTTTCTTGCCATGCAATCTGAGTCTCAAATTGATTATTGATTTCAGGCAGAACTAAAACATCTTCATCGTCGTCACTCGACGAACACCCACTCAACAACGACGCCATACATAACGCCAAAGTGGCTAAACTAAGCTGTTTCATGTTAGCTCCTTATGCTGCAGGCTGTGCAGTGGCTAAATCATCTAGCTTGTTTTGCAATAACGTATTATTTGCATCTTCACTGGCGCTAACCGCCGCTTGATAATGTGTACGAGCTGACTGTTTATCACCTTTTTCGAGGTACACGTCACCTTTAATTTCAGAGACTTGTGCATTAAAACTGGCCGGCATTGGTGTATTTAACGTTGCTAATGCTTCGTCTAACTTCTTTTCTGTTAGTTGAATGCGCGCCAAACGTGTTAACGCTGTTGCTTTAAGTTCAGGGTTTTTAACTGTATCCGCAGCAAAACGTAGTTTTTCCGTCGCAACACTATACTGCTGCTTATCAACCGCTTCTTTTGCGGCAACAAATGCTGCTAATACCGCATAATTTGAATCACTATTATTGGCAATGAACGACTCAGCACTGGCTAACACTTCTTCGCCTTCTACAATTTCACTATAAGCGTTAGAAGCAGCCTCTGCGTTAGTGATCTGACTTTGGTTATACGCTTTCCAACCATATAAACCACCTAACCCAAGCACAATACCTAAAGCCAATGAGACACCATTGTCTCGGAAAAACTGCTTGATTGCTTCTGCTTGTTGTTCTTCTGTTGAATAAATTTCCATTGTTACCTCTTATTCAGCCAAGTCTGCAAGTAAGGTTTTCACCTCTGCAATAGACAAGGTCACTTGTTCTTTTTGTTCGCGAAGATACTTAACGGTTACTTTACCTTCAGCCAATTCATCTTCACCTAAGATTAAAGCAACTAAAGCATCACTTTTATCAGCACGTTTTAATTGTTTTTTGAAATTGCCGCCACCAGCATGCACCATAACACGTAATCCAGTTACGTCGCTACGTAGTTCCTCAGCAATCACCGGGGCTTGAATACTGGCTTTTTCACCCATAGCAGCCACATATACATCGGCATTACGGCGAATATCACCCACGCGGTCTAACTCTTGCAACATAAGCACTAAACGCTCTAGCCCCATTGCAAAACCAACGGCTGGGGTTGCTTTGCCGCCGAGTTGCTCAACTAAGCCATCATAACGACCACCAGCACAGACAGTGCCTTGTGCACCTAAGCTGTCTGTAACCCATTCAAATACGGTGCGGTTATAATAATCTAAGCCACGTACCAGCTTTTCATTAACCTGGTATTCGACGCCAGCGGCATCTAAACGTTCACATAAATTTGCAAAATGTGCTTGAGACTCTTCATCTAAGTGTTCCGATAGCTTCGGTGCATTCACCAAAATTGCTTGAACATCAGGGTTTTTACTGTCTAATACACGCAATGGATTTGAATGCATACGGCGCTTACTGTCTTCATCTAAGTGTTCAATATGCTGCTCTAAAAACGCCACCAGTGCATCTCGGTATTCAGCACGCGCTTCATTTGAACCCAGAGAGTTAAGCTCCAAGCGCACGTGATCCATAATACCAAATGCTTGCCACAAACGTGCGGTTAATAAAATAACTTCTGCATCAATGTCTGCACTCGCCATGCCAAAGGTTTCAACACCAAACTGATGGAATTGACGGTAACGGCCTTTTTGTGGACGCTCATGACGGAACATAGGACCCATGTACCATAAACGCTGTTCTTGGTTGTAAAGCAAACCATTTTGGTTGCCCGCTCGCACACATACGGCGGTGCCTTCAGGTCGTAATGTAAGACTATCACCACTACGATCTTCAAAAGTGTACATTTCTTTTTCAACGATATCGGTTACTTCACCAATAGAGCGCTTAAATAAATCAGTAGATTCAACAACAGGAAAACGGATCTCTTGATATCCATAAGACGCCACCGTTTGACGTAATGTTTGCTCTACTTTCTGCCAAATCTGTGTAGTACCTGGCAGACAATCGTTCATTCCACGAACTGCCTGAATTTGTTTCGCCACTGAAAATCCTAACTAATAATTATTAAAACTGATACGAGCACGATAAACGCACAATAATGCGTTGAAAATTAATCGCTCATTATACCGTGCTCGCTTAAAACGTAAACGACTCTAAACCGATAATCCGTGTATGAACCGTTTCACTACTGTATTTATTCGACTATTTTGATATCTATCGCTGGCTGCGCTTCTTTTTTAGCGACAAAGTCACGCACTTGCGCTTCCAATTGCTCAACAATATTATCATTGTCGATACGCATTTTTTGACGTTCGCCATTAATATAAAGCCCAGAACGACGATTTGCACCGGCCAGTCCGATATCACTAATCAAAGCTTCACCAGGCCCATTCACAACACACCCAATGACTGAAACAGACATCGGTGTCACGATGTCTTCTAAGCGCTCTTCAAGTTGGTTCATAGTATTTACAACATCAAACTCTTGACGTGAACAACTTGGACACGCAATAAAGTTTATGCCTCGCGAACGAATACGCAGTGATTTTAAAATATCAAAGCCCACTTTAATTTCTTGGACGGGATCAGCTGCCAAAGACACACGCAATGTATCTCCAATCCCTTCGGCTAGCAGCATGCCAAGGCCAACAGCTGACTTCACTGAGCCCGACCTAAAACCACCGGCTTCCGTGATCCCTAAATGCAATGGCTGATCAATTTCTTTCGCTAACAAGCGATAAGCACCCACAGCAAGAAATACATCAGACGCTTTCACTGACACTTTAAACTGATCAAACTTCAAACGCTGTAATATTTCAACGTGGCGCATCGCAGACTCGAGTAACGCTTCAGGTGTCGGCTCGCCGTACTTTTCTTGTAAATCACGCTCTAGCGATCCGCCATTAACCCCAATACGAATAGGAATATCACGTTCACCCGCCGCATCAACCACTGCGCGTATTCTGTCTTCACTGCCAATATTTCCCGGATTAATACGCAGACAATCCGCACCATACTCCGCCACCTTAAGCGCAATGCGGTAGTCAAAATGAATGTCTGTTACCAATGGAATATCAACTTGCTCTTTTATACTCTTAAAGGCTTCAGCTGCGTCCATCGTCGGCACAGAGACACGTACAATATCGGCCCCCGCATCTTGTATCGCTTGAATTTGTGCGACCGTTGCGTCAATGTCCATGGTATTGGTGTTCGTCATTGATTGCACCGCAATCGGCGCACCATCACCAATAGGCACATTGCCTACATTAATTCGGGTCGATTTTCTGCGTTTAATAGGAGATTCTGAAAACATGACGGTTACTCTACTAACGGTAATTTAAATTTTGCTAATCGGTTTTTCGGTAGGGCGGTCAAATCAATTAATTTGCCATCTAACTCAACCTCTACCATCAAATGCTTGTTAAGTACGACTGAAAATGGCGCTTCCCCTTGTACAGTCATAGTATATCCAGCTTTTTTAACACCAAACGCAACACGCTCTTGCGTCGCATCAAAAATCTCAACCCAACTGTCATCGCTAAAGCGCATCACTATGGTACTTAAGCCAGTTGCGTTGTCGGCCTCACTGACGGTATTTACCGGCTCAATCGTAACAGTCTGTGGTATTGACTCAATTGTCGCAGGGGCCTCAACTGTCACCTGCTCAGTTTGCCCAAGTTCAGCGGACTCAGTCACAACCGCGTCCGACGTACCTTGCTCTGCAACTATGGTTTCTAAGACTGGTTTTTCTGCTGTACTCGCCACTAACGTATTCGCTACCTCAGGCGTTGACACGGTTGTACTTGACTGCCACCACCAAATCCCCGGTGCACCAAGGATGATCACTAAAATAACGTAACTGATGATCATTAAACGGTTATCACTGGCTTCTTTTTCTGTGCGACGCGAGAAGCTTTGCATATGCTTGGTTGTCACTTGTACTTCTGGTGTTTTAAATAAAGTCAGCGTATCTTCCACTGGTAAACCCAGTACGGCACAATAACTTTTTAAATAGCCACGCACAAAAGTCAGCGGCCCGAGTTTATTATAATCATCTTGCTCCAACTGACGGATCTGCTGCGGGCTGAGCTTTAAGCGCTCCGCCACTTCATCAACAGATAATTCAGCAGCTTCACGCGCTACTTGTAATGCACGTCCTAAAGACGGGGATATTTCTTCTGTTTCGATTGATTCTTGATTCATAAAACGTAACTATTAGGATCTACAATAAGTAAACTGTGGCCTTCAGTTAAGGCCACATCAGGTGTCAATTTGTTCCATCGCATTAAATCATCGATCTGCAATCCATGCTGAGTCGCTATATTCAGTAAAGTATCATCAGATCGTATGTTGTGCGTGATCTGAGGATTATTTAAAAAGACCTTTTGCCCCGCTGACACTTTGTCAGACGCTTTAAGGTTATTCCAAACTAACAATTTAGCCATTTTAATGTCATAACGAACCGACAAGCTAAATAAGTTTTCGGCTACCTTCACAATGTGAAAAGGCACATTAGGGGGGATTACTTCACCATTGAGTAATGGCATGTGTCGTTGTGCTATATTATTTTGTTCAGTCGAGAGCTCCGTATTAAAGGTCGGAGTATTAAACGTGCTCGGCTCTGAAAACACGACCTCGGTTGGATCTGTCTTATAAAACTGTACGACACTCTCTGAAGGTCCACTTTTGTCCACACTGTCACCAAATGATATCACTCTCACTTCATCATCGACTACGTTATTACTTACCGTGTCACTTACATCTACAGCCTCCACATTACGCACCTCATCATCAGGTTCTACTGCTTTTTTGGGTTGCGGTATTGTAATCGTGGCAGGTGAACTCGATGTGAACTGTGTTGGCTCTTGACGTAAAGAAACACTATCAGTATTCGCGGTTAACGCGGCTTTTTTAAAAGTTGCTGGCTTTGCTAAACTGGGCGCTTTTTTACGCGTAATTTTTATCTTTGGCTGGCTCACCACATGTGTTGTGTCAGTTTGCGTAATTTGTTTGATTTGTGCCTGACGGTATTGCTCTTTTAACTTTTCAAACTCAGAGCGCTTCAACTCATCTCGCAACACCAAAGATGCCTGACGTGAACTCGGGTAGTTCTGTATCAGGGTATCTGATAACGTTTGTGCTTGTTGTAAATGCCCCATGCGCTGATGCAATAAATGTTCTAGCAACAAGGCACGCGCCGACATAAAGCCGCGCTCTTTATATACCTTTAAAACACCTTCAGCTTGATGTAAGTCACTTTTTGCATAAAACAAAGCAGCCAAAGCAATCAGTGCTGAAGGCCGTCTGCCATTATGTTGCACTGCACTTTCTAAATACTCTAATGCGAGGGCAAATTTATCTTGTTTTACCGCACACAGCGCCAAGTTTTCGTAACTTTGAGCAACACGCAGGTAACTGGGAATACTAATCGCTTTTAAAAGCTGCTCTGACGCCCCATCGAAGTCCTCAATGCGGCACAAAAACGTACCATAATTATTCAACGCATTGGGATCGTTAGGGTTAAGAGAAAGTGCGGTTAAATAGGCCTTTTTTGCCCATTGCGGTTCACCTACTTGTTCATAATAATAAGCTAGCGCATAGTGGACTTCTGGTAACTCTGGCGCAAAAGAAGCGGCTCGTTCTAAATTGAATTTTGCTTGTGTGGTGTTACCGGCATTAAGGTATTGCAACGCTAATGCGATTCGAGTTTTCGCTGCGTCTTGATTATTAACTGTATTTTTAGCACTGGGGTTATTACGTGTAACAGAGCTCGTTTCAGTCACACACCCTGAAAGAAAAAGCAAAACCACAGATAATATTAAGCAAGAACGCATGCACCACCCATTATGTAAGAACATCGAGCCTCTATATTACCTAAAAGCCCTTATGTTTCATCTGTTTTTTAGACAAAAGGGCTTTTATAAACTGATTTACTTAACTGGCCTTAACAGAAACCGCAATGGCGTTATCTTCACGCATTTGCTTTTTAGCTAAACGTTTCGTTCTATCAACAACGTCACCGACTAATTGACCACATGCTGCATCAATATCATCACCACGAGTACGGCGTACAATACAGGTTAACCCTGCTGCTTGTAATACTTTAGAAAAGCGATCAATACGGCTGTTACTTGAACGACCATACTCATTGCCTGGGAATGGGTTAAATGGGATCAGATTAATTTTTGACGGTGTCCCTTTTAATACTTTCACGAGCTCATGGGCTTGATCTGTACTGTCGTTAATACCTTGCAACATAACATATTCAATGGTGACATCTTTATTCGCTTTAGAGCCATCAATATAACGACGACACGCAGCTAAAAACTCTTCAATTGGGTACTTTTTATTAATCGGTACCAACACATCACGTAAATCATTTGTTGGCGCGTGCAGCGAAATGGCCAACGCAACATCAATACGCTCTTTCAAAATATCGAGAGCAGGCACCACCCCAGATGTGCTCAATGTAACTCGGCGCTTAGATAAACCAAATGCCCAATCATCCATCATCAATTCCATCGCAGGAACAACATTGTTCACGTTAAGTAGCGGTTCACCCATCCCCATCATTACTACGTTCGTCACCGGACGTTTAGTGCTGTCACCGTCATGCAAACCAATATCTTTTGCCACTCGCCATACTTGACCAATAATTTCAGATACTTTTAAGTTACGGTTAAAGCCCTGCTGAGCTGTCGAACAAAATGTACACTCTAGCGCACAGCCAACTTGTGAAGAGACACATAATGTGGCTCGGTCTTTATCTGGGATCCAGACAGTTTCAACTTCTTGACCGCCTTCGAGTACCAAAGCGTACTTAATAGTGCCATCACTGGCTTCTTGTCGAACTGAGATCTCTGGCGCAACAATCTCACAATCAGCAGATAATTTTGCTTTAAGCTTTTTATTGATATTGCTCATTTGCTCAAAATCATCAATACCAAAGTGATAAATCCATTTCATCACCTGATCTGCACGAAACGGTTTCTCTCCGTACGATGCAAAAAGTTCGCGCATCCCCTCGCGATTTAGATCAAGTAAGTTAATTTTTTTCTCAGTAGTGGCCATGAAACAACCTCAATTCAGGTGACGGTATAACAACGATAAGGTAGCCGTGCATTGTACAAAAAACAGGCAAACTTAACAATCATTGTTGATTGCTTTGCAAAAGGTTCATACCTAAGACTGACTAAACATTTTGCAAAACAGACTTTAAATAGAGACAAAAAAAGGGCTCGAAAGCCCTTCTTTCCTTTGCTTACGCTCGATATTAACGAGTACGTGGGCAAAGCTCTTCTTCAGCGAAGAAGTAAGCGATTTCACGTGCAGCAGACTCTGGAGCATCTGAACCGTGTACCGCATTTTCATCGATGCTGTCTGCGTAGTCAGCACGTAAAGTACCAGCTAGTGCTTCAGCAGGGTTAGTAGCACCCATGATTTCACGGTTTTTAAGTACTGCGTTCTCACCTTCAAGAACCTGAACCATTACTGGACCAGACGTCATGAAAGAAACAAGTGCGCCAAAGAAAGGACGTTCTTTGTGCTCTGCGTAGAAACCTTCAGCTTTCTCTTGAGAAAGGTGAACCATTTTAGAAGCAACGATCTTAAGACCAGCTGATTCGAAACGGTTATAGATTGCACCGATGTGGTTTTTAGCTACCGCATCAGGCTTGATGATTGAAAAAGTACGCTCTAAAGCCATCTTTTTTGCTCCAAAATAGTTTATGAATATTAACGGCCGCGAATTATACGCTTTTTGCCAGAAAAAGCCTACTAGATTCGCCCGCTATCTTGACAAGGAAAAAGAGAGACAAAGTAAATCAACAGTCAATGAAATAATGATCTGCGTCAACGAAGAACAACCAAACGCCCATTATACTGCGCCGCTTTTCACTTTCACGTCAATTTTTGACCCCAACAGCTGGCTTGAACCCAGTTCAATGATGAGGTTTATTTACTATGTTTATACCAGAACTCCTTTCACCTGCCGGTAGTATAAAGAATATGCGTTACGCTTTTGCATACGGTGCCGATGCAGTTTATGCCGGGCAACCCCGCTACAGTTTAAGAGTACGCAATAACGAGTTTGATTTAGACAATTTAGCACTGGGGATCCATGAAGCACACCAACAAAATAAAAAGCTGTATGTCGTATCCAATATTGCACCACACAATAGTAAAGTAAAAACCTACCTAAGAGACATTGAACCTGTCATTGCAATGCAGCCTGATGCATTGATCATGTCAGATCCTGGATTGATCATGCTGGTGCGAGAAAAGTGGCCTGATATGCCGATCCATTTATCTGTACAGGCCAATGCCGTCAATTTTGCGAGTGTGAAGTTTTGGGCACAACAAGGGATAGAACGGGTCATTTTGTCTCGAGAATTGTCGCTTGATGAAATTGACGAAATTCGCACTCACTGCCCAGGTACTGAACTAGAAGTATTTGTACATGGCGCATTGTGCATGGCTTACTCAGGCCGCTGTTTGCTATCGGGATACATCAATAAACGCGATCCAAATCAAGGAACTTGCACCAATGCGTGCCGCTGGGAATATGATGCAAAGCCTGCCAAAGAAAACGAAACGGGCGATCTTGTACATCAAATTGACCCCAGCGAGGTACTCCCAACACTTGGCTCTGGTGCCCCTACCAACGCTACATTTATGCTAGAAGAACCTGGCCGCCCAGGCGAATACATGCCCGCTTTTGAAGACGAGCATGGTACCTATATTATGAATTCCAAAGATTTACGTGCAGTACAATATGTGGAACAACTGACCAAAATGGGTGTGCATAGCCTTAAAATTGAGGGCAGAACCAAGTCTTTTTACTATGTTGCGCGCACGGCACAAGTCTATAGAAAAGCAATAGATGATGCCGTGGCTGGTAAACCTTTTGATCCTACATTAATGCGTACACTCGAAAATCTGGCACATCGAGGCTACACCGAAGGCTTTTTAAAACGACATGCACATCAAGATTATCAAAATTATGAGTACGGGCATTCAATCAGTGATAAACAGCAATTTGTGGGGGAAATACTGGGTAGACACGCCAACGGATTAGTTGAAATTGACGTTAAAAATAAATTTTGTACAGGCCACAGCCTTGAACTGATGACACCAAAAGGCAATATTGCCTTTAATTTGGCGCATATGGAAAACCAAAAGGGGCAGCGTATTACAGATGCAAAAGGGTCTGGTCATATTGTACAGATCCCATTACCGGAAGATATTAACTTAGAGCATGCTATTTTGATGCGTAATTTAGGTGAAAACCAAGATACGCGTAACCCATTTAAATAGGATTGAGTATGGCTTTGTTGATCAATAATAAATGCATTAACTGTGACATGTGTGATCCGGAATGTCCGAATCAAGCCATTTATTTTGGCCAAACAATATATGAGATAGACCCAGACAAGTGCACCGAGTGTGTCGGCCATTATGATTCACCTACTTGTGTAAGCGTGTGTCCCATTGATTGTATTAAACCAGATCCCAATAAACGAGAAAGCTTAGATACATTAGCTGAAAAGTATCTAGTACTCACTCAGCAGGGCTAGTGAAGTAAAGACGCTTCGTATAACTCATATAGGATATCGGTTATACGAAGCGCTCAGCATGTTAGAACTTATATTCAAAGCCTACTGCTAAATAGTCACGCTCAACTTGGTTATCACCGTCGAATGAGGTGTAAAAACCATATATCTTCGTTACTTTATTTAATTTATGGTCAATCCCCACAGAGACACCATCAATTTTATCTCCTTGATCAAAATCCATAACTTGATATTGCGCTTTAAGTGTATTGGCGCCCATCTTATAAGAAGCGCTTAATACGTAACCATCGGCTTTGTCTGAACCATCAACACGTTCTTGGGTTTGATATATTGCACCTAGCTTTACATCAGCCACTTTACCTTGCACGGTTAAACGTACTGCATCATAGCCTTTTACATCGCTGTCAGCAGATATTGCGCCATAAATGTTACTTTTCTTCAGTTTGCTGTCGCCATAAGATAATGCTGCTGAGTAACCATTCTCACCCTCAGCGTCATCCTCAGCTATAAAAGTTCCATGAACCTTAAAACCATTGAAACTGTTAGAGTTATAAGTAATTGAGTTACCTAAACGATTCTCACCTTTAAGGTGGTTTTTGATATCACCTTCAACATCGTTAAATAAATCCACTCGGCCTTGAGACAGTTTAAATACAGTGTCCTTTCGACCAATTAGGACTTCACCAAAATTACCTTTCACACCAACATATTGATTACGTGCTGTGATATTGTCTTTGTCACCTTTTGAGTCAGCGTCTGTAATATCAACTTGAAACTCAAAACGGTAGAAAACTTCTAAATTATTATCGAGCTTTTCGCCACCTTTAAACCCAAAACGTGAAGTATTACTCTTTAATTCAGTAACAGAACCTTCACCTTCATCACTCGATTGCACAGAAACGTTTGCTTTACCATACACTGTTACATCAGCTTGAGCGTTGAAAGATAGAGCACTTAATACTGATAATAAAAGCGTTGATTTAACTGGTTTCATGTTTATATTCCTCAATATCGTAACACGTAATTTTTTAGACAGGCGCAGTGTGCCAGCCCATAATGACAGAAATATTACACTCCCATTATTACGGTCAATATTTTGCCTTAAAAATGAAACCAAAATGAAACCAAAATTAAACCAAAATTAAAAAATAAATTAAAAACAAAAACTTAAATAAAAAACAAAGCATAGAAAACAACATGGTTAATTCATAAAAAAGACATTTAAGTGAAATCACATAGCGTGTTAGAGATATTTTCAACTTGTTCTGTATTTTTATGGTAAACAGCATAAATAGCGACTGGGCACTGAGCGCCCTGCGTCACATGATGTAATATGCCAGTGTCTAATTTGTGAGTGACATGCGATTTATCCATAAACATACTTCCGCCTAACGTTAATATTAAATCAAGTGCAGCCCCCCCAGTATTGGTGCTGATACGCGGTATTCCTACCTCCTTAAATTGCTTAGCATGCCACTGAGAAAATGCTGTCCCCCAGTCCACAAAGACATACTGCTCATTAAAAAAAGTTGCCATATTTTGACGGGCAACCGTACTCACAGCAATAATGGATAATGTCTGAACTTGCTTAACAACCAGCTCATCGACATCAGGTGGATCAAACATAAACGCCAAATCTAGCGAGTGATCAAGTAGTCGCTTTATGCTTTCTTGCCGTCCCTTCACCTCAGCTAATAACGCGGTATCAGGAAGCGACCTGACGATTTGATGCATTTCATTATGTAAAAAAACTTCCCACACATTGGCGGTCGCCGCCAATGTGAATTGCATAGGCTGATCACTCGTGAGCGCAACATCCGCTTTTGCACGCTGCATATCAGCTAATATTGTTTGTGCATGAGGCAATAAGCACTCACCCGATACTGTTAACTGAATATTGTTTCGCTGTCTAGAGAACAAACTCACGCCTAAACTTTGCTCTAGCTGCCGCACTCTGCAACTGACCGCTGATTGCGTGATATACAAATTATTTGCGGCACGGCCAAAATGCCGTGTTTTGACCACTTCTAAAAAAGTTTTTAGTAGCTCAATATCCACATTACCCCCTCAATAGGTGTCAAAGACGCATATAGAAACGCAGCAAAGAAACCACAGCACACATACTGTATGTAAGGGATAGATCATGAACAATCGTTTAGCGAATTTACCAAGTGCAGAGATGACGGCGTATGTACTCAAATTACCGAAAGCGAGACCAACGACTTATACCCAAATAATCGCAGGGTGAGACAAAAGGTATTCTGTAATTCAACACACTAATTACGCAAAGAATATACTTTAATACTCAGCTGTACGTGAGCAAGGCACATAAACGATAAAAATGTAGCATAACTTGCCACGACATCTCATTACCTACTTGTCATCGTATATATTTAGACTAGTATTATTACAATATAACGAAAAACAATTAGTTATAAACTTATACCTGATATTAAGCATTGCTTTTTTAACCAGATAGGTTTACAACTAGGATGTGCGTATTAGCGAATATACTAGGCTTATTTAAGTGACTCGACGAATACTTATCATTGAAGATACACCCACAATTGCCAAAGTTCAGAAGCACATCGCTGTGTCTTCTGGGTATGCTGCGGATATTGCGGGCTCACTCGCGGAAGCAAAAGCACTCGTTAGTCAAAATCAATACTTTTGCGCTGTGGTTGATTTTATCTTGCCTGACGCCCCGAATGGAGAGGCGATCCCTTGTACTATTAAGGCTGAAATACCGACGATTGTTATGACGGGTAATTTAGACAGTAAAACCCGGGAAACAGTCGAAAAATACCCTATCATTGACTACATCACCAAAGAGAATAAGCAAGCTTACCAGTATCTAAAAAGGCAGCTGCAACGTTTGCCACGTAATGAAAGCGTCCAAGTTTTAGTGGTAGACGATTCTCGCCAAACTAGGCGCTACGTAAGTGCCTTGCTAGAACGGCATAAGTATCAAGTGCTCGAAGCTGGAGATGGCCAAGAAGGTTTAGATGTATTGCAAAAACATCCAGATATCTCGGTGATAATTACAGATAATGAAATGCCCATAATGAGCGGAGTTGAGTTATGTGGAGAAATTCGTCGACTGTACAGCAACGATGATAAAGCAATTATTGGTATTTCAGGGTCTAATACGTCGCATTTATCTGCTCGATTTTTGAAAAATGGTGCCAATGACTACCTGAGAAAACCCTTTAACGCCGAGGAGTTTTATTGTCGATTAAGCCAAAACGTCGATATGCTCGACAATATCGCCACCATTAGATTACAAGCAAACACGGACTACTTGACGAAATTACCAAACCGCCGGTATTTCTTCGAACAAACGACAAAAACGCTAAAGTCACGAGCTGTGAAACAACAAAATAGTACGCTCGCGATGATTGATATTGATCACTTCAAAAGTATCAATGACCAATATGGCCACGATGCAGGGGATGACGTACTCAGCGCCCTTGCATTAACGTTTAATAAGTTTTTTGAGCATGATTTGGAAGCTAGATTAGGCGGCGAAGAATTTGCAATTTTCTTTCAACAAGGTTCTATTGAAGACAATCTAGAGCAATTAGAGCTATTTAGGCAGTATTTAGACTCAAATAGTGAGTCGTTAACTCCACATAAAATTCACTTCACCATCTCCATCGGCTTTGTTTCTATGGTAGAGCAAAAAATTGATGCGTTACTCAAGGCTGCAGATGTAAAACTGTATGATGCAAAAGAGCAAGGCAGAAACAGAATTATAAATTAAAGGCCACTTGTTTGGCCCTTAATTTATAAGCTATTCCATACCCACTACTTTGAAGCGCGATAAGTGTCCCAGCTAAACAAAGCAAGTGCAGTCCAAATACACGCAAACGTTAAAATTCGCTCAGTTGTAAATGTTTCGCCATAAAGCACAACGGCCAAAACAAACATAATACTGGGACCAATATATTGAAATAAGCCTAACGTTGAATAAGGTAACCGTTTCGCTGCCGCAATAAAACACAACAAAGGTAACGTCGTCACAATACCGGCACTTATCAATAATACATTAATTAAGTCCGTATTATTCACCATGTTGGTTGTGGCTGAGGGTTCACTCACCGACCAATAAATCAATGCTGCTGGTAACAAAATAGCCGCTTCAAGTAATAAACCAGGGATCGACTCCACAGGCATTTTTTTACGTAGCAATCCGTAAATTGCAAACGAGGTGGCTAGTGAAAACGCAATCACAGGGAATGAACCAAAACTAAGCACCTGTAAAGTAACACCAACAAATGCCATGCCTACTGCCACTTTTTGCCATAGACGTAAACGCTCAGATAAAAACAGCACACCCAAAAGCACATTCAATAGAGGATTAATATAATATCCTAAACTTGCATCAAGCATATGCCCATTGTTAACGGCCCAAATAAACAGTCCCCAATTAAAACCTAACAAGCTAGAGCTTAAGCACAGCAATAAAATTAATTTTGGCTGTTTAATGACAGGTGCGATTTTATGCCACTGTTGAGTTACCGCTATGATCAAAGCCAGAAATAGCACTGACCACACAATACGATGCGTTAAAATTTCGAGGGCATTTATCTGGTCGAGCTGTTTGAAATAAATAGGGGCAAGTCCCCACATTAAGAAGGCAAGTACTGCATAAAGATAGCCTTGGTTATTATTACTATTTGGCATATTCAATGATACCGGATGCAAAGAGGCCAGCATTATACGTGCTAATTATGAAATAATGCACTGGCAAACGGTAAATTCACTAGCCAACTAAGTAAGTACCTGTTCCAAAAGCAATTTGAGTGCCTTGGTCATTATGTAATTCCATTCTACATACGCACACTTTATTGCCTGAACGGATCAAGCTCGCACTCGCAACAAAATAATCACCTCGGCCAGGCCTTAAAAAGTCTGTTCTAATATCAATGGTTCCCAAGGTTGCTAGTTTTTTTGGGACGCCTTGCAGTTCACTTTCAGCCAGTTTATTAACAATAGATGCAGCTGCTAACATTCCCCCAACATTATCGAGCACAGCTGAAATAACACCACCATGCAAAATTTTCTGTGATGGGTTACCAATAAAATTATCTTGCCATGGCATTTCAATTTCGGCGCGCTCGGCATCTAAATGGCGAACCGTGATACCGAGAAATTGATTAAATGGCATTTGTTTAACAAATATGTTGGCTACGGTACTAATTACTTGTGATTTATCCATACTCACCTCAAACTCATCTGACCAGATAAAGCTACGCTGGTTCGCTACTTTTTTCAAGTCAGGAAAGTTACAGACAAGGCGCTAAAAAACCTCTAAAATGCCCCTCGATGGATACTCTTGCACATACTCAACACAACGCGGACTCTGTACTAAAAAATATTTTTGGTTACAGTGAATTTCGAGATGGTCAAAAAGCGGTGATCGATGCTGCTTTAGCGCGCCAAGACAGCTTAGTACTACTGCCTACAGGCGGTGGTAAATCACTGTGTTATCAAGTCCCTGCATTGGTACTTGATGGGATCACTGTGGTGGTATCTCCGCTCATTTCACTCATGCAAGACCAGGTAGCGCAATTACAAGCATTAGGGGTCAGTGCTGAGTTTATAAATAACAGCGTACCTCGAGAACAACAGCATGCTATATATCAACGAGTCCATGATGGCGATGTAAAGCTACTCTATGTTGCCCCAGAAAAAATACTGCAGTACGAATTTATTGAGCGCCTGCATCATTTGCCGGTCAGTTTGTTCGCGATAGACGAAGCGCACTGCGTATCGCACTGGGGACATGACTTTAGACCACATTATTGCCGCTTGAGCGAATTAAAACAGCACTTTCCAGCGATCCCCATGATGGCATTAACTGCGACAGCAGATACTGCCACTCGCTATGATATCGTCAACCAGCTGAGTTTACAGAACCCATATATCCATACTGGTAGTTTTGATAGACCGAATATTCGCTACACTATTGAAGAAAAGTTTAAACCCCTATCGCAATTAATGCGGTATTTAAAAGAGCAACAGAATCAAAGCGGTATTATTTATTGCACCAGCCGTAAACGCGTTGATGAAATATCAGAAAAACTCGCTGATGCAGGCTTTAATGCCGCGGCCTATCATGCAGGCATGAGTAATGAACAAAGGCAATTTGTGCAAAGCGCCTTTGCGCGTGATGATATTCATATTGTCGTCGCCACCGTAGCGTTTGGTATGGGGATCAACAAACCCAATGTGCGCTTTGTATTACATTATGATATTCCAAAAAGTATTGAAGCTTACTATCAAGAAACCGGCAGAGCAGGCCGTGATGGTTTAGCCGCTGAAGCCATCATGTACTTCGACCCTGCAGACATAGGCAGAGTGAAACGCTTTTTTGAAGACATCGAAGACGAGCAGCGCCGACGTGTTGAAGAACAGCGCTTTAATGCGATGGCCAGTTTTGCAGAAGCGCAGACTTGCCGACGTCAAATATTACTCAACTATTTTAGTGAATATCAACGAGAGCCTTGCGGCAACTGTGATATTTGTCTCAACCCGCCAAAACGATTTGATGGCACTTTAGTCGCACAGCAGGCACTTTCTTGCGTCTATCGCGCCGAACAACGGTTTGGCTTAGGCTATATTGTTGATGTGTTAAGAGGGGCAAACACCAGTCGCATTCGAGATAATCAACATCACGAATTGAGCACCTATGGACTCGGCAAAGACAAAAGTAATGAATTTTGGTTAAGTGTCTTACGACAATTGATCCATCATGGTCTCTTAACCCAAGACATCACGCAAGGTGCAAGTTTAAAGCTCACCGAAGCAGCCCGTTCGGTTTTAAAAGGTGAATATGCACTGCAATTAGCAGAGCCGCGTTTACAAGCTAAGCACGTATATCAGGATAAATTAGCCCAATTTAATTATGATAAGAAACTCTTCGCCAAATTACGTAGCCTGCGTAAGCAGCTCGCTGATGAAGATGATGTACCTCCTTATGTAGTATTTAACGATAAAACCCTTGCAGAAATGGCCCAATTAACACCAACAACCGATGGCGAATTTCTTTCTGTATCTGGTGTTGGCTTTACCAAACTCAGTAAATACGGCGCGCCTTTTATGCAACTGATCCGCAACTACCTAGCCACAAGTTAAATATATCCAGAGCTACTTATGACCAACATAACACTAGATCCAATCCATCATGTCTTATTAATTACGCCTACTGAGCTCCCTGAGGCAGACGAGTTTTTATTCTGGGCTAAACTATTTTTACACCAACCTGATATTGCTATCGTAGAAGAGCTTGAAGGTGCAGATCGCCACCAAACCCGCTTCAGTTATGAAAATAGTACATTTAATATTAACTTTGAACACTATACAGACAGTATATGGATAGCCCCTGAAGGCGCAGGATCACAAGAGCAACTCATTAATTTATCTAAATATTTACTAACAAGTTTCCAATAATCAGATAGACTTAAATAATCAACTGTCGTATATATCTCGATAGTACTATTTATTGCTGATCATTTTGGAGTGCTATAAACGTGAGTATAAAAACACAAATAACGCTCATATTATGCTGTTTTTGCTCTTTCTTAAGTTATAGCGCCCCCTCAGTGCTTGACCACCCTCATACAGAAGCGTGTGCAAATCAAACACAGGTTACCAATAATGATATCACCCTCACTCGGCAGCTTGACGCCAATACAGATTTACCTAAAGAGGGACAAGACAAAACAATTTCACACATTAAACTAGCGCAATTAAATGTGTTTGATACCAGTATTCCCGCAGAAAATAACCCGGTATTTCGCTTTGCCAATCGAGCGCATATAACCACTGAACCGACGGTCATAATGACATTGTTGTTATTCTCAGAAGGGGATGAATACTCAATCAAAAAAATTATAGAGTCTGAGCGTCTACTGCGAAAACAAAGCTATTTGTATGATGCACGCGTCTATGCAGATGAAAACTGCGAAGGCAATATCACAGTCACGGTGGTGACCCGAGATTTGTGGACGCTGCTACCAGATTTAAGCTTTAGCCGCAGCGGCGGAGAAAATTCATCACGAATTGGCTTTCGTGAAAGTAATTTATTCGGTTGGGGTAAGCGCCTTTCTCTCACTCATACAAAAGATCAAGACCGCTCTGGTTATCTCTTTGTCTATGATGATCCTAATATTATGTCTACCCGTTATCGAAGCCGACTCGAATACGCTGATAATGATGATGGTGAGCGTCACTATGTAGGCGTGAGTTATCCTTTTTTCTCTACTGATACACCTTATAGCTATGGTTTTTTAAACTTTAACGACAAACGCACAGAATCACTTTATGAAGATGGCGAAACAGTTTCTGAGTTTTCCCAACAAACTGAAGTCAGTAAAGTCTATTTTGGCCATGCTCAACAGCTCACTAATAACTGGACACAGCGACTCACGGTGGGTTATCACTATGAGCAACAAACATTTAATCCACTTCTAAAAACAACTTTGCCATTGGCACATAATCGCACCTTGAGTTACCCCTATATCCAAACTCAGTGGTTAGAAGATAAATTTATAAAAGTACGTAACTTTGACTCCATATATCGTACTGAAGATTTAAATTTAGGTTGGGATATTAATGCCCTATTGGGCTACTCAGATAAAAGCCTAAGCGATGATGATAACCACCTTATTTATCAGTTCTCGGCTAATAAAGCACACTATACCTCAGATCATAGCTTGTGGCGTATTAACCTCTCTTTTTCAGGCCAATGGAATAGCCAAGACAACACAGCGAGAAACCTCATTACGCAACTTGGCGCACAATATTATTTAAATACCAGTATTCAAGACTCATGGTATGCCAATGTACAACTCAGGTTTGCTAAAAACCTTACGGCGGATCAACAACTGACCTTAGGTGGCGAAACTGGCCTAAGAGGCTTTCCTGTTAACTACCAGCATGGCAGTAAAAGCGTTTTAGTTAATATCGAACGCAGATACTATTGGGAGTATGACCTCTTACAATTATTCAAAGTAGGCGGCGCGGTGTATTTTGATATTGGCCGAATTAGAGGCAATACATTAGTACACAGTGACCCTAATTATTTAAAGAACATTGGCGCAGGCCTGAGACTTGCTCCCAGCAGGGCAAATGCAGGGTTAGTCTTACACTTAGATGTAGCAGCCCCCATTAATGGCCCTGATAATATAGATAACGTACAATGGTTGTTTACCGTCAAAAATCGTTTTTAAATTTCATCCCCTTTACTAAAATAGAGTGCATTACTTGAATTATATCGTGTCGATAGTCGATTTCATCTCAGCCCAATACCGCCTTGTGATCACTCTGGTTGTGATATTACTTTTTCCTATTTCAATACGCTTATGCAAGCAGTTACTCTCTCACTTAACAAAAGGAAAAATTGATAGTCACCGTCAACAACGTGCTGAACTACTCATACGCATTATTGTGGCCTTATTACTCACCTGCTTGCTACTGGTATTTTGGGGCATTGAACTTAAAGGACTACTCGTACTTGGCTCTTCATTATTTGCGATGTTAGGTGTCGCGTTATTTGCTGGCTGGTCATTGCTAAGTAATTTGACCTCATTTTTAATTATGTTCATTCAGAATGATTGCCGTATTGGATCATGGGTGCGCATTATTGATGGAGCAAACCATATCGAGGGGCGTATTACTGAAATGGGGTTGATGCATGTTGCATTACAGCACCTTGATGGTCACAAAGTCATTTACCCCAATAACTTGTTTGTTACTCGGCCTGTAATGATATTAGAGAAGGCCCCTGTAAAAGTAAAAGAAATGCCTATTAAACGGCCTTTAGGTCCAAAAGTACCAAAGTGATCCAAGCCCTCTTCATATAAACCAGTTAAAAACTTAGCCTGAGTAGAATAACGAAGTGCAGAGACAGTACACATCTAAAATTATGATACTGTTAAAAACAAAAAACCCAGCCGAAGCTGGGTTTTTGATATTCTTTCAAAAGCAAAATTACTTGATTTTTGCTTCTTTGAAAATCACGTGTTTACGAACCTTAGGATCGAACTTTTTGATTTCCATTTTTTCAGGCATGTTACGCTTGTTCTTGTCGGTAGTGTAGAAATAACCAGTACCAGCAGTAGAAACTAAACGGATCTTATCACGCATATCCCAGCTCCTTAAACTTTTTCGCCGCGAGCACGGATTTCAGTAAGAACCGCGTCGATGCCTTTTTTATCGATAATACGCATACCTTTAGTAGTAGTACGTAATGAAACGAAACGTTTTTCGCTTTCAACCCAGAAACGGTGTGTTTGTAGGTTAGGTAGGAAGCGACGCTTAGTAGCGTTGCGCGCGTGTGAACGGTGATTACCAACCACTGGACGCTTACCTGTAACTTGACAGACTTTAGACATGTCTATGTATCTCCAATAACTTCGCTCGAGCTTAATTTTCCCTTGGACATTACTGTGGCCCCAGGGTAAATCAGAGGGCGCTCTTTATACAGCATATACAGGTAGAGATCAAGGATCTGATCCTATCTAATCAGCTCATGTGTAAATTTGATAGCGGCCAATTATAATGATCGAATGCCCTTAGGGAAAGTAAAAACTGCATTTAAATTAAACTATTTTGTAAAAATGCGCGCAAAGCGATGTTTTTTACAACTTTACCTAGGTAAACACGCTAAATTAGCCCTCGTTGTGCAAAAGACACGCACCGCTCAGCTGCAACAATGAGGTGATCAAGTACATTTATATCAACCAAAGCTAAAGCATTTTGTAATTTTTTCGTAATTATTTTGTCTGCTTGACTTGGTTCAGCCAACCCACTGGGGTGATTATGTGCAAAGATGACAGCAGCGGCATTGTGTTTGAGTGCTGCTTTGACAACTTCTCTGGGGTAAACCGAAGCACTATTAATAGTACCTGTAAACAACACTTCATCTGTGATCAATCGATTTTGATTATCTAAATACAACACCATGAACACCTCATGCCCTAAACCCCTCAACTGAATTGTCAAATAATCATTGACTGCATCGGGCGATGTAAAAATAGTATCGCGGTGACATTGCTCTTTTAAATAGCGCTTACTTAATTCTAAAACAGCCTGTAATTGAACATATTTTGCTTCACCTAATCCCTTATAAGCTGAGAACTCTGTAAGACTTGCATTGAACAAGTTATGAAGAGAGTGATTTTGTTTCAGTAGTGAGTCCGCCAGCTCTACCGCATTCATCCCCGTCACACCCGTACGAAGAAAAATCGCTAGCAACTCAGCATCTGTGAGCATACTTGGCCCTTGTTTAAGTAACTTTTCTCGTGGCCGACTCTGTTTAGGTAACACATTTAGCTGCATTTTCTATCCTTAGTGGTGCATCCATGTAGTTATTAAAGTGTAGTCACTCATTGTGCGTTTTTAAAATCTGTATTTACCCTATCTAAACAGGGTGGCTTTGGTGTGGTATCTTTAGCACCAAACAAACTTTCTTCATCAATGGTGTGTCTAAATATGAGCCAACCTGTCAAAAATATTGTGTTAGGTATAAGCGGTGGCATTGCAGCCTATAAATGTGCAGAACTGGTAAGGCGACTGACAGAACGCGGTTGTAAAGTGAAAGTTGTCATGACTGAATCAGCTAAACACTTTATCACCCCGCTCACCATGCAAGCTGTTTCCGGTGAAATGGTCGCAGACTCTTTACTAGACCCAAGTGCTGAAGCTGCCATGGGCCATATAGAATTTGCAAAATGGGCTGATTTAATTTTAGTGGCTCCGGCCAGCTGCAACATCCTCGCCAAAATGGCACACGGAATAGCGGACGACCTACTCACCACTTTATTGTTAGCAACGCCTGCTAAAGTTGCTGTCGCCCCCGCTATGAACCAACAAATGTATGCCCACCCAGCGACACAAGCAAACATCGCGACGTTACGTGCCCGTGATATTGCCATTTGGGGCCCAGGTAAAGGCGAGCAAGCATGTGGTGATGTGGGTGCAGGCAGAATGTTAGAACCTCTTGAGCTTGTAGAGCGATGTTTAGCACCAGTACAAGCCCCTATTCTACATGGAAAAACAGTCACAATCACAGCGGGGCCAACTCGAGAACCTTTAGATCCTGTTCGCTACATAAGTAATCACAGCTCAGGGAAAATGGGTTTTGCATTAGCAAAAGCCGCGCTTGAACTCGGCGCAACCGTCAACCTGATAAGTGGCCCAGTTTCACTCTCTGCACCCGAAGGGGCAACGCTATTCCCTATTGAAAGTGCAAGAGACATGTTAAATGCGGCACTACAACTAGCACCCCAATCAGATGTATTTATTGGCTGTGCAGCCGTCGCTGATTACAGAGCCGCGACCATTGCAGAACACAAAATCAAAAAGCAAGGCGATGAAATAACCCTCACGATGGTAAAAAACCCAGACGTGATTGCACACGTTGCCGAGCTTAAAAAAAATAGGCCATACACAGTCGGCTTTGCAGCTGAAACACAAGATATCCAACAGTACGCACAAGCCAAACTCAAAAACAAGAATTTGGATATGATCTGCGCCAATGATGTGTCCGTAGAAGGATTAGGTTTCAACGCAAATGATAATGCCTTGTCCCTTTTTTGGTCTGATGATTGCCTGAATTTACCCACAACGAGCAAGCAACAATTAGCAATGCAAGTCATGCACGCGTTATCTAAACGTCTTAATTAACCGCGCGGGAAAAAGCTAGCACCAAACTGAATAAAACATTAACATAAGACCCCGAGTACTGGTGTAAGCAGCTTGGGGTTTGCACTGACCATAATAATGATAAATAAAGGAAGGTACATGCCAGCGACTAAACGTAGTAACCGCAAAGAGCAAATTTTGCAGTCTCTTGCACAGATGTTAGAAACAAGCCCGGGGCAACGTATCACAACGGCAAAGTTGGCAGCTGAAGTTGGCGTATCAGAAGCAGCGCTATATCGACACTTTCCAAGTAAGGCCCGTATGTTTGAAGGCTTGATAGAGTTCATCGAAAATACCCTACTTTCACGTATTAACCTGATTTTAGATAATGAAAAAGAAACACAAAATCGTATCTATAACATTTTGGTTTTATTACTCACTTTTGCTCAAAAGAACCCAGGTATCACACGAATTTTAACAGGCGATGCGCTTCAAGGTGAACAAGAAAGACTCAGAGAGCGCGTGCAAGGTCTATTCGAAAAATTAGAAACGCAATTTAAGCAAGTTTTACGAGAGCGAAAACTCCGTGAAGGGAAAGCTTTTTCAACCGATGAAGCAGCATTGGCTAATTTTTTCTTAGCCTATGTCGAAGGGAAAATGAACCAATTTGTACGCAGTGACTTCACCGCTTTACCTAGCCAACAATTTGAAATGCAATGGAAAGAGCTACAAAAGGTTTGGTTGATTTAAAGAAGCATTCACGCTCAGCAGAGTGAGTATTGCTCACTCCAATACACTAAATTGTCGTCTAATAAAAATTTGCTGAGGTATAACGCCTATCATCTACTGTAATGTTGTTTATCCGTTTAACACATGCACTAAACGCACAACACTTCTTTACCCTCGCTAAAAGTGCTAAAACTCTCTTAAAGCTTCACACTCTAAGAACAATCAACATGATCAAATTAACATCATTGGCCATGACCAGCTTACTGCTGAGTAACGCGGTACATAGCCAACAGTCACTTGAATTTAAAGACGTATTCGATTTTAGCTATGCGAATAACACGCAGCTTTCAGAAAATGGCGCGATATTATCGTTTTCAGCTGCACCATACAGAGGCGACCCCGTAGGTCACGTTTATACGCTTGATAATAATACATTACTTGCCCAGGTCGAGCGCGGTATCAAACCAGCAATTGCCAAAAATGCCACTTGGGTTGCTTTTACACAAAGCCCCAGTTTATTAAAAAAAGAAACGGCAACCAAAAAAGAAAAAAAGCAACTGACCAATAATTTAGTACTGGTTAATACTAAGACGCAAAAGCAGCTATCGTTTTCAAATGTCAAAGATTATCAGCTCTCCAATGATGGCAGTTGGCTAACTTACCGAGAGCAACTTGAGCCAGAAAAAAAGACCAACGCCAATGAGTCAAAATCTCATATTGGCGCAGATAAGAAAGACAAGCATTATCCGCTCGTCATTGTTAATTTAGCGAACAACCAAACTCACCGCATTGAACAAGTAGGTGAATATGCACTAAGCCCAAACAATCATGGGGTTATTTTTGCGCAAAGTAGCGACGATGGCAGCAAAAACCAAATAGGGTTTTTCGACCTCGATTCACAGATAAAAAGTAGCCTTTTTGAAGAACCTGGGGTTACTCTCAGCCAAGCGCTCTGGCATCCCACAAGCCCAACAGTCGCATTTAATATGGGTAATTATATCAATGATGATGTTAGGCGCAGAGATTATAAAGTGACGCTTTGGGATGCACACGACAATAAGCTGACCTATATAGATAACCCCAAAGGGTGGTTTAGCGCAAAAACCGCTAAACTCGTCTGGTCAGAAAGCGGAGAACGTTTATATTTTCAAAACCGTCCGTTGCTTGAAAACAAAGCCCCTGAACTAAAATACTCAGACAAAAAATCCCTGTCCGATTACGATACTATTCGCGCCCAAAAAGGCTTAAAAGTATGGCACAACGCAGACCCAGAGATTAAACCAAGAGAAATTAAAACATGGAAAGAGACTAACAAGCATCGTCATTATCACGCTGTTTACCATATAAATAGTCAACATGTTGCACAGCTTTCGACCCCTCAAGTCAAAAATTTAACGTTACATACCGAAGCACAATACTTACTTGGCAGTGATAATACAGCACATTTAAAAGAGGTAATGTATAACGGTTTTTTCCAAGATTATTATGCAATCAATGTACAAAATGGTAATAAGACAACCATTACCACACATACTCGTTTTAAACCGACCCTATCACCTACAGGTAACCATGCAGCTTATTTTGAAGATAAGCAGATCTGGTTAAAAGATTTAGCAACCCAACAGCAAGTTTCACTCACCAACAAAATTGATACTGCGATTTTTGCTGATGATAAACATGATTACCCCAAAGAGCAAAGCAGTTACCGATTTGCTGGTTGGCAAGTCGATGGCAGTACCTTATATGCTTATAGCAAACACGACATTTGGGCATTTGATGTAACCACAGCACAAGCAACACGGTTAACCAATGGTCAAGCTACCAACACGCAATATCGCGTACGCAAGCTAAACAAAACAGCGACGGGTTATACACCAGAGCAAACCCTCGTACTCAGCGCCCACAATTTAAATAATAAACAAACCCATATTGCGACCTTATCCTTAAAAGACAATACAGTACGCACCGTACTCAAAGATGCAGCGCGATTTGATGTAGTAAAACGCGCAAAACACAGCGATAAGCTACTATTTACAAAGCAAAGTTATCATGAATTTCCCGATTTTTGGCAAGTGAGCAGTGATTTTAAAAACCCACAGAAAATTACGGATCTTAACCCCCAAGTAAGCCAATTTGCATGGGGTCAAAAGCCTGAATTAGTACAATATAAAGGTCATGATGGGGAAGACTTACAAGGCGTATTGATTAAGCCAGCTGGATACAAAAAAGGCGACAAGTTACCAGTGGTTATATACTTCTACCGTTATATGAGCCAGCGTATGTATGACTTTCCTAAAATGGAATTAAATCATCGCCCTAACTTCCCTATGTTTACGTCAAATGGCTATGCACTATTTTTACCTGACATTCGATTTGAAATCGGTAAACCAGGACCATCTTCAACACAAACAATGATTAATGCGGCACAAAAACTCATCGATATTGGCGTTGCACATCCAGATAAAATTGGCTTACAGGGCCATTCATGGGCTGGCTACCAAAGTGCCTACATGATCACACAAACTGATATGTTCAAAGCCATTGTTTCTGGCGCGCCAGTAACTAATATGACGTCAGCTTACAGTGGAATTCGTTTGAAATCGGGCCTCGCACGACAGTTTCAGTATGAAACCGGACAAAGTCGTATCGGTAAGCCTTTGCATAAAGCACTCGACCTTTATATTGAAAACTCTCCGGTATTTTTTGCCGATAAAGTAAATACGCCTATTTTAATGATGTTTGGTGATAAAGACGGTGCCGTGCCTTGGCAAGAAGGCATTCAATATTATTTGGCATTAAGACGATTAGATAAGGATGCGATCTTATTACAATACGAAGGCGAGCCTCATCATCTTAAAAAATTCCCTAATCAACTCGATTTTTCAATTCGCATGATGGAATATTTTGATTTTCATTTAAAAGGCGAACAACCAAAAGAGTGGATCACCAAAGGACAAGCTTACACAAAAGAATAAACAGTAAGGGCTTAGCTCGGCCAAAGTCGAGAAAAGCAACTAGTTTAAGCTTATGTAATCCAAAAAGTACTTTAGCTAACGCTAAGGTACTTTTTTATTTCCTGCATCTGTAATTCTGGCTTCTATGTGCCTGAAGGTTTAAAATACGCGCTTACATTCATTTTCATCAGTAGGTAAGCACGCCTACTCTTTCATTTGGCGGTTTAGTATGACTGAAACAGCACGCGGTAATTTATTTATATTATCAGCACCTTCCGGTGCGGGTAAGTCTAGTCTCATCAATGCATTACTCAATATTCATGATGATATAAAAGTCTCCGTTTCTCATACCACCAGAAATCCTAGACCAGGCGAGCAAAATGCTGAGCATTATCACTTTGTCGATGTTGAGCAGTTTAAAAGCCTAATTGAAAAAAATGACTTTTTCGAGTGGGCACAAGTTTTTGATAACTATTACGGTACATCGAAAGCGGCTATTGAGAACCAACTAGCTCAAGGTATTGATGTATTTTTAGATATCGATTGGCAAGGTGCACAGCAAGTACGAAAACTTGTACCTGATGTTAAAACTATCTTTATTTTACCGCCATCTCGTGCTGAATTAGAGCAGCGTTTAAATAACCGAGGGCAAGACTCGCAAGAGGTGATTGCAGATAGAATGGCACAAGCCAAATCTGAAAGCTCACACTATGCTGAGTTTGACTATGTGCTGGTCAATGATGACTTTGATACCACGTTAAAACAGCTTGAGAGTATTGTACTTGCAGCTAGATTGGAACTCCGTGCACAGAAAGTACGTCATCATCCCCTCATTTGCGATCTTTTAAACTAAAATCGAGATAAATTTTAACCACCCACTTGGCGAAATGGCTCGTGTGCAGTAAACTAGCCTTTTGGAAATGAATAACTTTGGAGTGCTTCGATGGCTCGCGTAACTGTAGAAGATGCAGTAGATGCAATTGGTAACCGTTTTGATTTAATCTTGGTAGCAGCGCGTCGCGCTCGTCAAATCGCTGTAGGTGGTAAAGATCCTATGGTTGATCCTGAAAACGACAAACCAACGGTTATTGCTTTGCGTGAAATTGAAAAAGGCTTGGTAGACAGCTCATCTCTTGATCTAATCGATCGTGAAGAGCAACAAAACCAAGAAGCAGCTGAACTTGCAGCTGTAGCAGCAATTGTTGGCGGAAACAGCTAATAAACTGCAAATAAAATACGACAATGCCAGCACCTTTTGCTGGCATTGCTGTTTTTAACAGCGTTAAATTACGCATGTTACTTTGGATCCCTCATACTTTTATTTATGTAATCGCCATAAAGTCCCAACTAGCCGTTGGTTTATCTTGAAATTCATCGTATATTCGTAACATATCTATTACTTCACTGGAACATCGGAGTGTGAATGTACCTTTTTGAAGGCCTAAAAAAGAAAATCTCTGAGTACTTACCGCCTGCCGACGTTGAGCTAGTACAAAAAGCATATGTCGTTGCGCGCGAAGCTCATGAAGGACAGACGCGCTCAAGTGGCGAACCTTATATCACCCACCCTGTTGAAGTGACGCAGATATTAGCAGGTATGAAGCTTGACCATGAAACACTCATGGCAGCGCTAATGCACGACGTGATTGAAGACACTGACTTTAGCCAACAAGATTTAGCAGAGATCTTTGGTAGTACCGTTGCTGAACTGGTTGAAGGGGTTAGTAAGCTAGATAAATTAAGCTTTAAAGATAAAAAAGAATTCCAAGCTGAAAACTATCGAAAAATGATCATGGCGATGACACAAGATATTCGTGTGATCTTAATCAAGCTGGCAGATAGAACCCATAACATGCGAACACTGGGTGCGCTGCGCCCAGACAAACGACGCCGCATTGCCCGTGAGACACTAGAAATATTCGCACCGATCGCCAATCGTTTAGGTATTCACGATATAAAAAACGAATTAGAAGATTTGGGTTTTCAAGCACTCTACCCAATGCGACACCGCGCGCTAAAATCTGAAGTCGCCAAAGCCCGCGGCAACCGCAAAGAAGTGATCAGCAATATACAAACAGAAATTGAATCCCGCCTAAGGGAATCTGGCATAGAAGCCTCTGTCAGCGGACGCGAGAAGCACCTTTATAGTATTTACCGAAAAATGCTCAATAAAGAACTTTTATTCACAGAAGTCATGGATATTTATGCATTTCGGATCAATGTAAATAGCATGGATACGTGCTACCGCGTGCTTGGGGTCGCTCATAACCTTTATAAACCCATTGAAACACGCTTTAAAGACTATATTGCTGTGCCTAAGACGAATGGCTATCAATCGCTGCATACCTCATTAGTCGGCCCACACGGGATCCCCGTAGAGATCCAAATTCGTACACTCGATATGGATCAAATGGCTGATATGGGTGTTGCTGCGCATTGGATGTATAAGAAATCAGGTGACAGTGCAGGCAACACAGCACAACAACGAGCTCGTCAATGGATGCAAAGCTTGCTTGAGCTGCAACAAAGCGCAGGGTCTTCGTTTGAATTTGTAGAAAACGTTAAAACAGAACTGTTTCCAGAAGAGATTTATGTCTTCACGCCTGACGGCCGTATTGTTGAACTCCCAATGGGTGCAACCGCCGTCGACTTTGCCTATGCGGTTCATACTGATGTGGGTGATACCTGTGTCGGTGCGCGCGTTAACCGCAAGCCATATCCATTGAGCAAAGCACTCGATACAGGCCAAACAGTAGAAGTTATTACCAGCTCTGGCGCACATCCGAACGCGACATGGTTAAACTTCATCGTGACCGGTAAAGCACGTTTAGGCGTGCGAAACTACCTGAAGAGCCAACATCAAGAAGAAGCCATATTACTTGGTCGTCGACTTCTAGATTCCGCTCTCGGCGAACAAAAGCTCGATGATATAGCCACTGAACAAGTCGATTTAGTGCTCGAAGAACAGAACTTATCAACATTACTTGAATTACTTGTCGAGATCGGCAGCGGTAATATCATGAGCGTACTGGTGGCAAAACGACTATTACAAGCGGATGAAGGATTAGAAAACATAGCACAACAAGCCAAAGCTGCCATAATTGGTACAGAAGGCATGTTGGTTAATTACTCAAAATGCTGCCGACCTGTGCCTGGCGATGCAATCACAGCTTATGTGAGCCAAGGTAAAGGCCTAACTGTTCATCGTCAAGAGTGTAAAAACATTAAAGGTTGGCAGAATGAACGTTCAAAATATGTCATTGTAAAATGGGAAGATAACCCAGAAAAAGAATATATCGCCGCCTTACGAGTCGAAATTATTAATCACCAAGGTGCGCTCGCGAAACTTACTAACGTAGTTGCAACTACCAACGCGAATATTGTTGAAATTGCGACTGATGAAAAAGAAAGTAATTTATACATAATAGACTTAGGCGTTACAGTAAAAGATAGGGTGCATGTTGCCAACATCATGCGCCGCATCCGTGTTATGCCTGATGTACAACGTGTATACCGAAAAAAGTAGGACACTCAATAAAATGAATAAAGTTATTATCTCAACAGATCAAGCACCCGCTGCAATTGGTACGTACAACCAAGCAGTTAAAGTAGGCACCGCGGTGTATTTATCAGGCCAAATACCACTTGTACCTGAAACAATGGAAGTTATTTCAGAAGACTTTGCAGCACAAGCACAGCAAGTGTTTAAAAATCTCACCGCTGTGTGTGAAGCAGCAGGTGGCCAATTGCAAGATATGGTGAAAGTAAATATTTTCCTCACCGATTTAAGTAATTTTGCAACGGTAAACGACATTATGAGTCAGCACTTTGCCACTCCTTACCCTGCGAGAGCCGCAATTGGTGTCCGTGAGTTGCCAAAAGGCGTACAAATTGAAATTGATGGGATCATGGAATTACCCTCAACCAATTAATCGTTAGATTAACGAAAAGCCCACCTTTTGGTGGGTTTTTTATTGTTGGAACTTTGACCTTAAGCACTTGACTACATACTATTAATTAAGCACTCTGTGAATATCATGTGATTTGTTCAAAGTTTGAACGTATTGTCACAAAAATAATAGTAAAGGAAGATACTCGTGTTTAAATTGGCACATAATGGCAATATCCTTCTTAATGTTGCGGAGCTTAATCCGCCAAGCGCTGCTTTTATTGTAGAAGCACTCGAGCGCTCGCCTTATGCCGACTGTGAAATAAACCATGAATCAATCAAAGCACATTTTACCAACGACTTCCCTGAACAACAGCTTGTCGTAGCAAAACAGCACGATGCGACATTTACTGTTGAAGTATCAGAGGACCAAATGCAAGCCATTGGCAAGCTCACTTGCGCAAGAGGTGGCAAGGCAATCAGTATTGAAGATGCGAAAAAAGAAATTGTAAAAGCAGGTGTCAGTCGTGGTTACAAGCAGATATATCTCGAACAAGTCTTAAAAAAACAGCTTGAGCTTGAAGCTGGAACGGAAACCTCCGGTGTCGTAGCTCAGGGCCGCCCGCCAGTAGATGGGCAACCCGCTAAACTATTACAGCATGTGCAAACAGTTAAAGAGCGCCTGAAGCAACCCAAATTACGAGAAGATGGCACTGTGGATATGCGTGACTTTGGCGCTTTATCGAGTGTCGCACCAGGTACAGTGCTTATCACGCAACGCCCCGCGACACCTGGAAAAGAAGGCTTTACTGTCGTAGGTGATTCTCTTATTCCTATTCCCGGAGAATCATTCCAGCTGATTGCTGGAGAAGGCACGCAAATATCTCCTGCTAACCCGTTAGAATTAGTAGCAACCATCGCAGGCTGCCCATCGACTATTCAAAATGGCATGCGAGTAGATGATGTCTTTACCATAGGTGAAGTTAATGTACGCAGTGGCCATGTAGACTTTAACGGCAGTGTTATTGTAACGCACAGTGTGGCACCCGGCATGAAAGTAAAAGCCAAAGGCGATATAACCGTCATGGGCTCTGTCGAATCCGGAGAGTTAATTAGCGGGGGTAATATTGAAGTCAAGCAAGCAGTTATTGGACACTTAGATCATAAAAATAATGATGAAGGCCTCACTTGTCGTTTAGTTGCCGCGGGTGATATTCACCTTTCTCATGGCCAATACACTTACCTAGAAGCAAACAACGTGTTTATTGACCGACAAAGCAACCATTGTGATATAAAAGCAAATCAACTGATCCAAGTAGGCATTGATGAGCAACCCAAAGGCAAGCTTATTGGCGGAGAAATACTCGACGCACAAATGGTCATTGCAGGGGTAATAGGCAGTGATTCTGGCGCAAAAATGTGTATTTACCTTGCGCGTAGCGGCATGAAGATCACACAAGAATCAGACAGCTGTTTAAAAGCATTGAGTCAGACTGACGACCAACTAGGGACATTACAGCAAGCGATTGAAAAAGCAGATATGCTTAAAGACTTAGACAAGAAAAAGCAATTGATGGCAAAAATTGGCGCAACGCAGCAACACTACTGTCAACAAGCGGAAGAGTTAGAGCAACAACTCTCTCAACTAGAGCTAAACTTACATGACTTATTAGAACGCACTAAGCTCACCGCTAACCAAACATTAAATCCTGGGGTCGAAATTCATATTTTCGATCGTGTTTACAAAACTCAACGCAGTTACCCGCCCTGTCATGCAAGTTTACAAGATGGAAAAATAGAAATCGACTTCAAAACAAGCTAATTAATTTATCCAGCAAAGAAAATGTAAGGCATTGTCTATAGTGCCTTTATTTATTTTTACATATATTCACTTAACTGTTTAGTTAGAAAAAATGCGCTTTTATCTTCGATACAACTCAAACCAATATTCAAAAGAACCATCGGTAATACCACCCTACTCGAGAGAATAAAATATTTAAAAACAAAACATTAAAATGCATAGAGCAATCATTTACACACTGCGATTTATACATTACTCAGAAGCCAAATTGACATCTAGATAACACTCTCTCCCAACGACCCAAGTAAAATGTTAAATTTAAATTAACCACTTGTAATATACATGTGGTGCAGGTATGTTCAATTTCGCCAGAGCGGTTGTTACCAATTTAGCAGCATGAGTGACATTCTTGGCAACGCTTTTCGTACCGTAAAAACAATGAAATAGACCAAATTTAGTTAAGGGTGTATTTCATCGCTAATCGGTATTAATCGCGCTTGCAGTATAAGCGTTTAACTTATTACATAAGGACAATGTCAGATCATGAAAACTTTTTTACTTTCAAAAATAGCTGTATCCGTAATTGCATTATCAGCATTTTCAGCGAATGCAGCACCAATGGCTCATGAAGAAAAAGATATCACAAGCCATTTCAGCACCGATACTCAACTTAAATACAATCTGTATGCAGATAACCAAGATTCAAAACTTGTATGGTATGTGCCCAAGGAAGGCCAAATTGCCATAAATGGCGCAAGTACAGCGACCCCTAGACCTCGTTTTTCTGTGGTTTCTCGTATGAGCCCTTATGGTATTTGGGCTGGTCAAGAACAAGCTGTTATTGGTGGTGCATTTGATACGACGGGTAACCGTGGTGCATTACTAAAACTAGAGCAAGAAGCTCGTTCATTAGGCTGGAGAGTGTCTCCTGCACCAGCATCAAAATCTAAAACTCGCTTTATGTTAAGTGATATATACTTTACTGGGCAAGGTCGCGCACAAGTTCAATGTGAGAACAAAACAGGTGAGTTCAATGGTATTCCATTCACTATTCCTGAGTGTTCAGCGCTTAACGATGATGGTGAGTGGATAAAAACAGATGTAATCGCAAGCTTCCAAGCAACATCACCGTCAGGTAGAAGTTCAGTATCTACATATATTCCTTTTCAGGCAGTAACAACCCCAACTGTTACATATGAAATCCGTCAATTAATGGACTCGGGCTCTAACTGGGATGCGCATATTCAAGCAACCACTGAGTGGGAACTAACAACACACGCTAAAACACAAGTTGCCCGTATTAACATTGAATGGGCACGTGTATTTGAGCAAGCCAGCACGTACTTTGCTGTTCACTTTAATTCGTGTGTTGAAGCTGAAGTTCAAACATTCTTCCGCCGCTTACTAGACAACCAAAATGGCGAAAGTGGTATTACTATTCAGTACCGCCAACCTAATGGTACTTACTCAGATAACCCAACGAACATTGAACAATTTGATATGGCTGTACAATCACTGTATCAATCAGTTCGTGATGAGCTATTTGTTGAGCTACGTGACTTTGGACAATCTCAACTAGGTAATGTCAGCACTGAGCCAAGTGGTGCTGTATTTACGATGCGCGCAAACTATGAAAAGTTAATCTTCCGCCGTAATGAATCTCGTTACCTGACATGGAACCCAGGTTCAAAAATCAGCAATGCATTAACTAACATGACTATCCAATGTACAAAAGGTGGCTTCGGACTACCTGTATCTTGGGACATGGATGATGCTGCATGCCGTGACATCGTAGGTCAGTAAGACTGATATTACCGGCTTAATTTAGGTTAAGCCGGTATTCTAGGAGTGTATTATGAACATATTAACTAAACTATCTGCGGCTGCACTATTGGTGTCTAGTTTTACATCCTCAGCAGTCACGCTAGGTGATCTTGATTTCAGCAAGTTGCAAAATACCAATCAGGGCCTAGTGTTCGTTCCCGTTAAAAATACAACCATTAATTCTGGGGTATTTTGGTATACAGAATTAGCACAAACGGTATCCCCTATTATCAAGCTTAACCCTTATTTTAATAAAATAACGTTAAGAGCATTCCCAGAAGCACATCAAAACGGTGCTTACAATGGGTTTGTAAATACCGAAAATGCACGCGATCTCAGACAAAACTTATTGCCGAGCGATGCTCAGGTATGTGCACCCAATTCAGCACTTATCGCCAAACTTTCTGAACTTGAAATTAGCTATGAATTTACACCACGCGTTGGCAGCTACCCAGGTCTATGCTGGTTAGACATAAAATACTTTACCGGTGATCAAGCACCTAGAGAGCAGGAGTTACTCAGCTTTTTAAATAATAATCAAGCAATTGAGCATTATTACCAAATAGGTGGCAGTGCAAAACCAGCTGTATATATTGATACACCACAGATTATTGCTGATTTAGTCGCCGAGGGATTACTCACACAACAACCCTCTAAGGTTGATCATCTAACCAACGAATATACAGGGAACTTCTACTCTGTGGCATTTGCATCCAGCCACTTACCAGCCACTTACTTTAGAAGCGATTACACAAATCAGTCTCAACTTACTGCAACTGACTGGACCAAGTTCATGGAGTTAGTTTCTATAGACTTAGACGGCTCACTGTCTCTGCCAGAAAGCGCAGCTGCGACTGTCGTTGAAATTGAACCTGCTATTCCAGGTACAGCTTTAATTGAAGTAGACACAAGAGCTACACATACAGGTCTATAATGTCTATTCGAATATTATTAACGCTTGTGCTGTTGTATTGCACTCGCGTTTTTTCTGAAACAGGTGCCGTTCAAGAGTGTATAGGTTGCCATACTGAACAACGGCATGAACCGATAGCAAGATTTAGCAACGGATTTGGACAGTGGTCTGACTTGCAATGTGTTGGATGCCACACAGAAATTGATGAAGTCAGTCAGACGTTTACTTCTGGAGTACATGACTCTAGATATTTAAGCCTACCTGTTACCGACAAACGATTGAAGTCAATGAAGAAGTACCCCCTCCCCTATCTAAAAGCCCCGCTGAATATTAGCAAGGAACCGCAACGCTTAAATCAAATCGGATTAATCCGTTTTCTACGTCGCCCACCAGGGCACTGTAAAGCACCGAATAGCTGTGCACCGCCGATGATGATGGTCTATCCAGAAATTTCACTTAGTGATCTAGCGCCATTAAAATTGAACCTCAGTAAAGAGCCTATATCTTCTAAACTAATTGATATAAAAGCAGGTGAAGCATTATTCACACAACGTTGTAGTACCTGTCACAGTAATGACAAAGCTCCATATGATGACGTTGCTTTATCATTATTTTCCCATAAGAACATTGCCTCTTTTCATGTAAAGAAGCCACAAGAAGTCAATGAAAAAGTATTGGACCTGACTCTTAGTTCTCTCGAAGCAACACAGTTGCAGGCTTACTTTATGCGTCAACGAAATCAACGAGAACAACAGCTAGAGCGCGCTATACCTCTCATTCAAAAGGACTGGCAGGCCATTGCAAAAAAAACGGTCAGTTATCGAGAAAGAATCTACCTTTGGAATGACTTTTGGCGTGATGGTGGGTGCGTGCACTGCCATGGTATTGAAGGAAGAGCAAAAAATAAGTTTGATGTCTCACATGCTGGTTTAACAAAATACTTGAGTAAATACAAAGGCCAGCAGATCTATACTCGCTTAAAAATAAAACATTTAGAAACTAAATTTGGTGTCAGTGCAGGCACACCGGGAATGCCAATGACAGGCTCCCCTATGCCAACGCCACTCATTCAACTCATAGGAAGTTGGCTAAAAAGTGGGTGCCAAAACATACAAGGAACTCAGTTATGTCCAGAAAAACCTTAATATGCATACTGTGCATTTTTTACAGCATCGTATTTAGTAATACAGTGCTATCAACTCCCGTCAACCCACAAGTCAAAGACATTGCGGGGCACTTCTCGGTTGACATACAAACGCAATTCTCTTTATTTGCTGACTCCCGTGACCGTCGGCTTGTTTGGTATATACCTAAGTCAGCAACAATCAAAAATAATGGTGGTCGCCCTGCACTCAATGTCACTTCAGATATCATTACCAGCGGACCTTTTAAAGACTTAACATCCATTAATTTTGCCGGTACTTTTACTACAATGAGCTCAATATCAGGCTACACGCGCTTAAAATTTGAAGCGTCTGCAAAAGGCTTTTATGTTCGCCCAGCCATCGCCACATCTGCAAATACACAAGTGCTTCTTTCTGGGTTTATGCTCGATAATAATGGTGATCTCAATGTGGAATGCAGCGAGGTTACATGGAATACACCTTCGGGGCCTGTCGTGATCCCAGTCTGTAAAGCACAAGACAGCCATGGACAATGGCATGAAATTGACTTTGTTAGCCAGTTTAATAGCACGCTTGCACAGCATGGTAGTGTCATACAATCACTGCCATTTTCTGGCACAACCCTACCTGGCTGGGAATTTTATATTAGTTCACTACTGCAAACGGGTTCTAACTGGGATGGGATATTACAAATGGCCATTGACTGGGAGCTCCCGACTCATACGACCGTAACAGATGCTAAATATGCAGTTAATTGGCGTACTCTCACCAATTATATTCGCTCACAAATTCGTGCTTATCGCTGGCGTTTAACCTTACCACAAGTACTCAACATCCTAAAAAATGCCGTACGTTATAGAAAAGGGATCTATACCTCTTATAACAACAATGGCCAATGGAGCAGCGTTCCTGCTTCTGATTTTCAAAAGTACTGGATAGAAAATAGAATCATACACAAATTACGCCGTCATTTATTCGTGGCAATAACCCCTCGTCATTTAACCTATAAAGAAAAAATGAAAATATTTGATGTGCCCAGAGACATTTATTTACCCACTCAAGTCGAATTCAATAGTAAATGGGGCCACGAAGCGACACGAGACTTTCGCAGCATTGAAGACAGATATACAGAAATGGACGCTCGCATGAAGCTTATTTGCCCTGAGCCACGCGTAGGTGGAAAAGTACTACCTGAGTGTAATTACGAACCAACACCTAGACCAATTATCACTCCTCCCATTTTTAATGGCGCTTATTATATACTAAAGAGTAATTACTTTTGGTTGATGCAAAATGTAACTTCTCATTTTACATTGAGTCATACTGACATTGAACATGTATCCGCAACAACCTTGTTAGGCATTGATTGCATCATGGGTGATATTGATATGCCACTTATTTATCTCAATGACCCTGCCTGTAATTAAAACTCAATCATTAAGGAAAAATGATGAAAAATAGAGTGCGCTGTTTATTATCTATACCAGTTACGCTGTGTCTGGGTTGCGGAGGAGGGAGTAGCTCAAATCAACCGACTCCTACCACGCCACCACAAAACAACACTTATACGCTCAATATTGCCGTATCTGGAAGTGAAGGTGTATTTGACGTTAAATGGTTTGAAAAAGAATATCAAGTGACGCATGGCGATACGTTAACAGCCTCGTCAACACAATATCAACCTCCGATACTGTTGAATAAACCTGACAATACTCACTGTGATATGACTCATACTCAAGATTCTAATTCACGTTATTCTTGGGCATTTGAGTGCAGCAAGCAATATGTATGGACATTAAACGTTATTTTAAACAACCTCGAAGACGCCATCACATTTGACTGGCTTAATGAAGAGCGCACACTCAATCAGTCCACAACACTCACTGGCACAAGTACTGAATTTAGCGCGCCCAAAAATATTCAACTCACTAATAACCAATGCACAACCTCTACCAATCTTATCAGTGAGTTAAAATACAATTTCATTGTTGATTGCCCTAGTCATTCTCCGACATTAACGATAGATCAAAGGCTACCTTACCCTGTGACTATTAAGCTCGGTAATGAGGAATTCACTGTGCAAAATACCGGAGGATATGCACTGCCCAATCTCAATCATATTGATGATGTGCAACTAAGTCATATCGCTGGGCCTGCTCACTGTGATATTGATACAGTCGGCAACTCACTTAATCTAACATTGGTCTGTGATGAGTTCTCATTAGTTAACCACCAAAACTCTATTCAGCTCATAAGTAACAGCACAGAGACGCAGCACCTCCAAGCCACGACTGGCGTGAATTCTCAAGTATTCTATACCGACCATTCACTCTTCATTTTGTCTGATACAACACTATATGAAGTAATATTAGACAACGGCAAAGTCACTGAATTAACCCCCAAATTAGCAGACATCATTGCTATTAAAACCCACCAAGGTGTATTACACGCACTTAAAGATGATGGTTTGTATCAATATCAACAAGCTGCGTGGTCTAAGCTGCAACCTTTTACCACTCCTCTGCTCCCTATGCTGCATGACTCTGGCGAACTACTCTCTGTTGTTAGTGAAGTACAATCTGGACAATATGCAGTGTTTCAACGCAAAAATAACCGCCCCTCAGGTGCCGTCCCATTACCTGAGACACTGTCTAAGCACACAGGCTTGGGCACCATTTATGCACAAGATATCGCTCTATTAACGTTTTGGGATCAACAAAACCGATTAGGATATCTACCAAACTTTATAACAACATTGCCAGTTGTAGACTACCTCGCGGTGGATACGCCAGTGACTGCATGGCAGCAAACAGCGCAAAGCCAAAGACTGGTCGCTATTTTAGATGGCCAACTTAAACTCTTTAAGGAAATAACAGCAGGAAACATGGGCTGGGAAAGTCAGTTTAATACCTCTGCTGACGCTCTGTTTAGTTTAGGTCGCTCGTTGTGGCTGGGTACACAGCATCAATCTAATATCATTGAAATAAGTGAGGTATTACTCGACGGTAGCGCATTAACCGATTTAATAGCACTAAGCGGTGTTACTCATCCATTTTACGCACGACCAATACTATCTACTGATGAGCAGATGATCTCTTTGTTACCTATTCAAGAAAAGTTTGGTTGGATACTACTTTGGCAACCTAATCAAGCTCACTCAGCTGACGGTACTATTTGGTTAAGTAATGGTATTGAACTTGTAAAAGTAAATACTAACCAACCTCTGACAGCTCTTGAGAGTTTAACTGTAAAAGCGATTGGTGATAGCATCGCAGTCATAGCTGAAGAGAACGGTGTACTTAGACTTGTCAAAAAATAACTGAGTGTGCGCTGTTAAGTATTATTAACAGCGCACGCTATTCTTTTACTTCAAGAGTCCATCTACTTCATCAATAATGCTTTTCGGCCACACTCCCACTTGCACTTGCGCAATATGTTGCTTTTGTAATAACAGCATCACTAAACGAGACTGACCAATGCCGCCACCTATTGTTTGCGGCATGTCACCTGCAAGTAATTGCTGATGCCAATCATGCTCTAAGCGTGCGCTGTCATCGGTTATTTTTAATTGGCGCTGCAATGCCTCAGGGCATACGCGAATACCCATCGAGGAAATCTCGAAAGCATCTTCCAAAACAGGGTTCCATACCAAAATATCTCCATTTAACCCCTTGTATTGATCACAGGTTGGCGTCGACCAATCATCGTAATCTGGCGCACGAACATCATGAATTTTTCCATCACCTAGCTCACCACCAATGCCAATTAAAAATACCGCGCCATACTCCTGAGCAATGGCTTTTTCTCGCTGTTTGGCAGTAAAATCAGGGTACATCTGACGTAATTCTTCACTGTGAATAAACGTGATCGATTCAGGTAAAAACGGCGTCAATCCAAACTCACTCGCAACGCCCTGCTCTGTATGTTTAATAGCTTGATATAACTGCCTCACCGTTTGCTTTAAACCCGCTAGAGAGCGCTCAGCTTGAGTACAAATTACTTTTTCCCAATCCCATTGGTCAACATAAACAGAGTGAATCGGGGACAGACTATCTTCATCTGGACGCAATGCTTTCATATGCGTGTATAAACCTTCACCAACAGTAAAGTCATAATCAGCCAGTGTTTTACGTTTCCACTTAGCCAATGAATGCACCACTTCAAACTCAGCACCTGCAATCGCTTTGACCTTTACTGACACCGCTTTTTCAGTGCCACTTAAATTGTCTTGGATACCGTCGCCCACTTTTGCCAAAATCGGCGCTTGTACTTCCATCAGTCCCAAGCGCTGCTCTAGTTGTTCTGAAAATAGGCGTTTAACGCTGCTAATTTGTTGCTGTGTCTGTTGATAAGTTGCTTTCATAATCGGACCTCGTTCCCAATGTAAACCTGTTGAATTTTATTGCCTTGCGCTTCAAGGCTTAAACTCATCGTCAACAAAAACAAACAATAAATCAATATGCATCAACAAAAATAACAAAAGGCTATATTTTTATCTAAAAAAAGACGGTATATTTTAACGAATCAATAAAACATCATGGAAAACACCTTGGATAATTATCAAATCGATAATCTCGATAAATCCATTTTGAATGCCTTAATGGAAAATGCCAGAGCCCCCTATGCAGAATTGGCCAAACGCTTCAATGTCAGTGCAGGAACTATTCATGTACGTGTCGAAAAAATGAAACAAGCTGGGATCATGCAAGGCACTCGTGTCACCATTGATGCGAAAAAATTAGGCTATGATGTATGCTGCTTTATTGGGGTTAACTTAAAACATGCCCGAGATTACCCCGACACCATTGCACAACTAGAAAACTTTGAAGAAGTAGTTGAAGCCTACTACACCACGGGGAACTACAGTATTTTTATCAAAGTAATGACCCGTTCAATCGAGCACTTACAAGATGTATTGATCAATAAAATTCAAACAATTGAGGCCATTCAATCCACCGAAACATTGATCTCATTGCAAAATCCTATCGCCCGTGAAGTTACCCCATAATTTCGGTATAATCGGCAAAATTTTGATTCTGTGAGCAGTATAACGATGGACAATAAACGCTACCATCGCGTGAAGCGCGTCTTAGATAGGCGACAAACTGATTTAACCGTCTGTTTAGATGAGGTACATAAACATCATAACCTATCAGCAATCGTGCGCACTGCTGATGCAGTCGGGTGTCACCATGTTCATGCTGTTTGGCCACAAGAGCAACGTCGCTTAACCAACAATACCTCTGGTGGCAGTAAAAACTGGGTAGAAACCCATATGCACGATGACATTCATGATGCCGTCGGCGCCATTAGAGCACAAAACCCAGACATTCAAATACTGGCTACTAACCTCAGCGACAGTGCGGTCGATTTCAGGGAAATTGATTACACCAAGCCTACCGCAATTATCGTCGGTCAAGAGCGTACGGGTATATCAGATGATGCTTTGGCACATGCCGATCAACATATCGTGATCCCGATGGAAGGCATGGTGCAATCGTTAAATGTATCGGTGGCTGCTGCACTCATTTTATATGAAGCACAAAGACAACGAGAAGCCGCTGGCTGTTATCAACGTAATGATATGCTTGATGAAAGCATTAAACATCGCTTATTGTTTGAAGGCTGTCACCCAATTATCGCAGAGCGCTGTGTGGAAAAAGGTTTACCTTACCCTGAGCTAGATGACGATGGCGAAATTGTCGCAGATGAGATCTTTTGGAACACGCTTAAGTTTAGCACCCCCAAATAAAGAACAAGGAAAAGTATGTCGAGCCCTACTCTATCAAGTTACCCAATCACTGAGTTAAAAGGTGTCGGCCCTAAAGTGGCTGAAAAACTGGCTAAGTTAGGTATTCGTAGTGTCCAAGACATGCTTTTTCATTTACCGCTACGCTACGAAGACCGTGCCAGAACCTACTCAATCGCACAATTGAGTGCCCATAGCCATGTGAGCATCGAAGCGGAAATAGAACATGCACAAATTACCATTGGCAAACGTCGCATGTTGGTTTGCCAAGTCAATGATGGTACGGGTCGTTTAACGCTGCGGTTTTTTAACTTTAACGCCGCACAAAAAAATGCCATGGCGACGGGAAAAATCATTCGGTGTTTTGGTGAAGTACGCAGGGGCCGCACAGGCTTTGAAATGGCACACCCTGAATACAGTATTAGAGAGTGTCAAAGTGAACCATTAGACCCAGAACTAAGCACCTTAACAGCGGTTTACCCGACCACTGAAGGGTTGAAGCAACTCAGTATTCGCTCTATCGCTAATAAAGCTCTGGCCCTATTAGAAAAGTATCAAATAGAAGAGTACTTACCCAGTCAATATCGCCCCTCACAGCTGAGTGTCACTGAGGCGGTACTTCTGCTACATAGGCCGCCGCAAGACATTAACCTCACCGAACTTGAACTAGGGCAACATCCTGCCCAGCAGCGTCTAGCATTTGAAGAGTTGCTGGCACAAAACCTCAGTTTGTTACAGTTAAGGCAAAAAGGCCAAGCCGTTAAAGCAGTGCCTTTACCACCAACGAATACATTCGAACCCCTATTTTTAGCTGAGTTGCCTTTTTCACCTACCAATGCACAAAGCCGTGTTGTGGCAGAAATTAAACAAGATTTACAACAGCCATTTCCGATGATGCGACTCGTGCAAGGCGATGTTGGTTCTGGTAAAACCTTGGTTGCAGCACTCGCAGCACTCACCGCGATTGCCAAAGGGTATCAAGTGGCCTTAATGGCCCCCACCGAGATACTGTCAGAGCAACATGGTATTAACTTTACCGCCTGGTTTACTCAACTTGGTATTGAAGTGGTTTGGCTCGGCGGTAAAACCAAGGGTAAAGAGCGTGAAAGAGTACTTGAGCAAATTAGTTCTGGTAAAGCGCAAATGGTCATTGGTACCCATGCATTATTTCAAGAACAAGTGCAATTTTATAACCTTGCATTGATCATCATTGATGAACAACATCGTTTTGGTGTTCATCAACGACTCTCATTACGAGAGAAAGGGAAATTTAATGACTGTTACCCCCACCAGCTGGTCATGACTGCGACGCCAATTCCTCGTACCTTGGCAATGACCGCGTATGCCGACTTAGAAACCTCAGTTATTGATGAACTGCCCCCAGGGCGAACCCCTATCATGACGGTCGCAGTGCCTGATACACGCCGAGAGCAAGTCATCGAGCGTGTTAAAAAAGCCTGTGTAGACGATAACCGCCAAGTATATTGGGTCTGCACACTCATTGATGAATCAGAAGCATTACAATGCCAAGCTGCTGAAGATACCGCACAACAGCTCACTGAGTTATTGCCTGAACTCAAAATTGCCTTAGTGCACGGCAGAATGAAAGCCAAAGAAAAACAAGAGATCATGGCAGCCTTTAAACGCGGTGACACACACGTTTTAGTGGCGACCACGGTTATAGAGGTCGGTGTAGATGTCCCAAACGCCAGCCTAATTATAATCGAAAACCCAGAAAGGCTAGGGTTAGCACAGTTGCACCAATTACGTGGTCGAGTTGGCCGAGGGGCCATCGCATCCCACTGCCTACTTTTGTATCATGCTCCTTTGTCTGTCACGGCACAAAAGCGCTTAGGCGTGTTACGTGATAGTAATGACGGGTTTGTTATTGCTGAGCGTGATTTAGAAATTCGCGGCCCAGGAGAAGTACTTGGGACTAAACAAACTGGCCTTGCTGAATTTAAAATTGCCGATTTAAACCGCGACAAAGCCTTGTTGAATCAGGTACGCCCACTGGCATTTACGCTGATGAAAAGCCACCCTGATATGATTGAGCCCTTAGTCAGACGTTGGCTTGGTGCCAAATCTGAACTGGCCATGGCATAACCACGTTACTTAAAATGAAACCATCAAAAATGAAAGCCCCAACATGGGGCTTTGTTTGAACTGTCTACCTACAAAAATACGCTTATGCGCTATAGCCTTGTGGATTGCCACTTTGCCAGCGCCAAGTATCTTGCATCATCACGTCAATACCACGCTCAGCTTGCCAGTTAAGTTCTTTACGAGCCTTCTCTGGTGCTGCATAGCATGCCGCGATATCACCTTCTCTGCGCGGTGAAATCGTATAAGGCACCGCTTTATCTGACGCGGTTTCAAATGCCTGCACCATTTGTAACACGGAATAGCCATTGCCAGTGCCTAAATTATAAATATGCACGCCACTATGACGGCTTATGTGTGTCAGCGCTTTTAAATGCCCTAAAGCCAAATCAACTACGTGAATGTAATCGCGCACGCCCGTGCCATCCACCGTGTCATAGTCGTTGCCAAACACCCCTAAGCTTTCTAGCTTACCTACGGCAACTTGTGCAATATACGGCAGCAAATTATTTGGGATCCCATTCGGGTCTTCACCAATGCGTCCAGATTCATGTGCCCCAACGGGGTTAAAGTAACGCAATATAGCAAAGGCCCAGCGCGGGTCTGACTTCGCTACATCTTGTAAAACCATTTCAACCATTAATTTAGACGTACCATAGGGGTTAGTCGTGCCCCCCACGGGGAAATCTTCGCGAATTGGTAAACTCGCAGGATCGCCATATACCGTTGCCGACGAACTAAACACCAACTTAAATACGCCAGCATCACGCATCGCATTTAGTAACGTTAATGTGCCCTGTACGTTGGTTTGATAATACTCAACAGGCTTACGAACAGACTCACCTACCGCCTTTAAACCTGCAAAATGAATAACCTGATCAATCGTATGCTGTTGAAAAACGTTATCTAGAAAGGCTTTATCTAAAATATCGCCTTGATGAAATACCACGTCTTTACCCGTAATATCTTTAACGCGGGTGAGCGACTCTGAAGATGAATTACACAGGTTATCTACCACCACAACCTGCTCACCTTCATTCAAAAGCTCTAAAACAGTATGTGATCCAATATATCCTGCACCACCTGTCACTAAAATAGCCATACCTTGCCTTATCTTTATCATTCATGATACTTGCTGCGTATTTTAGACAACAAGCCAGCTTTTTTCAGCAATAATTAACGCGTACTGCAAACAAATGCCAACTTCCCTGCATGGTAACTCAGCCGCGATATCTGTGTGTTGCAATATTGGGTTAAATTCATCCACTGTGATACCGCTTTAGGAGAAGTGATAGAACGCGTATAAATACGATTATTCACCGCGTAGGCAACGGTGTCATCATCTAACCAGGTGTAATCTCGCACAGGTTTTGGTAACACAAACTGTGATGTCACCAATTCTGTTTTTGGTGAATAAGTTGCCAGCCATAGCTGATTGTTTTTATTGTAAGTAAATGAATAAACCTGCTTGGCTTTATTAAACGCTAAGCTTCTATCAATGTCTTTGGCAACTAACTTAGGTAAATGGCCATTGGTATCTGTGAAGTGCAGTTCATGTGGCGTGCCCAACACAAATAACATCACATCTTGCTGTTCACCCCACACGTGATAACCCACAGGATCTATATGTGCCAATAAAGGCGCTGCTTTGCGAGTGCTATCAAATGGATAAAACCAAAGCCGCTGCTTACCTGTACTTTCAACCACAATGGTTGATAGGCCGTCATCGTGAGGGTATAAAGTCGGTGAATATTCCGAGACGGGGGAATTGGTCAGGTTACGCGTTTGCTGCGTGGTAAAGTCATAGAAAAACAAATCTGTTTGACTGCCCTCTTGAGTGCTTAACTCTTTGGTAAAATACACGCCGCCATCGGTTGTAAGTGGCTGATTATGGTAACTATCATCCGATGTAATGGCTTTCACTTTAACACCTTGCGGCGTTTTTTCAGCCACAAACAATTGACTACTTGGCATGGCTGAAATGGCATGAATACTGGTAAATGTACACCACAGCGTGCTGATAAAAACTAGAACCTTCATAATATTCCCTGTCTTTTTTTGCCTATGATAACCACTTGCTAAACAAAGCACAAAGCTTGCTATCTTGCCGGCATCAGGTAACATCAATTTCACAAACGTTCCCAATTACTGAGATCATGAGGCGAATATGTCGCAAAAACATCCGATAATAGCCATTACAGGTAGCTCTGGTGCAGGAACAACGACCACCACCAATGCTATCAAACATATCTTTCGTAGTCTTGACGCCAATGCTGCATTGATTGAAGGGGACAGCTTTCATCGTTATACCCGCCCAGAAATGGATAAGCTCAAACGTGAAGCATTACAAGAAGGCAAACACATCAGCTACTTTGGCAAAGAAGCCAATGACTTTTGTGCGCTAGAGGAGCTCTTTGACAATTATGGTCAGCTCGGTGAAGGCCGTGTTCGCCGGTATTTGCATACTTTTGATGATGCCGTTCCGTATAATCAGCTACCCGGCACATTTACTCCCTACCAGCAGCTTGATAAAAATACCGATGTGCTTTTTTATGAGGGCCTTCATGGAGGGGTAGTAACACAAGAGCATGACGTTGCTAAACACGTCGATTTACTTATCGGTATGGTGCCAATTATCAATCTTGAATGGATCCAAAAAATGATCCGTGACACCAACGAACGCGGTCATTCACGCGAAGCCGTGATGAGCTCGATTGTACGCAGTATGGATGATTACATTACCCACATCACCCCCCAATTCTCACGTACCCATATCAACTTTCAACGAGTGCCGACAGTCGACACGTCAAACCCATTTAGCGCTAAAGATATTCCCTCTTTAGATGAAAGCTTTGTGGTGATCCGCTTTCGCGGTATCGACGACGTTAACTTCCCCTATTACCTGCAAATGATAGAAGGCAGCTTTATGTCAAGAATGAATACCCTTGTCGTACCGGGTGGGAAAATGGGCTTAGCAATGGAGCTGGTATTAACCCCGCTTATCAAAGATCTATTACTCAAAAAACGCGCTTTAGAAAGCATGATGCAGGTCGACTTACCTATTTAACCTCAGCTCTGGATAAGCGAATTTGCCCAATAAAGCTATTTTTCTCACTCTCGGCGTTGCTTTCATTTGTAATAGCCCGCTATTACTGCATAAAATCGCCTTGATATTGAGCAAAATATCATCATTGGATTGTAGTTAAGTTTGTTTTCAAAACACTTTCTATTCCAAAACCCTTATCCAAACCGGAGGTTATTTAACTTGCGGGCAAATAACACCAAGCTTACACTGTTTGCTCTTTTGTACAGCACGAGATTTCAATGACACAGTTAAGCATCTTAGTCGGCTCGCAAAACCCAATAAAAATAAATGCTGCAAAGCAGGTTTTTAGCAATTACTTTCCTGATAAGACTATCCATTGCGAAGGGCTGCATGCGCCTTCTTTGGTGCCTGAGCAACCTTTAGGGGAAGAACAAACACGACTTGGCGCACAAAATAGAGTCGAGTATTTAATGCAACACCACAACGCAGACTATTATTGTGCAATGGAGGGCGGCGCGCATCAGTTTAGCTATGGCCCAGCAACATTTGCCTATGTCGTAATAGCAAATTCACAACACACCAGTGTAAACCGCAGCAGTAACCTGCCGCTCCCTCAAGTTATTTTCGATGCACTGATCGCAGGAGAGGAGCTTGGGCCGGTAATGGACAAAACTTTTAACACCACCAACATAAAGCAAAAAGGCGGTGCGATTGGTTTACTTACCAACAACTTAGCAACCAGAGAAAGCACCTACACACAAGCCTTGACCCTTGCTATGGCACCTTTCATTCATGCAGAACTGTTCAACAATCAATAAAGGGTACTATGAAATACACACATATTTTATTTGATGCCGATGAAACCCTGTTTAGCTTTAATGCATGCGCGGGGTTGCAAGTCATGTTCGCACAATATGGGGTCACATTTACTGCTGAGCACTTTACAGAGTATCAACAGGTCAACGCCCCACTGTGGCTAGATTATCAGGCAGGCCTTATCGATGCTAAAACATTACAAGTTACCCGCTTTTCATCGTGGGCCAACAAGCTTAATGTACCTGCGGAGCAACTCAACGAAGGGTTTTTAACGGCAATGGCTGCAATTTGTGAACCTTTACCCGGTGCACGCGAATTATTAACCCAGTTACAGGGTAAAGCCAAGCTGGGGATCATTACCAATGGGTTTGCCGCATTGCAGCAACGCAGGTTAGATCACACCGGCCTTACAGCACACTTTGAGCATTTGGTTATCTCTGAGCTGGTCGGCATTGCCAAGCCCGATCCCAAAATTTTCCAACACACTTTATCGCTGTTTGGTGAGCCAGATAAATCTAAAGTACTGATGGTCGGTGATACCCCAAGTAGCGACATTTTGGGCGCTAATCTGTTTGGTATTGACAGCTGCTGGTTGCAGCACCAGAATCAATCATGTCCAGTTGATATAAAGCCTACTTATACTGTGCGCTCATTGACTGAATTAGCCCGTTTGCTGGCTGAGGAATAGTTAGGTAACAAAAGAGAAGGAAGACGATGAGGTTAGAGTGTTCTCTAACCTCGGTATGACAACATCGATGAGTTATACCGCGTTACGTTGACGCAACACTTCAAACAAACACACTCCAGTTGCCACTGACACGTTCAAACTTGACACCGTGCCAACCATAGGAATTTTCACTAAAATATCGCAATGTTCACGGGTTAAACGGCGCATGCCATCTCCTTCCGCCCCCATGATGATTGCAATTGGACCCGTTAAGCTTGCATCAAACACATGAGTGTCTGTTTCACCCGCCGTACCAGCAACCCAAACTCCCGCCTCTTTAATATCACGCAGAGTACGAGCAAGGTTGGTAACTTGGATCAACGGTACTGTTTCTGCTGCCCCACAGGCAACTTTACGAGCCGTACCGGTTAATTTAGCTGACTTGTCTTTTGGTACGATCACACCATGGACACCCGCAGCATCAGCACTACGTAAACAAGCACCTAGGTTATGCGGATCAGTGACGCCATCTAATACTAAAAAGAAGGGGTTTTCTTCTCTGGCAATGATGTCATCTAAATCACGTTCGCTGTAAGTACGCGCCGCTTTCACATTGGCAATAATACCTTGATGTTGCTCGCCTTTTGATTTGTTATCTAATGCTTTACGCTGCATAAACTGCACCGAAATGCCAAATCTACGTGCTTCATTAATGATTGGATTTAAGCGTTTATCTTCACGCCCTTTTAATACGTAGATCTCTAAAAAGCGCTCAGGCTCTTTGTTTAAAATGGCTTCAATAGAATGAAAACCATAAATTAATTCATTACTCACTGCGTTTATGCTCCAGTGCTTTTACGTTTACGGGCGTTTTTACCAGGGCGCTTTGCTTTGGCTTTTTTGGCTTTAGGTTTTGCTTTGCCTTTAGTCACTTCAGCACTCGACGATTTCGCTTTTTTCAGCTTACCTTTCGGCGTGGTCTTTTTACCCTTACTCGGCTTTTTAGACGGCTTACTCTGCTCATCTTGCTGGTCTTTGCTGGGGATTTTACCTGCTTTTAGCTGTGAACGCACACTACTTGGCGCATGTTGTTTTGATTTAGTCTGTGGTTTTGCACGTCGACGTGCGTATCTATCAGGTACCGCCTCTCCCGCCAATACCAAGTTAACTCGACGCTCGTCTAAGCTCACAGACGCAACGGTCACAGTAAGCTTATCACCCAAACGGTAAACGGAGTGGGAGTGCTCACCAATGAGGGTATGCTTGGCCCCATCATATTGGTAGTACTCTTGCCCCAAGTTAGAAACATGAATTAAGCCATCAATTTGCAAGTCATCTAAGCGAACAAATAACCCAAAGTTGGTCACTGACGACACCACACCAGAGAATTCATCGCCTACATGATCTTGCATGTATTCACATTTGAGCCAGTCAGCCACTTCTCGGGTTGCATCATCAGCACGACGTTCAGTGGTCGAGCATTGCTCGCCTAACCTATCAACTTCATCATTTTCGTAAACATAGGCACCCGATGTTTGCTGGCCTTGGCTTGCTAATATGCCTTTAATCGCTCGATGAACCACTAAATCAGGGTAACGGCGGATAGGCGATGTAAAATGCGCATATGCAGACAACGCTAATCCATAGTGTCCAATGTTATCAGCCTGATATACGGCTTGCTTCATAGAGCGTAATAACATGGTCTGGATCAATTCTTTTTCTGGGCGATCTCCCAATTGTGCCAGTGCCGCCGTTAATTCTTTTGGCTCAGGGTCGTTAGGCAATAAACTTTCAATGCCTAAGTCATTTAAAAATTGTCTAAAGTGACTGAGTTTTTCTTGATCCGGCTCATCATGAATACGATATAGCGCGGGTGCTTCATGTTTTTCTAATAACTTAGCCGCTGACACATTGGCTAAAATCATACATTCTTCAATCAACTTATGCGCATCATTACGCACTAAGGGCACGATAGATTCAATTTTACGATGAGCGTTAAACACAAAGCGTGTTTCAACGGTTTCAAACTCTATGGCACCTCGTGTCTGACGTGCCGACTTCAATGCCATATACATTTGCTGTAAATCAATCAAATGCGGCACAACCGCGGCATATTGTTCGCGCAGTATTTCATCACCTTGCAAAATCGCATGTACTTTGGTGTAAGTGAGGCGTGCATGTGAGTTCATGATCGCTTCGCAAAAACGATAACCAGATAACTTACCCGCTTCAGAGACTGTCATCTCTGCCACCATACACAAGCGATCAACTTCTGGATTCAGTGAACACAATCCATTCGACAATACTTTAGGAAGCATCGGGATCACTTGCTCTGGAAAATACACTGAGTTACCGCGTTCAATGGCTTCTTTATCCAGTGCACTGCCTTTTGGTACATAATGAGACACATCGGCAATGGCGACCCATAGACGCCATCCACCCGACTTTTTACGTTCGCAATAAACGGCATCATCAAAGTCGCGGGCATCTTCACCATCAATGGTGACTAACGGCAGCTCGCGCAAATCAACCCGCCCGGCTTTATCTGCTTCTTCAACAAACTCACCATGTTTCGCTACTTGCTCTAACACCGCTTCTGGCCATACATGCGGAATGTCGTGATTACGCAACGCCACTTCAATTTCCATTCCTGGCGCCATGTGGTCGCCGAGCACTTCAAGTACTTTACCCACTGCATTCATTTGTCGGCTTGGACTTTGTGTGATCTCAACCTGCACCATTTGATTATGACGCGCCCCATTTTCGCTACCAGGCAATATAATAATGTCTTGGGTAAGACGCGGATCTTCTGGCACCACAACGGCCGTACCATGCTCAACGAAATAGCGCCCAACAATTGGTGCACGCTCACCCGCGAGTACTTTTATAATGCGCGCTTCTACTTTACCGCCAGAACCACGGCTTGCTGCTTTGGCTAAAACAATGTCACCGTGCAAAACCATATTCATTTGATGTTTTGCAACAAACCAGTCTTTAGGTTCGCCTTCCACCACCAAAAATCCAAAGCCATCACGATGCCCGATCACTCGACCTTTAACCAATCCATCATCGGTTGGGATCACATAACGTTTGAACTTATTGAAATGTAATTGACCGTCACGTTCCATGGCGCGCAAACGACGCTTAAAGGCTATTTGCCGCTCTGATTCGAATACATTCAAATCACTACAGAGGTGACTAAAGGTGGCCGCTTTTGCTGACACTTTTTTAATGTGCTCTAAAATAAATTCACGGCTGGGAACTGGGTTTTCGTATTTATCTTGCTCTCGGCTAAGGTAAGGATCCTGTTTTGACATTCACTATCTTGTTAATGGAGTTATGTCGTTATTTTAACCCAAAATCGAACAATGAGACAGCCGCAGACAATGAAAGTTTTATGTAGCCCAGTAGCACTGCTAACATACCGACTGGGCCAGTGCGTTTATTTGTTAAAATTTACCCGTTAAATTGATAAACCAACCTTTTGAGTCATAATCAAAATCAGTTAAATCATCTGAAAATTCAGTAAAGTTATAACCAATACCCACTTTCATATGCTCTCCCACGTGGCGATGAATGGCTGCAAGTGCGCCGCTGCGCTCGTCTTGTGCGCGTTCTACTGATAAATTACGCCATTCTAACGTCGCGTCCCAGCTATGTGCTAAATGATAATCGGCTCTAAGGACATGCAGCTGGGCAGTAGAGTCAAACCAAGGTCCCGCATCACGCCCTAATCGCACCTCTCCTGTACGCTGAGCAAACTTAGCCCCCACTCGCCAGCGCGAAGTTAATCGGTAATTCACATCAACAGACCAAACGGTACTGCGTTGCTGTGGGGTGTTATCTAAGCCAATGCCATTGAGTTGCTGTGCGGGTGCTAAATCTTCTAAATAGGTCACACTTGCCATGCCTGACCAAGGGCTTACCTCTATCGGACGATAAGCAAACCCTAGCTGAAACTCTGTAAAATCGCTGTTTAAACCGCTATTGTCGCTCTCAACATTGCTCTCGCTTATCGCTGTATCAAGACGTAGCTGCGCACGCCAATCGGGCGACAGTTTCGCAGTAAAGTTATGACGCATTAGCCAGTTTGTACGCTGCTCATCATCGGTGCTATCTTGACGATACTCTAACGCACCTGACCAGCGTAGACCTTGGTGCAAATACCCTAACCCTAACGTGACACTGTCTCGCGCCAATTGACCTTGCTCAAATAAATCTATGTCGCCATTTTCAAAGCCAACCTGCACTTGCCAACGTTCGTTAATGCTATGATCAACGCCATAAGCGTGCGTGATACCCGTTTGACGATCATCTTTTTGGAATTGTTGCTCACCATACACACTGGTTGAATCACTAAAACGATGCCGAGCGCCCGTTACCCATTGACGCTGTTGACGAGAATTGAATAAGTCATCTCCATCAGGGTCTAATTGATAATTGAGATATACATTGCCTGACGCACTGTAAGCATAATCAACCCCAGCAACAGCGGCAAAGCCTTGCTTTCCTTGAGATGTTTCGCCTTTGAGTGTGATCGCTTCAGAAATCTGAACCTCTCCCCCAAAGCCAATTCGATCATTGGCCTTTCGCGTTACTTCTTTATCGAGTGTACCTTGCACAAACCCATACGCTAACCAGTCTGTTTTAGGATTATATTGCAGTTGTAAAGCCACATCAGTGCGCTGACCTTCATCTGCTTGCCCTACCACAAGTGCATTTTCAGATGATATAGCATGTAGCTGCTCACGCTTATCCATACGGATCCCTGCGCTCACTTGCCATTGCTCAGTCAATTCATGTGCAATGTCTAGCTCAGCCGCTTGGCGATGATAACGTGCTTTCACCTTATTTTCGTCAGCTTTAAGTTTAACCTGCGTATCTTCTGTTGCTTGCCAAGTTAATAAAACCCCTGCGGTTTGTGCTTCATCAGCGTTGACTTGACCAAGTCCCGCAAAGCCTTGTTGTAGCTTTTGCCAATACACATTGACCTTGCCATCGTTATTTAACCCTAATTCGTGCCATGTAGAGGCCGCTTCAACACGTACTCCTTGTGCATTCGTTGGCGTGTCAGCAGACTGCGTATTATCAAAACTAAAGCCACCATTAAAAGTGCTTAACGCACTTGCGATACCTTGTGTTTCAGCCGCTTCAACTTTCACATAACTGTGTTCACTGTGCCGATATATCGCATCCAAACCATATAAGTTATCATCATATTCATCGAGCTTTTGCTGACGTACTGTTGCGCCGATTTGCACTTTGCCGTTTAACCATTGGCTAATACGGCCACCATAGGTCAAATTATTCAGCTGCGAAAATCCTGCGCTGTATTCATAATTGGCGATTAAATAGGTGGGGTTATTATCTAAGCTTGCGGCACGAACCAATAAATCATCAAATTCAAATGACGACAAAGGTTTGGTGAGTAATATACGCCCTTGCAAGGCATCAATATCATAGTCTTGCCCAGCCACTAATGCTCGACGTACTAACACTAACCCTGAGATTTTATCTCGTACTTCAACGGCTATTTGCTCAGAGCCAATGACAATATCTTGATGTTGAAGGTAATAAAGCGAGCCTCCAGTGGCCCTATGCGTTTCATAGGCTGGTAAGGTTTCAGCTTCAGCGACAAATAACTCGGCACCCGCGGTACTTTCACCAAACTGTGTTACATCAGCACTCACATACTTTGCCTGTAGACCGTATAAACCACGCTCTACTCGGCTTAACTCTGTATCGCTTATTTGCGTATTAAAGTTACCCCATAAAACCTGATTATCATCTTTGGCAATTTTTAAATATAGCTTACCATTACTGGGCGCATCATCTCGTGTGGTTGAGTCATCACCAAATTCACTCGGATGGGCTTGCTCTTCCAAACGCCTGAATAAGCTTTTTGGATCTTTTTGATGAATGTTCGAAAATAGCGCATTAAGGGGAGCTTCACGGGTGTCTAATCGCGCTGTGACTTGATACTCGTCTTGCCATTTTCCTGTAATGTAGCCAGCCAAACGCCCGTCAGCAAATAACTCACCATCTTTATGTTGAGTTTTATTCAGTAAATCAACCGGTCCATTATGGCTATTTTGTCCAACCGTTAAGTCAGCCATCGCTACATAAAACCAATCACTTTTTGGTAGCGCTAAATCACGGTGGATCAAAGTGCCATTACCATCATCATCCAAAACAGCCACTTCAGCACGATGAAAGCCGGAACGAACTATTTGCTGATGGACAAATTTACGCTCGCGGGTGATCGCCACCACACGACCTAAAAAGAACACATGGTGTTGCTCTGGCACTTGCTCACCATATAACGTCAGCGTGCCTCCTGCTACTTTGATACTTTGCTTTTCTAACTGAGACTTGCCGTAGCTTGTCAGTAAGTAGCCTGTTACTTTTACTGGCGCTACCGCAAATTTCGGCCGAAAGTCGGCGCTATTAAGTATTGTTTCATCAAAACGGCCGCTGTTGTCATATACTCTCAACCGGTACGCTAAGCTCATCCCTAATAAGTTACCAGGTAAACGCCACTTGCCCTCTAAATTATCATTGAGTGACACCTTACTGAGTACCTGCTGATCATCTGGGGCCATAACCAAGACTTCTGCATATTTTATAAAGCTGCTGTAGTTACTGTAACCCTTCAAATGCATCATCAAGGTATTACCCGATTGGGTTAATGCATGTTGAATACTGAGCTTAGGCAGTGCCTCAAGTGGATCGTATTTCAATTGCAGCTGCATTTTTTTAAGCGCCACATCTGCACAGCGCTGTTGATCAGCATTATTGGCGCTATCACCAGACGCAAACGGTTGCCCATCCAGCGTAATGGCCATTGCGGGCTGTGGTAACATGGGGTTGTCACATATCAACTGTCGTTGTGGCCCAGCTTGTATCACTGTTTTGGTTGTGATTTTTTCTTCAACATACACCGCTATTACTTCAACACGGCGATTTCGCGCCATGCCCGCTAAAGTGGCATTACTGGCAACTGGTTCTCGATTTGAACGCCCAACAGTGGTAGTCGCATCACTTTTTAGCCCCAATTGCTGGCGAAAGTAGGCCGCCACAATATCTGCTCGATGCTCTGACAAGCCCTGATTGGTTTTATAAATTTTCTTCGCATTCGGGCTGAGTCGTTGGCTATCGGCATGGCCAATAAAATGGAGCTTTAATTGCTTTTTACCGCGAAGCTGACCAATGATAAAGTCCATTTCTTGTTTTGTTGAACCAGTGAGAAAATGCTTACCTGATACAAAACGAATCGCAGAATCTTTCACATAATTCGCTTCTTTTGCCACTTGCTCAGTGTGTGATTGTTCCACCTCTGTTGCGCTCACTGGCGCTAATGCATGTAACACAAAATGCTTTTGCACCAATTGCTGCTCAGTATTACTGGCAACATCCGGATTACGTGCAGTGTTATTTTCTAAGCTTGCGGCATAAGCCAAATTATTTATATTGCAGCTTAACGCAATCAAAACTGAAACCGATACAGGGTTTAAAGCACTTAATTTAATCATGGGTAACCCCTTTTTTCGCGCTCTGGGGCTGCGAAAATACCGATTCGACAATTTCTTCTTCCACAGTCAAGGTGTGATCCTTATTGCTGTTTTGCCATTGCTCAACAAGCCATTCTTTTAGATGCGCAACACGCTGTTGCGCTATCTCATAACCTTCTTTTTTAGCATCACGGTATGCCAGTCTTATCACCACATCTGTTGATGCAACGGCATTCAGTAGTTGATTTAACTGCGCCCGATAGTTTGCTTTGATCTGTCCATTTTCAAATGCTTCAGCACTTAATTGAATACGTGCCACACGATGAATACTGGCAGCAAAATTAGCTTCCACATTTTTACCTCGCGTAAGACGCACTACTCGAGGGTTTTCTGTCGTCACCCGATACCCTGACGGTAAGCTGCGCGTATCAACTTTAATGATAAAGTTGCTACCACGACTTTGATGTGGCACATCAGCACACGCAAGGTGGTAACGACCATATTGATCGGTGGTGATCCAAAGCCCTTGTGCAGTGGCTAATTTAACGGCTGGTAAGCCGGGTTCTTGGGGATCATGAATGCCATTACGGTTCATATCATCAAATACTTGCCCAGTTAAATCACTACAGTCCATGATTGAATCTGGGATCACACGCACGGTGGCATTAGCTATATTTGAAATGCGCTTGGTATTTAAACCATTAAATTGACCACCACTAAACTCAGCCCATGCTTGGTTTACAAACTTGCCTTCACTCACACCAGCACCAACCACAACCAGTAAATCAATCAACACACTTTGCTGAGGTGACAAGGTGCGCCCATTCCAACGCAACTGACGTCCCATTTGTTGTGGTTCCATGAATTGCCCGTCAATGCGAGCACTTCCTGCGACATACTTAAACCCAGCAGGAAGCTGATCAATAAAATCAACTGGGTTAATGCTTATTTCTGCACGATTATGAATGGCAATGTGATACGGGATCAGCTCACCAATCACCACATCTTGTTTCAGTGCTTTTTTACTCACTTGCACCATACTTTCATCATAAGGATCTAATGGAATATGGTTGTTTACCACATTACCTGATGGCAGTTTTGGCTGGATGAAAAAACGGGTATAGTACTGCGTAGAGTCCATTGAGGCATAGATGCCTTGTGAATCGCTAGGACATGCCAAAGGATCATGTTTTACCGCCGCTAATGTCGGCGCGGTATTTACTTTATGTACCGTCACAGGTAATTCATGAGCACCGACTTTAAGCTGCACATCACATACCGGTAATTGCTTTGACAGGCCGCTGTAATAACCACTTGGTGAAGTCACCTCTAAACGGTATTCTCCAGCGGGCGCTTGTGCAAATAATAAAAATTGATAGAAACCATCATCCCCAGTGGTTTGTTCCACATTCGGCTGCCCCCCCACCAAATGTAAATCAGGATCAAACCCAACTGGACCTATGATCTCAATTTTTGCACCTTGTATTGGCGTACGTGAATTAACATCGTAAATCACCCCCGATGGGTCAACCGGCAGTGACTGTTCTGGCACATGCTCTCCGGCGCTGAGCACAATGTTTAAAATAGTGCCTTTGTCTGTATTGGTATCAGGATCTCCAGATACAGGAATACCGTAAATCACGCCCCCTTGAGGATGACGAAAACGTACTTCGTATACGCCAACCGGTAAACCTTCAAATTGATATTTGCCGTTTTGATCTGACTCAACCACAGCCAAAGGTTCAGAGTCTAATTCGTTAGCTTCACCATTTAATTGATCAGGTAATAACTCAACTAACCAACCAGCTTGGCCGTTACCATCATCATCAGAACGGTTATGGTTGTTGTCTTGCCACACGGCACCACTGATCGCAGCCGGATCCATTAACTGCTCGCCAAAGTTATACGCTGTTGCATCGGTAATATGACGCTCTATGATGATTTCACTGATTTGGTCATCACCAATTCTCAGCGCAACCACTCCCCCAATACTGCCAGCGGCTTCTTTACCATCCTGGGTATTGTCTGGTTGTGTTTCTGTCAACTCAAAGCCATTTTGATCTGACAGGGGTAAATTACGGATCTGATAACGACCATAACGATCTGTGGTTGCGGTACGTGACACACTTTGATTGTTTAAATCAATACCTGAAATATGAATCGCAACATCACTTAAGCCAATTTCTGAACGCTGTTGTTCACCATCATCGTTTAAATCAACATACACCGTACCGGCAATATGACTGCCACGCTCAGCAAAGTTGTACCCAATGCCATGCTCTCCCAGTCCTAGGGTTATATTTAAAAAACCATCATTTTGTACATCGCCGCCAAGAGAACCCACTTGCTCTTTTCCATCCAGCCAAGCTGTTGGATGTGTTTGAATTACCTGATAAACACCTGGGCGTAAATAGTCGAACAAAAAGACCCCTTGTTCATTACTGGTCGAGACTAATTCTACCGCTTCATTATCCGTTGTTACTCCTGACAGTGTCAGGGTAACACCACTAATACCGATAGTTTCACTGTCATCAAGCAGGCCATTTTCATCACTGTCTACCCAAACGGTGCCGCCAATTGACGCCTTTGGTAATTCAGCAAAATCGAAATACGCATAGTTTTTTGTGCCTAACAACGGAGGTGTGGTGATAATATCTTGGCCTTTAGAGTTGGCAACCAATTGTGCCATCGCCATTTCTTGGCCATCCACGTACTGCTCAGGTTGTAGCTGTTCAATCACATACCCTTGTGCTGAGCTCGGGGCTAAATCAGTAAATTGATATTCACCCAATTCATTGGTTCGTGTTTCTTGCTTAACTGCTTCACCGCGATAATCATTCCCTGATAAAGTGATCAACACCTCACTAATGGCAAGCGCTTGATATTCATTTTTATTTAATAGAGCTGGTAGTTTGGCATCATCATCCATATCAACGAATACTCTCCCTTGCAATTCAATTGCATAACGCTCAGTAAAGTTATTGTTGATTAAATTGCTGCCAGGCCATACCTGACCAAGTAAAATCACGTCAGTTTGATCACTTTGGGCAATACGCACCCCATTGACTGCGTCAAAGCTATCAGCATAATTATTAGGCTGAAGCTGACTCAATTGATAACCTTGTTCATCACTTGGCGGCAATGTATTAAATTGGTAAAAACCGCTTTCATCGGTTTGCACTGATGACTCAATAAGCTCATTACTAATGGTGAAGCCGCTTAAAGTCACTGTGACGTTCGAAATACTGCGCTCGGCTGCACTAAGCAGTGAATTATCGTCTGCATCAACAAACACAGAGCCACTCAGTTTGGACAGGGCTAATTCAGCAAATACCAAACTATCAATATCTTGTGATGCGTCGAGTGCAACAATAAACACGTCATTTTCACCGGTTTGAATTTGACCTGCAAAAGACTCAAGCCCGTCATACCAACCACTAGGCTGTACTTGCTTAATGTGATAACCACGCGCATCGCTGGCTGGCAAGCGTTCAAACATAAACTCGCCATTTTCATCGCTGGTCAAATTGCGGCTCACAACCTGTCCGTAGCGTGATGTACCTGTCAGTTTAATCTCAACATTGGCGATACCAAGTTCACCATTCTGTACCAAGCCGTCATGATTCAAATCACTTATCACCACACCACTGATGCTTGAATTAGCCTGTTCTAACTCGGTAAAAAAATAGCCATCTTGCTGAGCACTTTGTGCAACCACAATATTTACAATACGGTCGCTCTCTATGCTTGTTACACCTTGCTTGTAATCAAGGCCATCTAAATAATCCGCTGGTTGAGATTGAAGCAAGCTATAACCTGCAGAGTTCGATGCGTATAACTGCTCAAACTTAAAGTCACCCTCGCTGTTGGTAACGGCCGTTGCTTGGACAGAACGGTCAAATATATCTGCCCCTTGCAAAGTCACAGTTATATTCGCTAACCCACTGTCTGTTGCCTCAAATTGGCCATTTTGTTGTTGGTCAACAAAGACGCGCCCAGTTATTAGCGCATCATTGACAGGTGCTAACTCCGTAAACTCTGCCGTTAATACATTGCTGCCCGTTACACGCAACTGAGCAATAATATCGGTATTGTCACTGTTGCTTATTAAGCTGTCTTGCGCATAATCTTTACCATCAAAGTGATATGCAGGTTGTACTTGGGTAAGTGAATAACCCTGTGCATCAGACGCATAAAGTTGTGTAAATGACGTTCTGCCTTGACTATCTGTTAGCGCACTGAGATTTACATTTTCACCCAGTATATTCTTACCCGATAAAGAGACTTTTGTATTCGCCAAAGCGGAATCTATCGTATCCAACTGCCCATTTTGATTTTGATCTGCAAATACAATGACATTGATAGCACTGTCGTTAGCAGGTAATTGTTCGGTTAAATCAACATGTGTCGTACTTGAAGTGGCAACACTGACTGTAACGACATCGTCAGGGTTGGTTTGTTTGCTATTATTCAGGTAATCTGCACCATCAACATATACATCAGACTGTGTATGAGTAAGTCGGTATCCCGCCGTATTCGCCGCATATAGCTGTGAAAACTCAAACTGACCCTGACTATCTGATGTCGTACTCAATGATACTTCATTATCAAATAAATCTTTGCCAGCCAATTTAATTGCATAGCCAGAAAGCGCTTTATCATTCGTATTCAATTGACCATCTTGCGCAGCATCAACAAAAATAGTACCTGTGATTTTGGCATCATTGGCTGGTAACTGCTCAGTAAAATCTAACCGTATATGTGCTGAGTTCACCAATGCCATGTTATCGACAACATCACTTTTTTGACTATTGCTAATCGCCTTAGATGCTAAGTAGTCGATACCATCATTGTACAAGGCAGGGTGAACCTGTTTTACAGTATACCCTTGGCTATTCGAGGCAAATAAGTTATCAAATGCATAATTCCCCAACTGATCGGTAGTGGTTTTTAAATTCACCTCACGACCTAAAACATCTTGCCCTGAAAGGATCAGTTCAACGCCAGAAATATGTCTATCTAGTGACTGCTCAGTCCCATCTTGCGCGACATCAACATAAACTCGGCCACTGATCTTTGCCTCATTCTTAGGATGCTTTTCAGTAAATAAAACTGCGCCTTTCGCTAACGCAACCTGATGTAATTTAATTCCATCTTGCTCTTTAACCACAGCGCCCGATAGGTAATCTCGCCCATCTAAATAGACATCGACCTTTCCTTGCGACAGCCAATAACCGTCAGGTGAGGGCTGGCGTAACCCTGTAAATACAAACTCACCATTATTATTTGACGTTGTACTTAATTTAATATCAAAGCCAAATTCATCTTTCCCTGACAACTCGAATGTAATATTTGCTAGGCCTTTATCACCGTTACCAAATACTTTGTCTTGATTAACATCTAAAATCACTCGCCCTTCAAGCTGTAAACTTCCAGCATTGGCTTGCTCGGTAAAGAGCACCTTACTTGGTTTACCAATCTTGATGATCTTAACAACGTTTTTACCCGCATAGGTATTCTTTGTACCATCAAGGTAATCTTGGCCGTCTTCGTAACTGGGTGTATCACCTCGTGTCACCACATACCCGTCTGCATCGGGTTGGCGCAGCTTAGTAAAACTAAATGCACCATTGCTATCTGTGTTAGTGGTCAGTGACACTGCGTTGCCAAATTCGTCTTTACCGATCAGCGTGACTGTAAGGCTGGTGATCGCCAGATCTTGTGGTTCTTTAACACCATTTTGATTGCCATCAACAAACACAGCGCCTTCAACACGGGCTTCGCCTGCATTAGGTAGTTCGGTAAAGATCACCTTGCTTGGTTTACCTACCGTAGTGATCTTCACCACATTTTTACCCGCATGAGTATTCTTTATGCCATCAAGGTAATCTTGACCATCTTCATAGCTTGGCGTATCGCTTCGTGTCACCACATACCCATCAGCATTCGGTTGGCGCCAGTGCCGTAAAACTAAATGCACCATTGCTATCTGTGTTAGTGGTCAGTGACACGCCGTTGCCGAATTCATCTTTACCGCTCAGCGTGACAGCAAGGCTTATGATCGCGAGATCTTTACCTTCCTTGATGCCATTTTGATTGCCATCAACAAACACAGCGCCTTCAACACGGGCTTCGCCTGCATTAGGTAGCTCGGTAAAAATCACCTTGCTTGGTTTACCTACTGTAGCTACCTTGACTGCGTTTTTGCCCGCATAGGTGTTCTTTATACCATCAAGATAATCTTGACCGTCTTCATAGCTTGGCGTATCGCCTCGTGTCACCACATACCCATCAGCATTCGGTTGGCGCAGTGCGTCAAATTTGAATGCGCCATTACTATCGGTGTTGGTGGTCAATGACACTGCGTTGCCAAATTCATCTTTACCGCTCAGCGTGACTGCTAGGCTGGTGATCGCCAGATCTTTGCTTTCCTTGATGCCATTTTGATTGCCATCAACAAACACAGCGCCCTCAACACGGGCTTCGCCTGCATTAGGCAGTTCGGTAAAGATCACCTTGCTTGGTTTACCTACTGTAGCTACCTTGACTGCGTTTTTTCCCGCATGGGTATTCTTTATGCCATCAAGGTAATCTTGGCCGTCTTCATAGCTGGGTGTGTCTGCGCGCGTAACAAGGTAACCATCTGAATCGGGTTGGCGCAGCGCGTCAAATTTGAATGCACCATTGCTGTCGGTGTTGGTGTTCAATGACACAGCGTTGCCGAATTCATCTTTACCGCTCAGCGTGACTGCTAGGCTGGTGATCGCCAGATCTTTACCTTCCTTAACACCATTTTGATTGCCATCAACAAACACCGCGCCCTCAACACGGGCTTCGCCTGCATTAGGCAGTTCGGTAAAGATCACCTTGCTTGGTTTACCCACCTTAATGACCTTCACCGCGTTCTTACCCGCATGGGTATTCTTTATGCCATCAAGGTAATCTTGACCGTCTTCGTAACTTGGTGTGTCTGAACGCGTCACCACATACCCGTCTGCATCGGGTTGGCGCAATGCGTCAAATTTGAATGCACCATTGCTGTCGGTATTGGTGCTCAATGACACAGCATTGCCGAACTTATCTTTACCGCTCAGTGTGATTGCAAGATTGGTGATCGCCAGATCTTTACCTTCCTTTACGCCATTTTGATTGCCATCAACAAACACCGCGCCTTCAACACGGGCTTCGCCTACATTAGGCTGTTCGGTAAAGATCACCTTACTTGGTTTACCCACCGTGCTGATCTGAACTGTGTTCTTACCAGCATAGGTATTCTTGATGCCATCAAGATAATCTTGGCCGTCTTCATAACTGGGTGTGTCTGCGCGCGTCACCACATACCCGTCTGCATCGGGTTGGCGCAGCGCGTCAAATTTGAATGCACCATTGCTGTCGGTATTGGTGCTCAATGACACAGCATTGCCGAATTCGTCTTTACCGCTCAGAGTGACGGCAAGGTTGGTGATCGCCAGATCTTTACCTTCCTTAATGCCATTTTGATTGCCATCAACAAACACAGCGCCTTCAACACGGGCTTCGCCTGCATTAGGCAATTCAGTAAAGATCACTTTGCTTGGTTTACCCACCGTGGCTACCTTGACTACATTTTTCCCTGCGTACGTATTTTTCACACTATCAAGGTAATCTTGACCATCTTTATAACTGGGTGTATCTGAGCGTGTCACCACATACCCGTCGGCATCGGGTTGGCGCAGCGCCGCAAAACTAAAAGCGCCATTACTGTCGGTATTGGTGGTCAATGACACAGCATTGCCGAATTCGTCTTTACCCGTCAGTGTGACTACAAGGTTGGTGATCGCCAGATCTTGTGGTTCTTTAACACCATTTTGATTACCATCAACAAACACCGCGCCTTCAACACGGGCTTCACCAACATTAGGTAATTCAGTAAAGATCACCTTGCTTGGTTTACCCACCGTGCTGATCTGAACTGTGTTCTTACCCGCATAGGTATTCTTGATGCCATCAAGGTAATCTTGGCCGTCTTCATAGCTGGGTGTATCGCCTCGTGTCACCACATACCCGTCTGCATCCGGTTGGCGAAGCGTAGTAAAACTAAATACACCATTGCTGTCGGTGTTAGTGGTCAGTGACACGCTGTTGCCGAATTCGTCTTTACCCGTCAGTGTGACTGCAAGGTTGGTGATCGCCAGATCTTGTGATTCCTTTATGCCATTTTGATTACCATCAACAAACACAGCGCCTTCAACACGGGCTTCGCCTGCATTAGGTAGCTCGGTAAAAATCACCTTGCTTGGTTTACCTACTGTAGCTACCTTGACTGCATTTTTGCCCGCATGGGTATTCTTGATGCCATCAAGGTAATCTTGACCATCTTCATAACTGGGTGTGTCTGCGCGCGTCACCACATATCCGTCTGGATCGGGTTGGCGCAGCTTAGTAAAACTAAAGGCACCATTACTATCAGTGTTGGTGCTCAATGACACGCCGTTGCCGAACTCGTCTTTACCGCTCAGCGTGACAGCAAGGTTGGTGATCGCCAGATCTTGTGATTCCTTTATACCATTTTGGTTACCATCAACAAACACAGCGCCTTCAACACGGGCTTCGCCAACATTAGGTAATTCAGTAAAGATCACCTTGCTTGGTTTACCCACCGTGCTGATCTTAACTGTGTTCTTACCTGCGTATGTATTCTTTACACCATCAAGGTAATCTTGACCGTCTTTATAACTGGGTGTGTCTGAGCGTGTCACCACATACCCGTCGGCATCGGGTTGGCGCAGCGCCGTAAAACTAAAGGCACCATTACTATCAGTGTTGGTGCTCAATGACACTGCATTGCCGAATTCATCTTTACCGCTCAGCGTTACCGTTAGGTTGGTGATCGCCAGATCTTGTGATTCTTTAACACCATTTTGATTGCCATCGACAAACACAGCGCCTTCAACACGGGCTTCGCCAGCATTAGGTAGCTCGGTAAAGATCACCTTGCTTGGTTTAACTACTGTAGCTACCTTGACTGCGTTTTTACCCGCATGGGTATTCTTGATGCCATCAAGGTAATCTTGGCCGTCTTCATAGCTGGGTGTGTCTGCGCGTGTCACCACATACCCGTCGGCATCGGGTTTCACTGCAAGGTTGGTGATCGCCAGATCTTTGCTTTCCTTGATGCCATTTTGATTGCCATCGACAAACACAGCGCCTTCAACACGGGCTTCGCCAGCATTAGGTAGCTCGGTAAAGATCACCTTGCTTGGTTTACCTACCGTAGTGATCTTCACCACGTTCTTACCCGCATGGGTATTCTTGATGCCATCAAGGTAATCTTGGCCGTCTTCATAGCTGGGTGTGTCTGCGCGTGTCAACACATACCCGTCGGCATCGGGTTGGCGCAGCGCCGTAAAACTAAAGGCACCATTACTATCAGTGTTGGTGCTCAATGACACGCTGTTGCCGAATTCGTCTTTACCGGTAAGCTTCACTGCAAGGTTGGTGATCGCCAGATCTTGTGATTCTTTAACACCATTTTGATTGCCATCGACAAACACAGCGCCTTCAACACGGGCTTCACCAACATTAGGTAATTCAGTAAAGATCACCTTACTCGGTTTACCTACCGTAGTGATCTTCACCACATTTTTACCCGCATGGGTATTCTTTATGCCATCAAGGTAATCTTGACCGTCTTCATAGCTGGGTGTGTCTGCGCGCGTCACCACATACCCGTCTGCATCGGGTTGGCGCAGCGCGTCAAATTTGAATGCACCATTGCTGTCGGTATTGGTGGTCAATGACACAGCATTGCCGAACTTATCTTTACCGGTAAGCGTTACCGCTAGGTTGGTGATCGCCAGATCTTGTGATTCCTTTACGCCATTTTGATTGCCATCAACAAACACAGAACCTTCAACACTTGCGTCACCTGCAAGTAACGTTTCAGCAAATAAGTTTCCAGACGATGATTGATTTGCAGTAAGCGTAATATTACTGATCACATCACTGTTGTTGCTTCCAGATATAATGCTGTTATTGCGACTATCAAACCCATCTTGATAACCCGATAATTGACTTTGCTTAGACTGTTTTAACTGATAAGTGCCTGCTGATAAATCTTCAAATACAAATTCGCCGCTAGTGCCGGTATTTTTTAACAGCGGGCCAATGTTTTTACCTGTGCTCTCGGTACCACTTAATTCAATAGTGATACCTGAAATCCCTGAGTCTGTTGCCGCTTGCAATACACCATCATTATTCGCATCGAAGAACACCTGCCCAGAAATATTTCCTTTACTCAATGGAAGTGTGAGGTCATCTCGGTTATTGCTAGAATTAACATCAAACCCTTTGGTTTCAATCCATGCATCGTTGTATAAAGTGTTACCGGCAGGCACTGATATTAGTTTAACGGGGATGGTCGCTGTTAAAGATTGCCCTTTTGCGATGGTATCGACAGTACACCTCACCCGGGTTTTCGCACTCGATTCGCCCGATTTAATCGCTTGGTCAGTCACACAACGTCCACCAGCAATTGAAGGTGTGCCAGCCAATTCAAGATCATGGCTTAAATAATCATAAATGATATTATCTGCGGCATCACCAGGACCCGCATTTCCCACATCAAGAAAGTAATTAAAGACGCTGCCCACAGCGACTTTGCTCAGTGAAGCCCGTTTTATTAAAGATAAATCAACAGCAACTCGAATAGAGGTTTGCTCTGCTTCACTATTGTTTGCAGCAATGGGATCATTTTCATTAGAGAAAATACGTGCTGTGGTCGCACTCACTTCACCGGTTGTTTTTGGTCGAGATAACACTTTAAAATAAAGATATCGCGTATAAATATTATCCTCAGAGCCATATCTATTTTCGCGTAATTCAAACTCAGCCAAATCATTCCCTGAGTTTTCAGGTCCTTTACAGGTAATGGTATGAGCAGAAGAAATCACTGTATTTATACTATTACATCGCGCTTGTGCCACCGTACAACCAGTTTTTGCACTCCCATCACATAAAAACTGTAGCTGTTTATCAGCACCTGATGGTGTCATGGTAAAATCGTAACCTACACCACTGGCAACCGATAAGTCGCCGGTATTATCAAATAAATATTCAAGATCAACTTTATACACGAGTACATTATCTAATGAACCCGGAAACGCACGAGGAGCCGGATACCATGCCACAGGATCCGTAACATCGTTATTTTCAATTTTTAAGTTCGCGTTTCGCACATTAACTTGTAATGAACTTAACTGGGTGTTGTTATCCTTATTTATATCATTATCAATATTGGCAGCGGTAATGTTAGAAGTACTGGCTAATATCCAACTTTTTCTGTCATGGTAACTTTTTGGTCGCAGCTTAATCGTGACTGTTTGAACTTCATTCCCACTCAAAGTGCCAATCGAACAACTCAGTACATTACTGGCATTAAAGGTACATATATTCGCTTGTCCTGCCCGCGAGAATACACTACTTATAAATTGAAACGTTCTCCCAGATGGCGGCGTAAAGGTATGCTTTAGCACCACGTCAGTTGCTGTAGTGGCACTCATATTTGACACTTCAAGTGTTAATAGAGCCTCATCGCCACTTAAAATAGGTGCAGTTGCGTAAGAAGCGAGGGTAACACCAACATCAAACTTCGGTACAACCGATACAGATACATTGCTTTTATTATTACTGGTATCTGTATCAACATGAGTGGAAGAACTGACCTCAACGAGGTTATTTAAATTGCCATTGACGGTAACGACGGGTCGACTCACCTGCATGGTTAAAATTAACTTGTCGCCGACTTTAAACTGTTGGCTACTACCTAGCCGACAAGTTATGGTGCTTACGGTATCTTGGTACTGACCCGCATCACTCCTTGCACAACTAAATGTTGCGCCAAGCTGGCTACTGGCGCTCGCTGCAAAGCGAATACCGGTTTCAACGTTGCCCTTTTTTGCCTTAAATGTACCCGCAAAAGTATCTTTAATTAATAACGCACTAAGCCCATCACCAGTGACAGTGTCACCACTGACATTCTCTACCACAATTTGATAACTTAGCTCACTCTGCGCCGCAGATAATTGACTAAGATTGGCTGTTTTAGTGACTTTTAAATCTGCAGACACCGCTGAGCGGATTGTTGCTGACTGCTGAGCACTGCCCGGCAGCCCATTATGATCCGTCACGGTTGCGGTATTCTTCAAATCCCCTAGCTGTTTTGCATTAGTGGTAATGGTAAGCAATGAGGGCGGACTGGCTTTGGTGACTGGGATCCCTTGCCAACTACCAGAGCTCGACTTTTGATACAAACACGTAACTGTCCCCCCAAGCCCCTCTCCTGAATGACTACAATGCCAGTTTTCACCATAACTTCCGGTTGCGACAAAAGACTCTCCACTGGCGAGTACATCAACAACTTTCAATGTGCCTTGTGTGGGTTTATCAGCATCATTAGACACCGTCACTGTGATTGCACTACTAATATTCTCTCCTCGACTAACCAAACTGGTATTGTTTGTAGTCGATGCAAATTTATGCTTAGAAATTGTAAGCGTCATAGGGTTTACAGGCGCGTTACCCCACCCTTCATAGGTTGCAGTTAAATCCGTTGCTAATGCGCTATGCTTCACCACAGCAATATTTCTGGGTCGTTCTGTTGTATAAGGGCTACGAGCCGTGATCACCACTTCAGCATTTGAACTAACACTGATATCCCCTATACATTTCACCTCATCAGGACCTTGTTGTGGACACGTCCAACTATCGCTATTATTACTTTTGATCACAGTCACTGATTCAGCTTTATAGCCATTAAGCAATGTATCAGACACTTCTACACCGACTGCCTTCGCACCGCCTGAGTTGGTTACTTTGATCTTAAATTCAAAGCGTTTCCCCATGTAGTTTTTATTGTCCCATTGCAAATTACTCGACTTAGTGACACTCAGTGCGGGTTGCGCTCCAACCGTTTTAAACACGGCAGAAGCTGCCACCGACTCATTACTACTGTCGTTTGAATCAAAAACAATATTGGCACGATTGGTAACACTGGCATTAGAGACCGACGCCTTTACCTTGGCTACGATCGTGGCACTTATACTATTGTTAGCCGCTAACTGCGCTGTGTTTGGCGTACACACAACCTGACTGCCTGCAGCCTGGTAATTACAATTAAAAGCTGTTGAAGAGTAACTGACAAAATCGACACTATCAGGTAATGCATCAGTCAATGTTTTTACCGTCAAAGTTTGTGCTGAAGCATTGCGTGCAGTTAATAAAAAAGTGAGGGTGTCATTAGCATAATATTCTGATTTTGCTGAACTAATAGACTTAGTCAAGGTCATCTTTGCGGCAGTGCTTTTGACAATTTTGATTTGTGCACTGGCGGTGTTATTCGCTTGATTGCGATCAGTAAGATTCGCCGATATCAACGCACTGTTTGTGTACGTTGCCTCGGTATTAGGTGCTTTAGCAGTAACTTTGAGCGTATCGCTCACTCCTGAGGCAACTGCCGTTTTATCACAGGTGATTTTAGGTTGAGCTCCAGCCATATTAACAGAGCAACTCCAACCACTGGCTTGCGACACTGCCACATCACTGACTCCTGCGGCGAGTGTTAAAACAAATTGTGCAGAAGAAACCGTGTTTGGTCCATTATTCTTCGCCACAATCTGATATTGGTGCGCTTCATTTGGCGTTAACGAAAGAGGCCCCCAATATGAAGGCGTACCATTACTTTTTAACGCTTTCAGTTCTACTGCCACATCAGCATGTTCTTTAACTTGATTGCTTACACTGGCTTGATTATCCGCGCTATTAATTTCTGCCGTTGCACTGCTTACACTGGATGTCGCGGTTACCGTACCACTGCCTAACTGAGATAACTTTGCTTTGATCACCAACGATTGTGATGCACCCACTGCAAGCTTACTTAAGCTACAGGTTAAAGTTTGTGAGCCGCTACATGACCAACCATTACTATTACTCACCGACGCTTCAACCCAAGTTGCATAACTGGGTAGCACATGCTTTACGGCAACGTTCGTTGCCTCATCTGGTCCATTGTTGGCAATGTTTAGGATGTAGGTATAGGTTTCATTAATATAGACTTGTTGAGGCTCTGAGCGTAAAGATACAATTTTTAAGTCAGTACCCGCCACAATAGAGGTATTCTGGGTTTCTGCGTTATTTTGTAATTTGCTAGCATCTTCATTAGACGCCGAAACAGATACCTCGGAAGCAATCGTTTGCGCAGTATCTTTACTGGTCTTTATCGTAAATTGAACACGTTTTCGTTTATCAAGTGCATCAGTACCATCAATACTGGCCCAATTGCACTCGAGACGGCTTTGACCTGCATTAAACTTGCAGACAGCGCTGTCACTCGAAATAAAAGAAGTGGTGGCAGGAATAGGAAAAACCAGTTGAACATTATTAGCAACATCTTGCTCAACGTTTTCAAAGTCGACTTGAAAGCGTATTTGTGCGCCGCGCGGTACCTTAGTATCTAGGTCAATAAAGGTAGATATTTGCAAATCCACCGCAAATACCTGAACACTGACAAGTATCAACCACAATGCACAAAATAATCTCTTCAAGTTAACTACCCCTAGATACTACATATTTTGAACACATTTATGTGTTTCAATTTAAAGTACGAAAAACGGCGTAGATTTTATTGATTACAGGTACTGTAATCCAGTGTAATTTTGCGTTTTTGTGGATATTTTCAAGAAAAGAATAAGGCTTTAGAATAAAAGCCCTACTTAAGGCGTGAGTATATTATTTATGCTACAACTTTTGAGTGAATAGTTTGCAACGCCATCACGCTCTCTTTTGCGAAACTGTGTAATGCCTGCCAATGGATCGTTTGTCCTTGCTGAAGCTGCTCACTTGCCAGTCTCAGCTCATCACTCAAAGCAGCCATGCCGAGTAAGTGGCTTTCTTGCGCCAATTGCAGTAACTTCTCGTATAAAATATCGGTTGCTTTAATATCCGCCAACCCCTGTAACTGTGCAAACTCATAATCAAATGTATCAGATAAATACATCAATTTAGTCGTCAAGAACTTCCCGTCGAGGGAGCTACTCAATTGACGCAGTACCTCTTCATTGACTAAATGTTCGTCTAATATTTGCGTACTCTGTGCGGCACACACTTGCTCTAGTACAGCAACCAGCGTTTTAGGTGACACCGGCTTGCTAATACAATAGGTAATACCATGGCGTAAGTAAGTTTGTTGGGCCGTTTCATCGGCATCACCTGTCAGTGCAATCACCGTAGGAGAGCTGGGTAATGTCATAGTGCTTAATTCATCGACAAACCAAGATAAACCATGACCATCAGGTAAATGCATATCAAGCAAAATAATATCAAATGCGCGTTTGGTTACCTTGCTTGTGGCTTGAGCTAAATCATGCGCAAATTCAAAGGTAGTACCCAACTCTTCCAAGTAATGCTTTAAGACTTCTCGATTTAATGCATTATCTTCGACGACCAAAATACTACAGGCTAACCCGCCTTGCTGATGGTGGGTGTATCTCGCTGTGGGTGCATTCACTTTGCTCGTTTGCACTTCCCCCTCTCGTAGTAGTAATTCAAAAAAGAACTCAGTACCACGCCCTATTTCACTGCGTACGCGAAGCTCCCCTTTCATATTTTCTAGCAACTGCTTACACAAAGACAAGCCAAGCCCAGCACCTTGCGCCACACTTTGCTCTGATGCAACGGTTACAAATGGCTCAAAGATAGTCACTAAATCAGCGTCATTTAAACCCACCCCTGTATCTGATACGTAAAACTGTACACTGTGGTAGTGACTACCAACACTCTCGGACTTTATGGTAACCACCACACTGCCATCAAGTGTGTATTTAATCGCATTTGACAGTAAATTCTTTAAAATAAGAGTAAGCGCTTCTTTATCGACTAAGCAATCTTGTGCCATTAACGATGTCGTATCTAAACTCACATCCAGTTTTTTTTGTTCCGCCAACGGCGAGAGTAAATCGACTATCTCTTGGCATACATTGGCAATGTTAACTGCAGTGAGTTCTTGCGGTTTTGTTTCGCCTTTCGCTTGCAACAACACTTGGTTTGCCAGATCTGATAAAGACATCGCAGCCCCCGCGATAATGTCACATAGCTCCGCATGTTTTTTCGGCTCTCTTGGAATACTTTTGAGCATCTCAGCATGCCCGACAATGGCATTCAGTGGGGTTCTTAATTCATGACTAAGTAATGTGAGATAACGGCCTTTTAATAGTGACGCTTGCTCGGCAGCCTGCTTAGTTTGTTCCACCTGTTCAGCGCGTCGACCACTACACAGTAAGCTTAAAGAAAAGCACAACAACAAAGGAATTGCGATAACCGCAATGGTAAAAATTTGATTACTCATGTTATTGGTTAAGAGACTATCTGAGGGTTTATACGCTCCCAGCATAAATAGCCGTAGCGTGAAAATACTGAGCATACCCACACAGGCAAGCAGAAAGCTCCAACGAGCAATGCTTGCTTCCGTTAACTCACTGACTTTACTTTGAAATAATGCTCTAATACACAGCCCTAATGACAACGCCCAAATAGTGTAGTTAAGCACCACTCGTACGATGAAATGCGGTTCAAAAAAAGTGAACCACACAAAGCCTAAAATATGAACGGTAGATAACACGACCCAGGGCCAGTATTTTGATTTAATTTGAAAAAATTGCTCAGTTCCCAGCGCTAAAAAAATAAGCCCAGCCAAAATCAATTGATTTGCTACAAAAATACGCCAAAAATCACTCAGCTGTGGCTGTGAAATAAGCACACATGCCACGGCAACCAAGGTCACAAACAACATCCATTGCTTAGTGCCAGCAAGTGTTCGATGAATTAACCAATTCAACAGCATAAACACCCCGCACACCGATGTGGTAAGTGCTAATACAGGCATGAGGAGTTTTGGCTCTAACATCGTAACCTTTACTTAATAATGATTTAGGATGACTATACTATCAAAAACCGACCCAATAAAAAGCCTTTTTTGTTAAAAGAAATTTGATCCCAGTTAACATTATTAGTGAATTTAACCCTTATTAATTGCTTACAACCAGCCTTTTTGTTTCGCAATACGCGCTGCATCCACACGATTACTGGCGTTTAGTTTTGCTATTGCATCAGATAAATAATTCCTTATGGTACCTTCACTTAAGTATAAACTTTTCGCTATTTCAGCTGTTTTATACCCTTCACCTGCAAGTCGTAATGCCTTTCTTTCTTTTTCTGTTAACGGATCTGTATCATCTAGTGCTGACAATGCTAATTCAGGGTCAATGACTTTTTTACCACACACCACCTGTTTGAGCGTGCGAATTAAGTACTCACTGGGCGCTTCTTTTAATACAAACCCTCTCGCCCCTCCAGCTAATGCCCTACGAATATATCCGGCACGAGAAAAAGTCGTCATGATAACCGTCTGACATGTCTCGTGTGCCTGCGATACATGCTCTAACAGTTCTAACCCTGTCATGTTTGGCATTTCAATGTCTGTTAGAACGATATCAGGGATCACCGATTGCAACAGCTGCTTTGCCTCTGCTCCATCGGCAGCCTCAGCCACCACCTCAATGTCATGATCTAAGCTTAATAAAGCACTAATCGCCCCTCTAACCAATGCTTGGTCTTCCACAACCATCACTTTAATCACACCCGCTCCTCCCGCAGCTTTACGGTCACAGAAAATCCCGTACTCGTGTCAATTATTACAGTTGCCCCTAGTGCTTCAGCTCGTTCTATCAAACCAGTTAACCCGTTGCCATACTTGAACTGGTCCACATGCCCATCATCGAAAATACGCATATATACAGTGTCTATTTGACCTATTTCAATCGAGACATGCTTACCATCACTGTGGCGCAAAATATTAGTCACAAGCTCTTTAGCAATAAAACACAATGTGCTTTCATGTTCTGCTTTTAAGTCCACTGCATCTAGCTGTTGCTCGACGTTAAACTGCGCATCAATTAAACGCTGCTCGAGTAAATTGATTTGTGCATATAGTCCCATCTGTTTTAATCCAGAGACCGCTTCGCGCACTTCACTTAATAAATCTCTTGCTAGTTCAGCTACCTGCTGCGATTCTGAGACTGCTTTTTGCTGTAACCCTGCATCATGTAATTTGCTGGCCAGTTCTGCCTTTAATGCTATTGAAGACAAAGAGTGTCCCAACGTATCATGTAAATCCCTCGCAATTCTCTCTCGTTCGGCAATTGCTGCAAGTTGCTCTAATTTCTCTTGGCTAGTGTGGTGTGCAATTTGATGTAAACGTTCTTGGCGCTCAAATACACCAAAACTAAATAAGCCAATACTAATGAGTAAAGCCGGCGCCCAAAAGTACAGCGGGTTGCTCGTGATCAAATACTGGCTACAGAGGTACATGATGAACAACATGATACCTAACATAAAAAAGCTATACGGACGACGGTAATTAAAGCCACATAGTGGCGCTATATAGCCAAACAAAGTGCTGGTTCCAGGCGTTACCAAGGATCCTGCTGAAGTCACGATAAGCATCAAAATAATTGTAAGCGTGGCATCATCGCCTTGTTTAAACACCGCAACACAGTACAAGGCGATAAAACAACTGTAGATAGCCACCTGTAACCCTAGGTCATGTAAGCTAAGCACATCCCAAAGACTAAACATCGGAAAAAAGTAAAATAGCGAAAAAATCAATGGCCCAATGCTTCTTAGAATTTTGTGCTGTTCAGCCAGTGCTAAATGTTTGATCACCGAGTGTGCTGCCATATGTGTAAAATTAACCTTGAGATACAGACAAGCAAAGATAGCAAAAATAGCAACAAACATTTAGTGACAAAGGTCACAAGGTTAGTGTTAAACTAAATAAAAAAGGTAGGCCACTCACATGCGAGCCGAGCAATCCTCTTTGCTATATTTACATATCGCCGTTTTATTATTCGGTGGTACCGCTCTTTTTTCAAAACTCATCGATTTATCAGCATTAGACATTACCGTATACCGAACGGCAGTGGCCTTCGTCGCACTTATACTCTTGCTAACATTACAACGAAAGAAAATTGCCTTACAGACCTCAAAAGACTATTTAATCGCTATTTTATTGGGTGTTGTTGTTGGCTTGCATTGGGTGACCTATTTTGCGGGAATGCAAATGGCAGGCATAGCCATTGGCATTATCGCTTTTTTCACTTACCCAGTTATAACGGTCTTTTTAGAACCCTTTTTCACGCAAAAGCAATTAAAACGCAAAGATATAATATGTGCTGTTGTCGTACTCACAGGTATATACCTACTCATACCTGAGGCCAGTTTAGGCAACCAAGTTACATTAGGCATCATAACGGGCGTGAGTTCGGGCGCTTTATTTTCGCTACGAAATTTACTGCAAAAAAGATACTTTTCCCATTATGGTGGCCCTCAAACCATGCTATATCAAACACTCGTAGCCAGCCTCATGCTATGTGCCTTTGTCACCGTTCCCCCCAGCGCTCTTTCACAGTCTCACCTTGGTTTGATTTTACTTGCTGGCATCGTCTTTACCGCGTTACCTCATGCACTTTTTGCCAGTAGCTTACGACATTTGTCAGCAACGACCGCGGGGTTAATTTCTTGCTTACAGCCCTTGTATGCAACCCTGTTGGCCTTTATGCTATTGGCAGAAAAACCCAGTATAGTAACCTTGATAGGGGGGTTACTTGTTGTTAGCACTGCTTTTTTTGAAACTTGGTCTGTTACAAGGAATAAAGCCTAATGCATATATTTGCTCACCGTGGTGCCAGTGGTAATTACCCAGAAAACACCTTAAGCGCAATTGATGCCGCTCTACAAGCTCAGGTCGATGGCATTGAATTAGACGTCCAAAGTTGCCAAGATGACTTTGTCATTATTCATGATACTTGGCTGGACCGCACCACGAATGGCCAAGGTAAAATCAATACCACTTCCCTTGAAAAAGTACAGTCTTTTGATGCCGGTAATGGACAGTACATACCGAGTTTACAGCAAGCCTTAACCGCCGTGGGTCAACACATTCTCATAAACCTTGAGCTCAAGCATACATTTAGCTTAGACAAGTTTGTTACCTGCATTGAACAGAATATCCATGATGCCACCTTGTCACGTGACCAATTACTTATCTCATCTTTCGACCACCACCAATTACTGTGGTTAAAACAGCAATTGCCTTGGATTAAAATCGGCGCACTCACAGCATCTATTCCACTGCAGTATGCGCAATTTGCTCAGCAATTAAATGCCTATAGTGTTCATATCGATAAAAATTTTATAAATCATGAATATGTACATGACGCAAAGCAAAGAGGTTTAAAGGTTTATGCCTACACAGTCGATAAGCAGCAAGACATCGAAGACATGCAGCTGCTTGGTGTAGATGGTATTTTTACTAACTTTCCATGTTATGCAAAAATGATTTTGTCGCGTTAACTGAATAAATAATTCACACTGTTCTATGATTAAATAAAATGGCACAGTGAAGAGCCTAAAATGGGTCTATACATGAGTATATATAATCAAATTGAACAATCTTTTTTCTTTACCCTATCACGTAAAATATTTGGCAATTTAAGCTTTGTATTTTCGTTTCAGTTACTCACTTTATTTTGGTTGTATGCGGAACTCAGCGAAAAAGAACAAGGCTTAGGTTGGTTTTGGCTGATGGCATTTGGCGCCGTCGCTGGCTTTATTTTCACATTATTTTATATGCGGTTTTTAATCGTGAGACCAGTCAGGGCAATGCGCGATGCGTTAAAACAAATTAACCGCAAAGATGGCGATCTCAACGCTAAACTGCCCCACTTTACTTACGATGAATTTAGAGAATTGAGCGAGCAATACAATACGTTTACCAGTAATTTAAGTAAGCTTCTTGCCAGCACGTATAACAGTGCGCAAACCGCTGCAAACAGCAACCAAGATGTGACACAATCAATGCAGCAAACCGCGGAGTTTGGTGCACAACAATTGCATATTAGCGACTCTATTATTGCCGCCAGCGATCAAGTCACACACAGCCTACAAAGTATCGTGGGTAATACCGATCAAGTATACCAAGCCAATACCGAGAGCTTACAATTTGTAAAAGCGTCTTCTACCTCATTGGCAAAATTGGTCGATGAAGTAAAGCAAATCACCGCATTACTTGGTAAGTTCTCTACGACTGTTTCAGGATTAAAAGAAAACAGCGAAAACATTCGCAGTATCCTCAAAATGGTTGAAGAGTTTTCAGACCAAACTAATTTACTGGCTTTAAACGCTGCAATTGAAGCAGCAAGAGCCGGAGAAGCTGGGCGCGGCTTTGCCGTTGTGGCCGATGAAGTCAGAAGTTTATCAGTCAAAGTCAATGAAGCGACACGTCAAATTAGCGATTTCATCAATCAAATGAATACCCTAGTGGGTGAAACAAACCAAGAGTCAGAACAGCTGATTGATCACTCCAAAGGTGCCGAACAAGCCATCAGCACAACCTCTCAAGGGTTTACGGATATGAGTCGAGAGTTTGAGCGTAATCAAGCACAATTAGAAGACATCGTCAGTGCGGTGCATCAGTTAGAGGCCACACAAAATAATACACACCAAACAGTGCAGCAGATCGTCGAACTGGGCCAGCAATCTAAAACACAAATTGATGATGCTGTAAATCACTGCCAACAAGCGCAACTTTTAACAAAAACAACGCAAGATGAATTAAAACGTTTCGTATAATTTTCTACCTTTACAAGTTTGATATAGCGCTATGCGCGCGCTATATCAAACGCTATCACTTCTTTAATTGCGCTTTTGCCTGTAGCCAGCATCACAAGCCTATCAACACCCAACGCAACGCCTGAACATGCAGGTAAACCATGCGCTAAGGCTTCTAAAAAGTGTCGATCCATATCAACTGGATTTAGACCCAACTCAACCCTTAATTGGTTGTCTTGTGCAAAACGTGCTGCTTGCTCAGTCGCATCTGTGAGCTCATTAAAGCCATTAGCCAACTCCATGCCTTTATAATACAACTCAAAACGCCCAGCGACGCGTGTATCCTCTGAATTGAGTTTTGCCAATGCAGCCTGCGAGGCAGGAAAATGATAAACAAAACAAGGCGCATGTTGACCAATTTTAGGCTCAATCTCCATACAAAATAATAGCTGTAACAAGGTGTCTCGCTGTGTTTCGGCCTCGGCAATATCACCGTACCCATATTTAATAGCTTCACTTTTGAGTTCATCTAGGCTGGCTGACAGCGGATCAATCGCCAACACATCCATAAACACTTGCTGGTACGAAATAGACGTACATGGCTGACAGTCTAAAATATGCATCATTAATTCACTTAATTCAGCCATCAGTGCAAACTCATCAAAATCAGGACGATACCACTCAAGCATAGTGAACTCTGGATTATGATGCTTTCCCGACTCTTCATTTCGAAATGCTTTGGCAATTTGGTAAATGGCACCACTGCCGGCAGCCAGTAAACGCTTCATGGCAAACTCAGGGGAGGTTTGCAGATATAACGGCAAGCCTGCGCTATTTCCTGGCCCAACGAACTCTGTTGAAAAAGTGGCTAAGTGCACATCGGTTACGCTCGCGGCACATAAGCTCGGTGTTTCAACTTCCATCACGTCACGTTCCGCAAAGAAAGTCCTAATTTTGTGCAAAATCACCGCCCGTTGGCGCAATGTGACTATCTCACCGCTTGGGGCCCACAATTGTTCAGACATAATGCCCTCTTTTATTACAGCCATAAAAAATCCCAGTCAAAGCTGGGATTTTTAATACTAATACAGTGTATTACTTTACACGACCTTGGTATTCAGACGTACGCGTATCAACTTTAATTACTTCGCCAATTTGCACGAACAATGGTACACGTACCACAGCGCCGGTAATAAGCGTAGCAGGTTTACCACCTGTACCCGCTGTATCACCTTTAAGACCAGGATCTGTTTCAGTGATCTCTAGTTCTACAAAGTTTGGCGGTGCTACAGCAATTGGGCTGCCGTTCCACAATGTAATCGTACATACATCGTTTTCTACTAACCACTTCACATTTTCGCCCACTGCTTTTTCATCAGCAGCGATTTGCTCAAATGTTTCATTGTTCATGAAATGCCAGAACTCACCATCTGTATAAAGATACGCAAGATCAGTATCCATTACATCAGCACCTTCCACTGAATCGCCAGATTTAAAGGTTTTTTCTAATACCTTACCTGAGATCAATTTACGGATCTTAACACGGTTAAACGCCTGACCTTTACCAGGTTTAACCATTTCATTTTCTAAGATGGCACATGGTTCACCATCTAACATAATTTTTAAGCCGCCCTTGAACTCGTTGGTGCTATAATTCGCCATCGTATCCTCTAACTGTCTTTTTCGAGTAGTAAACTTGCTAATGATACAAACAAATGAAGTAAATTTGCAGAGCAACTGGCAAAAAGAATTGGCAAATGTCGTCACAAACCCAGAAACACTAGTAAAAATGCTAGGTTTGGCAGCTTATTTTAGTGAAAGTGACCTACAAGCTAGACGTTTGTTTCCAGTACGAGTGCCATTGCCCTTTATAAAAAAAATGAAATATGGTGATCCTAACGATCCCTTGTTGCTTCAAGTCATGCCTCTTCATAAGGAATTTTTAGCCAAAGCAGGCTTTAATAAAGACCCGTTAGATGAGCAAGACAGCGCGCAACCAGGTTTATTGCACAAATACCGTTCGCGCATTTTACTGATGCTGAAAACTGGCTGCGCGGTAAATTGTCGTTATTGTTTCAGGCGTCATTTCCCTTATCAAGAAAACCAATTAAATAAGCGGTCCTTACTTGAAAGCATCGACTATCTCAAAGCACATCCGCAAATCAATGAAGTGATTTTCAGTGGGGGCGATCCACTTATGGCAAAAGATGACGCCATTGAATGGATAATAGATGAATTAGAGAAGTTACCCCAGTTAAAGCGCATTAGAATACACAGCCGCTTACCTGTGGTGATCCCTAGCCGAATTACACGCCAGCTTTGTCAACGCCTTGCCAATAGCCCATTAAAAGTGATTTTCGTTAATCATATTAATCATGCTAACGAAATTGATGACGATTTTATCAAAGCCATGACCATGCTCAAAAGTGCCAACGTCACTTTGTTAAATCAAAGCGTGTTACTCAAAGGGGTGAACGACACCAGTTCAGTCCAAGTGGCATTAAGCGAACGTCTATTTGAAGCTGATATTTTGCCTTACTACTTGCACCTGCTAGATAAGGTCGAAGGCGCAAGCCATTTTGACATTGAAGAATCTCAAGCACGGGCTATTGTCGCGGGTATGCTGGACGCATTACCTGGCTTTCTGATACCCAAATTAGTGAGAGAAATCGGTGGCAAAACAAGCAAGACACCGATTGATTTACAGCTGGGGTAATAAACACTAACGCGACGTTAAACGTAAACGTTAATGTTATTACCTAAACTTGCTGTGGTTGACTTTGCAGGGCTTTGTGCGCCAGCACTAGACCCTGCGGCTTCAATCAAAGCAAGCGCTGCTTTCCCATCTGCTTGCTGTTGCTTTTTGGCCAAAGAAGCGCTGTAAACCTCGCCACTTGGACCTGCACCAGACATCGCAGGTAGGTTATTTCCAGAAATATTCATAAGCATATACCTGACTTTTTAAATGAATCCACGTAGAATATCGGCCGTTTAAGCAACAACTTTAGGAAAAATATGCACGCTGTTATTGAAAAGCTCAACGAGAACTTAAAAGTAGTTTATCGTCAGGCACTTGATGCTGACAAAAAATTAGACGAGTTGCAGCAGCAAGGTCACGGTAAATTCAAAGCGCTATTTACTGAAGACGCGGGTTTTACGTTCGACGCGAAACGTTTCAAACCTTACGTATTAGATGTTGCAGCGGATGTTGAAGCATTAAGCCATAACGAAGAACTTGATCAGCAAAAACTTACTTTAGCGGTTACTAAGCTACAAAACCTATTGAAGTTACTTGCCACTTTTAAGTAACCACTATCAATCGCTTAATGTCGTAAAAGGCCGTAAGGCCTTTTCATTTCCTTCCCCCTATTCAGTCAATCAACCCCTGTCAAAATAAACACTTCATTAACAATTTGACGTGTTTATTTGTAATCATAAAATATCCTTCTACGCTATGAGGGGTATATCAATTTTTATTTTCAGGGAAAGACTATGCAACGTCGAAAGCATTGGCGCTTCTCGGTCCGGATCACTGTGGTTACCCTTTTTGCCGTGGTTTGCAGCATTGTTGCAGCCCTAACTGTTTCTCTACAGTACTACAATAGTATTGCGCAACTAGAGCAGCAAACGGTTCAGCAGTTTGATCAATTTGCTACGAGTGCAAAGCAAACAATTCACCAAAACGATTTAGCCGCAAGTAGAATGGTTGACATGTTGGCGCTCATGCCAAAAGTCGAACAGCTTAATAATGAACAAAAGCTGCGTATTCTTGCTGATCTCATTGCGACTAACCCCTCAGTTGAAGGGATCTACTTTGCAAACAACTATGGTGACTTTTTCGAGGTCATTAATTTAAAAAATACAGCACTGAAAGAAAGCTACCGCGCATCAGAAAATGACGCTTGGGTTATCATGAATATCGATGGTAAATCTAGCCCGAATCAACGGGAATTGTCCTTTTTCAATGCCTCTTTTGAATTGAGTGCATCACGCGTAGAGCCAACCAGTTATAATCCTACAAAACGCCCCTGGTATATCAATGCCAGTAACGTGAGTCAGCGTAGTACCCCATACTTATTCCAATATACACAAGTGCCAGGGGTTACGTACTCTAGAAAGTTGCACAGTCAACGCGGCGTGATTGGGTTAGATATTCCTTTACATGCCCTTGCCGGTAGCTTGGAACGACAGGTAAAGGGGTTTGCTGGAGAGGCTTACTTAATAAAGCCGCAAGGTGACATCATTGCCACCAACCGTCTAGATAACAAAGCCCGTATGGTGCCCTTGCAACCTCTACAGCTCACCCTAGAGCAAAAAGAGATCATAGCTAGGCATTCTCCATTAACCATATCAAATGAAACCGATTGGTTCCCAGTTGATTATGCCGTGTCTGGCGAACCCAACGGCTATGCCGTAGAGGTCATGCGGCAAGTCGCCACATTATTACAACTCGATGTAGAGTTTATCAATGGCTATAGTTGGTCTGAATTCACCAACCGCTTTGAACAAGGCAATATACATGCTTTAAACGCAACCTTTGATAACAAAGAAAACCAAAATAAAGGGTTGCTAAGTAACGCCTATGGTCATCTTAAATTTGCTTTAATTTGGCCTAACAACGCAACACATATTGCTTCAATTGCACAGTTGAATAACAAAACGCTCGCCATAGCAGAAGGCTGGTCTGTTATTCAGCCGATCCGTGATGCTTACCCAAATATAAATATCTTAGAAGTAGAGACGACCATTGATGTGGTCCATGCTGTATTAAACGGTCAAGCTGATGCGGGTATCGAAAGCGATATTATTGTGCGTAACTTATTAAATGAATATGCACTGAGCGGATTAAAAATCAGTAACGAGTTTTCGTTTGCTCGCGTCAAAGTTCGCTCATCTATTCATTTATTACTGGCAAACAACAAATCAGAACTCATGCCACTCATTAACTTAGCCATTGATACCTTAAGTAATGCATATTTAGCTCAGTTAGAATCCAAGTGGCTCAATGAAGCTACCAATAGTCACGAAATTGGCCGAATTATACCGTATCTGCCATATATTAAAAATATGGACAACACTCAATTTGGCACACTTCATCACTTTACAGATAACACAAAACAGAAGCTGATCTATGTTGATAAGCTACAAAGTGCAATGTCGTCAGAGCAACTTATCGTGTTTGTTATTGATCAACAGACCTTATTTTCCCCCGTTTACGACAGTGTGACCACCAGCAGCCTTATTACTTTATTGGTGGTTGCCATGTTGCTGCCTCTGACATGGCTTTGCGCTTCCCCGATAGTGAAACCCATTACAGAATTATTGGCAATGACCTATCATATTCGTGCCCATGATTATGCCGATGTTAAAGTCATTCCCAGTAAGGTCATTGAAGTAAAGCGCCTGTCACTCGCTATGAAACGGATGGCCGATGAACTAAAGCGTCACGAGTATGCGCAGCGTAATTTAATTGATGCCATTATTAAACTTATCGCTCAAGCCATCGATGAAAAGTCTCGCTATACAGCAGGTCATTGCAAACGAGTGCCTGAACTTGGGGAAATGCTCGCGCAAGCGGCATGTGATAGTAATAACTCAGCATTCAAACATTTTTCTTTTGATAATGAACAGCAATGGCGTGAATTTAAGACCGCGGCCTGGCTACATGATTGTGGTAAAATCACTACGCCGGAACACATTGTTGATAAAGGTTCTAAGCTTGAATGTATTTATAATCGTATTCATGAAGTGAGAATGCGTTTTGAAGTCTTGTATCGTGACGCACAGATACACTACCTCACCCAAATCGCAGCTCACCCCGAGCAAACCGAAAAACTCTCAAACGAAAAGCAGGCGACACAGCAAAAATTATTTGATGACTTTGCTTTAATCGCCAAAGCCAATATTGGTGGCGAATATATGTCTGAAGAAGCCAAAGCACATGTCCGTGTCATTGCATCACAAACATGGGTCCGTTACTTTGATGACAGTTTAGGGTTATCTCCACTTGAGGAATTACGCTACTCACAACATCAACATCCCGCTATTCCCACTGAGGAACCGCTATTGGCTGATAAAGCAATGCATATCGTGCAACGTTATGAAGCGTATCATTGCCCTGAACACTTCGATATAAAAATGCCAGTGCCTGAGAATCTTGCCAATCGGGGGGAAATATACAATCTTTGTATTTCACGTGGTACATTAACCGCTGAAGACAGATTTAAAATCAATGAGCATATTATTAGTACCATAAAAATACTCGACAGTGTGCCCTTCCCCCCTGAGCTTGCGAAAGTGCCCCGTATTGCGTCAACACACCATGAAACGATGCGTGGAGATGGCTACCCAAGACAATTGAATGGTGAAGCGTTATCAATACCGGAGCGTATTTTAGCGCTTGCCGATATTTTTGAAGCATTAACAGCCGCAGATAGGCCCTATAAAAAAGCAAAACCACTCAGTGTTGCACTGAAAATATTACATAAGATGGCAATAGATGAGCATATTGATTTAGATGTGTTTGAGCTATTTATACAAAGTGGTGTTTACCTAGAATACGCTCAACGGTTTTTACCAGCAGAACAAATTGACGACATAGATATTTCGCAGTTTTTTATGGCTGCGGACTCACCAAAAAAAGTCGTAAGTATGGCACGTTAATAAAAGGCATGTAACAAAAAAGGGTAAATCCAATAGAGGGCTACCCTTTTTATATGTCAGTAAAATTAAGATTTAGGGATAACTGCATCTATGTGCTCATCAAACCAATCTTTTAATAAACGCTTATCAAAATAGAAAGCTTCATCGCGCCCCATGCTGATCCTATCCATAAAGCTCAAATCTTTAATTACTTTCTTATCTGCTTGCGCCAGCACCTTTCCCGATTTATCTGTAAGCGTGTAGCTAAGCTTCATCCGAGGGAAGTGAATAGATTTGATAATACGAATATCATGCATATTAAAGCGTACATCACCAGCAAGATCGATGTCTTCAAACGTTAAATCCAGTTTATAACCTGCTGGCACATCTGCCATCAACTTTTGTATGTGCTTTTCAAACTGCTTTGCGATACGTTTATGATAGCTACTTTTAGACTCATTAGCCGGTCTTACGTCTCGGTAATCATTAAAATCTAACCACTTCACAGATGCTTCACCGGCATTTGCAAGAAATGGGGTACACACCATCAATATTACTAGGTTTAGTTTATTCATTTTCTATACTCCGATTAATGTTTACACAGTTAGTTTGACCCGTTTTGGCTGAACAAAATCTTAATTCCCGACACCTTTACCAGCCTTTACTTCGAGTTACACTTAACTACACATTAGTTCGCAATCCATATCATTGCTGTTGTAATATATACTCTACAGCACGCGTTAGCTGATTATCTGTCCCTTCAACGATAGACTTTCTACTAATTGGCACAGCCATATCAGGTTGTATCCCCACACCAATGAGTGATGAGCCATCATTTTGCGTAACTTGTAATCCAGTATATATAAATGTAACACCGCCATTATCAGGCCCAGAAAAAACGGATTGCACCTGAATATTACCGTTAATACCAGCGGTCGCTTCACCCATAATAGGTAGCCCTGCATTCTGTATATAGGCTAAAGCATGTTCATTTTGACTAATACTGTCTCTAGAAGCCAATACAACGATTGGCTTATCAATAACCTCCCCGGTGGGCTGAATGAATTGAAACACGCGTTGTACATTGCTTCGAAATTGATTTGGTGCCCGTTGCCAATGTTCATACATAGGCGCACTGCTTATTTCCTGAGACGAGAACCAACCTAAAGCATGTAACCACGCAAAAAAGTCTTCAGGGTAATGGCGTAAATCAATAACAATACCTTTTGCAGATGATAACTGCTCTCTCACTTGCGATAAAGCAGACTGAGAGAGCTTATAAAGTACTAAGTGATGAACTCCCTCATCCAACACTTTATGCATATAGTCGTATCTGTGTACAAGTCTATTCCCAGTATATCTTTGCGCCATAGCAGAAATAGGAAGAGGCTTAAATAGCACAGTATAAGTCGTCCCATCCATTTTTTTTAAGGTCGCTTCTATTTGCGTGTCATCTCGTCTGAGAAAAAGCGATTTTAAGCTCCGATATTTTGCATTATGCTCTGATGTCAAAATCACTTGAGCGTTACGCTCTATCACTTGCTCAATAGGTTCATTATCAATTGTTACTAATTCATCCCCTAACTCAACAAGATTAAGTGCATCAGGATGAATTCGTGTGATTATTGCTTTACCTTCAACGATATAGGGTCTAAATGGCAATATCCACTCAAAACTCCTACTTGGCGATATATGTCTAGGCAAATGTATAGAGATATGCTGATCTTGAAGCAGATTCATAGACGTAAAAATGGTCTGCCAGATGTCTTGCGGGTCCTCCAACAAGCATGCTGAGAGCATCTCTTTGTGCTCAGGCTTCCAGTTAACGTCCACTTCTGAAAAGTATGGCCAAAAATGTTGGATTTCAGCCCAAATATGACTCGCAGCTGCCATACATAACTCAGTTTCATCAATGGAATGAGACATGTCATACGTATCATAACCATTATATGTGCTTCCATGTGATGACTCATGCTCATTTAAATACAGTGGAATATGCAGAGGCTCATTATACAAGTGTGTTGTGTAAAACCACTCTTGTGCATGACGACTATCACCTTGTAAGCTTTTATAAGTGCCTCTAATCAACTTTCGAGTAAACACCGAATCATCTGAACTGCTATTAGCCAACCAACTCGATACCCGAGATTCTTCGCTTGGTTCATTAGGTATAGCAACCCCTAATGATATATGAGGAGCAATTGAGTGTAGTATTTGGAAAGACTCAGCTAAACGCTCCTGCTTACTCATTTGACTCAACTTGACGATAGCCTCAGCTATAAACACATCCCAATGGGTATTTGCCACAGAATCACTGGGGTAGAAAAACCGGATCTGCTGGGCCACTTCAACAAAACTGACTATGTCATCTTGCAACGAAGAGGAGTAAGTTATCTCTGGCTTACTCTGTAATTCGACTACTGGAGGACTTGTCGTTATTGGCACTTCAGACTGTTCTAGTAGTCCTGCTGTTTCACTACCGGAGCCACATGCACTGAGTAGATAAACGGTTACAAGGTAGCTTAATATCCTTTTCCACATAAATTTTCCTTTTTATTGTAATAGGTTAAACATCATCAAAAATACCTAATAAAGGAAACTTGTAAAGAGGAGAATGATTTTTATACAGTGCAAATAAACTTAAACGAAAAGTAAGCGAAGCACTTAAGACATATCCTTTGATTTATTTTTTGACTTGCTCTTTTTGGTACTCAGTACTCTCGGCATTGCGAAATAAAAAAGGTAGTCACCTCAGTGACTACCTTTTACTTAATGAAACTAATGCTTAATGAGACTAAGCTTGCTTGTACGGTAAGCTAAAAAAGAGTGCATACAATACTGGGATAACACCAAGGGTAAGTACGGTTGAAAACAACAGCCCTCCCATAATACTCAATGCCATCGGCTCCCACATCTCGCCCCCACCTAAATATAAAGGCACTAGCCCCAACACGGTGGTGGCAGTGGTTAATAAGATAGGTCGCATTCTGGCTTGTGCCGCATTTACAATGGCTTCAATCGGTGAATCGGGTAAATCATCTAATTCAATTTTGATACGCTCTAACAACACAATGGCATTGTTTATTACGATCCCCGCCAAAGAGATCACCCCTAGCAATGTCATAAAACCAAAGAACGATTGCCCAATTAATAGCCCAGCGACAACCCCAATAAATCCAAGTGGGATTGTTGCGAGTACCATGGCAGATTTACGAATTGAGTTGAATTGACCAATCAGCAAAATGACGATGATCAACACCGCAATGGGCAACTTATCGGCTATCGACTGATTTGCTTTGCCTGATGACTCAGCTTCACCACCTAATTCATAACCATAACCCAATGGCCATTGCTGTTTTTGTTCATCTAACCAGGGCGTTATTGCTGCAAATCCTTCACTGGCAGTGATCCCATCAACTTGTGCGCCTACCACAACCGACTTTAACCTATCGCGACGGAATATCTGCGCGTTTTCCCATACCACTTTGATATCTGCAACTTGTTTAAGTGGCACCGAACTGCCAGAGGATTGCGAGTAAACCACCATTGCCTCTAACTTACTAATATCTTGTCTGTCGGCAGCAATAGAGCGCAGTGTAACCGGAATAATGTCGTCACCTTCACGGTATTGTGTTAGCTCCAAACCACTTAAGCCCGTTTGCAAGGACGTTGCTATATCTTTACTCGACACACCGGCTCTGCGAGCTCGAGTTTGATTAATGTCTATCTGTAGCTTTTTAATCGGTAAACCCCAATCATCACTTATAGACTTTAACCCTTGCGTTTCACGCATCTTTTCTTTCAATTGCGCCACGATTTTCATTACTTCAGCGGTGTCACTGCCAGCAATTCTAAATTCAACAGGATTAGCAATCGGCGCGCCGTTTTCTATTTTTCGCTGCTTAAGGAGCAAATCTGGGTGGCGTGCTAACGCATACTCCTCGATATCAGCCATCACATCATCAATTATCTGATAAGACGTAACCGACACTATCATTAAGGCATAGTTTGAACTGGTTGACTCCGGTGTATGTGTTAACAAAAAGCGCGGACCACCATTGCCAATATAACTCACCCACTGTGTTACGCCCGTCTCACGCTCACCTGTCACTTGCAGCTGAGTTTGGAAGTATTCTTCCATATCTTTAACAAGGGCTTCTGTGGTCTGCAAACGTGTGCCGACTGGCAGCTCCAATTCAACCTTAAAATAATCTCTATCAGAAGGAGGAAAGAACAAATTAGGGATAAGCTTTAGACCTTGAACCGCCAAAACTAACATACCTATGCACACCGCAACGGTTAACCACCTAAATTTTAATAAGGTATACAAAATAGTCCTGTAACTTTGATACATGCTCCCAGCATACTCATCACTATTTTGCTTCACATTCACTTTAGTAAAGTATACACAGAGCATGGGGATCATTGTCATCGCCAATAACCATGAACACAGTAAAGTGATGGTGACTACTTTAAAGAGCGAGGCCGTGTATTCGCCCGTTGATGATTCAGCAAGAAATATAGGCAAAAATGCAGCGCCCGTAGTAAGCGATGAAACCAGTAACGGCACCTTTAACTCATTGGCAGAATCAACCGCAGCATCAATGGCTTTTTTCCCTTTCTCCATTTGTACCATGATGTTTTCAGACATCACAATCCCGTTATCAACAAGCATGCCCAATGCAATGATCAACGCTGCCAATGAAATTTGGTCGATAGAAATATCAAAAAATGACATCACCAAAACACCACATACCATACTCATCGGGATCAAACTGGCGACAATCAAACCGGTGCGTAACCCTAAACTAAACAGCATCACCACTGTCACCACTAATATCGCTTGAACTAGGTTTGAGACAAAGTCGCTGACTTTTTGTTCTACTTCTTGTGGCAAGAACGAAAGGAGCTTAAATTCAACACCAATTGGGTAAACACTCTCTAAATAGCGAATACTTTCCAGTACCTGCTCCCCTAACGCTAAATTATTACCACCAGCTCGCATAGAAATAGCAAGCGTTAGCCCCGTATCAGAGCCAACACGCACTTTGCTTTTAGCAGGATCAACATAATCTCTGTACACTTTTGCTATATCTGTCAGTAAAATAACTTGATCGCTGCCGGGGATGTTGATGATGGTTTGTGCTATGTCTTCTACTGATTCAAAATTACCACTAGGCTCAAGTGCTAATGTTTCATCATCGATATATAATGAACCGCCGGGATTAACAATGTTACGCGCTGCCAGCTGATCTTTAAGCTGGTTCGCTGATAAACCCAGTGATGCTAACCGCGTATTCTCAAACTCAATAAACACGCGTTGCTCTTGTGCCCCATAAATATCAACTTTTGCCGCTTCAGGTAAGCGTAAAAATGCATCTCGAACTTGCTCAGCTACCTCTTCCATTTCTCGGTAGCTATAGCCGTCCGCGGTTAAGCCAACGACAATACCAAACACATCACCAAACTCATCATTTACAATGGGCGTTTGTGCCCCATTTGGTAAATCATTTTCAATACTCTGAATTTTACGCCGTAAATTATCCCAAATAGGCCGCATATCTTTATAGCTTTCTTTTATATTCACACTCACGATAGACACACCTGTTTTAGAGGTGCTGGTGACAAAATCAAGCTCTGGGATCTGCTGGGCAACTTTTTCTATTTGATCTGTTACTAACTCTTCAACTCTTTGTGGGCTCGCGCCAGGAAAGTGCGTAACTACTTGCGCTGTACGAATTATAAAACCCGGGTCATAATCTTTGGGCATATTGTTAAATGCCGACAGCCCAAATAACAATAAAGCCGCAAAGACAACCCAAGCTGTTCGATTATTTTCTAATGCTAAGCGGGTAATATTCACTATGCGCCCCCATTAAATTTTACAACTTGCCCTTCTGTCACCTTGCTCATACCTGCAGTGACAACATGTGCGCCTTCATTCAAACCCGATAAAACAGTAAAGCCAAACGGCGTAATATCACCCACCACCAGCGGCGTTTTCGTAATTTGACCTTTCCCAGCGTCAAGGGGATTTACCGTCCAAACAAAGTTCCCACTGGCATTTTTAAGAACCGCTTTTATAGGCACATAAATTTGGCTTTGTTGACCTTGTTGTGCGCTGGCACGCACACGAGCTGTCATACCCGGTAAAATATTGTAGCCCGCTGGTGGTTGCATACCTAACGTGACTTCATAGGCCTTAGTGACTTCGTCAGCCTGTGTGCTCACTTCAACAAAACTCAATGGAAATTGCTTCCCTTTTATTGCGGCGAACTCGGCATAAATTTGCTTTGGCGCCTCTTTAGAGACATGTACCATCATACTTTCAGGTATATTCACCTTTAAGTTAATACGCTCAATGTCTTGTAACGTAACAATAGTTTGCTTCGCTTGTACCTCTTCAAATTTTTCTATGTGGGTACGAGCCACAACACCATTGAAAGAGGCATGTAACTGGGTATAGGCTAAATTATTACGTGCAGTGGCTAGCTTGCTTTTCGCACTGGCAAACTGTGCTTTAAGCTGATCATAATCTGCTTGCGAAATAGTCCCTGATGTGATCAATTGCTCTGCTCGGCCAAAGTCTGCTTTGGCTTTATCAAACGCGGCTTGCGATTCATCAAGGGCGAGTTTGTAATTTGTGTTATCTAGTTCAGCGATCACATCACCTTGTGATACATTTTTACCTTGCTTAACTAATAAAGAGACAACTTCACCAGCAACTTTAAAAGACAGATCAGCAGAGTTTGCTGCATCTACTACAGCAGGAAACTCTTGCATAGGTCCACCGCTATTTGCGACAATTGTTAAGGTACGCACAGGGCGTAAAGTAGGCTCTTCACTAACCGATTGGTTTTGTTCACTACACGCACTTAGCAGTGTTAATAAAATGCCGGAAAACAGAAAGGGTTTGCTACGTTTGTAATTCATATTGGGCTCCTAATTTTTCGCCATTTTATTGTTCGTCATACCTGTCACAAAATTGTTGATCCAAATATCAAGTATTGCCTTCACAGCCTCAACATTCTCTGCACCATTTGCTTTAACCACTGACTCCAACTGCTTGCTCGCTGTCATCATAAATACCGGTTGTACCCCATTTCCCATATAAAAAGCGGACTCTAAAGACACCGAGGTAACCGCTTCTGTTTGCTCTGTTGCTGCTAAGTAAGCTGTTTTTCCTGCATTATAGACGAGCTTAACTGGCACAAAATCACGCACATCTAATGATGTTTCCTGAAAATCGATATTCGTAAATGCCCCTTTAATCGTCAGTACTTGATCGTTCAGCGTAACTGGCTTATTTGTAACCACTTGATAATAAGACGATAACTTCTTTTTTAACTGAGACTGCATATAATTACTTAGCCGAACAATATGCGACTGATTAACCGATAAAAACTCTGCATTGTCATTCGCTGTTAGCCAAACTTCAAATTTGGGTAAGTAAATAGTGCTAATTTGTTGTAGCTGCGCTTTATCAAATTGGGCTGAGCGATACAGTAAGGTATCTGGATATTCATCGCTTGGTTTTAATAATTCATAATTATCTAAAAACCCTGTTTTCGTATGTTGCAATGAACTACACGCACTCATAAAAAAACACAGCATAAGAGTACATAAAGTACGGCTAGATGGCATAAAATAAGCTCCATTTAAATACAGAAAAACACAGACGCTACAAACACATTGATATCGCTATAATACAAATAATACATGCACTAAAATGCTAATAAATGTAATCGCGTAAGCTAAATTGTAAATATAAAGCTAAGTTAGGAGAAAAAGGGAAAGAAGTCTACGTTAACGTTAAGATTAGTTCGAGACTCATCATTATTTTTAAAGCCTCATCATAAATACATTGATTTGTTTATCTATATAAAGCAGTAACGCCGAGCTACTACTTTATAATTACTTGATTAGTAGATAAAACTAATCTCCTATTACGGCGTGATCACACAAGGTTGACCTGGGCCAGGAGAACTAAAACAATCTATTGAGCATTGTTGTGATTCTTGAGGTGGACAACGGTATGACGCGTAGCTACTACCGCCAGCGATGTTTGGTGTCATGTCTTGTGCTAAAGCTGACTGATCATTTGTTAATGTTTTTAATTGTGTTTTTTTTAATTTAATTTTCATTCTTGTTATTCCTTTATTATGTACTTGGATATGAAAACTTTCATATCCAAGTACATAAAGTACCCATAAAAAATACATAACACAACAAAAAACATACAAACAGTTTAAAAAAACATCTCAGCATAAGAAATTACAGTCTTCAGAAGCTGAAAAATACACCATTCAAAGCTCTGACATTTAATACGACCTGATCATATATAAAAATTTATAGCTCGTATAACTATATGCTTACCTGAAAATAATTAACCTATTCTAGTCTAAAAAGCAGCCCTACCCGAGCTGCCTAAACCTTAGCAAATGACTTAACAGATACCGGTGATATTACAAACTTAATCAGGGCCTGGTGCCGAAAAGCAATCGGCTGAACAAGTTTGTGATTCAACTGGACAGCGATAAGATTGGTAACTGCTACCATCGGCAATATTCGGTGTAATATGATCTGCAATTGCAGTGCTATCTTTGGTCAAGGTTTTTAATTGCGTTTTTGCACGCCCATATTCCATCCGAATGGGGAGCGTATGATAGTCATTAAAGGATACTACGACAGTGATATCGCCACAAAATCAGTGTCTCTAATAGCACTAGGAAACGACCCGTCCATTATTGAACACTCCAACGTCGGAGAAGCAAATGCTGTGCAACAGCCTCATGGAGAATTGATAGCCTACCGTTCTGAAAGCTCTGGTGAAGAGCTAATTTGGTTAACTGATGGGATAATCCCCCCCGAAAAATAATAGAGCCGTCGTATAAGGCGATACTATCGAATGTAAAAAAGCCCAAGCGAAAGCTTAGGCTCTTTTACATGTAGTAAGTGTCTTGTCCTGAAATGTGTTTACACATATAGGACTTATTTTATGAAGAGCACTAAAACTAAAGGCATTAAGCGTACTCAACGAGACTATACATTAGGCTTTAAATTATCCATTGTTGAGCTAGTAGAAAAAGGCGAATTCACGTATAAGCAAGCGCAAAGTCATTACGGCATTCAAGGTCGTAGTACCGTTCTGGTATGGCTGCGAAAACATGGTAAATTAGATTGGTCTAAATCAACTTATATAACCGACATGCCTAAATCGAAAGAAACCCCAGCACAAAAAATTAAACGTTTAGAGCGTGAGATAGAAGACTTACGCCTAAAGGATTTAATCAAAGATGAAATGATTAATATAATGGATGAAGAATATGGAGCGGGCTTGCGAAAAAAGTACATATCCGAGCTATCACGCGCACAAAAGAAAAACAGCAAGTAAAACTTGCTTCGTTATGCCGTGCATATGGCATAACGCGACAAGGTTACTATCAAGCTATACGCAGGATAGGTGCTCGGAATAAAGCATTGGAGCCAGTCAAGGAATTAGTGATGTATTGGAGGCAATTCATGCCTCGTATTGGTGGGAAGAAACTTTACCTGATGATAAAGCCAGAACTGCAAGAGCGTGGTATTAAACTAGGCCCTGATTGTTTTTTTGATTATTTGAGAGAGCATGACTTTCTTGTAAAACCAAAGAAAAATTATACTAAAACAACAAATAGTAACCATTGGATGCGCAAGCATCCCAATTTACTAAAAGAATACACGCCTACAGTGGCCGAGGAAGTCTTCGTTAGTGACATTACCTACGTAAAGTCAGCGCAAGGCGTACATTACCTATCGTTAGTCACTGATGCTTATAGTCGAAAAATAATGGGTTATGAGCTGAGTGATGAAATGAAAGCAACCGATGTAGTCAAAGCATTGGAAATGACGATTAAGCAACGCGTATATAAACGTAATGCCATTCATCACTCAGATAGAGGTTTACAGTATTGCTCTGAAGTATATCAAAATACGCTATTAAAAGAGGGGATTAGGCCATCGATGACCGATAGGTATGACTGTTATCAAAACGCATTAGCAGAGCGTATTAACGGGATATTAAAGCAAGAGTTTCTATTGTATAAATGTTGCAACATCGCAGAGTTAAAACAGCTCGTTGAAGAATCGATATTTATATACAATGAAATACGACCGCACTTAAGTTTGGATATGAAAACACCAAATCAAGTGCATAAAAAAGACCTGGCGCTTTCGCACCAAGTCTTTCATTAAAACCGTCAACCTATTTCAGGACGGGACAAAGACGTAAAATAACTGACTAAAAGACAGCTGTCCCTGAGCCTATTCACGATAAACTTACCAGTTTATCTCTACATAATATGATTCATTTGATAACCAGATGCTTACCCGCTCTACATTGGCTGCAAATAAAGTCAGGGCTTGTTTCAATTTTTTTTCTTCAACCTCATGACTATTAAATACCACACTCACACTTGAAAGTTCTTGTTCACTACTAACTTTCATCGCGTTTGAGATGCGGTTAGTAATTTCATCAATCTGCATATCACATTCTCATCAGTAAACTGTACTTTAAAATCGCTGCTCTAAGAAACCTATTATAGGCACAATTCAAATCCAGCGACACTAAGTTACTAAGTTACTAAGTTCATTACTACCGATTTTTTCATTTTCAGCAATAAAGTTAATATTTTACCTTTTCGAAATAGCGCTTCCCAAAGCCATCACTCTTATTTTTATCAAATTGTGTAGAGCGATACATTAACGTATCTGGATATTCATCATTTAGCTTTAATAATTCATAGCTGTCTAAGAAGCCGGTTTTTGTATGCTGTAACGCTGAATCACTCAAAATAGAGAAAGTATGATACCCCCCATAAACACCACACTTTATAGACAACTCATTCTCCCAAATAAAACCCACCCCCAGCTCAAACGATGTGAAAGGGTCTTAATTTATTGATTGAATCTGGATTTAATTAAGTTTCTAGCTAAAGAGGGCAATATAAGCTCACTACTTTGGCCCTAAATTAAGACATCGTTCATATAAAACCAATTAAGGTACAAGTGAATTTAACTTACATCAACCAACAGTATGAATCGGCCAGTCTTCTCTAGACACTTAATTGCTTTATAATTATGTGTACTAAGGAGAAAAAATGTCTCACCGATTTACAGCAGAATTTAAAATACAAGCGGTGAAACAAGTTACTGAGCACTGTTATTCGGTGGCAAGCGTCGTGTAGCCAAGCTGATGAAGCTAGAAGGCATAAAGGCACAAGTCGGTTATAGAAAACACAAAGGACATTACAGCGGCAAACCAGCAATTGTCGCAGATAACGTGCTAAATAGGCAGTTTACTGTTACTACACCCAACAGGTACTGGGTAACAGACATTACCTACATTCGAACCCAAGAAGGCTGGCTCTAGCAAGCTCTGACATATTCGATTATATCGAAATGTTTTATAACTCTAGACGCAAGCATGGTGAGGCGAATAATATGCCTCCACTGGCTTATGAAAAGTTAGAAGAATTCAAGCAAAGATCTTTCTAGTAAAGACTGGTCGATTCAGAAGATCACTTTAAATATCGATTTTTATGGCAGCTTAATTCAATAAAAACTGTTTTGAACACGATCCCCCCCACTATTTCTCGGATACACCGTTGCATAATCCATTTCGTTAACAGAGGTTTCGATTAACCATTAACTATTTTTTATATAAGGAGTATGCAAATGAACACCGATAAAATCCCAATGGCAATTGAGTCAGCTCGCAGAATTCAAAGTACCATAGCCAAACAAAGTGGCGGAAAAATTGTTAAGAGCTGCCTCGCTACTAAAGCTTTAAGTTCAATGGCTAAAAACAATGGAATCGTATAATTATGGAGCAACATGATATCGACAATCGAGCTAAACAATTAGACCCCGAAAATGATACCTATTGGCAAAGCCGAGGTGAAGATAAGCGTCCTGACGATTGGCAAGAACAATTAAATAACGAGTAGTATGATTTTTCTTCATTGTTCTAGAGAGCTAAGATATCTATATCGATGGCTCTCTTCTTTCAAGTTCAGCTTTTAAATTAACTCGGTAGTAATTAGGGATATTCGACAATACCTTCTTAATAACGATCTCTAAATCTACTTGTTTACAATTTTCTTTTTGAGCTTGACCCAATAACTCACTTACGAGCCTATCTATGCCCATTGCTATTTTGCACATTTCAAAAGTTAAACTGCCACTTTTTTTCTCAGCATATTCATCTATATTTCTCAAAAACGCTTTTAGTTTTTTATTACTAGGCAGGTTTTTGCCGTTTCGCCAGTCCTTAAGTTGTTTATACTGTTTATCTTCTTTTGATTCTCCAAATTCGCCAGGCTCAGCTTCATTTATTTCAATAAAACTTGCCAGTTTACGAAAGCTTGTTGCACTGGCTAATTGGGATAAAGCATCCTTAAACTCTTTTAATATACCAGCGAAACACGTTCTTATGTCATCTTGTGTTGCATAAGCATTTATCGCTTTAGTGATCATACCCAGATCATTTTCAATTTTATCTTGATCTGTTCCATATCTTATACGACAACCGATCTCAAAATGTGTTATCGCTTCCAAATAAAAGTCATAAAAGAGATAAAGATAACACTCGATGAAATCTAACGTTTGCTGCTGAGTTAACTTTCCTCTTTGTTGGTGCTTTAACATTAGCTCAATAATGTTTTCACTAATATCATGTGGTATATAAGGGTTTTTCACCCATAATGATTGTTGAGCTGCCCATGCAGCAGCAATATCATTAGGTTTTAATTTTCCAGCTTTAACATCTTTTTGTACACGTAAAATTAAATCGTCTTCGGTACTACAGCGCTTTTCAATAAAGCTAAATAAGGGGGTGAATTCATCTTTTTTTTCACTATGATAACTTACCCTAAAACCGCTTATCGTTGAAAGCCAACCTCCAGCATTAGATCCTGCTCTATTACTTTTTATAACCCGAGTCATGACTTTTTTACTAGCTAATTTCTCCCAAGGAAAAGGAATATCTTTCAGCCAGTTCATTATTTTGCTTACAGTTCTTAAGCCAACACCTTGTTTAAAAATGGCATATTTATTGGTGGTAGATATTTTTAATGGTTTTTCAAAATACGATTCGAGCAAATCTATGAGTTGCTTTTGATTCGAAATAACACCCAATAGTTCTTGTACTTTACTTATAGGTGGCAAATAAAATGACATTGATTTGATATCACTAATTTTTACTTTATTTTGCTGATCTACACTACCAATTAAGTCCTTATGGAACTTATCAGTTATAGATCGATTTAGATCTAAAGTATTCTCACGTTTTTCTTTCATAAGGTATACACTTCAAAATTACATTTATGTTAATAATACAAGATAGCACTAGGTAACACTGTGAAATTCAACGTGTGGTTAATTATCGCGTTTGAGTGCCTCTCCATACTTTTTATGCCATTGTTCTTATATGGCCCTACCCTAGCTTTTTTGTGTTTTTCCATTTCAAAACAGCGTTATCACTTAACTAAATATTGCCGTCTTCACTCAGAATTAAAGCATGATTACAGGACAACCAATTTCTAATTATCTTCTTCACTGCAAAGCACAGGTAAGAGCATTTGATGGTCACGCAAAGCCTAAGTGTTCAATGGTTTAGGAAACAGCATAAATACGTACGAGGCAAACAGTGCCTATTAAAACCAGTTCTATGCAAACACGCTAACATGACTCGCAACTCACCTCGGCGTAACATTGAAGACAAATATGCAACTATTGAATCCAAAATGTTAGTATTATATAATACTCTTTTACTTGTAATACTCACACAATTTAAGGAATTAATAATGAAAGTGTTTGTTTATATCTTTATCGCTCTATCCCTACTCTTTTCTAACATTGCTCTATCATCAACAGCTAAGTCTATTGATGGGTTAGAAATTAAAGAAGAGCTATTAAAGGTTAAAGCCGTCGAATATGGATTTGATATTGATGTAAATGGTCAATCTATAGGTAAAGCGACGACTCAGCTAGCTGTTGGTGTACCAGCAACAATTACCTTTTTAGATGAAAATAAAAACGAAACTTACCGCATTAGATTAACAGCCGCATTTCATGAAAAGGAATCTACTATTTTCCCTATGGTTAGCCATACAGTACAAGAGAACGCTGGTGGCTCTTGGGTAGAGCTATTAAACGCTGATGTTGCTTATCGTAATGATATCGAAGGGTCAATTATACTTTTCGGAGAAAACTCTACTGAAGTAGCTATTAAAGGAAAAACTTCAACAATCCAAGTTGACCGAAGTGTCATTCAAAAGTTAACTAACATGAGTTGTGATGACAAGCCGTCATTAACTGATGAAATAAGCGACGTGGGGATTTTAGCATCATCAGGTGATTGCTGTGGTGGTGTGTGTTCTACAGGTCAATATTATAAGTGTTGTGGAGCTATTACTTGTTGTGCGTGCGATGCTGGTTGTTGTAGTACAATGCGTTGATATTTGTTCAATCAAAGAATATGTTGTTACTCTCTTTAATAAATATTGGTCAAAATGCAATCACATTCTAAAAACAATTTAATCTGAGTTAAATTGTTTGAAAGGATGTTAACTTGTTCAGTAAATCTCAGGGTTGTTAAGCACAACTCTGAGTATTCTTAGTATCGGTAGTTAAATCAGACTAATACATATTTCAGAATGAAACCCAATGCTTGACACTTTCGATTTAACGTTGGGTTTCATATTTTTAGCAGAGATTTAGGACTAATGAGGGTACTGCTCACTAATTTACGCGGAGAATTAGAGCCCGTTGACGATGTACATGAAAAAGCTTATTCATTTTGTATTGAAACAGCTCTGGTTTAACGAACGTATCAACAACTTAAAAATTCAACGCGTGTTTATGCAAATTATTAACTGTCGCGCTTAAGTACTTTTTTGTTGTTCTTGCATCACTGTGTCACTTCATTTTTGCCAATGCGAATAAATCACAACCTCCTTCAAACAGCAAAGAAACAACTTCGCCCCAGTGATGGATTAATACTTTCTAGTGGTCATATTTACCACTCATAAAGCCATTTGGCTTATCTTTGCGTGAGACAATACACAGGAGCTAGCGGTCATTTTCATGGTACAAACCCAAACTGTAATACTCGCACCAACGACTTATCAGCTTTCCTTAAAACTCGCAGGTAACGATTCACCGTTGAGATGCTTACATTCGGTAAAATTGTAACTCTACCCAATTTAGTGCAGCTCTTTTGTAGAATTTTATGCAGCCTCAAGATAACTAATTGGTGTCATATCACCAAGTGAATCATGGGGTCGTTCATAATTATAAATATCTAACCATTCATCTGTGATTTCACGTACTTCTTGTAGTGACTCAAACAAGTATAAATCTAGCACTTCTTCACGGTAACTTCGGTTAAACCTTTCCACAAAGCCATTTTGATAAGGGCTACCAAGTTTTATAAACTCTAGCTTAATACTGTTTTCCATCGCCCACGTTTCAAGCATAGTGGAAGTAAACTCTGGGCCATTATCTACTCTAATTTGTTTTGGTTTGCCGCGCCAAGCAATGATCTGTTTTAGTGTCCTAATTACTCTCTCAGCCGTTAAACTGGTATCAACTTCAATCGCTAATGCTTGTCGATTGAAGTCATCAAGTACATTCAATGTTCTGAACCGATGTCCATAGCTTAATGCATCACTCATAAAGTCCATTGACTAAGATTCGTTATGTTCTGCTGGGGCACTTAACGGTTCTGGCGCTCTCGTTGGTACACGGCGTTTTCCTTTACGTCTTAAGTTGAGTTTAAGCATGTTGTAAACACGTTCATGTTGTGGTCAACTAATTCCGGACAGTGAATTAAGTTTTTCTTCTGCTACTGCAGGGGCTTTCATATCATTATGACTATGCGGCCTGCTCCAGTTGTAATAGTTCATCAAATAAAAGCTAATATCTTGCTCTGCTTCCTTAAATGAGTTGTAGCCCGTACTTGGAACCCATTCTGTTTTGAGGCTTCTGAATACGCGCTCCATCGGGGAATTATCCCAACAATTACCTCTGCGGCTCATGCTTTGTGTTATTTGATAACGCCATAACCTTTGCCTGAATTTTGTTGAACTATACTGACTGCCTTGATCCGAATGGAACATAACCCCTCTAGGTTTGCCTCTTTGTTCATATGCTCTATCTAATGCTTTGATAGTTAGGGCTGTATCTGGCTTTTCTGACATGGCCCAGCCAATAGCCCGCCTTGCATATAAATCAATTACTACTGCTAAATACGACCACTTCTGACCAGTCCAAATATACGTAATATCTCCACACCATACTTGATTTGGGCTATGCACATCGAACTCTCGATTTAACTGGTTTGGTATATCAGGCCGTTCATTCACCGCCACTTTATATGCGTGTGGCCCCGGTTGTTTTGATATCAGTTGCATATCACGCATCAGTCGTCTGACTTTGAATAAACCAACATCAATACCTAAATCTGCAAGCATTGCTAAGAGTGTGCGACTTCCAGCAGAGCCACGACTAAGCTTAAAGCAAGCATTTAACTGCGCTCTGAGTTCAACCTCATTAGCGTCAATTGTGTTACGGCGGTTTTTGTAGTCATAAAAACTTGAACGAGCAACATCAAAGACACTGCAGACCACCTCTACCGATTCTTGCTCACTTAATTGGTCTATTAACGAATATTGTTCATTTCTTCTGACATTAAGAGAGCTGTAGCCTTTTTTAGTATTGATTTCTCTCGTTCTAAACGATTGATTCTGGCTTCAAGTTCTTGAATCTTTTGTTGCTCTGGAGTCAAAGCTTTGGCATTAGGTGTTTCACCATTTCGCTCAAGTTCAAGTTGTTGAACCCAGCGCCTTAAAGCCGTTTCTCCAACATCTAATGAACGACATGCTTCTTGAAGTGAATAGCCTTGGTCTAAAACTAAACAAGCGGCTTCAAGTTTGAATTCTTTACTAAATGTTCTGCGTTTTTTTGCCATCGGACACCTCTGATTGAGTGGTAATGATACCACCTAAAATAGTGTCCGGAATTATTGAACTACAACATCAACACGCTTCTTATTCCAAGGTTTACCCTTGTTGCGAAGCCTTTTAAATAGTTTGGGCAGCCCCCATCTTTGGTGACGTTCGACCAATGCTAGCAATGCGTCGATAACTTCATGATCTGATGGCCGTTTATGTTTGTAATAAAAAACTGAGCGGCTTAGCCCAGCCACTTCACAAGCAAATGCGACGCTGACGTTAAATTGAGTTCTCAAATGCTCAACCCAAGCTATGCGTCTACTTGTCTTTACAGCTTTTTTGCAATGATATCCTCAAGCATCGAGTGCTTTAAGCTCAGCGTTGCAAACATATCTTTTAGCTTACGATTTTCTTCTTCAAGTTCTTTAAGGCGTTTAACATCAGACGCTTCCATACCACCATATTTTGAGCGCCATTTGTAAAATGTGCTTTGGCCGATGCCATGTTTACGGCAAATTTCAGGCACTGGAATACCTGATTCAGCTTCTTTGATCATGCTGACAATTTGAGTTTCGGTAAACTTGCTTTTTCTCATCGTAAATTTTCCTATCTTAGTTAATGGAAAATTCTACTTATGAACTGTTTCATTTTTTGGGGGAGTTACATTGTGAAACGAGCCGAACAGTTTATGAAAAGTAAAACCCCCGTAAAACAATGCTTTACGGGGGTTTGAAACGTTATGAGTTCCTATAGGAGGATGATTACATCATGCCGCCCATTCCACCCATGCCGCCCATGCCGCCCATATCTGGTGCTGCTGGTGCTGATTCTTGTGGAATTTCTGCAACCATTGCTTCAGTGGTGATCATAAGACCCGCAATCGATGCTGCAAATTGTAGTGCAGAGCGAGTTACTTTAGTTGGGTCAAGAATACCCATTGCAATCATATCGCTGTATTCACCGTTTGCTGCGTTGTAACCATAGTTACCTTCACCACCTTTAACGTTGTTTACAACAACAGAGGCTTCATCACCCGCATTTGATACGATTTGACGAAGTGGTGCTTCCATCGCACGAAGCGCTACTTTAATACCGTGGTTTTGATCTTCGTTGTCACCTAGTAGTTCTGTAAGCTTATTCGCTACACGTACTAGCGCAACACCACCACCTGGTACCACACCTTCTTCAACCGCTGCGCGTGTTGCATGTAATGCATCTTCTACGCGGTCTTTTTTCTCTTTCATTTCAACTTCAGTTGCTGCACCAACTTTAATTACTGCAACACCGCCAGCAAGTTTCGCCATGCGCTCTTGAAGCTTTTCTTTGTCGTAGTCTGACGTTGCTTCTTCAATTTGTGCTTTAATTTGTGAAACACGACCGTCAATTCCGTCTTGCTCACCCGCACCATCAATGATTGTTGTGTCATCTTTGGTGATCACTACGCGCTTAGCAGTACCTAAGTCTTCAATTGTTGATTTCTCAAGCTCTAGACCAATCTCTTCAGAGATAACTGTACCACCAGTTAGAGTTGCGATGTCTTGTAGCATTGCTTTACGACGGTCACCAAAGCCTGGTGCTTTAACCGCTGCAACTTTAACAATACCACGCATGTTATTTACAACGAGCGTTGCCAGTGCTTCACCTTCAAGATCTTCAGCAATAATAAGTAATGGCTTACTTGTTTTAGCAACCGCTTCTAATGTAGGAAGTAATTCACGGATATTAGAGATTTTCTTATCAACTAAAAGGATAAGTGGGCTATCTAACTCAACAGCGCCTTTTTCTGCGTTGTTGATGAAGTAAGGAGAAAGGTAACCACGGTCAAACTGCATACCTTCAACAACATCTAGTTCATTTTCTAGAGATTGACCTTCTTCTACTGTGATAACGCCAGACTCACGGCCTACACGCTCCATTGCATTGGCAATGATTTCACCAATTTCTTTATCTGAGTTTGCAGAGATAGTACCTACCTGAGCAATGGCTTTCGTATCTGCACATGGCACTGATAATGTTTTAAGCTCAGCTACCGCAGCAATAACTGCTTTATCGATACCGCGCTTAAGGTCCATTGGGTTCATACCCGCAGCAACGGCTTTTAAGCCTTCGTTTACGATAGACTGTGCCAATACTGTCGCTGTCGTTGTACCGTCACCCGCTGCATCATTTGCTTTAGATGCAACTTCTTTTACCATTTGTGCACCCATGTTCTCAAACTTGTCTTCAAGTTCGATCTCTTTTGCAACAGATACACCATCTTTAGTGATCACTGGTGCGCCAAATGACTTATCTAAAATAACGTTACGGCCTTTAGGACCTAAAGTTACACGTACTGCGTTCGCTAGCGTGTTTACACCCGCAAGCATCTTTGTGCGTGCGTCGTTTGCAAAGAATACTTCTTTTGCTGCCATGATTAAATTCCTCTAAATTTGAATGCTTTGAAAGTTGAAAAGTAGGATTAGCCTACAATGCCTAAGATGTTGTCTTCACGCATGATCAGGTACTCTTGACCTTCGATCTTTTCAGTTTTTTCAACGTAAGAACCAAACAGGACTGTGTCGCCTGTTTTTACTTCTAGTGCTCTTACTTCGCCATTGTCTAAAACACGGCCGTTACCTACAGCAACCACTTCACCGCGTGTTGATTTTTCTGCAGCAGAGCCAGTTAATACAATACCACCAGCAGATTTTGTTTCTTCTTCAAGACGCTTGATGATTACACGGTCATGTAAAGGACGAATATTCATAAAATTTGTTCTCCTAACAGTTTCTGCATATACAGAAAAAAAGTTAATTTTCAGTTGCCATCATTAATGGGGATGGCATTTTTAAAACCCAAGTAAAAATTGTAATTTTTTTAATCTTTTCGCTGATACTCACCTTCAATGGTGCTTGATTGCTCTTGCACACTCTCGGTTTTATCAAACTGTGATTGTGGTCGCTCGAATGGGTTTTGTTGCGCGTGATGTGAAAAACCACCTTGCTGAGCCGACATTTTGGCATGCATTTGTGCACCCATTTGCTTAACCAAGGCATTTGCCAAATGCACTCGAATAGCAGGTGTTAATAACATAAAACCGATTGCATCAGTCATGATCCCGGGCGTCATCAATAAAACACCGGCAATGATCACGCACAAACCACTAAACAATTCACTGGCTGGCATTTGCCCTTGCGCCATTTGCCCTTGTACATTGGTAAATGCACTGAGACCTTGCTTTTTGACCAACTTAGCACCAATGACCGCAGTCAGCACGACCAATGCAATGGTTGCAAAGCCACCGATAAAATCACTGACTTGGATTAATAAAGCTATTTCTATAATTGGAATGACAATAAACAGCACAAATAAAATACGAAACATACTTTCTCCTAACGCTTATGAAAGATAAATATGGGTGATCAGGTCTCATTTCAAGCCAGCGCAATCCGCTTGGGAATTTTGAGTCAATCCGCTACTATGATCTTGATTTAAATTTCACACATATGATGTCTGTATGATGCCACAATTGTGAGGTTGTTTTAACAAAATGCGCTTATCAGCGCACGTTACTATGTAGACTCACTATATATGTAACTAAAACCACCGTCTGCGGGAACAAACAGCGGGCGATGCGGTCTGCCTAACTAGGCGTAAATAACCTCAGGTTTGGATAAAGGTTTTGGAATAGAAAATGTTTTGAAAACAAACTTAACTACAATCCAATGATGATATTTTGCTCAATACCAAGGCGCTTTTATGCAGTAATAGCGGGCTATTACAAATGAAAGCAACGCCGAGAGTGAGAAAAATAGCTTTATTGGGCAAATTCGCTTATCCAGAGTTGAGGTTAAATAGTAAGTAATACATAAGGGAACAACAATACTGTTGTTCATACACAGTCAGATTATATCAACGCTTAGCCATTACGGTACATAAACTAAGCGGCGATTTCTGATATAAATGAGGTACTCAATTAATGAGATTGTTGGTTTTTCTTTTTTCTTTATTGTGGCTAAGCCCTATACATGCAAGCAACAATGTACTCGATAGCTTGCTTGCACCTAAACAAGACACTTTTTTACCCGTTGATGAAGCATTCAAGTTTGATTTTGATCAACAAGGTAACATTCTATTTATTGGCTGGGACATCGAGCCTGGGTATTACATCTATCAAAAAAAGCTGGAGATCATCGCCAAAGAAGCAGAGATAAAAATACCAGACTTCGCCGACGGTGAAATCATCGAAGATGAATTCTTTGGTAAAACCCCTGTGTATTTTGATTCATTTTCTGTGGTATCAAAACTGAGTGATATAAAAGATGATGCCGTTGTGAAAGTGCGTTACCAAGGCTGCGCAGAAGCAGGGCTTTGCTATCCGCCGGAAGTGATCACAATACCTTTAACTAAACTGGTAAATACAAATGCTGAAACCAGCACAGGTAATAATAGCGCTCCAGTTGCCCAAGATACCACCACGATAGGTGGAGAAAATAAAGAATTATCGTTCGCTGAACAACTTGCACAACAAAGCTTTTTGACGAATTTAGCTATTTTCTTTGCTGTTGGGGTTGGCTTAGCCTTTACGCCTTGTGTGTTCCCCATGTTCCCTATCCTTTCGAGCCTCATTGCGGGTCAACAAGGGTTATCGACCAAAAAAGCGTTTCGCTTATCATTTGTTTATATTCAAGGTATGGCGGTTACCTATGCGGCGCTGGGCTTAGTTGTTGCTGCTCTGGGCGGCCAAGTGCAAGGGTATATTCAACACCCAGCTGTACTAATTAGCTTTAGTTTACTGTTTGTACTCCTCGCTATGTCGATGTTTGGCTGGTACGAAATAAAGCTGCCTAGCAGCATGATGAATAAGCTGACCTCTGTTAGCAATAAGCAACAAGGTGGCAGCTACTTTGGCGTATTTTCTATGGGTGTATTATCTGGCTTAATTGCATCTCCTTGTACTACAGCGCCCTTATCGGCGGCACTGCTTTACGTTGCTCAAAGCGGTGACTATGTTGTCGGTGGTGTTACCTTATATGTATTGAGCTTGGGTATGGGGTTACCTTTATTACTACTCGGCACATCAGGTGGTAAGTTACTACCCAAAGCGGGTGGTTGGATGGAGCAAGTTAAAACCCTCTTCGGATTTATCATGCTTGTGGTACCCCTTATATTACTTGAACGTATTTTAGACTTTGACACTATTTTACTACTGGCTGCAGGCTTGATGGCTGCTACAGCGCTGTATTTACATTATTGGCAAAGCACGCAAACCGCGGGTAAACTGAAAACGTTATTATGGGCCAGCGCAAGCGTATTGCTATTAGTCAGCGCACTGACTACTAAGCATGTATTGCTACCGAATCAAAACACCACCGTACAGTCTACTGATGCAGTCAGTAAGAAAGAGTTTAACCTGATAGCAGACCTTGCAGCGCTGAAAACAGCCACCAATGAGGCCAACGACAATGGTCAAATTGCCATGGTTGATTTATACGCTGACTGGTGCGTTGCCTGTAAAGAGTTTGAAAAATATAGCTTCCCAGCAGAGAACGTCCAAGCTGAGTTTAAACATTTCTCACTATTGAAACTTGATCTAACCGAAACAAACGAGACCAGCATTGAGATCATGGAAGAATATACGGTGTTTGGTCTGCCGAGCATTTTATTTTTTGATAAACAAGGCAATGAGGTGCCCGAGCTTAGAGTCACCGGCTTTTTAGATGCCGACGATTTTGCCGCTCACCTTCAAAAAGTCCGTACCGCTCTTCAATAAAGTCGAATAAAGAAGAGAAAGGGTCACTTTCTCTTCTTTTCACTTATTTTCATTCATTTCTAATACCTGCTCATTAGACCAGTATTTTGCTGCTATTTACCTCGAACTCTCTATAATAGTCTGCGAACGTGAGAAAAAGTTGCTATTTCTTGTTGAACAGCTTAAGTTAACTTATAGAACAAGCTAAATTACTCGTTAGTTTAATATTTAAGGGAATTTCACGCATTATGTCTACACAGTTAAAGATTTTAGTCTTAAATGGGCCTAACTTAAACATGTTAGGACGCCGCGAACCAAATAAGTACGGTACGCAGACACTTGATGACATTATGCAACCCTTAACTAACTACGCACAGCAACATAATGTGACACTCACTCATCTGCAGAGCAACAGCGAAGCAGAGCTTATAAATGCAATTCATGATGGATGGCAAAAAATAGATGCCATTATCATTAACCCTGCGGCGTTTACGCACACCAGTATAGCGCTACGCGATGCATTATTAAGTGTTTCTATACCCTTTTATGAAGTGCATATCACCAATGTGTATGCACGAGAACCCTTTCGCCATAAATCTTATTTCTCAGATGTGGCGCAAGGCGTTATATGTGGATTAGGCGCAATGGGCTATCAAGCAGCGTTAACAGCTGCAATTAGCACATTGCACAGCGAAAATAACTCAAATTAACTAACAGGCGGGTCATTGTATGGATATTCGCAAGATCAAAAAACTTATCGAATTAGTAGAAGAATCAGGCATTGCAGAACTAGAGATCACCGAAGGTGAAGAATCAGTACGCATTAATCGTTACAGTAATGCACCTGTCGTGGCTGCACCACAGCAGTTCGCAGCGCCTTTAGCGCCAGCACCTGCGGCAGCAGCTCCAGCTCCAGAAGCGCCTGTAGCAGCTGCACCAGCAGCACCGGCTGGCCATCAAGTACTTTCTCCAATGGTTGGTACTTTTTATACAGCAGCTTCGCCAGAAGCACCAGCCTATGTAGAAGTTGGCTCTAAAGTAAATGTTGGCGACACGCTATGTATCGTTGAAGCAATGAAAATGATGAACCAAATCGAAGCTGACAAAGCGGGTGTGGTTAAAGCGATCCTAGTAGCAAATGGCGAACCAATTGAATTCGACCAACCGCTATTCATCATCGAATAATCACGCACTTTTAGAAGGCAAACGCTATGTTAGATAAAGTAGTCATTGCAAACCGAGGTGAGATTGCACTTCGCGTATTGCGTGCCTGCAAGGAACTTGGGATCAAAACTGTCGCTGTGCATTCAACAGCAGACCGTGATCTTAAGCACGTCTTGCTTGCAGATGAAACCATTTGTATCGGTAAACCAGCAGCAACTGAAAGCTACTTAGATATTCCACGTATTATTGCAGCCGCAGAAGTAACCGATGCTGTTGCTATTCACCCAGGATACGGCTTTTTATCAGAAAATGCCGATTTTGCAGACCAAGTTGAGCAAAGTGGCTTTATTTTCATCGGCCCTACAGGCGACACAATTCGAATCATGGGTGACAAAGTTGCCGCTATTGAAGCGATGCGTAAAGCGGGTGTACCGTGTGTACCTGGTTCTGACGGCCCATTAACAGAAGATCAAGATCGCAACGTACAAATTGCGAAGCGTATTGGTTACCCAGTTATCATCAAAGCCGCTGGTGGTGGTGGTGGTCGTGGTATGCGTGTTGTGCGCAGCGAAGCTGAGCTTATTGACTCAATCGCGTTAACACAGCAAGAAGCAAAGCAGTTCTTTGGTAATGGCATGGTCTACATGGAGAAATTCCTAGAAAACCCACGCCATATTGAAGTTCAGGTATTAGCCGATGGCCAAGGTAATGCTGTTCACTTAGGTGAGCGTGACTGCTCTATGCAACGTCGTCACCAAAAAGTGGTTGAAGAAGCGCCTGCGCCGGGTATTACTGAAGAAATGCGTAAGTTTATCGGTGAACGCTGTACCCGTGCATGTATTGAAATTGGTTATCGCGGTGCGGGAACATTTGAGTTCTTGTATGAGAATGGCGAGTTCTATTTCATTGAAATGAATACTCGAATTCAGGTTGAGCACCCTGTTACTGAAATGGTAACTGGTGTCGACTTAATTAAAGAACAGCTGAAAATCGCAGCGGGACAACCTTTGTCATTCACGCAAGATGACGTGGTGATCAGAGGTCACGCTGTTGAGTGTCGTATTAACGCTGAAGACCCAGATTCATTCATTCCATCACCAGGTAAAATCACCCGATTCCATCCTGCTGGCGGTTTAGGCATTCGCTGGGACAGCCATATTTACGCTGATTACACAGTCCCTCCTCATTATGATTCAATGATTGGTAAATTAATCACTTACGGTGAAAACCGTGATGTGGCTATTGCACGTGCACGTAATGCGTTAAATGAACTTGTTATCGACGGGATCAAAACCAATACGCCACTGCATAAGAAAATTCTTGCTGATGAAAACTTCCATAATGGTGGCACAAATATCCACTATTTAGAGAAAAAATTGGGTATTGCCTAATTACATCACAAATCAAAAAGTCGGCTCATAGCCGACTTTTTTGTTTTAAATATAGGTATTCCACTAAAATAGAAGAAAAATTAACCGTTTGATTTACAGATAGTTAAATTTATGACATTTCCTAGTGACAAGGCTTTTAAAAGTTTTTATACTGCATCCCGCTTGCTAATACTTTCAAGCAAAAATTCAATATGACATTTCTTATCATATTGCTGATGGCCCCTTAGCTCAGTTGGTTAGAGCACACGACTCATAATCGTTAGGTCCCCAGTTCGAGTCTGGGAGGGGCCACCATTTCAATCGTTAGTTTCTTTGTTACAATAATCTCACGTCGTAAAATATTGCAGGTTTAAGCGATTTAACAACCAATTCGTATTATGCATTACTACTGCTAACCGAGCATACCTCCGCACCATATAAGCTGAATGTTATTAAAGCCAATGTTGAGAACATTTCCGACCGATAAATAAATGGTTTGATAAGAGCAAGCGCTGAGTAAAACATTAACAAGATCAATTAGGCAGATAAGATCCGGTAAGCGATAACATGTTTGGAGCGACCCTTTAGACTACATACGGCCTCATTTATAGTAAAACTGTTCTTATGATCTTAGAAATGGAGGCCAAATCAGTTGCTCGGCTTTGCGCCTCTGCTTTTCCTATCCCTTGAATAGCTTCATAATCATCTAAGAAAAACGCACTATCATATTGCTGGGTGGTTTGGCTTTTCACATACACTAATACGTAGCAATACGTGGAGATATGATCTAAAGCTCGAAAAAAATCAATATCTACCGCTGAAATTGTGGGCTTAACTTGGTTTTTTATGTCATTTATAAACACATGTTTTATGTAGACAGAGCGTGTTTTTAATGTGTATTTTGAGACATCTTCTACTGCGTGACCTGTCACCTTTTCTGTTTTTACATCATCAATCAGTAGCCAGTGTGGCGAAGGTGTGTTGCTCTGTAACGCTTGCTCAATGCCCATATCAATATTCGCATAACGACGATAATTAGGCCTGTGAGCTAAATTATGAAACCAGCATTTCAATTTTATCTGTGCATCTTGAAACATAACCACCTCCCAATGCTTTTTCGAACCTAATTTCTCGTCTATTTGCGTTAGTAGTCATAATTTGTACATAAATTTAGGACAAAGCACGCAACTATTACCCTGTAAAACTATACTCCGAACAATATAAATATGTTCATACTCGGTAAATTCGCCTAAAAATATAGATGCAAATGCCATAGATAAATGTTCAACGAGCGATACAAGTCACGAATATACTAATGAGACCTTCAGCGACATCCTATCAAGCCTGTCTGGTTCACTTTCTAACGCCATTGAGAACATTATTGAATCTCTCACTAAAACTCGCACATTTGCACTGATTCACTTACAATGTGATCCTATCCATAGCAACGGTGCTATATAGCGATACGATTCTACTTTGTTGACTTAATAATAATTTTTATCAACACAAGACTATTAAAAAGAATATGTTAGTATTGCTAAGCAGTGTAAGGATTTAAATTATGAATATTGAATTATTGGTAAGTAAAGCTAAGCAAGTTTGTGATAACAAAGGAGCCCGTTTTACACCAATTCGTGAAAAAGTGTTTCGCCTTTTAGCGAGTAAACAAGGTGGCGTTGGCGCATATGACTTGCTAGAAGAGCTAAAGCTTACAGAAGCAGGTGCCAAGCCGGCCACGATTTACCGCGCACTCGACTTTTTATCTGAACTGGGGTTCATTCATAAAATCGAAAGTGCCAATGCTTTTATGCTCTGCCATCACTTTGATCACATTCACCCAGTTCAGCTATTGATCTGTGATACATGTGGCCATGTTGATGAATTGCACTCTAGTATTATTTCTCATGAATTAAATAACTTAGCAGCAGAGAAAGGGTTTATTGTCAGTGCACAAACCATAGAAGCTCATGGTCAATGCGAAAAATGCAAACAGTAGAGGCAACAGCCTTTAAAAAGCACTACACTGATATATTAGCAAAGTGCATTATTAAATAAAAAAGAACAAGGGAACCACTAATGAAGGTAGAGTTCATCAATCCTTTTTTGGCGTCTTTAATTAACGTGCTATCGACAATGGCGCAAACAGAACTGACTCCAGGGAAGCCAAAGGTCAAAAAAGACGAAGTTGCTCGTGGTGATGTATCCGGCTTAATCGGTATGGTGGGTCCACAAACTAAAGGCTCATTTTCCATTTCTTTTGACGAGAGCCTAGCACTGACCATTATGGAACGAATGCTTGGCGAACGCCCTGATGGCATCAATGAAGAAGTAACTGATATGGTTGGGGAAATAACCAACATGGTGACTGGTGGTGCAAAAAACCTGTTAGGTGAAAAAGGTTATGACTTTGAAATGGCCACGCCTATTGTCGTCTCTGGTACTGGGCACACCATTACCCACAAATGTGATGGCGCAAAATTAATGATGCCGTTCACTTCTGAAGATGGCAACGCACACATAGAGGTTAGCTTCGATACCCTATGAGCTGGCAACAAGCAATGATAAAACTCTCGGCCAAGCGCCGAGGTTTTCACCTTATTGATAGGGAAATACTGCAACATCTACCACAGATAAAAGAGTACCAAGTCGGCTTGTTGCATTTATTCCTCCAACACACCTCCGCTAGCTTAACGATTAATGAAAACGCTGATCCTACTGTTCGCATGGATTTAGAAAGTCATTTTAATCATTTTGTACCTGAACGTCAGGCGTATTATAAGCATGACTATGAAGGAGATGACGATATGCCTGCGCACATTAAATCGAGTACCTTAGGCTGTGAATTAACGATCCCGATAAAACAAGGCCAATTACAGTTAGGAACTTGGCAAGGCATTTATTTAGGTGAGCATAGAGATCATGCTTCAAGCCGATGTGTTATAGCAACACTACAAGGCGCCAAAAACTAAATGGGTGTTTTACGTTACGAAATATATTGATAACCCACGCGTGGTGTAACATTACAAAGCAACTCATACGCAATGGTATCTGCACACTCTGCTATCTCCTCTACCGCTAAATTTGGCCCCCACATTTCAACTTCATCGCCCACGGCTATTTGCTCACTATTCTCACCAATATCAACCGTGATCATGTCCATCGACACGCTGCCCACAATACCATAACGATGTCCTTTAATGACGACTGGAGTACCGTGTTTGGCATGTCGTGGGTAGCCATCTCCGTAACCCATGGCAACTATGGCAAGCTTAGTAGGTTGGTTACTTTGCCATCGGCCACCATAACCCACTTGTTCTCCTGCGGGTATATCGCGTATTGCAATCACTTTAGTCGTTAAACGCATAACCGGTTTCAGACCGTGATCAACACCCTGGTAATGTAGCATGGGTGATACTCCGTAGATCATTAGTCCTGGACGGATCCAATCACAGTGGCTCTCAGTCCAACCTAAAATCCCCGCAGAATTAGCTAAACAAAGCTGCTCATTATGATCATTAGTGAGCTGTTTAAATGCCGTAATTTGATTTTGCGTACGGGCGTTGTTTAGATCATCTGCACATGGAAAGTGGGTCATCAAATTCACGGCACTGTGTGTATTTTTACTCGCTTTTAAACGACGATAAAACCCCGCCAACTGCCCAGGTTCAATCCCTAAACGGTGCATGCCAGTATCAACCTTTAACCACGTAGCAATCGGTGCATCAAGTTCTGCAGATTCTAACATCGCTAATTGGTTTTCATCATGAATGATAGTTTGGAAGTTATTGGCCAGTAAAATCGGTAAATCACTTTTATTGAAAAAGCCCTCAAGCAGGACTATGGGCTTTGTCACCCCTCCCGCACGTAGAGCCAATGCTTCATCAATGCGTGCGACAGCAAAGGCATCTGCTGTAGTCAGGTGCTGCGCAATCGTCACTAAACCATGGCCATACGCATTCGCTTTGAGTACCGCCATCACTTTGCTGTGAGGGGCTAGCTGTTTGGTCTTTGACAAATTGTATGACAAAGCCACTAAATCAATTTTAGCAATCGCAAGTCTCATAATGCTCCACTACTACGCGATGCGCCAGCTTGGTACTTTAAACTTTAGTACTCGTCGTCTACAGCTGGCCCAGTATAATTATCGAATCGAGAGTATTGCCCTTGGAAAGTTAACCTAACCTTACCAATTGGCCCGTTACGCTGCTTTCCGATGATAATTTCTGCCACCCCTTTATCCATACTGTCTTCGTTATACACTTCATCACGATAAATAAACATGATCAAATCGGCATCCTGCTCAATAGAGCCTGATTCACGTAAATCAGAGTTGATTGGTCGTTTATCTGCACGTTGCTCTAGGGTACGGTTAAGCTGTGATAACGCGACTACAGGGCATTGTAACTCTTTCGCTAGCGCTTTTAAGGAACGAGATATTTCTGCTATCTCTAATGTACGATTGTCAGACAATGATGGCACACGCATTAACTGTAAATAATCAACCATGATCATGCTGATCCCCCCATGGTCACGGGCAATACGCCGAGCACGTGAACGCACATCTGTTGGGGTTAGACCTGATGCGTCATCTACGTACATTTTCCCTTTTTCCATGAGTAGCCCCATGGTGGAAGACAATCGTGCCCAGTCATCATCATCAAGCTGACCTGTACGTACTTTAGTTTGGTTAATACGACCCAACGACGCCAACATCCTCATCATGATCTGTTCCGACGGCATCTCCAGTGAATAAATAAGGACCGGCTTGTCTTGAGTCATCGCAGCATGCTCAGCAAGGTTCATCGCAAAGGTAGTTTTACCCATTGATGGACGTGCGGCAACAATGATCAAGTCTGATGGCTGTAGACCTGTGGTCATTTTATCTAAATCAGTATAACCAGAGCTTACCCCAGTAATGCCATCTTGCGGTGACTGATACAATTCTTCTATTTTATCAACCGTTTTTTCTAAGATGTTATGCAAGCTTTGTGGGCCTTCACTACTCTTGGTACGTTGCTCTGCTATTTTAAATACTTTACTCTCAGCCAAGTCTAATAACTCATGACTATCTCGACCTTCTGGATTAAAACCCGCTTCAGCAATCTCATTGGCGACTCCAATCATTTCACGCACCACGGCACGCTCTCGCACGATATTTGCGTATGCATCAATATTGGCCGCACTGGGCGTGTTTTTCGCAATTTCTGCTAAATAGGCAAATCCACCTACCATTGCAAGTTGGTTGTTCTTTTCCAAGTTCTCAGAAATGGTAATTAAGTCAATTGGTTCACTAAGCTCAACCAACTTTTCCATCGCTTCAAAAATAAGCTTGTGAGTACGAGTATAAAAATCTTGTGCTACGACATGCTCCGCAACCCTGTCAAACGCTTGGTTATCTAGCATTAAGCCACCTAAAACAGATTGCTCTGCTTCGATGGAGTGAGGAGGGACCTTTAACGAGTCGACTTGAAGATCTGGTTTAGACATAGCACTACAGTTTTTGCGAATAAGGCTGACATTTTAGCTTTTTGGCAGGTAACTGCAAAGGAATATATAGTGTATCTTTAAAGTGTGTGCCGCTACGCTTTGGGTAACGGCACAAAGCACATTAGTTTTTCTTTATCTCTATACGACCGCTGACAGTGTCAATCTCAACATCTGCTTGGCCACCATTTAAAATAAACTCAAGTTCTCTAGAAGGGCCATATTTCGCTTTTTTTGCTTTATGTTCACTTAAGTCATTAAAAATATTTCCGCCAGAGTGGGCATCAATATCAAAACGGGCTGATACATCACGAGGCAAAAATAGCTGTACATCGCCACTAACAGTGTCCATATTAATGCTCGCGTTGCCCCCCATTTTTTCCACGCGGATATCAATCTCGCCATTCACCGTGTTTAAACGCAAATCTTCCAGCTCTTTTATTTTGAACTCAACTTCGCCATTGACATTTTCGAGCCTAATATCAGTTGCACTCGTATTACTTTCGATATCGCCATTCACTGCATTAAAGCGTAATTTTCCAGATGAATTGTGATCGTTGATCTCACCATTAACGGTTTCAAAGCGAATATTCCCTGCTAAATCGGTTGCATCTACATCGCCATTAACAGTCTCCAATGCGATTTTCCCTGTTAACTTTGTTGCTTTAACATTGCCATTCACCGTCTTTAACTGTGCACCCGCTGAAAAATCTGTCGCTGATACATTAACATTTACGCCTTCAAAGCTCAGTTCACTGGTCTTAGGCATATAAATAGTTAAAGTCGAACCATCACCTCCACCATAATTCCACCCTCGTGTACGCTTTGGCATTTTTACGGTAAATTCAGTAACAGACCCTTGCGTCTCTAAAGTATAGCCTTGTGCTTTATCATCTAACGTACCTGTTACCTTAAACGCATTTTTATCCCACGATTTTATCGTTACATCACCACGTTGATTTTCGATCAGTATCTTGCCGTCTTTTGGCACCTCAACCTGCTGGTCAATTTTATCCCCCGCCAACGCTGCCAAAGGCAATAATGCGATACTCGCTACTATATTTTTCATTCTGTTCTCCTAAATTTGCTGCCAACGAGGCTCATGAACCTTGTTAATTAAATCCAATTGTTGCTGATATACTTGCGCTAACATCTTTAATAATGCGGCGTTTTCAGGATCATTTTGCAGTGCTAGCTTCACTGCTTGCTCGGCGTTCTCTAGTTCCTGTAATTGTACTTGCCAATCATTGACTATCGCCGGCTGCGCATCGTATTTTACTAACAAAACATGCTTTTGCTGTTCAAAAAAATGACTCATAGACGCCATGGTGTCATGGTGAGGTTGTTTGACTACAACTTGCCACGCAACCAAACCAGCCATAAAGCAGGCCGCAATACCCGTAACTTTTGGCCAATATGAGACGTTTGTAGCGTTCGTCACCTCGCCATCAATTGCCCGCTCAATACCCGGCCACAAATCCTTATCAGGCGCAATTTCACTAGCCTCAGCAATTGATTGAGAAACAAATGTATCAAAATCAGGTTTATTCATTGTCATACCACTCCATTAACAGCTGCCTAGCACGATGATATTGTGATTTACTTGACCCGACAGCCATTGAGAGCATCGTCGCTATCTCCTCGTGTCTATAGCCTTCAATTGCATGAAGCACAAACACCATGCGAGCTCGCTCAGGTAGGCGTACTATCAGTTTATCTAACCCATTTAAGCCTTTACATAACGCCACACTGCTTTCATCCATCCCCGCACCTTCAATGCTTACGACTTTTTGTAACCAATTTTTGTGCTGTCGAAGGTAACTGATAGCAATATTACTCGTAACACTATGCAGCCATGTTGTAAATTTTGACTGACCTTTAAACTGAGTAATTTTATGCCATAACTGCACAAACACTTCTTGTGTCACATCCTCGGCATAATCTTTATCAGCGAGCAATCGCAAGCACAGCGCATATACCCGCTTATGATGCTCACGATATAACTGTGCAAATGCAGCTTGATCACCTTTTTGAGCACCGCGTATCACAGCGTCACTGGAACCATCATCTGATGTTTTCGAGAATGCCTGCTGGGCATCAATTAACATTATCTTGTTCCCTTTATTATTATCAGACTAGCTTGATATAAATGAGCATTACTTTCAAGTTACTAAGTTAGACGTCGTAAAGAGATAAAAAGGTTTAAAGGCGATTTATATTTTTTTAAAGTTAAGGAAGTTGATTAGTAAGGAGAGACGAGCCTATTTAACCTCAGGTTTGGATAAGGGTTTTGGAATAGAAAATATTTTGAAAACAAACTTAACTATAATCCAATGATGATATTTCACTCAATATCAAGGCGCTTTTATGCAGTAATAGCGGGCTATTACAAATGAAAGCAACGCCGAGAGTGAGAAAAATAGCTTTATTGGGCAAATTCGCTAAATTCGCTGATTCCGAGCTGAGGTTATTTAGTAAATTAAATTATTTAAGCACAATATTGCTTAATGTCAGAGCGTACCTCTTATCACATAAATGTAAAAGCAAGAGTAATGACACCATGGCTATTTGCTAGAAGCGTCAGCATTACTCACCGGTGATGCCTCAGCATGTTTATAAGACCAGCCTAAAAAGTTTAACTGTGCTTGATTCCCTGTTTTGCCAGTACCTATTCTCGATGTTTTCAGTATTTCATCAAAGTGTACGCCGCTGCCACCAGAAGAGTTAATCACCGCACCTCGTACAGAACCATATAGCTGGCCGCTACCCGAGAGCTGAATGGATGTCAGTGGTGCATAAATAGAGGCATAGAGATCCGCAGCGCCATTGACAATAATGCCATCAGCCTGATCATAAGATGAATAGATGCTAAAGACCATGTGCTCTGTTTTAGCGATGCCTTCTTTTTCGGTAATAATTTGTGCACTTGCACCAAAGTTTGTCTTACCTGTGACAAAGACCGTCAAAGTAGAGTCTTCTTTGATAGTAATTGTTGTATGCCCAGATAAAGTAAAGTCCCCGTCAACTAACCAAATGACATCGCCACCATTAATCCCTGCGTCAATAACGATCTCTCCATCACTGCCTAGGTTAAAGTTTTTCATACCAAATACATATTCAGTATCAACATCACTGTATCCATGTTGTTGTTTTACGATATCAAAAATATATATGTCGTGCGGTTTTGCGGTCCAAAAACCTTCATCTCGCGTACTTTGCGTAAAGAAGCCTCGTTGTGGTGAAAAAGTATACTTCTCTTGGGCTCCTACTGAAAAGTCAGTATATTCAGTAACATCCCCTAGCACATCAGTCATATTCAAAGGCAGTGCTAACGGATCGCACTCTTTATCAGGGTTGTTTGGATCATAATCAGGAGAGCTGGGATCATAGACTTTTACTGGCGCTACTACTTCTTCTACGGCGGGATCAAATTGGTAAATTTCATCCGAGTAATGTACACCATTTTGAGTAAAAGCCGCATCATTTGGAAATGACCCAACGCCACCATAGCGAATATCAAGTTCACTCGCACTCACATTCGCTATATCACTGCCCCAGTTCATCGTCACATCGCCGTGCGCACGCACATACCCTGACACAGTGCCACCACGATGCATCACAAAACCACGAGACAATACATTGCCGACAACACGAACACCACTACCTGAAGAGATATCTACACCAGTGTTCGATTGAATATTACCGATAACCGGAGAAGACCCCTTTAAATACACAATGCCTGATGCTTTTACATCCCCTTTAATGGGCGAGTGGCCATTTATGACTACATCTGAATCACCAATCACGGTGTTAACATCGCCATTATTGGTTTTCGTTTCTTCATAGGTGCCTTTTGAAGAATCATAGCTATCTACCGAACCACTGCCGGATAAATTAACCCCTTTACAGCCGGTGACTGCGTTAGCAAATAATGACTCTTCTACTGCTGGCAAATATTGAAATTGTGCAACCAAGTAGCTGTTCGCATCTTGGTTATAGCGTGAACCATGACTCCGGATCTCAATAATATTGCCACTTGGGTTGGTCACCGTGGTACTATATTGCGCACCACTAACAAGGTCATTGGCTTCCTTAGCATGCTGTCCGTGGGTTGCGAGTAATTGGGCTATTGACATACTTGGCGAGCCCGTCACTCCATTTTTAATTGCGGTGATACTTTCTATGACGCCTTTTTCAGCTTGCAGTCTTGCATTAAGCTCTTTTTGAAAGTTACCCGTTAAGCGCTCTTGAACAATACTTTCTTGCAAGGTTCCAAACACCACAACACTGGCCATGGTGCTTAACAGCATAACTTTGATTAAGGTGAAACCGTGCTGACTCTTCATCATATTCACGCTAAAACTGACCAATTATCGGTCGGGTAACTGCAATATCAATATCAATACCATTTTCAAATAAATCAGGAACATTATCAGGCGTTATCGTAATACGAACCAATCTATCCGAATATAAAATGTCAAAACTCAGAGTATTAACCCCTTTAAGTAAATTAACTGTCACCGTATCACCTCCTGCTGTAGGAGTAATAGCGCACACTAGAAACCCATTCACCAATGTATAGTCTTCAGTATAATCAAATATTGGCGCATCACCATGGCATGATATGGAGCCACTGCTTTGATATACGCTCAGTTGAGCTAATCCATTAGAAACAACTGGGGAGACATTCGTTTGCTTGATACTGCGGGTAAACACCTGACTTGTATAGCGCACCACCTCTTGCGCATGAGATAGCTCTTGAGTCACCACAATAGTACTTTTTATCGCTGAATACGACATACTCACACCAGCAAGCAAAAACATCCCTGCGGCCATAGCAACCATTAGTTCAAGTAACGTATACCCCTTCATTTTAATATCGTACACCCACTTTCTGGCTGTGATGAGGTTGCTGGTATATTAGGTGGTAGTGGTATATAACTGGTATTTAAGCTGACCTGATCAGTTATATTATACGTTGTTTTATCTGATTCAAGCGTGCGTTTATCTACCCAATTGACTGTAAACGTCATTTCTGTTGATTGAACCACATTCGTAGGGTTTGCAGAAGGAGTAATCACAATAGGCTGCAATGTATAACGATGTGAAATAGACAAATCAGGGCTCAAAAAGGCCATAAATGCAGGCGATGTGACATTAATATTATTTGTTTGTACTTCACACCATCGTACCCATAAACGTTCTATTGCATTTTGCCCTTGTATTAAGGAGATTGTGTAATCAAAGCTATTATTAGCAAATTGTAATGATTTTAATTGCGTCGCAGCAAGGCCTAACAAGGCAAGTCCAGCAATAAGCATAGACACCATGACTTCTAGCAGCGAAAAACCATTCTTTCTCATGCGCAATTGTTCACAGCCTTATCAACCCAGCTTTGACCACTTTGTAAAATACATAAACGTAAATCTGTCGTACTATTATCTTTATCTGTTACTAAGATATTACTGGCCAAGTTTAGTTCCCCTGTGGAGCGAACAATTCGCTCAACCAAGCCTACATCTATACTTTCATGCAACGGTTCAAAACGCTTCAGCGTAACAACAACATCATTACGTGTAGCTTGTACCAACCAACTATTCTCATCTTGAGTAAGTGTAATGGTTTCAACACGTTTAACTGCTTCACTCCGCGCAAATTTATAAACAGCACTTAAGTGGTTAGCGCTCGTTGTTAAGCGGTCTTGTTTAATGAAAGCTGCAAATGAGGGCGCTGCCAAGCTAGCTAATACCGCGATAATGGTTACTGTAATAAGTAACTCGATTAACGTAAAACCCTGAGTTTTTTTAAATTTACCAACAATCATTGTCTACTGCCCCTTTTATACCTTGGTGGTTAAGCGTTAACGTACCGCACTTATCTGTGATTTGCGGCCCTCCTGTTTTAGGCTTTGCCGACAATAAAAATGCCAGACTACGGAAGTCCCCAGCGCCCTCAGGCTTTTCTAAGTTCACGTAAATAAAGTCATATTCACTGTCTGTTTGCGTTGGCGAAAAGCTGCTGGCATCAGGGTAGCCCCCATTTCGAGAATAAATACGCTCTAAAATGGCCGCAACTTGCAGCATGTTTTGCTGTGCTTCAGAGCGGCGACTCTCTTGAACATACTGAAAATAAGAAGGCAAGGCCAAACTGCCAAGCACAGCAACAATCAACACCGAGATAAGTAACTCAGTTAAGGTAAACCCTTTTAATGAACGTATTTGCACATAAACTCCAAAACAAATGATAACGCTGTCATAAAACCAATAACAGGAACAAGTATAGACTGAGTTGTATTTTGTTAATACTTATTTATTAACCAAATTATCACATTCAGCATATATTTAAAAATTATGACGAGCCCAATCTAAATCAATAAAATGAGCATAATGCTCTTATTAAGAACTTAAACGGTTATGTACATCCTGTGTAGCCATCTTTTTGTTGTTATAACAACCGATTTTTACACTGAAAATATGAATTGTTTTTATTTTTCAGGGGAAGGAAACTAAAAAGCCGCACATTGGCATGCACGGCTTTGCTTAATAAAGATTAAGCTTCAGCAATAACGATTACTTTAATAGTAGCTGTTACGTCTGAATGTACTGCGATTGCAACGTCAAATTCGCCAGTCTCACGGATAGTACCTAGAGGTAGACGAACTTCTGACTTAGCAACTTCAACACCAACAGCTGAGATAGCGTCAGCGATGTCGCGAGTACCGATAGAACCGAATAGCTTACCTTCGTCACCAGCTTTAGATACTAAAGTAACTTCAGCTAATGCTTCAAGTTTGTCAGCGCGCGCTTGAGCCGCAACTAACCCTTCAGCGATTTTCGCTTCTAGTTCAGCACGACGTGCTTCGAAAGTTTCGATATTTGCTTTAGTCGCAGGAACCGCTCTACCCTTCGGGAATAAGAAGTTACGTGCGAAGCCAGATTTAACTGCAACCTGGTCACCTAGGCCACCTAGGTTAGCGATCTTGTCTAGTAGAATAACTTGCATATCTCTACACCTTTTAAAAACTGTTAATCCGCTGCTTACTTATGTAAGTCAGTGTATGGAAGAAGGGCTAAGTAGCGAGCACGCTTGATAGCAGTTGCTAGCTGGCGCTGGTATTTAGCGCTAGTACCTGTAATACGGCTAGGTACGATTTTGCCACTTTCTGTTACATAGTTTCTAAGAGTAGCTAGATCTTTATAATCGATTTGTTGTACGCCTTCCGCTTTAAAACGGCAGAACTTACGACGTCTGAAATAACGTGCCATGAGTAATTCCTCAATTAATTCTTTCAATATGTTGTGCATGTAACACAAGTTGACTCAAACCACTTCGGCTTTCGTGACGGTTTAGAAAACCGCGGACTTGTATTGCCTGCCCAACGTATAAATGCTGAGTTTGATCCTGGAATGATTCCCCGCTAGCAACCACTTGAAGTCGAACATAACTATTACGGTTAAGATCAGCTTCAATTTGCATTGATTTATGTTCAAGAACAAAAATGCAATGTGGAATACCAGCAGGACTTTGACTAAATTTGGGTGTTTTACAAATCATGCCCGAAAGCACATATTGATTTGTATACAGGTCAGCCTGTTGTTGCACCGCAAACCCTCAGTCAATATCCAGAGTCAATAACGATTAAGCAGTAGCTGCTTCTTTTTTCTCTTCTCTTACAAGAGGAGATGCTTCAGTTACAGCAGTTTTAGTACGCATAACTAAGTTACGAAGTACTGCATCGTTGTAGCGGAAAGAAGTTTCAAGCTCGTTGATTACTTCAGTTGTTGCTTCAACGTTCATAAGAACATAGTGTGCTTTATGAAGCTTTTCGATTGGGTATGCCAATTGACGACGGCCCCAGTCTTCAAGACGGTGAATAGTGCCACCAGCTTCAGTGATAGAACCAGTATAACGCTCGATCATACCAGGTACTTGCTCACTTTGATCTGGGTGAACCATGAATACGATTTCGTAATGACGCATGGATATTCCTTACGGTTAATATAGCCTTGTCCCGTTTCGGCCAGTCGGGGTAAGGCAAGGAACTAAATATGATAGCCGAAATGAGCGCGTATTTTACGCGTAGATTGAAAAATACGCAATAAGATTTTTTAGGAAATTAGCAATGCTAAAAGAAGGAAATATAAAACAAGAAGATAAAAAAGATTGGAGCGGCACACGAGGCTCGAACTCGTGACCTCGACCTTGGCAAGGTCGCGCTCTACCAACTGAGCTAGTGCCGCATCGCAGATCTGACCGGGTCAGATAAATATGAAATTGGAGCGGCACACGAGGCTCGAACTCGTGACCTCGACCTTGGCAAGGTCGCGCTCTACCAACTGAGCTAGTGCCGCATCACAATGTGTAAGTTAAAAAATTTGGAGCGGCACACGAGGCTCGAACTCGTGACCTCGACCTTGGCAAGGTCGCGCTCTACCAACTGAGCTAGTGCCGCTTTATAACTTACGCGCTTAAGTCTGGTATAAAAAACCCCGCAAGGCTTCTCGTCTTAAGCGGGGCAGGATTTTACAAGATAAAAAAAGCTTTGCAAGCACTTTTTTACAGATTAAAGAATTTTTGTTGGTATACCTTTAATTCCATAATTGAGTCTTTGATGTCATCCAAAGCAAGGTGTGAGCTTTTTTTCGTCACATCTTTCAGTAATTCAGGCTTCCAACGTCGTGCCAACTCTTTCACTGTACTCACATCTAAATTGCGATAATGAAAATACGCTTCAAGTTCTGGCATATATTTATTTAAAAATCGACGATCTTGACCAATTGAATTACCACACATTGGTGATTTAGCTGGCGGTACCCATGCTTTCAAAAAATCTAATGTTTGTTTAATGGCATCTTCTTCAGTGAACTTGCTTACTTTACAGCGCGCAGTTAACCCAGAACGGCCGTGCTGGTTTGTACACCACTCGTCCATACCATCAAGGAGCTCATCACTTTGATGAACCGCGATTACTGGCCCTTCAGCCAATATATTTAAGTCGCCATCAGTGATCACTGTGGCTATTTCTAGTATTTTATCTGTTTTTGGTTCTAACCCCGTCATTTCGAGATCAAGCCAAATCAAATTTGATTCATTAAAAGACATAAACTACCTTAGCGGTACTTTCCTTTAGATCCAGTGCAATAAGATATATCATATTAGCTTCATCAGTTGACCTAAAGCTTTTTTTTAAAAAGCGGGGCATTTAATTGAGTTATAGACCAATTACATGCGGCTCACAAAACAAACAGTACATTAATAGGCAAATTTAAACAAATTTCCTGTTGTGAACGAAAGATCAAAGTGAACATGGCAAAACAAAAGAAACTTAGTAAAGGCCAATCCAGACGGATAAGCGCCAACCACCAAAAACGTTTGCATAAAGCTAAACAGCAAAAAGCAGACACAACAGATACGACATGGCAGGCCGATAATTTAGGCCCAACCGAATCTGCTGTGGTACTCAGCCGTTTTGGTCAACATGCCGATATTGAAACGCACAATGGTGAAGTCTTACGCTGTAATATTCGCCGTACCGTATCAAACTTAGTCTGTGGTGATGAAGTGATATTTCGTCGCGCAAAAGTCAGCGAAGGTGATTTGGCCGGCGTAATTGAAGCAACAGAAGAGCGTCGTAGTCAACTCACTCGCCCCGACTTTTATGATGGCATTAAAGTCGTTGCGGCCAATATTGATCAAATATTAATGGTTTCTGCTGTCTTACCTGAGTTTACACCGCAAATTATCGACCGTTATTTGGTTGCCTGTGAAGATATGGGTATTGAGCCTATTTTAGTACTCAATAAAATTGATTTACTCGATGACGAAGGACTACAGATCATCGAAGAGGTCCTCGATATTTATCGCGAGTTAGGATATAAAGTTTTGCTGGTGAGTAATAAATCAAAGCAAGGCATTGATGAACTAAAACAGCAGCTTGTAGATAAAAACAGTATCTTCGTTGGCCAATCTGGTGTGGGTAAGTCGACTTTGGTGAACACGGTTTTACCCAATGCAGATATTCTGACGAAACAAGTGTCAGAAAACAGCGGGCTAGGTCAGCACACCACCACGGTTTCTCGACTACATCATTTGCCATCAGGCGGTAATCTCATTGATTCACCGGGTATTCGCGAATTTGGTTTATGGCACCTTGATGTTGAACGTGTGACTTTTTGTTTTAAAGAGTTTAGAGAGTATATCGGCGGATGCCGCTTTAGAGACTGTAAACATTTGAACGACCCAGGTTGCTTGTTAATTGAAGCGGTTGAGCAAGGAAAAATCAGCCAATTACGTTTTGATAGCTATCATCGCATACTTGAGTCCATGGCTGATGGCCGAGCAGGCGCTAGAGCACCGCGCGTCTAAGCGCAAACTAAAAGTATGTTAGACTAATTCAAATTTTTTAGGAATCGTAAAGTGAACTTGGATAAATTTAAAATTGCCATGCAATATGCTATGCCAAAGCATGCCATATCACGCCTTGTCGGTAAACTTGCTGCAGCACAAGCGGGCGCATTAACCACACAGTTAATTAAACTTTTCATCAAGCAATACAAAATTAATATGCGTGAAGCGTTATATGAAGATCCCGCTCATTATAAAACCTTCAATGAGTTTTTTACTCGCCCGTTAAAGCCGGGGATCCGCCCCCTTGCAGAAGAGGAGCATATCGTTGCTCATCCGGTTGATGGTGCAATTAGCCAATTAGGCGATGTCGTTGATGGACAAATTATTCAAGCTAAAGGCCACGATTACAGCCTACAAACCTTGCTTGGTGGTAAAGAAGAAGATGTTTCGCCTTTTTTAGGCGGCAAATTTGCTTGTATTTACCTTGCTCCAAAAGATTACCACCGTATTCACATGCCGGTTGATGGCGTGCTAAAACGCATGATTTATGTGCCTGGTGACTTATTTTCGGTCAACCCACTAACAGCACAAAATGTCCCAAATTTATTTGCTCGTAATGAACGCGTTGTGGCCATTTTTGATACTGCCATGGGCCCATTAGCCATGGTTTTGGTTGGCGCAACAATAGTCGCCAGTATTGAAACCATTTGGGCGGGCACAGTAACTCCCCCTGCTGGTAAAGACGTATTTAGTTGGGATTACCCTGAGAGTGGCACAAATGCCGTTCATTTGAAAAAAGGCGAAGAAATGGGTCGCTTTAAATTAGGCTCAACGGTTATTTTAGCCTGGGGTGCCAATGAAGCTGATTTCTTAGAAGGCGAGCTGCCTGAAACAATCACTCGTATGGGTACTCCGTTTGCCCAAAGAGTGTCTGCTTAAAAACCGCTGTTCTTTATAAAAAAAAGCCTGCAAAACGCAGGCTTTTTTTAACGATATCGTCAGCGCCCGACAGTCACCCACAATTGTGACATTCAGGGTCAACATGCAACTGAAATTCTCGTACAGAGAGCCCCATCGCCTCAACTTGCCGCATACCACTACCGGATACGTGTCCCAGTAGCATATTCACCGCCAATAATGCCTGCATCGACCCTATCATGCCCAGTAAGGGCCCTAATACGCCAAAGTTATCGCAATTGAGTGGCGCGTCATGATCATTTTGCGGAAATACACATGCGTAACATGCTGATGGTCGCCTAAAATCAAAATGCATCACTTGACCTTGCGTACCAATTGCGGCACCAGATATCAAAATGATGTGGTGCTTAGAACAAAAGCGATTCAATAAATAACGCGTTTGATAATTATCACTACAATCTAGCACGACATCAGGAAAGCCGATGTGCTGCATCATATTGTCTGCATCAATGCGCGCATTAATTGGCTGCACATCAATCTGGTTGTTCAAACTGGCTAACACTTTACTCGCCGCTTTTGTTTTTTCCTGCCCTAAGTGATTTACCTTGTATAAAATTTGCCGCTGTAGATTAGACAAATCAACTTCGTCGTTATCAATAAAGGTTAATTTACCAATACCCGCTGCGGCCAAATACAGTAGGGCAGGACTCCCTAGCCCACCACAGCCGACAACACACACATGGGCATTCTTTAACGCCAACTGTCCCTCTAAACCAACTTCACTGAGCAGTAAATGCCGGCTATAACGGATCTGTTCTTTCTCTGTTAATACCAGCGGCTCGTCGTTCAAAGAAGAGCGTGCTCCGGTGCTAGATTCAACCATTGATCATAACTTGTAATTGCGAGATAGCGGCTTCATAGTCATCGGCTTCAGTAATGGCTCGTACCACAGCAACACTACCCACTCCAGTATCGGCAACTTGTGCAGCACGCGTTAAATCTATCCCCCCAATCGCGACTGTCGGGTAGCTATCACGCATCAAAGGGACAAAATGCTGTAACTTCTCTAAGCCTTGAATTTGCCCTGTCATATCTTTGGTCGTAGTTGGGTAAATAGCACCAAACGCTAAATAGCTAGGCCGATAGTTATGCGCACGAACCATTTCATAAAAGCCATGTGTTGAGACGCCTAAACACAGTCCAGCGGCCTGAATGGCTGCTAAATTGGCTTTATCTAAGTCCTCTTGGCCTAAATGCACGCCATATGCGCCGTGCTGAATAGCTAACTGCCAATGATCATTAATAAAGACACGCCCTTGGTATTTTTTGCCTAAGGTAATCGCCGTTTCAATATCCTGCTCTAAGGTCGGTGACTGAGCGTCTTTAACGCGCAACTGTACTGTTGGCACACCCGCAGCCAAACACTTTTCGACCCAATCGAGCGTATCAACGACAGCATATAAGCCTAGCTCCCCTCCGGTACTGGCAAACCCCGCTGAAAAGTTAAATTCAGAGGGTGTTTCCAACTCAAGTTCATCGCCTAGCCAGCTTCCAGCTTCTATTACTTGCGGAAAGTACTGTAACTCTTCAGGAAAAGACGTATGAGCAACAGGCCCTATTCCTTCACCATAGCGCCTACCAATATTCAGTCCCTTGTTGATATAGGCTTTACCCAAAATAAACGCATCTTTAAGTGGATAGCCTTTGGCTAAGCAAGCGGCAATAACAGACGAGAGACTACACCCAGTACCATGAGTATGCGGCGTCACAACTGCTTCATTACCTAACCAATATGCTTCTTGCTCAGCTGACAAAGCAAAATCGACACAATACCCTTTTGGAAAGTCCCAATGCCCCCCTTTAATAACAACCGCTTTAGCCCCAAAAGACTGTAACTTTTGTGCCGCTTCTTTTACTGCACTGGGGCCGATTAAATACACGCCTGTCAGCAGCTGCGTTTCATGGGTATTCGGTGTGATCACATCAACCAAAGGCAATAAGTGGGTTTTCAGAGCATCAACCGTATCTTCTTCTGTTAATAAATCACCACTGGTGGCGATTGCCACCGGATCATAAACAACAACAGGCGGCTCTGACCATGTTTGCTTATAATGCCTTAAATGCTCAGCAACCAATTGAATTTGTTGTACGTTTGCCAACATACCAATTTTTATTACTTTGGCTGGCATATCGTGAATAAGCGCTTGTAGTTGAGACTCAATGACACCCGTTGACATGGCGTTTAGTGCTTCTACCCCTAAACTGTTTTGCGCCGTTAGCGCTGTTATCACAGTACAAGCATGCACATTAAAGCTTTGCATTGCTTTTATATCCGCTTGAATACCTGCTCCACCGCCCGAATCCGATCCAGCGATACTCCATACAACATCAGCCACAAAGACTCCTTAAAATTATTCACATTCAATGTTTATAGTCTCGCGTTTAAACCGAAACTATTGGTGCCAAAATGGCATCCCCATTGTTGGGGTTGAAGGTGCTGCCACCTCTTTTTCTGGCATCGCTTGTGCCACATAAGCTGCACGCCCTGCACTCACAGCATGCGAAAAGGCAGTCGCCATCGATACAGGGCAACCCGCCCCAGCAATCGCGGAGTTTAATAGCACCGCATCGTACCCCATTTCTAACGCTTGGCAAGCGTGTGATGGCAAACCGAGCCCGGCATCCACAATCAATGTCATGTCAGGTAACCGCTCACGAATGGTTGTTAAATTATAGGGGTTTAATAGCCCTTTACCTGTGCCAATAGGCGCTCCCCATGGCATCAATACTTCACAACCTAATGCAGCCAAGCGTTGGCATAAAACCAGGTCATCGGTGCAATAAGGTAAAACCTTAAAACCATCATTTAACAATATCTCAGTCGCTTCTAATAAAGCAATTGGATCGGGCTGTAGATTATATTCGTCGCCGATCAGTTCTAATTTGATCCAATCAGTGGCAAACACTTCGCGGCACATCTTCGCCAAGGTCACGACTTCTTTTACACTGTGGCACCCTGCGGTATTAGGCAACACAGTCAACCCTGTATCTTTGATCAACTGCCAAAAATCCTCTCCGGCAGCAACCGAATTTTGTCGACGTAATGACACAGTCACAATTTGCGAACCAGCCGCTACAATTGATTCTTGCATAATTTTGGGTGATGGATACAGCGCAGAGCCGATCAGTAAACGATTAGAGAATGTCTCTCCATAAATAGTTAAAGGGGTATTTTCGCGCATACATCACCCACCTTGGATCGGAGAAAGTAGATCAATGCTATCTCCCGCTTTTAACTCTGTGTCAGCACACTGGCTACGCGGTACAAATTCTCCATTAACCGCCACCGCAAAAGGTTCTTTCGCCCCTTTAGCCACAATAAATTCTCGTAAGTTTGGCGTATTCAATTGTGTTGTTTCGCCATTAAAAACTACATTCATAACAACCCTTTACTAAGTGCTTCAGAAACCACAGCAGGCGCAAGTAAATAACCATGTCGGTACAGCCCATTAATACGGATCACATTCCCATTGCGTTCAATACGCGGTCTATTATCGCTGAATGCAGGTCTTAACCCTGCGTTTATTGCCATAACCCTGGCCTCAGCAAAGCCACTGTGAACGGTATAGGCTGCAGACAGTAATTCTAAGGTAGAGCGCACGGTAATAGGGCCGTTATCTTGTGATTCAATCTCGGTTGCTCCTATTACAAACTCATGATTTGGTTTAGGTGCAATATAAATTGGATAGCGCGGGTGCATTAATCTCACAGGTCTATTAAGCTCAACTTCTGGCGCATAGACCCGTGCAACTTCGCCTCTAACACCACGCAGATCTGACGACTCAGTTTGTGCGCCAAGCCCACGACAATCAATCACCCAATCAAACTGTTGTCCATCAATAAGCACAGGCTCATTTGGCGTTGTTGAAAGCTCAATCTGATGATTAAAATTAAATTGCACGTCGCTTTTTTGCAAATAAGCAAAACTCGACCGATAAAAAGCTAGGTTATCTAGTTGACCTTCGCAAGGTAAATACAAACCTTGATGAAAGCGCCCCTCTAACTCTGGCTCTAAGTCATGAATTTGTGTACTGCCCACTGTATGCGCAGTGTGACCTTCCAAAGGTTTCAAACGCTGTGAAAAGCTATTCAGATCACCCTTATCTTGTGTATGCGCCACAACCAATGTGCCTGCTTGTTGAAAAAAAACAGGATCAGGTAATTTTGCCAACAAGCTCGGCCACATCGCCATTGATTGAAGGCCTAACTGGGCTAAATCCGCTTCACAAATGACCGACTCAGCCAATGGTGCCAACATCGCTGCTGCTAATGCACCAGCACTATTACTCGCATGTTCATCACTGGCTTCATAAACACTCAGGTACGCTTTATCATGCAACATCAACGCAGTAACACGCCCCACTAGCCCAAACCCTAAAATCGCGACTTTTGATTTGTTCATCATAATGCCTTATTTATACGTGACTGTGGTATACCTAAGGCAAGTTAGTGCATTACATGTACTCGCTTGCCATTAGTTAATAATGAGGAGGTGTGACTCCTCACATCAAACGCATCACATTAGACTGCTTTATGATAAATCTCTGAGCCGGTGCTTTTAAACTCTTCTGATTTAGCTTTCATTTCAGCTTCCACGTCCACCATTTTTATTTCAATGGCGTCACCCACATTATTTGGGTCAATACCTCGTGACTCTAAATCTTTAGCATAATCTCGCACTTCTTGGGTAATTTTCATTGAACAGAACTTAGGTCCACACATAGAACAAAAGTGTGCAACTTTGCCAGATTCTTGTGGCAAGGTTTCATCATGATATTCACGTGCACGATCTGGGTCTAAACCTAGGTTAAACTGATCATACCAACGGAACTCAAAACGCGCTTTAGATAAGGCATTATCGCGTACTTGTGCGCCAGGGTGACCTTTTGCCAAATCCGCCGCATGTGCAGCAATCTTATAGGTGATCAAGCCTTCTTTTACATCTTCTTTATTCGGTAAGCCTAGGTGCTCTTTTGGTGTTACATAACATAACATCGCACAGCCATACCAAGCGATTTGTGCAGCACCAATCCCTGACGTAAAGTGGTCATAACCAGGTGCAATATCGGTGGTCAAAGGGCCTAAGGTATAAAACGGGGCTTCATGACAATGCTCAAGCTGCTCTTTCATGTTTTCTTCAATCATATGCATTGGTACGTGACCTGGGCCTTCAATGAACACCTGTACGTCATGTTTCCAAGCCAATTGAGTCAGCTCACCTAATGTGCGTAGCTCTGAAAATTGTGCATCATCGTTAGCATCAGCAATCGAACCTGGGCGCAAACCATCACCTAAAGAAAAACACACATCATACTGCTTCATGATTTCACAGATATCTTCAAAATGGGTGTATAAGAAGTTTTCTTTGTGATGCGCTAAACACCACTTCGCCATGATAGAGCCACCACGTGACACAATCCCCGTCACACGCTTTGCCGTCATTGGTACATAACGCAACAATACGCCCGCATGAATCGTGAAGTAATCCACACCCTGCTCAGCTTGTTCAATCAAAGTGTCACGGAAAATTTCCCACGTAAGATCTTCTGCAACACCATTTACTTTTTCCAACGCTTGGTAGATAGGTACGGTCCCGATTGGTACAGGTGAATTACGTACAACCCATTCACGTGTTTCATGGATATAGCGCCCTGTAGACAGGTCCATAACCGTATCTGCACCCCAACGTGTAGACCAAACTAGCTTTTCAACTTCTTCTTCAATTGATGAAGTCACCGAAGAGTTACCTATATTGGCGTTTACTTTAACCAAAAAGTTACGGCCAACAATCATCGGCTCTGATTCAGGGTGATTGATGTTATTTGGCAAAATGGCACGGCCACGGGCAATTTCATCGCGAACAAATTCAGGGGTAATAAATTCAGGGATTGACGCACCGAACGAGTTGCCTTTGTGCTGTTCAGCCAAAATTTCTTCACGTAGTTTTGCACGGCCCATGTTCTCGCGGATCGCGACATATTCCATTTCAGGCGTCACTATACCTTGGCGTGCATAGTACATCTGCGTCACGTTTTTGCCCGGCTTTGCACAGCGAATTTTTGGTAAATGCTCAAAACGTAAGTGATCAAGCCCTTCATCAGCCATACGCTGCTGTGAGAACTGCGAAGTCACTGACTCAAGCCACTGTGTATCTTTACGCGCGTCTATCCAAGCTTGTCTAAACTTTGGTAGTCCCTCTCGCACATTTAATTCAAAATCTGGATCTGTGTAAGGGCCTGATGTGTCATACACTCGAATTGGCTCATTTTTTTCATACACTGGGTTTTCTTCTGTACCACCAACAAAACTATCTGTTTGAGTGATTTCACGCATACCAACGCGCACACCCGGTGCATCGCCATCAACATATACTTTATGAGAACTAGGAAAAGGTTGGCCGGTTAAGTTATAAATATACTCAGATGCTGCTGCACGAGTTTCACGACGGGACGGCTTGCTACTATTGTTTGACATGACTTGCCTCATTATTAGTTAAGGTGTCTTGTCAGAACTCCAATAAAGGAGCGAGATGAGGTTGCCCTCAGAAGATCTAAATTACGACACTTAAACAATGTAATAATTTATGGCAGCCTACAAACAGTACGTTTGTAATTAAGGCAGCTTGTTCCCTACGCAGGTGTTAGCCTGATCAGGTTCACGGATCCCGCACGAATGCGATCTCAGCCCAAAGGGCACTCCGACAAGTAACGAATTAGAGACGAGTCTACTTAAGATGTGCTCAGCCTGCAACCGAAATGACAGATTTAAACGTTAAACGTGGCTGTCCACTAAAAATCAATGTGCCCTTTTCTATTTTTGCAGGTACGCCAATTTCCAGCATATTCAATAGCATTTGCTCAACCTTGTTCACGGGTTCATCACACAACTTTCTGGTCATGCCCATGTCGCGTACAAATAACTGGCCTTCTTCGATTTTGCCCAAACCAAAGAAACGATTACACCCCGAGAATCCATTTACCTGCAATGCTTCAATAAAACGCAAAGATACCGGTGAGTCGACAATAACGTCTTGCCCTATCTGCGTAAGCTGCCACTGTGTGTATTTTAGTTGCTCACTATTTACCGTCCCTGTTGATGAACATCCGACCAAAAAAGCGCCCAATGCGCATAAAAACATGCTGATTTTCATGGTAAACCAAATAAAACTGAATTATGCCAATTATACACCGTTATCAGATGCTAATTATGGAAAAAACCGACTTATTTCTCACTAAAACACTTAAAGTTAATCAAAAAGGCAGCTTATTTCCTCTGCTAGGTACGGTCGACTGTGTTCATTCACCGACGTCCAGGTGATCACCGCGTTAAGCATCAACTTGCCATCTGCTTTGCGCACAATTTTCTGTAAAAATTGAGATTTTAATTTACTCACACGTTCCGCTTTTACCTCAACAGTAAACATGTCTCCGGGCTTAAGTGAACTTTTATAATCAACCTCAGACCGGATCACGACTAAGTTAACATTACGGGCAGCAAGCTCAGCAAAGTCTACCCCTTTAGACAGTAAAAATTCATGTCGAGCATGCTCTAAATAATTAAAGTACACACTGTTGTTCACTATTCCCTGTAAATCACACTCATAGTCACGTACTTTTAAATCTACCGAAAATGTCACTGCCGACCTCCAAAATAGCTATTTCCGCATTTTATAGCATATTTCTAGATGATAATGATTCTAAGTTGCTAGTCATTTGCTAAAATGTGGGCAATTCACACGGAATCACTTAAAAATATGAATAAGCTAAAACTCTCTTGCCTTGCTACAGCATTACTCCCATTACTTGCACAGCCTGCTTTTGCTGATGATAAATCTATCGAAACAATCGAAGTCACAGGTGACTTTCATAAAGAACGCATACTTACACTCAGTGCCAGTGCGTCGGTATTTGATCAAAAAACCGTAAACGCACGGGGCGCCGCGTATTTAGATGAAATTCTCAATAACGCAGCCAATGTGAACTTTACCGCAGGCGCATCTCGTGGCCGCTTTATTCAGATCCGCGGTGTCGGCTTACGCTCTCAATTTGTTGACCCTATCACTCCGAGTGTTGGTCTGTTAATTGATGGCATTAATTATTCAGGGCTTGGTGGTAGCGCATTATTATTTGATATTGATCAAGTAGCTATATATCGCGGCCCTCAAGGTACACGTTTTGGCGCTGACGCCATGGCGGGCATGATTGACATGCAATCAAACATGCCAACGACAGAGCATGCGCTAAACCTAAAGTTAGGCGCAAGCAATTATAATGGAAAAGAAGCTGGAATAGCCGCGAGCACAGCGATTACCGATGATACTTCAGCTAGAGCTAGCTTTTTCAAGAAACGCTCCGACGGCTATGTTGAAACGCTATATGCTAACGACCCAACCAACCAACAAGATGAACAAGTGGCGCGTTTAAAAGTCCACACGCTCTGGAGTGATACTCTAAAGACCGAACTGGTTGCACACAACATCGACATTGATAACGGCTATGATGGTTTCACACTCGATAACAGCCGTAATAGTGTGGCCGATGCGCCAGGAAAAGATAACCAAAAAAGTAATGCCGTCGCACTTAGTGCACAATATAGCGGCAGCGAACTGTTTAATTTAGACATTACTACCACGCATTTAAATGCTGACACGCTCTACAGCTATGATGAAGACTGGGTCTGTAATGATACGACACAACCAGTATTATGCGCACCAGGCCTGCACCCATACAGTTATAGCTCAAAAGACAGCTACGCTCGCGATCATCAGCGCGGTACCTTTGAGTTTAAATTATCAGGTAAAAATAATGATTGGGTAACCGGGTTATTTGCACAACGTCGCGACGTAGAGCTTACCCGCGTATATACATATAACGATAACGCTTTTAACTCTCATAATAGTGTGAGCCAAATTGCTTTGTATGGCCAAAAGATAACAACCATTGCTGAAAACCTGTCACTGATCACGGGTATTCGTGCAGAGCGATATAGTACAGATTACTTTGATAATAATCAGATCACCAACAAAGCCGATGACACTATGTGGGGCGCAAAGGTCGCGCTAGAATATCAAGTGGTGCCACGTACGATGATTTATACCAGCTTATCACGTGGTTATAAAATCGGGGGAGTCAATGGCGAAGCGCTTGCTAAGGCAAATGATGAAGGGTTAAATATTCCCGCAGACAACTTTACGTTTGCCCCTGAGTACCTTTGGAATGCAGAGTTTGGCGTAAAAGGACAATCTGAAGATAAGCGTCATATATTAAGCTTAAGTGCATTTTATATGCATCGTGATGACATGCAGCTCAAGGCATGGCAAGTACAAGATCAGCAATTTGCCGGCTATATTGCCAATGCAAGTCAAGGACGTAATTACGGTTTAGAGCTAGAAGGTAGCTTGCAATACACTGACAGCTTAAGCTTTACCTATAGTGCCGGTTATCTTGATACGAAAATTGAAGACTTTGTGACGCAAAGCGGCATAGATCAAAATGGTAGGGAGCAGGCGCAAGCACCACGGTATCAATATGCCATTCGAGCTAACTATTTCTTTAGCGATAACCTAGAAGGTCAAATTGGTATCGAAGGTAAAGATGACTATTATCACTCAGATAGTCACAATGCCCAAGCTGATAGCCAAAACTTACTTAACGCAAGTCTCAGTTATTATGGTGAGAATTGGACACTGACTGCATGGGGACGTAACTTAGCTGACCGTGATGTTCCGGTAAGAGGATTTAGGTTTGGTAATAATGCATTAAAGGATTATACAACTGAAACGTTTGTACAGTATGGCGAACCACGCGTTGCAGGGCTAACCTTTAGCTACCAACTGTAAAGTGACAATAAAAAAGCGCTCTATCTAATGAGCGCTTTCTTTATGAGTCACACAATGAGTCAGTACCTAACGCTTATTCTACGTCAGGTAAGTTACGGCCATAAAATACTTCTTGAATTTCACGGTTCAAACGAGTGCGGATCTCTTCTTCTTCTTCATTGCTTAAATCATCGGTCGTAATACCAAACAAATACGTATTAAGATCGGTTTCTTTGAGCATCATTTTGGTGTGAAAGAGGTTCTCTTGATATACGTTCACATCGACCATTTGGTATGCTTCTTTGGTATCTTCGCTCATGTAATTTTGAATTGAGTGAATAGCATGATCAATGTAATGCTTCACACCACTGATATCTCGAGTAAAACCACGTACACGATAATCAATAGTAACCACATCAGACTCTAAAGAGTGAATTAAAAAGTTCAGCGCTTTTAGTGGTGAAATAACACCACAGGTCGACACTTCAATATCCGCTCTAAACGTGCATATGCCGTCATTTGGGTGCGCTTCAGGGTAAGTATGCACACAGATGTGACTTTTATCTAAATGCGCGACCACAGATTCAGGTAAAGGTCCGGGTGTTTCATTGCTATCGAAAGTCTGCTGCTCTACTGGCTCTTCCGAAACCAATATTGTTACACTGGCCCCTTGAGGATCATAATCTTGGCGAGCTATATTGAGCACATTCGCACCAATAATATCTACGACGTCTTTTAAAATATCAGTTAATCGATCAGCACTATATTGCTCATCAATATACTCTAAATATTCTTTACGCTGTTGCTCTGTTTTAGCATAACAAATATCGTAAATACTAAAGCTTAAACTCTTAGTTAAGTTGTTAAAGCCATGGAGTTTAATTTTATCAAAGGGCTTGTTCACGATAGACAACCTATAAACTGTAAATCTGCGATGCAGAACGAAAAGTTCGCGGATTTTATACGAAAATTGGACTATGAAAAAGTGTTATTTTACATCGCTTGCTATGACTTCATGACTATGCGTAATTTCTACTGCTTTATCAAGCATTAACGCAACAGAACAATACTTTTCAGCTGACAATTGAACTGCCCTAGCCAAGTGTTTTTCTGAAACGTCAGTGCCCGTTACCACAAAGTGTAGATTCATTTTCGTAAATACTCTAGGTGCAGACTCTGCGCGCTCACTGGTCAACTTTACTTCAACGTTTTCGATTTGTTGTTTTGCTTTTTTTAGAATGCTCACCACATCAACAGAAGAACAACAGCCTGCTGACATTAACACCATCTCCATTGGGCTGGGTGCTGCACTGTCTGACCCTGTATCAAACACCACATTATGTCCTGATTCTGAACGTCCGATAAACGTATCGCCTTCTACCCACTTAACACTTGCTTGCATACTACTACCTCGTTATAAAGCATAACACCGCCCTATAGGCGGTGTTATAAAAAATTATGTGCTGCTGGTTACAGTGTCTGCTTAAACAGCTGAATCGAACAAGTTCTTCACTAAGCCAGCAAACTCTTCGATGAATGCATTTTGCTCTTGCGTCACGCGCTGATCGGTAACACTAGATAGCACTTCTTGTAAGTCATATACAATGCCATCTACTTCACGCACAATCAAGCTACGTTGCTCTGTCGTTAATTCTGTGTGTTGTTCACAAATACGGATCACATTTTCAGCAATCACATCTTCGATCAGCTCCATCACCGTTGGTGCGCTAGGAATAATTTCTCCTGGCTTTTCAAATAAGGCTAAATTTTGCGTTAAGTACATGACTAGTTCATCATACCCGTGCTTATCTAACACCATACTTTGCTCACCTGATTCTATCAAAGATATCTCCTATTGATTTAAGCAGAAACTCATGTCTATTGCTACTTTTGTAGCGTCAACAAGGACAAAAAAGCAGCCGAAGCTGCTTTTTATCATTCTAAAGACTTGGATAATACGGTAATTTATTCCGCTAACCAAGCTTACCAGTACCTTTAATCGATATTTAGGCCTGGGCTCAAAGTGCCTGGCAGAGAAACCTTTTCAAGCTCCACTGAAGCAACAGGGTATGCACAGTAATCAGCGGCATAATATGCACTTGCTCTGTGGTTACCCGATGCACCAATACCACCAAATGGTGCTGCGCTTGAAGCCCCCGTAATTGGGCGGTTCCAATTCACAATACCCGCTCGAATGCGACGTAAGAAATAGTCATAATCAGCTTCGCTATCGCTTAGAAGACCAGCAGATAAACCAAAGCTTGTATCATTTGCTTTTTCTATTGCGGCATCAAAGTCATCAAAACGGAATACTTTGAGTAATGGACCAAAATGCTCGTCATCTGGGAAATCAACAACGTTAGAGCACTCTAAAATACCCGGTGTTACAAAACCAGTCCCTTCAGTATGCGTCAGCTCAATTAGTGCTTCTGCACCCAAATCAAGTAACTGTTGTTGCGCTGCAACCATACCAGAAGCTGCCTGTGATGAGATCATCGACCCCATGAAAGGCTGATCAGCTTCATCAAAGTTACCCACTTTAATGGCTTTAGTTGCACGAATAAGGTGTGCCAATATTTCATCACCTTGCGCACCTGTTGGTAAAAATAACTTACGCGCACACGTACAACGTTGACCACTAGAGATAAATGCAGACTGAATAATGTCATGCACAACCGCTTTTGTGTCTGTCGCACCTTTAACGATTAATGGATTATTTCCACCCATTTCTAACGCTAAGATTTTACCTGGCTGACCTGCGTATTGCTCATGCAAAATATGCCCCGTACGTGAAGAGCCAGTAAAGAACAAACCATCTATCCCTTTATGAGATGCTAATGCTTTACCTGTTTCCACTTCACCTTGTACTAGGTTGATCACACCGGCTGGTAAACCCGCTTCTAACCAATACTTGAGTGTTAACTCTGCAACTTGTGGTGTTAACTCTGACGGTTTAAAAATCACCGTGTTACCTGCTAGTAGCGCTGGTACTATATGACCATTAGGTAAATGACCTGGGAAATTATAAGGTCCAAACACAGCCACTACACCATGCGCTTTATGGCGAATAACAGCACGCCCTACTGGCATTGCGTTTTCGACTGTGCCCGTTCTTTCCTGATATGCTTTCTCAGAAATAGCAATTTTACCCACCATGGCACCCGCTTCAGTGCGCGTTTCCCACAATGGTTTGCCCGTTTCTTGTGCAATCGCAACAGCAAGCTCTTCACTATTTGCTTTAAGTACTTCAGCAAAACGCTTTACGATGGCCAAACGCTCTGAAAAGTCTAAATCACTCCAGCTAAAGAATGCTTGACGCGCAGAATTAACCGCAGTGTCTACTTGTGCTGCTGACGCAGCATTTGCAGTCCATATCACGTCGTTATTAGCTGGGTTTACTGAATTAAATTCACCACCTAGACCAGCTACCCATTCGCCATTAATTAATTGAGCAGGATGTGTTGTCATAATTAGTCCCTACAAATTAGAGTGTTGCGATGCTGACTGTGTCACCATCAACGATGTTTAGTGCATTAGCAACGTCAGCCCCAATGATAACTTCATTGCTGTCGCTATCAATATGAAGATCTGCAACCGTTGCGCGATATCCGGCTAGTTTATCATTGGCAATCATCACAGGGAAACCACCTGTGCAACTTCCAACCTTAACTACCTTTTGCTGCGAACCTCGCACAGTGCGAATATTGTCGACTTTTGCTTCAACAGTGGGTCCTGCGTCAAAAATATCCACGTAACCATTAAAAGTGAAGCCTTCACTTTTCAATAACTCAATGGCTGGGCGAGTATTATCATGTACTTGGCCTATCACCTCTTGAGCTGCTTTACTCAATAGGTTGACATAAATAGGGTACTTAGGCATTAACTCTGCAATAAAGACTTTTTGCCCTATGCCAGTTAAATAATCGGCTGTTGGGAAATCCATTGAAAAGAAATGCTCCTCTAGCCACTGCCAAAATGGGCTTTGTCCAGAATCGTCAGATACACCGCGCATTTCAGCAATCACGGTATCGGCGAATCGCTGTTGATGCTGTTTTATAAACATAAAACGTGATTTAGATAACAGCTTGCCATTTAAGCCTTTACGGTAACCACCTTTTAAAAACAAAGTACATAATTCTGTTGCACCAGTGTAATCGTTACAAAGCGTCAAAATATCCACTGCTTTATAAACATCAAGCGTACGTGAAGAGTGGATCACCTTACTCAAATGATAATGATAAAAAGCATCATCGAGACCAACCGCAGCTTCAATCGCACTAGTCCCTACAACTTCTCCGGTTTCACTATCTTCAAGGACAAACAAATATCCCTCATCAGAAGGTACATCCGTTTGCTTTTCAAATGACGCCTCTGAGCGCGCAATTTTGTTCTGCAAAAGCTCTTCATTAATAGGTAATGAAGTAAAACCATGCCCAGATTCATGAGCAATGTTTAAAAGCGCTGGATAGTCGCTTTTTTGGATTGGGCGAAGGATCATCATGAGCCCGCTTACTCCTCAAATAAAAACACGTGACGTTAGACTGGGGCCAAATATAGTCGGCCCCAATAAGAATTAGGCGTTATTAGCAACAACACTGGCTACCGCTTTTTCAAAGCGTGCCATACCTTCGCGGATGTCCGCCTCAGGAATAACAAGTGATGGCGTGAAACGCACCACATCTGCACCTGCAACTAATGACATAACGCCTTCTTGCGTTGCAGCCACTAAGAATTCTTTAGCACGGCCTTTATATTGCTCTGACACTACGCCACCTAACAATAGACCTTTACCACGAATTTCACTGAACACATTGTGCTTATCATTAATGGCCGTTAATAATTCACGGAACAATGCTTCTTTAGCTTTAACGCCCGTAAGCACTTCTTCGGTATTCACCGTGTCAAAAGCAGCTTCAGCAACAGCACATGCCAACGGATTACCGCCGTATGTTGAACCATGTGTGCCAATCTTAAGATGTTTTGCGATATCGGTTGTCGTGATCATGGCACCAATAGGAAAACCACCGCCTAACGCTTTAGCCGTTGTTAAAATATCCGGTGTCACGTCTAAACCTTGGTATGCATATAAATCGCCTGTACGGCCTACACCCGTTTGCACTTCATCAAAAATTAACAGCGCATTGTGCTTAGTACAAAGGTCACGCACACCTTTAACAAACTCAGCATTAGGAGACACAATACCGCCTTCTCCTTGCAGAGGTTCCATCATAACCGCACAAGTGTTATCTGAAATAAGCGCTTCGAATGCCGCCAAATCATTGTAGTCACAATGTGCAATATCACCAGGCTTTGGACCAAAGCCATCTGAGTATGCTGCTTGACCACCCACTGTTACCGTGAAGAAAGTACGACCATGGAAACCTTTATTAAATGAGATAATTTGTGACTTTTGCTCACCATGATTATCAAGTGCAAAGCGACGGGCTAGCTTTAATGCCGCTTCATTTGCTTCAGCACCTGAGTTTGCGAAATACACTTTATCTGCAAATGTCGCATCTACCAGCTTTTTAGCTAAACGCAGTGATGGTTCATTGGTCATCACGTTAGACAAATGCCAAATTTTTTCGCCTTGCTCTTTCAGCGCACTCACCAAAGCAGGATGACAATGGCCTAAACAATTTACCGCAATACCACCGGCAAAGTCGATGAACTCACGTCCGTCTTGATCCCATACTCGAGAGCCTTCGCCTTTCACTGGAATAATAGCTGATGGGGCGTAATTAGGTACCATTACTTGGTCAAATAGTTCACGATTAATAGTCATTTCTTTTCCTCATTTGGTTGAGTACAGCACGCTATATTGTGGATTAAAAAGCAAGAAACTTCATAGCTAATGTGCTCAAAAATCATCACATGGTGCAAAATTCATTCGGTTATTATTCCAGAAAAACAGGCAAAAGTCTCTTATAAGACTTACGCACAGGCCCTATTATGCAAGGGATTGGGGTAAACTTTCATCGTCAGTGAATAACTATCTACTGGAAAGTTTGACGATCCTATAAGCTATAACGTCATCGTAGAGAGTAGGCAAAAATCAAGCGTGAATGAATAGTCGCAAAAAAACTTTGCTTAATTTTTATAAAATTGTCAGTTGTAGGCTCTGAAAAGCACATTTAGCCAGTATTTTTTGCTCTTCTTGCGACAGGCCCAAATGCAAAAACCACACTTGTGCTTCATCTGGTTCAATAAGCTGGCTATCCTTTAATGATAAATATTGCGCGTAGCCATGCGCTTTACGCACAACCTCAGTCAGAGGTAAAGGGTCTGTGACATTCTTTGTCGTAGTCGGTAAATAGCCAGCTGTAAATTCTTCCATAGCGGCATTAAAGGGCAAATATCGAAATGCCATCTTTTCAATTAGCGTACGCGATAGAGTGGGCGCACGTTCTAACAATAGATGCCTTAAAAATAAGGGATCAGGACCCAGTTCCAGCAAAGCAGTGTGTAAATCTTTATGACTTTTATCGCGCGCAATACGTACTTTTTCTTGCCAAACCTTTTCAAAAGTATGTAGATATAGTCGCGTAAGTGCAATCTTCCCGGCATCAACAAGCATCCCCAATGTAAACGCATGCTGCTCTTTCACACCATATAAAGGTGCAAGTTCCTTTGCTGCAATCGCCGTTGACATACTCATATCACGTAATTTGCGCTTTAACAGAGGGAAAGGTTCTGTTGAATGCGGCATCCAATGGCGCATAGCAAACGTTGGGATCACCATCTGTAAGTTTTCTAGCCCCAAATATCTGAGCGCTAAAGCAGGCGTATCTACTTTGATTGCAGTGCCCTTAGCACTTTGCTTGCGGTATTGAGGTAGATTGACCAATGATACTAAATCTCGCCCCAACCAAGGTAAATCGTTAACTAATGGCTCTAATCGGCCAATAGATGCTGACTTTACGGCTAATAAATCGAGTATCGTAGGCACAGAATCTTGAATGCCAACGACTTCATGATAAATATTATCAATATCTGCAATTTGTGATTCAATTGAAGACTCAATGATTTGATGTAAGTGAATGCTCGCTTTTGCAATATACTTATGATGACTTGTGCTGGTTTCCTGACGTTTTGCCGCAGCCGCAATTTCCACCTCGAGCATGGTGCGTTGTGCTATTTTCTCGCCATAATTAATTTCAAGCGTATGAATATAGCCAATTTGCTGCTGAGCAAAGTTATGGCTGATTAATAAATCATGTGCTCGTTCCGCAAGAGCTTGAGCGATTCTAACCTGCTTAGTGTCTTCTGTCATATATGGATAATTTCGCTTTTAGCATGATACATTTATAGATTAGAAGCGCCTGAGAAAGTTATCAAGTAATGCTAAACCTTCCTCAGTCAAAATCGCTTCTGGGTGAAACTGCACACCTTCCAGTGCCAAGTCATGATGAGATAGACCCATGATTTCATCTACCTCATTATGATCATCTACTGTCCATGCAGTGACTTTAAGCATGTCAGGTAATGTGGATTTATCAACAATTAATGAATGATATCGGCACACCGTTAATGGATCTGGAAGCCCAGCAAACACGCCTTCATCACCATGGCGTATGACGCTGGTTTTGCCATGCATCACTTGACGCGCTCGGCGCACTGTAGCCCCTAATGCTTGAGCAATACTCTGATGTCCTAAACATATGCCCAAAATGGGGTAAACCCCTTTGAGCTGCTCAACAACACTAAGCGATATCCCAGCCTCATCAGGTGTACAAGGGCCCGGAGACAACACAATATGCTTTGGGTTTAACGCTTTGATTTCTGCAATAGATAGTTCATCATTGCGCTTAACTAACACCTCTTGGTCTAAACGCTGAAAATACTGCACCAAGTTGTACGTAAATGAATCATAGTTATCTATCATCAACAGCATTCAGTTATTACTCTTTCAATCATTTTTCTATTCTTTATTAGAAGGTGTATCGTTAAAAAATATAGCTATTCAACCTGTTACAACACAATGGCCTCGCCTAGCTTGGCCAACACATACTACGATTATCATTTATGACGATATTAACGCCAACACCCTTCTATTCTTACTCTGGCGTATTTTAAAGCATTATCAGTATTGATGTAACAATTTTAAACAATGATCCCCGCGAGTTTCATGCCACAAAGTGTAAAATAGCCAATATAACCCAGTCGAAAACCAGCCACCTCACAACACAAACAAAACAGGAACGCCCTTTAATAATAAGCCATACAGGCTACCAAAGTAAAAAAACAGTTAAAAAACACAACTAAATGTATATTAAATATCAATTTGGCCCGAAATTTGCTAAAAGCATTTATTTCTATTGCACTATTTGTTAGAGTGCGCGCGTCCTCATCCTGTAGGACATCCTGTTGATGATGTATCTCTCGCAAGAGGATACACCGTATTGATAGCTTCTCCCCAGATTGCTATACCGGCTCACTGTTATTGGTGGGCCGTGTTTTTCTGCTACATTTATGACATACCATAGGTTTTTTAACGACTTTCCACACTCTCTCCATCCTTGCGTGATAATATGGTTCTTTCCTCCGTATGAAATAGGACATCATAGTGTTAAAACCTTTACTGATCGCACTGAGCATATTCTCTACTAATGCATTCGCTACATGGCAACTAGATAATAGCAAAAGCGACTTAAGCTTTACGTCTATTAAAAAAGCACAAATCGCTGAAAATCATCACTTTGGTAAACTCGAAGGCCAGATAGATAAGGAAGGTACATTACAATTTAGTATCGACCTAAGCAGTGTAGAGTCGATGATCCCTATTCGTAATCAACGTATGCAAACGATGCTTTTTGAAGTTGCAAAATTTCCAAAAGCCCATGTCAGTGCCGATGTGTCAACACACTTAATGTCATTGAAAAATGGCACGCAGCAGCTAAAAAATGTAAAAGCGACTTTAGACTTACATGGTCAGCAGCAAACGTTCATCATGGATTTAGTTGTTAATAAACATAATAACCAGCTACAGGTGAGCCCTGTACGTGCAATATTAATTAATGCTGCCTCATATAAGCTGACTCAAGGCATTGAAGCACTTAGAAAAGTAGCTGGGTTAGATCGCATCGCGACCACTGTTCCTGTCACATTTAGCCTGGTCTTTAATGAACACACTAAATGATCTAATTGCGGCGCTAACAACGCCGCATGCGCCCACCGAACAGTGGCATTCAGGCACCTGTGGATTAATAGACATTTCGATTGATAGCCAAGCCAAGTGGTACCACCATGGCAGCGAGATCACACGTATTGGTCTACTTAAGCTTTTTGCATCGGTATTAAGCTACACTAATGGCACTTATACACTTACCACACCTTCTGAACAATGTGAGATTGACGTTCAAGATGTGCCATTTTTAATTACCGCTTGGCACACACACCCTGTAGATATCGGTTCGGTCATTATTTGTGAAGATAACTTAGGACGCCATTGGCCACTCTGTGAACAATTCCCGCTAGAAGTCAAAGAGTATCAAGGGCAACCAGTGCCTTATTTGGTGCTGTCTCATGGTCTCACAGCGAGAATACAGCGAAATGTTTACTATCAATGGGCTGAAGTTGCTGAGCAAGATATACAGGGGGCATATCTTCTCTCAGCAAATAATAAATACTATTTAACTTAACGTAACGGCGCGCGCCGAAACCACTAAGATCATGCTTGGTCTTGTGTTGGCTCTTCTTTTACAAATGGCCCCAAATACCAATCATCTAACTTCCAGCCTAATTCATTCAGGCCAATCCCTTTTAGAGATGAAAATGCATGCACCGTAATATCGGCATCAAGTTCAGCCAGCTTTCTGCGCACTTGTAGCACTTCAGCTTTACGCTTACCTTGTTTTAACTTATCGGCTTTAGTGAGTAACGCAAGGATTGGAATTTTGCTATCTACAGCCCAATTGATCAGATCCATATCTAAATCTTTTAGAGGATGGCGTATATCCATTAATACTACCAATCCCTTTAAGCTTTTACGCTTTTGAAGGTACTCACCCAAAGAACGCTGCCACTTTTTCTTCATTTCGATAGGCACCTTAGCAAACCCATAGCCAGGTAAATCAATTAAACGCTTCTGCTCATCAAGCTCAAAAGTGTTTATTAACTGCGTTCGTCCAGGGGTTTTACTTGTGCGCGCTAATTTTTGATCCGTTAATGCATTTAGTGCACTAGACTTACCCGCATTAGAGCGACCAGCAAAAGCTACTTCAATACCTTCATCTAAAGGCAGCTTTGAAATATCAGGGGCACTGGTAATAAAACTAGCAGTGTTATATTTAATACGAGATTTGAGCACGCGCTCTCCTACAAAAACAAAATAGCAATGACGGCTATAGTTTATATCAGATAGCCGCTACGCAAAAGTAAACATTTAGTATTGGGGCATGATAAAAACCGTCATTTCGTGCCGTACAAACTTAATCTAAGTCAAAACCTCATAATTTATAGGTCTAATATGAGTAGAAAACGTGCCAGAGAATTCAATATCGTGTAGAATGTAAAAATTGCAATGTAAAGATAGAGTTTGTTTACTCAAGCTACACGAAAAGTACTTTTCGAGTCGCCTGAGTTTTAGATTACAGGGTCGGAAACAGAGAATTTACCATGAAAAAAATAGCATTAACTTTAACAGTGTTGCTTGGTACGTTGTCAGCAAGCAACGCAACAGCATTTGATGGCGACGCCGAAGCGGGTAAAGCAAAGTCTGCAACATGTGCAGCGTGTCACGGCCCAGATGGCAATGCACCTGTTAATATTTATCCAAAAATTGCGGGCCAGCACGCCGATTATGTCTATAAGCAATTAAAGGAATTTAAACTTGGTATGACATCAGGCGGTAGTGAAGGTCGTATGGATCCTGTCATGAGTGGAATGGCTATGCCATTATCAGATCAAGACATGAAAGACCTAGCTGCGTACTTCGCCACTTTAAACATGAGTGCAGGTACAACGCCAGAAGATGTCATTGAAGTGGGGCAAAAACTATATCGTGCAGGTGATGCAGAACGAGGCATTCCGTCATGTGCCGCGTGTCATGGCCCACGTGGTAATGGTACATCACTTGCAAAATTCCCGAAGATTTCATTCCAACATCCAGAATATATCAAAGCACAGCTTGAAAAGTTCCGTGATGGTAGTCGTAACAACGACATGAATGGCATGATGGGCGATATTGCGAAAAAGCTCACAGATAAAGACATCGAAGTTTTATCAAAATACTTGGGTGGCTTGCACTAATCAGTAGCGACTAAAGTTGTATTCAACACTTTGATGTACTGATAAAAAAATAGTATTTGTGTAAAAAAGGTAGCCAACGGCTACCTTTTTTTATTTCTGCGACTCTACGATATATCTCAAAAACCTTGTAAGACATTTGCCATATCACTTTGTGCGTTTTAACTTATTTTCATCCTGTTATTTTTTGTAAACTATTGTAATTAATAAACTTTAATTTTACTCATACAAACGAGAGTAAGAATTTTGTTATTAATTAGTTGTAACTAATTCAATAAAGCGTAGATTAATTGCTGTCGCCAAGGCAAAACAATAAAAGGGACAAGTCGATAAGGAAGCGTAGGTGACAAGATTGATATCGGATGGATATCACCATAAAGGAAATAACAATAAAGCGTCAAAGAAGACCGACAATAATAAATGCATGGAAGTTTAATAATAAAAACAATATGGAAAGAAGCAAGGAAGTAAAAATAAAAACAAAACGGATGACAACATAATAAAAATAACAAAGACTTAAATAGTCGAAGGGAGAAGTGTCCAGATTGTGACGCTCAGATTAGCAGGCGGTAGAGAGTCATCTCTACCGTCTTTTTATTTATGGATTGTTTGATTACTGTTACAATACCCGCCCTAATTTATTTCCAAGAGTTTTTTCGTGCAACCGGTCTCTAATTGCAACTTATGCGAATCGAATAATGTGAGCCACTATCATAGTGATAAACGCCGTGATTACTGGCAGTGTTCACAGTGCGATTTAGTTTTTGTCGGAGCGCACCAACACATCAGTGCAGCACAAGAAAAAGCAATTTACGATACTCACGAGAATGCCTTAGAAGATCTAGGCTATAGGCATTTCTTATCACGTGTAAGTGAACCGCTACTCCCTCGGCTCAAACCGAAAAGTAACGGATTAGACTTTGGCTGTGGACCTGGGCCACTACTAGCTAAAATGTTCACCGAAGCAGGTCATAACATGGCTGTGTATGACCTATACTACGCAAACGATATGTCTGTATTCAACGACGCATACGATTTTATTACATGCACTGAGGTCATTGAGCACTTAGCACACCCTCAGCAAATATTAACACAGCTATTCACCCTATTAAAAAGTGGTGCACCACTGACAATCATGACCAAGTTGGTTATTGACGTGGATCGTTTCGCAAATTGGCACTATAAAAATGATATGACCCATATCTCATTTTTTAGCCGTAAGACATTTAAATATATCGCAGCACACTATCGCTGCGAGCTCGAATTTATTGGCAGTGATGTCATTATCCTAACTAAACCTATCGCGCCAAAGGCGTTGAGTGAAGAAATACTATGACCAGAGAGAAAAAGAATCGTAAAGTAGCGCCGAGCAATGGGCCGGCTAGATTGAGCAAAGATAAATTACGTGAATTGCGTGCTATTAAAGAACAGCGCACTAAAAAGCATAAAGGTGCAAAGCCAGGGTCGCGTAATGCTCAAGAAGCGAAAATAGAGACTCCAAGTTCTGAAGCCAATAAAAACAGAGATAAGCGTATCGGTAGTAAAAAGCCCGTAGCACTTACATCAGAACACGTAAAACCAGCGATAGAAGAGCCTAAGTTACAACGCCATTTAGCGCCGCAAGTTGAGTTAAAGAAAGTCAAAGATACTTTAACACCTGAGCAAGAGCTAAATCAGCTAGAGAACGATGAACGCTTGATGGCCTTATTAGACCGTCATGAGCGAGGCGAATTACTCACAGGTAAAGATGCAAAGTTCTTCAACCGTTCAATAGCACGTCACCAGCAGCTTTGTGAGATGTTAGGTATCGATGATGAATTTGAAGAACAAGAAGTCATTGAAGATGATCCATTGTCATCATTTATGAGTAATGACCTAGCTGATGAATGGCTAGATGATGACGAGGAAAAGTAATGGCATTAACTTGGGTAATCGCGATAATAATAGGTGCAGCCATTATCGCCGGTTTATCTTTTTACGCGGGTAAACTGCTCTGGCAATTAAAAGCACAAAAAGCACAAATTGAAAAAAAGCAGGTTGAGCAACAAGCAAAGCTTAAAGAGGCACGTCAAACACGTAATGCAAAGCTTGCTGATAGCATTAACCTGATTGCACGCGCAATGAAAGAAAAGCAGTGTGAGTACTCTGAGGGCTGCTTAAGAATATGGGTACTTATCTCACAGTATAGCTTTGATAAAGAAATTTCATTATCAGACACCTATCCTGGGGTATATCAGATGTATGAAGAAGTAAAAGATATGCCAACCCATGAGAGTCGTAAAAAGTATTCAAAAAAAGAAATTTTTAAAATGGATAAGCAGCGGTGGCGTGCAGAAGAACGTCTTGAAAATGCCATAATGACTGATTGTGAAAAGCTCGCTAGTGAATTCCAAGCACTTCCAAGCAGTCAGAATGTAGTTTTTCAATAACCACAGCAAAACACACTAACAAAAAAACCGATAGCAGCTGAACTACTATCGGTTTTTTCTTTTAACACTAAAAATTAATGTGCTTGTTCCCAGTTTTTACCATGATCTGCTTCAACAATTAAAGGCACATCTAAAGACACTGCATCAGACATCAATTCACAGATTTTATTGCTAAACTCCGCCACTTTGTCAGCAGAGATCTCAAATACCAATTCATCGTGTACCTGCATAAGCAGCTGAATATCATCACGTGATTGTGTTTGTAGCCAAGCCGATACATCTAACATGGCCTTTTTAATAATATCTGCCGCGGTGCCTTGCATTGGCGCATTTATCGCAGCGCGTTCCGCAGCTTTGCGTCGTGCACCATTACGTGCGTTGATATCAGGTAAATGTAAACGACGACCGTACAAAGTTTCAACATAGCCTTTATCAGCAGCTGCTTCACGCGTACATTCCATATACTCAAGCACTCCGGGGAATCGTTCGAAATACTTATCCATATAATGTTGCGCTTCATTGCGAGGAATATCCAATTGTCGTGCTAAACCAAACGCACTCATGCCATAAATAAGTCCAAAGTTAACGGCTTTGGCTTTACGACGCATATCAGTAGTTACATCGTCTAACTCAACTGAAAAAACTTCCGACGCAGTGGCACTGTGAACATCCTTACCTTGCTCAAAGGCATTTAATAAACCTGTGTCTTGAGATAAATGCGCCATAATACGCAGTTCTATTTGGCTATAATCCGCTGCCAAAATCACTTTATCTGCTTGGGTTACAAATGCTTGTCGAATGCGACGACCTGACTCATTTCGAATGGGGATATTCTGTAAATTCGGATCACTGGAGCTTAAGCGTCCAGTGGCGGTCACAGCTTGGTGATAAGAGGTGTGTACGCGACCTGTCTGATCATTTACCAACTTAGGTAATTTATCAGTATAAGTTGACTTTAATTTTGCTAAACCACGGTGCTCAATTATCAGTTTTGGTAGCGGATAATCATGAGCAAGTTCTTGCAATACTTCTTCGGCAGTGGACGGCGCACCTTTTGGCGTTTTCTTAATAATTGGTAAGCCTTGCTTTTCAAACAATATCGCCTGTAACTGCTTTGTTGAGCTTAGATTAAACTCTTCACCAGCCAACTCAAATGCTGACTTTTCGATTTCAGTCAGTCTCGCAGCAATCTCAACACTTTGATGTGCCAACATATCACTGTCTATTTGCACACCAGTACGCTCTATATCAGACAATACGCTCAACAAAGGCAGCTCAATGTCGTTAAAGACCGATAGCAATGTCGCATGCTCTTCTAACAATGGCCACAAATGTAAATGCAGTCTCAATGTAATATCTGCATCTTCTGCTGCATACGGTCCAGCTTTGTCTAACTCAATTTGGTTAAAAGTCAGCTGAGACTTGCCTTTTCCTGCAATTTCTTCAAAAGAGATATTTTTATGGCCTAAATATTTTAGTGCCAGCGAGTCCATATCATGGCGCGTGCCAACACTGTTTAAAACATAAGACTCCAGCATGGTGTCATAGGCAATACCATTAAGTTCAAGACCTGCTCTTGCTAGAACACTTTTATCGTACTTTAAATTTTGACCCACTTTTTTGATACTGCTGTCAGCTAATATTTCACCCATTTTTTCAAAAACCATCGCTTTATCGAGCTGCTCTGGCGCACCCATATAGTCATGTGCAATAGGTAAGTATGCCGCTTCACCAGGCTCTACCGCAAAGCTCATACCAACGAGATCCGCTTGCATATAATCCAGACTCGTGGTTTCTGTATCAAATGCGACTAACTCTGCAGATTTGAGTTTGTCTAACCATACATCAAACTGTGCTTGCGTTAAGATCGTTTCGTAATTTGCTTCAATCGCAGGTGCTGACGGCGTAGGATCTGCTTGCTTTATTACAGGTGCTGCAGCGCCATCTAATAAATCCGCTAACCAACGTTTAAACTCACACTCAGCAAATAACTCGATTAAACGATCTTTATTTGTCTCAGTGATAGCAAAAGTATTTAAATCTTGCTCTACTTCCACATCTAATTTGATCGTTGCTAATTCATATGACAGTGTTAATTGCGCTTGATGCTCTTCCAGCTTTTTCGCCATGGTTTTTGAACCACGAAAGCCTAAACCAGCTATTTGATCTAAGTTAGCATATAAATTATCAATAGAACCCAAGCCTTGCAGCATCGCTAAGGCTGTTTTTTCGCCCACCCCAGGGACTCCTGGGATATTATCGACCTTGTCTCCCATCAACGCTAAATAATCAATGATCAATTCAGGTGCAACGCCAAACTTATCGACGACACCTGGGGGATCCAAAATAGTGTCGGTCATGGTATTGATAAGCGTAACATGATCATCAACCAATTGAGCCATGTCTTTATCGCCTGTGCTGATCAGTACATGACGCTTTTGTCCTGATGCAATTTTAGCAAAAGTGCCAATCACATCATCGGCTTCAACCCCGCTAATACAAACCAAAGGTAAGCCCATGGCTTTAATGATTTCATGTATTGGTTCAATTTGCGTGCGCAGATCATCAGGCATTGGCGGACGATTTGCTTTATATTCGCTATACATTTCATTTCTGAATGTTGGGCCTTTCGCATCAAAAACAACCACCATGTGACTTGGACTATATTGCTTCAACAAGCTTTTCAGCATGTTTATCACGCCATATATGGCCCCTGTCGCTTCCCCTTTAGAATTCGTTAAGTGTGGCGGTGAATGATAAGCACGAAAGAGGTAAGACGAGCCATCAACCAAGATCAAAGGATTTTCTGGGATCTGAGACATAATAAGGAGGATCCTAAGTGAGCTTCAATAAAAACATCATAAGCATGCCATATGGCTAACTATAAGACGAGGAGTAATACACAGGTAATTTGTCATAGATTTATAGAGTAAACTGTGGATAACTTTGTAGATAAACACAGAAAATCGCAACCGACATAAATTAAAACGCCGATCGTGAAACTTAAGTGTTTGATAATAAAAAGAGAATACAAGTTCTTTTTTATTCTTATAAATCGATAAAATGTGGAAAAACATTTCTGTGTTGCAAAAATATTAGAACACTCCGTTCAAAAATCAAGCTGCTATTTTCAAGCGGGAGGGTATACTACCACAAACGATCTCAGATCACAGAAGATCCTTTATAATATTTTTATCTGTCGCTACACTACTCCAAGCATAAGCCCTTTATTATTTGACTAAACGAGACTATCTCATGAAAAAAATTGCGATCATTATCAGTGGTTGTGGTGTATTCGATGGTGCAGAAATCCACGAAACCGTCTTAACCATGCTTCACATCGAACAACTTGGTGCTCAATACCAATGTTTTGCACCCGATCAAACCCAGCATCATGTTATCAATCACCTTACTGGCGAAGAACAACAAGACTCACGTAACATATTAATTGAAGCTGCGCGTATCGCTCGTGGTGACATTCACGACTTAGCCACTCTTAACGTCGATGAATTTGACGCACTGGTTGTTCCTGGAGGTTTTGGTGTCGCGAAAAACCTCAGTGACTTTGCCTTCAAAGGCTCAGACTCTAAAATATTAGACACCTTTAAAGAAACTTGCCAAAGTTTTTCTATACAAAAAAAGCCCATTGCATATTTATGTATTGCGCCTGCTTTAATAGGCCACATTCACCCCAGCGGAACCGTTGCCACAATTGGTAATGATACGGATACAGCCACAGCCGCTGAGGCACTCGGCATAAAACATGTGGCGTGTTCTGCAACCAATATTGTCGTCGATTCCCAGAACAAAGTGGTGAGTACACCTGCTTATATGTTGGCTAATTCGATTTCAGAAGCCTCTCAGGGTATTGCCAAAGCAATTGAGCAACTGATTGATATGGCATAACGTCCCACAGATAAATAGATCAATCATGTGCTTTGTTGCGACAGCGCAAGAAAATGACTTTTTTGTCGTGATATAAGTAAGTTTACGTTTTATAAATGAGTAGGTGGCGTTATAATTGCTAAAAATTCCGTCATCTATCGTGATTGATCACGTCACAACCGAAGTGGGCAAGACAAATGAAAAAACTTTCAGCAGCACTTTTACTGCTATCTACAACAGCAATAGCGCAACCTTACGACAATGCTTTAACTGAAGAAGCAATTAAAAAACGCTTAGCTCCAGTTGGAACTGTGTATTTAGCTGGTGCAGCACCTGTTGAAGTTGTCCCAAGTGGCCCTCGCTCTGGTGAGCAAGTTTATCAAGCTTCATGCTTTGCCTGTCATGGTACTGGCGCGCTTGGCGCACCAAAAACAACGGATGAATGGGCAACACGATTAACAAAAGGGCGCGATGTGTTGATCGATCATGCTATCAACGGTTTTAATGCAATGCCACCACGTGGTACGTGTATGGACTGCTCTGATGAAGAAATTACAGCTGCCATTGACTTCATGACAGCAAAGTAATTTTTTGAGCTGAGGATCCTGAGATCTTCAGCTCTTTCCTTGTTTGCTTTCATTCTTCAAAATTTATCATGAAGATTGCCTTGACCCCTGTTGATAAAAATGAAAATATACGATTAATATTCGTGCAAATAATAATAATTTTGGGTTAAATCATTGGAAGATCCCGCAGCACTACTGCGCAAGCTTACTCGTAAAAACCACAAACTCGAGTCCTTGTTAAGAAAGTACAAACAAAACAACCACTTACAACACGCTCTTATTCTATTATCTGAGCAAGCAAGTACGGTTGCTGAATTAACGCTGCTATACCCAGCTATCCACGATATTCTTGTTCAACACCTTCCCTGTAAAAGCTTTTATGTTGTTCTGCAAAATCAATTCTCTCAAGCACTAGAATTATCTTATTTCGTAGATGAAAAAGATGGTATTGCTGTGCCGTTACATGAAGCACACCATTTTTCACAAGGCGTAACTGGACACGTGTTTAGAGAAGGAAAAACACTCTATTTAACACTCGATGAAATGCGCGAGCAAGCCGAATTGGGGGTATTTAAAGCGCTGGGTAGTCCCGCTGAACACTGGGTTGGAGTACCTATTTATCGTGAAAAGACCATTATTGGCGTCATGGTATCTCAAAGCTATCAAAAAGAGCAAAGCTATAGTGAACAACAAATAGAGCTGCTCGAAGTGATGTCACTCTATTTGGCGACGGCAATAGAGCGAGTAAAAAAACGAGAATTACTTGAATCAGAAGTGAAAATTCGTACTCGTGCTTTAATGCAAAGCAACGAAGCGTTAAATAAAGAAATTGATCAAAGAAAGCGCGCATTAGAGCGGCAACAGATCCTCTTCAAGATCTCTGAATTAGCGACACAATTCAACGATATTGACGAGGTCTATCAGCAAGTTCACCATATCATCCGTTCAATCACATTTGCCGATAACCTATTTATTGCCCTATATGATAAAAATACAGGATGGCTCAGCTTTCCTTATTGTGTTGATGAAGTCTCTGATTATAAACCTCGACCTTTCGCCAAAGGGTATAGCGAGTTAGTCATTAGTACCGAGCAGAGTCAGCTTATTGATATTGAAAGAGCACAGGCTTTGGTAGATAGTCAGATTGTGGTGCGATCTAAACACTATAAGCTACAAAAGTTCGCAACCAGCTGGATGGGCGCACCACTTAAGACCGCCAATGGAGTGATAGGGCTTATCGCATGCCAAGCATATGATCATAAATATGAATTTAATTATGATGATATGGAACTCATTTCATTTGTGTCAAACCAAATCGCCTCTGTTTTACAAACCCATTTAGCAAATCAAGCACTCAAAGCCAGCCATTCGCAACTAGAGCATAGAGTTGCAGAAAAAACCAAAGCACTACAACAGTCCAATATGCACTTACAAATGCAAATTGAAGAGCGAAAAAAGATTGAACAACAGCTATATCATGACGCACATCATGACTCACTCACCAGCTTGCCCAATCGAAGCCTTTTCCTGACCCAATTAGAAAAAACACTGAAACAGTTTCAACGCTATCCGGAACACAACTTCGCAGTGCTTTTTATTGATCTTGATAAATTCAAACGGATCAATGATGAGCTTGGCCATCAAGCGGGTGATCAGTTTTTAATTTGGGTTGCACAAGCTTTTTCTGAGTGTATACGCGAACATGATTTGCTGGCCAGACTAGCTGGGGATGAGTTTGTTATTTTGCTCGATCATTTAAGTGATCGACAGCAAGCGGAAGATGTGGCTAAACGTATTATCAAAGTGATGCAACAGCCCTTCTGTATGAAAGGAGTATGTATGCAAAGTGGTGCCAGTATAGGTATCACCTACAGCAATAAACACTACCATAACACAGATGAAATTATTCGTGATGCTGATGCCGCCATGTACTATGCAAAAAATGCAGGGAGAGGTCGCTATGAGTTTTATCACCCATTATTGACGGTCGGCACCGGTAATCATAAAACACCGGAATATCATCATTTAAGTGCACTGCCAACCCATTTTAGAGGCACCGATATTAGTGATTTAACACTCGCCAGTGATGATATAACCATGCTGGAAGCATTTGGTGAGCACCCAGTTTTAGGCAGTACTAGTTTTGATATATTGAAAAAATTTGCGGCCGAGAAAGCAGAGCATATAGCCATCGAATTGCAGTTGTTAGAACAAGCACTGCAATTAGCGAGTGTACCGGGGAAAGATTTATTACTTGCCTGCTCCACAATTTTATTAGAACAACAAGTCTTTACGCAATTATGTGAAAAGTTAGCCAATCAACCTCACTCGCTGTGCTTACTGTTTGAGGAAACGGACATTCGTTATGCCTCCAATCAACAGCAAGAAAATCTAAACGAACTTACCAATCTAGGCTATACAATTGGTATCAATGACTTTGCTAAAGATCGATGCGATCTGACTCTACTCAGTCAAATCCCCTTTACTTATGTTTTATTAAGCTCAACCTTTAGCAAAAGGGTACTACAGCAGACCAGTTACGAAGCGCAGTTAAAAGGCATATTAGCCGTCACACAATTGCAGAATATGCAGATCATTGCCAAAGGACCTGCTATTTTAAACTTTAGAAGTTTACTTGAAAGCCATGGCCTAACGCGATTCTTTGGCAAGCAGCACAATATAGATCAGATACAGACCACTCCTATTTCAGAGCGGGATACCCGCCCTGAGTCAGAAAAACTAACGTTTTAACATTGCCCTTAAGTTAGCAACTCGTGCCTGCCCTTGTTCCATGCGCTCATTTTGAGACGCAACGGTTTTCTTTTTCCCCTCATATTGTAAATCGTCTTGCGGCAGCTCTAATACAAAGCGACTTAACTCTGGGCTAGACACATCGCCAAACTGACGACGGTTTTTCGCATAGGTCATTGTTAATGTCTCTTGTGCTCGTGTTATTCCTACATAAGCCAAACGACGCTCTTCTTCTACATTCTCTTCATCAATGCTAGTTTGATGCGGTAGAAAACCTTCTTCCATCCCCACCATAAAAACATGAGGGTATTCCAACCCTTTCGAGGCATGTAACGTCAGTAGTTGAACCGCGTCACTGTCATCTTCTTCTTCGTTGCGCTCCAACATATCCCGTAATGTGAGCTTACTTACGACCTCTGGTAATGTCATCGGCGGGTTATCCGCGTCGCCAGTTAACATATCTGTGATCCATTTATACAGCTCAGAGACATTTTTCATCCGCATTTCAGCCGCTTTCGGGCTTGGTGACGACTCATATAAATACGCTTCATAATTAATTTCGCGTACCATATCTTTAACCGCTTCCAATGTATCTCCGCGAACAGCTCGATCTGATAGCTCAACAACCCAACGGGCAAAGCCCATCAATGCATTGTAACCCCGTCCAGCTAAACGCTGTGTCAGCTCTGAGTCAAAACAAGCGGCAAATAAGCCAATATGGCGCTCATTGGCCAAGCTACCTAACTTTTCGAGCGTTACAGGCCCGATTTCCCTGCGTGGCGTATTCACGACACGAAGGAATGCATTATCATCATCCTGATTCACCAACAACCGTAAGTAAGCCATAATGTCTTTAATTTCGCTGCGTGAGAAAAACGACATACCGCCACTAATTTTATAAGGAATACGGTTGCTCATCAGTGACTTTTCAAATACCCGAGCCTGATGATTACCGCGATACAAAATAGCATAATCGCGATAACTGGTGCGTTTCATAAATTTATGCGAGATAATTTCCGCTACCACACGCTCAGCTTCATGCTCTTCATCTCGGGTAGCAATCACACGAATGGGCTCTCCCATTTCTAACTCACTAAACAGCTGCTTTTCAAATTCATGTGGGTTATTTGCGATCAGAATATTGGCCGCTTTTAGCACCCGTTTCACACTGCGATAGTTTTGTTCCAACTTAATGAGTTTTAAACCCGGAAAGTCTTTGGAAAGTAGTACTAAGTTTTGTGGCTTAGCACCGCGCCATGAATAAATGGACTGATCGTCATCCCCTACCACCGTAAAGCGAGCTCGCTCCCCAACTAGCAATTTAACCAGTTGATACTGGCTGGTATTGGTATCTTGATATTCGTCTACCAATAAATAACGAAAACGACTTTGCCAACGCTCCCTTACGGCTGCATTTTGGCCCAATAAAAGGGTTGGGATCATAATTAAATCATCAAAGTCTAATGCATTATAAGCACGTAATTGAATTTGATACCGGGCATAAAGCTGAGCAAACAACGCTTTTTGCGGCTCCCGTGCGTCTTGTATTGCCCGCTCTGGTAAAATGAGCTCATTTTTCCAATTACCAATCTGCATTTTCAGCAAATTAAGTAAATCTTTGTCTTTTTCTAACTCTTTTTCTGTTAGGTCACTTAATAGCTGGTTGGTATCTTGATCGTCCAGCAATGAAAAGCCAGGCTTGTAACCCAAAGTTTTAAGTTCTTTTTTGATTACCTCTAAGCCCAGCGTGTGAAACGTAGAAACCCATAACCCTTTAGACTCTTTTTTTCCGAGAGTCTGTAGTACCCGTTCTCGCATTTCTTTTGCAGCTTTATTGGTAAATGTCACCGCTGCAATATTTTTAGCCTGATATTCACACTCTTGGACTAAATACGCGATTTTATTCGTTATCACACGAGTTTTACCTGATCCTGCTCCAGCCAAGACCAAACATGGTCCACTTATATATTTTACTGCTTCGTCTTGTTTTGGATTCAGTTTCATTATCGTGCTTATTAAATACCATCAATGACCGCATTTTAACGTAAACCGTACTATGCGCCTAGCCGCTATACTCACTTAACCTTCAGTATCAGATGTGCTTTGTATATACTGCTTCGGTGTCATTGAAAACTGCTTTTTAAAACATGCACTAAAATAGGCAGGAGAATTAAATCCAACCTCATGAGATACCTGAGATATACTGCTTCCCTGACGTAACATGGGCAGAGATTGAAATAGTCTATATTGACGGATGTATTCATTCGGTGTGACAGCAGCAACCGACGTTAACTTACGATGTAACTGCCGCTCGCTTAGCGCTACCTTTTTTGCAAGCTGAGAAACTGACAATGACGCATCTGAGTACAGGCAGTTGAGCACTTTATCTACTTTAGCAATAAACAGCACTGCTGCACTATCAACACCTTTAAAGAGACTGAGCAACGCGTTTTCACCATCTCACATAATGAGAACCTGGTTAACCACCATACTGAAATACATCAACGTTTCAGTAATAACAGTAAGATCTACCTAAACGATTGGTATAACTTATCTAACAAATCAGATTCCCTTGATAGTCAAGACCTTACCGACCACTTAGAGAATTCTGGTTATTTGTTCAGTGAAGAACCAAGCATTGCTTTTTCTTCATGGTTTAAAAGACTGACTGATGACAGTTTAGCCAACCGTGTTACCACTGAGCGAAATCACCTTAATGAATGGGTAAAATATACGTATGCAAGTGATGGTACACATGTAAAACAATGCAGTACTGACGGTGAAAAATGGCTACGTTGTAATTAATCAAGGCTGAGTGAAGTGAATGGCTATACGCCAGTCACTTCACTATTTTGTTCTGTGATCATTTGCTACTATACCAATAAGCAACTTTTATAGGTAATGATGATGATTAACCCAGCAAAAATTGAAGAAATTGCGAAACAGATCTCAAGCAATATGCCACAAGGCGTAAAAAACTTAGCAGATACATTTGAATCAAAAACCAAACAAGCCATTCAAAATAAACTGGCTGAAATGGATTTTGTCAGCAGAGAAGAGTTTGATATTCAAAGTAAAGTACTAATCAGGACACGAGAGAAGCTTGCTGAGCTTGAAGCCAAAGTCGCTGAAATAGAAGCCAAGCTAGACAGCGACAAACACGCAGAATAAGGCTATTCAGCGTAACGGTCTTTGACCTGTGTAATCGCCAGAGCATATTGATCCGCTATTTGCTCTGGTTTAGCCGCTCGAGCATTGAGCTCGTGTAATAGCCCATCTGCCAGCCCATATACCCAACCATGAATCGTTAAATTTTGTCCGCGTCGCCATGCATCTTGCACAATATTGGTTTGGCAAACATTGCGCACTTGGTCGATAACATTCAACTCACATAATGCGTCACACTGTTTTTGCACAGCTATATTATCAATGATACTTTGGTGTTTCTCTTTTACGTCTGCAACATGGCGCAACCAATTGTCTATTAACCCAAAACGCGCTTCATCAAGCACTGCTTGGACGCCACCACAGCCATAATGACCAACAACCATAATGTGCTTTACTTTCAGTACTTCAACTGCGTACTGCATCACCGACAAACAATTATGATCAGTATGCACCACCACATTTGCCACATTACGGTGCACAAATAGCTCACCCGGCATTAAATCTACAATTTCATTCGCAGGTACACGTGAATCAGAACAGCCAATCCATAAATATTCTGGTTTTTGCTGACCTAACAGCTTTTTAAAGTAATCAGGATCTCTCGCTCGTTCGCGTTCAGCCCATTGCTGGTTATTTTCTAATAAGTGGTCGAGCGTACACATCACAGATGTTCCTCTATTTATTGTCGGGTAGCTTGGATTAAGACGTTCCTTGGGGTGAGCTGCTTTTCACAAAACTCACTCAGGCTGACATCATACCCAGCTTGCTGCAAATATAAACCCCTATCAAGCACTAACCATATTTCTAATGCCCGACGAAAAACATGCCTGACTAATTCAATCCGGTCTGTTACCCGCTTGCGTTGCTCCCCTTGCTCTAAATAAGAGGCATAATCAATATCTGAGGGTAAGGTGATGTCTTTTTGTGCTGCTGCCCAACAACAGAAAGATGAAAAGTCACCAGAAAATATGCTTTTGTTAACTGACGGCACACTAATATATTCTGTCGACCCAGTACAATCGCGGCGCAGTGCATCAAACCCTAAACGCCAAGTTACCTCTTTTCGCCTCACAGTTGCGATGCGTGGCGCGGCCGTCACGGTTTCTTGTAACGCCAGCTTCATATCACTGTGACTCAAGTGTAATGCACTGTGCTTAGCTGCCTCACTCATTGGTTGATAAGTCGACTCAGTAAATAAATGGTAACAACACGGCGAGAGGCTTATTTTTTCACATTTGTGCTCTGTTGCTCTATGCATAAACGTTTGATGCAGAGCACCGCACGCATGCAGTGCAACGGCATGCTGTTGTGGTTTAAAATAAGCGTTTGTATTGTCAGTAAGCACGTTTGCACAGCTAAACTGGACGTTTAGTTCTTGCTGTTTTGCACTATGAGCGCCCTGCTCACACAAAGCCGACTGCAATTCAATACTATGAACAGATGGCGCTCCTAAATGCGCCATTAAACGCCCTAAATGACCTTTACCTGCACACCACTCTAACACCGGTAATTGCTGCTCAGGGACATGGCTCACAAAATCTTGCAGCTGTGTTAATTTGCGGCCTTTTATCCCATTACTTAACCAAAATGGTAGGACTGACCTTGTTTTTTCGTTATAAGGCAATGCTGTCAACCCAGCAAGTAAATCAACACCAGGTATGTAATCGGAAAACACATCATATAACCGAGTTTGGTCTGCATCGAGGCGTGCTACTTCAGCATCATCCAAGCTCAACAAAAATTGGTTTAATTGCACACTAAACGGTAACGTTAAATGGTCAAACGCCACACGCTGCCAAAAGTCCCGCGTGTTAGTTAGACACGTATCTAATTGTTGAAATTGAGAAAGTAATGACATGAACCACAACACATAAAATAAAACGCTATTCTACCGTGTTTTCGTCTTTATAGGGCAGTTGTTGAATACGATATTTTCGCTTGTGGAAAAACATCAGATAACCATACATAGGCAGAGATAATATGGTTAGTATACAAGCTAACACTAACATCCAAGACCATGCATCCTCTGTAGGTTCTCGTGTGCGATGATACATAAAGGTGGATTTAATACCTTCCCATTGCGTTAAATCTAAACTGTATAATTGCGCGATCCATTGCCAGCGTGTCTCTGACATACTGCCAATAGGCACGCCAGAATGCGTAATATAAACAGCAAGCTCATCGGCTTCAAAGCTCAGCTGCTCCTTCGTCTTGTGACGAGCATATTTCTCATGGATCACTTCAATACTATGCTGAATATTCAACAATGCATAGCGCCAACCTTTTAAGCTCGCCTGTTTAAACCTCTCCACGACATCAGGCTTTTGCGACAGCATATTTTCACTGGTAAATAAAATATCACCATACACATTTAGTCCGTATTGCTTGGGGCAGATCTGCCGAGTTTCGACCCCTTGCTGCTGCATTTTATATGGCTCATTGGTCACATAAACTTGGAGTGCATCAAACACACCGCGTTTAAAATCTGCCAGTGGATTGAGTCCAGCATACGTGGGTAAATCTGTTATGTTTATTCCCGCTCGCGCGAGCATAACGGTGAGCTCAGCACTTTCATCTTTACCTAAGTGACTGACTTTTTTACCTACGAAGTCTTCTGGCGTGTAAATATCGCTGCTTTCTTTCACCATCCAGCAATACGGTGACGATTGAAATATGGCAGCCATTGCCACTAAGGGCTTACCCTGCATCTTCGCTTGTAATATGCCTGAGTGCGTCACGCCAAACTGGGCTTGACCTGATAGTACTTTAAAATGTGTATCCGGATTACCGGGATTCGCAGGTAAAATACTCACCTTAAGCCCAGCATCTTTATAAAAACCTTGTTCTGCCGCCATATAATAGCCAGCGAACTGAAATTGATGTGTCCACTTTAATTGCAATACAACGGGCTCAAGTGCACTGACACTTGAGCTACATAGTGTGAATAAAAGAAATAAACCTAGTCGAACCCTATTCATATACGCTTGTTACTTTCCCAGTAAATTGCCGCTATTAACTATAGGAAAGCAAACTGTATTTGCCAATTACCCGACCTTACGCGCCTCTTCAAAAGGCGCTTGTAAATACTGGCTAAAGCAAGGATTGTTCGTTTCATCTTGGTAAGCATAACCAAGCTGTGACAGATGTTCATCAAATTTCCCATAATCACTCGGAGCAATATCAAAGGCAGCAAGCACATTACCTTCTGCCGCACCATGATTTCGATAATGGAATAACGTGATATTCCAATTACACCCCAACGTATCTAGGAATCGAGCAAGGGCTCCAGGATATTCCGGAAACTCAAAGCGTAATAATCGCTCTTGCAGTTCAACTGGAGGCTTACCGCCAACCATGTATCGAATATGTAATTTTGCCAGCTCATTATCAGAAAGGTCTGTAAGTAAATACCCCTTTCGCTCTAATGTGCCTTTGACATCATCTAGTTCAACTTGCCCGCCGCGCAAACCCACCCCCACAAAAATCTGGGCTTTGTCCTCGCCAGCATAGCGATAATTAAACTCGGTAATTGCACGACCTTCTAAATCGTGACAAAACTGTTTAAAACTGCCTTTCTCTTCGGCAATAGTCACTCCAAATAAAGCCTCATTTTTGGCCCCAAGTGCAGTACGCTCAGCAATGTAACGTAAGCGGTCAAAATTCAAATTAGCACCCGACAGTACCGCGGCTAACGTCAGTCCAGCACGCTTACTTTGCGCACTCCATTTTTTAATACCTGCAACCGATAACGCCCCCGAAGGTTCTGCAATCGCTCGAGTTTCAACAAAAATATCTTGTACGGCAGCACAAATTTCATCTGAGCTTACCGTCACAACTTCATCACAAAACTTTTGTGCCAAACGGAACGTTTCGGTGCCAATCACCTTAACAGCAACCCCGTCAGCAAAGCTGCCTACTTGTGGCAGCGTAACGGGCTCTCCCGCATCTAAAGCAGCTTTTAAACACGCACTTTCCTGCGCTTCGACCCCGATAATCTTGATATCAGGACGCAGTGACTTAATATAAACCGCCATACCCGCAAGCAAGCCCCCTCCGCCCACAGGAATAAAGACCGCGTCTAATTCATTTACTTGCTGCATTAACTCGCGTGCTACCGTCCCTTGACCGATAATAACGTCTTTATCGTCAAAAGGAGGTACAAATACCGCCTGAGTTTGTTCAGTTAATATATGCGCATGCGCTTTTGCCTCATCAAAATTGTGCCCGTGCAAAACAACCTGGGCGCCAAAATTACGCACCGCATTGACTTTTATTTCAGGGGTTGTCACTGGCATAACAATGGTTGCTTGATGACCCAAATGTGCCGCACTTAGCGCCACACCTTGCGCATGATTACCTGCAGACGCAGTGACAACTTGGCTACCAACAGGAAGCTGCTGTAACTTATGATATGCGCCACGCAATTTAAAAGAATAAACCGGTTGCTGGTCTTCACGTTTGAGCCAGATTTTTTGTCCCAAACGCTCTGAAAGTGCGCGCATTTCACTTAATTCAGTCACCTTAACTAACGGTGACATATCAGCTTGAATGATGGCACGAAAATAATCTAGCTCTTGTGAAACCATAGTTAGCTTAGCTCCTCTAACTTAGCTAAGTCACGCACAGCACCTTTATCCGCACTGGTTGCCAATAGCGCATATGCTTTCAATGCTGGACTCACAACACGCTGTCGATCCAACGGTTTATAGGCGTCCTTTCCACGTGCCAATTGCTTGTCACGACGCGCTTGTAATTGCGTATCATCAAGCAATAAATGAATACCTCGATTATAGATATCAATATGGATCAAGTCGCCATTTTCGACTAAAGCCAACGCTCCACCACTTGCCGCCTCAGGTGAAGCATGGCCTATTGATAAACCAGATGTTCCACCAGAAAAACGCCCATCAGTGAGTAGCGCACAGTCTCTATCTAACCCCATTGATTTTAAATAGCTGGTTGGATACAACATCTCTTGCATACCAGGGCCACCTTTAGGCCCTTCATAACGGATAACGATGACATCGCCTTTTTTAATCTCACCAGCCAAAATACTATCTACTGCATCATCTTGAGACTCAAAAACCACTGCAGGGCCTGTAAAATCAAGCATTTCGTCAACCACACCGGCACTTTTAACGATACAGCCATCGGGGGTTAAGTTACCCGATAACACAGCTAAGCCGCCATCTTGTCGAAATGCATGTTCAATACTGCGTATACAACCATTCTCTCGGTCGAGATCCAATGTATCCCAGCGATATGCCTGGCTCATACCTTTGGTCGTACGGATCCCCGCAGGACCGGCACGAAAGAAGGTTTGTGCCTTTTCATTATTGTGATCTGTTGCATCCCAACGCGTTATCACTTCGCCTAATGTACCGCCCGCAACATGGCCTACCGTTAAATCTAAACGATCCCCTTTCGCTAATTCATTCAACATACTCATCATGCCACCAGCACGATGCACATCTTCAATGTGATACTGCTGAGTTGCTGGTGCAACTTTGCATAAGAATGGTGTTTTGCGAGAAAGCTCATCGATATGACTCATGTCAAAATCAACACCACCCTCTTGAGCCGCTGCCAATAAATGTAATACCGTATTTGATGAGCCACCCATTGCTATATCTAAGGTCATCGCATTCATAAAAGCTGCTCTATTGGCGATATTTCTGGGCAGTACCGCGTCATTATCCTTTTGATAATACTCATTGCACAAAGCGACGATACGCTTACCTGCGGCTTCATATAATTGCTGACGATCTTTGTGAGTTGCCAACGTTGTACCATTACCCGGAAGTGCCAATCCAAGCGCTTCCAATAAACAATTCATTGAGTTAGCAGTAAACATACCAGAGCATGAACCACATGTTGGGCAGGCCGAACGCTCAACCTGCTCCGAATCTGCATCACTTACGGTTGGATCAGCGCCTTTTACCATGGCATCGACTAAGTCTAACTTAATATCGATGTCTGCTAGACGCGTTTTTCCTGCCTCCATCGGGCCACCTGATACAAAAATAACTGGGATATTTAATCGTAGTGCCGCCAATAACATACCAGGGGTGATTTTATCGCAGTTGGAAATACAGACCATCGCATCAGCGCAGTGCGCATTAACCATATACTCCACTGAATCAGCAATGAGATCTCGTGATGGCAATGAATACAACATGCCGCCATGCCCCATCGCAATACCATCATCAATGGCAATAGTATTAAACTCTCTAGGTACACCACCTGCATCACGAATGGTATCAGCCATTAAGTCACTCAGCTGATTAAGGTGCACATGACCAGGTACAAATTGCGTATAAGAATTGACGACCGCAACAATTGGCTTTTCAAAGTCACTATCCGTCATGCCTGTTGCACGCCACAGCGCTCTGGCGCCAGCTCGTTTTCTACCTTCTGTTGTCGTTTTACTTCTTAACTTGGCCATGTTAAACCCCTTCATGTTATGCGTCGCTACTTTATATAGCGCCGTCTTTTCCTCATTCCCAAAAAAGCCACCTGATTGTGGCTCCCTATGTTCTATGCCTGATTGACGTACTCTAACCAACCATTATTATCGTCAGCTTGCCCTTTCACTAAATCAAAATACGCCTTTTGTAGCTCTTCAGTAATAGGGCCTCGCTTCCCATCTCCCACTTGGATTTGGTCTACACTGCGAACCGGAACAACCTCAGCAGCGGTGCCCGTCATAAAGAACTCATCTGCTAAATAGAGTGCTTCACGCGCAATTGATTCTTCTCGTACTTCATATCCTCTAGCACGAGCAAGCTCCATAATGGTGTCACGCGTCAAACCCGGTAAAATACACGCAGTTGTCGGCGGTGTGTAAAGTACCCCTTTTTTGATAACGAATAGATTTTCTCCGGCACCTTCACTTAAGCACCCATTAACATCTAGCGCGATCCCTTCAACATACCCATTGCGCTTTGCTTCACCAGAAATAAGCTGTGAAGACAAATAGTTACCACCTGCTTTTGCTGCCGTCGGCATGGTATTTGGTGCTAAACGATTCCAAGAAGAAATACATACATCAACGCCCTCAGCTAAACTGTCATCACCTAAATAGGCACCCCACTGCATTGCGGCAACCGTCACATCAGCAAGGTGTGATTTCGGGTTTAAACCCAGCCCTACATTACCTAAAAATGCAAATGGACGAATGTAGGCATCTTTAAAGCCATTTTCACGCACAGCATCTTTACATGCCTGAATAATTTGCTCTGGAGTGAATGGGATCTCCATGCGGTAAATTTTTGCTGAGTCGTATAAACGCTGAATATGATCCGTTAAACGAAAGATTGCCGGGCCATTTGGCGTATCATAGGCGCGTATCCCTTCGAACACAGAGCTGCCATAATGTAATGCATGGCTAAGTACATGAGTCGTTGCTTGCTCGTAAGGGATCATCTCGCCGTTGTGCCAAATTAATTCCGAAGTTTTAGTCATTTGTAATACCTTGTTCTTTTCTTAATAATTAGGTTTAAATAGCCTGTTGCTGTCGTGTGTGCAAATTAACCTGTTGCACCTCAACCAGCTTACTCAGTTGTGTCGTTAATAGATAGATAGGCTTGTCACTGTCTACCGTCATTTTGACGTGAAACAAATCGTCGTGGCCCTCCAACTCTAATTGGGTTAAATGAAATCCACGATGACGCGCCACTCTTAAAAAGCGCTCAACGGCGATACTTTGGTTTTTAACTGCCACTGTTAATTGGTGTTTCATTGCGCTTTCTCCGTCATCATTTCATCATTTGCGGCCCCAGGTGGTACCAAAGGCCAAACGTTTTCTTTGTCATCTATACAGGCATGAATAATATAAGGCCCTGTAGAATTCACTAATGCATCAATAGCATCATCAACTTCGTTTGCATGAGTAATTGTTTGACCCGGTATACCAAACACCGCGGCCAACTGCACAAAATCAGGGTTATCAGATAAGTTTGTCTCGCTATAACGCCCGTCAAAAAATAACTGCTGCCATTGACGTACCATGCCAAGGCGTTGATTATCTAGTATCACTATTTTTACGGGTAAATTGTTACGGCGAATCGTAGCCAGTTCTTGAATATTCATCATGATTGAACCGTCGCCAGAAACCGTTATGACCATGTTCTGTGGCCGTGCGATTTGTGCACCTATGGCTGCAGGCAAACCAAACCCCATTGTTCCAGCACCACCACTGCTGAGGTGATTACTCGGATGCGTAAACTTCATATGCTGTGCAACCCACATTTGATGTTGACCAACATCGCAGCACACCACGCCATCACGAGGCATTTTTCTACTGAGTTCTTTTAATAAATATGGGGCAAATACTTTTTCACCCGGGTAATCATACCGCCACGCATGTGTTGTTTTTAGCTCCATGACGGTGTTTAACCACTGTGCGTTAGTAACAAAGCAACCCAATGCTGGAATAGATGTTTTTAAATCGGCAATTAATGACGCTGCCGCAGGCTTACGCTTTCCGACTTCCGCAGGGTCTATGTCTAAATGTATCACCTTCGCTTTTGCTGCAAACTTAGCTAAATTACCCGTCACTCGGTCATCAAACCGTGCGCCAATACACACCAGTAAATCACACTCTTGTACTGCAATATTTGCTGCTTGCCCACCGTGCATACCCAACATTCCCAAGTCATATTCGTACTCAGGTAACACGCTCCCCAATGCCTTTAATGTTGAAACAGCTGGCATATGAGTTTTGTTTAAAAATTGCATCAATTCAGCTTGCGCATCCGCACTTTGTACGCCCCCGCCGACATAAGCCACAGGACGCTGAGCTTCAGACAATAACGCTTCTGCTGTTTGCACTTCGCAGCTTAATAGCTCAGGAAAAGACTCTTCTCTTGCCAACCAAGGTTTAAAAGGGGCTTGTGCCAACTGAATGTCTTTAGGGATATCAACCAATACAGGTCCTGGTCTACCAGACAGAGCCAAGTGCATCGCTTCTTGTAGAATTTCTGCCAAATCTTCAGCACGTTCAACCATGTAACTGTGTTTCGTGCATGACAGAGACATCCCCAAAACATCAACTTCTTGAAACGCATCAGAGCCAATAGCGGCAGTGGGCACCTGCCCAGTTATCGCGAGCAAAGGCACCGAATCCATCATGGCATCGGCAAGTGAAGTCACTAGATTTGTCGCGCCAGGGCCTGAAGTTGCAAAACAAACGCCAAGTTTGCCAGTACTGCGCGCATACCCCACGGCTGCAAACCCAGCCCCTTGCTCATGACGAGTCAAATAATGTTTTACAGGCGCACCGTAGAGTGCATCGTAGATCGGCATAATCGCGCCGCCTGGATAACCAAAGACTTCTTGAACGCCATGTTTGGCAAGTAAGTCGATAAGTAATTGTGCGCCTGTCATCGTGTTCCCCATTCCCAATCTTTTTAATGATTTCTAAAAATTTAACCCTAAAACCAAGAAGCCCCCCGAACTTTTCAGTGCGGGGGGCTTCTCGTTGATACTTTTTAAAGCACTAACTCGCCCCCGCGGTAATAATAATCACCACGTTGATAATCACGACTAGAGTTAGTGCTGTTGTTAACATATTCAGTATCACCAAATTAAATTATTGCTTGTAAGTGCGCGCTTATTCACAGCGTGCCTTGCTCTTTTTCTATTAGTAACCCGAAGTACAATGTAAGTCAACCATAAAAACAATGCTTTAAAAGCACTAAAAAAACCAATAAAAGATATATATATTCAATAACATCAAATAAAAGAATAAATAAACCTTAATTTTATCTTTCCTTTCGTTTTTAAAGTGTTCATATTTTATTTACAACACTTTTCATTCAACGAAAAAATCATATGAAATTTTTATGATTTGCCTAATAGATTGATTATGATGTTTATCAGCTATCAATTATTAAGGATAACCATGCCAAAATCTATTACTCAGCTGAGTGCTCTTTGCCTCATCTTGTGCTTGTCACTATTTAGCCGATTAGGGTACGCAGCGCCCGCGCTCTATAAGGTAGAAAAAGCTGGGGTCACATCTTACCTACTGGGGACTGTGCATGTTGGCGATCACTCAATGGCAGGGTTAAGCCCACGGATCATATCAGCCATAGACGCCACCAGCGCGCTAGTCGTAGAAGTAAATATCAACGCACTAAGTCCCAGTGAGATTCAGCGTCGCTCTAGCCCTTTTATGCTTTTAACGCCACCCAAGAGTCTAAAAAACCAGATCAGCTCTCATAATTACACACGACTTACAGACTACTTAGCCAAGAAAAACATTAGCATTGACCTATTTAGCCAATTTGCACCTTGGGCGGTTATGGTCACGATATTACAAATGGAATATCAAAAATTAGGATTCAAAGATGATTTTGGTATTGATAAACAAGTGATCAACTATGCGCAAAATAAAGCAATGCCAATTATTGAACTAGAGACCCTAGAGCAACAGTTAACTATGTTCAACCACCTCAGCACACACGGCGATCACATGTTGACGGAAACATTTAAACAAATGGGTGATATAGAGCATCACTTCCTCGATTTAATTCATGCCTGGAAAAAAGGCGATATGGCCGCCTTAAGTCAATATTATAAATTGAGTTTTGATGACAGTGAGTACGGTCAATTTAGTGAAAAAGTGATGCTTATAGAACGTAACAATAACTGGATAAAGCAACTAAGTAGCCAGCTTGTAAAGCAGCCTTTATTTATTGCGGTGGGAGCCCTCCACTTACCAGAAAAGCACGGTTTACTTATCCAACTTCAACAACAAGGATTTACGGTTAACAAAATGCTGTAACGCATCCCCCTCTAAGAAGGCTGCGTATAGCGATACTTTTTAGGGGGCAGTTCAAGCAAAAGATTATTTTTCAACTTGTTTAAACCATTACTGAATTGCCTGCGTCAAATAGATATAACACCCTCAATAAGGATGCATATTATGAAAAGATTTTTACTTTTGACTGCCGCTGCTGCAAGCTTATCTCTCAATGTATTGGCAAACGAAAGCCATACGATTAAACAGAGTTTTGCTGCACATAGTAACCAGCAACTTGAGATTGACTTTCCTGTTGGGCGCTTAGACATGACAAGCTACGATGGTGATAAGATTGAAGTGTCAATCCGATTAGAAGTACAACAAAATGACAGCTGGTTTAATAGTAACGTAAACCTTGATGAAATAACGCTTGATCACCACACTAAAAGCGACACTCTGTCACTTAAAATTACTGAAAAAGATTTAAAACAATATTGGCAAGTTAAAGTTCCCAGCTCTATGCAATTAGACATAGAAGTGGGCGTTGGTAATGTGAAAATTTCAGAACTCGCCAATTCGGCAGATATTGAGGTCGGGGTAGGCAAAGTGAGCATTGATACTAACGAGGCGGATTTTAAGTCTATATCCCTCGAGTCTGGAGTTGGCACTACCAGCGTCAAAGGCCTGATAAATACAGCAACGCAGCATAAAAAAACAACCCGTTCAGAAACACATTACACGGGTCAGGGCAGCCATAATATTGAGGTTGAGGTCGGCGTTGGCAACATTCAAGTTCGTCATTAAATTAACCCTACCTGCTCAAGCGCTGTGCGTACTGACTTTTCGTCCAATGGTTTTAGAACCATAGTATTCGCACCTAGCGCTTTAGCACGCTCTAGTTCTTGTGCCTCACTATTAGCAGTCACTACAATGATGGGCTCTTTTAAGTTTAAAGAGTTACGTATGTGTTCAATGGCTTGAAAACCATCCATAATCGGCATATTTAAATCCATAAAAATAACATCATAGCGATTTGTACTTAAGTCATCTATTGCAGCAAGCCCATGCTCTACATGATTAACTGCGATAGAAAACCCCTGTAGTACCTTAGTAATAATTTGTGCATTGAGTGGATTATCTTCAACGAGTAGCCCTGTAATTTTTTTCTCGGTAACACGTTGTTCAGGCGACGTTTCTACCATGTAAATAGGTAGTTTTACATGGACTGAAGTTCCTGATTTTTGCCCTTTTTCAAACTGAATCCCCCCTCCCATTGCATCCAACAACCATTTACAACGCACTAACCCCAACTGCAATCCTTGATAATGAGTGTCACTCACATTGGTCGAGAAAGGGGATGTTCCACTAAAGCCACACCCTGTGTCTTCAATCGTTACTAATAGAGTTGAATGACTATCATCTAAACAGGCCTTTAATATCACTGAACCTTGTTCAGTAAATTTAACTGCATTATCGATAAGCTGACCAATAACCCAAGCCAAGTGGTCATGGTCACAGGCTACATTTAACGATTTATCAAACCCAAATTCCGTCACTAAATTCACACCTTTGCTTTTTGCTTCAAGTTGATAAGGTGAAATAGCTTGCAGTAAGGTTTTGGTCATTTCATCCGGGATAACACTGACAGGAATGTCCCCTTTCTCCCAGCGACTGAACTCCTGAATTGCATTTAATTGATTGACTAACTGTTTCGCAGATACTTCAACTTGTAACAATTGCTCTTTTTTACCGTCTTGGCGATACAAATTTAAAAAGCCTAATATCGCTTGCAATGGAGTTCTTAATTCATGACTTGCACGTGCTAAAAAATGTGTTTTCATTGCCAACGCGTGCTGCGTCTCTTGCTTTTGTTGTTCTAAAGAGTCAATAACTCGCTTTACTTGTCTTTCCATTGGTTGAAATATATAAACAACTTCGAGCCAAAGTAAAACGATTGCACTCACCCAAAACACAAATTCAAACGTGCGAGTTAATTCCACTTTTCGATTCGCGGCTTGCTCAAAAAGCTTCACTGCTTGGTCTAGGTGTAGTAGCAATGTTTGTGCATCACTCGCTATTGTATAGGCAATCTCTGTATTAAACTCACCTTGTTCATACAGAGCTATAAAATCTTTACTTCGCTTATCTAAATACACTGGGGAGGTAAAATAGAGCATGGTTAAACCTGTCGTTAAAAACTCATATTCGCCCGATTTTTCACGCAAAATAAATTGATGATTCATTAAGAATGACACCACACTTTTATCTAATTCAGCTATCAGTGATTGCGTTGATTTTCCTTCTTGTTGAAATAACACGACCTGATTAATATCCAACGCAATTTTTTGCGATAGCATACGTTGCATACCCGCCCGGTTTATCAGCTCTGCATCTTGTTGTTTTTGTTCAAGCAGAAATTGCATTGCTGCCGCTGCCAATGTTACTAAGATAGCCATAACTAGTACTGCAATAACATATCGGCTGCGCATCGATTTAATAATTTGACGCATCTAGACCACCTATTTTGTTGTCTATAAGTGTAGTGTAAAAAATATAAAACTCACGTAGGTTCACTTGACACCTAGATGGCTAAAATGTTTCAATGCGTGCTCACCCTATTTGAGGGCCAGTGTTATACCCCTGTGTATGACCCTGGTCTAGGGCTGGAAGAGGTGCGTTATTCAGGTAACTGTATTGAGGAGAGCAAACTCCAATGACATGCAGTGAGGGGAAGTAACGCCGAGAAACAGTGATTATTTGTTTGGTCACTATTTCGGGCGACTGGGTTGAATCCCAGCGACTGTCACCAATTGCTTTGTGAATTAACGAAGCAAGTAAGTTTGGTGGAGAGCTTCTGGTCTTAAAATAATAAGGCCACTTGCCTTGTCATTTTTAAGTCCATTGCTCTTCGAATTTTAACTGTTCGAAGTTTGGGCTCCTTCCTTAACTCCGAACAAGATATAAGTTCGGTAGAGATGAAATCACAATACGATTTATCCAACTATCCCTTATGGACAGCTTTGGTTACGCCTTTTGACGCGAATAATCAAGTTGACTATGACATATTACGCACTTTGGTGTGTGAACAAGCACAAGCAAACAATGGCATTCTGCTCCTTGGTAGCACAGGTGAAGGTCTTGCGCTTACAACAGAAGAGCATCAACACATTGTAAAGTATGTCTGTGCTCTAAACCTAAACGTCCCCTTGATGGTCGCTGTCGGTGGCGCCAATTTGCAAGAACAAATCGCGTGGGTCGAGTTTTGTAACACTCAGCCAATTCATGCCTTTTTACTCGGCTCTCCACTTTATGCAAAGCCAGGTATCGTTGGACAAACTCACTGGTTTGATGCATTACTTAGCGCCTCAGATCTGCCGTGTATGCTCTATAACGTCCCAGGTCGCAGCGCAATTGCTATTGACCCTCAAGTACTCCAAAACCTAACGCACCACACTAATTTATGGGCGCTGAAAGAAGCCAGTGGTGACATTGCCGTATTTGAAGCATTCCGTAAAGCCGCGCCACAATTGGCTATTTATAGCGGTGATGATGGCTTAATGCCTTATTTTGCACAAGCAGGCGCAGCGGGCCTTGTTTCTGTCGCAGCCAATGCATGGCCCCAACAAACGGCTGAGTTTGTGCGTCGTTCACTGGCAGGGACTTTCCCAAACCTGTTTACTACTTGGACCGATGCGGTTGATAGCCTATTTGCAGTCGCTAACCCTATACCGGTTAAAGTACTGATGCATGCACAAGGCAAACTCAATACGCCGAATTTACGCCCCCCTTTAACGCACTTGGAGCTGCCTTGTACTCAGGCAATTAACAGTGCAAACACCACAATTTTATCTTGGAATTAAGGCAGTTATTATGAGCTGGTTAGAACTACTAAACAATTTAGAAAATGGCACTGTGCGTGCTGCAACGCAAGACGAGCAAGGCAATTGGCATGCTAACATCGAAGTAAAGCAAGGGATCTTAGAAGCCTTTAAAAACGGCAACAACACGGAATTCCCGGGTGGTTTTGTTGATAAGCATAACCTTGCACCACAGGGGTTTGCCGCTGATGCTGGTGTACGTATGGTGCCAGGCGGCAGCAGTGTTCGTCGCGGTGCACACGTCGCTTCTGGTACTATCATCATGCCACCAGCTTATGTGAATATCGGTGCTTACATTGGTGAAGGGACTATGGTCGATAGCCATGCATTGGTTGGTTCATGCGCACAAGTTGGTAAAAATGTTCATTTAAGTGCCGCGGTGCAACTAGGTGGCGTGCTTGAGCCAATTGGCGCAAGCCCAGTTGTTATTGAAGACGACGCATTCATCGGTGCTGGCTGCGTTATCGTTGAAGGCGTTGTTGTGAAAAAAGGCGCTGTACTTGCACCTGGCGTACGTTTATCAGCAACCATTCCTGTCTATGACTGTATCAACGAACGTCAATTAGACAAAGGTGAAGCCATTCCAGAAAATGCCATTGTTATTCCTGGTTCTCGCCCGTCATCAAGTGAATGGGGCCGTGAGCAAGGCTTAAGCATGTCATGTGCGCTTATCGTAAAATATCGTGATGAACAAAGCGACGCGTCTCTAGAGTTAGAAGAGGTATTACGATAATGTCTTTTTTGAGCACACCATTGCGTCAAACGATTACTGAGTTAACCGAACAAGAGCATACCCCGTTTTTTGTTTATGACTTAGATGGCTTACTGTCACACCTAAAACCACTCACAGAGCAATCTGTTGTAAAGTTATGGTATGCAGTTAAAGCGAATCCTTTATCGAAGGTGATCCAAACCATAGATAAAGCAGGGTTTGATTTCGATGTGGCCAGTAGCGGTGAACTTGATCAAGTTTTACGTCAAGACATCGATGCAAGCCGAGTGCTCAATACGGGTCCTGCCAAATCAAAAAGGCAGATCCAGCACTTTCTGTCACAAGGGGTACGTACCTTTGTGGCAGAAAGCCACAATCAAGTTCAGTGGCTCAATGAGGCAGCAACAGAGCACGATATCCAACTACGTATTTTACTTAGAGTACAATTACGTTGGCCTGAAGGTGAAAAAAACCCACTCGGTGGTGATAGCTTAACGCCGTTTGGTTTAGGCACTGAGCAGTGGCAATCACTACAATTAGATACATACCCAGCACTTAATTTTGTTGGCCTACATATTTTCCAATGGGGCAACATGCTGTGTACAGAAAAACTAGCACAGCTGTGGACACAAATGGTGCCGCCACTTAAGGCACTGGCTGAAGACCTAGGCTTTACATTAGAAATATTAGACTTAGGCGGTGGCTTAGGGATCCCTTATTCTGAAAACGACGACCAATTAACTTGGTCAGCATTAATTGATGCACTTGCGCAAATTAAAGCGTCAGCCGGTGTCACTGAGTTATGGATGGAACTTGGACGATATGCTGTAGGCGAGTTTGGTCATTATGCTAACCCTGTCGTAGAACAAAAACAAAACTACAATGAGCATCAACTTATCGTATCAGGTGGTATCAATCATCTATTGCGTCCAGCTGTAACTACCCAGGCGTTCCCATGCACACTATTGCGCAACTCCAGTGCCATTACACACAGCTATTTAATTCATGGACCATTGTGCACTGCGCTTGACCACTTAGGGCGCCATACTTTGCCCAGTGATGTTAACGAGCAAGACTGGTTAGTCTTCAGTCAGTGCGGCGCCTATGGCTTCACCGAAAGTATGCCGTATTTCTTATGTCATGAATTACCTGCGGAATATGTAATTGAACACGGTGAAGTGAGCCAAGTTCGAGCCATGCAAAATGCCAGTGATTATTTAAGATAGAGTATTCGAAATGAACAAGATTACCCATGAAGACATTCAAGTTGGTGAAATAGCAAATGGACTGCCATTAACGATCCCTGTGTATCGTTTAAAAGGCGATGGCACAGGCCCACGCGTTTATATCCAAGCTAATATGCATGGCGCTGAAGTGCAAGGTAATGCCGTAATCTATCAATTATTAGAGCAATTACAGCATCAAACCTTAGCCAGTGATATTACATTAGTGCCATACGCCAACCCAATTGGGTGTAATCAAAAATCAGGGGAATTTACTCTGGGGCGCTTTGATCCAATTACAGGTACCAATTGGAATCGCATGTATCATAGTCATCTATCATTAGTTGATAGCTTTGTGGCGGAATACCTTGATAGTCCTTTAACAGAAATCAAAGAGCAATTCTCCGCTGCGTTGGTACAAGCAACTCAGACCCTGCTTGATGGACCAGCCTATAGCATCAATACAGGTAAGCGCATTGCACTCAACCTACAATGCTTGGCTCATGAAGCCGATATTGTATTGGATTTACACACTGGGCCAATTTCATCTAAGCACCTATATTGCCCAGAATATGCAAAGGCAAGCGCCTGTTATTTTAATATTCCACATGTACTGCTCATCCCCAATGACTTTGATGGTGCACTCGATGAAGCGTGTTTTTGTCCTTGGTGGGCATTAAGTGACGCCTATAAAAAGCAAGGGCGAGATGTTCCCGTGTTAGTTGAGGCATTTACGGTTGAACTCGGCTCTCAAGAAAAGATTGATTTAACCGAAGCAAAAGCAGATGCCGTAAGCCTGCTTAGCTATTTAAGCCATAAAGAAGCAGTGTTAGATTCACCATTTAAACCACAAAAAATGACCCGTTACGCTTGTATGCTGCAAGATTATCTTGCTTACTATGCGCCAATGGGGGGCATGGTTGAATACACTGCGGCACTGGGCAGCCATATAAAAGCGGGCGATACTATCGCGAATATCTTGCGTATGGAACGTTATTTATCAGAGCAACCTTTACACAGTATCACTTTAGATCAAGATGCCATCGCCATCTTGCATTTTGCGTCAGCAAGTGTCAATCAAGGGACAGAATTGTATAAGTTCTTTACCAACTACTTTGAGTTATAGCTCAGTAATATATTGCGTGAGAGTAAGCAGAGCACACTTTGCTTGCTAAGGAATGGCGGTTTCTGCCGCCACCCTTTTTAACTTAACCATTGTATATCGGCTGTTCATCTATTACATAACCCATCAGTTATTCATCCTCATTTAACACAAAGCTGTGTATACTTATCGCTTCAATAATACTCAACGAAACAACACACTATGGAACTGCGTTCATTTGTTTTTGGCACTTTACTTTCAGGGCTTTCATTCACTGCGTTTGCCGAAACGCCAAACAATCAGGATGAAATTGATCTCGTTAAGCAATGTATACTCAATGAAATTATTGGCGGTGATAAAAACCAAACGGTCGAACAATTAAGAACTCGCTGCGCGAAGCTTGATGCAGCCAAACAGCTCAGCTCTTTAGATAAGCGTGTTGCGCGTGAGCGAGTGAGTGAAAAAAACCGCAATGTACTGACGCCGCATCATCGCAATTATATTTTACCTGTTTCTTATATTAGTAGTCCGAATAACCGCCCCTTCGATGGCCTAAAAGACATTGACCAAGAAGCTGGTGAGCCATTAGATAACTTTGAAGTTAAATACCAGCTTTCACTCAAAGTCCCCATTTACAATAACTTCTCCGATAGCGACCAAGCCATCTATATGGGTTTCACTTTGCAGTCTTATTGGCAGTTTTATAACAAAGATATTTCTTCGCCTTTTCGTGAAACAAATTATGAGCCTGAATTATTCTGGATAAATTTTTTAGATGATGAGAATGTACTGTGGGGCGACGAAATGGCCGTGGTACTGGGTATTTCGCATCAATCAAATGGTAGAAGCCAACCAAATTCACGCTCTTGGAATCGCTTATATGCCAACTTCATATGGGAAAATAATGGCTTTGTGTTTAGTTTTAAGCCTTGGTATCGACTTCCTGAAGATGATAAGCCGACACCTTTAGATGCAAAAGGTGACGATAACCCCGATATTCACAAATACATGGGTTACTTTGAATTCAGTGGCGTATACCGTTATGAAGAACATGAGTTTGGTTTTATGACTCGAAATAATCTCAATAGTGATAATCGCGGTGCGATACAGTTAGATTGGTCATTCCCTATCTGGGGTAGACTGCGTGGTTACGCACAGTACTTCAACGGATATGGAGAAAGCTTGATTGATTATGATGCCGACATCCAACGTTTTGGGGTAGGTATACTTCTAACTGATATTTTATAACTCAAACAAGTGCTCTTACGTACTAAAGCGTCAGAATTACAGCGTTTTAGTACGTACCCTTCTTAAACGCAGCGTTTATCGCTCACCATTGATAAAATAGCTCAGCAAATATATAACCGATACAATACGTTCAGAATAAGAAGAGAATACAATTCTTTGCTCATGGCTATGTTGATCCCAACTTTAGCTCCACAACCAGCTCAGAACACTTTTAAGAGCTTAAAAACTGAAACTCTCCTCACTCTCCAATTCACACCCTTTTGCAGCCCATCGATGTTTGGCTTCAAAATTAGCCCCTTTAGAGTTAACAAAACATCACCACACATACCTGAGAGAAAGGAGCCTTTCCTCGCGCAGGAAAGCTTGGAATACATTGGTTAAAGGTATTAATAAATCTAAGAATCTATACGCTGAAAACTGAGTGACCATATAATTTAAATTAGTGTAATACCAATCTGCATAAAGATTAGGTCAATTTTATCCAATCTCTTGAGCACATCTTTCTAACTCTCTCAGGAACTGAAATGAATTTGTTCCATGCTTTTGAAACTTGCTCAACAATATCTTCATAACCCTTAAATGTACGATTGGATAAACAGTGCTGACGGAGCCAACTCCAAACTTGTTCTATTGGATTTAATTCAGGTGAATATGGTGGTAGTTTGATCAACGTGACATTATTATACCAATCTGCATAAAGATTAAGTCAATTTTATCCAATCTCTTAAGCACATCTTTCTAACTCTCTCAGGAACTGAAATGAATTTGTTCCATGCTTTTGAAACTTGCCCAACAATATCTTCATAACCCTTAAATGTACGATTGGATAAATAGTGCTGACGGAGCCAACTCCAAACTTGTTCTATT
>NZ_MIET01000008.1 GCF_003590335.1 Pseudoalteromonas sp. MSK9-3 | reverse complement strand
TCCTGAAATAACAGCACTCACAGTTAAGAATATGATATCAAAGAGCTTGTGAACGACCTTACCTTGTTGGCGAGGGTCATCAATTGATTCAAAATATTCTAGAAAAAGAGGATCAGACATAAAAGTAGCAACCTAAAAAGACGTATAAGATCATACTTTTAAGTCAAGGTAAAGTTCGTGATCTTGCCCTGGATTTTGGGCAGACGGCTAACAAGTCGCTGTAAGCGCACGCGGGGCGTGCTGGGACAAAAATATGTGGGCTGTCCTCGCTTAGCTCGTTATTATAGCCCACATGTTTTGCCCCTAAGCGGGGTGTTAGCTATACCAAGGGAATTGAGCATTGAATCATATATTGGAGATTCAAAAGGAACCAAATAATTGGAACTCTTTATTCAAGCCAAGCGTGTTGGAATTATTGGCTTATTTTGAAAAATTAAATCAGCTTAATTACACAGAGTTCCATTTCATCGAAATGACTGATGAATTGGATGTACAAGGTAATTATAAAAACCACCCTATAGAGAATTTACACTGACACCCACCCAAAATTGACGGTTTTTCATTCATTGCCTATCTTTTAGATTCAGCTTAAAAGATAGGCGCTTTCTCTTATGGCGACGGCACGAAAAAGACAAGTGAGTTTAACTGATACCAAATACTACCATTGTATTTCACGGTGTGTTCGCCGTGCGTATTTGTGTGGTGAGGATAAGGTAACAGGGCAATCATATGAGCACAGAAGAGGGTGGATAGAAGCAAAGCTGCTGGAACTTGCCAAAGTGTTTTGTATTGATGTGTGTGCGTATGCGGTGATGAGTAATCATACGCATATTGTACTTTATGTAGATGATATAAAAGCTAAAAGACTGAGTGATAAAGCGATTATTATCAGATGGCATAAGCTATTTAAAGGCACCATACTGTCTCATAAGTACCTTCAGGATGAGCGTCTAGACTCAGCCCAACGATATTTTTTAAATAAAGATATTGAACAATTTAGAGAGCGTTTAGCGAGTATCAGTTGGTTTATGCGGGTACTGAATGAAAGCATTGCCCGAAAAGCGAATAAAGAAGATAATTGTACTGGCAGATTTTGGGAAGGGCGCTTTAAATCACAAGCCTTACTCGATGAAGCGGCACTGGCAGCCTGTATGGCGTATGTTGATTTAAACCCAATCAGAGCAAAGATGGCTAATACACCCGAAACCTCAGACTACACCAGTGTAAAAACTCGCTGTGAGTATGCCAAAGAGGGCAAACAGCCTAAACACTTAGCGCGTTTTGCAGGTAGCCCCCGAAAGCACATGCCGAAAGGTTTACCGTTTGAATTAAAGTCCTACTTAGAACTTGTAGAGTTGACAGGCCGATGTATGCGGGTAGATAAGCGAGGCGCTATAAGCCCAATCAACTCACCAATTCTAGACAGACTCAACATCGCCCCAGAGAACTGGCAAAAACTCACCACCCAATTTACCAAAGTCTTCCATGGTGCTGTAGGTCGCCCTAAGAAGCTAGATAACTATTGCGCGAGCCTAGAAATTAAACGGCGCGCTAATTATAAGCAGTGTGAAAAATTACTGACTTGACTGCTATACCATCAAGATAATTTCTATATAACCAATACACCATAGCTTGGTGAATTGGCGGTGCCTTTTGGATGCGTATGAGTTCAGTTTTCCCTATCTTTGAGCTTATAGCGCATGTAGTTTATTCGATTTTACTAACTAAACGATCTTTCAGGTTGAACGTGGCCTACTTATTGGCTTCAATTTTTTTGAATGGGTGATGAGATGGACACTCCCAAATCGGCGTCAATGCGCCAAACTAAAGGTGTGTTTATAACGATAGTTAGTAGGAGCATCCATCATGAATAACGTTAGTATATTAAGCATCGATTTAGCAAAAAATGTATTTCAACTTCTTGGAATTGATGAACACGGAAAACCTTGTTTCTCAAAGCGGGTTTCTAGAGTAAAACTCCATGAAATAATCCTTAATTTACCGCCGTGTGAAGTCGTTATGGAGGCTTGTTCATCCTCTCACTACTGGGGCAGAGCATGTTTAAATTCTGGTCATCAAGTTAATTTAATTCCTGCACAGCAAAATTTACACTGACACCCACCCAAAATTGACGGTTTTTCATTCATTGCCTATCTTTTAGATTCAGCTTAAAAGATAGGCGCTTTCTCTTATGGCCACGGCACGAAAAAGACAAGTGAGTTTAACTGATACCAAATACTACCATTGTATTTCACGGTGTGTTCGCCATGCCTATCTATGTGGTGAAGATAAGGTAACAGGGCAGTCGTACGAGCATAGAAGATAAGCTACTTGAACTTGCTAAAGTATTTTGTATTGATGTGTGTGCGTATGCAGTGATGAGTAATCATACGCATATTGTACTTTATGTAGATGATATAAAAGCTAAAAGACTGAGTGATAAAGCGATTATTATCAGATGGCATAAGCTGTTTAAAGGTACCATACTGTCTCACAAGTACCTTCAAGGTGAGCGGTTAGACTCAGCGCAGCAATATTTTTTAAATAAAGACATTGAACAATTTAGAGAACGTTTATCGAGTATCAGTTGGTTTATGCGGGTACTGAATGAAAGCATTGCCCGAAAAGCGAATAAAGAAGATAACTGTACTGGCAGATTTTGGGAAGGACGCTTTAAATCACAAGCTTTACTTGATGAGGCGGCACTAGCAGCCTGTATGGCGTATGTTGATTTAAACCCAGTTAGAGCCAAAATGGCTGAGACACCCGAAACGTCAGACTACACCAGTGTTAAAACCCGCTGTGAACATGCCAAAGAAGGCAAGCAACCTAAACACTTGGCACGGTTTGCAGGTAGTCCCCGAAAGCACATGCCCAAAGGTTTACCCTTTGAATTAAAATCGTATTTAGAACTGGTAGAACTAACAGGCCGATGTATGCGAGCAGATAAGCGAGGCGCTATAAACCCAATCAACTCCCCAATTTTAGAAAGACTAAACATAGCCCCGGAAAACTGGCTAAAACTCACCACACAATTTACCAAAGTATTTCATGGCGCAGTAGGGCGACCTGAAAAGCTTGATAATTATTGTGCGAGCCTAGAAATAAAACGGCGGGCTAACTATCGACAATGCGAAAAATTGCTGGCTTAATTTTTAAACCATCAAGATAATCTCTATATAACCGATACTCCATAACTTGGCGGCTTAGCCGTGTCTTATTACTGGGGATGAGTTCAGCTTTTCTCTATTTTTGAGCTTATAGCACATGTAGTTAACTCAATTTTATTAACTAGACGATATTTCAGATTGAACATTGCTTGCTTATTGGTTTTAGTTTTTTGAATGGGTGTCACTGTTCATGCTATCCCCACAATATCGTGACTTGTCGCATCTACGGCCAAGTGCAGTTTTCGCCAAGTTCGACGCTTAGTCGCTCGATGTTTTCTCGTATGCCATTCACCATTTCCGTATACTTTAAGGCCTGTGCTATCGACTACGATATCTATAAAGCCTTTGCTTGCGCTCTTTCTATATTGCACATCAAGTGTTTTACTGCGTTTGCACAAACAGCTATAACCCGGTGATTGCAATGAGGCATCCATCATAGTGAGCAAGGAATTTACAAACCCTTCTAAAGCCCTGAGTGGCAAATGGAATACAGCTCTTAAGGTTAAACACGTTTCAATTGCTAAATCAGAATAGTAATTTGAACGACCACGGCCACCGTGTTTTTCGGTATTCTGCCACTTTGAGATGGCACTATCACTTAGCCAAATATTGATGTTACCGCGTTGAACCAAAGCACGGTTGTACTGTGACCAATTCCTAATTTTCTTCTTCATTTCACATCATGGGTTAAGGCATTTAATGATCTGATCGCACCAAACCAAAGAAGTTCAATTATTTAGGAAACAACGCCTTATTTAGGAAACAACGCCATTTGAAATTATAACCTTTCCAGTGTTATTAACTAATTACAGAGGTAGCTTGAAATACAACAACTAATTGCTATTATCATTAATAAGAATATTCAAGACTCAATAACCTATTACATTTGAAGGATTAAAATGTTGAAACTATTTAGCAATATAAAAATAATAAAACATAGTCTTCTTATACTCCCCTCGATTATTTCAGCTAACAGTTTTGCATCAGAAACAAATGCCGCCGCAGATAAACCCCCTTATCAATTTGAAGCAGGCATGCACGCTAATTATTTGGACGCAGAAGACTACTACCAATTAAATACGAGTGACCTATTTGCCACTGACTCTGACACGCAACTGGGGTTAGATGTTTCAATCCAATTACATCACAGTGTACTTCCCCAAAAAACGTTTTTTGCAATGGGTTGGAGCAAAACCGGTGAATATAGCGCGGATGTGCTTGCGCATTGTGGTGATAAAGCCTGCAAAGAAACCACCAAACTTAACTTTCAATCCTTACAGCTAAATTATCATTATCAATGGCATCAATCTTCTACCATGGAATCTTCAGTGTATGCTGGTGTTTCATATATTTGGGCTGAGGGTGAAATTAAAGGCCAAGCTTGGCGTGATGGGGCAACAGGTTTTCAGGTAGGCAATCAAATTTACTTTTTGCCACATTCAGCCATCCACCCCTATATTGGCGTTAAATTCTCTTATTTCGCCATTGAAGATGGCAATGACACTATTAACTTACCAAACTTAAGCCTTTTATTTGGCTTACGCTTTTAATTAATTTCTGGACTTTTTATGACTGTATTTCGTTTTATAAGCTTATTTTTACTGATGGCGTTAACTGGTTGTGATAAGGCAAGTGTGCCTTCAGACACTGCACCTAATTTAAGTTTAATGGTTAGCGCACCCTCTGTGGCTGATGCGGGTGATACAGTCAACCTAAGTGCGATACTTAGTGCTAATGGAGCAAATGTTAATAGTGGCGTTACTTACGTGTGGGAGGATAAATCTGTACAACAACTTGGTTTAACGAGTAATAACGATACTGCGAGTTTTGTTGCTTTAGCCGGTATTGATGAGGCGATTATATTAGTAACGGCCACTTTTGATGGCTCATCAGTCAGTGAAACGATTAATATAGTAATTAATCAACCACCTAAGTTAACTATCACGACCCCTTCAGCTGTTGATGTAGGCACTAGCGTTGATCTTAGTGCGGTATTAAGTATTGATGGAGTAGATGTTAATAGTGGTGTTACTTATATGTGGGAAGATAAGTCTACCCAACAAGTTGGTTTAACAAGCAGTAGCGATACTGCTAATTTTGTCGCCATCTCTGGTATTCATGAAGCCGTTATATTAGTAACCGCTTCTTTTGATGGCGTTACTGTTAGTAAAACAACGAGTATTACTATTAACCCGCCCCCTAATTTGAGTTTGACGCTTACCGCACCGCTTAGCGTTAATGTGGGCGATAATGTAAATATTAGTGCAATGGTCAGTGCTGATGGAATTGATGTTAATAGTGGCGTTACTTATGTGTGGGAAGATAAATCTACGCAACAAATTGGTTTAGCAAGCGGTGATGATACAGGCTCTTTTGTTGCTATAGGCAGTATTCACGAAGCGGTTATATTAGTCACAGCCTATTTTGAAGGGGCAACAGTTAGCAGAACAGTGAGTATAACGATAAATCCACCCCAGGCACTTAATTCAGCTTTAACGATTACCGCGCCACTTAACGCTAAAGTGGGCGATAGCGTAAACCTTAGTGCAGCATTTAGTATTGATGGAAAAGATGTTATCACTGGCGTTACTTATGAATGGGAAGATAAGTCTTTACAACCAATAGGCTTAACAAGTACGAATAGCACAGCAAACTTTGTTGCCATAACGGGTATTAGTGAAGCGGTTATATTGGTAAAAGCCACCTTTGATGGCGCTACAGTTAGCAAAACAGTTAGCATAACGATTAATCCAGCTAAGCCACCACCTGTTTTGGACTTAGCTGTATCTGCACCCATTGATGCTAATGTAGATGATATAGTAAACCTCAGCGCAGTGTTTAGTATTGATGGAGTAGATGTTAGTAATGGCGTAACTTATGTATGGGAAGATAAATCAATACAACCACTAGCTTTAACGAGTAATAGCAATACAGCCAGTTTTGTTGCTTTAGCAGGTATTGATGAAGCGATAATACAGGTAACAGTCTCTTTTGGCAGTGTTATGGTAAGCAAAACGGTTAGTATAACGATTAACCCTTCTGCGCCTAGTTTAACTTTAGCTGTTACTGCCCCTACTAGCGTTGATGTAGGCGTTAGCGTAGATCTAAGTGCGTTAGTTAGCGTTAATGGGGGAGATGTAAATAGTGGTGTTACTTATGTGTGGGAAGACAAATCTGCACAACCAGTATTTTTATCAAGCAGTAATAATACGGCTAATTTTATTGCTATAATAGGTACTCCTGAAGCTGTCATATCGGTGACAGCTTCTTTTGGCGGCTCGACGGTAAGTAAAACGGTTAGCATAGCCATTAACCCACCGCATATTTTAGATATAGTCTTTACTGCACCGGCATCTGCTGATGTAGGTGACAATGTAAACCTTAGAGCATTACTCAATATTGATGGGGTAGATGTTACCAGTGGCGTTACTTATCTATGGGAAGATAAATCAACTCAACCAGTAGGCTTAACCAGCAATAGCGATACAGCAAGTTTTATTGCGATAGCGGGTATTCCTGAAGCAGTTATATCGGTAACAGCCTCTTTTGGTAGTAGTACTGTAAGTAAAACGGTCAGTATAACCGTTAACCCACCCCCTACTTTAATTATAACGGTTACTGCGCCCCTCGCTGTTGATATAGGGGATAGTGTGGCTCTTGGTGCGATGATTAGTGCTAATGGTGTAGATGTTAATAGTGGCGTAACATATACATGGGAAGATAAATCAACTCAACCAGTAGGCTTAACCAGCAATAGCGATACAGCAAGTTTTATTGCGATAGCGGGTATTCATGAAGCGGTTATTTTGGTAACGGCTGAGTTTAAAGGTGCTACTGTAAGTAAAACAATAAGCATAATCATTAATCCCATCCCTAATTTAACGTTAACCGTTACCGCACCTTCTCCTGTAGATGCAGGGACGAGTGTCGATCTTGTTGCAATGGTCAGTGCTAATGGAACCGATGTTAATACTGGTATTACTTACGTGTGGGAAGATAAATCTACACAACCAGTGGTTTTATCGAGTAAAGACAATACCGCTAATTTTGTTGCCATCTCAGGCGTTCATGAAGTGGTTATTTTGGTAACGGCAAAATTTAAGGGAGCCGTGGTAAGTAAAACAATAAGTATAACCATTAACCCACCTCCGCATTTAGATCTAACTCTGACGGCACCCTCTATAGTGGATGTCGGTGATTCAGTAGATCTTATTGCAATGGTCAGCATTAATGGAACAGATGTAACTACCGGCGTTACTTATGCGTGGGAAGATAAATCTGCCCAATCGATTGGTTTGGCGAGTAAGGATAATACCGCTCATTTTGTTGCTGTCGCAGGTATTGATGAACCTATTGTGCTAATCACAGCAAGCTACAAAGGCGCGACAGTCAGCGAAAAAGTATCCATTGCTGTGCTTAGCTCAGTGCAACCTGTTGAAATAGGTGCGTTGACTATTAGCGGGCCAACTAAGGTAAAATCGTCTCATCAGGTCATTTTAAATGCGCTGTATACAGAAACCAGCGTAGTAAAGCCGAATGCTACTATTACTTGGGCACAAGACAAAGGGCCTGACGCTGGGTTTACTGCCAACAATGGCGAACTTTCTTTTACCGCACCAGATGTTAACCAAGATACAGAGTTTGCCTTTAGTGCTCAAACCACTAACGATGCGGGTGAAATTTTCGATGCTTTGTGGTTTGTCACGGTCCCCCCCCCAGATATTGCATTTACTAATCAACTTAATACAGTAAAACAAGCTACTTCCGGTGATACAGTTCACTTAACAACACAGGTTAGCCAAACTGGCGGTGGCGGCTCATTTACTTATGTTTGGCAACAGCTGACAGGTACTCCAGTTGCTATAGCTCATCCAGATATATCTCAACCTACCGCAACTTTTATCGCGCCTTCAGCCGCGGGGAAATTAACTTTTAGTGTAACGGCTACAGAATCTGGCAGTGGAAAAAGCATTTCGAAAACGCAAGTAGTTAACGTATTAGGCAAGCCGTTTACGCCACAACAAGGTGCGCAGCATTCTGTATTTAGTGGACATGGGCAAATTGAATTAAAAGGTAGGGTTAATGGAGGAACAGCGCCTTTTAGCTATTCATGGGCACAAACAGCTGGTCCACAAGCTATAATTAGCAGCACAAGTGCTGAAAATCCATCTGTAACACCGCCAATAGTCACAACCGATACAGACATTACTTGGGTTGTTACAGTAACAGATGCGAATAATCAAAGTGTTACTTCTACGCATGTTGTCACTGTAAAAGCAGCCCCTAAGTTAGCTGTTTCTATATTACACCCTGCAACCGAGGACGTTGCTGAAGGCGACACCGTACTACCGCAAGCACACATTAGTGGAGGCACAGGCAATTATTCCATTCGTTGGACGAGTTCTGTAGTTACCTTGGTTGATGAAACTACCGCAGCCCCAAGCTTTGTTGTACCAACAGTCAGCAAAGACACTAACATTGTCGTGAATTTGGCAGTGAGCGACGGCGTTAATCAAATCACGCGAAGTGTAAGATACACAGCTAAACCTTTATTTACGGTAAGTTCGCATCAGAACCAAAGCGGCAGTAACCTAGCCACAGGTCCTAATCAAAGTACACATCAGAACAATCAAATTGAGTCAGGCAAGACCTTTAAACCCAGTGTTGATGTACACGAAAATGCTGCATCTGGTGGTACTTTTACGTATGTATGGACAGTAGTGAAACCTAACCCCGCACCTGCAGATTTAGTCATTGCAGGTGCCAATACTGCACAGCCTATTGTGAGTGCACCGAGTGTTACCAGTATCACACCTGTTGAGTTGCAAGCTGTTATCACTTATAGCGTTAATGGTAAAAGCATTAGTAAAACGGTTAATTCTCAATATCAAGTTGTTCCATATAATTCACCTAGTAAACCCACATTAACATTAAGCATGGCGGGGCATGAAAGTGTGATTGGTGGTCGTCTAGCGAACCCTACTGTTTCGGTCATGAATGCCGCAGGCACCATCACTTACAAGTGGACACAAATAAGTGGGCCAAATATTGTTGGGGGTATCATTGGCGAAACGACAGGCAATCCTTACTTTACAATGCCAACCATCACGGGTGGCCATCAAAATTTAGTATTAGAAGTAGAAGTGGGTGATGGCACTGAAGTCAAAACAGCGCAAGTAACTTTTGATATTAGCCCATTAAACATACCACCGAAATTACCATTGACTGTTGTCGCGTCTAATGATGAAACAGTTATTGCAAACGCAGTGGTAACCCCAAGAGCAACGGTAACAAACTCTAATGGCACGCCGACTTATGCATGGACTCAAACCAGTGGTACAGCCGTTATAATTACCGATGAAAATACGGCAACGCCAAGTTTTATGGCGCCCACAACCAGTGGCTCGATAGTACTTGAAGTCACCGTAACAGATAATGACAATGCCCCTATTACGGACACAGTAAGCTATCAAGTGCAAACAGCTATCAAACTCACTGCAGGAACTTCTATACGTTCAGTATCTGAAGGAAATACAGTTGACTTACTTGCATCAACAACAGATGTAAATGGTACGGCGTCTTATGCTTGGAGCGTTGTAAGTGATGGCGGTACTGGTGTGGTAACAGGAGATATTGCCAACCCTGCGCTAGCTCATACCAGTCTTGATATTCCGGCAGTTGACCAAGATAGAACCTTAGTTTTACAAGTCATTGCAACCGACAATGCTAACTCTGCAACCGCTAAAGCGACAGTTACTATTAACATTAGAGATTTAAAAATGCGAGTCGACTTAGGAGCGGGCTCAAATATCCCTTCTGGACAAACAGGTTATTTACAGGCCAATGTTACTAGCGGTAAAGGTCCTTTTAGTTATGCATGGGCAGATTCTACCCCTCCTAGCCTTAGCGCTACTAACACCAATAACCCAAGTTTTACAGCACCTAATGTTACCCACAGTGTTGATTTACAATTTGGCGTAACGGTAACTGATAGTCTTAATAATACCGCTTCTGGTAGTATTATAATGACCGTAGAACAACCGCCGTTTAGTGTTAATGCAGGCGTTGACTTCTCGGTAACAGAAGGCAGTACCGTTCAATTACGCGCTCAGGGAGTTAATGGTGCAGGAGCTACATGGCAATGGAAGCAAACCGCAGGTCAAAACGTTTCATTGTCTGATGCAACACTGGCCAATCCAACCTTTATTGCACCTTCACAAGCGGAAGGCGTGAAAGAAACATTTAGCTTTACCGTGACAGGCACCAGCAATGGACAAGTTAAAAGTGCGTCTGTAAATGTTGTTGTTCAGGGTGCTCCTGATATTGATGCCCATTCAAACAATGTTTCAGTTCATGCGGGAGCAACGGTTAATCTAGCAGGTAGTGTTACAGGCGCGGGTACTGTCGAAAAGTTAGCATGGACTCAGAGTTCAGCGGGACTATCTGTAGGTACTATTACTAACGCTTCTGCAATAGGCGATGTAAAATATTTAAATGCGAGTTTTGTTGCACCTGCAGTTAACGCAGATACAACCCTGACCTTTGACTTTACCGCAACAGGCGCAGGCAATGTAGTGCACGTACCTGTTACGGTTACTATTGTTGCTAATCCCTTAACGGTAAGTGCAGGTGGCGATATTCGCGTTAGATCGGGCGCAACGGTCCAGCTACACGCTGTATCAAGCAATGCGGCTAACTACGCATGGTCACAAACAGTAGGCACTCCTACGGTAACGCTGATTAATGGCAATACTAATGGCGCAAGTTTCGTCGCGCCTGATGTAACTGCGGACACAACGCTTACCTTTGAAGTTGATGTAACAGGTGGTGGAATACCGGGAACTGACACAGTTAATGTGACGGTTTTCGAACCAACCATCGTAGTCAATACGAACAGCGCCCACCGTATTAACCTAATCGCAGATGATTCGGAGCCGCCGACCTTTATTGACACAACCTTTGCAGATAGCGTAAATGGTAGTGACGTCACGCCAGCCACAACAACATGGACGATTACCCCTAATCCGACTCCCCCCGCAACATTGGACATGGTGTTTTCTGGATTGAATACGGCAACTTTGGAAATCAACCCAATTGGCGCTTCAAAAGGTACTTACACAGCGACGATGACAGCAGGTGATTCTGCAAACCATTACCAATCAGGCAGCAAGTCATTTGTTATTGACATTAAACCTGCTACTCCGCCGATGCCTAAAACTGTTGATCTTAGTGCGAATACAGGGCTAACAGTGGCAGGTATTGCTGGCAATCATTCACTGCATGTCCCAATCATCTCGGGAGGTTTACCACCTTACCATTATAATTGGGGGCTAGGTGCCGATGCCAATGGCTTAGTAATTACCGGTGGTAATACAGACAATCCAACCGTCGCTTTTCCTGCGGTACCTAGCACTTGTAATGCTATTTCAGGGAAAATATCGCTCACGATTACCGATGCAAATGGTGATACCGCTACTGGTAATGTAGCCTATAGCAGTACACCTGCGCTCAACCCTATTAAACCAGTAAGTTGTCACCTTTGTCGTGGTCCTAAATTCATTTGTGAGCGCTCGCATGTATCAACAGTATGTGATGTTTCTCAGAGTAGCCATAAGTCGGGTACGGTTAATTCAGATTTACAGTACTGTATTAATGATATTGAAAACCTACAAGATGGTTCACGCTATGTATCTCGTCGCTGTGCTACTGCGGAAGAAGTAAATCATGATTGGTTTACTGGCAAAGCGACAGGTTTTACCGAAGCAAATACGAATTCAGGGACAGATATTGGTCATTTGGGACGACTCGACCCACTTGCTCATAAATACAATGTGGTCATATTGAAAGACAGGCACTTTAGCTTTTCAGCAGCTTGCAAAGGTGATAACTGTAATCTAGAAACTGTTCCCGATGATCTCCTTGGCGTGACTAATGGAGTGCCAAATAGTGTAACAGGGGTTCCGCCTACACCGAAAGTAGGTGTTTGTCCTTAGTTAGTTTATTCAAAATAAAAGCATCATTTAATATAATAGGTTCATTATTAAGTGATGCTTTCTATGTTTTACACCAGGGCGAGAGCGTGAATATTCTGTTAACAGCTAAGCCCTGATCACCTTATCTAAATATTCAGTGTCCATCGCAGCGCGACGTTGTTTTCGTCGTACGCTGGCTTTTAAGGTACTTTCTCTTTTCAACTGGTTCAGTCCTACATGCCTAAATGTACTGAAATTCTCTGCCGCATGACCTCGATTTATTGGGC
>NZ_MIET01000007.1 GCF_003590335.1 Pseudoalteromonas sp. MSK9-3 | reverse complement strand
TGAGTTCTCACTAGAGCTATAAGCTCTCTGAAGGGCCGTTGGAGACTACAACGTTGATAGGCTGGGTGTGGAAGCATGGTGACATGTTAAGCTAACCAGTACTAATTACCCGTGAGGCTTAACCATACAACGCCAAAGTGGTTTAAGCGACAGAAGTTAGTGTTACTAAAGTAGCGTTTTACAGAATTAGTTAGAGATTGACTAATATTTATCAGAATTCCAGATTTAGTTAGCTTGAAGATTTCGAGTTAACACACCAGATTTGCTTGGTGACAATAGCGTTTTGGACCCACCTGACCCCATGCCGAACTCAGAAGTGAAACGAAACAGCGTCGATGATAGTGTGGCAGTTGCCATGTGAAAGTAGAACATTGCCAGGCATTAAATTAGAGAAACCCGTTGCAGAGATGCGACGGGTTTTTTGCTGTTTGGGTTTAGGAAAAGGGAGAAATGGGGATTAGGAAGGGGTTTCAGGTCGCCATGCATGAAGGGTAGTGAAAGAATGGACCCTGAAATGAATTCAGGGAGACGAGTCCATACTTTCACTCAGTTGTCTTCCTGACGAAGGTCAGGATCCAGAGAAACGAATTCACCTCACTTCTTTGTCTTCCTGACGAAGGTCAGGATCCATTACGCTGATACACATTTCTGTATTCCTAAAGGGCAGTGAAAACCATGGGCCCTGAGACCAGTTCGGGGAGATGAAGCTTTATACCAATCTGCATAAAGATTAAGTCAATTTAATCCAATCTCTTGAGCACATCTTTCTAACTCTCTCAGGAACTGAAATGAATTTGTTCCATGCTTTTGAAACTTGCTCAACAATATCTTCATAACCCTTAAATGTACGATTGGATAAACAGTGCTGACGGAGCCAACTCCAAACTTGTTCTATTGGATTTAATTCAGGTGAATATGGTGGTAGTTTGATTAGCGTGACATTATTAAAAGGCTGAACGGTATCGAATGTATGCCAACCAGCACCATCCATAATAACAACTGCATGTCTTCCGAGTTCGGTAGCTTTCGATATTTGTTCCATATGTAGCGTCATCGCTTCTTTATTTACGCAAGGTGTTATTAATGCTTCTGTCTTGCCATTTTCAGGGCAGACAGCACCAAATAGATACCCATACTCAAATTGTTGCTGCTTTACTGCACGAGGTCTTGAGCCTGTCGCAGCCCATAAACGTGTTGTTTGGTTTTGTTGACCGAAACGAGCTTCATCTTGAAACCAAACATCAATTCGCTCAAGAGGTAGGTGCCCTGGGGTGTGAAGGATCGTTTCCAATAGGAAGTTTTTTAAAAGTTTCCTGGCATTCTCGTGATTGTTTGGGGTGTCTTGAACGGCTCGTTATCCAGCTAAACCCAAGCTTCTTGAGGAGTTTGTATATATGGTCTGAATGGTAACGAACTGAAAATTGGATAAATATATAGTTCCCAATGTCTTCGCCTGTAAGCCGCCCTCCATCCGAAGACTTGGCTGACTGAATTATATGAGCTGAAAGGAGTTCGAGTTGGCTTGGCGTTAATTTAGCTGGGCGTCCTTGTATCGGCTTACTATCAAGTCCTTCTAAGCCTTTATTTAAGTAGTTTGATACCCACTTATTAACACTGCTTCTCGCAGTATTCAAACGTTTGGCAATATTGGTTCGGTTTTCACCTTCTAAAAATAAGGATACTGCGAGTAATCGAATACGCTTTCTGGCATTTGATTCTCTTCGAGATAGTGCTAAAAGCTTTCTAGATGTATCTAAATCCATATAAGTGAGCATGCTTTAATCCGAGTACATATATTAGATCACAAACTTAAGCAGATTGGTATGACTGCTTAGGATGTCTCGAACGGCTTGTGATCAGGCATGATTTAAGTGGTAATGAACACCAAATACAGTGTTAATGTAATGGACGATGTCTTCACTGGTAAGACGGCCACCATGAGGTTCTATGTTCGTGCGCTTTATAAATTCAGACACAGTTGCTCAATTTGTGGCCGTTGTAATCTAGATGGACATGCTTGAATAGGCTTATTGTCTAAGTCATCTAGCCCATCTTTTAGGTAACTAGAAACCCATTTATTAACGCTACCTCGGGCTATGTTAAGGCGCTTAGCAATACCGGTTCTACTATTACCCTCATAAAATAATGACACAGCAAGTAATCGCATGCGTTTTCTTGCGTTTGGTTCTTTTCGAGAAAGCGCTAAAAGCTGCTCAGATATGTTTAGGTTCAACGTTGTTTAGTCGGTGATTCTATATGGTCTATATTAGGTCAGATATTTAAGCGGGTTGGTATAAAAGCCATGGACCCTGAAATGAATTCAGGGAGACGAGTCTCCATACTTTTTTCCTCCTGACGAAGGTTAGGATCCATAACACTCATGCTTCTTGCCGCTGTTATTATCACAGACTTCATACTCTCATCCCATTGTCTTCCTGACGAAGGTCAGGATCCATAACACTCATGCTTCTTGCCGCTGTTATTATCACAGACTTCATACTCTCACCCCATTGTCTTCCTAACGAAGGTCATGATCCAAAATGCTCAGCTTTCCGCTGTTATTGTCACAGGTTTCATGTGCTCACCCATTGTCCTCCTGACGCAGGTCAGGATCCATAACACTCATGCTTACCGCTGTTATTTTCTACTCTCACCCCGTTATCTTCCTGACGGAGGTCAGGATCCAGGAACGTCTGACTTGCGGTCTGTGTCATGCCAATTTACATAAAGGTTAAGTCAGCGTTATCTAATATCTAGAATTGATACCTTTCACGCCCATTAGTTCGTTGCACAGGGCTTCCAGTCGTATGAAACCTTACTGACGATCTTACAGGTTGATATTTGGGTAGGTGACTCGATTACTTCAAGCTACGTGTACGACATAAAGGTATTATCTCTAATGCTTCAATATTTCTTTTTTTGATGTTTTATGTTTTTTATTTGTTAAATATGTGTTTTATTGTTATGGTTCGAAATGAAAGATGAAAATTTATTTGGTTCATATAAATTGCTTTAAGCGTACACATTGTAGTTTAGAAAGTGCAGAGTCTTTTTAAAAGCGTCTTGTATCTTCATTTATGCGACTTATATCTGAGCTGAGTAGGTTCCCCAAACTTAACTTGTGAGCATTGTTTTCATTATACAATGGAGTAACTCAAATGTGTCGCGATATACTAAAGAGCAAGGTATTAAAAGAACAGGACGTTAAAGCTATTTACGGATCAAACGGAGGTAGTATTGAACCACCAAAAATGTCAACGAGAGTGGCTTTACCGCCAAAATTGTCCCCACTCATAAAAATCAACGGATAGAGTTTAAATGATGTCATTCTTGTTATCTCTGGATTGGATGGTTGTAGTAAGCAAGCTGCTTGCACTTTGCACGCTTCTTATACTGTCTAAGCATTCACTAACAGCGATGCTTTTTGGTAAACCGAGTTTATGTGTACAGGAACAAATTGATCATTCATTATTTGTGTTAGTCAGCCTTGGGGCTTTATTTCATCTATTGGGGCGCTTTGTCGGAGATGCGATTTTAGTCGCCGATCTGGGGGTAGTAGGAAAAAGGCAGTTATATTATTTTTATTTTAGCTTACATGAGCTTTTATTAATTGTCTTGGTTATTAAGTGGCACAATATCAAACGGTGTGATTTTGCTGGCATCACCAAATGTATCTGTTACTTGTCTGGCGTTGTACTGTGTTTACAGCTACTAAGGTATGTTGATAGAGTCATTATTGAGGCTAATTACTTAGAGAGCGTTTATAGATACGGTCTGGTGTCATTAAACCTAATAAAAGCAAGTGTGTTTTTATACTATCCATTTCACTTGGCGTTTCGCTATTTACCGAACAGGAAATATGCTTAGTAGATGATATCTCCTGAAAATAAAATCTAACAGGTCACTTACAATTGGAAGTGTTCGATATATGTTATCCGGCGTTTTACATTTTCAGGCGGTTCAGATTTCTCAAGTTTAGTTAGATGCAAGCCCTACCGTACTTCCACACATGTCGACGTTTAAATATACCAATAGTATCAAAGGCGAGCCTAAGTCATATGTACAAACTAGAGCTATTTAATGTGGGACAATAAAAAATTAATCTGTCGGCTAATAGCACTAGCATACTGAGGTGGGGATTATATTTTTTAACCAGCCAAGCGTTTGGCTTTTGTTACTTTTCCCAAATAAGTTGCTCAAGTTCACGATGCAATATGTCGTCATTTCCGACGTTTAACTCTATCAACCGTTTTAAGTGAGTCACACTTTCAATATCGATTTGGCAGCAATGAAGGCCGAGGTGGGCTTCTTCAATATGGCCGATTTCTACTTCCATTGAGATAGCTATTTCACTGTCAGGGAGATTAAATTTAAGGCTAGCAGGTTCATTTTTTAATGGTATATAGCCTACAGGAAGGGTGATCAAAGCACCATTTAAAGAGAGGTCTAGGACTTTGCATGTATAGTCACCACTGGCAGTCATTAATGTTGCCTGATTTGAAAATAATACTCTTGTAAATCGTCTACGCTCTTCCATTGGTCACTCTCTTAAACTGTTTTAATAATCATAGTTGCTAAACTAGTTCAATACCAGTGAAAAGCCCCAAATGTTTGGGGCTTGATACAGAGCTAAATTAGCCTATCTTTTTGTATTTAATTCGTTTTGGTTCAGCTGCTGCTGCACCATACGTTTTCTTAAGCCACTCTTCGTATTCAGTATAGTTACCATCAAAGAAGTTAACTTGACCTTCATCACGATAATCTAAAATATGCGTTGCAATGCGGTCTAAGAACCAACGGTCGTGCGAAATACACATAACACAGCCTGGGAACTCTAGAATTGCATTTTCGAGTGCTCGTAGGGTTTCAACGTCTAAGTCGTTAGTTGGCTCATCCAGTAAAATAACGTTCGCACCGGCTTTTAATAGCTTGGCTAGATGTAAACGGTTGCGCTCACCACCTGAAAGCTCTTTAACGAACTTTTGTTGATCATTACCTTTAAAGTTAAAGCGACCAACATAAGCTCGGCTTGGGAACTCAAAGTTACCGATTTTTAAGATATCTTGACCGTCAGATATTTCTTGGAATACAGTATTATTCCCTTCCATATCATCACGGAACTGCTCAACAGTGGCCAGTTCTACTGTATCACCAATATCAATGTTACCGGCAGAAGGCTGTTCTTCACCACTTAGCATTCTAAATAGCGTTGATTTACCCGCGCCGTTGGCACCGATGATCCCAACGATCGCGCCCTTTGGTACATTAAAGCTTAAATCATCAATGAGTACGCGATCACCAAAGCTCTTCGTAAGGTTGCTAACTTCAATTACTTTATCCCCTAGGCGTGGACCTGGTGGAATAAATAGCTCATTGGTTTCATTACGCTTTTGGTAATCTGATTGCTGCATTTCAGTGAATTGGGCCATACGAGCTTTTGATTTAGCTTGACGACCTTTCGGGTTTGAGCGAACCCACTCAAGTTCTTTCTCAATTGACTTTTGGCGTGCTTGCTCTGACTTTTCTTCTTGCTTTAAACGTGCATCTTTTTGCTCTAGCCAAGAAGAGTAGTTACCTTCCCAAGGAATACCATGGCCACGGTCTAGCTCTAAGATCCAGCCAGCCACGTTGTCTAGGAAGTAGCGGTCGTGGGTAATGGCAACAACGGTTCCTTCATAGTCATGTAGGAAGCGCTCTAACCATGCAACTGATTCTGCATCAAGGTGGTTAGTTGGTTCATCAAGTAGCAGCATATCTGGCTTTTCTAACAATAAGCGGCAAATAGCGACTCGGCGACGCTCACCACCAGATAGGTGCTCTATTTTTGCATCCCACTCAGGTAAACGAAGTGCGTCAGCGGCACGCTCTAAAACATTGTCAATGTTATGACCATCGTGCGCTTGGATAATCGCTTCAAGCTGACCTTGCTCTTTAGCGAGGGCGTCAAAGTCGGCGCCCTCCATTGCGTACTCTGCATAAACTTCATCAAGGCGAGTTAGTGCACCTTTTACTTCGCTTACAGCTTCTTCAACAGTTTCACGAACGGTTTTACTTTCATCAAGTTGTGGCTCTTGCGGTAAGTAACCAATTTTTGTACCTGGTTGTGGGCGAGCCTCACCTTCAAAGCTCGTGTCTAGGCCAGCCATAATACGTAAGAGTGTAGACTTACCAGCACCATTTAAACCCAGTACGCCAATTTTGGCACCAGGGAAAAAGCATAAAGAGATGTCTTTTAAAATTGTACGCTTCGGCGGCACTACTTTGCTCACCCGCGACATTGTATAAATATATTGAGCCATGAGAATCCAAACTTTGTTTTAGTCTGCTTATTTTAGAGAAAGGATCGCTGAGGAGCAATCCTTTACCTTGATCTTATACTTTTATATTAGAGTATTCTAAAAACTCAACTATTTAACAAAAGTGTATATATTGTTTTATTAATGAGCTGTTACCCCATTGCCTAAATTATCCTGTTGTTTTTTCTTAAGTAATTAATATTAGGTCATATATGACCTGTTTTAGAGCCAGGATATCGGTAAGATTAACGTATCTTGAAAAAACATGTTGTCAGGTTTTGTAAACAGTACTGGTTGTTAGGTGTTTATTTGAAGTTACGACTCAGTTCGAGCAGGTTCGGGTTTACCCATCTTTAGTAACATTCAGCCACTCATCTATTCAATAGCATGCATGAATTACAATAATAGTAGCGCCAAAATCGTTTACGCGGAGTCAAAGGAGCATGACGAAGTATGTAAGCGAAGCGCCACTCTCCCTTTCTACATAAATATATAAAAATAAGTAAGTTACGGCCACGTCTGTAATTCGTGGCATTGGCTACCTACTTACTTGATGTGAAATTAAAAGGATCGTAATGAATCAATCAGCCTTAAATAAAGAACGTCTATCTGTTAAGCGAACGCCCAAGGGAGGTGTGATATTACGCTATGCCAGACGTCTAAGGGGGTATACCCAAGCTGAGTCTGCAGCAACGTATGGCATTGAAGAGCGAACGCTAAGAAGGTGGGAAAACCGAGAGTTTGATCCTAAATGGAATGATGTGATCAGCTTAGTAGAAGACGTATATCTGTTAAATATTTTAGAAGTAATTGGGAAGATCAATGATGACAACGAACATAACGATTAAGCAAGTGCGAGCTGCGCTTAAAAAGTGGGGTAATTTTTGGGTTAAACGAGAAATGGGCAGAGGGTTTAAATCTCAATCAATTTCAGACAGAACAGGACAACCGACCGGTGGATTTTCGTCAAGCGAAGCAATGAGTGTTCCTGAAGATATTGAGCTAATTACCTCTATTATTTCTCGCTTAAGGCCTGAATGTATCAAAGCGATTCGAGCGCGTTACGTGATGGTTGGCACCATGGCCGAAACATCCAAGGTGCTTGGCTTTGATTCTAAGCGCTCAGCAGAGTTTTGGTTAGTAAAAGCCGAACGCAGTTTAATGCTTGAGTTGTCACATTGAGTTAATTAATAAGAGGTCACGCTATGTCACTGATGATCACAGTTGAACAAATCAAAAAGCATGAAGGATATAAACAGTATCCTTACTACTGCACAGGGGGAAAATTGACGATCGGTTACGGTCGAAATTTAGAAGATAACGGCATTGACGAAGAGGAAGCTGAGCAGTTATTAGCACGCGATATAAAAGAAGCCAAAGCCGGTATTAAGCGACGTATAGATGTAAGCCGGTGTAATGAAGCACGCCAAGCCGTATTGGTGAATATGGCATTCAATTTGGGTGTGACGGGCTTGATGGGTTTTAAAAAAATGATTGCCAATTTAGAGCGTGGCAATTATGAACAAGCAGCGCTTGAGATGTTGCACAGCCGCTGGGCGAATCAGGTACCAGGGCGTGCCAATGAGCTAGCCAAACAAATGCTCAGTGGGGAGTGGCAATAGTGGGAATACTATCAAGCTTATTTAATCCAGCAATAAAAGATCCGATCCAAACGGTTGGGACCATTTTAGACGAGCTGTTTACCAGTGAAGAAGAAGTGTTAAAACAGCATATTCTTAAAGCTCGCTTGGTTGAACAATCTGCACAAATACAAGCAAAAATTAGCGAGCTCAGCGCATCGCATCGCAGTGTATTTGTGGCGGGAGCAAGGCCGTTTTTATTATGGGTTTGCGGGTTTGGCTTTTTATTCTCATTTGTGGTCAACCCAATATTACAGTGGCTGTGGCCAGAAATCGGCGCACCAGAATTACCGCTAGAAGTCATGTTAGAACTAACACTTGGTATGTTAGGGCTAGCAGGACTAAGAACAATTGAAAAGATTAACGGAGTCGCTAAGTGAGTCAACCGGAGCAGTGGCAAATGAAAAAGGAACTCAATTTAGCCCATATAATTACCACAGTGACATTGCTTGTTTCAGGGATTTTGTATTTGAGTGATTTAGATAAACGGATCACCACCAATACACAAGAGCTGTCACATTTAAAACAGATCAGAAACGAAGATCAAAAGCGCATTGAAAAGCGCCTTGATTCGATAGATAAAAAGCTCGATACCCTATTGAGCAGCAAAGCCAGAGCAAACTAAACGCCGTTTCGGAGTCCCGACACGCACCCAACTTCAGCCAAATAAACACGATGGTGCACAGCCATATGTGTCATGAGGAGCAGCACCTTTGAACAATGCAATTGAATTATCACGATTGGCGGTGCCAGATGTGATAGAACCTTTAAAGTACGACGACATTTATCAGCAAATGGAAGATGCCCTAATCGAGTCCTTTCCCAACTATACGGTACTCGCATCAGACCCTGCAATTAAGTTGTTAGATATTGCTGCTACGCGCGAGTTATTGCTGCGACAGCGCATTAATGATGCTGCTCGCTCAGTCATGGTTGCTTATGCAATAGGCGAAGACCTAAATCATTTAGGGGTGTTATTTGGTGTGGAGCGAGGGCATGACGAAAGTGACGAGCGTTACCGAGCACGGATCCCTTTATCTTTAGAAAGCCACAGTATGGCGGGCACGATGGGGGCGTATGAGTATCAAGCATTAGCCGCATCAGCTAATGTCAAAGATGTGCACGTTACCTCAAGTGCGCCGGGTATTGTTGATGTGTATATATTACCTGAGCAAAATGTGGATGTGAGCGAGCTGCGCGATGTGGTAAATACACATCTAAATGATGACGATGTAAGGCCATTAACTGATCTTGTTAAAGTCCATATGGTTCAACCTAAGGCCTACGACATAAACGCGCAGATCCACTTTCATGATGGGGCTGACCGAAGCGCAGTGACTGAAAAAATAAACGCTGCGCTTAATGAGTTTATTGCACAGCACTATAAGTTAGGGCAAGAAGTACCGCACTCAGGGCTGATCGACGCCTTTCATCAAGCTGGCGTGAGAAAGGTGAAGTTATTGTCTCCACAAGACGACATCACCTGTGAAGTGAATCAAGCTGCGATTGCAAGCTTGCCAACGATTACTTTTATGTAAGGTGATGTGATGAACGATGACAATAACAGCGACGAAAGCGTTAAGTTTCAGTCTTTATTACCCATGAATGGCAGTGAGCTCGAGCAATCCATTGAGCGAGCATCGAGCTTTGTGCCAAGTAAACCCATTCCAGATTACGTAGCAAAACATTGGGATCCAAAAACTTGCCCCGACAAGCTATTACCTTGGCTGGCGTGGAGTTTATCTGTTGATGAATGGGACGAACAATGGTCAACAGAAAGTAAGCGGGCTTTGATCCAAGAGTCAGTCACCATACACAAGCATAAAGGCACCGTTGGCTCAGTAAAAAGGGCGCTTGCATCACTGGGCGTAAAAGTCGATTTTTTTGAATGGTTTGAAGATGTTGATGATGTGTCTTTGGCACCGCATCACTCGGGTAAACCGAACACATTTACGTTTATTGCTTGGGCCAATGAAACCCCCTATACCAGTGCGCAAGTGGTATTAAGCCAAACGCTTTACGATGCGATTTACCGCGTAACCAATCATACCAAACCGCAAAGAGCCCATTTTGATTTTTTGGTGGGCGCTAAACTGGATTTAGGGGTGACTGTTGCAACCACATCGAGAGGCTTACAAGTTGGACGTATCAATTACGACACCGTACCGGTGAAGGCCGCCCCCACAGAAATGACCGCGGGCCTCACTGTTGTGAATAAACATCGCTATGGGCTTAAGCGTAATTATGGCAAAACCCAGGCCGTGTCGGGTGAATTATCCGCCGCACTGGGCGCAGGGCTGCACTTACATAACCAGCGCCACAGCGTGGGCCGGTTTTATATGAGTAACGGCCAAAAACTACCTGCAGGCTGCTATTACTTACAGTCTTCTTTAGCCGCTGCATTTCATTTTAGCAACCGACGCTTCAGCGTAGGTCGCTTTTACCTTCATTCATCTCAATAGAGAGGGTGTGCGTTTACTTAGTTAAGTGACGTTACATGAAGTAATGCAGCAAACTGGCACCATACAGGTAATCAAACACTAAGTAACCCCACATAACACTCTATTGTTTCTTATATCACGCAGTCTTTGATAAGAGATGATAGCAAGTGCACTACAAGCTAACGCTGGCGTCGCTTATACAAGGCTGATTGATATCAAATCAACCTAAGGAGTATGTGCAGTGAGCACAATCTTACGGCCAACAATAACAACTGCGGGTTTAGAGGCAGTTTTTAATTCAGAGAAGAATGGCTTTCAAGCCAAAATTAACAAAATAGGGCTAGGTACCGGTAATTATACGCCTCATCAAAGTCGCTCGGCATTAGGAGCAGAGGTACATCGTATTTCTGTGGCCAGCGGCGAAGACAAAGGCAATGCACAAATTCATATGAGTGTGATTGATGACACCAATCATAACTTTTGGGTCAACGAAGTTGGCTTTTATTTAGAAGACGGCACTTTGTTTGCTGTTTATTCAGATCCTGATAAACCCATTGCCTATAAATCATCAGAAGTTGACTTGCTGCTAGCGTTTGACCTTGTACTAACAGGCGTCCCAGCAGATTCAATCACGGTGATCGATCAAGGTGTTAATTTAAATATTTTAATTGCACCGGAGCTGGCCAAGTTAGGCGCAGCACAAATTGGCAACATGTACCGTCATATCAAACAAAAGTTTGAATTGATGGACGCAGGCGTTTTGAAATAATAGGAGCAGACAATGGCATTAGAACAAGATATCGCAAACTTGGTTGAATCAACCAATCAACTCACATCAGTAATTGACAATAAAGCAAAAACCATCGATGCAAAAATGGCACAGCTTGACAGCCGCGTAGCGGCCAAAGAAGCGCAAGTTGACCAATTTATTCAAGATGCAACGCCAGAAACACGCTACGAGCAAACCATCACGATTGGCGGCTCTAAAGATTATTTATATCCGGTATGGTGGCGTTTCCCTGGCAATGAAGAGGGTGTGAGCAAGTTAACAGTGAGTCGACATTACTCATGGAATAGCAATACTAAACCTCTAAACCCTACATCAGGTCACCAAGCAGGTCTTTTATTGCAGCTTGAGGGTAATGCATATTCGTGGAATGGTGATTCGAATTTCATGAATATTAAGCGCTTTTATGAAAGGTATAACAACACGGTAAGTCATGTTGATTTTCGCCTTAACTGTAAAGCCGAGAAAATCGACTTAAGTAAAGATTTTTATGGGGGGGGCGAAGATGGAACGTTAGGACCTTGGCATTGTACATATAGTGGTTTGTACTTGCGCGGAGGTGGTCTAACTTATCGCATCACCAAAAACTGGAAAGGGGATGTGGCTTTTCATGATGGTAGCGATATGGAACGACGCAATACGTATGAGAGCTCTCAAGGTAACTGGACCGTTCGTTGGTTTGTAGAGCCGATTCCATTTACTGATCGTGTTGCACCTATCGCCAATACCATTCCTTATGTGAATCACCCTTATACGCCGCCGGCACCGGCTTCAGCGTAGGGCTCATATTTAGATACCACACAGTGAAGTACCGCATAGTTAAACACTACACAGTGAAATACGCGCTATTAAAAATGGCTACTGGGTAACATAACCACCTAGTGGCCAAAAACGTAATACATAAAAATCAAAGGAAACACGATGATTTTAGAAAAACTCAACGTAGCAGGCAACGACATGGTGAATGTCCCTGCTGAAGAAAAAATCTTGCTTGACCTAGGTGTAGCACAAGCAGATGTAGCTGGGCTTATTGCCCAAGCAAAACACGCGCAATTAGAAGCGCAGTGCCAACATGCACGCAGCTTTGCCTATCAGTCGCAATCAGATGGTTTAGCGTTTGATTACCTTGCAGCCCAAGCTGAGTTTGGTGAGCAAAGTACCCAAGCCGAAGCCGCGAAAGCAGCGTGGCTTGGGGCACGTAAATCTATTAAGGCAAATTACCCAAAACCTTAAATGGTAAATAACTTTATCGTTTTATAGAGTACTAAATAAACCCACCTTTTTGGTGGGTTTTTTATGCTCGTTTACTCGAGCCATACGTAGTCGTATTACATACATTGTTTATTTAACAATAAGTGAATACAGGTTGGCTCACTATTATTATGGAGAAAATAATATGGCATTAGAACAAGACATTGCTGATCTCATAAAATCAGCCAACCAACTCACAGACACCGTTGACGGTAAAGTCCAAGACATTACCGCGCATTTAAACCAAAAAAAGCAAGAGATTGACACCAAACTCACTGCCAAAGAGCAAGCTGTAGACGCAAAAATTGCCAGCTTTCAAAAGGCACTGCCGCTTGGCCCAAACATGTTGTCAGACACCAAACATTTTGCACACATCAACGCAGGCCAACCTGAGGGTACGGCAGTTGACGTATTACAATCACATGCCGCCCCATGGAGTTGCTTTTATTACGCGGGAACTGAAGGGACAAGCACACTGACCAAGCTTAATCCAAGCATGTTGGCCCAGCACGGATTACTGCCGAATGACGAATTTAAAACCCGTGCATTAGGTGGGTATCGCTCTGAGTCAAATACATATTATGGAAGTGATTTTAAAGTTATTGTATTAGATGTAGAAATAACCAAGGGAATGACGTCGGACCCTGATAATGGTCATTTGTTTGTATTTAACCAAGGTTGTCCAACGTATACGGGCTGGAACCGAGGTGAGTTTCTAACTCAAGCAAGCTGTTGGATAAATGTATTGGAGTCAACAGGTTCTTTATATTTTGTACCCTCTTATAATCGCTCTGCTTATATCAAAGTTGATGGCAGCGATTTAAACAAAGGCTGGCAGTACAAGCGAGCAGTACAAACTGGGTGGGGCGGGTGCCATCAACCAAGATTTATTGGCCTTGGCAAAATGAAAGTGGCGATTGCATTACCGTATGTTGGGATGGGCGACCATGGCGATAACATGATCTGGGCTGACAGTGTGGGCCACCCGTATTCTCACGTTGGTCCTACTGTTGCTGAAGGAGTATAACCATGGCGATATTAAAGCAAATCTCTACGCAAACTAATTTTGCTGGTGGTATTAAAGACTTAGCCCATGGCGCACACATTGCCGAAGAAGCCGGCGTTGCCGCCGATGATTTTGAAGTGATTTTTAATACCGATGAAGTACAAACGCTACGAAGAAAAAGCTACAGCGCACAAAGCGATTATTTGTTCTTTGATTACATGGCTGCCGTCGCTGAATTTGGCGACTCGTCGGCACAAGCAAGCACAGCAAAAACGGCTTGGTTAGCACAGCGCGAAGCGGTTAAAACACAATTTCCAAAATAACTGACTTATAAAACCAACCCGTTTTATAAGCGAACTTAAACTGATCAAACACAATCAACTTTTTATTGCATACAGAGCCCGCTTTTGCGGGCTTTTTTGTATGCGCTTTTTTTAAAATGTATGGAGAAAATACACATGGCGTTAGAACAAGATATTGCCAAACTCATAGAGGCCTCAAATGACCTCACCACCATTGTAGATAATAAAATTCAAGACATAGACAGCAAAGTGCTGTCAGCCAAAAGCACCGTTGATGGCTATATAAGTCAAGTCAATAGCTACATAGACTCAGCCCGAGGAAAACAATCACATTTTCGTTTAACCAAAAACCAAGCATTGATCCCAAATGCTGATAGCACATTCCCACTTCATTGGAGTGGTGGCTTTGTAAAAAGTGCCAAAGTGGTTGAAACAGTAACGACGGGTGTAGAAGTTGATCAACGTTCAGCATTAGCCCGGGAATTTTTACAAGCGATTAGCTCTGATGCTAAGTATTTTGCAGGCAGTTTTAAAATTTGGGAGCTTGAATATTACCCTAATAGAAGAGGGGATAATATCAACACATCTGCTTACTTAATGTATCAATATTTAAGAAGGCCTACGGTGATTACAGCTGGAGCGGTTGTAAAGCATATTAAGGGAGTGGTTCCAACAGGGCACTGGTGCTCTGGCCTTGAAGCTAATCAACCGGCAAAAATATGTGGGCAACTTATTGGCCATTCTGGGCGTAACCACTACACCCATTGCCACCCATATGTTAATGGCGCAGGCAAACCAGAAACTGAAACAGGCATCATTCAGGTTGCATTACCAGCAGTGGTAACAGGTGATGTAGATCTAACTAAAAAGCAATGGGGTCAGTTTGCGTACCTCGGTGATGCTGATCAACCCGCGTATAACTAAGGAGAGAGTATAATGGCTACATTAACAGTAAACGGTCAGGTCGTTGACCATTTCTACGACTGCAACACACCACTTGACGCGACTGCGCAGCTGGTACATGAACAATATGGTGCAAGTGCGACTTTTTCGGTGGTGCTAACTGAATTTGAACAACAAGCACAAGACAAAGTGATGGCGCGTGCGAGTATCACCACGCAAGTGGCTGATACTGACTCATTGCTTGGTACAACCTCAGACACCACGCACTTACTCCTCAACGAACTCAGTGGTTTTATTAATAAGCTCAATAAAGCCACCACATTGGCAGAAGTACGCGCATCAGCTACGTCATTACAATCAGCCATTGGCCATATTGAGGCAGACGTGGCAGCGGGGTCGTTAACGTTCCCGTATCAAAGCAAGGGCCAGCAAAGCGTAATGGATGAAATATCAGCGCGCGCTACTGCGGTTAACCAAGTGCTTAGTAAGTAAACCTCAGCAATACATATTGGTGATAATGGCCGCGTATCATGTTGCCCGTAAGACCACCACAAAGGAGTGTTACGGGTAAAGTGTTTGGCCATTAACAATATGATATAGCGAGCGTTTAGTTTTACAAATTATGAGTTTAACGAATTATGAGTTTAACGAATTTTAGCGCCATCGAACTCAACCAACTTCCCACGCCAAGCCTTGTAGAGTCACTTAGCTTTGACGCCATAAGCAGTGCGATACTTGCTGACTACAAAACCCGCTTTCCAGATGCGCAGCTAAATTTTGCCAGCGATCCTGTGATAAAACTCATTGAGTGTTTTGCTTATAGAGAGTTATTAGTCAGAGCACGCATCAATGAAGGAGCAGAAGCGGTTTTATTGGCAAAAGCTACCCGCACTGAGCTGGACTATTTAGGGCAACGATTTGGTGTAAAAAGGGCGGTCAGAGAAGGATTTGCGCAGGTAAATAACGTCAATAATGTCGCGAGTGATGATCCAAGTGCGTTTGAAAGCGATGAACGTTTTCGTACTCGTATTAAACTGGCTTTAGAAGGGTTTAGCACCGCAGGACCGGTTGGGGCGTATGCGTTTCATAGTTATAAGGCGTCTTCACACATTAAAGATGTGTTTATTGAAGCGCCAGAGTTTGTGATGCAAGCGCCACCCTCAGCCATGGCTGAGCAATTACCCAGCGGGACTATGCTGCTAAAAAACACCTATAGTGCCGACTTAACCACGCCCATGCCCGGTGATGTTGCCATAACTTTATTATCTGATGAAGGGAATGGCACGCCATCAAATGCTGTTTTACAGGCGGTTGAGCAACATTTAAATCAAGATGATATTCGCCCACTCACAGACAGGGTGAATTTGCTAACACCCCACATCTTCGATTTTGAGGTCAAAGCAAAACTGCATTTATACCCGGGTTTAAATGCCGATGAAATATGCGCCGAGTCACGGGCGGCATGTCAAACGTGGCTCAATACTCATCACAAGCTTGGTCACGATATTTCACTCTCGGGGTTATATGCTGTGTTGCATAGCGCGGGGGTGCAGCGAGTAGAGTTAATTAGCCCCACAGCCGATATTGTGGTTGCACAAAATCAAGCGGCATATTGCAAGCAACTAACGGTTTCTGTAGAGGCGCAGCGCAATGTCTAATAGCGATGAACGTCCAACCAAGTTAACGCTTGCTAATAGCTCATTGCTTGAGTCGTCATTGCTTGAAGCCAGCGCACGCCTTGAAGACATACCTGTTCAGTTAAAGCATCTTTGGGACCCAAATAATTGCCCAGCACATTTCTTGCCTTGGCTTGCTCATGGTTTAAGTGTTGATGCATGGGACAGTGCGTGGCCAGAGCACATTCAGCGCCAAGTGATTGCAGCCAGCGTACCAAACCACCGGATAAAAGGAACGGTTGGGGCGCTAAAGCAATCCCTCAATGCACTCGATGCAGACTTAGAGCTGCAAGAATGGTGGCAAATTGGTGGCCCACCACACAGCGCCCGCGTATTGGCTTTGGCTAAAAACAACTTAGATGAACAGGGCGCAAGCTTTATCACCCCTAAGTTGCAAGCACAGCTGTGGCAGGCAATTGCTGCCAACAAACCTTGTAGAACGCAAATTGACTTTCATATTGGCAATATTCAGCAAAATAACGTGTACTTGGCGGCCGCAGGGCAAAGCACCACGCTAAAAACCAATCACCTCGCGCAAAGTGTTGATGGCGAGTTTGATACCCGTGATGTCACGTTACAAAGCGTTGCCAGCACTTATGAAATAGGCACAGGGCGGTTAGCGCAAAATGCCGATGACCAATTCGATTTAAGTCATATCACAGTACAAGGTGCAGCCAGTAACTATGAAATAGGCACTGAGCAGTTACAGCAAAATGCCGATGACCAATTCGATTTAAGTCATATCACAGTACAAAGTGCAGCCAGCAATTATGCAATAGGCATGGAGCAGTTGCAGCAACATGCTGATGGGGATTTTGCGCTTTGCCAAACTTATGTTGCTAACACCACACACACCACCACATTTCAAACTTCATACATGGAAATTCTATGAATACTTATCAACCTATAATTACGCAAGCTGGCTTAAATAAAGCGGTGAATGCGAAGGAAAAGGGCTTGAGCGTACACCTCAGCCATATCGCGATTGGCGATAGGGGGTACACGCCAAACAAAAACGACACCGCCTTGAGAAATGAAAAGGCCATAGTAGAGACGGGTGACGCCACCGACTACAACAATGGTCAGTTTCGCGTGTCGGGTAAATTCACCAGCGACACCGAGTATGCAGTACGAGAGGTCGGCTTTTTCTTATCTGACGGCACCTTATTTGCCCTTTGGTCACATCCTGAAAATGTCCTTTTTTACCTCACCCCGATGGCAACGGTTGTGCAGGGGTTTGACTTATTACTCAGTGCCGCGCCACACGACGCCATTACCGTCACCCACAATGGCGACTTAAAAATGTATTACGACGACGTGTTTATGCAAATGACCCAAGTACAAACTGAAATGCTGACTGCACAAACGCAAACCAACACCAATATCGTCAATCTTTATCAACAATTAGCCGAAAAAGGACTTTTATAATGAGCACCATCGAGTCACAAATTCAAAAACTCAATGACACAAATGCCGAGTTAGCTAGAGTAAATAATGAACTAACCAGCGCAGTTCGTACCCACACGAACGATATTAACAATGAAGTAGCAGCGGCAAAAAATACCATGGCAGCAGCCACAGCCAGTGCGATCACCGAAGTAAAAGCCGATGCCAACGCCGTGAATGATGAAATTAAAGCACGCATGGACGACGCGGTAGTCCCTTGGCTGCCAGCCATGACCAAAGTACAGTTTGATGCATTACGCGCTGATCGTAAACAGCAATATGCTGGGAGTGGGTTTGTTGAGTGGGGGAAGCATTATCGACGAACTGGTTATCCGTCGGCCCCGATAAACAGTGGCTTATTTTCAGTTACTACTGTTGGTTATGAAAATACTCTCTCGCTCGGCTCAAATAACGATGTTTATTTTGGGGGAGACTCAAAATCGCGGTCGGCGAAAGTAATACTTGATGGTATACATTTGAAGTTGAATCAGAAAATAAATAATAGTTATGGTTCTGCAATCTTAATACAAATGCCTCAAGCCCCCGACGGCACCAAAACCTATGACACTGCTACTGGCTCAGTAACAAAACACACCAATGCTGAAGTCGCATTCGCCGCTGAAACGGCCACCAATAAAGTGATTACTTCACGCAAAGACTTGGTGTTTTTAGAGTCATGGCATGAAAAAATTGCCGACAAAGACGTGGTTTACCCATTGGGCAACGTGCAATACGGTGCAAGCAGCTATGAAGGCGTGACGCTATCCAATAACTTAGTGGCACAAGGCTATTCCGCCTTTGGTGAATGGGACGAAAACACTAAAGGCTATGGTGCAAAATGGTCGTCATTAACCGACGCACAAAAAGCGCGATTTTTAAGTGAGCCTGAGCATAATATTTATTATGATGCCGAAGCCAAAATGTATATTCAAGTGCGTTATCGCATAAGGGTTATTGAAGGATTTGGCGATGATTGGGTTGAATCAATAACACCCACAAATAATAATTACTTTCGATATAATAAATATCACCAAAGTGGATATGTCAGCCCTCAAGGTGTTGGTACCATAGCAAAAGATTTTAATCTATCTTACCCTGTATTTACATCTGCAAATAGAGTTGATGCGGCTCTAAAACATGATGATTATCTATACGGGGCCGCCGTCTCAGGTAATAAGCCTGCTGAAGTAATCGCATACGAAGGCTTATGTTTTGCTTTGCCAATAGCTCTAGTCCAGCGCATGAACCAAGGCGCTTATCATCCAGTTTATAATCCAATGGGAACAAGAAGGTGGAATACAACGGGAGTGTGGGCTAACTATGAGTGGTATCATCCGAGAGTTTTGGCAGCTACTAACACTGCGGCATGTTTCCAAATAACAATGGGTAACCCAGCAAATAATGACGATAACGGAGCGTTTATCAATTCTGGTTACATTAATTCAAGCCATGCTTCAGGCCGCCCCGACCAGTACAAATTCTACGATGCCATCTACGCAGGACAGGTAGAGGACTTGCGCCTCAATGCCAATAAGCTTGATGTAGATAAACTCCGTGAAGATACAATGCGTAAGGCGGTTGAGGGCACTTTGCGTGGGAAAGGAAAAGTGTCTTTTACTCGTGTGGGCACTGGCGTTGTTGAAGAATATACTGATTTAGGCGACGGATATTCAAGAGTGTATCTTAATCATGTTTCAGGAATTGATGCTAGAACGGAGCTAGGAACTACGACAAATAGAACCCCCCAATATAATGTGTATATCAAAAGCGAAACAACAGGGTTTGTCACAAAAGAGGCGGTCTATGTTAACTTTGCGGGAGCCGCAGCATATATTTATTTTGCCAACCCTTATGCTAATGACTTTGCAACAGGCGACTCCGTTAGGATAGTGGATAGCGAGGGTTCTCTTTCGCCTGAATTCGACTCACTCCCTTGGGTTGATATTATCGGAGACCCAGAACGTATTGCTGCCACATTCCCAGATGGAGTAGTTGGGCAGTGGGTCCCTCAATTACCAAGTGATGAAACTGATCAGTTATTTAAAGCAAATAGGAAGTATTTATCTCATCCAGCTGTTAACGCATTGCGTACAATGGATAATGGTGAGACATGGCAGGCTATAACCTCTGCGGTAAATGAAAAAAATCAGGTTAAAGATACATGGAATACACAAAGTGTTGGTTTGGTTCATTATGAATCGCCAAGTCATTTTACTAATCTAGCTGACAACGGGCAAATAGTTGGAACGACTGGTAATGTTTATCAGGGCAATTTTCATCACATTGACCGAGGTAATCGTTTAAACTCAAGTGTAAGCGGCGTTATCGCAAAACAGGGGAGTACGCATAAAGGCGTTGGCTTTTTAAGCACTAACAGTTTTACCTACGAATCGTGGTCTATCGCCCCACGTAAACTAACAATGGCAGCCCAGCCTGAACATCAGCCAGTTGATCTTGCTTCAGGCAATGAAAGCGGTGGTATGAAAGCACTCCCTACAATCACTGAAAAAAATGGTTTGTATTACCTACAATTCCACGGCGCTGAGTTAAAACACCATAAACCCACGTTTACTGATGTAGACCCAAATGCAAATACCAACTACATCGAAGGGGATTTTTATTGCCTAACAAATTATGGTGCTAAAGGTTATTACGTGTGTGAAGTAACGAAGAAATTCGCGTTTTATAGTGATACAGACTACATCCAAATGGAGAGCGGAGACGTTGTTTACGGGCCGACAAACCAAGTTGTATTGCGTAAATTAAATACCGCAGATGGCAGCAGTTGGGGCGACGACCAAACCATCCCCATCGTTAACGGTGAAGATGTAAAAACTGATCTCAATGGCAATACCGTTAAAGTCTTCTGCCACCACAGCCAAATCCCACTTGGCATTGCCCATAACGACTAAGGAAAGACCATGACTCAAGAACAAATAAATGAACAAGCAGGCACTCAATCAAGTGCTCAGTCAAGCACTGAACTTGAAGCGCTGGTGGCTGGCACTCCAGAGCATACGGCGACGGACCATGCCGCAGAAGTGGCTGTAGCAGAAACGGCTCATGAAGTGACAGTTTATGAAATAACGTATCAAGATGTGCAAACTAAAATGGCATTGCGTCATCCGCGTGCGCAAATTGATACGCTATTACAACAAGCTATTGCGCAAGAGCAAGCCAATTATGACGCTGCACACGCACAGTGGCTGGTGGAGGTAGCGCAAACACAAGCATTGATTGATACGGCTATGGCACATAATGCAACTAACCCGGATGAACCACAGGTCGTGCCTGAGCTGCCAAGTGAGCCTGCAATTGATATGGCGCTGCGCCGAGCATGTTATAAGCAAAGCTTTGTTGACGTTGATTTAGCACTCACCACTGAAGCAGAGCCCGCTAAAGTAGTGTTTGATGATGATGCGCTTATTACGTATCACCACCCCGCAACTGAGGCGCACAGTGCTGAACACATTGAACAAGTCACACGCGCGCGCTTTAAAGCCCAGCGCGCCATTGATGTTGCGGCCATTACCGTTGAGGTAGAAGGGCTGGTATTTGATGGCGATGAAACAGCACAAACGCGTATGGCTCGTGCTGCGGTTGTTATGGATGATACTGAAAGCGTCTCTTGGGTATTGGCTGACAATAGCCAAACCCTTGTGAATAAAGCGCAACTGGTCGCTGCATGCAAAGCCGCTGGCCTTGAACAAACTCGGTTGTGGATGAGTGAGGGCTAAATACCTAAATTACTAGCTAATTAAATAAATAGCTAAATAACCAAGTCAATCATGTATGGCCTACTACAAATCCGGTAGGTCATACACTGTGTTATTTACAGGGTCGTATTACAAGCTCCTCGCATAATACTGGCTCTGTTACTGAGGAACAGCCAAATAAACTATGGTTTTAACCGCTCACCGCTGTGTGGATCCTGAAATGAATTCAGGAAGACAAAGTGCTTATCTAATACATCTAATATGTATTAGCTGTATTAGCTCAGACTAGATCTTATCTAAAATATCTAACGCTTTTTAGTCATTAAGCTCTTTTTAGCCATTAAGTTCTCTTTGCCAAGCGTTAAAGAGGCACTGTGCTTATTTTTATGTTGTTCAATCAGCTATGAGCTGTTTTTACTACCTGCTAGCCAACTCACTAATTTTCTTCTTTTTAAAGCCCATCCTTTAAAGCCATTCCTAGAAACCTTCTTTAGCAACACTCCCTTCAAAATCATATTACTTTAAATAATGCCTTTAAAAACCTCGCTGATTTTCTCGTTGACACACAAAATATTTTTAAAAAAACTATTTTCAAATAAAGGCTTCTCAAACGCTGTTTTCTCTAACAAGTTCTTTTTAAATAAAGCTTTTTTTAACAAAGCTTTCTCTAGCAGAATCCATGCACATCATGATTTTTTTACCGTTGGATCATTACTGTTAATGGCGTTTGTCAGTGCTTTTTTGTTTAATTTTACTCATTCCATCGCAAATACGTTTGCGAACCACTGCGCTCATTCCGTCATTCAGTGTAATGATGCTAGCTATTTTCACCCGCCTAAAGATGTATCTGTCGCGCATACTAGATATGAACATACCCTCAGTTTAAATACCCTGTCAGTAAAAAAGCATCGAGTGCAAGATATTGCATTAGATTCTGTTACTTTTGTAAAAGGCTCCTTCTTAAAAGGCACGTTAGCAACCATTGCCTCAAAGGCGGAAAAGTTAGAACTAATTGTTTCATCAATGCGCGGTGCGGAGCCTGAATTGTTCAAGTTACCATTCATACTGTTTTACACGGGAAGTTGCTATACGCCTCAAAACTAAGTTATTTCCAAAAAAGTACGAATAAAACACACCAACATAAAAAAGGCTGCAAGTTTATATGCAGCCTTTTGTTATATGGGTATTGTCGATATACCTCAAACGCTTATTGAAACCGTGCGGTGACGGCTAAACTTTGTGATGAGTTACTGGCATCATCATCTAAGAATGGTTGTGTGTCGTGATCAAAATTAAACGAATAGGATAAAGAGACCATTTTTGACAGCCGATATTCTAACCCTAAGGTTAATTGGTATTGGCTCGACTTATTATGATCCACAATACAATAGGTGGCAGTTGAGGTGAGCGTTTCTTTACACACCGAGGTTGAAGCATCGGCAAATTCAGCCAAATCATCTAAGCCATAAATAATGCTCAATGATTGGTTGAACATGAGGTTATCGGCAATTTGCCAGTTATATTCTTGATAGGCATAGGCCACATTGTAATCAAATTCATTTAATCCGGTGAGCGTGCGGTTAGCATCAGACACTTGGTCGTTTTGATTACCCAGCGCCATAACCAAATGTAATTTGTGGTTATCTGAATAGGTTAAATAAGCGCCGCCACCCAAATAAGCCACGGTTTTATCATCCAGAGAGAGCGAGTCATCTTGCTCTTTTATCCAACCTAATTGTCCAAACCAAGTGCGATTGAAGTCATACTTCCCGCCATAATTGAACAGTTTATAGCTTCTATCTGATACCAGTTGGTTTGATTGGGTGACTTTGTCTTTTGAATAGGCCAACGATAAGCTGTTAGTCCACGCATCGTAGCGAGAGAAATAGTTAAGCGAAATACTGTTTTGGTCGCCATCAATATTACCACTGAGTTTACTCAACGATACCGACACATCAGCCGCGTGCAGCCATTTAGATTGGGGTTGCCCCTGTGCATATGCGCTTGCTTGCCACCATTTACTCGGTGCGCTGGGAGAGGGTTGTGCCGCCGGTTGGGCCGTAGTTTTACTGGTGACCGTATTACTTTTGCTTATGTCTTTACTACATTGCTCAGCAGATTTGTTTAAGGCCTTACAGCGCGCTATTTGCTGTATTTGTTTGTACAGGTTTTCATCGACAGATTTTATAAATTGCAAATCAACGTCACTGGCATAACTGGCGGTTATTTGCATCGAGCTTACAACGAGTAAAATATAAGGTATACGCATAGCACAATCCTTGTTTAGGTTTTGTGGATGGTTTTTGTTAATTACACGGTTTGCTGTTTTTTCTCAGAGACCACGACTAATAAAAGTCCAACAAGGGGGGTAAGCAATATTGAACTGAAAAAGTACCCCCAAAAGCCAAGCTTTTTATTGCTGCCTATTAAGGCAATGAATAAACAAAGTAATAAATAAACCAATATCATCATTTTGAATTTCCTGTGGTGTTAGGCACAAGGGTGAACTTGAGCGGGCTAATAAAAAGGTCACTATTTCCGGGTGTAATTGGGTTGGGAGTAAAGGTTAGCCCGTATTTTTCATCTAATTCATCGCTGGCATAGTTGAGTCGACTGGCAATTTTCTCTGGCGTAGTACCACGTGATTCGAGCGCTGCGGCCCAAATAATCGATGCGGCGAAATAGCCTTGTGTTGCCCAAAAACCTTGAGTTTTATTGTTATCTTTGTAAAAGCGACATGCAAATAGTTGATATTGTGCTTCGGCAATTTCTTGTTGAGTCCGATGCTCTCGTTTATTGACGTGATGGTGTTTTATGTCTGAGGGCGCATGGCAAGATTCAGTAGCCAGTGACGGGAGCCCATCGACCGAAAGTGCGTAGTAAGGGGCGATGTCATCAATACAGGTGCTATCATTACAATCGGCTTGTAGGTTTAAAAATGCGCTGCCACCAATAAATGGTTCGTGCATATCTACTTCACGCGCAAGCCGCATGAGTGTTTTGGCATTGTCTTTTGAGGCTGCGAGAAAAATGATCCCCGCTTGTTCGGTAAACACTTTATCGAGTCGTTTTTGTGATATCCGTAATGCATCGAAATGCTGTTTTAATGTTTCATTCAGGACGGCTTCTAATTTACTGCTATTTTTACTTTCTTGCACATAATGAAGCAGTACGTTGTCTGAGTCAGCTAAGCTCTCCTCGAGTTGGTTATGTAGGTCTTGTTGCTTTTGGTGTAATTCATCTTCATCTAATAGTCTGAACTGTCGTCGGTATTTTTCTTGTGTTATTTTGAGCTGTTTTTCACTGGCCTTATAGGTAAAATCTCGCTCTAAAAAGGCCAATAGCCGTTTATCACTCAGCCCTGCAAAATACTGGCGATAAGTCTCTGTATTTGAATCAGTTTCAACCAGCAGTGAAATAATATCGGTTTTTTTATTGCCGATATCAGAGGTGCTTTCAGGAAATAATTTACGCAGCTCAATGAGATCTGTGAATAACTCTGAGCGTGCGGTCGACAGGGCGAGCTGCTCTGCTTTAGATGAGACCTTGTTGGTCTGCCTTTTTAAAATGGCAATGGTATTTAAATGGTCTTGGCTTTCATATTCATAAAGAATGGGATCGGCCACATTGAGCCCTTTATGCACCGCCGCTTCAACAAAGTAATTGGTAAAGTCATTTTCATAGAGGTTAGTGTCTCGTTCATTAACGACATAAACATCTACATAGCCTTGTTGATAAATATAGCTGGCAATGTCATTTGCGTGCGTTAATTCACTTGATATATGCCTGAAAATATACTCAAAATCATACTGGGTTAACCGTGCATCCGTTGCACCTGAGCTCAGCAAAACGACCCCTTCATTTTCGTATACGACCGCAGCGGGAATGGCTGAACTCGAATGTACATATCCTGCCACAGCAATTAGGTTGGGGTTTTGTACTATGGTTTGTGCTTGTGAAATACTGGCTTGCTTTGAACTGTTGTCTTCTTCATAAGCGGGTTGCAGTCTAATGGGTTTCATGTCGCAGTGAAGATTGGCTTGTCTATCTTCGGGTGCCTCTATACATCGGGTGTTGTGAGCGCTTTGTAGTAAATCGAGCTGCACTTGAAATGCTTTTACATACTCTTGCAATGAATCATTGCCATGCTTGGCTTCTGGCCACACGATGGCCACTTCCAAGTGTTTACTCTTAAGCAGGTTGAGCGCACGTTGTTCTTCATTCGTGCTTGTTGGCCCTGAAGTCATGCCCCGCACTATTAAATAAGCCACGTAAGCAATACTGAGATACACGATAAAGCGGCGCATTACGTAGGCTCCTTTCGCTGGCGCTTTTTAAATCCTTTTCTAGTTTTTGTCATTTAAGCGCTCACTTTTAGCCGGTGAAGCGGTTTTATTCACCGCTGGTTTCTCTTTGCTTTTAGCATCTTGTTTCGGCTGCGTCTTTTTATCGGCTCCAAACAGGGTATGCTGCGCGAGCTGGGGTAACGTTGCTTTTTTCGTGTGTGTTTGCTTTGTAGGTTTATTTACCAGCTTTTGTGATTCTAACGGCGGCGCGTGCACCGCGGGGCTGGGTTCGGCATTGAGAATAACCGGCAGTGAGTTTTTATCTGGCCCAATCATAATGACTTTTGAATTTGCCGAGGTGGCAATTTTCGCGGTGGCCTGAATGCCTTGCCACTTTAAAATATTCCCCGAAATACTTTGGTCAATAATAGCGTTATAACGGCGGATCCCTTCTGCTTCAATTCTTTTTCGCTCAGCTTCTTGCTCTTCTCTTTGAATACGATAACCGTAAGCAAGCGAGAGCTGTTGTTGCCTGAGCTTATCTTGGATCACGTTTTCAATTTTATCGGGCAGGTCAATATCAATCACCATCACTTCATCAACGGTAATAAACTTTCTGGCAACCCGGCCAATCGCTTCGTTTACCGCATCTTGAAAAGTGGTTTTTTTAGCAAGTGTGGCGTAGATGTTTGTTAAGCTGTCTTTTACGACGTATGAACGTACTGTTGACTCGATTTCAGGCAGCACAATGGTGTTAAAGTAGTCTTCACCAACATATTTGTGGAGTACGCCCACCATTTCTCTGTCGGGATGATATCGAATGGCCATGTTTATTTTTACGTTCAGGCCATCTTCGGTCAACACATTCAAGGTGTGTTTTTGCGTTTGTACTCGCAAGTTATAAACCGCCATGACGTTCCACGGTAAAACAATATGAAAGCCTTCTCCGTAGAGGGTTTCTACCACCGTACCGCCATCAAAGCGTTTATACAGCACGCCGCCTTCACCGGCTTTTATGGTGATAAATATTCTAGACCAGAAGTAAAGGAGCAAAAATGCTAGGACCAAAATGGTCACTAAAATTGTGGGTAAATGTTCATCAATATAGCGCCGGATATAAGCGGATAGTCGGGTAATTGGGTTAGTCATGTTGCTTATCTCCATTGCCTTCTAATTTCACTATTTTTCCGTACTCTAATTTGATTAAAGTGTCGGCAACGTCAAAATATCGGTCGTCATGGCTTACCACGAGTACCATTTTGTTGGCTTTTTTCAACTCAGGTAAAATATCGTGATAATAGAAATCTCTAAATTCAGGGTCTTGATCGGCTGCAACTTCATCAAACACCACCACCGGTTTGTCTTCAAGAAGTGCAACAATCAATGCAATGCGTTTACGTTGCCCAGTTGACAGGTCTAGGTTGGTAAAGCGGCCATTTTCAAAGCGGGTTTTATGATCGACTTGCAGCTTTTTGAGTAGCTCATTCACTTTTTTGCCGTCTAAGTGATCTAGGCCGTATAGCTTGTCAAATAAATGAAAATCAGTCAGTACGATAGAAAGTAAACTGCGGAAATCATTGTAGTTCGACACTTCTACTATTTTATTGTCGACTTTAATATGGCCTGATTTTGGACTATAAAGCCCTGTTAAGTTTTTCAGCAAGGTTGTTTTTCCGCTACCGTTACCGCCAACAATAAAGGTAATTTCTCCGCGTTTTAAGGCAAAATGCATGGGGCCAATGCCAAACATGGCCTGTCCTTGCGCATTAACATAGTCATAATGTAATTCATCTAAACTGAGTTCTTTAAAGTCTTTATACAGATCAGAGCAGGCATGTTGATCTGGCTCTTTTGATTCGTCGAGTTTGGTTTCTAGGTGAACTAAATTATCCAGTGCCATATCTGCTTTTATGATCATCGGAATTGACTCAATAAGCAGGCCAATTGCGCCAGAAATAAACAACACTATGGCCGTGATCGACATCATGGTTTCTGACTCAACGTCATCAATTTGTGGCAGTAAAAAGACGATCCCCGCCATCAATAGGAAAAACATCGTTTGCCCAAAAACCATATTAGAGACGACTTTCTTTTCAGATTGGAACTTTAATACTAAAGAGTCATCGATGTTGCGAGAGAACTCATTTTGATAAATATCATCACTTCTTTTTAGGTTGATTTTTATCTCTTTAAAGCCGTCGAGAAAATGATTAAGTGATTCGAAAAAGAGTTGGTCTTTTTCTTGAAATTCATGGTAAAGGCGAATGATGTCTTTTTGGCCGTGTTTATAAATAACAATGCCAATGCCGAGAATAACCACACACATTGCAAAAGCCGCCAGCGATAGATAAGCAATGTAACCGAATGAAAATAGGAGCATAATGGAGGCAGTCATGGAGTGCACCATTAAGCGCGTAGACTCATATATTATTTGTGAATTATCGGTGATATTGGTGATAATACTCATTTTGCCGATTTTTTCGTAGTGCACCAGTTCAGACTTTCTGAGTTTATCTATTAGGGTTAAATGTTTATTTGAAATGGCTTGCTGTACACCCGATTGCGCATGGTATTCAGAGTATTTTCGGCAAAATACAAACGCGCCAATGCATAGCGCAAAGAGTAAGATATTCCTTAAATTTATTTCATTAAAGTCTTTAGACACATCATTAATGATAAGCATAACCATACCATTGGTTATACCTGCCAACATCATTGTTAAAATGATTCTGTTACGTCTGAACCCAGTTTCACTAAAGACAAATGATATTAACTTCACTTTCATAGGTGATCCTAGTTATTATTTTTTTGAGGACCCGGTGTGGAGCAATTCGGGCTATTGATGCCAAGCACATACAAACAGCCATAACGACGCGGTTACTTTTATAAAAATAAGCGCGTCGTGATGGCTATACTATTTCACAAATAGTGCGTATTAAGCAGCTGTGGTTTTCTTACGTGCTTGAGAGGTGACTTTTTTACCTTCTTCAAATTGCTCTTCGAAGTAAGCACGCATTTTATTTGCGTCTAAGTCCCAAAATGTGCCGCCTGCTGCAAAGTGCAAGTTGAATACTCTGCCAATTGCGTAGGTTGTGGCACCCCCAAGGATAGACATAGTGACTGCCCCTGTTAATTGTCCAACCAGTGGAATTGATTTGATAAAGCTGGCGATAGGCTGCACTAGCGCAATGGGCAAGTAGCCACTGACTAAAGAGGTGATCACTGCTTTACCACGAGACTCTGAAAATTCAACTCCGTATACTTTTGAAAGTGAATGAAGCATTTTGATTTGAATCGCCGTTAGACCAACGAAGTCAACCCAAGGGATCGGCACAAGTCCGACACCCGCTGCACCATACACAGAGTTTTTAATGATTTTATCAGCTTCTTCGGTTTTACCCTCGAATGATAATTCGGCGTCAGCCGTTTGGTTTTGTTGTTCCACTGCATTCTCCTTTTCTGAGTTTTGATTTTTATCTTGTACCATAAGTAACCTCCTGTTTTTGCTTGGTATACACCGAGCAAATTTCCAAATATGAGCCGTATTTGGCTGAATATTGGTAAGAACTTCTGGCATTAATGCAGTCAGTAACCCAAAACCACTCTGGCTTACATGTTTCGCCAATCCTAGTCAATAAGTGTGTCCACTGTCGGACATGATTAAAAAAAAGTCTATTACACGTCATTACAGTGTCAGATTTCGTTGTAATGCTATGCAGTCGTTGCCTTCAAAAAACATGTCAACATAACGAGATTAGCTCGTTTTATCCTAGCTGATAGGTAGATTGGCTGTATTTTATGCAATGCACATTGATTTTATATGATATTAATATGAATAGTTCAAGTTAATGGTGTGTAAAATTATTTGATTGCTGTAATGTTTTGTAATTGCTATATGTAATTACAAAATATAGTTTAAAGTGGAATAAAAAAGTGTTCGAGCACGCTGTTAAAGCTCTTACTGTTCAGTAGGCGGGTTTATATTAGTTGAATATTTTCAATGGTATAAGCTCATATTTATTGTTTTGTAATAAGTTAACATGCGGCGTATAAGAATGAACTCTTCAAATGATGGAACGGTTAACGCTCAGGTGAGCACCCAAAAAAAATTAGATAATTCTAAAAAACTCACTTATTTGCAAGGGAAGGTTACGCCAAAAACCACCTCTTGCGTACATCAGCTCTTTGAACAACAAGTAGATAAAACTCCAGAATATAATGCACTTGTGTTTAATAATGTAGCGCTCTCATATACACAGCTAAATCAGCGTGCCAATCAAGTCAGCCATTTTATTTACGAAAAAAGTCAATTATCAGCCGAGTCAACAGATAGCACACAGCAGCGCGTTGTATTATTGTTGCCACGCTCTGAGTTTGCGTTGATTTGTATGCTGGGCGCATTAAAAGCCGGTGTATGTTATGTGCCGATTGCCCCTGACTTCCCCCTTGAACGCGTTCGCTTCATCCTTAATGATGTTGCCCCTTCATTGGTGATCACCACGGCGGAACTGGCTCTACAATTTAACACCTTACAGGCAAAGAACTGGTATATATTTGATCTGACTGATCATGAAAGAAGCTTTAATGATTATCAGATAAGTAACCCGAATCGAGCCGTTAGCGCTCAGCATTTGGCTTATGTCATATACACATCTGGCTCAACAGGCACACCAAAAGGGGTGATGTTAGAGCATCATAGTGTGGTGAATACTTTACAGGCGTTGTCACCCATTTATGGTAAAAACGATGGCTTAAATACACCATTAAAAACCTCCGCTTTTACCCATTTTGTGTTTGATGTGAGTGTTTCTGAGTGTTTTTGCCCGTTAATATTTGGTCATGAATTACACCTGTTAAGCGATGATATTCGCACCGACAGTGTGGCGTTATCAGGTTATATCACGCAGCACCGTTTAAATGTGGTGTACTTACCGCCTTCAGTATTGGCCACGTTACCCCGCGTCAGTTATGACAGCGTAAGCAGCTTTATTTTTGCAGGAGAGCCTTGCCAAAAAGAGTGTGGTGAATACTTCGCACAAGCATATAATTTATATAATTTTTATGGCCCAACTGAGTGCGCAATCTATGCCACGGGCCAGCGGGTTGATGCGCAGAGCATCCATCATATCGGCGCGCCTATTGATAATATGCGTGGTTATATTGTTAATCAAGCAGGTGAACAAGTCGCGTACGGTGACGAAGGGGAGTTGTACTTATCCGGCCGAGGTCTAGCAAGAGGGTACTTAAATCTTGAGACCCAAACACATCATTGTTTTATTGAAAACCCATTTTGGGTGCAAGCAGACGACCCATTTGATGATTATCGGCAAATATACAAAACCGGTGATCTCGTTAAGCAACAGGCGGATGGGCAGTTAGTTTATTTAGGCCGATGTGACCAACAAATTAAAGTGAATGGCTTTCGGATTGAGCCGGGCGAAATTGAACATCAGTTGCAGCAATATCCAGAGGTAGTGCAAAGCAAAGTAGTGGTTGATCCCGCTCGTAACCAGCTGGTGGCATTTTATACTTCATCACATCCAATCAAGCCAGATGAGGCGTTGCCAGCGTTTATTAGCCGCTATTTACCTGAGTACATGTTGCCAAAGCACTATATCCATGTGCATGAAATGCCAGTGTCTATTAGTGGCAAAATAGACGCTCGTGCTTTATTAAATCAGCTTGATCCTATTACGACAGAAAATAACAACACGGCTGAACACAGTCAGATGCTTGAGCTGCTGTTAAAAACGGTTTCGGGTGTTTTAAATATCTCGAACATTGCTGGTAATGACAGTTTTTATCAGCTGGGCGGCGATTCTATTTTAGCCATGCACATTGGGGCTAAACTACATGAACACGGAGTGAGTTGCTCGCCAGTGCAGGTACTTCAAAGTAAAACATTTTATGCGCTGGCTGATAAGCTTGAGAATGAGGAGGGCAGTGCAGCCAAAACATGCACGCTTGCAGTAAATGACGGGGTATTTAACCCGATGCAGCGATTGATCTTAAATCATCAACTGTCTACGTCGGCAATTTTGTATAACGAAAACCTGTCTATTAACTTCTCAGCAGCCGGTTGTCAGACTATTAAGCTTGAACAGCTACAACACGCGTTGATGCGCCTGATCAACCACCACGACATTTTACGTATGCGTGTAAATGAAGATAACTTAGGTTATCAAATTGGTGCGCGATTAAGTACCGCTGATAACCTGATCACCGTGCTTAATGTACCGGAAGAGCTGGGAGGGCAGGCTCATAAACATTCTAACTATCATGATGCTACGGTAGATGAAGCGTTAGCGCGCAGCATTGATCGCCCGTTCGATATGCATACGGGGCCACTCTATTGGTTTATCGCACTGTGTCATGAGGGGCACGTGCATCAACTTATATTCATTCATCACCATTTACTGACCGATGGTGAAGCGATGTACAACCTCTTTGTGCCGCAGTTAGCTGAGGTGTTAGAAAACCCTGAGTGTCAGTTGCCCATCGTACCAAGTACCATTACGCAAACGGTATATAAAGAGGCGGATGATACGCTCATCGCCTCGTTGAATACCGCAACCTTGTTTAATAACCAGCACAGTGAAAAACCACACGGAAAATTTAAAACCAAGGCTTTTTCCACGGCATTGTCAGATCAGCTTTTCGCCAGTGCGAAGGCGCAAGAAGTGAGCGTTTTTTCTGTGTTATTAGCATGTATTCAGCTGATCACCCTGCGTTTCTCCAATCAGGATTCTGTGTCTATTGGAGGCGTACGAAGCCTTCGTCATCCTGATGCGCAAAACGTGTATGGTAACTTTTTAGCCAATGAACTGTATTATTGTGATCTTGATCTCAATACCTCAGTTACTGATTTTATTGCGCAGTGCTTTGCACAAATCACACAGCAATTAGCAAACCCACTCGCCTATGATGCCTTACTTAAAAAAGTGAGAGAAAATTATACGGTAGAAGAAAAACTACCATCGGTGTATATGACTTTAGAGCCACAAAAACGCCATGATGTGCCTTGGGTTATTACGCAAAATAATATGTTGCCTTCGCAGGTTAAATATCCGCTGTATTTTGAATTTGATATGCAAGATACGTTAAGTCTACGAGTTGAATATCGCACCGCAATATACAGTGACACACAGATCCAACAGTTGATCACTGCGGTTGAACATGTACTGACATCGTTCTCAACTCAATTGGAACGCCCTGTTGGCGATATTGATTTAATGTCAGTAGAACAGCGTACGTGCTTGCTGGAAAAATATACGGCGGCGGTACCTGCCTATCCAGAAAATAATTTAGTATCACAATTTGTTGCAATGGCTGAGCGAGCGCCCACTAAATGTGCACTTATGTGTGCAGGTAAAGAGGCCTCTTATGCTGATATTGATAAGGCCTCTAACCAATTAGCCCAATACCTTATAGAAAACAATCATATACGCGCTGAGTCCTTAGTATTACTGTTGCTGGAGCCATCATTTGACACCATTGTTTCGATTCTGGCGGTATTAAAAGCAGGTGGCGCGTATGTGCCAATTGACCCGACTTATCCGACTTCTCGCATTAGGTATATTGCAGAAGATACGGCAAGCCAAATTGTGATCACGAACAGTACCCATAGCGAACGCATTGCGACGTTGCCTCAATTAACACGCATTTGCTTAGACACGCTGCCTGCACAACATTACAGTGATGAACGACCCAATATCGCGATAGTACCAGAGCAACTGGCCTATGTGATTTATACATCCGGCAGCACTGGGCAGCCAAAAGGTGTGCAGATCACACACAATAACGTGAGCCGTTTACTGAATAGTTCAAACTCACATTTTAATTTTACACCAGACGATGTGTGGTGTTTATTCCACTCTTATGTGTTTGATTTTAGTGTCTGGGAGATTTGGGGGAGCTTGTTGCATGGCGGGAGTTTATTTATTCCTAGCAAGCAGCAAACCCAAGATACCACCGTATTTTTTCAGTTAGTGAAAGAGCACAAAATTTCGGTATTAAACCAAACGCCGTCCGCGTTTTACAACTTTATTCAAGAAGCCAGAAAACAAGCACAGCTTGAGCATTTAAGGTACGTCATTTTCGGTGGAGAGGCACTTAATTTGGTTCAGCTTCAGCCTTGGTTTGATTTGTATGGCTATCGTGATCCTACATTGGTTAACATGTATGGCATAACAGAAACCTGTGTTCATGTTACGTTTAAGGCAATTTCACCAGCAGACATCAGTGAGCGCTCTAACATTGGTATGCCATTAAATGATCTGAGTGCGTACATCTTAGATGATAACTTAAACCCCGTGCCACAAGGTGTTGTCGCGCAACTGTATGTGAGCGGAGGCGGGGTTGCACGCGGATATTTGAATAAAACGTCGTTAACCGGATCAAGGTTTATTGCAAACCCGCATAATCAAAATGCTGGGCAAGCAATCCTCTATAAAACCGGTGATTTAGTCAGAGAGCTTGATAGTGGTGGTATCGAGTATATTGGCCGTAACGACTTTCAAGTCAAAATTAGAGGGTATCGAATAGAACTCGGTGAAATTGAACATTGCGTGTCTCAAATCGCAGGCGTGATACAAAATACGGTATTGGCCAAAAAGCGAGATTCAGGTCAGTATCTCGTGGCGTACTATGTGGCTGACAGTGACATTGCACATGATGATTTTATTCAGCAGCTTAGCAGTCGTTTACCAGCACATATGGTGCCACAGCATTTTGTTTATATGCCATCAATGCCACTGACGATTAATGGCAAAGTCGATGTTCGTAATTTCCCAGAGCCAAACTTTACCCAAGCGGATCACTGTGCACCAAGCACTGAAACCGAACACGCATGGTGTGCTATTTGGGCTGATGTGATGTCAGTTGAGCAAGTGGGTATTGAAGATGATTTCTTCCGTATTGGGGGAGACTCTATTAATGCTATTCGTGTTGTGGCACAGCTAAAATCAATGGGTTTTAGTGTGTCTGTCAGGGATATATTTCAGTATAAAACAGTAAAACGCATTTTAGACAAAACGAACGAAGGTAAACCGGTAAATACGGCGCCATACACTGCAACACCTAAATATTTACCGTTTAGTCTGGTAAATACCCAGCTGCAATCGCGCTTTGCTCAGTTAGCCGACGTTTACCCTGCAACCCATTTGCAGCAAGGTATGTTTGTAGAGTGCAAGCGTGATGGCCGGATTTATCATAATTTGGATGTAAGTGAAGTCAATCAACCGCTCGATATAACAAGGTTTACCCTGATATGGCAAGCCTTGGTTAATAAGCATGAATTATTGCGCGCGGCATATCAGCAGTTTGATGATATGGGGTATCTCACTTTAGTTGAGCATACCCTTGATGTGACAAAACACATTGTGCAATACAGTGACTATGAGCGGGCATGGGATCAAGAAAGTAATACGCCTATTGTGCTCGATGAGGCTGGACTATTTCGGCTTGCTATTGTGCCATCACAGGCGCAGTTTAAGCTGATATTTACCTCGCATCATGCCATTGAAGACGGCTGGAGTGTGGCATCACTCATTGCTGAGTTTATCAGTGCGTATACGCAAAACAGGACTGATGAAGAGGTGGTTTCATCTATTGAAAGTCGACCAGTTGCGGTGAATTTTGGTCAATATGTTAAGCAAGAAATTGCAGTAATAAACGATCCACCGCAACGTCAATTTTGGCGACGTTATTTAGAAGATATGCCCGAGAAAGTGCATAAAATGCGCAGTAAGGCGATTGCTAAACATGAGCCTGTTATGATTGAGCAGACCTGCGAGCTTTCCGCCTATATGCATCAAGCGGCACTCGATATGGCGCTACAGCATGGGGTGTCGGTTGATTCGGTCTTTATGGCCGCTTTTGTACATTTGTTGCGAGTATTTAACGGTTCAGACGATGTCACACTGGGCGTAGTGGTTAATAATCGACTTGAAGTCGAAGGCGGTGATGAACAGTTTGGTTTGCACTTAAATACCATGCCCATGCGCTTTAACAGCGTAGAGGCAGAATTGGTTAAGGCGGTGTATCAAGAAAAACTGTATTTAATGGAGCACAAAAATTATCCATATGGTCAAATCAAATCAGATTTAGGCATTGAACCAGACCAAGATTTATACCAAGCAGCGTTTAATTACATTCATTTTTATCAAAAGCATAGCGCGTTAAAAGCCAGCGCAGGCGAAGCAATAGACGCAATAGCGATGACCAATATTCCTATTGCGTTGGTAGTTAACCGCGAAGGCAATACCTTCGATATTCAATTTCAAGCCCACAGTACATTCATTGAGCAAGCTCAGCTCGAATATTTGGCTGAGTATTACCAACACTATTTAAGCTGTATTTTATCATCAGAGCCTTTGCAGTCGGGTATGCGCAGCAATGAGCATATATCGCTGAGGCAACAAGTTGATACATATGCAAGTTTTGATAAAAAAGACACGGTACTGGATATGTGGCAACGCACGGTCACGCAATATAGCGATGAAGTGGCCTTGTGCTTTCAAAACGAGCAATTTACTTACCAGGCATTAGACAAGCAGGCTGATCAGGTTGCGGGCTATTTATCTGAGGAAGTCGGTGTACGCTTGGGCGATACCGTTGCCATCTCGTTTGAGCGAAGCAGCAATATGATCATTGCGATGCTGGCTGCAGTAAAACTCGGCGTGGTATATGTCCCCGTCGACCCTGCTTATCCAATGGAGCGAGTACGTTATATTTTAAAAGATTGTGGTGCATCCGCCGTACTGTGCTGCGATCACGTCGTCAATGTATTAGCGTTTATACAAGAAGACGGCGTTCGCTTAGTTGATATCACCAGTAAGGCGGTAAAAACGGCTGCGTATAAGTGGGCAGGAAGGCCTGTCGACTTAGCGCCGCAATCGTTGGTTAATATTATTTATACATCAGGCACAACAGGGCAGCCAAAAGGGGTCATGATCAGCCACGCGGGGGTGGTGAATCTGGTTCATAGTCAAAGGCAGATGTTTAGTTTGACTCACACAGATAATGTTTTGCAGTTTGCCTCAATCAGCTTTGATGCAGCAACGTGGGAGATTTACAGCACGCTGTGTAGTGGGTCAACGCTGGTGGTGTGCGATAAAACGGTACGAAAAGATGCTAAGGCGCTGGCTCAAATGCTGAGCGCTGAGCAAGTATCTATTGCGACATTACCGCCAGTACTTGTTGAAACACTCGATGAAAGCGACTGCCACTCTTTGCGTATTTTGGTGGTTGCTGGAGAAACCACGCCCGATAAAACGCTACGGCGCTTTTCTGAGGTATGTCAGGTAATCAATGCTTATGGCCCCACTGAAACAACGGTGTGTTGTTCATTCCACCGTTATAAAGTGGGAGACTTAAACACCAATATCGGCAAACCATTACTAAATACGTGTTTGTATATTCTTGATCAACATATGAACCCTGTGCCTAAAGGGGTCGTGGGTCGCTTGTTCGTTAGCGGCAGTGGCGTTGCCGCAGGGTACTTTAAACGCCCTGAGCTGACGGCACAAAAATTTATTGCAAATCACATGAAAGATGATGACTTCAGCGTGTTGTATGACACCGGAGATCTCGCCAGATATGATTTGAACAATGATATTGAGTATCTTGGGCGCAGTGACTTTCAAGTTAAGATCCGAGGTTATCGTGTTGAGTTGGGCGAAATTGAACAGGTTTTATCAAAGTGCCAAGGCATAGCCCAAAGTACGGTTCAGTTATTAGAGCTGAATCAGCAAAAAGTTCTGAGTGCGTACTTTACTTCATGCTCTGATCCTACTCAGGGACACGAGGTCACCGTTGAGAGCTGGCAACAGGTGTACGATGCAGAATATAGTCGATTGGAAAAAGACTTAACGGTTGATCAAGCTGACTTCGAAGGGTGGAATAGCACCTATACGGGGATGCCCATCGATGTGGAAAAAATGCATGAGTGGCGTGATGCTACGGTTGCACGCTTAAAAACATTGCCGCTTGGTAATGTACTTGAGATCGGCAGCGGCTCAGGGTTAATTTTTTATCCTCTGATTGAACACTGCACCCACTATTTTGCAACGGACTTTTCTAAAGCCGCCATTGATAAACTAGGCTTTGGTGCCAAGCAACTTGGCTTTGAACACAAAGCTCAGTTTGCTGTGTGTGATGCGGCTAAGATTTATGATGCGGTTGCTGCACAAAATTATGTGCCAGACACCATTATAATCAATTCGGTTGCACAGTATTTTCCATCATTCGATTATTTGATGGAAGTGATTGAGCAAGCGAGTCAATTAATCGCCAAGGGCGGACTTATTTTTATTGGTGATGTGAGAGATGCTCGATTGCTCGACACATTCCATTATGATGTACAGAAATCTCGTGCGTCTGATGTACCTCACAATCAGCTTAAGCAACTAGCCTCTCAAGCACGGGTACTAGATAAAGAATTGCTGATCAGCCCAGCATTTTTTGCACAGCTACCAAGCCACTTTGCTCTGTGTACTGATGCGCAAACTATGTATAAGTCGGGGAATCACAGCAGTGAAATGACAGACTATCGGTATGATGCATTACTGAGTTTCTCAGCAGAGAGCACGCAGCCACTTACCCCCCATGTGATTGAGTACACGAACGATGTCAATGTCAAAGAGCTGATGGCTTTACATCAGCATCTTGTTGTTGAAGGCGTACCCAATGAACGTGTCTATCAGGCTTATGTCAATTACTATAATTTACCTTGTAAGTTCTCTGCGCCGCTCAATTGGCAAAACTGGGTAGATGTAGCTCAGTCATTGGGTTGTGGTATTCGTTTTATGCCAAACGACAGTGCGGCACATTTAATGTCGGTGAGCTTAATTAAAAACGACGTAAACTCACATTGTGAGTTTGCGTCTATCAATCAGCCGCACGGTGAATCGTTAACTCATACTCATTTGTCTCATTATGTTCGGGAGCCGGTGGTAGAAATTAATACTCAAACCCTGATTGAGTCTTTAAAAACACAATTGCCTGCACATCTGATCCCACAGCACTTTGTTCAACTTGAGCAAATTCCACTGACAACGCACGGTAAAATAGATAAAAAAGCATTGCCGACGCCTGAGCTGTGTTCAGTCGATTATCAAGCACCACATACTGAGCTTGAGCAAACCTTATGTCACATATGGCAAACAACGCTGAGTATTGCCCGTGTAGGGGTGAATGATGATTTCTTTAGGCTCGGAGGCAATTCTATATTGGCGATCACGTTATGCCATAGAATGTCTCAAGCGCTCGATTACGAAGTGAATGTGGCTATTTTGTTTAAGTGTTCCACCATTAGTGCCTTAATCGACGATGGTTTATACCTACAAAAGAACAAAATCGAGCCCGCGAATATCGATAATCTCCCTCTGTCTTTTGCACAACAAAGACTGTGGTTTATTGAACAATATGAGCAAGGCTCAGCGGCGTACACGGTTCCGATAGCACTGACTCTTACTGTAGACGCTGCCCGCTTCACGCAGGCTGTAAAGTGTATTATTGAGCGCCATCAGGTGCTAAGAACATGCTTTGATGATAAAAGTGAGTCTGAAAAGGTCTTATTAGATATTCGTTCGGCGGATGAATTTACCCCCGTGATTGAAACGGTTGCCCAACACGATTGGCGCACGCGCATAGCGCAAGATATGCAATATGTGTTTGATCTGACCAAAGAGCTGCCAGTGCGGTTAAGCATTTACCAAGATAAGAGTGAAGTTGCAGCATTGATAAATATCCACCATATTGCATTTGATGGCTGGAGTGTCGATATTTTATTAAAAGAGCTAGAGCTATTGCTGACCCCAGAGGACGAGCAATCTCAAGCGCTGGCAAAGTTACCCATTCAATATCAAGATTACGCATATTGGCAACACACTTATTTACAACAAGGAGAGCTAGCGCGCCAATTAAGTTATTGGCAAACACAGCTACAAGGCTTTGAAACCCTTAATTTACCGCTTGATCACCCACGGCCTGAGCAGCTGAGTTATGTAGGAAAAAACCTCAATCAGGTTGTGAAAGCCACCACCACGAAAAAGCTCAAAGCGCTCGCCCGTGCTCACAGTGTGACTTTGTATACCTTACTATTAAGTGTATTTAATGTTCTTTTACACAGGTACTCGGGCCAAACCGATATAACCCTTGGTTCGCCTACTGCGAATAGAACCAGCTACGATACGCAGAATCTAATTGGCTTTTTTGTTAATGCTCAGCCCATTCGTAATCAGCTTGATCCTGTCAGTAAATTTGATGAATTTTTAGCGCAAGTACATAACACGGTTATTAAGGCGCAAGCACATCAAGACGTGCCATTTGAGTCGATTGTTGAACATTTATCTTTGGAAAGAGACGCATCTAGACATCCTATTTTTCAGGTGATGTTTTCTGTGCAGAATTTTGGCGAAGAGGCCAATAAAAGTGCGTTCTTTACACCGATTGATGTTGATGACATTTACCAAGTGGCCAAACATGATCTAACGGTCTTTGTGAATGACAGTGTTTCACAACAGAGCGAAAATGAATTAAAGCTGCTATTAAACTTTAATACCGCGTTGTTTAGCGATGCACGTATTGACAATTTGGCACAACACTATGTGAATTTATTAGAGGCTATTTGTGAGGCACCAGATAGCCCAATTAATGAGTTAGCAATGTTTACGCCAGTACAGCGCCAGCAATTATTGAATGCGTCAAATAAGCCACATGCTGCAAGGGAACAGTGCGCGTTGACGGAACGCTTTGATACGCTTAGTGCACAATACGGCGATACTATCGCATTACAGTGTGATGATACGCGGTTGACATATCAGCAACTCGATGTGTATTCGACACAAATTGCGCAACAGATCACAACGAAACTCGCAGGCGTTGCAACACCACAAAAACAACCCCGAGTGGTGCTACTGATGGACCGCTCTATTACCATGCTGGTGTCATTAATCGCCATTATGAGAGCGGGTGCAGTTTATGTGCCTATTGACGCTGATGCGCCTTCAGAGCGTATTGACTATATAGTCACTGATAGTGCGGCCACATTGCTATTAACCCAGCCTCACTTGCTGGCGGCATTGCCAGAGTTGGCAACCGATGTGGCCATAGAAAGTGTTGAAACAAAATCGGGCATAGATGGCGTTAATTGCTCGCAGCAGCCATTACCAGAAAGTAATATTGATGATTTGGCGTATGTGATTTATACCTCTGGTACAACAGGTCAGCCGAAAGGGGTAATGGTAACGCACGGATGTGTTGGCCACTACGTTGATAATATTACAGAGATCATTGTACCTGGAATGAAAGTGGATTTTTCTTCTAATATTGGCTTTGATCTCAGTGTAACGACTACTCTTGCTGCTGTGTTACGTGCTGCACATGTGCATATATTCCCACACCCCGTTAAGTATGTAGACGAGTATCGCCAGTACTTAACCCGTCATGATATTGAATTTGTCAAAATGGTCCCAAGCCTTGCCGAGTTAGTCTTTTCTAGTGATACGAAAGTACGTGTCGATACGCTTATGCTCGGGGGCGAGAAGTTACTGTCTCAGCAAGTCTCAGCCTTAAAAGCACATTGTCATGTTGTACTTGATGAGTATGGTCCAACTGAAACCACGGTAGGATGCTGTATCTCCCAGCGTTACCCAGTAAAAAATGAAGGGATAGGCGCGCCATACGCCAACACCCGAGTGTATGTGCTAGATAGCCAATTAGAGCCTGTTGTTCAAGGTGCGAGCGGTTACTTATATGTTTCTGGTCCAGGCGTTGCGGCTGGATATTTAAATTTACCAGAGCAGACCAAGGCGGCGTTTATTAATAACCCGTTTGTCGCACAAGGCGACTATAACGGACTTTATGACCGTTTGTACTTTACGGGCGACTTGGTGAAAGTGGATAGGGCCTCTCAATTACATTACTTGGGCCGCAGCGATGCGCAAATTAAGCTCAGAGGCTACCGCATTGAGTTACATGAAATAGAGCAGCAATTGTTATCACTCGAATGCATCACTCAAGTCGCGGTGACACTAAAACAACAGGGCAGACGTGAGTGGCTAGCTGCTTTTTATGTCAGCGAACAAGTGGTAACGCATGAGCTGTTTGTTGATTTATTGAGTGACCGTTTACCGCATTACATGATACCAAGTCAGTTTATTGCGTTATCAGAATTACCGTTAACCGCCAATGGTAAAGTGAACCATGAGGCACTACCCACACAAGACTTAGCCCAGGCGCAATTTCAGGCACCCAGTAATAAGACAGAACAGCAGATCAGCGATATTTGGCAATCTTTACTGAATGTTGAGCGAGTAAGCACGTTAGATAACTTCTTCCAAATTGGTGGAGATTCTATTTCTTCTATTACGTTGGTGTCGAAATTACGTAAAGCGGGGTTTAACTTTGCAGTTAAAGATGTATTTACTCATAGCACGGTTCAGGCTCAAGCCAAATATGTGCTGTCAGGGCATTCGAGTACCACGGTATTGAGCCAGCAAGGCGAGCTAGTGGGTAAGTTTTCGCTACTACCGGTGCAGCAGCGCTTTTTTGATGACGTACAGCGTGGCTTAATTACTCAGCCTGAGTATTGGAATCAAAGCTTTTTAATTCAAGTGCCGCCTATTGATATAGTCCGCTTACAGCAAGCACTGAATGAGTTAGTGGCACACCATGACATGTTGCGTACCAGCTTTGATGTAAATCACAGTGGCCGCCCAGTGCGGTATCAAAGCTATGAAAAAGTCCGGCCAATAGGGTTACGTATTATTGATATGGCGCACACAGAACCTGAGGCGTTGCCAGCCTTGCTTAATGAAGTGCAACAAGATAAAGAGGTGTGTTCTGGTGCAATTCTGTCGGTTGCCTATATTCGTGAGTTTACTCACGCGCGGGATGCCATCTTCGTCAGTTGTCATCATTTAGCCATTGATACTGTGTCTTGGCAAATATTCAGTGAGGATTTACACGCGCTGTATTTCAACCGCAGCCTACCAGAAAAAACCACCAGTTACCGTCAATGGGTTGATGTGATGCATCAATATGAAGGTATGTATCCTAGCGAAGGTGCTTACTGGCAGCATGTCTTGGCACAAGATGAATCGCTCAAAGAGCTGGTGTTACACACAGACCCTTCGCACAGCTTTGACGCTGAAATACGCTTACCGGTTGCAGAAACTGAGTTGCTTTTAGCAAAATCGAATGCGGCTTATGGCACGCAAATTAATGACTTATTACTGTGTGCATTTGCATATGCATTACATCAAGTAAATCAGTGTCACTGTCAGTTAATTACATTAGAGGGGCATGGGCGAGAGCAACTTGATCACTTGCTTGATGAACGCGATGTGATACTGGATACATCACGCACCATAGGATGGTTTACAACCCATTACCCGGTAGCACTGCCAATAGCAGACTCGTTATCACTGACTATTAGAGCAATCAAAGAGTGCTTACGAAAGGTCGAAAATAAAGGCATCGGCTTTGGTGCGTGCCAAGTAAACGACGCATCTTTAATTTTACCTCCGATTGCATTTAATTATTTAGGCGTGATCAGCACGGCAGAGCAATCTGCTGATTGGCAAATAGCGCTTGATGATTTATCAACACAAGTGAGCCAAGAAAATAATGATGGCTTGCTCATCAGTGTTAACGGTGCCGTAAATGCCGGAGAGCTGATGTTCTCAATTGCGACAAAATTGGACGCCAAGGCACATCATTTATTGTGTAATGCCTTTGAACAAACATTGCACGACATTGTGCAGCACTGCACGAGGCAAGCAAGCTTCACACGCTCCCCAAGCGATATTGGGGTTGATATGCCGATTGAAGAGTTTGATAAAATAACGGCAGTGCAGGGGATCTCAGAGGTGTTTGGCGCAACCTCTTTGCAGCAAGGCATGATTTATCAGCACGTTAGCTTTCCAGATAGTGACGCCTATCATGTGCAGTTTTTGATTGATTATGATGAGCCATTGGTCGTGCCTTATTATCAGCAAGCGTGGCAGTGGGTTGTGGATGAATACCCAGCACTGCGAATGTATTTTGATTGGCAACATGCTCCTATACAGCTTATTCAGCAGGAAGTTGACGTTAATTTTATCTTTCATGATTGGAGTACACACACTCATGTTGATGCAGCCATCACACTGCTACAGCGAGAAGATAGAAATCATCCCTTTAATTTAAATCAGGCGGGCTTATTGCGGCTCCAACTTATAAAACGAGACGAGTCGAGTTTCACCTTGTTAAGAAGTGAACATCACAGTGTGTCTGACGGGTGGAGTAACGCGCGACTTATGGCGCGGGTACATCAAGTTTATATCCAGCTTTGCCAAGGAGCCATCCCACATAAACGTGAAGATAGTGGCTATGTTAATGCACAACATTTTTACGTCAGTCAGCGTGAGGCATGTAAGCAGTTTTGGTTGAGAGAAAAGTTACGATTTGATGAGTGTAATGATATTTCATCTATGCTGTCGTGTGCGTCGGGTTTAGCGACACACAAACACGTTGAGGCAGCAGAACAAGCGTTTATTTCGTTTAAAGCGACACACTTGCAGCAAGTTGCACGCGACAGTAACGTGACTATGCACAGTATATTGCAGCTTGCGTGGCATAAATTGATCCGAATATACAGTGCGAGTAGTCAAACTATGGTCGGGACGACCGTCTCGGGCAGGGGAATTGATGTTGACGGTATTGAAGACAGTGTCGGCTTGTATATCAACACATTGCCGCTGTGTGTGCAGTGGGACAACGACAATACAGTATTACAACAGTTGCAAGCGATCACCCAGAGTATGTCACTGTTAAATACCCACTCCCACCAGCCATTAGCACAATTACAACAAGGCGCGGAACGTTTGTTTCAAACCGTGTTAATTCATGAAAATTACCCTGAGCCGCAAAACGATGACACAGAAAGGCTCAATTTTAGTTATCGCGCAGCGTTTGAAAAAGTAGACTACCCAATCGCAGTGATCGCTCAAGAGCAGCAAAACACGTTAACACTCGGGTTAAGTTACGATACTGCCTTGCTGTCAGAGGAAAGGGCTAAGCATTTATTGGCGCAATTTGAACAGATGTTACATGCGATCCCCCGTTATCTTACACGTCACCATGGTCAGTTAAACGCGTTGACTCCCGCGCAGCGCTATGATGCTTTAGCAAAAGCAAACCAAACCTATGTTGCTTTTGAACCTGAGGGAATAGAGCAGTTATTTTATCAACAGGCTCGGATATTTTCGGCATTACCAGCGGTCACCTTTGCAGGGAAAACCCTGACTTACCAAGCCCTCAATGAAGCATCTAACCAACTTGCTCATTATCTATTGCAGCATTTGAGCGTGCAGCCTGATAGCTTGATTGCCATTGCGATGGATCGCTCAATTGAGATGGTGATCAGCATATTAGCGGTGATCAAAGCGGGAGGGGCGTATGTGCCCATTGACCCCCAAGGTGCAATTGAACGTGCTCACTATATATTACAAGACACTGCGGCGTTAGCCGTATTAACCCAGTCGAGTTATCACGCCGACTTTAAACAGCAAGCCGATAATATACGCCGTGATGAGGCATGTACGCTGAAAGTGTTTACGGTTGATAACCCCGAAATATACACAATGCCTAAGCACAATGTAGATAGGCCTTTGTCAGCAGAACGGCTCGCGTATGTAATTTACACATCAGGTACAACTGGCCAGCCAAAAGGCGTGATGATTGAACACAATGGTGTGGTTAACCTCATTGAATCGCAAATAAATACCTTAGGACTGACGCAAGAGAGCAAGGTACTGCAGTTTTCTAATTTGGTGTTTGATGCGTCGGTGTTTGAGATTTTCCCTGCACTTATAGCGGGTGCTGAACTGCATCTTATAGACCCATCGCTACAGCGCGATCTTGTTGGACTGGTTGAATACATAGAACAGCAAAAAATAACCTGTGCTTTTTTAAGTACCGCCTTGGTTAAGCTATTAAAAGGTAATGAGTTCAGTTCGCTAGAGGTGATCCATACCGGTGGTGAAGCACTGGGTGGCTTAGCCATTTTGCCAAACTCATGCCGGTTAATTAACCAATATGGGCCAACCGAAGGCACGGTGTGTTGTGCGCAAGCCGAAATCACAGATTTAGCCGAGTTGCCTATTGGAACGCCAATTCAAAATATGCAGATGTTTGTGTTAGACCCTCACTTACAACCTGTAGAGCGAGGTGTTGTGGGGGAGCTGTATATTGCAGGTCCAGGGGTGGCAAGAGGGTATTTAAATCAACCGGCATTAACGTCATTGCAGTTTATTGATAACCCATTTAAGAACGAGGCTGATTTACAAACAAGTTATAACACACTTTATAAAACCGGAGACCGCGTGCGGTTATCGGCTAAAGGGCAGTTTGAATATATCGGTCGTGCTGATTTTCAAGTAAAAGTACGAGGATACAGAGTTGAGCTGGAAGAAATTGAGCATAGGCTCGCTCAGCATGATGCGATCAATCACTGTGTGGTAAAAGTCTTGAAAGTAGGCGGTGTTGATAGTTTGGTTGGGTATTACAGTGCCGAGCGAGAACTCGACGCCAATGTGCTAATGAGCCATCTCCAAAAAGGCATGCCGAGTTACATGATCCCAAGTGTATTTATGTATATTGCGCGCTTTAGTTATACCAGCAGTGGCAAAATAAATCGTCACGCTTTACCAGAACCTGATGTCCCCCGAACTGCTTTTGTTGCGCCTAGCACTGAGTCTCAGCGTGCAATTTGTACATTGTTTGCTGAGACATTAAGTATAAAAAGTGTGGGAATAACCGACGACTTTTTTACTCTGGGGGGCAACTCTATTTTAGCAATAACAGTGTGTCAAAAACTGACCGAACAATTTGGTATTAATATCAGAGTCGCAGATTTGTTTGAGCATCAAAGTGTGGCTCAGTTGGATGAATATCTCATGGCTTCGAGTCAGGTAGAAGAAGAAACAGGGGAGTTCTAAGTGATGAATGCATTGGAGTTATTGTATAAAGTTAACGATTTGCAGATGCTGCTTTGGGTCGAGTCAGGCGATAAATTAAAATTTAAATTACGCCAACCGTTAGAAGACAAAACGTACTGGTTTGATTTAATAAAAGCCAATAAACAAGCGCTAATAGAAGTGCTACTGCAATCAGGCATTGAACAGGAACCCAGCGCATTACCCGTGGTTTATCGTTGTCAGAACCCGGTTAAACCTATGTCATATGCCCAGCAACGACTGTGGTTTATTGAGCAGTTAGAGCAAGGCAGCAATGCATATACGATTCCGCTGTGTTTTTATGTGCCAGCGCTCGATGTAGCGTGTTTTGAGCAAGCGCTGGCTTTTATGGTTTTACGTCATCCGGTCTTAAATAGTGTATTTGTCCAAAATGACGCCCATGCACAGCAGCAGCGCTTAGCATCGTCGCGCGTTAAGATAGACAGCCAGCAAACGCAAGAACAGCAGCTTTCGTCGTTACTCCGCCATGATATTCAGCATATTTTTAAGCTCACAGATGAAGCGCCAATTAGGGTGAGCCATTATCATGTCACGGATGCGAAACCCCATCAGCAAGATGTGGTACTTATCAATATTCACCACATTGCATTTGATGGCTGGAGTGCGGGGGTCTTTTTATCAGAGCTTAAGCATGTGTATGAAGCGCAGCTCAATGACCTGACGTTGAATTTACCCGCGCTGAGCTTTGATTATGGCGACTATGCCTATTGGCAAAGTCATCAAAAAGACAGTGCACAATGGCAAAAGCAATTGGCGTTTTGGCGCACACATTTGGCGGGGGCTGAAACACTCGACCTTCCTTACGACCGACCTAGACCAGATCAAGCTAGTTATATCGGAAACAACGTGTCATTTGAATTATCGGCTGTTCAAAGTTCTGTACTGATTAAACTGGCACAAGACAGCGGCGTGAGCTTATACAGCTTATTGCTCTCAAGCTTTGTGGTGCTATTAAGCAAATGGGCGAATCAAACAGATATTGTCACCGGCTCGGTAGTGGCAAACCGCGAAATTGAAGGAACAGGCTCTGTGGTGGGGTTATTCACCAATACCCAGGCCACTCGCCATGATGTGAACTCTGCGATGAGCTGCATCGACTTTATCCACAAAACCCATGTTAACGTCATTGATGCTTTGAAAAACCAGGAATTACCCTTTGACGTGGTGGTTGATGCACTCGGCTTAGACCGCTCACTCAATATGCATCCAGTGTTTCAAGTGCTATTTTGTTTTGATAAAACAGCCCAAGCCCAGCAGAGCCAATTTCAAGCGTACCCCTTGGCTGATGAATATCAAGTCGCAAAATATGATTTTTCTTTGTACTTAACTGAATGCGATGGCGTGTTAAGTGGATATTTTAATTACGCGAGCGCACTGTTTAACCGCGAGACAATTAACCGAGTCGTTGAGCGATATAAACAGGTGTTAGCGCAGTTTAGTGACAATATTACCCAATCAGTGTCTCAGATTGAGGTGGTGCTCCCAGAAGAAACGGCATTTTTCCACCAGCATGGCTGCCAAACTTATCAAGTTTTACCCGAACACACTGTAACAGCGCTCTTTTCAGCGACGGCAGCTGCTCAGCCAACACACATCGCCGTTAAATATAAACAACAGCAAATGAGTTATCAGGCGCTTGATGAATATACCAATCAATTAGCGCACTGGATAACACAACACGTTGATGACTGTGCTAATAAAGTGTTTGCCTTGGTGATGGAGCGATCACTTGAGATGATCCCAGCCATTTTAGCCATTCACAAAGTAGGGGGGGCTTATGTACCGATAGACCCTGCGTTGCCAAAAGCCCGCAAAGCATTCATCTTAGACGACACTCAAGCCGAAATGATTTTCAGCTTACAATATGAAAAGCTGGCCTTGTTAGATGAATTACCAGAGCTTGATCCCAACCGCATTGTTGCGATCAACAGCTTATATATATTAGATCAACTCAAAGCGCCGCTTACCGTTCAAAGTACCTTGCAAGATTTGGCCTATGTGATTTATACATCAGGTACAACCGGTCAACCCAAAGGGGTTATGTTGTCGCACCATGCTTTACTTAATCGTATTGATTGGATGCAAAATACTTACCCGCTTACGCCCCAGGATGTGGTGTTGCAAAAAACCCCTTATAATTTTGATGTCTCTGTATGGGAGCTTGTTTGGGCCCATTGCTACGGCGCAAGTGTGGTGATGGCACCCCCTAATGCGCACAAAGACCCACAGCGTTTGTATCAGTTGATTGAAGAAGAAGGGGTGACTGTGGTGCACTTCGTCCCCTCCATGTTTAACGTGTTCTTACAAAGCATTCAGCTACATGGGTTAAGTATTCCAAAAAGCTTACGCTACATATTTACCTCTGGTGAAGCGCTTGCATTGTCGCAAGTTGAATTATTTAACGCGGTGAACCACCATCATTTAGGAGGGTGCCAGTTACACAACTTATATGGGCCGACAGAAACCGCGATTGATTCAACGTACTACCCGTGTGCCCAAGTCACAGACTGCGTACCCATTGGTAAACCGATTCAAAACACTTTGGTTTATGTTCTTGATGACCAACATTGTCAGGTGCCAATTGGCACTGAAGGGGAGTTATACATTGCGGGTACGGGTGTTGCGAAGGGGTATTTAAATCGCGACGAATTAACACACACACGCTTTTTAGCGAACCCGTATTTTGATCCCAGCACCGAGATCTTTGGTGCCCATCGCATGTATAAAACCGGCGATAAGGTTAAGTTTAATCAAGACGGCGAGTTGCTGTATATCGGGCGCAGTGACTTTCAGGTTAAATTACATGGCCTGCGTATTGAATTGTCTGAAATAGAAGTGCAGTTGTGCCAGCACCCGCAGGTTTTACAGGCATTGGTGAGTGTTGTTGCGCGCTGTGATGATCAGGTTTTGGTGGGATATTATGTCAGTGAAGTCCCGATCAGCGATGAGCAACTAGGGCGCATGCTTGAGCAAAACCTACCCGATTATATGGTGCCAAAAGTCTTTGTGCATATGACGCAGTTCCCTCTTTCTGCCAATGGTAAGCTCGACCGTAAAGCCCTTAAGCCACCAGAGTTTTCCTCTGAGCAATATCAGGCTCCAAAGTCAGAACAAGAAATTATTGTGGCGCAAATTTGGGCGGCAGCGCTCAAATTAGATCGTGTGGGCATACACGATGACTTTTTTAAACTCGGTGGCAATTCAATTTTGGCTATTTCGCTCTGCCAAAGTATGTCACAAGCATTAAAGTTACAGATCCCACTTGCGCTGTTATTTAAAGCGAAAACCATATCCGCCGTGTTAGCACAGCATGGTAATGTGGCGCGTCGTCGCATTCCCAAGCGTGAACAGGCGCATGCACCTTTGTCATTTTCTCAGCAGCGCTTATGGTTTGTTCATGAATATGAACAAGGTACAAATGCGTTTAACATCCCGTTATTGCTGCGGCTCACGCAGTGTAACATCACGCATTTAGAAGCAGCGTTAATGGCCGTCGTTCAGCGCCATGAAGTGTTACGCAGTATTGTAAAAAGAGTCAATGATGAACAGGTTCAGGTCGTTATGCCTGAGTCGCACTTTGTACTTGAACAGGTCAAACTAAGTCCAGATGGCTTTGAAAGCCGCGTGCATCAAGATATTAATTATATTTTTGATTTAGAAAGCGATTTACCAATACGGTCCGTATGCTATGCAGTAGAAGGGCAGGCAGAAAAAAGCACCTATTTATTAATTAACTTTCATCACATTGCCTTTGATGGTTGGAGTACGGGGCGCTTCTTTCAAGAGTTGTTAACCTGCTACGAGCAAGCCAAACAGCAAAAATCAATCACGCTTGATGCGTTACCTATCCAATATGGTGATTTTGCCGATTGGCAGCGACAATTTTTAGACTCTGCGGAATTTCAACAGCAGCGAGATTATTGGTCAGATAAGCTCTCAGGGTATGAAACGCTTAGACTGCCAACGAAAGGCAGTCGCCCGGCTAAATTTCAATACCAAGGAGATAACCTGGTTATTGCACTTGATAGCGATTTGTCCCATCAATTAACCACGTTAGCGCAGCAGCAAGGGTGTAGTTTATTTAGCATTATGTTGACGGTATTCAATGTCTTATTGAGTAAATATTCAGGGCAAAATGATATCATAGTTGGCACACCCATGGCGAACCGTCACCATCCTGATGTGTTAGAGCTAATTGGGCTTTTTGTTAATACAGTGCCTCTGCGCACGCACGTTGATGGGTCTGCATCGTTTTTGGCGTTGCTAGCACAAGTCACTAAAACGGTAGAGCAGGCTCAGCACAATCAGGATGTTCCTTTTGAACAAATAGTGGATGATTTGTCGGTGTCACGAGACAGCTCTCGTCACCCAATTTATCAAGTTATGTTTTCGATTGATGAGTTCTCAGGCCAAGAGGCTGCGGCGCAAAATGCGGGATTTGAACACGTTGACTTAGCGCCGTATTATCACGTTGCCAAACAAGATATGTCGTTATATGTCAGCCGTCACGGCGAACAATTGACATTGGCAATGAACTGGGCGACGGCTTTATTCACTCAAGCAAGTATTGAACAGTTTTTGTCGCATTATCAAGAGTTATTATCCAGTATTACTGCGTACCCTCAGCAGCGTTTAGCCGACTTTAGTTTGCTCAGTACCGAGCAACAGCACCATCTGACCTACGCGCTTAATAAAACCGATACCGGCTCTAAACCCAGTACATTTGTGCACGAATTTGACGCAATGGCCAGCGCTAAAGCGCACAGTATTGCAGCGGTATATAACGATGAATCATTAACTTATCAGCAGCTTGCTGAGTCGGCTTCGTATTTTGCACACACTTTGCGTCAGGTGCATAACGTGGCGCAAGGTGAACTGGTTTTAGTGCGCATGACACGCAGCCTAGATTTACTTATTGCGATAGTGGGGATCTTAAAAGCGGGGGCAGCTTACGTGCCAGTGGGGGTAGATTACCCACAAGCGCGGCTTGAGTTTATTGTACAAGACACACAGGCTAAGTTGATCTGTGTTGATGCAAAAAAGAATGGCAAAGAGGGTGAAGAGTGGACGTTGCCACTGACGTATATTGAGGTCAACCAATGTACGCTTGCTGATAACTTTACGCCTTATTGTGATTATCCTGTGAGTTCTGCTGATCTGGCCTATGTGATTTATACCTCAGGGACAACCGGTAAACCCAAAGGGGTCATGATTGAACACGGTGCTTTTGTCGACTTTTTAACGCATTTTGAAATGAATATCACCAGTGCGAACATGCTGTCGTTGACAACCTTCACCTTTGATATTTTCGGTTTAGAGTATGGAATGCCGTTATTAAGAGGGGGCACAGTCACCCTTTGTCAGTTAGACGCTGCGGTGAGTACGTTAAAAACAGACACCACATTAACGCTTATCCAGCAAACGCCGTCGGTGTACCGCACACTATTACCTATGCTAACGGGGATCAGTCTGCCACACATCACGTGTTTGGTAGGGGGTGAAGCATTAGATATGGACTTGTTGTCAAAATTACAAACCACATTTGGGCGTGTGATTAATGTCTATGGGCCAACCGAAACTGTGATATGGAGCTGTGCATATGATTGTTCTCAAACCAATAATGCCGCGTTAATTGGCCGACCTCTTGCCAATGAAAAATGTTATTTATTGGATGAAAACCTACAGCCAGTGCCAAAAGGCGTGGTAGGCGAATTATTCATTGGCGGAGCAGGACTTGCACGAGGGTATTTAAATCGTGCAGCGCTGACCGAGGAGCGCTTCATCAATAATCCGTTTGCGACGCAAAGCGATACAGAGCGCGGGTTTAATCGCTTGTATAAAACGGGCGACTTGGCGTTTATGCATGACGACGGCAATATTCAATTTTTAGGCCGCTCCGACTTCCAAGTAAAAATTAATGGTCACCGCGTTGAAACGGGTGAAATTGAAGCGCTAATGAGTGAACTTGCCACAATTTCACACGTTGTTGTTATGGTGTGCAAAGTGAATCAACAAGACTATTTAACCGCGTATTTTGTGGCCTCTGAACCACTTGATTCAGCCCTGTTACGCCAGCATTTACGTAACAAGCTACCCGAACATATGATCCCCGCTGCGTTTGTACAAATAGACAAGTTTACCCTATCAGCGAACGGCAAATTAGACCGAAACGTGTTGCCTACGCCTGAGTTTACCGTTTATGAATATGTTCCTCCGGCTTCTGAACTTGAAAAAACACTGTGTGCAATTTGGCAAGAGGTACTCACGGTTGAGCAAGTGGGGATAACCGATGACTTTTTCATGCTCGGTGGTAACTCAATATTGGCGATTCACTTAATAAACAAAGTTCGTCAGCAACTTGATATTGAATTGTCGATACTTGATTTGTTTGAACATAACCAGATCCGCACCTTGATTGAGCATGGCTTAGGGCGTCAGGCTGTACGAATTTTACCTGCAAATACCCGTCGCTACCCGCTGTCGTATGCGCAGCAACGACTTTGGTTTATAGAGCAATTTGATAGTCATTCATCGGCGTACCAAATTCCGATTTTGTTGAACCTCAGTAATGATGCTGATCAGCATTGTATTGAATTGGCGATCCGCGCCATTTTGGTTCGGCATCAAGTGTTAAGAACCTGCATTAAAGAAGACAGCAGCGGGTTTTATCAAGATGTGCAGCCAGAAACTGTGTTTATGCTAAAGCGGGTGCTGGTAGAAGGGGAACCGAGTGAGGCTCAGTTGGCAACCTTATGGCAATCAGACTTTGATTTAACACAGCAGATCCCCCTTCAGGCTTATATTGTTGAAGGCAAAACGTCGACGTATTTACTGATTAATATTCACCATATTGCGTTTGATGGCTGGAGCATTGAGTTATTTATGCACGAGTTAAATCAGCATTATTGTCACTTTGAATCGGCAGAACGGTTATCGGTGCCTACGCTCAAGTTGCAATATAAAGATTTTGCCGTGTGGCAAAGGGCGTATTTAGCAGAGGGCGAGTCAGAACGTCAGCTTAGTTATTGGCAAACGCAGTTACATGCGTTGCCTACCTTACAGCTGTTTGCTGATAAGCCTCGTCCGAGTCAGCTTAACTTTGCCGGCGCGCATGTTAGTCGGGAGCTGGACATTGCAACCAGTAAAACACTCATTGAGATGGCAAAGGCAAAAGGGGTATCGCTCAATACCCTAATGCTCGCGGCATATTATGTGCTATTGCATAAATACACAGGGCAGAGTGACATTGTGCTGGGCACACCAGTAGCCAATCGACACATTCATGGCATCGATCAACTGGTGGGCTTTTTTGTAAATACCCTGACGTTGCGGGTGAGTGTGAATAAGCAAGACACCTTTGATGAATTACTCACAGCGGTTGCGCACGTTAGCAGTGCCGCCCAAGATCATCAAGATGTGCCTTTTGAAGCGGTGGTCGAACGCTTAAACTTACCACAAGACGGCAGTCGGCATCCTATTTTTCAATTGATGTTTGCGCAGCAGAACTTTGGTGAGTCTGCCGTTGATGCCCACTGGTATCGTCATGAACAATCGAAGCTCGACCAACCATTTGCTAAATATGACCTATCAGTGGTGGTGGCAAATCATCAAGGCAAACTGGTGTGTACTATGAACTATGCCACCGCATTGTTTGAGCAAGAGCGGATCACCCATATGCTGGCGCACTATGTGTATGTGTTAGAGCAGATCATACAAAGTACGAGTCAAGCCATAAAAGACTACAGTGTGTTAGATAGCGCGGCGATACAGACCTTAGTGGCAGATTTTCCTGCCTTGCCTCATAACTCGAGTGTACGGTTAGAGCAGCAGTTTAGCCATAGAGCGGCCATAACCCCACAGGCACCAGCACTCATTACAGACCATGATACGTTAAGCTACCAACAGCTTGATGAACAAGCCAATAAGTTAGCGCGCTTTATTCGCAGCCACCACAGTTGGCAGCAAGCCCAATTAAACAAAGACACGCAAGGCAGCCCGCTGGTGGCGATTTTAATGGAGGGTTGTCATGATTTACTGCTATCTCAGCTGGCAAGCTTAAAAGCGGGGGCTGCGTTTGTGCCTATTGATGTTAGAAACCCCCCTGAAAGAGTTGCATATATTTTATCGGATACACAAAGCTGCCTGGTGTTAACACAACGACGATATGCCAATACACTCACCGACACTGCCGTGGCTGCGGTGATCTGTGTCGATGAATGTGACTATACTCACTTACCTGCGCAGGCGCTCAATTTGAACTTGTCAGTTAATGACCTTGCGTATGTGATTTATACCTCAGGAACAACAGGGCAGCCCAAAGGGGTAATGATTGAACATAGCCAAATAAACTATACCCTTGGTGAACAAGCGAAAAACTATCAGTTAAATGGTGATGCGGTATTTTATATGGGGATCTCACCAGCATTTGATGCCTCGATTGCTATTATTTATGGAGCATGGTGCCAAGGCGGCGCTCTGCTGGTAACTGATGGGGTTGATTTTACATCGACTCAATTAGAGCAAGTTACGCATTTAATTGTTGCTGCGTCGGTACTCGATAGTTTAGACCCTCAGCATTTCCCTAATTTAAAATGCCTAATTTATGGTGCCGACAAAGCCTCCTATGCCGCATTAAAGGCATTTTCTTATGCCAATATATTTGTTGAATATGGGGTCACAGAATGCGCCATTACGTCAACCTACAAAGCAATTGCACAGGGCGAGCTCGCCTCGATTGGTAAACCATTATTAAGCAATCATATTTATATATTGGACGATGAGCTTAAACCATTGCCTGCGGGCTGTGTTGGCGAAATTGTTATATCGGGGCCAGCGTTGTCGCGCGGGTACTTAAATTTGCCACAGCAAACCAACATGAGTTTTATTGGTAATCCGTTAGCGGCCTGTTATGCGCCGCAAGAGCGCGCCACACAATTTGCCAGAGCGTATAGAACAGGTGATTTAGGGCGAATAAATAAATCCGGTAATATAGAGTTTTTTGGGCGGCGCGACGGGCAAGTTAAGCTCAGGGGGCAGCGCATTGAACTTGAAGAAATAAATCAGGCGCTGTGTACACTTGAGACAGTGGTAAACACCCATACCTGTGTGCATCATCATAATGAATCTGAGTTGTTAGTGAGCTATTATGTGGCACCAGAGCCCCTTGATGAAGCAAGCACATTTGCACAGCTCAAGCAGCGATTGCCAGTGTATATGCACCCATCTGTATTAGTACACATGACGCACATGCCCTTGACCTTAAATGGGAAGCTCGATGTAGCAAAACTCCCTGAGCCACACATCTCACACAATCAAATCGTGCCAGCAACCACGCCCATGCAGCAGAGCGTAATGGCAGCATGGTTGAGCTTATTGTCGAGCACCTCGTTGAGTATTTTAGATGACTTTTTTATGGTGGGAGGAGACTCCATTTTAAGTATTCAATTAAGTGCCAGAATAAAGCGTTTAGGGTATCAGTTGTCGGTAAAAGATATTTTTACTCATCGCACCGTTGCAGCACAAAGTACGTTATTAGAGCAGCAAGGTAAGCGTCAAGACATAGAGGCAGAACAAGGCAACTTAACGGGAGCATTTGCGCTATCAGCCATTCAAAACTGGTTCTTTAGCCAATGCGATATGGGCTATATAAAAGCCCCAAATCATTGGAACCAATCGTTCTTGCTGCGTGTGCCATGCGCTGAAATTGCGCATATTCAAGCATGTATAGATGATGTGGTTTGCCAGCATGACATATTACGAGTGACGTTTGAAAAAACAGGCTCAGGTGCCATGACGCAGGTGTACAACAGTTCAGCAGTGAACCGAGTTAATTTATTAGATGCTCGGCACATGAGCGACGAAGTATTGCACAGTAAACTCACACAGTGGCAAGCAGAGTTTGATATTACGCAGGGGCCCTTGGTACGTTTTGGCTATATTACGGGCATTGATGATGGCTTTAGCCGATTTTATGTTGCCTGCCATCATTTACTCATTGATGCGGTTTCTTGGCGAATAATCACGGATGATATTCAAGCGCGTTTTCAAAATGACACACTCCCTGAAAAAACATCAAGTTATCGGCAGTGGGTGCAGAAGTGTCAGGGCTATGCGCAGCGTTACCCGCAAGAAGTCGGCTATTGGCAGCAAGTTTTAAATTGTTTACACCCAGTTAATCACAGTGCCCACATTAGCCCTGCATCAGTAGGCACGGGGCAGTTGTCGGTTGATAGTACGAAAGCGTTACTCACTGTGGCGAATAAAGCGGGCTTGGGTCAAGTACATGAATTACTGCTGAGTTGTTTTGCAATAGCATTGTTTGAGCAGTTTGGTCACACAATGCAAGGTATTTGTTTAGAGGGGCATGGCAGAGAGGCCATTTTTGATGAGCTAGATGTGAGTCGCACAGTGGGATGGTTTACCAGTTATTACCCGGTGCTGTTACAGGTGTACACGCAGCATAATGACGTGGATATAACACGGACTTGTTTGTTTGCCAAAGAGCTATTAGGGCGGATCCCAAACAATGGCGTTGGCTATGCGTTACTGGCGTCGAGGTTACACAATACCCACAATCTACCTCAAATTGGTTTTAATTACTTGGGCCAATTAAGTAAGCAAGCTGATTTACCGTGGCAGATAATGTCGCAATTTAGTGGTGAAAACAGCCATAGCAGCAACCAGTCGCCTCATGAGTTAGCATTTAATGGGGCCATTGTTCAAGGTCAATTGCAGTTTAGTATTGAGTCAAAGCTTGCCCCGCAGATTGCCCAAACACTGGCCGATGGCATATGCCACTGTTTAACCAAGCTGGTGCAGCAGTTTAATTTACCCACTATAGCGGCGCTGCGTTCACCGATTGATAGCAAAGACTATGTGCCGTTTGAAATCTATAACCCTGACGCCAGCGATCCTTGGTTTATATTGCCACCCGCACAAGGGGGCAGTGAAAGCTACCAAACACATTTGGTGCCAAGCTTAGCGCACACTCAGCTCGTGTTATTTAATAATTACTTACATGCCGCAATGCCTGATAACACGCACTTTAAGGCCATTGACTTTCAACAGCTTGCAATAAGCCATATTGCGATGATGAAAACAGTGCAGCCGCAGGGGCCATATCGCGTTATGGGATGGAGCTTTGGAGGGGTGCTCGCACTGGAGATCATTAAGCAGTTGGCGGTGATTGGGGAGCAGGTTGAGCAAGTTATATTGGTAGATTGCTATTTGAATTACTCAGCGGCTATAAATCACTCAGAGGCGTTACACTCTTTGCTAAAAGATCAGCAGTTACAAGGCGATATAAACTATATGTATACGCCTAATAAGGCACGCGTGGAGTTACCTGCACATGCGTACTTATTTAAGGCGCAACATAGCGCTGAGCAAAGTCATTGTGAGCAGTCGCACGGTGACGTATTTGCCGCGGTCGAGCAATATTACTTAGCGACACACGATAACCACTTATCAGATTATGCCGTAGTCGATAACCTGATCATTGAGCCTATAGAGTGTAGCCACCATGATGTGTTTTCAAACTCCGATGCGGTGAAAAAGATTGCTGCTGCAATGAACTCATTTAGCAAGATAGAACCGACGCTCACCACTTAAAAGGTGAGCAATCTTTGTGACATGATTACAGCGTGTGTGTAACGTTTACGCACACGTTTTTATTGAGGAAAACGAGGTTTATTGCATGGTAGGGCAGGTTTGACCGTTTATTACCCTACATTGTTGCTATCATAAGTCCATAATTGAGCGCCAACCCCATTGTATTACATACACGGTCAGAGTTTTCATAACATGACCTTGAACCACATCGCTATGATGCATACGCAACGCAGTGCGATTGCCCCCTTTGTAGGAACCCTCATGGACAAAGTATCTCTTCAGCGCGTGCCAGCCGATGCTGCACAGCAGACGTTAATGACCATTCCATTTACGTTAATAAATACCGGCCAATGTCACGCGTCAAGCAGTGAAATTGTGATTGATAGCCTGGTGGTACCTGCTACCAACAACCCGTTGACGCAAAATAAGCCCTTGTACAACCGAGCGCACTATTTTTCGCCCACAGCGCAGAGCTGCGAAACGGTATGGATCAAGTTTTTAGACGTGAGTGTGCCAACGGGTCAATCTGAGGTAAACATGACCACTTTTGCAGGGGGCCATGCGCTAAATACGTGGATAAAAGTGAACCAGTGTGCAGTAAGTGGCGGGGAGCATATTGCTCTTATAAACCCTAATAATAACACCACACAATGGTTTAGCACGGGTAATGCACAGCACATAGAGGCGCAAATTATTATGACCACCGCCTTTGAAACCGATGAATTTGATGTGATGCCGTATGTCGATATTATAGGTCATATCGACCATATTGTAGCGACCTTTCCCAAAGGTGTGATGGGGCAAATAAATCCAAATTATATACCCGACGGCTCAGGGCTGCGATTTAATTTAACCCAAAAAGCCCGCGACAAAGGTCCTGAATTTTGTGCTTATAAGCATGGCGAACAATGGTATACCACAACGTCTGCAATGGCCCTTGATACAGCGAAAAGCAGCATTAGCAATGCCGACATTTTGCAGCCAAACAGTGTTGCCTTATATTTTTACGACGCGATAACGTAGGCGGCTTTCAAATAACCCCGTAGGCGCGGCTTTACGCCGCGCTGTGTTTTCAAATTAACCCCGTAGGCGGGGCTTTATGCCGCGCATGTATTACGCCGCGCATATATTTTTAAAGCGGCTTTCAAAGCGAGATATAAAATCTCGCCTACCAGCAAGGTGTAAATAACCCCGTAGGCGCGGCTTTATGCCGCGCATGTATTACGCTGCGCACGTATTTTCAAAGCGATTTTCAAAGCGAGCTATAAAATCTCGCCTACCAGCAAGGTGCAAATAATCTCGTGGGCGGGGCTTTATGCAGCGCATGTATTACACCGCGCACGTATTCTCAAAGCGACTTTCAAAGCGAGATATAAAATCTCGCCTACCAGCAAGGTGTAAATAACCCCGTAGGCGGGGCTTTATGCCGCGCACGTATTTTTAAAACGATTTTCAAAGCGAAAGATAAAATCTAGGCTACCAGTAAGGTGTAAATAATCCCGTAGGCGCGGCTTTATGCCGCGCCTGTATGACGCCGCGCATGTATTACTTTACGCCGCGCCTATATTACGCCGCACACCCATCTTCTTTTTCATTTTCAAAGACGTTTCTTATGCCAACATCTCAATTACTTGACCTAGCTAAGTTGCCAGCGCCTGATGTGCTTGAACAGCTTGACGCTGAACACCTCCTCACGACCTTAAAAACAACATTAATCAACAATAACCCCGAGCTGGCCAGTGCATTAGCCCTTGAGTCTGATCCACTTACTCAGCTATTAAACGCTTATGCGTATCAAAGCACATTATTACGGGCGCGGGTTAACGATGCTGCTAAATCAAGCTTGTTGGCCAGTGCCACTGGGGCCGATTTAGAACACATAGGTGCCCGCTACAGTGTCTCGCGCTTGGTTGGCGAGGCCGACGAGCGCATGCGCCAACGCATTCAAAAAGCATTCCACAGCTTAAACACCGCAGGTACGCAAGAAAGCTATGAATATCACACCTTGAGCGCTGACCCTCGGGTAAAAGATGTATTTGTTACTAGCCCCAGCCCGTCACACATAGTGATCACCATTTTAAGCAATGAAAACCCCAACGGGCTGCCATCTACTGAATTAATGAGCAAATTAGAAACCACCTTTGGCCTAAAAGCCGGCGATCAAAACTCAGTGTCAGAGGTGTTAAGCGCACAAAAAATACGACCAATTGGTGACCGAGTACAATTATTGCCCGCCAAAACCCGCACCTTTAATTTACACGGCAAAGTTAAGTTAGAGCTGGGGCCTGGTCATGCCCACGTAGAGCAGCAAGTACGTGACAAAGTCGCCACTTATTTAAAAGAACGCGCTGGGCTAGGTAAACATATTAAGCGCTCGGCGCTGTTTGCGGTATTGCACCAAGCAGGGGTCGAAGAGGTTGAGCTTACCAGCCCCGCGCAAAACATTTTAGTCGCAAGCGATGAAGTCGCACTGTGTGATAACGCCCTAGCAGGGCTTGAGTTTGAGGTGCTGATATGAGCGATGCGATAGATGACAGTGACACCCCATTTCAACCGCTACATCAAGGCAGCGCACTGCAAACTCAGTTACAAACCCTAATTGGCCAAGAGCTAACCACCCTTGAACAAGGGGCTGATGTAGTCGCAACGCTTTGGCAGCCTGCGAATTGCCCGTTAGCACTGCTACCTTGGTTGGCGTGGAGCCAAGGTATAAAAGAGTGGGACGAAAGCTGGCCTGAAGCCATTAAGCGCCAATTGGTAGCCGACAGCTACCAGCAGCATCAATATTTAGGGACTCGTTTTGCCATTACCAATGCCTTGGCGCACTTTGATATGGGCGCGCAGATCAGCGAATGGTTTGAGCATCAGCCCATGTCAGAACCCGGCACTTTTCGGGTTGACGTGTATGTGTCGCACCGTGGCATAGATTTACCGCTCATTAAAGAAACCCGCAAGCTTATTGACCGCGCTAAGCGTAAATCGGTTGACTATAACTTGCATATGAACTTGCAAGCCAAACCTGTGGTTGAACTTAACAGCATTCATTGTAGCTCCTCAATGACCACCATTTATCCTTATACTCATTAAAGAATACACCTTATGTCAAATTCTCAATATTGGACCATACTCACGCGCGCTGGCCGTGAGAAAGTATTGGCGGCCATTGCCAATAAGCACACTGTAAAAATCAGTGAATTTGCCGTCGGCGACGGGCAAATAACGCACACCTCTGACGACCTGTCTAACCTCAAGTACCGCAGTCATACCAGCTCTTTAAAGCAATTAACCAACAATAATGCGCTCATAGAAGTGGTTGGCGTTGTACCTGCCACAGAAGGCGGCTTTTACGTTCGTGAAGCGGCTTTTTATACCGACGACGGCCAAGCATTTGCCATTATTAATTACCCAGAAACCTACAAACCAGCAGCGGCCGATAACGCCGCTGCAGAGCTGGGCATAAAAGCCGTGATTGATGTTGTTAATGCCCAAGTTATCAGCGAGAAAATCGATCCGTCTGTGATTTATGCCACCAAAGAGTGGGTGAGCGATCAGGTTGATCACAGCGAACTCAGTGTATTAACCCAAGTCGGCAAAAACTGGACCTTTGATAACGGCACCAGTACCACGGTAAATATAGTCGCTGATAACGCGGGCTTGGCGACCTTAAATGTGTGCTCATTGGATGGAGTAGGTAATGACCAAACCACAGGCCGTGTTTATGTGGGGCAATCATTGCATCATGGTGGCGGCATTGAATACAACGGTGACAATAATCCTGTAACAACGGGGGCAGGTGCTGACTATATCAGTTTATTTAGAAGCGACGGTAGCGGTTTAAATTGGACAGCAAAGAACCATGTTCATAACAATGACTGGGAATTTCGCGGTGCAGTTAAATCGCCTAATTTTATTGAAGCTGGCACCAGCTTAAAAGATAAGTACCTTGGCAAAACCGCCAAAGCGGTAGATACAGCTAAATTAGAAGGCAAAACCAAGGCAGAGGTAATTAGCGAGGCGCGAGCGGGACTTACACACATTGATTATCAGTCGAGTAATTTTTACGACCGCTCATTTCGCTTAACGATACCAGCAAACAGCACTGTGCCATTCCCAGATTTACCCGCGACTGCGTGTGACATTTTAGTCTTCGGCTCTACAGACATGACTGGTACAAGTACTAACTTTGTTGGGCGCTTTACAAAATACGGCAGCACATGGAGTGCCAATAAAATCTACGGCACAACTGATGTTAGTAACCACCCTTCAATTGCAATTGTTAATAATCAACCGGTATTTGAAAACCATCATGGCAGCAGTAGATACCCGTTTGAATATAAATGTTGGATAGCTTGTCAAAGTCACGCAAATGCCAAACCGTTTGAGTTTTTTGCCAATACATACTCTACACAAAATAAGCCAACACCCGCAGATATTAGTGTAAAACTTAACGATTTTGAAACTTCTAAAATTACAACCCATGGTCATGACTTTAAAATTCGCAGCAAGCGCGCTTTAGTCGGTTTTGATGACAGATTAGTCATTAATTACAATTCAGACTGGTCACACGTTGATGCAGGTGGCACGTGGCGTTTTAGAGGCAACATTGAACGCAATTCACACAATAGCGGATATTTAGTTGGTTCGTATAACAATATTGGCCCAAATGAGCGTAAAACTAACCCTATTTATACCATTGGTAGTAACTATCAGCCTAATGAAACTGAACTAAATAATATGTACGGCATTGGGTATGCTCATGGTAACGCAAGTTTTGTCCCCGATGGTGCTGGATGGGGCATGTATGTTGCGGCCGATGGCGATGCCAGAATATTTTTGGATGCATCTCATGGGCGTATTCATACCACTGGAGATGTATATGAAGCTGGCACAAAGCTCAGTGACAAATACCTTGGCAAAGCTGCTAAAGCAGTAGACTCAAGCAAACTCAATGGCGCAATTGATGCCACCGAGCCAACAGCCAATACCATTGTGAAAAGAAATGCGGCTGGGGATTTACAAGCGCGCTTACTCAGAGCAACTTACCCAAACCAAACGACAATGAACGGTGCCATTGCTTTTAGAGTCAATAACCATGCTGATAATTACACCCGTTATTGCTCAAACCCTACTGCCATAGCAGACTGGTTAAAAAGCCCGCTCGATAGCCGTTACCTTGGCAAAGCTGCTAAAGCAGTCGATGCAGCTAAACTCGAAGGCAAAACCAAAGCACAGGTCATTAGCGAAGCGAGAAACGGGCTTGCTCAAGTAAACACCTCACCATCGTTTAAAAATGCCACCTTTGACAATGGCACTAGCACTATAGTGAATATTAATGCCGATGATGCAGGCTTGGCAGCGCTTAATGTGTGTTCTGGGACTGATAATGCTCAAACTACAGGGCGTGTTTATGTGGGGCAATCATTCAGGCATGGTGGCGGCATCGAATACAATGGCGACAATACCCCTGCCACCACAGGGGCAGGTGCTGACTATGTTACGTTATTTAGAAAAAGTGAAGGTCACTTCCATTGGACGGCTAAAAACTTGCATTCAAACAACGACTGGGAATTTCGTGGCGCAGTTGCATCACCTAATTTTATTGAAGCTGGTAAGAGCTTAAAAGATAAGTACCTTGGCAAAACCGCCAAGGCAGTCGATGCGGCAAAATTAGAAGGCAAAACCAAAGCACAGGTGATCAGTGAGGCGCGAGCAGGGTTGATGGCATCAGACGTCGGTGCTGTGCCAGCTAACTATTTAAAAACAGAAAGCACGATTAATGCTAACGAAGTTGACTCACAAGGTGTCACTTTTAAATATCTATACGGTGGAGCCGAAAATAAACCGGCAGGCGTGGACCATGCATTACAAACGTTATCGTATAGTGCTGATTGGTCAACACAGATGGCGAGCGATTGGCGTACGAACCGTTGGTATGTAAGAACACAAAACAGTGGTAACTGGGAGTCGTGGGCTGAAATATATACGAGCAAGCATAAGCCCACACCCGCAGATATTAGCGACAAGCTCGCCCGATTTGAAAGCTCATTGATTGATGTAAATGGTCAAGATTTTAAGATACGTAGCAAGCGTGCCTTGGTGGGTCATGAAACTGAGCTTGCCATTAATCATGCGGCAGACTGGCCCGTAGTCAGGGGGTATGGTACGTGGTCAATTGAGGGGGATTTGAAAGTCAAAGGCGACTTAAAAATGACTGGCTCAGACAGTTATATATGGACGCCTAATACCGCAAATGGCGCCACAGGAATATGGGACACAGTTAACGGCCTCGTTGCATTTAAATACACCAACGGCCAAGGCTTCGACTATGGCGCTGATATTAATATTATCAAAAACAACCCATGGTTAACGCTCGATAGCGCAAGCTCTGGCAGCGCTACAAACGAACAAGCAGCGGGTATCTCACTGGGTGAAAGTGGCCGTCATGATAATGCATCATTACACCTAAGCTATACAGGAGATGGCCGCAGCTATATCGGCATGGGTAACTTAGGCCCAGATAACGTTGCTGATAACTGGGCCATGAAAATGCATCACCAAAACACATGGGTGCAATTTCGCAGCGCATTGTTACTTGGAGATGGCAATACCAATTTATCAAAAGGGGGCGGTAATTCACTAAGGATTAAAACAAACCACGGGTATGTTGATATTGGGCCAAAAAACTCAGGTCATTGTCATTACGCAACAGATAGATCAAGTCATTGGTTTGACAAAAATGTGAACGTTAATGGCGAAATCTACGCGGGCTCAGGTTACAGCAAACGCGTATATCATGAAGGGTATAAACCCAGCGCGGCGGATGTCGGGGCATTTCAGCGGCATTATGGAATTACGCCCGTCGTCAATAAAGATGGTTTTACGACGATTGCAAAAATAGAGGGGTACGGACTTTCTTCAAGTATTAACTTGCAATTAAAAGGCACATCAAACGGTACTGTTGTTAATGTCAATGCGGCTATATTAGTGAATCACCACCAAGACATTGTGATTGATTCATTATGCGGTGGTTACACAACAATTCAGCTAAAAATAATTAGCAACAATAACGAGCAATATTTAATCCAAGCTAAGCTGCTCAGCGGCAACCCACTCTCATTACGCTGCGATGTATTGTCATATACCAATGACAATGTAAGCATAGGCAGTTACGACACCGCAGGCTTTACATATGAGCATGCACATACCGTAAAGCTTTTTGGTCGCCAATTAAGCTCAAGTGGCGCTACCGGCATGCAAATAAATGGGCATGAAGTGGCACACGCGGGCAATATTTCAAGCTATGCAGAAAAGCGCACAGTGAAAGCCAGCGGCACACTCACTGCAAACAGCAAAAACCATTTAACCGCCACCGCCACATTTACATTGCCAGATGTGACAAATCTAAGCGAAGGCACCACGGTCGTTGCATCAAAAGCCATGGCCGTAACACCGACGATTAAAACCCATGGTTCACAAAATGGAAGGTCAGAGCATATCGCCATGATGCGCGGCACAACCATGCTCACAGATACCAGCGTGCTATTTGATAGACACTGCACGCTCACATTTATATTAAATTCAGCAAAAAATTGGGAGATGCAATAGTGAAAAGTGTTAGTGAGTTAGTGAGTGATAATGTGTATTCATTTGAGTATCCTAAGCGAAAGATATTTCCGAATTCAAAATTCATGACGAAAAGCGCTGACGATGGTTGGGCGTATTTTATTGACGTTGAAAACCCAAGCTTCTATTTAAAAATGTCAGCTAGGCAAGTGGTGTATTATACAAATGATGATGAAGTTGTCTGGGCTTTCAATGCACACACTTATAAGCTGAATATGAATATGATTTCAACACCATTTTTTATTGATAATAAAGTAATAGTGGCTATTAATTACGATCAAGGAAATGGAAATGGCATTGATATTAATGCACTTGCTTCGTTTAATAAATCAAATGGAGAAATCATGGAGGGAGCAACGATACCCCAAATTAATGGATCTTTTCCAAACTGGTTTAAGACGTTCGAATACTTCAATAACACTTTAAAAATAGTGACACATAGCAACCACAACAATACAGCGCAGTATTATAAATATGATGTAGATATATCGACACTCTCGTTAAGCAATCAAACGCACAGCAAACTCCAACCGACAGGCATTACGTTATGCAGCGGCCGAGTGCAATATGGCGGATTAAGGGCTGCATCATCTAATCACTCTGGAAGCCCCGCATTTTGTTTGGATTTAATCTTAGATTGCGGCGCGTTGGAATCCTCTAACGTCAGAATACCCATGGTGAACAGTGTAAATTTGCCCCACAGTGGAGGTATGCAAATATCACCGTCTGTTGCGTTAATCGGAAGGATTGATTCAGGAATATTTAACCCTAACTATGGTGGAACGGGCATACAGTATACTGACTGTCTCTACTGGGATTTTGAATCTTTAGAGGGTTTCGTCGCTAACGTTATTCAGCATCACTTGGGGTATGATTATGCAGCTTCTCATTAAAATAAACTCAGGCTTAATAGCGCCACAGCTCCTTGATGATATCAGCACATTTGAAAATCAATCGGTTGTAATAATTGAGAATGAAAGCTATTTATTAAGTAATTATGTTGGCACTAAAACGATACCAAGTGATTACGATGTCAATAAATACATCAACTCACAAAGTACTGAGTTGCCATCAATAGCGCTAACAAACACCACAGTCACCAGTCCCAACGCCCAGCTTATCGGCAACATTTGGTGGTTACCCAAAGATGAGTCATTCACCATTACTGCCAATGCCGAAGGTTTGCCCGATGGCGGTTTAATGGTCATGGTTGAACGAGTCATTAACGCAACACAACCAGTTGATGACATACGTTTTGTGGCGAACATCAAAGACGGCATTGTCACAATGCAGGGCAAGTTTGAGCAATCGGGCAATTATATTATTACTGCCGAGCGTTTAAACGCAGGGCTTGAGCGCATTGGCGCGCCTTTTAGATTGGCGTTTAACACACTGGAGTTTGATGCTTACGTAGACCCTGCAAATTAGGCAGTGTAATGCATGTTTAAATCATCTTTTAGCTTTATAACTGAGTCTTATAACTTAGCGTGCAGTTTTTAACTTCATCGTTCAATTTTATATTTAAATTTCATCTTTTAACATCAGGCGTTTAGTTCGCTGATTCTACCGTTTTACAGGGAGTGGCATGACCACACATATTGATTTACAAACCCTGCCTGAACCCAACATTATTGAATCGTTGTCGTATCAAGACATATTGACTGAGCGTAAAGCGCGCTTTATTGAATATGCTCCTGAATACGCACAAGCATTGGAGCTTGAAAGCGACCCAATTAATGTATGGCTACAGGTAGAGAGTTACCGCGAAGCGCTGTTGCGCCAGCGTATTAACGAAGCGGCGGCGTCTAATTTATTAGCCAAAGCAAAAAATAACGACTTACTGCACTTAGGCGCGTTCTACGGCGTGTCGCGCTTAGACAAAGAGTCTGACGAAGATTACCGTTTGCGTATTCGTGATAACACCATTGCCTCGAGTACCGCTGGCAGTGGCGTGCATTATCGTAAACATGCCCTTAATGCGGCACCCACTGAAATATTAGACGTGTCGGTACAAAGCCTAAAAGACGGCGTGGTTACCGTTACCGTGTTGGGTGAAAAAGATCATGATGTAGACGAGGTAGTGAGCAAGGTAACACAGGCAGTAACCGCCAGTGACGTGAAAATGCTTACCGACACCGTAGAAGTGAATAAAGCTGACTTGAAATACATAGAGGTGGAGGCAGATGTATATTTGCAAGAAAACACCTCAGAGCGGGTATTTAACGAGTTGCAAGCAGCGTTAACACTAGCATGGGAGCAAGAGGCGCGCCTCGGCTGGGACCTAACCCCCAGTTGGCTAAGCGCACAGCTCCACAAAAAAGGGGTACGCGATGTGGTGTTACATAAGCCTGATAAGCGACAAAATATAGATAAAACGCAATGTGCGGCCATGGGGGCGATCACATTAAAACTATGTCAGTGAGGTATTTATGCACGCTATGCACACACCGTTGCCGCCGATCGAAGACGAACGACCCAAGCAGCAACTTTTGCCCCCCAACCATAGTCAGTTACAGCAACAAGCGTTATTAAGCCAACAACATGCGCCCTATGACGACGCCATTGCACAATTAAGTACTTTAAAAGCCGATCCGAACGACGCGCTATTAATGTGGCTGGTGTGGGAATATGGCCTAGAGGCATTATTACCCTATAGCCCCAATTTACGACAAACGTTAAAAGACGGGCTGGCATGGCAGCGCATTCGCGGTACCCCTAAAAGTTTAGAAATGGCGTTGGGCTGGCTCAATTTACCTAATGTGACAATTGAAAACACCGACTCTGGCCGGCATCATTACACCTACCAGCTCGACTTAGGGGAGTTGCCAAAAGGCCGAACCAGTAATGTGACCAAATTGGCGCAACTTTCCGCCCCGGTGAGCGCTAAACTGACGCGTTTATACAATGGGTATGATGTACGCAATCAAACGCTATCAGGGCAAAGAGCGGGGTTTGGGCATATATTGTCAGATCATTCTGGGGTGCTGGTTAAAGAGCATGGCAAAGTGCTCTGCAAAGCCAGTTTTGCCAGTTATAACCGCCAGTCAATTGATGCCTCAGCGCAGCAATTACATTTTGGCCACCAGCGCACACGGGTAAAAACCAGCGACCAATTAGATACCGTACAACCGTGGCGATATTATTTAAGCGGTCGCGTGCCGTCTCGCTTGCCTAACCATATTGTGCGTTACCGTACTTATAGCCAACAAAAGGTGCTAGCTCAGCGCCATTGGGTTGGTACGTGGCAAGGCGGTTGGTTTGGCGATTCACTAGGCCAAGTGAATGGCAACCAAGGCCAGCTTTGTAAAGCGGCCATTGCTCACAGCCAAATACGAAAAGTACGCCCCTTATATTTTGCAGGCGCAAATACAGGCCGTATGAATTTTGGCAGCCTAAACATGACCTCAAAAGTACCTACCTCATAAACCGTAGGCGCGACTTTATGTCGCGCTTGTTAGTATTTAACACCGAATCGGATGGCGCAGCGCATTAAATAATGCGAGGCATAAAGCTCAAACAATGCGAGGTATAAACCTAAGTGATGCGAGGCATGAAGCCTCGCCTACGGGCCGTGGTGTTGCCATAAAAATAGCGGTTATGTGATTAAACGTAGGCGCGACTTCACGTCGCGCTTGTTGGTATTTAACACCGAACCGAATGGCGCAGCGCTCAAATAACGTGAGGTATAAAACCCAAATTAATGCTAGGTATAAAACCTTAATAATGCGAGGCATGAAGCCTCGCCTACGGGCGGTGGCATAGCCGTAAAAATAGCGGTTAGGTGATTAAACGTAGGCGCGACTTTATGTCGCGCTTATTGGTATTTAACACCACACCGGATGGCACCACGCATTAAATAATACGAGGTACAAAACCCAAGTTAATGCGAGGTGTAAAACCTAAATAATGCGAGGCATGAAGCCTCGCCTACGGGCGGTGGTATAGCCATAAATATAGCGGTCAGGTGATTAAACGTAGGCGCGACTTTATGTCGCGCTTATTGGTATTTAACACCACATCGGGTGGCACCACGCATTAAATAATGCGAGGCATAAAACCCAAACAATGCGAGGTATAAAACCTCGCCTACGGGCGGCGGTGTTGCCATAAAAATAGCGGTTGTGTGGTTAAACGTAGGCGCGACTTTATGTCGCGCTTATTGGCATTTAACACCACACCGGATGGCACCACGCATTAAATAATACGAGGCATAAAACCTAAATAATGCGAGGTATAAACCTAAGTAATGCGAGGTATAAACCTAAGTAATGCGAGGTATAAAACCTCGCCTACGGGCGGTGGTGTTGCCATAAAAATAGCGGTTGTGTGATTAAACGTAGGCGCGACTTTACGTCGCGCTTATTGGTATTTAACACCACACCGGATGGCACCACGCATTAAATAATACGAGGTATAAAACCAAATTAATGCGAGGTATAAACCTAAGTGATGCGAGGTATAAAACCTCGCCTACGACAACATTTCTTATTTTCCTTCCCACAGCGGACAGATTTACCTTCTTTAAGGACCCACCAATGACCATTGAAGCCGGATTAACACAGCTACAAGTAGACGTAGCAGAGCTAGCAGATACAAGCCAAAGCTTAGCAAAAAGTGTAACCAGTAGCTTAGCCGAAATTGACGCGGTAAAAGGCGATATTCAAAACACCCATAATTTTGTAGACAGTAACTACCAAGCCATGAATGATTGGCAAACTAAACACGGCACCGTGACGTTTAAAAACCTACAAGGCCAAAATAAACAGGTTAATACGCTATCAAAACTGATTTTAGACAGTGAAAAAATCAACCCCAACCCCCATGTGATGAGTAAAGCCCAATTTGATGCCTTGCGCGAGCTGCGAAAGCAGCAATATGCGGGGAGTGGTTTTGCTGAATGGGGGAAACAGTTTCCCGATTCCGCTACAGCAGTTGACCATATCAACCAAGGATTGTTCACGGATACTGCAAGGGCCAATATCCTAGTTATGGGTGATAGCACTAGTGAATCAATTGGGGATTCACTCTCAGGCTCAGCAATCTCAATTGTAAATGGTGCTGCACATAATATTAAGACTCACGGAGAGTGGTCGAACAATTTTGTAGACAGGTTTGCTATACCATTCCCAGACGCCCCAGACGGGACTAAAACCTACGACTCTGCGACAGGTGTCGTAACGGAGTATGCGAGTGCTGCGGAAGCTTTTAATGAACGCAAAGATACAATACCTATCGTTGGGGCGAATGTAGTTTGGGATGCAGCAACGAACACAGCTACATCACAAACTACAAGTCCACACGGCCTATCTTTTTCTATAGGTAAGCCAACGGGTGTCGTAAAACTCATTGCTGTGGTTGAATCTTCTGGAAATCGCACTATTGAACTCAGGGATGATACAGGTACTCTTGGTAATGCTCCCTTGATAACATCTACAACACTCTCAGCAGGAAAGGTGACTAGTATTGAAATAGAGTATACAGCAACAACGACTGGGGTTTATTTTAGATTACCTTCGTCTCAAGTAGGACAAACGTTAAAACTTCATTCACTTCAAGTTTTAACTTCTACAGAATCCGTCATTACTTCACGTAAAGATTTAGTATTCCTTGAATCTTGGCATGAGAAAATCTCTGATAAAGATGTGGTTTATCCACTGGGCAACGTGCAATACGGTGGTACGACTTTTGATGGAATGACCATGGATTTATCTCCATCAGGGATTGCTCAGGGGTATTCAGCATTTGGAGAATGGGACACTGCTATAAATGGTAGAGGGCATCGGTGGACAACTTTGATAGATTCGGAAAAGAAGAAGTTCATAGATAACCCTGAAAACAACATCTATTACGATTCAGAAGCTGATGAGTTAATTCAGGTAAGGTATCGCATTAGGGTTGTTGAGGGTAAGGGGGATAATTGGGGGAGAGTGACCTCTGCCACATCAAATACTATGCAATATAGCCTTAACGTTAACGACTTTGTAGTGTTTAGAGGTTCGTCTACCAATAGTAGAGATTACTTTATATCTGGTACGGGCAATAGAGTTTTTTATGGTAATACTAGAAATGATGGTGCTGTATCAGGAGAACCTAGTCTCTGGACGGAAGGGCTTGGTGGGGTCATTTATGAAGGCAAGGCAATATCTATAGCCCTTGTGCAACGTATGAACCAAGGTGCTTACCATCCGACTTATAATCCGATGGGTTGTAAAGGTTTTTGGAACTCTAATGGTGCTAGCTCTTGGAGGCATGATTGGTATGTAGATGTAGCTAAAACACCTTCATCTACTGCCGACTGCTTTTCTTCTGGTTCTACCAATGCAGTAGGGGCAACTACACCACCGTTCACAGTAGATGGCATAATAAGGACAGATGGCTCTATAGCTGCTGGTCTGAGCGCCCGCTCAGGCCCATACAAATTTTACGATGCTATCTACGCAGGGCAGGTAGAAGACTTACGCCTCAATGCCAATAAGCTTGATGTGAATCAGTTACGTGAAGAGACGATGCGCAAAGCTGTTGCTGGTGAAATGAGGGGTAAGGGGAAAGTTCCTTTTACTCATCATGTAAGTCGTACACTTTTGGGGTCTGGAGACCACTCAATAAAACTGTATCAATACGATGACTTATTCGCTGCATCGCCTTATGCACTCATGGATATTGTATTGTACGGTATTAAACAAGGGCAAACCATTCGTGTGTATAATGCTGATGATATGTCTAAATATTTCGAAGGTGTTTTCAATAATTTTATTGGTACGAGTTATGCGTACTTCAGCGTAACATATAACAATGGTATGCCTGACAGAGGCACAGGATTGAACCTCATCACAGTTATTGAAACTGAACTATCACCTGAATTCGACTCACTCCCTTGGGTAGATATTGTTGGCGATCCTGAACGAATTGCAGCCACATTCCCAGACGGGGTTGTTGGGCAGTGGAATACTTTTTCTGCTGATAATATAGTAACTTCAGTAAGGTTAAGTAGGAAATCTGAAAATACCTGTCATATTTTGAGACAACTATCCGCCGGAGGTGTTTGGGATACTCCGAGTTGTACCGTTGATCTGGTTGAGAATAAAGCAGTTCATACTAATCCGTTCATAACAACAGGTATCTACTTGATCAGTTATGAATCACGTTCAAACTTCACAGAGTCTTCAACTAACTCTGTCGTCGTAGGTGATGTGGGTGATGTTAGTTATATGGGTTATTACACAACTGACAGGGGTAATAGGCTAGCACCATCACTAACCGGTGATATTATTACTTCTAATAATTTTCCATCTCATGGTCAATGTGCATTAACCGACTTTACTACATTGGCTGATAAAGTTGATTCAGGTTCGCAATCCCCTGTTCATGCACCTTTACGTATTACTACACCAGATAATAATTCACCCGCAGTTAAAGCACTCTCAACCGTCACTGAAAAAGACGGGCTACTGTATTTGCAGCTACACGGTGCTGAATTGAAATATACACCTCGCACAATAGCTGATATGACTGTAATTAATGCAGGCTCTCCTACAGGGGTCATCACGAAAGGTCATGTATATTTGTTTCAAGGATTTGATAACTCATTAATAAATAGGCCGATGATCGCATTAGTAAATAACGCAGGAACCACTTGGAACGCTAATTCTTATAATGGTTTTACCTTAAATGATTTAGGTGAAATTATTACTAACACTGGTACAACGTATTCTACGCTACGGGCGTTCGAGAGCCGTTGGGGCGACGATCAAGTCATTCCTATCGTTAATGGTGAAGATGTTAAAACCGACCTGAACGGTAATACGGTGAAGGTGTTTTGTCATCATACCCAAATACCACTGGGTATTGCCAGTAACTAAGCGGGTTGTTTAAAACAAGCAAGCTTATGCGCATTAGGCTGAGGGCGTAGCCCCTCAGCCTAGGGCAACTTATAGAAGAACAGCCTACTTAAGGGCCGCTCACGTAAGAGCACGTGACATACACATAAAACAACTTACATAAAAAGCCCCTGTATCACGCTTTAAGTGACTTTAAATAAGCGGGGTTTACCAAGTCGTTTTAAATCAGTAACTGTAAACCAGTACCGGGTTACTGATACGAAGTGATTTATTGGGTTGTACAGCGGGTTTTTCTAAGTGTTTGAGAGTCAATGTGTATTATTGAAATTTCTCACATGTGAGACGTAAAATGGCGAGGGCAAAGTTGCCCGTTATTCTGCTAAAGATGGGGGTATAGTAGCGGTATTGTGAGCACAGGCTTAGTTGTGACTGTATTTATTTAAATACCAGTTTGCTGAGGGTTAACGCAAAGTTAGCTATGCGCTTGCAAGCAATCGACTTACTTTACCCTGTATTTTAATCACCTTAACAACCTATATCACTCAGCACGCGGTTGCGCTTGGCAAAGTGCGGTGTGGTTGGCGCGATAAAATACAGTGTATTCACCCCCTTTTTTATGGAGAAAGCCATGACTACACCTACAACTTATTCGGCGGTAGTTTGGACTAAACAAGGGCTAGCTAAACTTTTATCGGCGTCACAGCAGGGGTTGGACTTACCAATCACCCATGTGTCGGCGGGCAGTGAAGCGTATACGCCCAGTGATACCCAAACGTCATTACGTCAACAACAACAAATCGTGCGCATTGGTGGTGCTGAAGAGCTCGACAATAATCAATTGCGTTTTAGCGCTTTATTTGATGGCGAGAAAACGTATGATGTAAAAGAAATCGGCATTTGGTCTGAACAGACCTTAGTGGCGGTGTACAGTATTCCAAATCAACAACTTAACCATAAAGCCGCCAATGCGGCGTGGGTAGAAATGTTTACCCTCGATGTGTCGGCGCTACCCACACAAAATATTCATTTTGAAGTAGGGGTAAACAACGCCAATATTTTTATGGCAGAAGAGCTCGCAAATTTGACTCATGCACAGTTATTACAAGGTAAAAACCTCATACAGCAAGCACATAGCAACATGCTGATTGAAGACCGCTTACGCAAAGCGGGTTTTTAAGGCGGTACCGCGCGCTTATTTTAACAGCGCGCTTTTAGTAATAACGCACATCCACTCATATTTAATGCAAATTGAGTGATCAAAAACACCGCTGTGGCACGCTAAGTATTTATTTAACTTAAAGCGGGCAGAAAAAAAGCACCGTTAAACAGACTGTGCCATAGCGATGAGTCATATCTATTAGCCATGTATATAGCCAAGTATATAGCCAAGTATATAGCCAAGTATTTAGGTATTTACTTAGGCGTCTACTTAGGCAAATAGGTACCTTTTAATTCACGGGTTTTAGCAGCATTGCATTGTCATTAAGCTCGCAGAATTAAAAGGAATTTAATCGAGGAACTTGTATGACCTTAGAAAAAACACTCTCAAATGTTGCACTAGAAGCAGCAAAACACGCCGACTTAGCAAACCAATTAATAGAGGGCGTAAAAGACGGCATAGACACCATTGAGGTGGTGTCGCAAAACCACAGCGTGATGGACGACTGGCGCACCAAAACCGGTAAAGTGGCATTTAAAGACTTAGCCGGAAATACCCATCAGGTAGACACGCTGGCAACCATCATCGCCGACGCTGAAAAAATTAACCCCAACCCCCATGTGATGACCAAAGCCCAGTTTGATGCCTTGCGAGACATAAGAAAAAAACAGTATGCAGGCAGTGGCTTTGTGGAGTGGGGTAAGCACTATACAACGACAATACTAGATAATGTCAATGAAGGCTTATTCTCAAATAATAATTCTAACCTTTTATGGGGTAGAGGTAGTGATAACAATGTAGGTATATCCAGCACAGACTACCCAATGGCCCTCATTAATGGCGTATCTCACAGTATAAGAGCTGTGAATGAGGTAGGATCACAAACACAGAACTCGATCCCATTCCCTTCAGCACCCAATGGCACTAAAACTTACGACTCCGCTACAGGTGTTGTAACGGAACATGCAAGTGCAGCGGAGGCGTTTGGTGGTTTAGCTAAAGCTGCGAAAAGCCATGTGTGGGATAGACTAACTAGCCATACTTATACAAATGGGGCCACTTCGTTTCAGATGGTTGATAATACAGAGAGCGAAAGCGGGTATATCGATATTAGGCTTAATTTAACTGTCGGTGTTCGGTATGAAATTTCTGTCGTCAGTGACGGCCCGATATCTAATGGTGTTTATGGCTCTCGCATCAGAGATGCTTCCGATGGCACACATATAGCAAGTTTTTCAAATGAAAATGCGGCAGGAACTCATATCGCCACATTCACGGCACCAACTGCTGGTCACTCGATATTATTGTACACGCATGATACCACGACAAATTATAGTGAATTTTCTATTAGGCCAATAACCGAACAAGTCATTATTTCCCGTAAAGATCTGGTATTTCTTGAATCATGGCATGAAAAAATTGCCGATAAAGATGTGGTTTACCCTCTGGGTAATGTGCAATACGGTGCTAACTCTTACGACGGTATCGGATTGCTAAATAACTTGGTGGCACAAGGTTACAGCGCATTTGGCGAGTGGGATACCAATACCACAGGCCATGGTGCCAAATGGTCTGGCTTGTCAGAAGCAAATCGCGCTAAGTTATTAGCGAACCCAGCGCACAATATTTATTACGACCCAGAGGTCAAAGCCTACATTCAAGTACGCTATAGAATACGGGTTGTTGAAGGGGTCGGGGATGACTTTGACTATACCTATGCATATAGAGGCATAACTACAAGTTGGAGACCTAATAGAGGGAATACGGATTACCCTTACTTCAACGTTAGAGGTCAGAATGTATTGTCTGATGACTATTATGATTCAGGTTCTACATCATCTAACGGGTACTTCAATCCACCAAATAATAGCCAACGTGAGATAATTAACGGCAGTGATTTTGAGGGTTTTGCTTCAAAGAAGAGAATAGGACACAATAATAAATGCTTCGCAGTTCCAATAGCCCTTGTGCAACGTATGAACCAAGGTGCGTATCACCCAACTTATAATCCTATGGGGACGGCTGTATTCACTAAAAGTGGTGTAGCAAATTATCATTGGCATAATTTACCTACGGGCTCTATTGTATCGATTTCCGATTGTTTTATGAATGCGACATCAACTAAAATTGGCAAGCATACGGGTTCGGGTTTTATCAGTGCACCATATACGGGCCCGATTAGAAACGATCAATACAAATATTACGATGCAATCTACGCAGGGCAGGTCGAAGACTTACGCCTCAATGCCAATAAGCTTGATGTGAATCAGTTACGTGAAGATTCAATACGTAAAGCGGTTGCTGGTGAAATGCGAGGTAAAGGGAAGGTGCCGTTTACTCGTACTTACATTTCATCTGGAACAGCAGTGGCATCAAATACAAATGGCTTTATACCGGTTCCTGTTAGTAGTGTTAGTGGTGACTTGTCTTGGATTAACCGGAATAATCAAGACACCCAAAAATGTCAGGGTAAAATATTAGTTAATGGGGTCGCTTATGATATTAACGGTATCAGTTACGCTGGAAGTAATTTCGAAAATATTGCACTGAGAACTACTTATCCCTCGGACGCAAGTAGTGGTGATTCTATTCAAGCAGTATTTGGGGATTACTTACCATCTGAATTCGACTCACTCCCTTGCGTAGATATAATCGGAGACCCTAAACGGATTGCAGCCACTTTTCCTGATGGCGTTATTGGGCAGTGGATCCCTCAGATCCCTGATGGCAGTTCTAAGGAATTTCAATTGAATACCAAACTAAATGGAAGTACTTTTAACTCTGCTGTTAGAACTATAGATGATGGTGTAACGTTCTCTGATTTAACAGGCGCATTTAACTCACTGCTTAATACAGCAAAAAACTCTATTACTCATCCTATCGTCACAGGGTACGTAGCGCTAGTAGCATACAAATCACCTTCAAACTTCACAGAACCTTCAACTAACTCTGTTGTACTTGGTGATGTTGGCAAGGTTCATACGAGCGCGGATAACTTTGTAAGCCAAAGTAACCGATTGACGCCAAGCTTAATTGGGAAAATAGGCAAAGATAATCAAGATGGAAATCAACTGCGAGGTAATAGTGTAACGAATGCGCCGTTGACTTCATACAGCAAGCTTTGGAATTCGAACAAGGTGACACACACACCGATTACGCTACGTAAGCCGATTAATGATTCTCCAGCTGTCAAAGCTTTGCCGACAATCACTGAAAAAGATGGGTTATTATACCTACAATTTCATGGTGCTGAGTTGAGGTACGATACGCCGACGATTGTGCAAATCACCTTGAATAACTCAGAAATAAAGGCGACGAAAGGCACGATTTACCGAGTTGCTTCAGAGGTTAACTCTCCATTAGCTGGTGGTGTTTGGTATTGTAACACCACCACAAGCGCAGCGTTTGACGATATTACGTGGTCAAAAAATAGTGATGGAAATATACGTGCTGGAGGTTCAGTGTCAGACCCCAATATTTATTTTATACCACATTATGTGGCTGGTTGGGGCGACGACCAAGTTATTCCTATCGTTAGCGGTGAAAATGTTAAAACCGACCTGAACGGCAACACGGTGAAGGTATTTTGCCACCATACGCAAATACCGATTGGCATTGCGCACCACGGGTAATGCATTTTTAGGGTTATTACTTTTACTCATCAACTTTTAAATCTCTTAGCTTTTTAGTTATCACCTGTTAAGTCACTCACTTTGCAGTTATCTCTTTTTAATAGGGTCACTGACGCACAGCTATGGGCGTTGGTGCCATAAGGAAAATCATGGAACAGAATGATCAAAGTTCGGCGAATGTAGCCGATACGGGCGCTTTGACGCCTGAACAAACGCAAGATACACAGCCAGAAAATACACAACCAGAAAGTACGGAATTAGACAGTACAGGATCAGCCGCGGCGGGCACCCCAGCACACACTGTAGATACACCAGAAACACAAGATGCGGCGCTGCAAACCTCTGAGCAAGAAGGCGATGAAAGTGAATCGACTTCGGATGAAGCACAGATCACACCAATCAGTTATGAAGAGGTGCAAACTAAAATGGCATTGCGCCATTCGCAATCAGAGATTGACGCTGCACTTGAGCAAGCGATTGCATTTGAACAAGATCAGCATGTTGAAGCATACCAGCAATGGGAGCTGGAAGTTGTTATAGCGCAAGCCAAGCGCGATGACGCACTTGCACATAATGCGACGGTAACAGCGGCTGAGAATAGGGCTGAAAACCCGGCTGTAAATGAGGGGGCAGAAACTACTTTGGTCGACGTGCCTGAGTTGCCACAGCAGCCAAAAATAGACATGGCACTGCGCCGCAGTTGTTACCGCACTGAGTATGTTGAGGTTGACTTAGAACTAACAACGCAAACACAAGCACAACGTAAAGAGTATGACGATGCAGCACATATTTTACGTATTTATCCTGCAACTCAGGCACACAGTGCAGAATATATTGCACAAGTACAGCGCACACGGTTTAAAGCCAGTCGAGCACGTAAAGTGGCGCAGCAAACAGTTATTGTAGAAGGCATGGAATTTGATGCCGACGAGCTAAGCCAGCAGCGCATGGCACGGGCGTTATTGCTGATGAATGAGACGCAAACCACCATGTGGGTGTTGGCTAATAATGAGGTGGTGCAAGTGAGTAAAAAGCAGTTGTTCGAGGCTTGTAAACAAGCGGGTGAGCAGCAGTCGGCGCTGTGGGTGCCTGCAATCTAGCTTGCTGTGTGTTAGTTACCTGCATGTTGGTCATCAGTACTTTAGGTATAAGTATGTTAGCGACGAGTTTTGTAGGAAAGAAAGCAACCACATGATGTGACTAACACAGTTAAAAGCCTCGCCATATCTGGCGGGGCTTTTTGGGTTTTAGGAGGTGGCCAAGTTGTTTTACGCATTGTAATAAGTGGGTAAAACCCCTGTCAGCCCCAATAGAAATTAATGAAAATAATAGGAGGTCATAGTGGCCATATTAACGCGAGTGGGCCGAATTGAATTGGCTAAAGCCGTTAAAGCACAAAGTATATATTTAGCATGGGGCAGTGGTCAGCCACAATGGGATACGACCCCTGTGACCGAACAAAGCGGCAGCACCCAGTTAACGCAGGCCTTGGGGTATCGTAAAGCGCGCCGAGTTTTATACTGTGAGCCCGACACCAACGGTGAAATACAAGTGCCTGAAGGAACATTCAAAGCCAGTACGCAAGCCACACCGCACATTTATTGTGAGTTTAATTATGATTTTACCGATGGCCTTGAACAGACCATTCGTGAACTTGGGTTAATGGTAGGCACGCAACCGCATAGCAGTGAACCTGCGGGTCGGTTTTATCATGCCCCCAGCGGCATTGCCGATCCAGGTGTATTGATGTTACTTGAGCATCGCCCTGCGATGTATCGCGACCAAGGGGTACGAGAAACCTTTGAATTTGTACTCAGCTTTTAAGGTTCGACTATGACAGAGTATATAAACAACGCCTTAGGTGACGAATATTACCAAAGCTATGACAAAGACAAGCAGTATCAGCAATTGTTGTTTAGGGCCGGAAAAGGGCTACAAAGCCGCGAGCTAAACGACTTACAGTTACAGGTTAGTCAGCAAGTAAAAGGGCTGGGTGATGTACTGCTAAAAAATGGCAGTGTGGTATCGGGTGGTGCCATAGCAGTAGATACCAGCAAAAAAAGGGTGCAGTTAGGTGATGCACAAGTTTATTTAAATGGCGCGATACAGACTATTGCGGCGGCGCAGTTGCCTATATCGCTCAGCGGAAAAGAGAGCGTGGGGGTGTGGTTAACGCACTCAGTGGTTACTGAACTCACCGACCCAGACATGCTAGACCCAGCAGGTAAAGACTCGCCCGTTATTGCCCAAAACTTTAATGAACCGGGGGCAGCGCGATTAAAAGTGACGGGGCATTGGGGCAAAAGTGACACGCCCAGTGATCTTAACGACGCCGAGCAAAGTGAGTTTTATACGGTCTATCACATAGACGATGGTCATATATTACAAAATAGTGGTACCTCTAAGCAAGACTCAGTGACCTTGGCATTGGCCCGTTACGATCGAGAGTCGAACGGCGGCAGTTATGTGATTGAAGGGTTGGCACTGCGCTACTTAAAAACACACTCTGTTGATGAGGTTGCCAAGCAGTACTTTAGTGTGCAAGAGGGTAAAGCGCACATTAATGGCTATGAAGTAGCGTTTGATACGGCAGTGTCGGCTGCGTTTGATATTGTGCCACAAGAGCGTGAAATATCGAATGAGCCAACCAATTTTGTGCCCAACGAACAAGGAAAAATGGACATTGCGTTCGATTTTTTCCCTGTTAAGCGCGTTGAACAGGTTGTTGTTACTGCGAAAAAAACCGTACAGATGACGCGGGGAAGCGAGCAAGGTGGTAAAGACCTATTACCCGATCTAAGTGTAAAACGCATAGTGACGGTCACTCAAGGTGACACAGTATATAGTCAAGGCATTAGTTTTACCTTCACGGGCAATGATATTTCATGGCAATTAGGGGGCGAAGAGCCCGTTGTTGGCAGCACGTATTTTATAGAATACGAGTACAATGTTGATATACCTCATTCGGCATTGGTAAACAGCGAAACGCACTACACGGTAACGCAACAGTTGCCAGATGGCGGCCAAGTGATCCCCGCTACAGAGATACGGGTAGATTATACCTACTTCATGCCTCGTATAGACTTAATTGTGATCAACGCACGCGGTGAAGTGACATGTATTCAAGGTGCTTCAGCCATACGCAACCCAGTTAAACCAGCAGTGCCAGAGCAACATTTACCTTTGGCATTTGTACACCAAAGATGGGGAAATACCGTACCGCGTATTGAGCTTGCCGCAATTCAAGCGGTAAACATGGCCGATATGCATTATATGCAATCACAGATCAGCGATTTATACCATTTGCTGGCAATTGAGCGTTTACGCAACGACACCAATATTCAAGACGCAACCAGTAAATACGGCGTTTTTGTAGACCCGTTTTTAGACGACGACTTACGAGATGCCGGGCGTGCACAAAGCGCTGCGATCATTGATGGTGAGCTGCTGTTGCCTATTGATGTGGAGGCTGATGCACTTAATCAAACCAGTGAGGCCACGTTATTACCTTATGAACTTGAAGACATCTTAGTACAAACCAGCCAAACAGGCAGTATGAAAGTTAACCCGTATCAAGCGTTTGAACCAGTACCCGCTAGGGTAACACTTACCCCAAGTGTTGATCATTGGACCCAAACACAACAAGTGTGGTCGAGCCCAATTACACGACGCTTTACCCAAGGAGGCGGGCGCATTCAACGTATTACCAGCCGTGTAACCGTTGAACGGGTGGGTACGCAAGTTCAGCAAGTTGAGTTTTTACGCCCTCGTTCGGTGGCATTTACCCTCAAAGGCTTTGGCCCAAATGAACAATTAGAGTCAGTCACATTTGATGGCGTTACGGTGACTGCGGAGGCAACATCATGATAAAAGCCAATCAGCAAGGAGAAGTTACAGGGCGTTTTACCATTCCAAGTAACATTCCGGCAGGCAGAAAGCGGGTAGAGTTTACTGGCGCGGGTAAATCAAACGGCAGTGCGGTTTATACCGGCAGTGGCACCATTCGTGTTGAGACCATGCGCCAAGTAAATACCTTAATTACTCAGCGCTACGACCCACTCGCACAAACCTTTACCCTTGAGCAAAACCGCTTTATTGCGGCGGTTGATTTATGGTTTAAAGCCAAAGGCCCAGAGGCGGTACAAGTACAAATTCGCGATGTAGTGCAAGGTGTGCCAACGCAAAATGTGCTTGCGCAAACCAGCGTAGACAGTGCTGACATTCACTTAGGTGAGCAATTTACGCGCTTTAGTTTTACGCCGGTGTATTTATTAGCCGGTCAAGAATACGCCATTGTGGTATTAACCGATGGGGCTGAGCACGAAGTGGCCATCTCAGAGCTGGGCCAATTCGACGCGCAAACAGGGTGGGTGACCAGTCAGCCTTATCAGGTGGGGGTACTACTGTCGTCGAGTAACGCCAGTACCTGGACGCCGCATCAAACGCGCGATTTAACCTTTAGGTTAAAAGCCGCCAAGTTTACTGACACAACGCACACCCTAGATTTGGGGAGTGTGAGCGCTGAGCAAATTACCGATGTGATGGCGTTGGCTGTTGTGCAGCGGCCCAGTGCCAATACCGATGTTGAATTTACCATTAGCAGTAATGACAGCGCGTTTAGCACACAAACCTTGCAAGAATGGCAGCCAGCACAATTACCCGCAGCCTTTACTGGGCAATTAAGCGTTAAAGCCCATTTGAGTGGTAGCCAAACACTGAGCCCCATACTGTTTGCCGATAGCCAATGCGCCAAAGGCGTTGTTAGCTCCTCAGCCGATTATATTTCCCGAGCGATTAATTGCCGTCGAGGCGGGCAGTTTACTGTGAGCTTTGAAGCGAATTTACCCACCAATGCCACCGTGAACGTGTTTGTTGAAAAGCAAACAGAGAGTGGCTTGAGCTGGGCTAAGTTAGAGGTGGATGCAGTGCAAGAATTGGCTGACAGTTGGCAGCAAATAGATTGCCGGTTAACGAATATCGAACAAGACAGTATACGTGTAAAACTGGTACTCACTGGCACCGCGTCAAGCAGGCCAAGAGTGCGTAATTTGAGGGCGTTTTCAACCTAAGGAGGGTCTATGACTGTAGACAATAAAACCCCACATCAACAATACCCACTGCCACACCCAACCAATCAACTTGATCAAGATGTGTTAAGACTCGCCGAAGCACTAAAAGCCGTTGATAGCAATGTATATGCGCTACTACAAGCCGATAAAAGTGCCAACGAAGCCAGAGAAACGCTTAAAAAAGCACTAGAGGAAAACGATAAAACCCTCGACGCTAAGCTAACTACTCTTGAAGACAAGCACGAAACCCAGGTTGAAGCATCCACAAAACAAGCACGTAAACACAAGCTCAACCAATTGTTGGGCGAATCAATTTTTCCACTATAAGAGGATATTATGGCAACAATACAAAATGCCGTACAGGCCATGGTTGATAAACTGGTGACTGATATGAAAGGCAGCACACCGTTATCGGCAGAAGACCAAGCGCTAGTCAGTAATGCAATAACCAAGTTAGCAGACAACGACCGATTAGAAAAAGCCCTCGTAGCGGTTGCAGAGGAACATTTAGATGTTGCGACTGGGGAGTTAAAACAAGCGACGAGCAATAATACATCAACGATGGCAAACGCAACGCAGTCGGTGAATAATGCAAGTAATACATTGGTTTCGCGAAGCGCTCAGTTAAGCCAATTAGACAATATTACACCTGCGATTGAGAATATCACCAAGGTACAGCAGCAGGCCTCAGCGAGTTATGTAAAACCCTTGTTTGGTTTAACTCCGTTGGAGACCGCAGGTTCTGGTGGGGAAAATCGAAGGACTACTGCTGCATTTGCAATTTATGATAATTCAGGGGAAACGCATCTGGTGCGACCAAGTTATACAGCGAATACCACTCAAGAACAAAGCAGAATTGAGTTTTTGACTTTGAGTAATGATGGCAGTCATAAATCAACACACTTTACTAGTTTTGTTTACACTAATGCATTTGAGCAAAACCCGGTAGGAAAAGTACTCCAGTATGGCTCATCCGCATTTTTACCATTGGCGTTGAAAGCTGCACCAAATGATATTCAGTATGAAGTTGTATTTAGCTCGCAAGATTCAGTTAGTTCGTCAGTAAATGACTATGGTGGTATTTTTTGTAAAACAGCTGGGTTTAACTCTATCACTAAGCCCAAGAAAAACCTGAATGCGGTTGACCAATGGGGGGTAACGACAACAACAAACTATGCGTATAAAACAGCAGGGGTTTTGTACGACAACAATAAACATTGTTTAGTTATGGTTGATGAAGGGACGTCGTTATTAATTGAAAAATACCGTGACGGTAATAACATTACGTCAATTTCAATTCCGGATGATGCCGCACTGCAAAGCTATGTTAATGCTGGGGATTTTACTTGTGTTAATTTTATCTACAATACAATAGTGCATCCTCATGGAATAAGTAGGTATAACCATGCAGAAGGTGCGATGAGTTCATACGCACAAAATTATCATGGCTATTTTGGTATTCTCAATGGAGTAACTAAAATGGGTCATAATAAATACAGTGCGCATTACCGTTTTACCGAAGGTAAAAAGCTCGAGCCCATAAACTATTATTTCATGAGCAATTCAGAAGCATATAAAACAGCTAATAGCTCCGGCACTGTCAATAGTGAGGGAGAGGTGACAATTGCATTGGAAAGTATGATGGGGGAGTTATTAGGTATGTATCAATATAGGACAAAACCAGAAAGCGCTGGTTATTCTGGTGGTATCGTAGCCGTCGCAGTTAACTGTATCAATCCGTATTCAAATGTGGGCATTTTGAACGAGCACTATTTACATAATCAGTATGGTTTAGGCCGAACTTGCAGAGCGTTTTAGGAGTAAAATATGAATTGTTATTATAATGAAATTCAAGGCATGTGTATTGAAGGAAATTTCTGGCAAGTTAACCCTGTTACGGGAGCTAATTGGACTGCGGAATCTGCCGCTGAATATATAGCGAGTTACGAGCCGAAAGAGATTGATCAACTACAAGTGAATAAAGGCGAGGCAGTTGAAAGAATTAAAGCCGCGGTAGCTAAGCGCTTAACAAGCACATTTTGGCGGGTTGAAAGAGCCCAAGAGCGCCTAGAACTGGCTAAGTTAGGGTCTAATGACGCTTTAATCGTTGCTGCGACTGAGACTTTACAAAGTGAATTATTAATGCGAGAAAAGTTAAGAGAAGCAAGCAATTTGGCTGAATTAGATGTAGCAGAAATAATTGACATCGATGAATTAAACTTATTTAACTTTATCCCAGAAAAGTATATTGCTTAACGGTCAGCATTGACCTGTTTCAAACCGTAAAATTCGCTAATATACACCTATGCTAGACAACAAGCTCAACAGGGTTTGCAGCTAGCACAGTGAGCTGATTTGAAGGTTTGCTAACACATCTAACTTGTCCAGATAAAGCCGGTTTGGTTGACTTTTAAGTACACTAAATCGGCTTTTTGTTTTTGGGTGAAGATGATTCAGACAAGCATTTTTGGCAAGAGTGCGTATAGCGTAAAGTATAAAACCATCGCCTCCCTGAACTTGGTTCAGGGTCTATATGTTGTTGGGCGCTGGTGTTAAGTTACACATGGGCGTTAATACAAAAATGGATCCTGACCTTCGTCAGGAAGACCAGAGAGTAGTGCGAAGTATTATAAGAAGTCATCATTTGAGTAAGTACTTAGGTAATTTAAACCTTCGTCTCCCTGAACTTGATTCAGGGTCTATGTGTTTTTGAGCGCTGGTTGTTAAGTTACATATGGGCGTTAATACAAAGATGGATCCTGACCTTCGTCAGGAAGACAATAGTGTGAAGCTACGTGTTAGTATTACGTTATAAGCTCAATAAAAAAACATCCAAAATGGTTTGTTACGGCGAACCATTCTGAATGTTTTTAAAGGGTCAGCATTGACCTGTTTCAAACCGTAAAATTCGCTAATATACACCTATGCTAGACAACAAGCTCAAAAGGGTTTGCAGCTAGCACAGTGAGCTGATTTGAAGGTTTGCTAACACAATCCCAACTTGTACTATTTAAAGCCGATTTAGTTGACTTTTAAGTCGTACTAAATCGGCTTTTTGTTTTGGGGTGAAGATGATTTAGACAAGCATTTTTGGCAAGAGTGCGTATAACGTAAAGTATAAAACCATCGTCTCCCTGAACTTGATTCAGGGTCCATATGTTTTTGAGCGCTGGTGTTAAGTTACACTTGGGTGTTAATACAAAAATGGATCCTGACCTTCGTTAGGAAGATTGTTGTGAAGCTAAGCGTTTGCATTACGTTATAAGCTCAATAAAAAACACTCAAAATGGTTTGCTACGGCGAATCATTCTGAATGTTTTTAAAGGGTCAGCATTGACCTGTTTCAAACCGTAAAATTCGCTAATATACACCTATGCTAGACAACAAGCTCAAAAGGGTTTGCACTAGCACAGTGAGCTGATTTGAAGGTTTGCTAACACATCTAACTTGTCCAGATACAGCCGGTTTAGTTGACTTTTAAAGTGTGACTAAATCGGCTTTTTGTTTTGGGGTGAAGATGATTTAGACAAGCATTTTTGGCAAGAGTGCGTATAACGTAAAGTATAAAACCTTCGTCTCCCTGAACTTGATTCAGGGTCCATATGCTTTTGAGCGCTGTTGTTAAGTTGCACATGGGCTTTAATACAAAGATGGATCCTGACCTGCGTCAGGAAGACCAGGGAGTAGTGCGAAGTATTATAAGAAGTCATCATTTGAGTAAGTACTTATTATTTGAAATCAGGGGTAATTTAAACCATCGTGTCCCTGAACTTGATTCAGGGTCCATATGTTTTGAGCATTGGTGTTAAGTTACACATGGGCGTTAATACAAAGATAGGTCCTGACCTTCGTCAGGAAGACAAGGGTGTGAAGCTAAGCGTTTGTATTACTCTCTTACCTCAATAAAAAAACATCCAAAACGGTTTGCTACGGCGAATCATTCTGAATGTTTTTAAAGGGTCAGCATTGACCTGTTCCAAACCGTAAAAACCGGTAATATATACCTAAGCTGGTTAATCAAAGAAAAGATATACAACGTTGTTATTAATGAATAATAACTCGTTTTACATAGATTCCAACTCCACCAATTGAGCCTACACACTGTGTAGGCTTTTTTATGGATGCAAATAAAAGGTGCTTAAGATGAATATGTTTAATCTACTCGATATGTCAAAAGTACCATTGCCCGATAGCATCACGGTGTTGGACTATGAACAAAAGCTTAAAGAGCTAAAAGAGAAGCTATTAGCAAAACACCCTGAATTTTCAGATGCGTTAACTTTAGAATCAGAGCCACTGGCCATCATGCTAGAAATGATGGCGTATCAAGCTTTGTTATTTGACGGTAAAGTGAATGATGCCATTAAAGGTAATATGTTGGCGTCGGCGACAGGTAATGATTTAGATGCCATTGCGGCGCGATACAATTTATCTCGCCAAGCTGCGAGCTCAAATATTCATGAAAAAGAAAGCGATACGCGCTTTAGGCGTCGTATTCAAATGGTATTTGAAGGGTTAAACACCGCAGGAAGTAAGCAAGCATATCAGTTTCATGCATTATCGGCAGACCCGCGGGTAAAAGATGTGTATGTACATAGTCCGCAACCTTGCGTTGTAGAACTCACCGTATTGAGCCATGAAGGGCACGGTTTGCCCTCTACAGAATTAGTTGAAAAACTACGCAACCATTTTGGTTTATTGCCCGATGGCAGTGGGCCAAGCGAGGAGGCGTCAAAAGTGAGGCCATTGGGCGACAAAGTGTCGATTTTTACCCCAAATGTTGTGCCGTATCATATTGAGGTTAACTTGGTAATTGCGCCTGGGCCTTCGGCATCAAGTGTTGAAGCGACGGTAAAGGCGGCGCTTGACGAATATAGTGCACAACAAGCATTACTAGGGCGAGACATTAGCCAGATGGGGCTCTTTAGCGCTATTAATCAGCCAGGTGTTGAAAATGGGCAAGTAGTAAGCCCAAGTACAGATATACTGGTGTCTGCCGACTCAGTCGCACACTGCACAGGTATGTTGATTAATGCATCGGTGCGCCGAGGTGATGAATGAGCGACTTGAAAGCGTTACCTGATCTACTACCACATAATGCGTCACTGTTGATGCGCTCACTTGCTGAGTTATTAACATATCCTGATAAATCACAGTTATTAAAACACATTTGGCATCCACAGGATTGCCCCGCAGAGCTATTACCTTGGCTTGCTTGGGCCTTGTCGGTAGATGATTGGAATGATGCGTGGTCTGAAAACACCAAACGGCAAATGATTGATGATGCGTTTGTCGTCCATCAATTTAAAGCCACACCGTTTGCCTTAAAAAAAGCGCTAGATAGCTTAAACATTGAAACCGACATTCATGAATGGTGGCATCAAATCGATGCGCAGCCCGGCACCATCGTGGTTAACGCGATGGTGAACGAAAACCTCGATAGCAACGAGGAAGGGTTACTGACCAAAGCGATGCTTGCGCAAGTAAAACGTATTATTGATACCGTTAAACGCGCTTCTATTCATGTTGAAGTGCAGTTGGGCATTGCGTTAAAAGAACAATTTGGTATGGGAATACATGCCAGCGCAGGGACGGGATTACTCTCCAAGGAAGGCGTCTTCAACGGAGTAAGGCCAGATGCGGGGTATATTGATTTAGCCGCGTCGCTTAATGCTCAACCTGGTATTGGGTCTTTGCAACAACAAGGCGACTTTAACGGTGTGACACCGGATGACACTGAGGCAACGCTTGGCGCTGTACTTGCAGGTCAAAAAGGGATTGGCGCGTTAGAACATAGCCTTGATATGACGGGGGTGGTGCCAAATGCAATGGCCGCAGGCTTAAACTTATGTGGTTATGGCCAAGTGAATATTGCAGCAATGGAGGCGCAAGCGAGCTGGAAAGGTGTATGGCCTGAGTCATGTACTGCCACTACTGTGGTGTCAGCTGCATTATCTCAACTTCAACTTACTTATTTTACTCTACAAGGAGCGACGTAAATGTCTGCATTAACCTTGCAATTTACTCAAGCTGGTTTAGACGCGTTAATGACCGCCACACAGCGCGGTTTTAAAGGCAAAATCAGCCATATGGCATTTGGTGACAGTGACTACACACCAGATAAAACTCAAACAGCGCTTAAGGGCGAAAAAGAACGGGTCGCCATTGCCGACACTGATTATTCCGATGGCGAAGGCAGCAGCTTAAAAATAGCAGGCAAGTTTGATGCGCCGATTGAATATGCGATTTGTGAAATCGGGGTATTCATTGAATCACCAAACTACAGCGGTGAAGGTGAGCCTGAGCTGATTTTATTGGGTGTGTACTCAAAGCCAAATACCACATTGGGGTATCGTACACCCGATGTAAAAGTACTCCAGTGGCTAACCTTATCGTTGGCGCAGTTACCATCAGAGAGTGTTGAGGTAAAGGTCGGCGTTGATAATCTAAACCTGATTGTAGACAGAGAGTTGGCCGATATGACCTTGGTTCAACTCAACACCATGCAACGCCAAATTGAACAAGAGCTGCGTTTAGTCGCACTTGAACAAGCTTAGTCTTTAAAGTTAAGGAAATACGATGTCAAATCAAGAAAAACCCATGAGCCAACGGCTCACGGACGTGGTGGTCGCCGCCGACAACCTAACGCAAACCGTACAAGATAAAATTGGCAATATTGATGCTACCGTTGCTGCAAAATCAGCAGAGGTTGATGTTTCAATAGCACAATCAAAAGTGAGTATCGATAACTTTATTGTTGGTGCAAGAGGTGAAGCATCGCATATATTACTGAGCAAAAATCAGCGAATGGAACCTCTCGGAACAACAGGAATTAAACATTTTAATACGATTGGTTTATCGTCATTTGAAGTTATAAAAGAAGCGACATTACATGGTAACCCATCTCATGATGTTGACCATACAGGGAATGGCGTTGCTGCTGACTTTAGAGCTAATGTGTATGGCGGATATGTTAATGGTTATTTTAACATATTACGGATTAAGTGGACTCGAAATAATAGGGCTCATCCTGCGCGAATAGACGATAATTGGTATCGAGGTTATCAACAAGGGAGCATGACCACTGCTTGTTATTTGAAGCTTATTACGGGCGATGTTGAAGGTGTAATGCGACCAGTTGTAAATTATCAAAATGATTGGTCTTTATATGGAACACAATCAAAAGTAACAAGTACAGTAAGTCAGTTTTATGGAGCACATACCAAGTTAGGACTCTCTAAAAGTACAGAAACCTCAGGAGAGGCATTAATCTGTTTGTTTGGTACTGCCAGTGGATATATTGATCTTGAAAAAGTGGGTTGGGGTATTTATCCCGAATTCGCACGTCCATCAGATATACCTGCAACAGGAGTATAAAATGTTAATTAAACATCAAGGGAAACTTGTGGCTTCGGTTGGCCAAATACTAGATTCAGCTGAGATAGCTTCATTTTTGTTACAAAATGAACTGGATATCCCTGTCTCAGAACTTGAATTGACGTATGAACCATCAGAAGCATTGTCAGCTAGAAAGAGTGCTTATAAATTAGAGTCAGACTCCCTTTTTATTGAATGGCAATATGATCAAACTGATACAGCAAAACAAAAGTGGCTGTCTAAAGTTGAAGAAATTAAAGCGCGATATCCACTGTCGGCTTAATTTACTTCGGTCGTATCGTCCGCCCTAAATTTCCAGCCATTCTGGCTGAGCTTTTAATCAGAGAATCACTATGAATCAACGTAGTACCCTAGTACGAAAGGTACTTGAGTGCCTCACGTCTGGACTTGACGGTATCGCTCAGGTAGGGCTGTTAAAGCCGAGCATGCCGTATCCAGATTTAACGCAAGTCGCGCAAGTATGTGTGCAAGTCTTAGCTGAGCGTCAAGCCAGTGAGTTGCAATCAAAAGGCGCCGACGCTGGCGTCACTTACGGGCCAACTTCAAATAAGAATTTGAGCCCTAACCCGCTCGATAGGCGGGTATTAACATTGCAACTGGACTTAGAAGTAGAGCATGCCGACAGTGATGCACTGCTGACGCGTTTAGATGGGGTGATTGAGCGATGTGAAGCGCTGATGCAGGCGGACGATATGGCCACTCCTTGGCAGTTTTTTATTCCGTATAATATCGACTTTGCGTTTACTAAACAGCCGAGCAGTGTGATTGGTAAAGCGACGTTAACTTGGCAGTTTTATTACCAAGTTGAGATTGTAGAAGTGTGTGATTTACCGCCTATCAGTGAAGTGTATTTAGGCCCTGAAGGGGGCGAACATTGGCTTATTGCCAAAACCCCAGCAGCGGTTGAAACGCCATCAGGCAGTGGGAGTGCTTAATTATGATAGCTAACCCATTACAAACCAATTTAGCCCAAGCCGACATGCAGCATCGGCTCGCTAAGTTAATTTCGTTAGGCACTGTGAATAAGGTGGATTACGAAAAAGCGCTAGTTAGAGTCACCATTGGTGATTGGTTAACCTCTTGGTTGCCTTGGCTTACAGCGCAAGCGTTTAACGACTTAACTTGGCAAGCGCCAGAAGTAGGCGAGCAAGTGGTGGTATTGGCCCCATGCGGTGACTTAGCCCAAGGGGTGGTGTTAGGGAGTTTATATCAACAAGACCACAACGTAGACAAAGTGGCCAGTGATGTAGCAAAAGAGAGCCGTCAACACGTACAGCGCACGGTGTATCAAGACGGCTCCATGGTTGAATACGACCGCGAAAAGCATCGCTACTATATTGATATAAAAGGTGAAGAAGCAACGGTTGATGTTGTCTCTGCCGGAACACTTAACATTACCACTGAAAAAGATATCACCGTAATTACCTCCGCCAATGCAACGGTTAACGCAACACAAAGCATCACGGTTTCAGCCACAGAAGCGCTTAAGTTATCTGGTAAAACAGTCGACATTAGTGCAACTGGGGGAGATGTGAAGGTGGACGCCAGTGCCGGGATCGGGATTAAAGCGGCTGATACATTGAAGCTCAATGGCGCGAATATTAGTGCACAGGAGTAACTATGCCAGCAATCTCATTAGATGGTGCGATGACCAATGTCCACGCGCTGTTTTTACCGGGTAAAGCCAGTGCAACACAGGGCAGCTTTACCGTGGCGGGTAAGCCAGCGCTCAGAGAAGGCGACCCCATTAGTACGCATGTATTGTCGACAGACCCAAGTGTAAAGCATGAAGGCAAGGCGATATCCGCGGGCGCAGGCAGCTTTACCATTGAAGGTAAAGCGGTTGCTCGTATTGGCGACCCAACCAACTGTGATGGGCAATTGGCGCAAGGTGAAGGTGGGTTCACTGTAGGTGGGTGATTTTTAACTTACGTTCGTTTTATAGACCTACGGTCAGACATAAAAGGCAATCATATGCTTGGCATGAACGCAAAAACAGGTAAGCCCCTTTCTGGGGTTGAGCATTTAAAACAGAGTATTCAAGACATTGTTACTACACCGATTGGTAGCCGTGTGATGCGCAGAGATTACGGCTGTGGCTTATTTGATTTACTCGATAGCCCATATTCAACCAGCATGGTGGGTGACATTACCTTGGTGATATCGAATGCACTGGAAAAATGGGAGCCGCGTTTTGAACTTGAATCAGTCGCGGTACAACCGACCAGCTCGGGTAAGCTCTCAATCGATATTAGCGGCTTATATTTAATCAATGGTGAGCCAGTGCTCATCGAAGGTATTCAAATTTAAACCAGGATATTACGACCCTATTTCGGTAAGTAAATCCCAGGGGCTGTTGTTCTTTTCTGTTTGATTTTTGTTCTCTTTGAGCGTGCTTTTATCGCGGCGCTTAATGTGTGGCCTAGTAATCTAAGCGAATATTAAGCAACAAAGAGAAAAGGGCGCTCAAAAGAACCGGTAGGCAGCGCTTGATTGGCTTTTTTACTATGTTATCGACTGACTCACATGGAATAACCATGCTACGCAGTCTCTGCCTTGTATAAAAGCCAATCAGACTGCTGCAAAAATGAACCTAAAAGTTCAACAACCCCTAACTTTTAACTTTAAAAAGCCACGCTCAGCGTGGCTTTTTTGTTTCTAACTGACATACCCTTAAAGGAGATTCATATGTCAAAATTTCTACATGGTGTAGAGGTAATCGAGGCGCAATCAGGCACTCGTCCAATTAAAACAGTAAAAAGCTCAGTAATTGGCTTGATAGGTACAGCGCCTTTTGCAGATGAAGACGCGTTTCCTTTAAATACGCCAGTATTGATTGCTGGTAAGCGCGCTGAAGCAGCAAAGTTAGTTAACCCTGAAAATGCGGATTTTAAAACGCGTTTACAGACTTTACGTGATGCGGCACTCGCTACTGAAGTTTCTGACTTTAAAAAAGCGAATGGCAATGTTGAGCCGACGGCTGATGAGCTTAAAGCATTAACAGATAAAGTTGAAAAAGCAGTTGATGATGTTGAGTATGACCGTAAAGGTACGCTAGTACCAGGTGTTGACGGTATTTTCGACCAAGCAGGTGCTGTAATTATTGTTGTACGTGTTGCTGATGGTACTGAAGCTGCTGTTACTCAAAATATCATTGGTGGCGTTGCTGCTGACGGTTCATTTGAAGGTATGCAGGCATTCCTTGGTGCTGAATCTGTTGTGGGTGTTGCACCGCGCATTTTAGTTGCACCTGGGTATACACATCAAAAAGATGGCACAGAGAAAAACCCAGTTGTTACCGATTTAGTTGGTATTGCTCAGCGCCTACGTGCCGTTATCATTGCTGATGGGCCAAACTCTGATGACGACGCAGCAAAAGCATACCGTAAAGACTTTGGTTCACGCCGAGTATTTGTGGTTGACCCAGCAGTTAAAGTGTTCCGCGATGGTAAATCAGTTGTAGAACCAGCCAGTGCACGTGTTGCAGGTATGATTGCAAAATCAGATAACGACCGTGGTTTCTGGTGGAGTCCAAGTAACACCAATATGAATGGTATTGTGGCGACAGCTCGTCCAATCGATTTCCAACTAGGTGATGCAAATGCTCGAGCTAACTTACTGAACGAAAACGAAGTAGCAACAATTATTCGTCAAAACGGCTTTAAGCTTTGGGGTAACCGTACGTGTTCTGATGACCCTAAATGGGCGTTCTTATCGGTTGTTCGTACCGCGGACATGATCAACGATTCATTACTACGTGCTCACATGTGGGCAGTTGACCGTAACATCACTAAAACATACATCGATGATGTTGTACAAAGTGTGCAAGGTTACCTTGATAGCCTAAAAGCACAAGGTGCAATCTTGGGTGGTGAAATTTGGGCTGATGAAGAACTAAACACACCAATCAATATTCAAGCAGGTAAAGTGTATTTCAGCTTTGATTTCACGCCACCAACACCAGCTGAGCATATTACATTCAAAAGCATCCTTACTAACAACTACCTAGAGGAAATCGTATAATGGCAACATCTCCTAAAATTCTAAAAAAGTTTAAATTATTTGTTGATGGTAAGGGCTACCTTGGTATCGCAGATGAAATCACGCTGCCAAAAGTAACGGTTAAAACACGTGAAGTGACGTCTGGTTTTCAAGCGCCAATCGAACTTGATGTGGGCCAGCTTGAGAAAATGGAAGGCACAATCACATTACTTGAGTACAACGCTGATCTATTAAAATTGATGGGTGGCTGGGCTGATATTACTAAGCCACTTGTTGCACGTGGTGCAATTCAAGCACAAGGCGAAGCGCCAGTACCTGTAAAAGTTACGTTGTCTGGTTTCTTCAAAGAAATGGATATGGGCAACTGGAAAGATGGCGAAGAAGCCAAGCTGACTATGCAGTATGCAGTACAAAAATATAAATTAGAAATTGGCGCAGACGTCATTTACGACATCGACTTAGGCAATGATGTTCGCATCGTTAACGGTGTTGATCAAATGGCGCTACTTCGCACAGCAATTGGAGCTTAATAAGTTATGACAGATATCATTAAACTGACTTTCCCAGTCACGGTCGACGCGCATGAGTATGCAGAGCTTAAAATGAGACGACCAAAGGTACGTGATAGATTAATGGTAGACAAAACGGATTTAAGTGAATCAGAAAGCGAAATTCGTTACTTCTCACATTTGTGTGAAGTGTCTCCAGATGTAATTGAAGAATTAGACTGGAGTGACTTTGTCAAACTAAGAGAAAAGCTACAGGCTTTTCTCGTATCCCGCCCAAGCGCTTAAAAGCCATGGTTATAGCCCTCGCAAAATATACCGGGTGGGGCTTACAAGAATTAAACGGCTTAACTGAACCAGAGCTTTGTGACTGGTTTGAAGCGGCCGTTGACTATAAAAATGAAACAGAGGCAGGTCATTGACCTGCCTTTTTTACTGCTACATTCAATACCTTTTCTAATAAAAGGCTAAGCAAAATCGCAATCGCTCTTCTTAATAGGTTAGCGAGTTAAACACTTAACGTATTGTTATTTCGCATATCTTTTTCAATTCTATCGGCCCTCGGCCCATTATTTCACGCTTGTTATTTCAGTTATGTACGCGTCTTGCTATTGAAGCAGGCAGGTTTACTGGCAGGCAAGTATTCAGCTCACTTCTTTGCATCTCCCAGGTATAGCTATGAAACGTCACGGATCATCCGATCAAAAACGCGGTGCGAAAAAAAAATCTCCCGCAGTCAGTAAAAAAAAGGCGAATACAGCCAATAAAGTTAAAAATAAACTACCTAAGGTTCAGCAAAATCAAGCCGATTCGGCAAAAGAGCTCGGGCAAGCTGTACAAAGCATGAAAGCCTCAGGTGCCATACTTAAACCTAACTCAATTGCGCCGATTTTAACGCAATTGGCCAAGTTTAACCTTAATCAGGTCATGGCCGATAATGGCAATGTGCTTAAGCAGCAACTGGTAAGTTTAAGTAAAGCCGCGACACAGAATACAGGAAATAATGGTGCAATACAGGCACTAGAAAATCAGAAAAACGCAGCACAAGCAAAAGCACAAGCGGCTACCTCAGCGGCGGCAACTGATTTGTCAGCACAGATGAGCCAAGGAGCTGATTTATCACAGGCGATAGCCGGGTTGAGTCACCATGTTAAAGGATTAGACTTTAGCGACTTTCAACATGTGGTAAAACAAGATTTATCTGGGTTACAGCAAGCCCTGCCAGAAATTTCTAACTCGGTAGATATTGCGGGTTTAACGGATGTGATAGCTCAGCACGGTGCTGCATTTTCAGCCAGTGGTGGTGAGCAAGTCCTGTCACAGCAACTCGACTTATTAGCGTCGACTGCGCCGCAAGTTTTAGATGCGTTGAATATGCCAGAAGCGGCGGATTCACTTAAAACCGGGTTGGCGACTTTTAATCAGCTCGATATTCCGGGCATGATGGATGGCGACTTGTCGAGCCTAACGGCAACAGCACCACAAGTGCTAGAGAATATGGGATTTGGCCAAGCGGCCAATATGGTGGGTAAAGCACTGCCAGTGCTAGATAAGTTAGACGCTGGTGCAGTATTACAAGGCGATTTAAGCTCTTTGGCAGATGCAGCTCCCGCTGCACTTGATGCGTTAAACATGCCGCAAGCGGCGCAAACAATCGAGAACATGTTACCTGCATTGCACAGCATTGATGCCGGTGCCATTATGCAAGGCGATTTAAGCTCGTTAAAAGACGCAGCCCCAGAGCTAATAAAAGCAGTGGATATTGACGCGCTTAATCAATCGATTGCGCAAAATATGCCGGCGCTCTCTCAGCTTGACTTAGCGGGCGTTGTAGAAGGGGATTTAAGCAGTTTATTAAAAACGGCTCCCGATATTTTGCGAACGGCTGACTTTGGTGGTGCGGCCGATGCGATGCAAACTGTTATGCCTGCATTGCAGCAGTTAGATATGAAAGGGCTTATGAATGGAGATTTAAGCTCTTTAAAAGATGCGGCTCCTGAATTAATAAAAACCCTTGATTTAGACGGTATACACCAGTCAATTACACAAAGAATACCTGCGCTAGAGCAGTTAGATTTAGCCGGTGTTGCACAAGGTGATTTAAGCAGTTTACTCGATACGGCCCCTGATATTTTGCGCTCTGCTAATTTTGGTGGTGCCGCAGATGCAATGCAAACGGCATTACCCGCGCTTAAGCAGCTTGATCCACAGGGGATCATGAGCGGTGACTTATCGTCGCTTGAAAAAGCTGGGCCAGAATTACTGCGCAACTTTGATTTTGGTGGAGCGGCAGACGTACTTGAACACGCCATGCCAGCAATGTCAAAACTGGATATGAATGGCCTGATGCAAGGCGATTTAAGCTCATTGATGGACGCCGGACCCGATGCATTACGCGCATTCGGCTTGGGTGATGCAGCAGACAAATTTGGCGAAGCACTGCCCGCGCTGAAACAACTCGATATGAAAGGGATCGCCAGTGGCGATATTTCATCATTATTAGACGCAGGCCCTGGTTTATTAAACTCGTTAGGGTTAGAGGGCGCTGCGGGTATGATGGAGTCGGCCTTACCTGCGTTAAAACAGCTCGATGTTAAAGGCATAATGGGGGGAGACTTAGACTCGTTACTAAGCGCTGGACCTGATTTACTCAATGCCTTTGGTTTTGAAGGTGCCGCTTCGTTTATGCAAGATCACGCAGCGACGTTGGCGAAATTAGATTTTAAAGGGATTTTAAAAGGCGACTTATCATCAATAACAGGCGCCCTCCCTGATTTACTTGACGGATTTGGTTTAGGGGGGATTGCCGATATGTTCTCGGGCGGGGAAGCTGAGACTGACTTTGAAGCCCCTGACGAAGAAGAGAAAGAAAAAAAGAAAAAGCCTAAAAAGCGTAAAAATAAAGGCGGTAAAAAAGGCAACCGACGCAATAAAAAAGGCCGTGGTAATAAAGGTAAAGGGCGAGACGCTCAACGAGAAGATGATCTCTCTGATGAGAAAAAGTCACCCAAAAGCAATAAAAAACCATGGGCAAAAGACACGCCTTCTAAAACGAAGGAGTCAGCCAAAGTAAAAGCAAAACCGGCAAATAAGCCAAAGCTTTCTGTTATTGATGGCGGTTTGTCAGACGCTGATAAAAATGAGCAGGCGAAAAAAACACCATCGCAGACTAAAGCAAAAGCAGCGAATACCAAGGCGTCGAATACAAAATTGGGTAAACCGATGGCGGCCAATGACCCGATTTTCAGTAAACCGAAAAAAGGGTTGTTTAAAGGCAAAGGGCTTATTAAGGGGATCACCAGAAGCCCACTTGGTAAGCTATTTGGCCGTTTGGCTGCACCGGTGACGGCTGCGATGGGTGTTATGGATGTGGCGTCGACTTTATCTGATGATAGCCTAACAAAACAGGAAAAATCACAGCAAGTTGGACAGGCTGCGGGCAGTGCGGGTGGTGCTTTAGCCGGTGCCGCAGCCGGTGCCGCAATTGGTTCAGTGATCCCCGTGTTTGGTACTGCGATTGGTGGCATTGTTGGCGGTGCGTTAGGTGCCTTTGGTGGTGAATCACTAGGCGGTATGTTAGGTGGCTGGTTTGGCAGTACGTTAGACGAGTCTGATGAAAAATCAGAGCCTAAACAGAAAGGTAAGTCTGACGAGCCTTTAAATGAGAGCAATGCACCAAGCAATGTGGTCTCACTGGAGCATAGTGGTTCAAAGATTAAAAGTTTGGCTGAACAGTCAGCTAATAACTCAAATGCTCCCATAGATAAAGATAGTGCTGGGAGAAAATCAGAAAAGGGTAATGAGGCGCCATCATTTTTTAGCCAAGCAATGTCACACCCAGTGACACAAACACTTAACTCGGTCTTGCCAAACCCTGTTGGTGCAGCCATGTCTTTGGCTAATTTATATGAAGGCTACGAAAAACCAAATGACCAATCTTCAAGCGCTGCTAAATACTCGGATATGGGATTAGATTTTGTAAAAAATAATGTCATTAATGAGTTTAATGCGTTGACAAGTTTTGGCGCTTTAGCAGAACAAAGCATGGGGAAAAATACAGGCCCTATGAAGTCAATGTCCAAGTATGGCGGGGTTCTGGGTCATGCACTGAATATAGATACGATTCTTAAGGCGGCAAATGACGACTCCTTGTCAACCAAGGAAAAGGCGCAAACAATCGGTGGCACGGTTATTGGTGCTGGAGCTAGCCAGTTGGCCACAAGTGCGGTAGCTAAGTTTGCACCTTTACCATTCAAATTATTGGCACCATTTGCGGGGTATGCAGCAGGTTCATTAGGTAATAAATATGGTGGTCAAGCTGCTGGCTGGGTGGTAGACAAGTTCTTTACGGATGACAAAGAGAAATCACAAAAGTTGGCACCTGCCGGGTTAAAAGCAAGTGAATTAGCGGATGATAAAGCCAAAGTTGTGACTGAGAAAAGAACTCGAAGTAGTACATCAGGATCTTCGAGTGTCACCGTCAATGCAAACATTACTGTGAACACCACCCCAGGCATGTCGGCGATTGAAATTGCTGAGCAAATTAAACAAGTGCTTGAACAAAAACAAGTGCAAGCACAACGAGATCTGCGTACTCGATATATTGATGAGGTAGCTTAATGGAAAAAGTAGTCAATGCATCACACATGATGCAATTAGGGGAGTTTAAGTTTTCTGTTGGAGGGGCTGCTTTTGACAATTTAAAGTTCAATACAGATTACCGCTGGAAAACACAAGACTCTCAAACTGAAGATAGTAGCCCTTCAATGCAGTTTGTAGGTGTTGGGGATCAAACGTTAAGTCTTACGGGCACAATTTACCCTCAATTGGTAAAAGATGGCCTGACACAAGTCGACAAAATGCGCGCAGAGGCAATCACTCAATTGCCTTTAAAGCTTACTTATGTGCAAGCAAGTGGCAAGTCAGACCCCAGTGTGGGGCGTGTGCTGGGCAACTGGATAATAATGTCAATCAGTGAAGATAGAACCCTGTTTTTAAACGATGGTATCCCACGAGAAATTAAGTTCTCTATGGAATTAAAGCGCCATGATGCAAACACCAAGTAATGAGGTAAGCCAATGAACGGAGTAACTTATATTACCCGAGATGGGGATTGCTTAGACCATATTTGCTGGCGTCATTATGGGCGCAGCAGTGGCATGGTTGAGTTAGTGCTAGAAGCAAATCATGGACTGGCTGAAAAAGGCGGTATTTATGCTGAAAATATCGCTATATTTTTGCCAGAAGTGATCACGAAACCGATTGCAGACAACGTCATTAATATTTGGGATTGAGGGAAGGATTATGGGTTTACAGCCTCAGTATTCAATTAAAGCAAACGGTAAAGAAGTGGCTGAGCGTTTGCGAGACAGAATGGTTGAAGTGCGGGTTAGCCTGAGAACGGGGCTGCAAAGTGACACTTGTTATGTCAGGTTTGATAACCTAGGCACTGCACCAATCCAAGAGCCAAAAGCGACAGATATTGTTGAAATTGCGATGGGGTATAAAAATGGCGCGGCGGATAAGTCGGCAAAGCTATCGCCTTTAGGTGCATTTGAAGTGGGCGAATACAGTGTGTCAGGCCCTGTTCGTTCACTTGAGTTATTTGGCAATAAAATGCTGTGGCACACAGGTCTTAAAACCCCGAAACAAAAATCTTGGCCTGATGACCCGAGCACGCCCCAAAAGTTGGGTGATTTAGTGTCTGATATTGCTGCTGAGCATGGTTTAGACCCAAAAGTAGGCCCTGATTTTACAAGTATTGAACTGCCACATATTGAGCAAAGTGAAAGTGATTTACAATTGCTGACTAAGCTTGCAGAGCAATATGATGCGGTGCTCAAAATCGCACAAGATAAACTGGTTTTTATGGCGCGAGGTACAGGCAAGTCGTTGTCAGGTAAGCCACTCAAAGAAGTTGAAATAGATGTTGGTCAATTACTGTCTTGGCACTATATGCAAGATGCATATCGTAAAGTTGGCGAAGTCAAAGCGTATTTTTATGATCAGAATGAAGCAAAGCGCAAACAAGTTAAAGCAGGCAAGGGCGCGCCAGCCACTATTCTACCTTATGTGTATGCAGATGAAGCCTATGCAACGCAAGCGGCCACAGCCAAACATAACCGGTTAAATCGCAGTGCCAAGTCAATGAGAGCAAAAGTAATTGGCAATCCCGCTATTGGTGCAGGGGCCGTTGTTAAAATCGTCAACACCCAAACCACTGTAGACGGTAAGTGGTATGTCAGTGAAGTTGAACACTGCATTAATGGTGAGGGGTTTGCCTCTTATTTATTGTGTGAGCAAATTGCGTCTTAGCGCGTTATCTACAATATTTTTTGATTTAAGCGCTTACTAATCGCAATTCCATCAGACCCTTTCAAGAATATTTTAAAGGCTTAACATCACTGTAAGCCTTTTACGTTCTACTTTTTACATTCTAAATATATTGATTTTTAGCGTGCTACAGCAAATGTCTGTCGCGCGCATACCCCTCTTCTATACATCCTACCTAGACACTCCTTTCTCCATATAGGCTATCCTCGTTTGCAAAAACGGGCTCTGGCCTCCTTCCACTTTTTATCTCTTCATACACACAATTTATTGTCATTTCCAATTTGAGTTATTTTAGCTTTTTTATTATGCGCTGAATTATGCACTTAGTAACACACCCACCCCAAATAAGGCCAACAATCCCCCTATTATCATGTTGCGTGTGATCGCCTCTTTTTTAATGAACGCGAGTGTCATTACCATTAATGGTGCGGTTGCTAAAATAGTTTGTGCAATAGCAGGATCGGTATGTTTTACCGCGCCGAGCTGTAACCAAAGGCCAATAAAGGTGCCAAAGAACACCGCGATAAATAGCCATTTTTTATTGCTGATCCCTTTGAGTTTGATGGCTTTGCTTATACTATGTTGCTTTAAAAATGCCACTAAAATAGCCACAGCCAATGTGCCAGACAGCAAGCGGATCATCGCGGCCCATAGGCTACTGGTTGCTTCATCGCCCATACCTGCCTTTGACATCACCATCCCCGCGGCTTGGCAACTGGCTGCAATTAAGGCAAATGCCACCCCGAGTGTGTATTTTTGTTTATCCAGTATGGGCAATGTATGGTGTGGTTTAATCGCTAAAATAACACCCACTGTGGTGATAGCTATGCCAAACCAAGCGACGGTATTTAAGTAGGTGCCTAAAATGATAATATTGAGTATCCCCGCGATGGCTGGTGCCAACGATTCAATGACTAAGGTTCTGGCGGGGCCGATATTTCTCAGTGCCGCAAAATAGGCGCTGTCTCCAATAGCGATGCCAACAATGCCACTTGCGATTAACCATAACCATGCATTAGCGTGACTGGGTAGTGCGTTGTCTTGGAGCAGCAATAAAGCAATACACATCATCGCACTTGCCATAACGCCTTTACTGACGTTTAGCTCAAAGGGTGACAGTGTATGACTAAAACGCTTATAAATAATTGTAGAGCACGCCCACACCAACGCAGCACTCAGTGCTGCAATCTCACCTAACCCAATATTCAACATACCTTCCCTTTAATTTATGTTTGTTATTATTCTTTTAATATGGATAACAACCAACCCTAACATTGTTTAGACGTCTGTACATCTAGAGGTTGAAATTTCTGTCGTTGCGTTCATAATAACAGAGTATTCTAAACTCAGGAGAACCGTGTGCCGATCACAGTCAAAGACGAATTACCCGCTATTTTGCAGTTACGTCAAGAAAATGTGTTTGTAATGCCAAAAAGTCGTGCAAAATCGCAAGAGATCCGCCCGATGCGTTTGGCCATTTTAAACTTGATGCCTAATAAAGTAGAAACTGAAGTTCAGTTTATTCGTTTACTGGCCAATTCTCCTTTGCAGGTGAATGTTGATCTGTTGCGGCTAGATACCCATCGTAGTTCTGAAAATTCAGAGCATCATTTAGATATGTTTTATCGTTATTTTTCAGATGTAAAAGACAACAACTACGATGCGCTGATTGTGACGGGTGCACCGTTGGCACATTTAGAATATGAAGATGTAACGTACTGGAATGAGCTACAAGCCTTTTTTGATTGGGCTGAGAACCATGCAACTTCAACGTTGTTTTCTTGTTGGGCTGCCCATGCTGGGTTATTTCACCACCATGGATTAAAACGAGAGCTTAAAGAGAATAAGCTGTGTGGGGTGTTTAAACACCGTTGTTACTTTGAACATGGTGCGTTGACGCGAGGTTTTGACGACGAGTTTGTGGTGCCGCATTCTCGCTATGGTCATATTGACGCAGAAAAAATTGATAAAACAGATGATTTAATTACCCTTGCTGGCTCAGAAAGGGTCGGGGCGTATTTAATTAAGAACCAATCTGGGAGCCAAGTTTACTTAACGGGCCACCCTGAATATGATGCTGATACATTGCAAAAAGAATATACCAGAGATCTGAGCAAAAGCGATGATGCTGCTATGCCTGAGGGATACTTCCCTGATGATAATGCAGACAAACGGCCATCTAAAACGTGGCAAAGTCATGCCTTTTTGTTATTCTCGAATTGGTTAAACTACTATGTTTACCAAACCACTCCGTATGATATTAACCTCGTTAGCCAAGATGTAAGGACTAACAGCTATGCCGAATAATTTACCGTCGAATAAAAGCGCAGCTTTAAGCGAAGCAATGAAGAACCGTATTCTGATCCTTGATGGTGCAATGGGTACCATGATCCAGCAATATAAATTTGAAGAAGAAGACTATCGTGGTGCGCGCTTTAAAGATTGGCATGTGTTGATCAAAGGTAACAACGATTTACTGAGTTTGACTAAACCTGAGGTAATTAGAGACATCCATAGTCAGTTTTTAGCATCTGGTGCGGATATTATTGAAACAAATACTTTTAATGCCACGACCATTTCAATGGACGATTACGAAATGGCTAGCCTTAGCCGTGAAATCAATATTGAGTCGGCGAAGTTGGCAAGAGCGGTGTGTGACGAATTTACCACACAAAATCCAGATAAACCTCGCTATGTCGCGGGCGTGTTAGGGCCAACATCTAAAACTTGTTCAATTTCTCCGGATGTAAATGACCCGGGTTATCGCAATATTACCTTTGATAAATTAGTTGAGGCCTATGTTGAGTCAACGCTTGCTTTAATGGAGGGAGGCGCGGACTTAATATTAATCGAAACCATTTTTGATACCTTAAATGCCAAAGCAGCCTCGTTTGCTGTTGAAGAAGCGTTTGAGCAAGCGGGCGTTACTTTGCCGGTGATGATCTCAGGTACCATTACCGATGCATCTGGGCGTACGTTATCAGGTCAAACAACCGAAGCTTTTTATAACTCTATTCGTCATATAAAGCCTATTTCAATAGGACTAAACTGTGCATTAGGACCTGATCTGTTACGTCAGTATGTGGTGGAGTTATCGCGCGTATGTGAAACATTTACGTCGGTTCACCCTAACGCCGGTTTACCCAATGAATTTGGTGAGTATGACTTAGAAGCGGATGAAATGGCGAAAGAAATTATAGATTGGGGTAAAGAGGGCTACATCAATATTGTTGGAGGCTGTTGTGGTACAACGCCTGCGCATATTAAAGCCTTTGCTGATGGCCTTACAGGTGTAAAACCTCGTGCATTACCTGAACTAGACGTCCGTATGCGTTTGGCTGGTCTTGAAGCCTGTAATTTGAATTAGGAAGTCGTCAATGAGTCAAGCAACAGCAGTATTTACCAACGTTGGTGAGCGTACAAATGTCACAGGATCTGCGCGTTTTAAACGCCTAATATTAGAAGAAGATTATGAAACCGCACTAAGCGTCGCACGTGAACAGGTAGAAAGTGGCGCACAAGTGATTGATATCAACATGGATGAAGCCATGTTGGACTCAAAAGCGGCGATGGTGAAGTTTTTAAATTTGATCGCCTCAGAGCCCGATATTTCTCGTGTACCAATTATGGTCGACTCCTCTAAGTGGGAAGTCATTGAAGCGGGTTTAAAGTGTATTCAAGGTAAGGCCATTGTTAACTCTATCTCTTTAAAAGAAGGGGAAGAGCCTTTTATTCGTCAAGCAAAAATAATTAAACGTTTTGGTGCCGCAGCCGTTGTAATGGCGTTTGATGAAACAGGCCAGGCGGAAACAGAAGATCGTAAGTTTGAAATTTGTCAGCGCTCATACCGTATTTTGGTTGACCAGTTAGGTTTTCCGCCTGAAGACATTATTTTTGATCCGAATATTTTTGCTGTGGCAACCGGTATTGAAGAACATGACAATTATGCGGTTGAATTTATAGAGGGCACACGCCGGATAAAACAAGGTTTACCGCATTGTAAAGTGTCGGGTGGGGTATCGAATGTCTCGTTTTCGTTTCGTGGTAATAACCCCGTTCGTGAAGCAATTCATTCGGTGTTTTTATACCATGCCATTAAAGCTGGTATGGATATGGGGATTGTAAACGCAGGGCAACTTGCGGTTTATGATGATATTCCACAAGAACTGCGAAAAGCCGTTGAAGATGTGGTACTCAATACCGATCCAGGCGCTGGTGAGCGGCTGGTAGAGCTTGCGCCGAAATATTCAGGTATGGCACAAGCTGAAAAGGTGGAAGATCTCGAATGGCGTACTTGGCCAGTTGAAAAGCGCCTTGAACATGCTTTGGTTAAAGGTATTACCAATTATATTGATGAAGACACTGAAGCGTGTCGTGCCAGTATGGATAAGCCCATACAAGTCATTGAAGGGCCATTAATGGATGGCATGAATGTGGTTGGGGATTTGTTTGGTGCAGGTAAAATGTTTTTACCTCAGGTGGTTAAATCTGCACGGGTAATGAAACGTGCTGTTGCCTACCTTGACCCTTTTATTGACGCAGAAAAAGAAGAAGGCGCAACCAATGGTAAAATCATCATGGCGACCGTCAAAGGGGACGTACATGATATTGGTAAGAACATTGTTGGCGTGGTGTTGCAGTGTAATAACTACGAAGTGGTCGACTTAGGCGTGATGGTACCCGCAGAGAAAATTTTGCAAACTGCCATAGACGAAAACGCCGATGTCATCGGGCTTTCTGGGTTAATAACCCCATCGCTTGATGAAATGGTCCATGTTGCCAAAGAAATGAAGCGCCGAAATTTTGAACTGCCATTACTCATTGGTGGCGCAACCACATCAAAAGCGCATACCGCGGTTAAAATTGAACCTCAGTACGATAAAGGCGTTGTGTATGTGAATAACGCCAGCCGTGCGGTTGGTGTGGTTTCAAGTTTATTAAGTGATGAAAGAAAACCTGGGTTTTTAGCTAAAACAGCGGCAGAGTATGTCAAAGTTCGAGAGCAGCAGGCACGTAAAAAACCACGTTCAAAGCCAGTCACCTTGCAACGCGCGCGCGATAATGCCATTCAAATTGATTGGAAAAACTATACGCCACCGGTACCGAAAAAGTTAGGGGTAACCGAGTTTCGTGATGTGAGCATCAAGACATTACGTAAATATATTGATTGGACTCCGTATTTTATGACGTGGTCATTAGCAGGTAAATACCCGCGCATTTTAGACGATGAAATCGTCGGCGAGGAAGCAAAAAGCCTGTTTAAAGATGCCAATGAGATGCTTGATGAGTATGAAAAAAGTGGTGCACTCAAGCCGCTTGGTGTCATCGGATTGTTTCCGGCAAACCGAGTAGGTGATGACATTGAGATTTATACTGATGAAACACGCTCAGAGGTATTAACGACATCATGTCATTTACGTCAGCAAACAGAAAAAACGGACTTTCCTAATTACTGTTTGGCAGATTACATTGCGCCGAAGGGTATTGCGGATTATTACGGTGGCTTTGCGGTGACGGGGGGTCTTGAAGAAGACGACTTGGCTGATGCATTTGATGCCAAGCAAGATGACTACAATAAAATAATGGTTAAGGCCGTAGCGGATCGTTTGGCGGAAGCATTTGCAGAGTATTTACACGAGCAAGTACGAAAAGAGTTTTGGGGTTATGTGCCTGACGAGAGCTTGAGTAATGAAGAACTTATTCGTGAAAATTACCAAGGCATACGTCCAGCACCAGGCTACCCAGCTTGCCCTGAGCACACTGAGAAGAAAAAGATTTGGCAGTTACTTGATACTGAGCAGCGTATTGGTATGCAGTTAACTACCTCCTATGCTATGTGGCCAGGTGCCGCGGTGTCGGGTTGGTATTTTTCTCATCCAGACTGTAAATATTATGCGGTTGCGAGTATTCAAAAAGACCAAGTTGAAGACTATGCAAAACGTACCAACATGACACTTGAAGAAGCGGAGCGCTGGTTATCTCCTAATTTAGGCTATGAACCTGCGTAGCTAATGTTTGGCTAAGGGCGTTTAAGAAACCTGTAATTCTTAATCGCCCTTTTGAGTGTATATTGTTAACTTTCTAATTTTTATCTCAAAACTTTCTCTATCTTGTGCCAATCACAATAATATTCCTGCCTAAGTTAACTAATTAATTTTTATTCTTGTATAATTAATTTGAACGAAGTTTTTATTCTCTTTGATTGTTGGAATTGTGAATGAAATGGTGCTGGTTGTTTTTCTTTGTATCTTGCTTTGCTTATGCGAAGCCACCGCTTGTGATTGATATTATTAGCAGTGAAAATTTTAGCCAGCGGTATAAAGAGTTTTTAGCGGGACGATCAGTTTTAGAGATTGATGACTTTCACCCTTCAACCAAAGGGTCTCATATTGAGATCATAGAAATGGTGCTTTTACAGCAAGCCCTTTTTTTAGGCGGTGAACATCGGCCCGTTATATTTAATCCTAAGCCATCCGTTAATATTATTGAGTTCTCAGACCTAATTGCTGGAGACAGCTTGGTATTAGCGCGTTCAACATGGCATGAAGACTTACTCGATTATAAAGGGTCGCTCTACATAACAGAGCCTTTGGTTGAGTACGGAGAGTATGAAGCGGGGTTTTATGTAACCAAACGCAATGTTGCTTTACATGACATGCCAGCAGAGCGCCTCAATCAATTAACTGTTGTTGCTAACCCTCGATGGAAAGTGGACTGGCGAGCATTGAATAATACCGATATTAATGTGGTGAGCTTTATTGGCCCTTGGGAAACTATGCTAGAGATGGTTGAAACCAATGTGGTTGATGCCATGCTCATTAACTTTAGTGTGAGTGAATCTTTAGTATTGAACTTTGAGGGGCGAGAGTATGTGCCCATCAATGAATTAAAATTATTGTTACCCGATTCTCGACACTTTGTTGTTAGCAAACGCCATCCTGAAGGTGAGCAAGTGTTTAATGCACTTAATACAGGGTTGGCTATTTTAAAACAGCGAGGGATACTGAAAAAAGCACTGATTGAATCGGGGTTCATTAGTGGGCGAGTGAAAGATTGGCACATGGTTAATGAATCAATGCTGATGCGAGCTCTGCCATGAGCTGGCTAAGAAGTGTTTGGTATTACTGCCTGATCTTATTTTCGTACGAGATCTGTGGTGACGAAGATACTGTGGTCCAAAAGCAAACAATAAGTACAGCATTTGAGCAACTCAAGTACCGTATGGAAAGCGAGCATGAACTCAGTGTGTTACCCCAGCTTAGGGTGATCCGTAATCAAGCTAAGCACTATGCACAACGTACTATTGAAATTCAAACAATCTTAATCGAAGCCAGTATCAGACAACATTTTGGTGACTATAAACATAGCTTGTCGATGCATTACCAAGCGTTAGAACTTGCTGAGCAAGTTGGTAAGCCACGTATTATGGTAGAAACATTATTGGCTATTATTGACTTAGAACTTGATTTAGAGCGCTATGACCATGCACAAAGATATGTAAATCAAGCGACACAAATAGCGCAGGCGCTTAATCAAGACGATGAATTTTTAGTACATGTGAAGCTTTGGCGGGCCAAGATCTATCTTGAGAAAGGCAGCTTCAGGCAGGCTTTATATGAGCTAGAGCTGGGCCAAAAGCTTGCTAAAAATAATAGCCCTCTCTCTGCTCGACTGTTATTAATTGAAGCGCAAGTTGCCTTACGGCTTGGTAATTATTTGGTCAGTCGCACCTTACTCAACGAATTTTCAATAAAGTATATGTCATCAGCAGATGATAAGAGTCAGTTAGATTATCAACTTGCTTTAGCGGAAAGTGCCTTACAAGCCGGTGAGTTTTCTGAGGCGATTGAATTAGCAATGAAAGGACTTGAGCAAACTTTTCATACACGGTATTTAGAAGAGCAAGCATCTTTACAACGGTTATTGGCCAGCGCTTATGCGCAGCTTAGTGATTATCAGCAAGCGCATTTATATTTGAAGCGTTACTCGTTAACAGAAAGAGCGCTTGACCAGCAAAAACGCAATAACAAAGTTTTGCAACTGGAGGCGCAATATGCGTTAGCGCACCAGCAGCAGCAGGTGAGCTTGTTAGAAAAAGACAACGCCATTCAAGCTCAGCAGATAGTGCAACATGAGCAAACATTAGAAAATACAAAACTCACGCAGCAACGTTGGCTGCTGATCGGTTTGTTGTGTTTTGCTGCGGTACTGTTTGTTTATTGGCGTTGGCAAAACCGCCGTTATACGTCAAAGCTAGAGATGCAAGTGGCTGAACGCACGGCCGAGCTAAAAGAAAGAAATAAGCGCCTACAAACTCTGAGCTTTACTGACAGTTTAACGGGATTGAGTAATCGCCATTACTTTTTTAGCACCATAGACAGTCAAATCAATGCTTTGCCAGAAAAGCACGACATGATCTTTTGCATTGTTGATATTGACCACTTCAAAAAAATCAACGACACCTATGGCCATGCCGCTGGAGACCTTGTGCTGCAGAGTTTCGCTGACATTCTCAAGCAGTGTACTCGAAATAGTGATTTACTTGTGAGGTGGGGCGGTGAGGAGTTTTTGTTGGTAATGCCCGATATGTCTAGGCGTGATGCACAGGAAGCTGTTGAGCGGATCCGTCAACAGGTTGAGCGTTTTCCATTTATGGCTAATGGTCAAACAGTGCAGTGCACCTGTTCGATAGGGTTTGCACCTTATCCTTTGACACCAGACTTACAAGAGCAAGTGTCGTGGGAACAAGTATTAGAGCTGGCCGATAGTGGTCTATATTTGGCAAAAGAAGTGCATAGAAATACATGGATTGGACTCGACTCCGTGCGTCAACCTAGTGCATTTGATGTGGAGTACACATTAAAACATTACAAAGAACAGGTGCGTCAGGGCAACATTGTTGTTAGTAGCAGTTATGTCGGTGCTGAAATACCTGCTTAAGTATTACTCGTTCAGGCTTGAACGAGTAATGTAATCTAATGTGAAGGCAGGTTTATGTTTTAACGATTAACCGCCTCGGGTGACAATCGCAGGTGACACGCGACTTGCTTGTAAAATGGGGTGTAATGTTGCGATTTGACTTAGCAATATCATAGTACATGCGCCAAGCAGTATGTAACTCATTGGTACCACGATTAACTTAAATTGCTCAATTAGATAAACGTTTGTCACTATGGTGAGTAAGCCACCTAATATTGCTCCTAATGTCGCAAGAATGAATGTTTCAATTATGTAATACTGTAGTATTTGAGATTTACTTGCACCTAATGCGCGTTGCGTACCTATTTTTTTGCGTCGAGTAACAATTCCAAAGCGTACTTGTGCGAATACTCCCAGTGCAGTGACGATGATAAGCAGTGAGATAACACAATATAATATATGGACAATCGCGGTGTCGTTAGCATGACTCTGTGTCCGCTGTGCTTGTAGTGTTTTGAACTTATCAATCCAGCGATTTGGTGTTTGCGATAGCAGTTTTCTTACCTCTTCCATAGCTTCATCACGAGCGCCATCATGTGCTCGCACAATGATATTAGGCTCTGCACTTTTCAATGTACTCGCCGCCATAATGTGCTTATCAAAGTTTCGCCATGAAGGCCACGTACCTGGGATAATATCTGCAATACCAACAATGGTGTCTGGTGAACCATCGACATAAAGGGTTTTCCCTAATGCTTGTCGCCAATCATCTGGAAATAGGGCTGTGGCTAGGGCTTTTGAGATCACCACTTTAACACCAGTAGGATCGGTGTTGTCGTAAATGGTAATATCTGTGGGCTTGAACCATTCACCGGCAATAAGCGTGATCCCTAATGTATCTGCGCCATGATAACTACTGAGATAATACCCTGCGCTGCCCATGCTATTATCACTCCCTTGCATTAAACCATAAGATACATGGGCGCCAATTTCAGAGTAAGGTACAGCATTGAATTGTGATGCGTTATAAACACTGTTTAAATCACGTATTGCTTGCACATGCTGTTCAATTAGAGTGAGTATTTCGTTATCAGCTCCCTGAATGTTTGTGGTGAAGCTGAAGATATTATGTGTGTCTACACCACTTGGTTTATCAATCTTTCCTTGCTTTTGTATAAGAATAAAAGTGGCATTAATTAAGATTGTGAGTGTGATTGCAATTTGTAATATTAAAAGTAAGGTCGTCGTTTTTCTTTTAAAAAGTGACTTTATTATTAGGCTAAATGATTTCATAAAGTGACCTCACATACTTTTTAGCTGACTAGATGGCTGAACTTTAATGGCTTTATAAATAGGCCATAAACTAAATATAGAGCATGACACAATAGCCAAAATCAAAGCCATGCTTGCCAGTGGTAGATTCATCTCCATCACTTGTTGAGGTAAAAAAGTTAAGACATTTTGTGCGGCTAGTAACCCTAGCTTGGTGAGGAGCAGCCCAAGAAATCCACCAATAATACTGATCAATAGTGTTTCACAGCCAAATTGGTGAGCAATGTTTTGTCGACTGGCTCCAACCGCTCTGCGCAATCCTACTTCTGCCCGCTTATTGTAGAACTTATTTAGCATCAGACTCATACAATTCAATAGACAAACTACTAAGAACGAAAACGCCAGCCACACAGCCAATTTTGTATCTTCAGGGATCATTTTTTCTCTGGTTAAATAATCTTCTATATTTAGAGTGTAACTTGCAAGCTCTCTCTCAAAGCGACCGGCCTGTTTTTGTTGCGCATCATAGTTGTTTAGAAAATCATTATATTGAGGTAAATCGGTGGCAGAATTAAGCTCAATCCAAAAGTGCAGCCACACACAGTTTGAAGCTAAAAAAGTTGAGAAGGACTGAACAGTTGGATAATTGACACAATAGTATCGAGTATCTGACTTAGCAAACAGCTCATTTTGAATTTGACTCTCAAATGGGATCATTATATCTCTTGGGTTTACAAAGCTTTCTGTCCTGACGTAGTAAAATTTGGGAGTTGGGAGCCAGTTATCTGTGACGCCAGATATTGTCAATATGAGGTTTCCCATCACGATCTGCTTACCAACGGAGTTTTCACCATTAAATAACTGTTCATTGAGTTTACTGCTGATCACGGCGACGAGCTCCCCTTTTTCATCAGCCTGTTTAGACCAAGCTGTACCAAAAAGAAAAGGGACATCAAACATTGGGAAAAAGTCATGATTTACGGTCAACATAGATCGCAGTCTGGCGTCTGTGACTGGCTGATGTATTGCTCTTATTTGGTCTCGATAAGTGCCAATGATAGATTGATGTTTTATTAGTGGGCTGGTTTTATGTACTGAAAAAAGGTTTTCAGCATCTTGGTAGGCCATCATTGATGGCGCATCTTCTTTACCATCAAGCTCTCGGTAGGGTTGCTCAGAGCTCCAGCTACTTAAGTGAATGAGCTGCACAGTATCGTGCTTATTTGGTATAGGGTGTTGGGTCATCATATAATTTATGGTGTAAGTGACCATAGAAGCCGCAATGCCTACTGCGATTATTAAGACCATGAGCAAGCTTAATACGGGCGTTTTTCTAATACTGATCCACGCTAACTTTAAATAATACTGAAACATAACCTACCGCGCTCGCCTATATTTTAGGTGAATAATTGTGCTAAATAAATAATATAGATGTAATATATTATTTATTTCATTACTTGAGTTTATTGCTTAACTCAGTAATAAATACTCTTTTTTAATCATTTTGGCAACCTTTTAGTTACTTACCTTTAACTTGTTGTTGGCTTGTTCAATCATTCATTGTGATATTAAAAAGGTGCAAATACCGACTTCTAACATGTTAATATAGATAAATATTATCCTGCTAGGCTTTGCTTTGTTACCAATAGAATCAATTTATCCTTCGCTTATTTCTGAGTTGCACTGTCAGAGTAAAGTGTTGTTACAAGCCCCTCCCGGAGCCGGTAAGTCAACTTGGTTACCTTTGAAGTTAATAAGAGATGGGCATTTTAAGCGGATCATAATGCTTGAACCTCGGCGCCTTGCCGCAAGAAATATCGCGCAGTTTTTAGCTAAACAGCAACAGGAACCTGTTGGCCAAAGTGTTGGGCTTCGTATTAGGAATGATGTCAAAGTGTCTAACCATACTAAGTTAGAAATAGTCACAGAGGGGATGTTGACGAGGCTAATTCAGACAGATCCTGAGCTCACAGGTGTTGATTTAATTATATTTGATGAATTTCATGAACGTTCTTTGGCAGCAGATACCGCATTGGCTTTGGCGCTTGAAACGCAAATGGTGCTCAGAGAAGACCTAAAAATATTGGTTATGTCAGCGACACTCGATACTCAGCGTTACCAGCAGTTTTTAGGGGGGCCGGTTGTGAGTTGTGAGGGGCGCAGCTTTCCTATTGATACTGTGTATGAGCCTTTGCATGATGAATCAAAATGGTTAGATGCGATTGCAGGTTTAGTGGTTAAAGCATTACAAGAGCAACATGGTAGCGCACTGGTTTTTTTACCCGGACAGCGAGAAATTCATAGAGTAGCCCAAATGTTATCGGCTTATAAATTGTCCGATACTGAAATAGTCACTTTGTTTGGCGATCAAGACAAACACACTCAGCAAGCGGCTATTGCTCCTGCAAAAGCGGGGTTGAGAAAGGTCGTCTTGACTACAAATGTGGCTGAGACTTCATTAACAATCGAAGGGATCAGGATTGTTGTTGATAGTGGAAAGCGTCGGGCTGCACAATTTAATCTTAGAACGGGTGTGACAGAATTATCGACAGTGTCAATATCAAGGTCATCAGCGATTCAACGAGCTGGGCGAGCGGGAAGAATTGAGCCTGGCGTTGTATATCGATTGGGTTCTCATGAACAATTTGAACGACGCGATGGTCATGATACACCAGAGGTACTCAGTTCAGATATCGCCAGCTTATTGCTTGAAGCGAAAGTATGGGGCACGGAGCTCGTTGAGTTGCCATTACTCGATCAGCCAAGTCATGGTCAAATAGAGCAAGCGACTCAGTTGTTAGAAATGCTCGAAATACTTGATAAGAATGGCAAGCTAACACCTCTAGGTAACAAGGTTCATAGTTTTGGTACAGAGCCGCGTTTGGCACACATGTTGATCAAAGCTCAAGCTTTAGAAGCAAAGTTATCTGGGATCACAACATTGGCATGCTACTTTATTGCATTGCTCGAAAGCAGGGTAACAAGTAGCCCTGAGTTAAGGGTTGCGTTACTAAATCAATTGGAGCAGCCACATCACGCATTTACGGTACAATTGAATCAATGGTTAAAACGTTTAAAGCTGGCAAAGCCTCTTACTCTTGCCACAGAGCATTTAAGTATTATCGTTGCTCTAGCTTTTCCTGATAGGCTGGCTAAACGGCGAGGTCAAGGATTTATACTGGCAAATGGTGCAGGCGTGAACAGTCATGATAGTCATTGGTTAAGTGATGATTACATCGCGATTGCGGCGCTTGGGGGACATAAAGGCCAGCGTATATTCAGTGCGACTGACTTACCAATAAAGCAGTTAAATGACGTGTTACCTTATTTGTTTACTCATTATAGTATTTGTGAGTTTGATGACAAAAAAGGGCGCTTTTTACACGAAGATCGCACCGCCATTGGTGAGTTGATCATTGATGCCGTGCCAAGCTCGAAAGAGATTGATATAGCAACGAGAACCCAAGCTTGGTTAGCGTTAATTAAAAAACATGGTTTTGTGCTATTTGTGCAATATGATGATGTAAAGCCTTTCCTTAATCGTTTATCGTTAGCGTCACGTTTTTATCCGTCTGAGTTTAACAATTTAGATGAGTTGGCCTTATTTAAAGAAATAAATAAATGGCTTGCTCCATTTTTACATGATGTTAAACAGCTGACACAGTTAAAAAAATTAGACTTGAAATCGGCTTTAATAAGTTGTTTAGATTGGCAGCAGCAACAGCTGTTAGAACAAATACTGCCAACTAGAATTCAGGTTCCAAGTGGTTCTAATGTAAAAATTGCTTATCAACTCGAAGGGCCTGCTAAAGTGTCGGTTCGTATGCAAGAAGTATATGGGTTAACAGAAACACCTAAATTATGTCGAGGCCAGCTGCCGTTATTAATGGAGCTATTGTCACCGGCAAGAAGGCCATTACAGCTAACGCAAGATTTGGCGCATTTTTGGAAAAATAGTTACAAAGAAGTGCAAAAGGAAATGAAAGGTCGATATCCAAAGCATTTTTGGCCGGATGATCCTGCCACTTCACAAGCGACCAATAAAGTTAAAAGTCGAATGTAGGGTGGATATTTTTCACGCTGGTGATGAGGAAACGCGAGTCTAAATGAGGGTTAATGTACAAGGGAGTATACTAGGTGGAGCCGGGACAGATCACACAGTTTAAACAGTTTGCGACATCGCTTATCAAATTTACAGAGCATGACTTAGCACTTGCTTTGCCTTATTTTAAAGTGCGTACTTTTGCAGCCAAAGAAATCATTTTTAGTGCAGGTGATATGGTTAATGACGTGTTTTTCCTGTTATCAGGGATCGGACGTTATTACTATATCGACGAGCGTGGTTATGAACGTAATAAGTCTTTAGTGAAATACGGTGGTGCTTTTACGAGCATGAGCAGTTTGGTAGAGAAGCGTCCAAGTCCATTTTTTACGCAAGCAATAGTGCCTTGTAATACGCTGTCAGTGAGTTACGACGATTTATTAACGCTTGCGAAGCGCAATACTCAATGGGCGATGTTTTTATTAAAGGTTTACGAGCGGTTGGTGCTCAAAAAAGAAAAAAGAGAAGCTGATTTATTATTACTTTCTGGACAACAAAGGTATCAACAGTTTTTGAGGGAGTTTTCGGATGAGGCACCCCACATTCCACTACGCCAAGTCGCGATGTATATTGGTGTAACAGATGTTTCATTATCAAGAATAAGAAAAGTGATGGGCTTAACATAGGTTAAGGCATGGTATTTACCTCTGCGTTAAAGTGAGATGTACTTAATTTGGAGATTAATAATGAAGAAAATTTTACCCCCAATCTTATTTTTGGTGTGTGTTGTGCTTATGGTTTCACTCTGTTGGAGTTTAAAGATTGAGCATAACTTGAGTTACCCAATTACGCTAATAGGGATCCCATTTATTATTTCAGGGTTATTATTGTGTGTGATCAGCAAAAGCGTATTTAAACGAGAAAATACGAACATTATGACCTTCGGTATGCCTAATAAATTGGTTACGAGCGGGCCTTTTCAGTATTCTAGAAACCCCATGTATCTTGGTTTTTCCATTGCGCTATTTGGGTTCGTCTTGGCTATTGGTGCAAGTTTTCTCGCTTTTGTGTTTTTACTCATTTTTGTCGCGGTTAGTCATGCTTGGTATATCCGCTTTGAGGAGCAAAAGATGAAGCAAGCTTTTGGTAAGGATTATCTTTTCTACTGTAATAAAGTAAGGCGGTGGTTTTAATCCTTACGATGATGCTGATTAGGTGACTTTTAAAGGTTTCTGTGTCAAGTAGTACAGTGACTGTTTGGTTGCGATAGGCAGCCAAACAGTCATTTTGCGGCCAGTCTATTTAAGCTGGTCGGCAACTTCGGCTATTTTCTGTCTTAGCCAAATATGGCTTGCATCTCTGTGCAATAGTGGGCTCCAGATCATATCTAATTCAAACGGTGGGATCGGAAAGGGCGGCTCTAAAATACTTAAACCAGGGTCATCTTGGTAAATATTTGCAGCTTTGGAAGGCAATGTCGCAACTAAGTTTTGTTCTTTCGCTAAGTGAATTGCTACGTGATAATTTCTCGTGAACGTTGCGATATTTCTGTGTTTACCGAAATGAGCGAGAGCTTCATCTACCCAACCAAGTTTTTGCACGTCTTCAGGGTCCATGCCGACACCAACACCAAAGCCTGTTTTACTCACCCATATGTGGCGTGCTTTGAGGTATGCATCGAGGCTAAACTGTTCAATTATGGGGTTATCGGATTTTACCAAGCAGCAAAAACTGTCTTTCCAAATGCGTTTATGATGGAATGATTGGGGTAAATTTTCAAAGCGGTTGATCGCCATATCGACTTTGCCATTCTCTACATCATGAAAGGTCACGTCACTTGGCGTTAAAATATCTAATGTTGTTTCTGGTGCTTCTGCGTGTAATTTACTCAGTAATTTGGGTGCCAAAGTACTTGCTGCATAGTCACTGGCCATAATACGAAATACGCGTTTACTTTGGCTTGCTTCAAACTCTCGATTAGGCGCTAATGTTTCTTCTAGCGTCATTAAGATCCCGCGAACAACGGGTTGCAGTTCTAACGCTCTTTCAGTCGGCACCATCCCTTCACTGGTACGTACTAAAATAGGGTCGTTAAATAAGTTACGCAGGCGTTTTAAGCCATTACTCATTGCCGGCTGTGTAATGCTCAGTTGATTTGCGGCTCGCGTAACATTACATTCTCGCAGCAGCGTATCTAAATATACCAACAAGTTGAGGTCTATTTTACTTATGTTCACGGCTTTCCTTTATTATTGTTTTGTCTAAATATTTGAATCGCTGCTGTTGTGGGTACGGATAAATGTGTTTAACCACTTTATTGGTCACGTCCTTTTGCGCTTGTAACCAATAATCGACGTCCAGCAGATCAGGGTGCGCGTTCTTAAACACCGTCTTGAGTTTAGGGTTTGTGAGTACAAATGTATATAGTTGCTCAGGAAATACATCTTGTGGTGCAATCGATTGCTGATCTGCACCAGAATAGAGATCCTCAAGAGACGGCTTTTTCATGCGTCGAAAATTCATATCGGTTAGGTATTGTACTTCATCGTAATCATAGAAAACGATGCGCATGTGCTTGGTAACACCAAAGTTTTTTAATAGCATGTCACCGGGAAAGATATTGGCATGGAGCATTTCTTTAAGGGCATGACCATAGTCGATCATGGCATGCTCTAGTTGGGCGTCATTGGCATTCTCTAAATACAAATTTAGCGGAGTCATACGCCGTTCAATATATAAATGTTTAATCGTGACAACGTCATCTTCTATTTGCATACTGCCCGATATAGTCTGCATTAAGGTGGTTAGCAATGCAGGCTCAATACGTCCTTTGGGAATGACAACATTGGAATATTCTATTGTATCGGCCATACGGCCCACCCTGTCATGATTTTTTACGAGTTGGTATCGCTGCACTACGGTATCTCTACCAAAGGGCTTACTTTCCGAGAAGGTATCTTTGATAACTTTGAATACATAAGGGAAGTTAGGGAGAGTAAATACCATCATCACCATGCCCAGTGTACCGGGAGCAATCGTGAATTTGTCTTGAGTGGTATCAAGGTGGTCTAGAAACTCGCGATAAAATTCAGTTTTACCTTGTTTGTGAAAGCCGATCGCGTTGTATAGTTCAGCGGGTGTTTTACTGGGCATTAATTGGTTTAAAAAACGCATCATGGCAGAGGGGGCGTGTGTTTCAACTAAGAAATAAGCACGTGCGAAACCAAAAATAACACGCATCTGCGATGAGCTTGTAAGTAGGGCGTCTATGTATAAGCCCCCTTTATGATGATGTAGTACAGCGATAATAAACGGTTGTACACCGCTGGTGGAAACAACTCGGCCCACAATATACGCTGCTTTATTACGATAAAATGGCGCTTCAAGCATATCAAAACGCATCATATGGCCATGATGATGCGTATCGGGTGCTTGCTTAATAAATGCTTTGACTAGGTTGCGGATATCTTGCTCGAGATCTCGAAATTGGCATTTAAAATCAATATGCTCAACAATATTGCGAATGGTAGGGATGAGCCCCTCCACCACAGGGAAGTAACTGCGATATTCTGCCTCAACAGGCAGAGCTGGTGCATTTTTGAGTGTTGTTTGAACAAAAATAAACGCATTATTAAAGTATCGACGATGAAATAGCCTACAAAACACTGAATTATAGAAAGTTTCTGCAAGTTCGGCTTGTGGATGAAAGGTCAATAAGTCGAGGTACTGCCGTTTGATATTTAGCCATAAACTTTCATTGAGCGTTGAGCACGTTACTGTCATTTTTAACTGAGTAATGGTCTCTTCAACACGTTGGTCATAATGATCAATGCGCATTGAACTTATTTTTTGCATCTTATCCCAATGTTGTTGGGCAAATGCTTCAGGTGCTTCTTTGGTGATAGATTGAAATAGTCGATAATGTTTTGTAAAACCGGCTAATATCAGCTTAGATATTGCAAACGCATCCATAAAAGCTTACCAAGTGGTCTGACTTGTTGTTAGATTAACATGCTTTACTGGTTCTTTGTCAAAGACCTTGATAGATCATTCATAGCGTTTTAGCTTTTTTTCTATCCTAGCTATTTGTTTTGTGACCACTTTAACTTCTTTTTTATGCTTTCTATTAATCGACTTAAGCTGCTTTTTGATATCTTTTACGGTTTCCTTACGTTTTTTATCATCCATAACATGACGGATCCTCTCTTGTTGATCGCGTGTGGCACGATCTCTGTCTCTATTTAAAATAGCGACCTCATGTCGCTTGGCACGCAATGACTTTTTGAGATTACGTACGAGCTGCTTTTTTTCAAGCTGATTGAGGGTTTTATAGTGTTGCTCTGAGGGAATTGCAACATCTGGATCTGAATGTGAAAGAGTATGTTGTGTTGCGTTTTGACCACATGGGAATTGACTGTAAGTAGACCCTCTTTCGTTTACGCACTTATAGTAGTTAACGACTGATTTGGCATCGAGTAAAGTGCTAAATAACAATGAAAATGCAATAATTATCTTAATCATGGTGCGTCCTTCGGCTATCTCCTTAATATTAAGATAGCCGATTAGAGCTTATTGGCAAGTGTTATTTGGTTGAGGTATCGACAGAGAACTTTTTAAGCGTTTTGATACTTTGAATTAAAAAGGGCACATCTAGTTTTTGTTCAATAGCAAACCCTTCGGCACCAGAGATATGTTCATAACTTCCATCTCTTTTTACAAGCGTAATACGATCTTTTTTGAGCGCGACGAGTACACCTTGGGTAAAGTTTACGCCCTCACTCCTACTATGCGTTAAGTTACGTGCGATCATGGTCGCCTCAGCAAGCTTGGCGCAGCTAAAATGCTCGGCAAGTAGTGTGTAGGTGATATCTTGTAACTGTTTAAACCCCATAATATTTTGTAGTGTAGGTATATTGGTATAATAGGTGTTGCTTATCACCACGTCGCTTTTTGGCTCAGCCAATGAAAATATAAAATAATACTGTTGTTTGTCATACGTCATATTATTAGTTGACCCATTAACAACAGAGATTAGCGGCGGCGGATTGTTGGCATTAACGTTTTTGCTATGTGTGTCAGGCTGTTGTAACGCTAAAATATGGTTATTTGGATCCCATGAAGGGTGCGGGTTATTCGCGGTTTGGTAGTATGCTGGTAACCCAAAAGCAAGGTTAAAAAGTGCATCTTGATGATCTGATGGTTGGATCAGTTGGGGCACAGCTGTTAACTCAGGCTTATCTTGTATAAAGTTTTCTAACGCCAATGGGCCGTCAAAGTAAAGGACAGTAACAGCCTGATTAGATGACGTACAACTAGGTAAAGAATGCGGCAACTGGTACTGATTTTGCGTGTTATCTAAATGAATTTCAGTCGCTTGCTGATAATGTTCAATGTCTAATAAATCATGACGCGCAAGTAACTTTTTCGCCGTGGTTGGGTATGACAATGGGAGGACATTATCTTGCTTGGTGATGTCAAAATATGCATTTGCATCTGCCCAAATATGAATACTATGGCTCATTGCAAAACAAGAAACCAATAGTCCCGTTGCATAACGAGGGAATTTGAAACACTTAAGCTTATCTAAGTGGCGCCAAGCATGATTCCCAGCAATAAGCTCCAGTGCAAAAATGAGCAGCACAAACCCGATACTTAAAATGGAGGTAATTACCGGAGAACCTACAATGGTTTTCCACAAAACGGTGATAATATCTGGCAGTGAAGAAAAGTTTAAGTGATAGCCTAGCTGAAAATAAACGAATGCGTCTAAGCTTAGTACGCAAATGCCAGCTGTGGCAATGACAGCAGCCATACCTCGAATATGCCGAGGATAGGGGAATATCATACTTAAAGGAAAAATAGTGAGTACAAATGCGCTAAACGTAATGAAGCTTGTGTGACTAATCCAAGTTATCACCATGTAAAACCAACCGAGTAAAGAGGTTGGACTTTTGTCGGCAAATAAGTAGCTGCTGCTGATCAATAATACCAGCCCAATGTTCGCAAAAGTAAACCAGTGGCCCCAACTGAGTAACTGGCTAGCTTTTGATGAAAAAGGGCTGTGAGGGGATAAATTCATTCAGTTATTTTACCGATTGCTCTAGTGCTTTTGCAAAGTTCGCTGTAACCGCTTGTCTTTTTCCTTCAGGCACATGTTCTTTTATAATATGCGTGATAGAATTTCCTAAACACATTAGGCTTAAATCAACAGTCGCATTTTGTTGAGTTAAGACGTTTAGTAGTTGGTCAACAATGTCTTCAACTTGCTTGTTGGAGTATTTTGATTGGATAGGCATCAGTAAGTTCAATATTAAAGAGTTATAATTTATTTATTTTAACACTAGAGGCGTGAAAAACAAAGATGAGCATTGAGGTGAATAAGCTTGTTGTACATTATGTAGACAAGCAAGATGAAGATACACAAATCCATTTACGCAATGATGAGATGCAGGTTAATGATCGTGTAAATGTATTTATCGAACAGCTACATCACGCTTATAACGGAAAGCCTGGAAAAGGGTACTGCGCATTTAGTGGTGATAAGAACAGCCAAGTATCAGCAGCGATGCAAAGTTATCGTAATGATGAACTTGGCTTTTGGCATATGACAGAACAGGCCACGGAAGTACTCAAAGAAGAGTTAAATAAATACGCATTTAATGAAACTGGCTATTTGGTTTTTTGCCATTATCAATATGTGGCAACTGATTATATATTAATCGCCTTGATAAATATTAAAGACCATTATTCTATTACGTCAGAGCTTGATTTATCTTCTTCTAGGCATTTGGATATTTCTCGTATGCAATTAGCAGCCAAGATTGATTTATCGGCTTGGGACACCCAACCTGATGATGCCCGCTATATTTCATTTATTAAAGGCCGTGCTGGCCGTAAAGTAGCCGATTTCTTTTTAGACTTTTTAGGTTGCGAAGAGGGGATAGATCCAAAACAACAATCTCAGGTGATGCTTGAAGCGGTTGAAGATTATTTAAGCGAACAGCAATTCGATAAACAAGAAAAAGACACCCTTCGAAAGGAAGTGTTTGATTATTGTAATGACTGTGTTGCCTCTGGTGAAGACGCTAATATAGAAACCTTATCAGAGACATTATCGAAGTCAGGCGACACACAATTTGATGATTTTTATAAAGATCAGGATTACGCACTAGAGGAGTCATTCCCGGTAGATAAGAAAACAGTCACCAGCATGGTTAAGTTTTCAGGCTTAGGCGGTGGCGTAAGTATTGGTTTTGAGCGTAAACATTTAGGTGAACGAGTCACATATAATGCAGCAACAGATACTTTAACCATTAAGGGGATCCCACCCAATTTGAAAGATCAACTGCAGAGACACTATGAAGACAGTGAGTAATTAAGCTTATAAATAGGCGGGTATGAAGGTCTGAACTTATACACATAAGACCCTTTATACCCGACTAATATTATGAGTGCCCAGATACAATAAACTTAGCCAGCTGGTTAGATAATTTGTCAGCTAGCTTACTCATTGCGTTACTTTTGGCAGTTTCTTGGTACGATGATGCTGCTTTTACTTTACTGTTAAAGTGGGCTTTTTCCTCACCATTTTCACTCACAACCATATAGCTCTCTGCAATAGAGTAGTAAGTACCTGATTTGTATATTTCTTGCCACTCTACTCTGAAACTTAAATCGAAATCTGCATTGCTAGGTTTTATGACTATCCCGTTGCTTGTCAGTGCACTAGATAGTAAATCATGTACTTTTGCATGCTTCAAATGATCTGATACAACAGTAAAGCTCAAGCCATTTAAAATACCTTCGCTGGTTTCTAATTGCGTGTTGACCGCTTCAGAGGGGGTTATATTTGCACTTTGTAACATCTGCAAGTAGGTATTTAACTTGTGACGTTTTGCCGCCAATGTTTTTACTTTAATGGCTTTGTGCAAAAGTTCTGACTTACTTGCACCTTGTAATTTAAATTGACTAATTTGCGTATCTAAAGCATTGATACTCAGTTCAGTTTGCATAATTGCTTCAGTTCTATTAAATGTGGCTAATGCATAAGCAACCTCATTTTTTTGGAACTCTTGCTCTATTTTAACGCCTTGCAATTGGATGGTGGGTACATTGGAATTAATTAATTCATCAACGTGAAATTGCATTGATTTTGTTGTCGCAGATTGCTTTACAGTCGTAGAACCTGTAATAGAAACATTGAGTTGTTTTGCTAATTCTAATCGTGCACTTTCTTGCGCCGCTACTTGTGCTTGACGCAAATCTCCACTACTTTTTGCTGAGCCAACACCATATATCATATAGTCAGATCTTGGCGTTTCAGTGATCCATAGAGGCTGCGTTGTTGAAGTAGACTGTTCATTGGTACTTTGACAGCCGCTCAATAAAGCGAGGCTGATGCATAATACAATGCTTGTTTTAGAAGCCATAGCTTGAACGCTCTTGCACTTTCTGAATTTTCTTCTGTCCATTCCACACCTCGCGGTTAGTTGTCATATCGATTAAGCGCAAATCTACTTGGTAAAAAGTTACACGACTTCCGCCTTGCTCGTCTACAAATGAATTGATTGTGCCCGACAGTGCATAATCAGCACCTTGCTCTTGGCCCATCTCATTTTGCGTTTCTAAGCTGGCATTGAGCTCTTGGTCTTTTCTTTCATTTCTTATTTCGCCACGTAGGTCAGCGCTGGCAACGAAGTCAGCTTGCCCCGAACGTAATATTGAGCGTTTTAAGTCATTTAAGAAAGTGTCTACGGCAATATGTTGATGAGATTTGTTACGCACAGATTGAATGATAATCGCTGGGCGTGTTCCTTCTTTAGCGAGGTGATCTCGTACCCATGGAAAACTTAACATGTCATTGATCATTGCTTCAGAAACCAGCTGAGAATCTTTTCCATTCCATTTATCTGATAGCGCAACTTCCTGGTTAGCATCAACACGACGTACTTCAGTCGTTTTACAACCGGTCAATACCAGTGAGCATGCAATAAGAATAGGGGTTAGTTTGATTATATTAGAAGGCTTTTTCATACTATTTAGTCCAAATTAAAAATTGATGATGACGTAGAAGACTTTGATTGCGGTGGTGCATCAATAAACGTTCGTGTTTGCCACAGTGACATTTGCCCACTTACATTGACTTGTTCCGTCTGATTAATAACACGTCCTGAATTAAGCTGTGTTTTGATGATAATGTTATGTTCACCTGTTGGCAGAGGGATTTGAGCTACTCTGATCTGAGCTGGGAGTGATTGCCATTGTCGGGTATCGGCAGCTGCCGTGACGGCATTAACTGCAGATGTCGCAAATTTTGCGAGTCTACCAAATACTTCATGTTGTTGTAAACCCGTTTTCTGCAAGAGCTTTTGAGCGCTGATTGCTTTTACTATTTCTCTTGTTAAAGCAAGTTGGATTTCTGTATTCGCGTTTTTCAGTGCATTTTGTACTGTTAGCAGTTCAATCGAGTGAAAAGGGTGCAATTGTGAGTGTTTTTGACCATTGACCCAGATTTCTGTGCTTTTTATTCTTTCTTTTGGTGGGGCTAAGTAGGTTACTGAGATCCGAGCGCCGTATTGCAAAGCATCAATAAGTCCCACTTTTTTAGCGTTGTCCCAAAGACCGCCGAGGGGCAAGCGCTTAGTGACAAACCCAAGTGCAACATCTGAACCATCACCCATTGTATAGTTTTGTATCATATCGAAAATGCTGGTATCCGCAAATAGCATTTGAAACCACTGAATTTGTGCTTGGCGTTCAGCGTGAGTACCAAATGGGATAGGAGTCATAACCAGTGCTTTGGAATCATGATCCGCGGTTAATACTAAATTAAACTGTTTGCGTTGTGGAGCCACGCCGATATTTTGTATAACGGTCAGTTGACTTAAATGGTTTTGCTGTTGTGGGTCTATTTTGCCTTTTAGGCGTTCTAACTCTATTTCGTAGCCACCACTTTTTGTCATTACACGCGCTAGGTTATTATAAGCTTGCTTGGTTGTATCTGGCGGCAGTTGATATTGCTCGGCAAACCCATTTTCATAGGCTGATGCGGCTCTTTGGTACTGCAGTCTCGCGCTGTCTAATTCGCCATTTTGTTCATTAATAACACCACTGAGGTAATGAGCAAATGCGTCATCTCGATAGTCAATATTAGAGAGTAATGCTTTAGGTGCCAAAATAGGCTTTAAAATTGCGTAAATTTGATTGGTGAGTTTGTCATTTACAGAGGGGTTATAGCCTCCAGTTTCGTCTGTTAAGGCTTCTAAGTAAAGGTTGAGTTGTCGCATTTCAACTAATGCAGAATCTTGTAATGCGGGTCTATTTTCTGGTTGAGCTATGGCGAGTGCATTGTAATTAAGTGCTTTCATTACGTGCAATAGTGGACGGTAATATTTTTGTCCATGAAACGTTGTATAAGTTGGGCCACTAAATTGTGATAGCGCGGTTTCAGATAAACTTACCGTATAAAATGATTCCAATAAATCTTTTGCATGCGTTAGGTGCTTGTTGCTTTGTTGATAGTCTTTTTCTAACTGGAAATAAGTAGCAAGCTCTAGGTGATAAAGTAATCTATTTTTACCCTGACTACTGTAATGACGTTTAATTGCCGTGCGTGCAGAGGTCAGCTCTCCTTTTTGAGCTAAGCTAATTGCATTGTTTTTTTCAAAATGCGTTACGTTGCAAGCACTTAAACATGTTAAAGTAGCAAGCAGTAGGAAAAATTTTAAAACCTGTGTAGTGATAGAATTCAAAGATGCGTCCTTTGCACTCAATTTCATATTGAGGATATATTACAATAACTTCTACAAAGTAGATAAAAAGAATTGATATTAAAAGATAATTTTTGTTAAAAAACGTTCGTACACTTTATTACTGTTAATACTAACTAGATTTGCTAGATTAAATATAAACCGCTCAAGGCTTAAAGGAACCAAAATGAAATTGAAACCAATCTTAACGACATTGATTATTGCAGGGACATTGTCTGCGTGTAGCGCAACTAAAGACAATTCAGCAGCTGACTCGAGTGTAAACATTCCGGAGTGGGTGCTAAATCCTGTTGTAGAAAATGGTATTGCAGCAGCTGATTGCATTAAGTATTCAGGCAATATTTCTATCGATCAAAAAATGGCTGTTGCGAATGCACGTCTCGCGCTTGCGCAGCAGATTGAAACTCGTATTGAAGGCTTAGATAAAACATTTGCAAATAGAACGGATGTTAATGACGAATCAAGCGTTGGCACAACGTTTAGTTCAGTATCAAAGCAGCTAACGAAGCAAACGCTGAATGGTTCTCGCATTGTTAAAGCTGATGTTGTCGAAATTGGTGGTAAGGATTACTTTTGCGCATTGACCACATTATCACCAGAATTAACAAAAACTTTGTTTAAGGATTTGATCAAAGAAACAAAGCCTAAAATAAATGCAAAAGATGAACAGTTCTTATATCAGGAGTTTAAGGCGTTCAAAGCTGAGCAAGACCTAGACAAAGAAATTGCTAAATTAACCAACTAGCACTTGATACTTCGCGCAATGACTACTGTTGCGCGATATTCTACATTTCACTTTATCTAAAGTGATCACTGAGGACGACATAGTGAAAAAACTAATCGCATTTGTTGTCTCAGCTCATCTATTACCGATTTCTTTATACGCAAGTCAAGTACAACTCGATGCTGAATTAGAACACGCTATGGCCAGTTGGAAAGCCAGTCAGCAAACAGTACAAGACAAGGATGAGTTTGAGCAATTTAAAACACAGCATTTTGAACAATATGACAAATATGTTGAAGCACATTTCGCTGAATTTGATGCATACAGAGATAATTTAATATTGGAATGGGGAGATGCCCAAATTTCGTCCCGCAGTCAATATGTGCATTATTCAAAAGATAATAACGCAAGACTTATGGTTGATTTTGAGCAAGATCAGTTAGTGGTTAGTGTTAAGCACAGTAGCAAGCAAGATGTTTCTAAAGCGCAAGCACAACAAGCATTCAAAGACTTTTTACAAGAAAATAGTGCACTATTAACTGAGTTCTTTCAGCACCAATCAATCAAGGACCAGCAAGAAGCAATAACAAAAGCGCAGTCGTATGTTGTTGATAATGCAAAACGGGCCACAGCACTGATAACTGCAAAAGCGCAGATTAAATCGCAAACGTTGCAACAGCAGCAAGTAATTGATAAGCAATTTGATACCGTATTAGCTGATAACGATGATAATACTGCTACATCTGATGTAATAGATGATCAACAAGCAGCTACGCAGCTAAAGGCAAAAAAGCAAGCAATTGAAGCGTTGCAAGTTAAGCGGATCAAAAAGCTTAAAGAAAGTATTAAAGATTTACCCAAAAAGAGCAGTGATACCGTGGTAACAGAGTTTGTGATCACATTGCCTAAAAATACATTGGCTCAAAAACGTGCCAGCGGATATGTAAAACAAATTCAAGCACAAAGTGAGCGCTTTTCAATAGACAATAGTTTGGTATTGGCTGTAATGCATACCGAAAGCCATTTTAACCCGCTTGCTAAATCACCTATTCCAGCATATGGCTTAATGCAAGTTGTGCCAACCAGTGCAGGGGTTGATGTTAACCGGTTCCTATATGATATTGATGAGCCTATGTCAGGGCCATATTTATACGTCACAGATAATAATATTGAAGCAGGCACTGCCTATTTACATTTATTGAACGATCGTTATTTGCGCCATATAGAAGATCCGTTAAGCAGAAAATACTGCACAATAGCGGCTTATAACACCGGCGCAGGTAATGTTGCACGGGTATTTAATAGTGATGGTTCACGTAATATTAAAAAGGCCAGTAGGGTGATAAATTCTATGTCACCAAAGCTTGTGCTTAAGACATTACAAAGTCACTTACCTTATGATGAAACAAAGCGTTACTTAGATAAAGTCTTATCAAAAGAAACACTCTACATACAGTAACTCTACTTTAAAACATCAATGTAAGCCGACTATGTATTCATAGTTGGCTGTTCTATCTGACATCCGACCCTTATCATCTTTCAAATATATATTGTTCATACAGGTATTTTATAACTTGATAGCACAGCTATAATCTCGTGCTGTTGGACATAAAAAGCATGAGTGATGTTAGAGCTGTTCTGAACGAGGATGCGTGCAAAAATGAGAGGGCATTTACTTTATTGTATGACTAAAAAGTGTGTTTGAGTAGGCACTACTTTTGATGTCTGTTATTGCAATACTTAATTCAACGAATACGTTAACCGCTCTAGTACGGGGGAATGTATTAAAAAAGGCCGCAATTGCGGCCTTTTTAAGTCAAATACCAATCTATATTTAGTCGGCTTGTGGCGGAGAAGCCATTTCTGCGCTAGCTCTACCCATTGGTGCTTTAGAACCGGCTGCAAGACCTGAGTTCGCGACTAACTCACGTGCTTCATGTGGCATAGCTGATGGCGTTATTGCTAACGATCCATCTTCAACACTACTGGCCTTTTTCATCGGTGCAAAGGCTGTTCTATTGTAACGTACACGTGATGTGACAGTAGATGTTGCAGCTAAAGGTGTTTTAACCTTTGGAGCTTCAACCACTGGTGCTTCAACCACTGGCGTTTCAACTACAGGTGCTTCAACAACTGGTGCTTCAACAACTGGTGCTTCAACAACTGGTGCTTCAACAACTGGTGCTTCAACAACTGGCGTTTCAACAACTGGCGTTTCAACAACTGGCGTTTCAACAGCTGGTGCTTCAACCACTGGCGTTTCAACAGCTGGTGTTTCAACCACTGGCGTTTCAACAGCTGGCGTTTCAACCACTGGCGTTTCAACTACAGGTGCTTCAACAACTGGCGTTTCAACTACAGGTGCTTCAACAACTGGCGTTTCAACAACTGGCGTTTCAACAACTGGCGTTTCAACCACTGGCGTTTCAACCACTGGCGTTTCAACAACTGGCGTTTCAACTACAGGTGCTTCAACAACTGGCGTTTCAACCGCAGGAGTAGATGGAGAAACTTCTTCAGTCGCTTTTAACTGAGCCTCATATTCGGCAGCTGCCTGGTCAGCAACAGGAACAAATGCTGGCTCTTCAGCTGTCTCATTCACTTCAGGCTTACGGCGGCGTTGGCCCGCAGCTCTCAAATGGCGAGGTGAGCGTCTTGAACGCGTTCTCGGTGCATCTTTATCCGAGTCGTCTTGCGACGTAGCTGTTACTGTATCAGCTACTACTGTGTCAGTTGCTACAGCTGTTTGTGCAACAGGGTGTTGAGCATCGGATGTTGGAGTCTCAGGCTGTTTAGTTTCAACTTCCGCTTGATCAGACGCATGCGTGCTTTGCGCTTCTTTACGAGTTCGTTGCCTAGTAGGCTTTTCAACTGGCTTTTCAGTCTGTTGAATTGGCTCTTGTGCTTGAACTGTGTTTGTATCTGCTGTTTGCTCAACAGATTCATCAACAACACGGACTTTTTTACGCATATTTCTACGCTGACGACGTGGTTTTGTATTAGGCTCTTTAACTTCTGTCGTATCTTTTGACGTTGATTCAACGTCATGTTCCGGCTTTTGCTGGTCGTTGCGTTTACGGTTATTCTGACGGCGGCGCTTGTTGCGACCTTCAGGTTTTTCATTACTGTCAGTATTTGTAACAGCAGTTTGGTTTTGCTCAGTGTTTACTGCATCGCCATGCTCATCACGTTTTTTACCTGAGTTTCGGCGGCGCTGATTGCGGCGGCGATTGTCATTGTTTCGACGCGGCTTTTTATCAACAGGCTTAGGCTCTGGTTTAGGTTCTGGAGCAGGCTCTTCAGTATCGAATAAACCCTTTAACCAAGTACCAATACGAGAAAGTAAGCTTGGCTCTGCACTTACCGGTGCACTCGCTGGTTTCTCTGTCGTTTCAGCAACTGGTTGAGGCGCAGGTGCCGAAGGCATTACAACACCTTTAAGAACAGGCTCTTCTTTAACTGCAGTAACCGTGCGCGCAACTTCAATTGTCTCTGGCTCTGGCACGCTCATTTGTTCGTAACTTGCCGCTTCAGACGTTTCATCTTTACGCAAACGAACAACTTCGTAATGTGGGGTTTCTAAGTGCTGATTAGGAATGATCACGACGTCACAATTGTGACGTTTTTCGATACGGTGAACAGACTTACGTTTCTCATTAAGTAAGTAAGCGCCTACACGTACTGGTACTTGAGCATTCACTTGCGCAGTATTTTCTTTAATCGCTTCTTCTTCGATTAAACGCAAAATTGACAGAGCAATTGACTCGTTTGAACGAATGGTACCTTGTCCATTACAACGAGGGCAAGAGTGCTGACTAGCTTCACCAAGACTTGGACGTAAACGCTGACGAGACATCTCAAGTAAACCAAAGCGTGAGATTTTACCGATTTGCACGCGAGCTCTGTCTGGTCTTACCGCATCTTTTAAACGATTTTCTACTTCACGTTGGTGACGAGGAGGGGTCATGTCAATGAAGTCAATGACTATCAGGCCGCCTAAATCACGCAAACGTAATTGACGCGCAATTTCATCCGCTGCTTCTAAATTTGTATTCAGTGCAGTCTCTTCAATGTCACCACCTTTGGTTGCTTTTGAAGAGTTGATGTCAATTGAGGTAAGTGCTTCAGTAGGGTCAATAACAATTGAACCGCCAGAAGGCAAACGAACTTCACGTTGAAACGCAGACTCTATTTGGCTTTCTATTTGGTAATGCGTGAATAACGGTACATCGTTTTGGTATAACTTCACTCGGCTCATAAAGTCGGGACGAAAACGCTCGATGTGTGCTTTTGCTTCTTCGAAGACTCGCGCTTTATCAATCAAGATCTCACCGATGTCGCGACGTAAGTAGTCACGAATAGCACGGAATATCACGTTACTTTCTTGATGGATTAAAAACGGCGCTTTGCCACTGTCGGCTGCTTCTTGAATCGCTTGCCAGTGCACCAATAGCGCTTTCAAGTCATATTCAAGTTCTTCAAAAGATTTACCTACACCTGCTGTACGAACAATGAGGCCCATACCTTTTGGTAAATCAAGGCGGCTAAGGGATTCTTTTAATTCAATGCGTTCGTCCCCTTCGATGCGACGTGAAATACCGCCGGCACGAGGGTTATTTGGCATGAGCACCAAGTAGCTACCAGCGACGCTAATAAACGTTGTTAACGCTGCACCTTTTTGGCCTCGTTCTTCTTTATCAACTTGAACGATGACTTCTTGCCCTTCTCTGATCACATCTTTGATATTTGGACGACCATTGAATGTGTATCCAGAAGGGAAGTAGGTTTTTGCTATTTCTTTTAAAGGAAGGAAACCGTGACGTTCAGCACCATAATCAACAAAGGCTGCTTCAAGAGATGGTTCGATACGGGTAATTTTACCCTTGTATATATTTGCTTTTTTCTGTTCGTGACCAGGGCTTTCGATATCTAGATCGTAAAGGCGTTGGCCGTCAACCAGTGCGACGCGCATTTCTTCTTGCTGCGTAGCATTGATTAGCATACGTTTCATATTGTTACTCTACATTTCAATTTTTAGTTAAGTCTGATTGATATCACGAGCCTACATTCAGCGTTCCAAGGTATTTAATACAGTCTCCCGACTGGGGAAATGGGAACAATCAGTAGTACCGGCTTCACAGTGCCTTATTATTGGCTTTTTTCGCCATTATATTACTGGCACCTGCGAGCATCGCTATTTGCGTTCGGTGTTTGCACGGGCTAAAGGGCTCGTTACTAAACAATCTGACGTATATCTTCTATTTTTTGCTTTTTTATTTCTTACCATGCTTAGCATTCACACTGAGTTCTATTACGCGCAACGCAGTGGGCTAAACGCACGTGTTTTAATTGGGGCTAAAAAGCGTTGGAGATCCAAGCTTCAATCTGTATGATCTGGCACCCAAGATGTGCATCACGGTCGATTTTTGCGATAAAAAGCAAATTCGCAAAAATTTGCGGGCCGATTATCCCATTAATATACTCGTGATAGCAACTAAATTATTACTCAAATCAGTGATTAGGCAATGTCAGAAAAACCGGCTCTAAAAGTTAGCTTTGTAACTATTAACGAAGACCAAGATGGTCAACGAATAGATAACTTCTTGTTGACGCATTTGAAGGGGGTGCCAAAAAGCGCCATCTATAAAATTTTGCGCAAAGGGGAAGTGCGAGTTAATAAAAAACGCGTTAAACCAGTGTATCGACTCCAAGTTGATGATTTAGTACGTATTCCGCCAGTTAAAGTGGCTGAGAGAGAAGAATTTGTACCAAAAAATCTAGATAAGGTTGCAGGGCTTGAGGATGCCATTATTTATGAAGATAAGTATCTAATTGTTATAAATAAACCTTCAGGAATGGCGGTGCATGGTGGGAGTGGTTTAAGCTATGGTTTAATTGAGGCAATGCGCGCACTTCGTCCGGATGAAAAAAGCTTGGAATTGGTACATCGTTTAGACCGAGATACATCGGGTTGTTTATTGATTTCAAAGCGACGTTCGGTCCTAAAAAGTTTACACGAGCAGTTGCGTGAAAAAACGATGGAGAAAAATTACTGGGCGTTAGTAACCGGAGAGTGGCAATCAAAAACAAAAAATGTCACTGAACCGCTACGAAAAAATACGTTGCAGTCAGGTGAACGTGTTGTACGAGTTGATCATGAGGAAGGCAAAGCCTCTCATACTCGTTTTAAAGTGTTGCAACGCTTTGATGATTGTACTTTAGTGCAAGCCTCTCCGGTGACGGGGCGTACTCACCAAATACGGGTTCATACTCAATGTAAAGGGCACCCTATTGCTTGTGATGATAAGTATGGAGATCAAGTATTTGACGGTAAAATGCGTAAACTCGGCTTAAACCGGTTATTTTTGCATGCCCATGATATTCGCTTTTTCCACCCTAAAACGGAGACCACATTGCGTGTTGAAGCGCCATTGGACAAAACGCTAAAGAATTGCTTAAAGGTTTTACGAGGCTAAACTTATGAAATATAAGCTGATAATTTTTGATTGGGATGGCACATTAATGGACTCCATACCAAAAATTGTCAACTGCCTTAAACAGGCGGCATTGCGTGTAGGAGTACCAGAGCCCAAGACGGGGGATGCCGCTGCGGTTATCGGGCTTTCATTGGAAGTCGCTATTGCGACTTTATTTCCCAAACATAAAGCTATGTGGCCTGAGCTAGTTACTGGTTATCAAGCCAGCTATAAAAGCAATACTACTTTAGAGCCTGCGATGTTTAAAGGGACCGCTGAGTTGCTGATGGAATTACGTACTCAGGGAATGTTATTGGCTGTCGCTACTGGTAAAAGTCGCAGGGGCCTTGATCGGGTACTTAAAGAATCTGGGTTAAGTCAGTATTTTATTACCAGTCGTACGGCAGATGAAGCAAGCTCAAAGCCCGCTCCTGATATGCTTGAGCAGATCCTCAGTGAACTCGGGATCGCTGCAAGCTCAGCGCTTATGGTGGGTGATTCATTGTTAGATATGCAAATGGCAAAGCATGCAAAGGTAGATGCTGTGGCAATGAGTTGGGGGGCTGCTGATACATTAGCGCTATCAGCAACAAACGCGTTAACAGTGTGTGATGACTATGACGCGTTACGCAGTACTATTTTCAGTTAATATATCGATTCCTTGGTCTAAAAGCATTTGCGTCAATTGGATCAAGGGTAATCCGATGAGGCTATTTGGATCATTGCCTTCTAATTTTTCAAATAAGCAAATACCTAACCCCTCACTTTTAAAGCTCCCTGCACATTGATAGGGTTGTTCTGCGTCGCAATAGGCAGAGATTTGATTTTTATTTAGGTTGCGAAAGTAAACATGGAACGGTTCGACAATCGACACGCTTTTATTTTGTTCAATGTTATAAAGGCATAGTCCCGTAAGAAACGTCACTTTTTGCCCACTAAACAGTTGTAATTGCGCGACTGCATTTGATTTTGTATGGGGTTTACCTAAAATTTGGTTTTGATGGACAGCAACCTGATCTGAACCGATAACGAGGCCTTGCGCATAGTGTTTTGTGGCGGTGCGTGCTTTTTGTTCTGCTAAACGAAGGACTAATTGTTCAGGCGTTTCATTGACTCGCGCGGTTTCATCAATTTCGGGACTGAAAGATGAAAATGGTAGGTTGATTTTTTTTAAAATAGACTGCCTAAATTCAGAACTAGAGGCTAGAATAAGAGGGATTTTCATAAATACTCTGAAGTCATTGTAAACTTGTTGCTAGGATAGGGCGCAATCAAGCGAAAAACAAAGGAAAGTTTGATATTTATTTTGACTAACATACTAACAATCTATATGATGCAGCCCCTATGCAAAAGGTGAAAATTCCCGTCACTCTTGATCCAAGCAGAGCAGCTCAGCGCCAACTCAGTTATGATGGTGTTGTTCAACTCGAAGAACTTTCTCGTTTAGAGCAAGTTGTGCGTGATCAAAGCGGTGAAATAGCGGTACAAATTCATTGCAAAAATGATGAGCAAGGGTTAACAGTTGTGTATGGTTCTATCCAAACGCATCTGACTGTTGTTTGTCAGCGTTGTAATGATGAACTAGGGTTGGATTTGGTCCAAGACTTTATGTATTCTCCTGTGAAGGCGGATGCAGAGTCAGACGAACTTCCTGATAACTACGATATAGTAGAATTGGATGAAGATGGTGAAATTAATCTTCGAGAATTAATCGAAGATGAATTGATTTTAGCGATTCCAATAGTACCTACTCATAACGAAGTTAACTGTTCTTATTCTGAGAAGCCAGCCAGCTTCGGAGAAATAGATGCAGAAGAGAGTAAACCAAATCCATTTGATATTTTAAAACAACTTAAGAAAGATTCTTAGGAGAAGGCTCATGGCAGTACAAAAAAGCAAAAAGTCTCGCGCAAGACGCGGTATGCGTCGTTCACACGATGCGATCAGTGGACCAGCTTTAACTGTAGATCAGGTTTCAGGCGAGACTCATCGTCGTCACCATGTGACTGCAGATGGTTACTACAAAGGCGTTCAAGTAATTTCTAAATAAGAGATTGCTTGATGCTGACTCATCTAACCATAGCGTTAGATATGATGGGGGGCGATTACGGCCCCCGTTCATCTATTCCTGCTGCAGTTTCTGCGGTAAATAAACACGCAAACCTAACTCTACTCCTATGTGGCAGCGAAAAACTGATTCGCGAACGCCTATCTGATCTCGACTCGTTAAATCACCCTAGATTGATCATTAAGCACTGCTCTGAAGTTGTGACCAATAGCTGTGAGCCTGCTTCGGCATTGAGAAATAAAAAATCATCTTCAATGCGAGTTGCTTTAGAATTAGTTAAATCAGGTGAAGCACAAGCATGTGTCAGTGCAGGTAACACGGGGGCATTGTTCTTTATGGCACATTATGTCCTTAAAATGCTGCCGGGAATTAAACGCCCTGCGTTAATTTCAGCCGTACCAACAGAAAAGAAACAGCCGGTTTATTTATTAGACTTGGGCGCTAATGTACATTGTGATGCTGAAACGTTGTTCCAGTTCGGAGTCATGGGCTCAATTGTTGCAGGGCAAGCACAAAACATTGATAAACCGAAAGTCTGCCTATTGAATATTGGATCGGAGGAAATTAAAGGCCACGACACAATAAAGCAGGCAGCGCAGATGATGAAAGCGACACCTCAAATCAATTACCAAGGGTATTGTGAGGGAAGCGATATGTTTTCAGGTAAAGCAGATGTTATAGTCTGTGAGGGTTTTGTTGGTAACGTTGCATTGAAGACATGCGAAGGAATAGCAAAACTTATCATGTATAAGTTTACAAAAGCATTGAAAAAACATGTATTTTACCGTTTATTAGCACTGGCACTTCGCCCTATAATAAAAAAGCTGTATAAACGTGTGAACCCCGACCAGTATAATGGCGCAAGTCTGGTAGGATTGCGGGGTATTGTTGTGAAAAGCCATGGAAATGCCTCAAATAAAGCATTTCTTGCTGCAATTGAAGAAGCTTCACGAGAAGTAGAACGCTGTATTCCAGAGAAAATTCAAGCGACTTTTGCACAGATCACAGCAAAACCAGAACATTCGTCATCTTCGCTCGAAAACTAAAAAGTAGTTGTGTTGAGCGGGAATGGCACAACTATCTATTTTAAGAGCACAATATGTCACAAAAAATCGCACTTTTATTTCCAGGGCAAGGCTCTCAAGCCGTTGGTATGCTTGCAGAACTACTTGCTACATCAGACACAGTTAAAGCGACTTTCTCAGAGGCTTCTGATGCTTTGGGTTACAATTTAGCTGAATTGGTTTTAAATGGGCCTGAATCAGAGTTAAATCAAACACACCGTACACAACCCGCTCTTTTAACTGCAAGTGTTGCTATTTATCGTCAGTGGCGTGCGAATAATCCTGACTGCGAGGTCGTGATGGCAGGCCATAGCTTAGGTGAATATTCTGCGCTAGTTTGTGCTGAAGTGATCAGCTTGGCTGAAGCAGTTAAGTTAGTTGAAAAGCGTGGGTTATATATGCAAGAAGCTGTACCCGCGGGGACAGGTTCGATGGCAGCAATAATTGGGTTAGACGATGCAATAATTGCAGATGTGTGCACACAAAGTGCACAAGAACAGATTGTATCACCAGTAAATTACAATTCACCTGGTCAAGTGGTGATTGCAGGTCATAAAGAAGCTGTTGCTCGCGCATCAGAGGCGTGTAAAGAAGCGGGTGCAAAACGCGCATTGCCTTTATCTGTGAGTGTTCCTTCACACTGCGCTTTAATGAAGCCAGCGGCAGATAAATTAACGGTAGATTTAGAGCAGTTAGCATTTAACGATGCTAAAGTTGATGTCATTAACAATGTTGATGTAACAGTTTCTTGCTCAGAAAAAGAAATTAAAGACGCGTTAGTTCGTCAATTATATAGCCCTGTTCGTTGGACTGAAACATTCCAAAAGTTAGCGGCATTGGGCGTGACCCAAGCATATGAATTTGGCCCAGGTAAAGTATTGACTGGGTTAGCTAAACGTATTGATAAATCAGTGGTATGTAGCGCAGTGAATGATACAGCTACTATCGAATCTGCAAAATAATTAGAGAAAGAATATGAGTAATCTATTTTCATTAGAAGGTAAAGTCGTCCTGGTCACTGGTGCAAGCCGTGGCATTGGTAAAGCAGTAGCAACTGAGTTGGTCGCACAAGGGGCAATTGTTGCTGGAACTGCAACAAGTGAGTCAGGAGCTGACAAGATCAGCACTTACCTTGGAGAGCAAGGAAAAGGGTATGCGCTAAATGTAACTGATGCAGACTCAATTGCTGATACACTCGCTGCGATTAAAGCAGATTTGGGTGACATTGATGTACTTGTTAATAATGCAGGTATTACTCGTGATAACCTTTTAATGCGCATGAAAGAGAACGAGTGGGATGATATTATTGACACAAACTTGAGCTCAGTTTATCGGTTATCAAAAGCAGTACTGCGCCCAATGATGAAGAAAAAATCTGGTCGTATTATCAATATAGGTTCTGTTGTGGGTACAATGGGGAATGCGGGTCAGGCAAACTATGCCGCAGCAAAAGCAGGCGTAATTGGCTTTACTAAGTCTTTAGCCCGTGAAGTTGCTTCTCGTGGCATTACCGTTAACGTTGTTGCACCCGGTTTCATCCAAACTGATATGACTGATGAATTAACTGATGAGCAAAAAGCGGCAACACTTGCTAACGTGCCAGCTGGCCGTTTAGGTCAACCGCAAGAGATTGCTGCAGCTGTGTGTTATTTAGCATCTGACGCTGCAGCGTATGTTTCTGGTGAAACATTGCATGTAAATGGTGCAATGTACATGGTTTAAGGCACTATTGAGTGCAATAATAAGTTTAATTTTTTGTGATCGTGTTGCAAACAGTCTTGAAATCGCACTCAAAATAGGCGATAAAAGAACAAAATGTTTGGTAACAGGTTTGACCAGATAAAAAATTCTGAGCAAATCCTTGAATCACAGTATTATGCGCCGTACACTACGCCGCAATCTGAAAATAACGCAAATGCGTTTAAATAAAGGAAAGAAGAATGAGCGACATCCAAGAACGCGTAACGAAAATCATTATTGAGCAACTAGGTGTTAAAGAAGAAGAAGTTAAAAACGAAGCGTCTTTTGTAGACGACTTAGGTGCTGACTCTCTTGACACTGTAGAACTAGTAATGGCTTTAGAAGAAGAGTTCGACACTGAGATCCCTGACGAAGAAGCAGAAAAAATTACTACTGTTCAAGCAGCGATCGATTACGTTACAGCTCACGCAGAGTAAGTAACTAATCACAGGGGCAGCATTCGCTGCCCTTAGTCTTTATATCCCCTCATACAATATAATAATCCCTTTTTTGGAGGTCACCGTGGCTAAACGTCGAGTCGTAGTAACTGGCTTAGGTATGCTTACGCCGCTAGGTAACGATGTATCATCAACCTGGCAGGGTTTATTAGATGGCCGTAGTGGCATCGAAAACATTACTCATTTTGATACTTCAAGCTTTGGAACTAAATTCGCTGGGTTGGTGAACGACTTTGATGTTACACAGTTCATGCCAAAGAAAGATGCTAAGAAGATGGATTTATTTATCCAGTACGGTATCGCAGCGGGTATTCAAGCTTTTAAAGATTCTGGTCTAGAGGTCACAGACGAAAATGCAGCACGTATTGGGGTTGCAGTGGGTTCTGGGATCGGTGGACTGACACTGATAGAAGAGAATCATGTTAAGCTATTAAACAGTGGTCCACGTAAATTGTCACCATTTTACGTGCCGTCGACCATCATTAACATGATCTCGGGTCATCTATCTATTATGCACGGACTTCGTGGTCCTAACATTTCTATTGTTACAGCATGTACAACTGGCCTACACAATATTGGTCATGCCGCACGTATGATTGCGTATGGCGATGCAGATGCTATGGTAGCTGGTGGTGCTGAAAAAGCGTCAACCCCTATTGGTATGGGTGGTTTTAGTGCGGCGAGAGCATTATCTACACGCAATGATGACCCTGAAGCGGCATCAAGACCATGGGACAGAGACCGTGATGGCTTTGTTTTGTCTGATGGTGCTGGCGTGATGGTACTTGAAGAGTATGAACATGCTAAAGCACGTGGTGCTAAAATATACTCAGAGCTAGTGGGTTTTGGCATGAGTGGTGATGCATTTCACATGACTTCGCCACCAGAAGATGGTTCTGGTGCAGCATTAGCGATGGTTAATGCATTAAATGATGCTGGTGTGAATGCTGATCAAATCGGTTATATCAACGCACATGGCACGTCAACCAATGCGGGTGATAAAGCGGAAACACAGGCCGTTAAATCTGTATTTGGCAGTGCTGCTGATAAAGTGATGGTTGGGTCGTCTAAATCTATGATGGGGCATTTATTGGGTGCTGCTGGCTCTGTAGAGTCAATAATCACTGCGTTGTCGTTACAAGAACAAAAAGTATCACCAACGATTAACTTAGATAACCCTGATGAAGGGTGTGATTTAGATTACATTGCCCACACCGCACGAGATGCAAAATTAGAGTATGCTTTGTGTAACTCTTTTGGTTTCGGTGGGACCAATGGTTCTTTACTGTTTAAAAAGGTATAATATCTAGTCAGTAAGGAATAATTAAAAGCCTGGCAATGCCGGGCTTTTTTGTAGGTGTTAGATGAATATAATAATGACAGACACACTCTCTTGCAAAGATCGAGGGCTGCAGTACGGGGATGGCTTTTTTACGACCGTACAAATCAAAGCGGGGCAACTCGCATTATGGCCATTACACATACAACGATTGCAGCAATGCCAACAAAGGTTAGGGTTTACAGCATTTAATTGGCAAGAACTCACCGACTATTGTGTTGAGGTAGCAAAAATACACCAACAAGCGGTATTAAAGGTCATTATTACTCGTGGTGTGGGAGGACGAGGCTATACCCCTCCAGTAAACGTAACACCAACGGTGACCGTGTCCGTCAGCGAATTCCCAATGCATTATACACAACTTTCCCAAACAGGCTTGTGCTTGGGGGTCAGTAACATTCAGTTAGGGCATCAACCATTGTTGGCTGGCTTAAAAACATTAAACAGATTAGAGCAAGTTTTAATTAAACAAGATGCGATGCAATTTAGTGATGATGATGTGGTTGTTATGGATATTGATAACCATGTTATAGAAACTTCTGTTGGAAACATTATTGTTTATAAAGAGGGAAAGTTTTATACGCCAAAGTTAGATAAATGCGGTATTGAAGGGGTATATCTAAAGCACTTAGCTCAGCACAATTTGATCAAGCCCACCCAAATTAAATTAGAGCAACTACTTGAGATGGATGCAGTTGTGGTATGTAATAGCCTAATGGAATGCATGCCTGTTTCGCAATTGGGTGAAAAAGCATATGATTTAGACATCGTGTTTGGTGCCATTAGAAAGCTGAATAACAAGGTACAGTCTTGAAAAATTTTTTTCTGGTAGTCATTGCTTTAACCGTTGTCGTAACGATATTGTTTACACACCAAGTCGCTAAGTTTAAGTCGCTACCACTTAATAATGTACAAAGCTTATTTCATGTGAAGCCAGGCACCGGGTTTAACCAGCTATGTCGAGCATGGCAAAATGAACAGTATTTAGTATCCTGCGTTCCCTATAAATTCTACGCTAAACTATTCCCTGAGAAGGTCACATTGAAAGTGGGCGTTTACGATATCAGCGACTTAACAGTACTTGCTGCTATTGAGAAAATAAATGAAGGCCAGCAACAGCAGTTTTTCTTTACCATTATTGAGGGTGAGCAACTTAGACTGGTACTCAATAAGTTGAAAGAAAGTCGGTATATTACGTATGATGTTGAGTTAGAAACACTCACAGAACAGCTCGGACTAGATGGCTCTGCTGAGGGTTATTTATTACCAGAAACATATGCTTACACTGCAGGGACTAGTGCGGTATCACTTCTTAATAGAGCAAAAAGTAAAATGGATGAAGTGTTAGATGTCGAGTGGAATAGTCGCGCGCAGAACTTGCCGATAAGTACGCCCTATCAAGCATTAATATTAGCGTCAATTATTGAAAAAGAAACAGGATATGGACCGGAGCGAGGGTTGATCTCATCAGTCTTTATAAACAGGTTAAATGCAAAAATGCGATTGCAGACAGATCCTACGGTTATTTATGGTCTCGGAGAGCAATTTGATGGGGATATAAAACGCCAAGACTTACGACAATACACGCCATATAATACATATAGGATAAAAGGTCTGCCGCCCACTCCCATAGCTATGCCTTCGCAAGATGCGATTCGGGCAGCATTAAACCCTGAAGCATCGGATTATTTTTATTTTGTTGCTAAGGGTAATGGCCAGCATCAATTTTCAAAAGATTTAACAGCGCACAACCGCGCTGTACAAAAATATATTTTAAAGAGACGTAATGACAGCTAAATTCATCGTAATAGAGGGCCTTGAGGGCGCAGGTAAATCTACAGCAATGCAGGCATGTCAGCAGTTTTTAGCTGATAAAGCCATTGATTTTGTTCAGACACGTGAACCAGGTGGTACCCCATTAGCTGAAGCGTTACGAGATCTTATTAAACAGCAGCATGAAGAAAATATAGCGCCAGAAACAGAACTTATGCTGATGTATGCAGCACGTATGCAGTTATTACATAATGTAATTACGCCAGCGCTTAGCCAAGGTAAGTGGGTACTGGGTGACCGCCATGATATGTCTTCACAAGCTTATCAAGGTGGGGGACGGGGCCTACCGCAGGAGACGTTAGCGGCACTATCGGACATCGTATTGAAAGGGCTAAAGCCTGATTTGACGCTTTATTTAGATATTAGACCGGAAGTCGGACTCGCTAGGGCTAAAGGTCGTGGTGAACTTGACCGAATTGAGCGTGAGGCGCTGAGCTTTTTTGAACGCACGCGTGAGCGGTATTTAACGCTTGCGAATGCGAATGAACAGTGTGTTGTTATCAATGCTGAACAATCAATAGAGTGCGTACATCAAGATATTGTCGCAGCGCTACACACTTTTTATCTTAGTGTGAAAGCATAATATGTATACTTGGCAACAGGGCGTGTGGCAACAATTACAAGATAGTTTTCAGTTACACCGCTTTCATCATGCACAATTATTTATTGGCTTAGCTGGCGTTGGTAAATTTGATTTAGCTAACCAGCTTGCGAGTACTTTACTCTGTGAGCGGCCAGAGGGCTTTGAACCTTGTAATACATGTAAAACATGTGGATTACTGGCTGCCGGAACACACCCTGATAGGCTGTTAATAAGTGCTGAAGCAAATAGCATAGGCGTTGATGCGATACGCAGTTTAAGTGACTTTGTACATCACTCTGCGCTGCAAGGTGGCAATAAAGTCGTCATAATCAAAGATGCAGAGAAAATGACGCACTCTGCGGCTAATGCGTTGTTAAAAAACCTTGAAGAGCCGAATTTAAATCGATATATCTTATTAACATGTAATGATAAAAGCCAGTTACCTGCAACGGTTTTAAGTCGTTGCGGACAACAAGCCGTCGCAGTAATTGACGGATCTCATGCCCAAGCTTGGTTAGCAAAACAACATATCCCGCTGCATGACTTTGCTTGGGGTGCACATTTTTATTCTCAACCCTTAAAGTTAGTGCAGTGGCATCAAGAGGGGCTGTTAGAAAAAATCGAGACGCTGTACTTATTTGCAAGTAACTTAAAAGCAAGTCATAATTTTGCCGAAGTACAAAAGATTTTGACAGAGCATACCCAGTTGGTCTCTGTATTTTACGTATTTATTAATCAACAGCTTAAATATAGTTTACAACACGGTTTGGCTTTTAGTGCATATAATGATGCGCAGAAAGCGATGCATCGTTTTATGTTAGATACACAACAGATCCTAGGCTTAAATCAATCATTAGGGTTAGCTAAGCTAATATATACGTTACAAAACGCAATAAAATAGGATGTAACATTGTGCAAGAGTTATTAGTAGATTTTGAAGATTTAGATGAACTGTATCGGTGTTATATGCCAGCTTTAAAGCACGGTGGTTTGTTTATAAAGACCAATACACGCTATGAACTGGGCCAGCCAGCGAACATGCGCGTAACCCTACCTGATGCATTAGAACATGATTTAGTCTTGGGCAAGGTCGTTTGGATCACCCCTCAGGGTGCACAAAATTCCAACCCCCCCGGAGTTGGCATTGGTTTTGTCGAAGATAAAGACCGTGTTAACGACAAAATAATTAAGCTATTAGGCACTATGCTTAACGCCGATAAACCCACCTACACCATGTAAGAGTAGTTATGATTGTAGATTCCCATTGCCATTTAGACAGGCTTGATTTTGACAAGCTAGGACAGGACTTACCTGATATTTTACAAGCTGCAAGAGCAAAGCAGGTTGAGCACTTTTTATGTGTGAGCGTGACGCTTGAACAGTTCCCCAGCATGCTCGACACGATCCTTCCCTATAAAGATATTTCCGCATCATGTGGCGTCCATCCATTAGATCAGAAAGATCAATTAGATAAAGCATTGTTACGTCAGTTAGCTGGGCACGAACGTGTCGTTGCGGTAGGGGAAACTGGACTCGATTACTATTATTCAAAAGATACTCATCAAGTTCAACAAGATAGTTTTGTTGGCCATATTGAAGTAGCAAACGAGCTAAACAAGCCTCTTATTATTCATACACGTGATGCACGCGAAGATACGATTGCGTTAATGAAAGCCCATAACGCAGAGCGGTGTGGTGGTGTTCTGCATTGTTTTACCGAGGATTGGGCTATGGCGAAAAAAGCCATTGATATGGGGTTTTATATTTCAATTTCGGGTATTGTCACGTTTAAAAATGCAGTTGAATTAAAAGATGTGGTGAAACAACTTCCGTTAGACCGATTATTAATTGAAACCGACTCTCCTTATTTAGCGCCTGTGCCTTATCGTGGTAAAACTAACCAGCCTGCTTATGTGCAAGATGTTGGTTACTATATTGCTGATTTAAAAGGGCTGACTTTTAATGAGTTGGCAAAAGCGACAACGGATAACTTTTATCAACTATTTAATTTAGCCCCAAAAGTGAATGTCTGATTGTAAAAAAACTTTGCCTATGATGCTACTTGGCCCGATGATCCGTCGAGCCGAGCCGCATCAAGTATGCATCCAACTGGTGACAAGTTGTGCTACTCAGGTCACTTTTTCAGTATCTGGATACGATGTTCACTCGGAACAAACAACGCTTGAGTTGGGAAAGTACTGTTACCTGCACACTGTAATAGTGACACCTCTACAAGGCGATTTTATAGCAGATCAAGCCTTGGGTTATGGCGTCTACTTTGACGAAAAAGCTCAAAGGCTAGATGAATTTTGTTATGGAGGACTATCATCTCCACAGTTCATAATCCCTAAGCAACTCTCTAAAGTTTTACATGGTTCTTGTAGAAATCCACATCATTCAAGTAAAGATAGCTTGGTTATGGCTGATACCCAGTTAGAGGGTTTTCGGCAACAAGGTCAGAGTGGCCCAAGCTTATTATTGATGTCGGGTGATCAGATATATGCGGATGATGTGGCAGGTGCGATGTTATTGGCTATTCATCAATTAATAGACAAACTTGGATTATATAAAGAAACGCTCAATAGCTTAGGCCCGCTTGAAGAAATTCAAGAACAATTATTCAATCGAGAACACCTATTACCAAAAACACCCTGGCAAGCATGTTCTAAGCGCTCTTTGCGCTATTGGACAAAAACAGATGATGCACACTTTACGAGTATGCATGCGTGTAACCACCTTATGCACTTTGAAGAGTTTATCGCCTATTATTTGTTGGCATTCAGTCCTGTGGTGTGGACATTGATTGAAGCGGATAAAATTAGGTATAAAGCGCAAGACAATGCTAAGCGACAAAAGTTTTACGATGAATGGCTAGTTTTACAGGAATTTATTACTGGGCTGCCTAATACCCAGCGCTTATTTGCGAACATTTCTACATTAATGATGTTTGATGATCATGATGTAACGGATGATTGGAATTTAACAGCGCAGTGGGAACAAGCCATTGCCAGCAATTCAGTCAGTAGCCGAATTATCCATAATGGTTTGTTGAGCTATTGGTTATTTCAGGGTTTAGGCAATGATGCCATGGTGCATTCTAAAACGTTGTTAGCGCCTTTTGAAGCGAGTTTAGTTGAAGGGCAATGGCTGTTTTCAACTTTAGATAAAGAATTACAACGATTTGGGCGATGGCATTTTTGTTTGGATACATTCCCTAAAGTTGTCGTATTAGATACGCGCACACATCGTTGGAGAAATGAACAAAACTTTGCAGAGCCCAGTGGTTTGATGGACTGGGAAATGTTAATGGGGTTGCAAGAGACCTTAGTTAATCATGAAGCTGTTATCTTAGTATCACCTCCTCCCGTTTTTGGCGTTAAATCAATTGAAGCGATCCAAGCTGCTTTTAATATGTGCGGTCAGCCTTTAATGGTTGATGTAGAAAACTGGATGGCCCATGAAGGGTCTGCCAAAAAGCTATTAGATATATTTAAGCGTGCTGATACACCGAAGGAAACGATCATTTTGTCAGGAGATGTACATTATTCGTTTTGTTTTTCAGTACAGTCTCGGTTTGGTCGACATCATAATCGAATTTGGCAGTTAACCGCATCCGGTATTAAAAATGAGTTTCCTAAAAAGTTAATTGCTTGCTTAGATAAGTTAGACTCTATTTTTTATGGTCCGTGGAGCCCGCTTAACTTTTTTACTAAGCGCTGGCAAATGGAAGTCAACAAACACCCATTAGAAGGTGCCACGAATAAACAGCCTTACTTAGTCTCTAATAGTGCGATCAGTCTGATCAGGTTAGAGCAAGGGAAGTTAGCACAGTATGAGTTGTGGCATGGAGACGGTTCAATTAGCGAGTTTAGTCTAGAGTTAGAATAAAATACCCTATATTTTATAGGCTTTGCTATATTTTATAAATCCGTTCTCGCTTTTTGGCTGTCTATGAAAACTGCTTGGTATCTCGGCTGGCTATTATATTTAATATGTAAACAAGTATGGGCTGTGCCTCAGTTCACAGACACAGCCCAAGTGATGAGACATTATGACTATCGAACAGGGCTAAGCCAAGTCACTGTTACCGCTTTAGCACAAGATCAGTTTGGCTATATTTGGATTGGTACTCAAGCAGGGCTCAATCGCTTTGATGGCCATGAATTCAAGACATTTGCTTCACAACAACAAGATGTTAAAAGTTTAGCGGGTGGCTTTATAACAGCCTTGTGTGTAAGTAATGATAAGGTTTGGGTTGGCACCAGTACAGGGTTGAGCGTTTATCATACAATACAAGGGCGCTTTACGTCGTTGTTAGCAAAAGATCAACCAGTGATAGAATCTGATCGTGTAAGCTGGATAGATTGTAAAGGTGAGCATGTTGTTATCTCTACTGAAGACAATATGTCCTACGAAGTTGATAAATCATCTCTCATGCCACATTCTCTTGATATTGAAGGCAATTACATTCGCAATGTTGTACAGCGCGGTGACAATTATTTTTACTTAAGTGATATGGGTTTTATGGCATATCACAAGCAAGCGCAAACATCTGTGCAGTTACTTGCCGGTGAATTTAAAAAAATGACCTATCAAGGTCAGCGTGCCATGCTGGTTAGTAAGTCAAATCGGTTGATCAGTTATGACACCCTGTATCAAAGAGTGCTTTGGTCACGTAACTTCGATACTGTTCAAAATATTACCCTTCATAGTTTAGAAATAAATGGCAATGAAATTCTTGTAGCCAGTGATCATGGAGTTTATTTATTAGATCTTCAGGGAAAGCTGCTTAATCATTGGTATAAAAGAGATAGGCAAACAGCAGGCTTACAAGATAATAATATTTTGACCGTCATGCGGGACAAAAACCAAGATTTATGGATAGGCACTGAAACTCGAGGGTTACACTTCTTCAGTCAGCTCAGTGAGTCGTTTGGTCATGTGAGCGAATATAACTACCCCCATTCGCCAATGAAAACCGCGGATATACGTAATTTCGCAATTGATCGTGAAGATCGCATTTGGTTAGCTACGTCAAATGGTGCGCATATTTTTGATGGCAGGGGGTTTAAACCCGCAAATCATTACTTTTCAGAGCTTAAAGTACTCAATGGTAGTTTTATTACACGTATTATTTTTAATGGGGACTGGTTGTGGGCTGCTACCCGGGGTAATGGGGTCGTTTCATTTAATTTGACGAGTAAAGAGCTTATCCATTTAAAGCCAGATATTGGTAACGGTCCGGAGCTTAGCTTCAATGATGTTATGTTATTCAATGGGAAAGTGCTCGTCAGCTCAAGAACAATGGGTGCCATGTACTTCGATGAGCAGAGCAAAACTTTGCAATCTATGTACACACCACAACAGAACGCTCCCAGTCACGTTTCTTCTATGGCGGTAGTTGACGGTAAGCTGTGGTTTGGGTCGATAGGCAACGGTTTGTATCGAGATATGGGAGGGACGCTTGAGCAGCTCTCAACGACTGAAGGGTTAGTTTCTGATCTGGTGTTTATGCTTGAACAAGATCAATATGGCAGGGTGTGGGTTGCAAGTGAATCAGGCCTGTCACTTGTGTCTAAAGAGTTTGAGATTGAACAAGTCTTTACGCAGCAAGATGGGTTAGCAAATAATGCAATATGGGGCTTAGTATTTGATAACTTAAACCATTTGTGGGTTGGGAGTAGCGGCGGGTTGAGTCAAATCAACACCAGTAACTTGAGTATTCATAATTTCTCCCCCGTTGATGGCGTACAAGGCAACGAGTTTAACTATAACGCTGCATGGCTTGCACCCGATGGACGTATTTTTATTGGAGGCGCGATGGGGTTCAATCAGTTTTACCCACAAAAACTGAGAGTGGATAACTCTGCTAGCCCCTTACTTGTAAGTCACATCGAGCTATTAGGTAAAAGCTTAGAGCCAAGTGAAACAGGGCTGTTGAAAACGGCACCAGAGCTGGCACAAAGCTTAGAGTTACGCTACGACCAAGATATTATCTCTTTGCAATATTCCAGCTTAGAGTATGGTTCAGAGCAACAACAATTTTATTACCGTGTGATAGGGCTCAGCGACAAATGGTTGAAACTTGCCAAAGGGGTGAGACAAGTTAACCTGCTGCGTTTGGCACCAGGAAATTATATTGTGGAGTCTTATACGATAAATCGGTTTAACGTTCAGTCACCCATACACCATTTTGCTCTTACAATTAATGCACCGTGGTGGTGGAATATATATGCAAAATCTGTCTATGTATTGGCGCTACTCGCATTAATTTTAATCACAGTCAGAATTAGACAAAAACGATATCGTCAAGTGGTTGCTGATAACTTAAAAATGAGTGAATTACGCCAACGGTTAGAGTTATCGCTTTGGGCCAGTGGTGATGAATTATGGGATTGGCATTTAAATAAGAAAGCGATATATCGACATAGCGTTTCGCCCAGAGTGGATTATGGTAAGGCTGAAAGTCATATGGAACTAGATGACTTCATTCAGTTTGTGCACCCCAAAGACAATATTTTACTTGAAGACAAAGTAGAGGCATGTATTCGAGGCAATGTGGAAAGTTATGAAATTGCCATACGCGTTAAGGATTTAAGTGGTAAATGGACATGGGTACTCGATAGAGGAAAAGTGGTCGATAGAGATGAAAATGGACAAGCAATTAGGATCGCAGGGGCACTAAAAGATATTGCGCAACTTAAAGAGCATGAGAATGCATTGCAAATGCTTAATGAGCAGCTAGAGATTAAAGTTGAGATGCGCACTAACGAGTTATATACCAAGAATCAAACTCTCGAACATGCGATGGTCACTCTGAAGCAAACTCAGCAAGAACTCATTGAAAGTGAAAAAATGGCGTCGTTAGGCGGGTTAGTCGCGGGGGTTGCTCACGAGATAAATACACCTTTGGGTGTTGCTTTAACTGCGATGACTTACAACCAAGAGTGCTTGCAAGGCGTTGAGAAAAAACTGGCAGATAAAACGTTAAAGCAAAGTGATTTAACAAAAGCCATAGAAGAGCAAACTGAAGGCTATCAGTTGATCCTGAGAAACTTAGATAGAGCGCAAAATCTGATCGGTAACTTTAAGCAGGTTGCCGTTGATCAGTCGAGTGAAACGTCGCGACAGATCAACCTTAAAGCATATATTGAAGATGTATTTCACTCTTTGGCTCCATTAATAAAGGGGAAAAACATTACTGTAAATGTAACGGGGAGCGATACTGTGTTGCTAACAACATATCCCGGTGCGATTTATCAGATCCTCACCAACTTACTAAATAATTCTGTATTACATGGGTTTGAGCAACAAGGCAAAGGAGAGGTCTTGGTGACCATTGCGCTTGATGATACGAGTTGGTACGTTAACTATACCGATGATGGTGTTGGTATGAGTGAAGAGATGTTGAAAACCGTATTTGATCCATTTGTCACTTCCAAACGCAGTCAGGGCGGATGTGGCTTAGGGATGCATATTGTGTATAACTTGGTGACACAGTTGTTAAAAGGAGAAATAAAGTGTTTCTCTGAGCAAGGTAATGGAATTGCAGTGAAACTAAAAGTCCCCATTGAAGGTGAAAAAAGTTCAGAGTAGTAATGTAAAGAAATGGCCTATTATAAGGCCATTTCTATTATCGTTTACATGACACGCATACCCGGCTCTGAACCATCGTCTGGGTTAAGAATATAGATTTCTTTGCCACCAGGTCCAGCTGCTAAGACCATGCCTTCAGACATACCAAAGCGCATCTTACGTGGTTTAAGATTAGCAACCATGACAGTAAGTTTCCCCTCGATGTCTTCTGGCGCATAGGCAGATTTAATACCTGCGAATACTTGGCGTGTTTCGCCACCTAAATCAAGCGTCAGTTTGAGCAGCTTATCAGCTCCTTCTACGTGCTCTGCTTTGGCTATTTTTGCAACACGTAAATCGACCTTAGCAAAGTCATTGAACTCTATTTCGTCTGCGATAGGTTCTTTTGCAAGCGGGCTATTTGGATCAACTTTCGGTTGAGTTGTCGCTGCCAAGCTTTCTTTAGATTCTTCAAGCATGATATTTACTTTATCCATATCAACACGCTGCATTAGGGCCTTGAACTTATTGATTGAGTGGCTTGTTAGTACAGTTTGGGCACTCTCCCATGTAAGCTCAGTGTTTAAAAACTGTTCAACATTACTTGCCATCGCCGGTAACACAGGTTTTAAATACGTCATCAGTATCTTGAATAGGTTTAAGCCTAATGAACATACTTGATGTGCTTGCTCATGCGTGTCTTCATTTTTAATTAACACCCATGGTGCTTGTGCATCGATGAATTGGTTTGCTTTATCAGCAAGTGCCATGATCTCGCGAATGGCACGACTATATTCACGTTGCTCATAATAGTCAGCTATCACGCTTGAAGCAGCTTGGAATTCAGCGATCAGTTCAGGCTCAAGTACATTCTCGCTTGTTTTCCCATCAAACTTTTTGGTAATAAAACCAGCGCAACGGGATGCGATATTAACTACTTTACCGACCAGATCTGAATTTACACGTTGTGCAAAGTCTTCTAAATTTAAATCTAAATCAGTGATCCCGCCATTAAGCTTAGCGGCAAAGTAATAACGCAAAAATTCTGGATCTAAATGCTCTAAATAGGTACGGGCTTTAATAAATGTGCCCTTTGATTTTGACATTTTAGCACCGTTGACCGTCACGAAACCGTGCGCGAATACATTCGTTGGTTTACGGAACTCCGCACCATCTAGCATGGCTGGCCAGAACAAACTGTGGAAATAAATAATATCTTTACCAATGAAGTGGTAAAGTTCCGCATCAGAGCCTTCACCCCAAAAAGCATCAAAATCCAAGCCTTTTTTATCGCACAGGTTTTTGAAGCTGGCCATATAGCCAATCGGTGCATCTAACCAAACATAAAAGTATTTACCCGGCGCACCTGGGATCTCAAACCCAAAGTAAGGCGCATCTCGGCTAATATCCCATTGCTGAAGACCATCAGCGAACCATTCATCTAGCTTATTAGCCATTTCTGTTTGAATACTGCCGGAATGAAGCCATTCTTTGAGCATGCCTTCGAATGCGGGTAAGTCGAAGAAGAAGTGCTCAGAGTCTTTTAAGATGGGCGTCGCACCTGACATTACAGAACGCGGCTCTTTTAGCTCCGTTGGGCTATAGGTTGCACCACACGCATCGCAACTGTCTCCATTTTGATCAACTGCATCGCAGGTTGGACATGTGCCTGTTACAAAACGATCTGGTAAAAATATATTCTTTTCAGGATCGAACAACTGAGAGATGGTGCGCTTTTTAATATGCCCCTTTGCATTTAGGCGGTTATATATTAGCGCACTGAGTTCTTTATTTTCTTCACTGTGGGTGCTGTGGTAGTTATCAAACTCAATATTAAAATCCGCAAAATCACGTTGGCGTTCGATGCTGACATTTTTCACCATTTCTTCAGGTGTAATACCCTGTTTTTGCGCGTTAAGCATAATTGGCGTGCCATGCGCGTCATCTGCACAGACATAATATGTTTCATGACCACGTAGTTTTTGAAAGCGTGACCAAATATCTGTCTGGATATATTCAAGCATGTGCCCTAAATGAGTCGGGCCATTGGCATAAGGTAGAGCACTGGTGATGAGAATTTTTCTCTTAGTCATAACGGTTCCGTGAATTCTGAGCGGTTCTGTTTAAGAAACAGCCAACCCTCTAAGTTTTAGTTTACAATTGCCACTTTGTGCTCGTGTAAAGCATCAATAGACTGGTGTTAATGGGTTGAATGTTACATAATTCCGAGGTCTTTTTCATCACTCGAGTACGTTTTATTTCTATGTTTGGTATTAATAAGCTATTTAAAAAAAATAATTCAGACAGAACTCGGCTATACGAGGTATTAGAAGCTTATAAAAGCGGCGTATTTCCTTTAGGAATAGAGCGAGAGTGGGTTGAAAATTATACTCAAGGTAATGATGGAGTTACCCTGGCTCTGCAGATGCCCTTTGCTGTGAAAAGCGTAAATTCACGTTTGACTGACTATCTCACTAAACAGTTGGGTCAATCAGTAAAACTGACGATTGACGTAAAATTGCCAGACGTACATAAGTATAAAGCAGTTAAACATATTTTATTAGTGGCTTCCGGGAAAGGGGGAGTCGGAAAGTCGACCACCGCAGCGTTTTTAGCACAGGCACTGTCTGCAGAAGGCGGGCGAGTAGGCATACTTGATGCTGATATATACGGTCCATCTATTCCGACTATTTTTGGTGTGCAGGATGCAAAACCAACGTCAAAAGACAATAAAACGCTTAACCCCATTATAAAAGACGAGATCAGCATTCAATCGATAGGCTTTTTAGTGCCTGCTGAAAATGCCACTGTGTGGCGAGGACCAATGGCTTCACAAGCATTAAATCAGTTATTGAATGAAACCGAGTGGGGCGAACTCGATTACCTTATTGTGGATATGCCTCCAGGTACGGGAGATATCCAACTGACCATGACACAAAAAGTGCCTGCAAGTGGCGCATTGATTGTGACTACTCCACAAGACTTAGCGTTAGCCGATGCTCAAAAAGGCATTGCGATGTTTAACCAAGTTAACTTACCTATTTTAGGTTTAATAGAGAATATGAGTCATTTTTTATGTGGCCATTGTGGAGAAAAAAACCATATTTTTGGTCAGCATGGCGGTGCTGATCTAGCAAGTCGCCATGGTGTTCCTTTGATAGCTGAAGTGCCTTTAGATATTAATATCCGAGAGACATCAGAGCAGGGCGAAAATATTTTAACGGCGTCAACAGAGCAAGCAGCTAACTATGTTGCTTGTGCACAGCTTGTTGGCAGCATATTGCATTATCAAACACAATCCACCTCAACGGTCGATATAGTGATAACGGATGACTAATCAATGAGATTATCAGATACCCATATAAAACAAGCGATAGAAGAGCAACGGATCATTATTGAGCCAAAACCAGAAGAGGGTATGATCTCTGGGATCACGTTAGATTTACGCTTAGGAAATAAATTTAGAGTATTTCAAGATCATGCAGCCCCGTACGTTGATTTAAGTGGGCCAAAAGATCAACTAAATGCTGCAATGGAATCGATTATGAGCGATGAAATTGTCTTGGACGAGAATGAAGCCTTTTTTTTACACCCAGGACAACTTGCATTAGCGATAACTTATGAGTCTGTGACACTCCCAGCAGATCTTGTTGGGTGGTTAGATGGGCGCTCATCGTTGGCGAGATTAGGCCTAATGGTGCACGTAACCGCTCACCGTATTGATCCGGGTTGGTCTGGTAATATTGTACTTGAATTTTATAATTCTGGTAAATTGCCCCTTGCACTTAGACCTAATATGAAGATAGGTGCGCTAAGTTTTGAAACGATGAGCAGTGAGGCACAAACCCCTTATAACACAAGGAAAGATGCTAAATATAAAGGGCAAAATAGTGCTGTAGCGAGCCGAATTAGCGACGATAAACAGTAAGGCTATATGCTTGGCTTTTAATTAGATAAATGACTCACGCAGCGCTTGATTGGCTTTTCTACTATGTTATCGGCTGACTCACATGGAATAACCATGCTACGCAGCCTCTGCCTTGTATAAAAGCCAATCAAACGGCTGCAAAAATGAATCTGAAAGATTAACAGTGCCTAATATATGAATATTTTTATTCGAGACTGGCAATACTGAATAAAGTTTACATACTTTAATATTGATTGAACGAGACGAACTGTCTCGACATCAAGGAGAGAGTATGTGGGGATGTGACAAAGCTTTAAAGGTGCTGTGTGCATTGCTTATGATGGTCGTTGTGTGTGCAAGTGCGAATGCATCACAGGTATTTAACGATTTAAGTAATGAAATGACCATTAACGAAATAATCAATGGCCATGGCCAATTTGAAAACATTGAGCAAGACGGTGCTGTTGCGTCAAAAGCGGTGTCTACGTGGGTAAAATTTGATATTCCAGCAGAACCAAAAGCAACCCGCGAATCGTTCTTTACTATTTACAAGCCTGTTGAAACCACACTTGATATGTATGTTGTCGAATTGGGCCAAGTCATTGCTGCTGTTAATTTACCGACAGACAACGCAGTACTGCCGCGATTACAAAGTATTTACCCTCATATTAAATATAAAACGTCTGCGTTCCCTCAACAGGTTTATGTTCGATTTCAAGCGCCCTTCAATGCTCGGATTAATTATCAAGTACAGTCTATTCATGATTTTGCTGAACACTCTCAAGCGAGGCTTTTTTGGTATGGCCTAGAACTTGGCTTATTGTATTTTGTGGCGTTTTTTATTTTGTCGGTTGCGGTATTTAGTGGTCGTCATTACTTACTGTACTTGGGCACATATTTACTGCTGTTAGCATTACAGTGCAGTGCTAACAATGGCAGTATTTATTATTATTTACCACAAAAGGCCGCCCAGTGGTTCACGCATCATTGCAGTATGCTGGTGGTCATGGGACTTGCAGCTTGTTTACTCTTTCATTTTACCTTTTTTAAAATCAGTAAGAATGCAAAGCAGCTGACATATCCTACTTTTATTTTGGCTGGTTTACTCATTTTTATGGGGTTATTGTCTATTGGTATTGGCTCGCCAATTGCGGTGCAAGTCCAAGCGTTGAGCGTACTAACGACGATAGGGCTAGGTATCGCCATATGTGCACAATTGGGTAAAGAGCATGTAACAGAGGTTCGAGTATTGTTGTTCGCTTGGCTGCCTATGTTTGTTTTAGCCTTTACATGGGTAAGTATGCAATTAGGCATATTTGTGAACAGTGCTTTAGTGAATATGAGTCAAATTGCCGTGATCTCACATGTTAGTTTACTTGGGTTGGTTATTTATCTAAGAGATAAGCAGCAAAGAGATGCATTTGTTTTTTACACTAATCATGATAAAGACACGGGGCTGCCCAATCGTTTGGCACTTAACCAGCAATTAAGCAAACTTGCATCAAGTCACCAGCACCACACATTGTTGTTATTTAAACCATTGGTATTAAACAGCATTCGATTAAATTATGGAATGGATTATGCCGACCGTCATTTGAATAGTTTGTTTGAAAAGCTTAATTTACAACTGGATACGTATGGTAATTCTACCATCAGCACTAAGCACAGTGACAAGCATACTGATATTTATCGGCTAGATGACTCGGTGTTTGCGGTAATTTTGGTGGGAAAACTGTCGTTGTCGCAAGTAGAACAATATGTATGTTTACTCTCTTCGGTGTTTGAAGAAGGTGTCGAGTTAAAGGGCCATCAGCTGGTTGATAAAATAGAGATTGGTGTTGCCCATTCACCTGTACATGCAAAAAGTGCGGAGAAGTTAATACAGCGAGCCATGCTAGCACTAGCGACAAAGTGCTCAAGCAGTGAGCGGTGGCAGCTTTTTGATGTGGCTAACTCTATGGTGTCTGAGCGCAGGCTTAAAGTCACTTCTGCATTGAAAACCGCGTTAGATAAGGGCGAATTTGCACTGTATATGCAGCCCCAAGTTAATTTGTCGACTGGCAAGGTACATGGGGCTGAGGGGTTATTAAGGTGGGAACACCCAGAGTTAGGGCAAGTGCCACCAGATGAGTTTATACCTATTGCAGAGTCATCAGGAATGATTTATTCAGTGACAGAATGGGTCATTGAGCAGGGACTACATTATCAAAAACAAATAGTAGAGTTGTACCCAAATCATGTTTTATCACTCAATATTTCTGGAAAAGACTTAGCGAAGCGAGAGCTAACGGTGCAGCTGATCACTCTCATCAACGAATTTAATTTGAATCCACGTCAAATTATATTGGAGATCACAGAATCGGTGACAATTGGTAAAGAAGCCAATTTAAAAGGGGTGGTAGATGATTATAGACGTATTGGCATCAAGGTTGCGATTGATGATTTTGGTACGGGTTATTCGTCTTTGGCATATTTGAGCCAGTTAGGGTTTGATGAGCTGAAAATTGACAAGCAATTTGTGATGGATATCGAAAGCTCTCGAAGTAATCAAACCATTTGTAAAGCAACTTGTGATATGGCACATAGCTTAGGATCTAAAGTCGTGGCGGAAGGGATTGAAAGTCTAGCCAGTTATACCCGTTTGCAGGGGTTTGGCTGCGATTTTGGACAAGGTTATTTTATTTCTCGTCCATTGGGATTTGACGAATATATCCTATGGTTAAATAAGGCTACCCGCGCTGATGATGTAAAGCAGCACCTAATACGTTAAAGTATTTAAACACATGCTGAGAGAGTTGAGGGCGAAGTAACGGGCAAGGAAACCCTCCGGCTTTTTCTAGATCACTATTAATGACACCACTAACCAAGAACTCGTTCCGTATATCGGCATAATATGCGATACATGCTTCGAATGCTCGGGCAGTCAGCTCTTCAGGTTTACTGAAATAGAGCTGTTTGTATTCTTTGTCTAGCTTAACGGCGTTATTAAAGTAAACACTGGGCTTGGTTGTGGTGGAATCTAATAAACATGCTTTATAAAACTCACTGAGTATGGTGTTTAAGGGATGTAACTTAGTTTGTATGTTACTTAACCAGTAGCTAGATGCAAACCCGTGAGCTGAAGATGACGTGAACATATGCTTACAAATATAATGGTCAAATGCATGCCACCATTCGTGTGCGATGGCGCCTGCACCCGCATTTTTAGCCAGTGCTAAAGTGCGAGACGCACTATTATAATGTGCTTGTACGCCAAGTTGACCGCCGGTGCCAAAAGAAAAATTGAGAGTACCTCTTAAGCCGATAGCCTTTGGTGGAATGTTAAGAATTTGCGCCAAATCAGCCAGTGCATCATAGACTAAATTAGCGCTGAGGAATCGCTCATTTTTAGTAACCCAATGGCCGATAGAAATGGTACAAAAACCAAATGTATCACGCACTTCATCGAAATCAACCTGATCACCAAATCGATAATCAGGGCCGTGGCGACGAAACCCTTTGCTCAAGCGTGTCACTTTCATCTCTGATATCTAGCCTTAACATGTGCAGGCATAAACTTTGTTTGTTCTTCTATCATGCCGTCTAATAGTAATAGCAAAGGTTGTGAGTCTACCTGTTCTTGGTGGGTTAGAAAAAGCCCCACGGCTTCAAGGGTGGACAAGCTATATATTTGTTCAGCCTTACGAATGGTATATTTATTTTGGGGAATATCTTTAAAGCTCACGGCAAGGAGTGTTTTTAGCCATGTATTGAGTGCTAAAATTTTATTGGTTTTTTTCCATGTCCCATCAATAACCAGCAAAGTTTCTATAATATGCTCTGAGTCTGATAAGGCATCTGTTGTTACCGCATGTTCTGATGGATACAACAATGCGCAGGTTGCTAAATTAAGCTGCGACTGTAACTGCATAAAATCTTGTTGTGACTCACCCACAAAGACTTCTATATTTGATAATTGCAGAGTCAATAACCGCACGGTATTTTTTGCCAATTCTGTTTCATCAGGATGTTGCAAAATGATGATTCTAGTTCTATTTTTAATCGGTTCCTGAAGGTATTTACAAACACACGTTGTGAGTGGGTATGTACAGTTGGAGCATTGTAAACGTTTCATGAGCTACTCGTGGATAAAACCTAGGCAAATAGTACCATATATCGCGAATTGTTTTGCTAATAGTTACTGAATTGACTAGCATTACAAGTAACAAACAAGACGAAGGGATTGTTATGAATGTAACTATTAATGAAGACGCCTTAGAAGGTATGCAATCACTTTTGGGTGAGCAGTTTGAAGACACGCTGACCTTTTGTTGTGATGAGTTTGAACGACTCGAAAATGAATTGAGAATGGCGTTGACGTCTAATAACCAAGATGCAATACGTCATGCGCATAGTTTAAAATCAAACGCAGCACAATTTGGTGCGATGAGTTTGAGTAATGCGGCTCGTGCAATTGAGCAAGGTTTGATAAATGAAGACACGCAATCTGTACAAGAGAATGTGGCGTGTTTATCTGCACAAGTTGCAGGCTCAAAAGCGCAATTATTACAATGGCTCTCTTCTAAAGCTTCTCTGTAGCTAAGCGATAAATAAACCTACCAAAAAGTGCAAGCTCCCTCTGGTTATTAGAATGCCTTTTAGGCTATTCTAAAGCCGAATGAGGGAGAAATTAATGTCTAAACTAACAAAAAGCAATAAATTAAATGGGGTGTACTACGACATTCGTGGTCCTGTGCTTGATCAAGCAAAAAAAATGGAAGACGAAGGGCTAAAAGTCCTAAAACTTAACATAGGTAATCCAGCCGTGTTTGGCTTTGATATGCCTGAAGACATGCACCGCGATATTATTCGTAACCTACATGCGGCGCAAGGTTATTGCGATTCCAAAGGGCTATATTCAGCACGAGTCGCTATTTACCAGCATTACCAACAAAAAAACTTACCGAATATTAATGTTGATAATATCTACATTGGCAACGGAGTGAGTGAGCTCATCCAAATGACCACGCAAGCATTGCTTGATAGCGGTGATGAAGTGTTAATTCCTGCACCCGATTACCCACTTTGGACAGCATCAGTAAAATTGGCTGGTGGGACACCAGTACATTACTTATGCGATGAAGAGCAAGATTGGTTTCCTGACTTGGAAGACATTCGCGCTAAAGTGACCTCTCGCACTAAGGCATTGGTTTTGATCAACCCGAATAACCCCACAGGGGCAGTTTATGATAAGGCGTTGCTTCAAGGGCTCATTGATATCGCGCGCGAGCATAACCTGTTATTACTGAGTGATGAGATTTATGAAAAGATCATTTATGACGATATAGAGCATACGTCAATTGCGGCGATGTGTGATGACCTTCCTGTTATCACATTTAATGGATTAGCTAAGTCATATCGCGCAGCAGGATTGCGTATGGGCTGGATGATCCTAAGTGGAAAAATCAGTGCTATGAGTGATCTTATTACTGGTTTTAACATGTTAGCCTCAATGCGATTATGCGCGAACGTGCCCGCTCAGTTTGCAATTCAACAAGCGCTTGGTGGAATACAGTCAATTGATAACTTGATTTTGCCTGGTGGCCGGTTGTATGAGCAACGCAATATTGCAACAGAAGGCCTTAATGCGATTGATGGTATTACGTGTGTAAAGCCTAAAGGCGCGCTTTATGCCTTTCCAAAAATAGACTTAGCGAAGTTTAACGTATCCAATGATGAGCAAATGATGCTTGATTTACTGCGCGAAGAGAAAATCATGTTAGTACCTGGGCGAGCCTTTAATTGGCCGAAGCCAGATCACTTTAGATTGGTCTTCTTACCTCATAAAGATGAACTTGAACCTGCAATGCAAAGAATTAAATACTTCTTTGATGGTTATCGACAGTCATAGTCGGGTCTTGTAGCTGATTTGCTCTTTGATGATACCCCCTGTGGGCTGTTGCAAATGATTTACCTTGGAAGATAATGCTTTTTAGGTAAGTCATTGCATAGCGGGTCCTTCCTGTGTGATAAATCTTGTATTAATCACGGTGTGAACAATATATTAGTCTTTTATTTCTATGTAAAAAAACAGACTTGATACGGAACACGATTGATATGAACGTAGCGCTTTTCTAATAGGCATCATGATATGCGATATTTGATACTGGTATGTGCACTTGTATGTTTTGCCTTAAACTCACTATTTACGCGATACGTGATCAATTCTCAATTACTCGATGAGTATACCTATACCGGACTGAGATTGGCCAGTGGTGCTGCTATGCTTGCAGTTATCTTAATCGCATCAGAGAAAAGCGTTAGGAAGCTGTCTGGTTATGGTAGTTGGTATGGTGCTATCACATTACTCATGTACCTTGTTGGTTTTAGTCTTGCCTATACAGCATTAGATGCCGGATTTGGCGCTTTAATACTGTTTACATCAGTAACCTTAACAATGGTGGTTGGGGGATTGCTTCTTGGTCAGCGACTATCGGGTGTCCAGTGGGGTGCATTAGTTGTTGCTTTGATAAGTTTGAGTGTTCTATTAAACCCCGTTGTATCAGATATAAGTTGGCCTGCTGTCGTGGCTATGATGATCAGTGGATTGGGGTGGGGGGCATATAGTTTACATGGCGCAACGCTCAGCGAGCGAGGACAAGGGGCAACGCAAAGTACCGCAGGTAGCTTTATCAAATGTAGCTTGTTTGTGCCAATAATACTGCTGTTTACACCGTCCATGGTATTTACATGGTACGGTGCTGTCTTAGCCATAATATGTGGTGCAATTACTTCTGGCTTAGGCTATGTCATGTGGTATCAAAGCTTAATATGGCTAAAAGCCGATACAGCAGCAACATTACAACTGACAGTGCCAATTATTACGTTGTTCCTTGGCTTTATTTTGCTAAGTGAATCAATTAGTCTAATTCAAGCTGTGTGTGCGGCAGTAATTTTAGTTTCGGTAGGTGTGTATTTAAAACAAAAACGCACCTAATTGCCATATTTAGGGTAAAGATATATTGCGTATGTAACGTGCATGCAAGTCTGATAAATTAGCTAAGATAGTGTCTTTACCAGCTACCTCAAATTGACTTATTGCATTGCTTAGATTATCGATATTTTGCGCGTCGTTAAGGTGTTTTGCAGTGTTGATGTGGCTAATATGCCATGGTTCAGCGGCCACTCCACCATTGTATTGTGCATAAGGTCGATAAAAGCCACATGATGCCAAGTTTTCATCTAGCCAGTTATTAAATTCATAAAAAGGACCATCAATTTGATATTCCCAAGGCTCTAATTGTAGTTTGTGGCCCGGTTTTAAAAAGTTACCCGCGTATACATCGAGATCGGTGCCAAAGTGGTGTCGACTTCCGCCTGGTAATGCTGAGAACAACATAATTGCATGACACTTATCAAGCTCGTTGAGCTGTGATAAATCAATCGGTTTATTTAGCTTGTCTAAGACCGTGCGCTCACCCTGAAATTTTCCGTTCCAAATACGCATTTGACGCTCGAAATCCCGGTAGGCTGATGCAATAGATAACTCAAAACCTGCATTCATCGCGTTAGTTTTAAGTTTATCAAAGTCACTAACAATGTCTTTATGTAACCAAGTACCTTGGTAGTCATACAAGTGGGTTTGTATTAACCCACAGGCGATATTGGCTAAATCTGTATCAAAAGTTTGCTGAGGCATTAGGTCAGTAGTTTTTCCAAGATTCGTTCATAAATTAATGCGAGCTTATCGAGATCGTCTGTGCTTACACATTCGTTCACTTGGTGGATGGTGGCATTGAGTGGACCAAGCTCTATAACTTTACAGCCCGTTTGTGCAATAAAGCGTCCATCAGAGGTGCCACCAGATGTTTCAGGGGTACTTTGAATACCTGTTACCTCTTTAATTGCCTCTAAGGTAACATCTAATAAAGGCCCTGGTTCTGTTAAAAATGGTAAGCCGTTTACTATCCACTCAATATTGTACTCTAGATCAAAGTCGCTTAATAAGTTATGAACTCGGTTTTTCAGCTCATCAGCCGTGACCTGTGTACTGAAGCGAAAGTTAAACTGTACGTATACGTCGCCGGGAATAACGTTGCCAGCACCTGTACCGCCAGCAATATTTGACACCTGTAAGCTGGTCGCTGGAAAGTAGTCATTGCCATTGTCCCAAACGGTTTCAGTCAAAGCATTTATAAATGGCGCGACTTTATGAATCGGATTAGTGGCTAGGTGGGGGTACGCAACATGGCCTTGTTTTCCTTTGACCGTTAAGTGTGCCGTTAAAGAACCTCTGCGACCATTTTTTACTACATCTCCTAACGTGTTTCGCGATGATGGTTCACCCACCAAGCACATATCAATTTTCTCATTACGAGCTTCGAGTAAATCGACGACTTTGGTTGTGCCGTTGATAAAGGGACCTTCTTCATCAGAAGTGATCAAATATGAGATTGACCCCTTATGATCAGGATGCTTTTGGACAAAGCGCTCGGTCGCGATAACCATGGCTGCAAGCGAGCCCTTCATGTCTGCTGCACCGCGCCCATGTAGCATGTCATTTTCGATAGTGCCTGAGAATGGAGGGTATTGCCATGCGGCTTCATCACCTACAGGGACCACATCAGTATGCCCTGCAAAACAGAAGTGTGGCTGGCTATGGCCTTTACGTGCCCAGGTATTGAGGGTATCAACAAAGAAGTGTTCTTCAATGTTAAAGCCAAGCTTTTGTAGTCGTTGGTTCATTAGCGACTGGCAGTTTGCATCTTCTGGTGTGACCGATTGGCGCTGTATTAACGCTTGAGCAAGTGCAATAACAGGGCTAACGTTTGCGTCATTCATGAGGTAAAAATCTCGTCATATTGTGCAGCCTTAAATCCTAAATAATAGCTGTTTTGGTGTATCACGATTGGCCGTTTGATCATTGCAGGTGCATCGAGCAAATATTGTTTTGCAGAACTTTCATTTAAAGTGCTTTTTTGTTCATCTGTGAGTGCTCGGTATGTTGTGCCACGCTTGTTTAAAACGTTTTCCCACCCAAGTTGTAAAAAGAACTGATCAATAAGGTCTGCAGAAATACCGTCTTTTCTGTAGTCATGAAAAGTAAACTCGATGTTTTTATCATTAAGGTATTTTTTGGCTTTTTTTATAGTGTCGCAGTTTGGAATACCGTACATGATGGTCATAAACAGGCCTTATTCATAAAATTATTCAGATTTAGTAAGTGTTACGAGCGGATCTTGCCCTGCACTTACTTGTTTTAATGGATAATAACATGGTCCCAGTTTTTCTGCATTGATGAGTATTACCGATCCAATTGCTGGGGTGACAGAGGCGGGAATGTCAAAATAAGCAAGCAACTCACCTTGTTGTATGGTGGTTTTACCAAAGGTATTAAAGGTTTGATATTGGGGGGCAGAATACTCAGTAGGAATACGTATATTCACCAGTATTTTAAGGCCATTTTGCGCTGAGATGATGAATTCGGTGCCATGCTGTTTTATTTGTTCTATTGTGCCATGGACAGGTGAAACGATTTTAAAGTTGCTCAATTGTACGCAAATTCCTCGGCCTAACATCCCTTGTGAAAATAAAGGGTCGGGGTGACTGCTGAGGGGAGCGACTTTACCGCTAAATGGACTCGCTAAATGCAGTAAAGGCTGGTCAATTGAGTTAATCGGCGCATAAGATATAACAGGGGAAAATTGCATTTTTAAAGTACCATATAACCATCTTTTTTGAGTGCTTGAATTGCCACATCTATTTGTTGTTCTTTGACTAAGATAAAATCGGTGTCGTAGGTCGACATGGCGAATATGGAAATATTAGCATTAGCAAGCACGCCAGAAATATCGGCCATGATCCCAGTAAGTGAGAAACCTAAAGGGCCGACGACTTCTAAGGCACGCCAGTGTTTTTCAGCAGCAAAACTATTCATTTTTATTTGGCTTGGGCAGACAATCGAGAGTTCTTCATCTGTTTTTGCGATAAAAAATATCTCAGCGTTTAAGACAGCCGCCGGAATAGTGTCATCACAGTCGAGGCTGTGAATGGTGAAGTCTTGGTTGAGCAATTGTAAGGTTTGCTTTGACATCCCGTAAGCTCTATAAACACTAATTAAGTTAATAGTATAGCCAAGCGCAAAAAATTAAAACCTTTTTAACGCTTGGCTAATTTAGACTTACGCTTGAGAGTCTGACTCTATAATTTGCTGGGCTTGGATAGCCGTTAACGCAATAGTATAAACAATATCATCTACTAAGGCTCCGCGACTTAAGTCGTTCACAGGTTTACGCATGCCTTGTAACATAGGACCAATACTGATCAGATCTGCGCTTCGCTGTACGGCTTTATACGTTGTATTACCGGTATTTAAGTCAGGGAACACAAATACGGTCGCTTTACCTGCCACTTTACTGTTTGGGGCTTTCTTTTGCGCAACATTTTCCATAATTGCAGCATCATATTGCAGGGGTCCATCAATGTCTAAATCAGGACGCTTTTGCTGAGCAAGCTCCGTGGCTTGGCGTACTTTTTCAACATCGGCACCATGTCCTGACGTGCCGGTACTGTAGCTAATCATTGCAACACGTGGTTCAATACCAAATGCCGCGGCTGAGTCTGCTGATTGAATTGCGATGTCTGCAAGTTGCTCGGCTGTCGGATCTGGATTAATAGCACAGTCCCCATAAACCAGTACTTGATCTGGTAACAGCATAAAGAATACCGAACTGACAAGTGATGAGCCTGGTGCTGTTTTTATCAGCTGTAGGGGAGGGCGTATGGTATTTGCCGTCGTGTTGACCGCACCAGAAACCAACCCATCGACTTGAGACTGGGCTAACATCATGGTGCCAAGTACCACGTTGTCTTGCAATTGCTCTTCTGCGACGACTTCTGTTAACCCTTTGTTTTTCCTAAGTTCAACCATTGGAGCAATATAATTCTCAATTTCTTGGTGAGGTTCAAGAATGGTCACATTTTCATTCAGTTCAACCCCTTGCTGTAATGCAATACGTTCTATCTCTTCGCGTTCACCTAGTAAAACTGTTTTAGCGATGCCACGTTCACCACATATTGCAGCAGCTTTGATTGTTCTGGGCTCGTTACCTTCAGGTAGTACAATGGTTTTATTCGCTTTTCTTGCCAAGTCAGTCAGTAGGTATCTAAATGCTGGTGGTGATAATTTACGTGTTTTTGCGACCCCTTGAGCCAAACTATCTAACCAGTCTGAATCTATATGATTGGCGTTGTGTTGCTTCACTTTATCAATGCGCTGTTCATCATCACTGGGTACTTCCATATTAAAATTATGCAGTAGCAAAGAGGTACGCCATGTATCAGCTTCGGTTGCAAGAATGGGCAAACCCGTTGCCATTGCTTGTTCGCATAGACTCATGATCCTAGGTTCTGGCTTAAAGCCACCAGTGAGTAAAATCGCGCCTAGTTTTGTACCATTCATTGCTGATAGACATGCGGCCACTAAAATGTCGGAACGGTCACCCGGTGTAACAAGCAGTGCACCCGGGGTAAAGTGGTTAAGAATATTTGATACTGTTCTAGCACAGAAGGTCACACGACGTAGGCGTCTATGTGCCATATCGCCTTCGTTCATTACTTCGGCGTTGAGGTAATTACTTAAATCAACGACTCGTGGGGCAACGAGGTCAAAATCCCAAGGGATCGTCGCCAGTAATTTGAACGGATGTTTACGGAAAATAGGCAATGAAGCTAAACGGTTAATTTCGTTCTCAAGTTCTTCAGGCTTATGTTGATCAACAAGATCAGCACGTGCACGGCCTTCTTCGTCAAGCGGGGCGTTTACTTTGTTAAAAATACAGCCCAATACACGACTATGGTCGACTCCACCGTAGTTTCCAGACGCAATTTCTAACCTATCTTCTAATTGACTGTTATTGTCGTTACCTGGGGTGAGGACAAACACAATATCTGCCCCGAGCGTTTGTGCGATTTCACGGTTGACTCGCCCAGCATAGGGTTGCAGGCGGGTAGGCACCATCCCTTCAATAATGGCAACTTCATCGTCGTTTATAGCGCTCTCAAAACGTTCGACGATTTCTTCAAGTAAATCGTCGCCTTTACCGTCACCAATCATTTGTTCTGCGTAGCTTAGTGCAAATGGTGTAGGTGGCTGTATAGTCGAGCCCTGTTGTACGATAACGGTGGACTTTTCAGGGCCTTCATCTTCTTTACGTGGTTGTGCAATCGGCTTAAAGAAATTAACTTTAACGGCTTTTTGTTCCAGTGCACGCACTAAACCTACAGATATAGAGGTTAACCCTACGCCTGTAGAGATAGGGATCAGCATAATACGACGGCCCATACTATTGCTCCTGTGCGATGGTGGCTGCGTCAGACGCAATTACCCACTCTTCATTTGTTGGGATCACAATAGCGCATGGCGTGTTTTGGCTGGTAATAATGCCTTGATTGCCAAATCGAGCCGCCAGATTTTTATCGTGATCAATGCTCAGGCCCATAAATTCGAGCATAGAAACGACTTTTGCACGGATCACATCTGAGTTTTCGCCTATTCCGCCAGTGAAAATTAGCGCGTCTAAACCGCCAAGAGGCACAATAAATGCTGCGATTTGTTTGGCCAATCGGTAACAGAAAATATCTAGCGCTAATGTCGCTTGCACATGGCCCTCAGCGGCGGCTTCTTCTATCGTACGACAGTCGTTTGATAACTCGCTAATACCTAGCAAACCGCTTTGCTTATTGAGTAGTTCATCAACGTTTTGTGCAGAATAATTAAGTTGATTGACTAAGAATGAAAATAAACCTGGATCGACATCACCACTGCGAGTTCCCATGACGAGCCCTTCAAGTGGGGTAAGGCCCATACTCGTATCGACTGACTGACCATTTTTGATGGCTGTTACCGAGCACCCGTTGCCTAAATGTGCACTAATGATACGAGAGTTATTTTCAGGTAGAGCTAAGATTTTGTGTGCTTGAGTCGATACATAATAGTGGCTAGTACCATGAAAGCCGTAACGTCTCACGCCGTGTTCAGTATATAATGCATGAGGAATAGCGTATAAAAACGCTTGCTTGTCCATTGTTTGGTGGAAGGCGGTATCGAATACAGCAACTTGTGGCAGATGCGAAAATGCTTTTTTCGCCGCTTCAATGCCAAGTAAGTTTGCAGGGTTGTGAAGCGGGGCTAGGGCACTGGTTTGTTTGATGGCATCAATCACGTTATCATTGATAAGAACCGATTTGGTGAAATGCTCACCGCCATGTACTACACGGTGGCCAACAGCAATCAGGTGGGTATCCAACTTTAGTTGCTTCACAAGCTCAACAAGCTTTTCGATAGCGACTTGGTGAGCATCACCCGCGCTTAAGTCAATGTTGTGTTTGGCGCCATTGTATTTATATTTTATAAGTGGAGCTTGCTCTGCAAGACGCTCAGCTAACCCCGACAGGGCTTCAGCGCCAGAGTTGATATCGATAATGGCAAACTTAAGGCTAGAGCTACCACAGTTTAGGACCAGAACATGCGAAGATGACATAATGACTTTCCGTTTTTGACAAGAACAGTAAACGCGTATTAAGCTTATAGTGAAGTTGCACTAAAGCTACACGTTAGACCAAGGTATAATTGACTTAATTAAGACAGTGATTTTACCTGAATATTTACCTAAAAGTTAGCACCTAGGAGTCATGATGCAAAAAAGTCTTATTTCACAAGTGCAGCTTGGACGCCAATACGCCAAAGAATGGCCTATGCGAAAAGAACTCGCCCCGATGTTTGCCGAGTTTAGAGTGATAAAAGCCACAGAGTTTGGCTTGACTGTTATGCCGATGCTGGCCATTTTTACTGTGTTTTTTCAGACCAGTCAGTTAGGTATGGAATATTTACCACAAGCAATAGCAATTGCTTTATTCTTTTTATCTCTGCCAGTTCAAGGGCTTTTATGGCTAGGTAAGCGCGCAGATACGTCGTTAAACCCGTCTTTGAATTCTTGGTATAACGATCTGTACCATAAAATGGTTGCTAATGGATATGATACGCCGCTGGCATCTAGGAAGCCGAATTATAGACAATTGGCGAAATTGCTCACTGACATGTTTAACAAAATGGATAAAGCTTTCACCAAAGAGCAGTTTTAGGTGAAGATTGATCAAATAGGCTGTTTTAACAGCCTATTAGTCTTAATTATTGCGTTTAGTTACACTTTATTTGGCACAAACTCACTGATATAAAATGACAGCGTAACCATGTGCTCGGGGGCTTGGTTTAAGTCTTGATAATGAGAAGCTTTAAACTTCCATGCAAACGGCGTCATCATTATAAGGTGTTCAATCACACTGGTTGGAAGAGACTGACATTGCTCAAGATGGGTTTGCTTTTTGAGCTCAAATCCTTCTGGACACGTTACGGGTTCATGCAAATTCACTTCATCGTAAATACGCGCTTTTAGTTCAAATAAATGTGTCGGCCCTGGGCTAACAATGATCACTGTGCCATTTTCATGACATAATCTGTGAAGCTCGTCGGCAAATACGGGAGCAAAGATACTAACTAATACGTCAGCTGTCTGGTTTTCAAAGGGGGCCTGTTTAATTGACGCGACGCTAAAATTGACATTTTTATAGCGCTTTGCGGCATACTTTACGGCAGACTTAGAAATATCGACCCCATAAACTTGTGTCTCATCGGGCAGTTGTTTAGCAAAAGCTTGTGTATAAAAGCCTTCTCCACACCCTAAATCAATGACGGATGATGGCTCAGTTGTAGTTATGCGCTCAGCAATAGCATCTCTTAGAAACGCATAATGCTCTGTTGCAAAAAAAGCACGACGTGCTTGTACCATTTCTAAATTATCACCGGGTTGTTTCGAGTTTTTATTTTGTACAGGTAATAAATTAACATAACCTTCTTTAGCAAAATCAAATTGGTGGCGATTTTTACACTGTAAGCTTTTGTTATTGAGAAGCAAAGGTTCGTCACATAATGGACAGCGATACATCAAGGTCATTTATCTAAATATTCCCGATCATAAAAAGTTTTTACCCACTCAGGGCGGTATGTAATTAGTAAGGTTATGGCCATGCCGTTAAGCATTGCTTCTGGAAACCATATGAGCACAGAGTAAAACAAATAATTGTCGTACAATGTTTGCCATGGGTAGACACCTGACCACCAGAAGTAGCCAGTGTTGAGTATAATTTTTGCTGCGCCTACGAGCCCTGCACATATAAATGCGCATACAAAAATATAAACAAAAAAGTGCCTAGGTAAGAAATTGTAACACAGTACAAATAACCCATAGCTTAAATAGATAGGAACCAGAGCTGTTAACAGTAAAAAAGGAGCAAACTCGCTGGCCGACAGTGGTGTAAAATACCAAAGTAGGCTGGTACTGAGCAACGCACAAAGACTGGCTAATCGCCAACCCATCACCAATGTGATGGCTGTTACCCCCAATATATGAATATTGAGATAGGGTAATATCCCAGCTTTGATTTGCCAAAGCAGCGCTAAAACCAACGAGCAAGCAAAAACCCCACTTTGGCGAGCAGGGCTTGTGAATAGGGCGTAACACTCTGCTTTATTGAAAGTAAGCAGTAGCAGTATGCCTGCGATAAACGCTTCAAACATGGTTGCTTAGCCGTTGAAATCAGCCCAAATAGGCGCATGATCAGATGGCTTTTCAATACCTCGTAACTCATAGTCTATTGCACTAATGGTACAACGGGGTAAGAGAGACTCTGTGGCTAGAATAACGTCAATTCTTAGGCCCCTGTTGTCTACAAAACCCTTCGAGCGGTAGTCAAACCACGAGTACAGGTCGGTTGCATCAGGCGTGAGGGTTCTGAAGGTGTCTTTTAGACCCCAATCAAGTAATGTGGCTAACCATTGTCTCTCTTCTGGCTGAAAAGAACACTTACCTGTTTTTAGCCAGCGCTTTTTGTTTGGCTCACCAATACCAATGTCCAAATCGGTTGGAGAGATATTAATATCACCCATAACGATCAGGTGCTGTTTAGGGTCGCAGTGCGCTTGCAGATGCGTCATTAAGTCAGCGTAAAATTGACGCTTATAAGGGAACTTTGTTTCGTGACTAATATTGTCACCTTGCGGGAAGTATCCATTCATTATCACAACGTCTTCACCTGCCGCGTTTTCAAATGTGCCGCTGATCATGCGTTTTTGTGATTCTTCAGTGTCTGTCGCAAAGCCTTTTTGAATAGACTTAGCTGGCTTTTTAGACATGAGCGCTACGCCGTAGTGGGCTTTTTGTCCGTGAAAATACACGTTGTAACCCATGGCTTCAACATCTTCAATGGGAAATGCTTCATCATGGACTTTTATTTCTTGTAATCCGATAACATCAGGCTGATGTTTATCTATAATTGCCTGCAACTGATGTAATCTTGCTCTCAAACCATTGATATTAAAAGAAATGACTTTCATATTTATGAACATTTATTGTTATACGCTAAGGTGCTCATATTCTACCACTGAAATACGTTTATGGCATATCGTCAGGAATAAAAAATAAAGGTTAATATTTGATCGTTTATGAGGCAAATGTATGCATTTGTTACTGTTGCACAGAGATCACTTTAGTAATATGTAAATAGGCTATTAAATGCGCTATTTTGGCTTGTTTAAGCATTTACAAACTTACACTTGGCTATATAATGCGCGCAAATTTATTATTTGTGAGTATATTATGTTTAAATCTATCTCTTTAGTTGTTGCACTCTCTGCTACATTGTCAGTTAACGCGACACCGGTACAATATACTCAAGGTGACGCATCTGCGGCATCAAAAGTATGCGTAGTTGCTGCACAAGAAGGGTTGAGTGCGGCACGTTTGGCTGCATCACAACATGGTATTCATATTTCTCGCTTTTCAAAAAGCATCTTATGTAATGGCGAAGATATTCGTGATATTGCAAAGCAACTTACAAATGATACAAATACCAGTACCAAACAAGTTGCACTGTATGCTAAGACGTCAACATCAGCGACTGAATTATGCATAAAAGCAGCAAAAAATGGTTTATCAAGTATTTCAAAATATGGCCATAAAGCGCGTAGCCTACGTTGTAATGATGTACCTGTAAGAGAGTTTGTTAGACAGTTCGCAAATACTGCCATTTAATTGTTTTCCTCAATTTGATGAGGGAAAAGTTATTGTGTAAAACGCCAAGCGACTGCTTGGCGTTTTTGTTATTTATTCACTGCTAAATAACCGTTTATGTGTTCTTCTGGCATACTCGTCCGTCATGCCCGCTAAATAATCCGTTAATACACGCATTTGTTCGGCTTTAGAGCTGGCTTGCACATAAAGTTCTTGTGTTGTGTAAGGGAGTAATCGCATTGGGTCGCTTGCGAGTGCTTCAAATAAGTCGATGAGCAAGTTTTGCCCACTGAATTCAATTTGCTGCATTTTTGGTTCACGAATTAACCGTTCAAACACAAAGGTTTTGAGCACTTGTAAAATCGCCGCATATTCAGCGTCAATTTCTACGCAGTACTTAAGAAGAGGAGAATCAAACCCCGTATTTTGCACAACCAAATGACTATTAACGATAAATAGGTTTACAAGCTCGCCAATGGCATCTTTACGGAGAGATTCATCAAAAGAAAATAATCGGGTAGTTAAGCTGTCTAAATTGTTTGTAAGCCACTTTGATGGCACGGCTTTTAATTGCGGCAACGCATAGTTTTGCCAATCAGTTAAGCTTAATGTGTCCGTGGCTATGGCGTCTTCTAAATCATGCACTGCATAGGCAATATCATCTGCTAATTCCATGATAGCGCAGTCTAAAGATTTAAATTGCGTCTTACGTTTATGCCCGTCAAAGGGCTTATTTTTTTGCAGTAAGTGCCTATCAGATTCGGAAAAAGGTGATAGCACCCAATTAAATACATCTAAATCACAGCGGTAAACGCCTTTTGCAGGTAACCAGTCTTTGGCTTTAATAAAAGGTCGGCTTGCATCATGTTTGGGAATGTTAAACCACAAGGTATCTATAATGGCGGGGTATTTTATAAACCCCAACAGAGTGCGTCGGGTTAGGTTCATACCAAACCCTTTACTGTAAGGTTCTAGTTTTGAAACAATTCTGAGTGTTTGTGCATTACCTTCGAACCCTCCGTATTCTCGCATTAAATAATTTAGGGCCGTTTCACCTCCGTGACCAAAAGGCGGGTGGCCAATGTCATGCGCCAAACAAAGCGTTTCTATTAAGCTGGTGGAAGGAAAGTGCGTAAAGTCGGGGTTTTGAATACGAAGGTGTCGTAAAACACCACTGCCAATTTGTGCGACCTCAAGTGAATGAGTGAGTCGGGTACGATAAAAATCATTGACGCCTATACTCATAATTTGAGTTTTAGCTTGCAAGCGCCTGAACGCTGCTGCATGAATGATTCGAGAGCGATCTACTTGCCATGCAGAACGGTTGTCGTTTGGCCGATTTTTTTGCTGTTCAGATAGTCTTTGCTGCCAAGCAGAATGCATAATGACTCCATGATCAAATGGCATAGTAACGCAGGTTGTACATTTTCATACATAGTTGAGTGTGCACAAACTCGCGTTTAATTGCTACTTTAAGTATAATACGCCGTTATTTTAAAATGAAAGAATGATGTAATAGTGTACACAAATACTGATGGTAGCAAGTTATATCAGTAACTTACAGTCAAATTATGGATAGAGGCTGGTACGCTCAATGATGAGGAAAGACATGCAAGTCAAATTAGTAAAATTAGTGATTTGGGTCGTGGCACTGTGGGCATTAGCTTACCCGTTTGTGTTTATGCAAGCGCCCGTAATAGAACCTAAAGAAGAGAGTCCGATAGTAATTCAAGAACCTCCCGTCAAAGTAGAACAGCCATTACATACGGTGGTTCTGCCGAGGTTTTCAGAAATAAAAAGCACTGCGAAAAAGAAGCAACAATTTTTCAACTTTATTAAACCGCATATTATTGCAGAAAATAAAGACATTATGCAGCAACGTGCGAGCATAGAGATTGCTCTTATGATGTTGCAGTTTGGTGAAGCACTGACCCCTGCACAAACAGATAAATTAAATGTAATTTATACCCATTATCGCATAAAAGGGGAGCGCTATTCGGTTGCGAGTCTAAGTAATGCATTGACACATGTTGATGTGATCCCAAAAGAGTTGGCGTTAATGCAAGCAGCGAATGAATCTGCATGGGGCACGTCTAGGTTCGCACGCATAGGGTTGAACTTTTTTGGCCAATGGTGTTACAAAAAAGGGTGTGGCATGGTGCCTAAACGCCGAGATAACGAAGCCGAACATGAAGTTGCGGCGTTTAAGTCAGTACGTGCGGCAGTAAAGTCTTACTTCAGAAATATTAATACACATGACGCTTACACAGGACTTAGGGCCAAGCGAGCTGAACTAAGAGCAAATAAGCAGCCTATTGACGCAACACAATTAACCGCAGGGTTAATCGCTTATTCAGAGCGCGGCGAAGCATACGTAAATGAACTTAATGATATGATCAGACATAACAAGGCGTATTTTGATGAAGACTAATTGGTTAGCAGCGCTTTTTCTCGCATTTGGATTTAGCCATGTTGCGCAAGCAAAAGAATTTGTTGTGTCTTATGATGGTTTTTACGACCGATTGAAAGTCATTGAAAAAGGGGAATTTGAGTTTGCTCGAGTGAACTTCTACGTTGTGGATATTGCGACGTTAGCGCCTTGTACAATTGCGTCTGGGAAGATAATTACAGAGAAGACTGAAGCTCCACTTGCGTATACAGAGCAGGCGAAATTGTTGTTACCTTTCGATAAACAGTTAGATAAAGATAAAGCTGTGGTCGTATTAGAGCCTAAAAACTCACAACATAATTGCCAATTGAAGTTTCAAATTGAAGCTGAACATTTTGACTCATCTCATTTAACACCCTCACATTTGTTTCAGCTACATACTGAATTTGATGAGCTACTAGCTGATTTATCAGGTTTTTTTGTGAGTAAATTAATGCACTTTTTATTACCGGAGCAAAAAGGCGTTGTGATTGAGTTTTCCAAACCGGTTACGTTTAGTCATGAACAAATACAGTGTGAAGATACGGTATGCAAGTTCTCAATTGACTCGACGTGGCAAGAGAGCACGATGAAATTATTATCGAGTAATGATAGGGCAAACATTGTGACTGTAAAGCCTTGGATTGAAAAGTAAGTTACACCGTAATAACACTTGTGAACAATTTATCTTTGTTGCTATATTGGGTCCTTATCATTTGCGATTAGTTAGATAAGGACCTCAATATATGAAAATTTTACCAATATTGCTTTCAAGCATTGTATTTAGTTCTGGCGCAGTTCACGCCTCTTCAACAATCCCTGATGGATGGGCTGGGCTATATAAGGGGGAATGTGATCTGATCTCCCCGCAACGCGGTGCTTACTTGAATTTTGCGATGTCGTTAGAAATTGCCAATCAAGAAAACGGCGAAGTGTCTTGGGTGCTTACTTATGGTAGCGCACCGTCACAAAGTATCCGAAATTATAATTTATTGACGATAGATGAAACAAAAGGGCATTACGCCATAGATGAGAATAACGGCATTATTATTGACCAATTCTTGGTTGGTAATGAGTTTGTTAGCATGTTTGAGATTGGTTCTAGTAAAATCCAAACCACATACGCGCTAAATTCAAATGGTACGTTAGATGTGTCAATGGACAACTTTACGTTCGAGACTATCAGAGATGCTAAAGTAGGACCATACACCGTGGCAAATTATGGTGTAAAAGTAAAACAGAAGTGCCGTTTATATAAGTGGTAGGATACGCTAGCACAGATGAAATTGTTTACTACCTGATTAATAGGTAGTAAACCGCAAAGGAACTTGCTATAACGATGGAGTATTAGGCCGATTATTAGTCTCGAATACCTGTTTCAGATGCGTGAATAAAGCTAAGTCAATTTACTGAGATATTGCACATTTTATTCGATATAGCGACACTGTACTATACAGTTAGGGTGTGGTTTTTATATATGACAGAATGGTAGAGATAAGCCAAATACTGAATTTAATTACATTACTCCTCCATTATTTGTATCCCCCTGAATTTCTATTTCTCTCTATTTAAGTGACTTAAGCCTTCTCCATAGAATGCGAAAGACAGCTATGACTTGTTTCGTTTTTTAGTGTATTGATTGGCATTATGTAAAAGCTTTAAAAATTTAGGGCAGTTAAAGTGATTTTCTTCAGGACAAACAGCGGCATGACGCAGGCCGTCACGAACAGCACTTAGCTGTGCAATAGTTTGTTCGATTTCGTTGGCTTTTGTTGTTAACTTATTTCGATCTATTTGCACTCGATTACTATCAATGATCATTGTTCCGATTTCATCTAACGTTAATCCTGCCAATTGACCCAGTGATATTGATGCCAAAATATTAATCACCTTTTCATTGAAGACCCTTCTAAGTCCATTGCGACCTATAGACTTAATTAACCCTTTATCTTCGTAGTAGCGCAGAGTTGATGCTGGCAGCCCTGAGCGTTTGACGACTTCACTAATATCTAATGTTTTCTGCATTTGACTATTGACTTCAAGTTAACTTTAAGTGCCATGATAGAACCAAAGGACAGGGTAAACAAGGCATATTCCTATAATTAGAATGGAGTATGTAATGGCAATATTTGACTATATAGGAGATAAAATTGAACGTTGAAAGTGTATTTGAGCATATGATTGCGTGTGTCGTTGTTGGTATGGTCGCAACGGCTTTCATGGATATGTGGGCTATTTTTTTAAAGCATGTCTTTGGTGTACGTCCTTTAAATTATGCGTTGGTAGGGCGGCTGGGGTTACATGCTATAAAAGGAGAGTTCTTCCATAAAAACATTAATATGAGCCAAGAAATGACAGGAGAGTTAATGCTGGGTTGGGTTCTCCATTACCTGATTGGCGTCATATTTTCAGCTGTATTCATCGGCCTTGTTGATGAACTTTGGTTTCATGAACCTACTATCTATCTATCCATATTATTTGGCTTATTTACCGTGTTACTACCATTTTTAATTATGCAGCCGGCTATGGGGTTAGGCATTGCAGCAGCAAAGACCCCATTGCCTAATGTTGCTCGAATACGAAGTATACAGACGCATTGTATCTTTGGCGTTGGGCTATATCTAGGCGGCTTAGTTTACTCATTTTTATTTTAAAGGAAAGCATATGGATACCAACTTGGATCAAATGATCGTGCGTACAAATGATATGGGAATGCTAATTTCATCTATGGGTAATACCTATCGAATAATACTGACTGGTGAAGAGACAGCAGGCCGCTTTAGTATTATGGAAGCCTTCGTTAACCCTGGTGAAGGAGGAGTAAGTCATATTCATCATAATGAAGATGAATCATTTTTAATCACAGAGGGGAAGGTAGTTTTTTATGAAGGTGAACGCCGAGTTGTTGCAAATGTAGGCACGTTTGTAATGTGCCCTCCTGGCACAAAAAGAGCGTTTCGTAATGAATCAGACGACATAGCGAAAATGATGATATTTTATACCCCTCCAGGTATTGAGAATATGATTAAGCTTGATGGGAAAAGTGTGACAGAGCATTTAATTGTCCCATACACGAGCACGTCCAATAAGGAATACATAGCTTGTTCACAGTTATCGAAAAAGTTTGGCATAGAGGATCTAACTATTCCATTTCCTGATATTAAGTTGGATCTCGAAGATAGCGATTAGATTAATAACATGTTATTTGGCATTGGTTTAATTGAGCACTTTTTTCAACTTGACCAGTTATGTATAGGCGGTGGCACATTCATACAAGTATATTACTCACATGAATGTGCTAGTTACTGGATTCTAGACTGAGTGTAGGCGGTCGTATTTACTTAAACGACTTTAGATTCATAAGCTAACTCGTTTAGTCAGCTTGAGAGGTTCTCCATCTACATCTAAGATCGCTGATATTTCAAGTATGCCCATTTTATAGTGCTGCAAACTTAGTTCTGTGGGGCGCCAAACTTTATGCTCGTAAGGGGCTATTGAAACGGGTTTACGCCATACGCTCTTAGTTGCGCCTGAATGCGTGTAGCTTATAAAATTGGCAGAAATTTCCCCTGACGTTTGTCCTGAATAAGGGCCACTTAATTCAACTGTCAATCTTCCATCGCTTTTGGACACACTTAAATACACGCCATCAAATAATGTGTCATGCAGGTCAATTTGACCACCCGCGACTAAATCATTTAGTTGTAGAGTGTAGTTAACTACTGCCATTTTAGGATCTAGCTTGATATGAGCAGTCGTTTTCGCTTTGACTTCTGCGTGCTTGTTGCTCGACAAAGAGAGCGGACTTATCATGATCTTCACAGCAGTGTTGCTTGTGTTATTAACGGTCATGTAAGGTTGCAGGGCGTCGTAGTAAGTATTGATATCTACCCCATTAAGGGTCAGGGCTGCATAGGTTGGTATTTGTGGTTGCCACTTTGAAATCAAGTCATGAATTGCTTGTGTAATTGATAAATGTTGGCTTGGGTCGGGGAGCTTTTGCATATACTGAGCGAGTTGTGAGCGACAGTGACGTAGAATAGTCGCATAGTTTTCGCATGCATTAAAAGCGCGCAGAATGAGATCTGGCTGAGGATAGCGCCAAGGGTCAGTATTGTTATTTTCTTGGTGCACAACGGTGTGAGTATGGCTTGATAAATAAGGTGTTAGCTTGTGGTTCATGCTTTGGCCAAGTATTGATAGAGTGTTTAGGTCAACACGCATAGGTAAATTAAAGTTCAGAGTTTGTTTGTGGTTCTTAGTTGCAGCAATAACGATTAACTTATCGTCTTGTTGAGTAATGGTCATACCCAAACGACCAGTTTTTGCAAGTTCCTCGATTATATCTGATGTGAGTGCAAGTGACTCAATAGGAGCAGTCGAAGCGATTGAGCCAAGGGAAAGTCGTTGACCTTCAGTAAGCATTAACGGGATCACATGTTCCTGTGCATCTTGGTGTAATACGCGATGAGCACGTAGCCCAATACCTATCTGACCTCGATGAATGTGTGACTTTTCAAAATCAATTTTAATGGCAATATTTTCTGAGAGCGTGGTATCTACGAGAGAGCTTGCTTGAGGCCTAGGAAAGTCTAAAACTGCGTGATGCGCCTGTTTATGAGGGGAGATTGTGAGCTCGTGTAATGTTTTGCTGTCGTCACTTCGTAACCAATACGCGCCGCCATTTTGTTCCCATGGACCACTTTTTATCTGAAATGTAGGCCGAACGTTTGTTACAAACGCTTGAAATTGACGCTCAACCTTTTCCCAGTTGGGGAATATTTCCTTCAATAATCGATTTGCTGTCGGGAGCGTATCACCTGAATGGGGGTTTTTGTGCATGAGCTTAGCAAGAAAACGTTTGAAGTAATGCTGCCTTATTGGATCTTGCATTAAAAAGTGTATGACGAAGAAATTGAGGCCTCGTTTTAGTGCCGGATCATTATTAATTGCCTCAATTGAAGGGGCATAGCCTGCTTTAAATTGCTTTAAGCCAGTCGTGATGTAATTCATTGGCGCTCTATCAAAAACCATGACGGTGAGTTCTTTCGTCTCTGGGTCATATACATGACTGGCAATTGAATCAGCAAGACCTTCTGTGATCCAATTGGGTGCCCAAGTTGAATGACCATTGAGTGCCATATGAAATGCATGCATAGTTTCATGTATTACGATATACCTTTGATGATGCTCACGGTGACTTGGAAAGTTATAGCCCGCGCGATTGTAGAACATGGTCTCTCCGCCCGCTGTTTTATGTACACCTCTTAAAAAACCATCATCTAACATTGCTTCTCGCACCCGTTCTCGAGAGCTTCCATATACGACAGCTATTCGTTGGTTAGCGATGTTGCTGGGTGCCATTCCAAACAGTTCAACGTAATGAGGATAAGACATTTCTAGCAACTCTAAATAGAGGCGGACTTTGTCTTCAGGTAAATCACTTTTCAAAGCGAAATGTTTACTTACCCACCAGTCATAGCCTCTGCTGTTATGAATTTTATTGTCGCTATAAGTGCGGGGAATTGTTTTCCCTAAAAAGGCAATGTCTATGTGGTTCAGTTTAGAGGTTCTGCCACTGATTTGAATATCGACGCGTTGATCATGATAAGAAACTGGCTGTAGTAAATTAGCCTGTTTGTTAATAGGCACAGTAATACCTGTTTGGGCACAGGCTGATAAGAGTAGTGTACTGAGTATAATAAAAGTACGCAGCATAAGAAGATCCATTTATGTATATTGTATGCAATTTAATTTATCATGTCATATTTTTGAATACAAATTTAAATATGGATAGCAATACATGAGTACAGAGTGGTTAAAGGCTACAAAATCTTTGTAGCCTTTAAAGAGAACGTGTCTTTTAGTGTGTGCCTACTTTTGAAATTCGTAAACATTCCCCAGATTTAATATGCCAGTAAGGTCATCAAGCGCCGCGCGAGTTTCAACGAGCAATTGTGGGTCTGCCAAATCATGATCGCTTAACTTGTCTCGATAATGTTTTTCAACCCATTGGTTTAAAGTGTTAAATTTTTCTTCACTCATTAATGTCGCTTGATTGACTTTACTTAGTTCTGTGTGAGTGAGCGCTACACGTAGACGTAAACAAGCTGGGCCGCCGCCATTTTGCATGCTTTGACGTAGGTCAAAGAACTTCACTGAATTAATAGGGTTATTAGCGCCCAGCATAAACTCAATATAGTCAGCGACTTTTGGATTTTTAACACATTCTTCAGGCGCAACCAGCATCATACTGCCATCAGCAAGGCTAACTAATTGACTATTGAACAGGTAGCTAGTTACTGCATCTTGCACACTGACCGCATGGGTCGGCACTTCTACAATATGTAATTTTTCACCGGTGTAGGCTTGACGTATTTGAGTTAATGCATGTGCTTGATTTGAAAATGCTTGTTCATGGCAAAATAGAACATTCGCATTACCCACGGCAATAACGTCATTATGAAAAACACCTTGATCGATTACGGCAGGGTTTTGTTGAACAAAAATACGCTGCTCATTTGGAATTTTATGTAATCGCGCGACCGCTTCACTCGCTTCTAATGTTTGTCTCGCAGGAAATTTACTTGGTCCGACTATCTGTGGATTTAAACTGCTTGCACCATACACAAACACCTCTAACCCTTTAGCACCATGTTCATCACATAAACGAGTATGATTTGCTGCGCCTTCGTCACCAAAAAATGGTTGGTCGGGTAGGTGAGTATGATGTGCAAAGGCTTCATCATCATTAAACATGGCTTTGAGCAAATTACTGGTTGTACTGGGCTCTAATGAACGGTGAAACTTATTATTTAGGTTTGCACTGGTAAAATGTACTTTCCCATCAGTGGTATCTTGAGAAGGAGACACAGTTGCAGCATTGGCGGTCCACATGGCTGACGCTGAATAGCAAGTTCTCAATAATACGGGAGACTCTTTTGCCGCTTTATTGATCACTTGTACATCATTGCCTGTAAAACCCAGTCGGCGTAATGCAGAAACATCTGGACGGGCATGAGGAGCGAATACACCTTGTTTTAACCCCATATCGTTCATGGCTTTCATTTTGACTAAGCCTTGTAGTGCTGCTTCTTTGGGATTAGAAATTGCGTCGGCATTATTGAGAGATGCGACATTACCGTAGGATAGCCCCGCGTAATTATGTGTTGGGCCCACTAAACCATCAAAGTTGACTTCAAAGCTTGAACTTTGCTCACTCATGTTAAATCCTTGTTGAACTATTTTGTACTATTATGCCGATTTAGGTGAAAGATTAGTATCAAATTTAGTAGATAGAGGACTACTCTATGTTCTTTAATGCGTGGGAAATAAAAAGCACTCTAAAAGTGCTTTATTGACTTACTTAGTTAGCCTTCACAAAAGCGTGGGGAAAGAGACTCTTCATAGCAAAAACGGTCCATAGACGGGCCACAGCCCCCCCACCAACTTTTAGGACGACCGCCTGCTACTTGTGGTGTTGCATCTAAGTTAAGGCCTGACTTTTCATTAATAAGTGTTTTTATTTGTTTTTTATTCAAGCTTAATTTCATAACTATTCCTTAATTTTGATTGCCCAAGGTTCCTTGGGTGATTATTAACCTATACAAATATCGATAATTATCAATGAATATTTTATTACAAAATGTGTCAGAGTCATTTTACGCTTGTATATACGGTAAATCGAATATATGATATTTCATATATTATAAAGCTATAGCGAGTCAGTATGGATCCTGTCACATTCTTCAAGTGCTTAGCGGATGAAACACGCTTAAAAGCGTTATTACTCATTCAGCAAGAGGGTGAGTTATGTGTGTGTGAACTTATGGTGGCGCTGAATGAAAGCCAACCAAAAGTGTCTCGCCACCTTGCGCAGTTACGTAAAGAAAAACTGTTATTAGATAGAAAACATAAGCAGTGGGTGTATTACAGAGTAAACGATGCGTTGCCTCAATGGGCATTAGTAACATTGGCGCAGACACATAAAGATAACGAAGCATATTATTTAGCGGCATTGACCAAACTGAATACAATGGGCTCTAGGCCTGAGCGTATTTTATCATGCTGTGATACAGAAAACTTAGGAGAGAAAAATGACGATTAAAGTTGGTATTAATGGGTTTGGCCGTATGGGGCGTTTAACAATGCGCGCTTTATTTAACAGTGCCAATATTTCGATCACCCGCATTAATGATCCTGCTGGTGACGCACATACATTGGCGCACTTGATGAATTTTGACTCTGTACATGGGCGTTGGGAGCATGAAGCGGTAGCGCAAGGCGAAAACATCATTATTAATGAGCAGCAGGTCGCAGTGACACAAAATACGCTGCTTGAAGAGACGAATTGGTCTGACTGTGATTTAGTCATCGAAGCATCAGGAAAAATTAAAACCACAGAAAAGCTATCAGGATATCTGCAACAAGGTGTTAAACATGTGGTAGTGACTGCGCCAGTTAAAGAAGAGGGCGTGTTGAATGTTGTTATGGGTGTAAATCATGATTTATATGATAAATCAGTACACCCAATAGTGACGGCAGCATCGTGTACGACCAATTGTTTGGCACCAGTTGTTAAAGTGTTACAAGATAAGATTGGTATCGTTCATGGGTCAATGACCACCATTCACGATATAACCAATACGCAAACCATTTTAGATGCGCCTCACAAAGACTTACGTCGAGCGAGGGCATGTGGTGCTAGCTTAATCCCAACAACCACTGGGTCTGCGACTGCAATCACACATATATTTCCTGAATTAAAAGGTAAACTCAATGGCCATGCGGTACGTGTGCCTTTAGCAAATGCTTCTATTACTGACTGTGTTTTTGAAGTAAGTCGAGCGACAACAGCTGAAGAAATCAATAGTTGGATGGAAGACGCTGCAAATGGTGATATGCAAGGGGTGTTAGGATATGAAACGAGACCGTTAGTATCGGTTGATTACAAAACAGATCCCCGCAGCAGTGTGGTTGATGCATTATCGACAATGGTGATTAACGATACCCAAGTAAAAATGTACTTGTGGTATGACAATGAATGGGGTTATGCAAATCGTACCGCCGACCTTGTTCGCTATGTTATTGCACAAAATAGTTAGAGCGTATTATGCCCGTTCCACATTTATCGCACGCGCTAAAGCAATACTTAGTGATCACAGCGAACTATTGGACTTTTACGTTGACTGATGGCGCGCTGCGCATGCTGGTGGTGTTATATTTTCATCAGTTAGGATACAGCCCGCTAAGCATTGCCATGCTATTTTTGTTTTATGAACTGTTTGGTGTTGTTACCAATTTGCTCGGTGGTTGGCTTGGTGCACGCTTGGGTTTGAATAAAACGATGAATGTGGGGCTATTCTTACAAATCGGCGCCATTGCCATGTTGGCCATTGACCCTCAATGGCTAACCGTTGCTTATGTTATGGTGGCACAAGCGTTATCTGGAATAGCCAAAGACCTTAATAAAATGAGTGCAAAAAGTGCCATTAAATTATTGATCCCCAAAAATGCAGATAGCACCTTGTATAAATGGGTTGCTTTGTTAACTGGCTCAAAAAATGCCTTAAAAGGGGTTGGCTTTTTTCTGGGGGCGGTATTACTCACATGGCTTGGTTTTTCTGGTGCTTTGTGGATGATGGCTGGTGTGTTGAGTATTACTTGGTTGGTGAGTTTATGTTTGTTAAAGCAAGACCTAGGTAAAAAGCAAAATAAACCCAAGTTTTCTGAGATCTTCTCAAAAAGCCGAGCGATTAATTTACTGTCTGCGGCCCGATTGTGTCTATTTGCGTCCCGAGATGTATGGTTTGTTGTCGCATTACCTGTTTACTTGTCTAGTCAGTTTGGTTGGGATCACACTTGGGTAGGCGGCTTTATGGCAACATGGGTCATTTTGTATGGTATTGTGCAAGCGAATGCGCCTAAAATTACTGGTAAAGCGACTAATATTCAGCAAAGCAACCGAGCTGCCGTGGTTTGGGCTACGCCATTAACTTTGGTGCCTTTGTTGATAGCGGCAGGTTTGGTGTTGGATGTTGCTCCACTCGCTATTGTTGTTATTGGGCTTTTGGTGTTTGGTGCTTTGTTTGCGATTAACTCGTCTTTACACAGTTATTTAATTGTCAAACTTGCAGACAGCGATGGCGTATCGTTAGATGTTGGATTTTACTATATGGCTAACGCTATGGGCCGATTATTTGGCACGGTATTTTCAGGCTTAATTTATCAAAGTTATGGGTTAGAAGCTTGCTTAGTGGTATCGAGTATATTGCTGGCTTTAGCTTTGATGATCACCAAAAAGCTATAAGGGATGTACTGTAAAACGTTAATATAACTTAGCTTTTAAAACGCCAGTGAGTGAACTGGCGTTTTATTTGAGGGGGAATTAATTAGCGAGTTTAAAGCTTTCAGTCACGTTTTTAAGGTCCTTGCTTAGTCTATCTAATTCATAGCTCGCGGAAGAGACTTGATCTGCGCCTGCTGCGTTATCAACAGCTGCTTGTTTAATTGACTCAACGTTATGCTTGATCTCATCTGTGGTCATGGTTTGTTGATGAGCTGCAGTGGCAATCATTTCAGCGCTTTGTGCAATTTGATTGATTTGTTGCACGCTATCTTCAAGTAACGTTGCACTGTCGTTTGCAGCATTAATGGTCAGTTTGGTCGCTTCAATAGAAAGGTGCATTTCTTCAACAGCTTGATGTGTACCTGACTGTAAGTTATTGATCATTCCTTCAATGTCAGCCGTTGACTCTTGGGTCTTTCTAGCAAGCTGTCGAACTTCATCAGCAACAACCGCAAAGCCTCGACCATGTTCGCCTGCGCGTGCTGCTTCTATCGCCGCATTTAACGCCAGTAGATTGGTTTGTTCGGTCACAGTTTGAATAACCTCTAATACGCGGCTAATATTTTGTGCATTACCTTCAACACGTTTGATCACCGCCTCTGCATTATCGATGGCAGTACCCAGCTTTTGCATTTGAATAACGGTTGCTTGCAGGTTTTCATTGGCTGAACTAGAGGTTTGCTCAGCACTATGACTTAAATCAGCCACCACACGTGCATTAGTGGCAACTTCTTCGATAGACTGATTGGTTTGCTCCATTGCAAATGCGACTTGCTCGATATTTGCGTGTTGCTCTTGCAAACTGGCATTAGATTGACTGCTGGCAGCACTGGTTTGCGCTGCGGTACTCGCTAATTGCGAGGTAGATTCAACAATAGTGCCAATCATACTATTTAATGATTGATTCATTCGTGCCATGGCACCATAAACACCTTGCTGCGAGTCCACATGGTCAAAGGTTTGACGAAGATCACCTTGTGCTATGCGTTCGCTTATTGATTGCATTGTGCTTGGCTCTCCGCCAAGCGGGCGTATGATTGACTTTGCGATCATAATGGTGATGGCAGCGACGCCAATTAACGTGATAATGACAATTAAACCAATCGCCCAATACATTTTATATACGGGGGCAAAGGCTTCTGATTCATCAATTTCTGCGAGCAAAACCCATTTTAGGTTTGAAAAAGTGAAGGGGAGGTATGCTGAGAGTACAGGGTTACCATTGTAATCGATAATAATCTCAGTATCAGAAATGCCCTGCAAGCCTTTTTTTACTGCGACGGTATTTACGCCGTTTTGCTCAACGTTGCCAGCAAAGCTTGCAATAACAGAATGGCCTGTTGGATCAAGGTATGAGTCTGAGCGCATTAATAAGTCATCACCCACTAAATATGATTCACCCGACTCACCCATTCCATCTCGAGTTTGCATAATTCGATTGATTGCATCGATAGACAGCTGTAGCGCGATTATTGTTTCAATTTTACCATTGACAATAACAGGCAAACCAATAAAAGCAGCTGGTTCATTATTACTCGGTGCGTAGCGACTAAAATCTTGAAGTACAAAGCTGCGCTTAATAAGTACACTGTTGTAAAGTATTGCTAGTCCAGAGTTTCGGTATGGGCCTGACACCAAACTCGTTTGATAATCAGGTTCCTTGGCCACGGTGTAATCTACAAAGCCATTTGGGTTTATGACAAATAAATCGTAGTAGCCTTTTTGTTCTATAAACGTTTTAAAAAAGCTGTGATGTTGCTGCGCTGTTTGCTTGAGAGATTGATTTGCTTTTTTAGCGTGCGCGGCTTGCCACTCGGAGACTAAGATCTCTAAATCTGCTTGACGTGCGTTAAAGTAATCCGTCAATTGTGTGTGTTTTATTTGTTTAATCGAGGTGAGTTGGTTATATGCTTGCTTTTCTAGAGCAGAGCTTGCCGTTAGTAAGGAAAATAGCGCGATTATTCCTGCTGGCACCAGACCAATTAACATAAAAGATAATAGTAACCGGGTTTTAATTAGCATACATACTCCACTCATTATTAACAGCGGCGCAATGTACACGATACGTCAACGAATGAGAATGGTTATCAGCGTATATTTGTAAACGAGTGTCAATGAAAAAGGGTTAATTAATACTAAAATACTAATTATAATGGGTGTTTTTTATAGCTTGGAGTAATGTGTTTTTATTGTTTGCTGATAATAGAATGTAATATTATATTTCAATAATTTTAATATTTAGTGATATTAATCTTTCTTAAATGGGTTGTATAGTTACCAGTCTTTCATTAATTAACTTTTTAGTAATCTTTATTTAACTAGGCTATTTTGTACTCATGTTTTTTTGATTAGGGAGGAGAAGCTCCCTAATCATTGTTGTTGATAGCGGTATTACGATTACACTCGATTGACTATGCTACTAACCCGCTTATCGCCGTGTTGATCTGGTCAATAATTTCAGAGTGAGTGATTTGCTCTGATTGCATATCGAAATTGTCATAGAAACTTGGTACTGATATTGAGGCTTTTACATTCAAAGCAAAATAAGGTGCCGAGCTCGTAGCCGCACTTAACACACTTTTTGCTCCACCAGGGCCTGGTGATGTTGCAAGCAAAATAGCGGCTTTGTCTTGATAGACCTTCATGTCAATACGAGACGCCCAATCGAAGATATTCTTATAAGCTGCAGTATATGTCCCATTATGCTCCGCGAAAGAAATAACGATGGCATCCGCTTCTGTTATTTTTGCAAAAAATCGTTGTGCTTGTTCAGGGATCCCTGATTCATTTTCTCTATCTGAGCTGTAAATAGGCATTTCGTAATCGTTGAGGTCAAGTAATTCAACTTCTGCGTTATCTATCTTTGATGCGACATGGATTGCCAATTGCTTGTTAATTGACTGACGGCTGCTGCTTGCTGCAAATGCTAATACTTTCATGGTGTTCTCCAATAATATTTATGATAATGAGCGTTAGCGTGCGGTTTGCTTTGAAATTCTTAAATGATAGTGACTACGCTTGACTCGATGAAAAGAAGTGTATATTAAGTTCTATATGATGTTAATACTTTAAAAGTGGAGTTACTTTTTCCATATGGCTAATAATGATTTGTTTGATGGGATCCTTATTTTTGTTGAAGTGGTTAAGCGTGGGGGCTTTGGTGCAGCGGCTAAAGCATTAGGGCATTCTAATTCACACGTAAGTAAAGAGGTTATTAAGCTTGAATCGCGCTTAGCGGTGAGACTTTTAAATCGTACGACGCGCTCAGTTGCATTGACGCCAGAAGGTGAAGCGTATTTTCAGCAATGTGAGCAGTTGGTCTCAGATGCTCAAACCGCTTTTGATTTAGTGGCTCATAATGACTCGATCCCAAAAGGGGCATTAAAGATCAGCTGCCCAATAGGCTTTAGTCATGATCATTTAAAGCCGGTTATCGCACAATATATGGAACAATATCCGAACGTCAGCTTAGAATTAGACTTGAGTGATAAGCGTATTGATGTGATTGGTGATGGGTATGATTTAGCGGTGCGAGCGGCCCCCGCACTCGATGAATCGAGCTTAATATGCAAACGAATCTATTCTTGCCCGACTTATATCGTCGCGTCCAAGCGTTATATTGCAAAATATGGGAAGCCACACCACCCTCGGGAGTTGGTTAACCACAATGCAATTTGTTATTCAAATTTAAAGATGCCAGGTCGCTGGGAGTTTGAAAAGCGTGGTGAAAAAGCATTTTCGGTTGATGTAAAACAGCGAGTTAAATGTAATAACGGTCACATGGAACTTGCGATGGTTAAAGCTGGGCTAGGCGTATGCCGGTTACCTGCATTTTATTTGGGGAATGCATTGACTAGTGATGATATAGAAGTGCTCTTTGCAGAGTATACCCAAGCAACGGTTAATGTTTATGTCATTTATCCAAGTAAAAAACATCTTTCGCCGAAAGTCCGTCGGTTTATTGATATGTTGAGTGATGAATTTAAGAGCTAATTTGGTATGCGTCTCGATGGATGGTATATCTGGTTTAGGCTAATTTTGTTTTAGGTGACGATACGAAGTACTGTACCTAAGCTTGTACTACAAATGAAAAGGTCAAAAATTAAATTCTGCAATTAGTGTTATCGCTCACTCTACAATTTATTAAGAGCATACTATTTGAAGGAGAATAAAAAGCTCGTTGGACATCACAGAGCACAGCGACTTTCAATATGTATTGTTTTCGAAAGTAGAGGGGGGATACTCATTACTGAGCAATTTAAAACGAGTCGTGCCGTGGTTGCGGCGATGTAGATATGAGCTTACGTTGATGTCAAAAGGCGGCGTGTGACTAAAATACGTGATATAAGTATCTAAAACGCAGGTTTCCTGAAATTGCCGACCTTAAAATTATCTTATGCATGACACAGCTATATCATCAGAATAAATGTGATTTGTACCTATTGATATTTTTGGGATGATATGACATTTGAACTATACTCTCGGTCAGCAACTTAATGATTTGCAATATAAGAGTATGGAAATGACAAAATCTCTCGCCTTTAATTTTATCCTATCGTCTATTGTGGTTGGTATTTATAGCCAAGACACTTTTGCTACCCAAGAGTCTATTGAAAAAATCGAAGTTTACGCTCAAAAACGTGCTCAATCCATTGATGAGATAAGTATTGCCGTTTCACATGTCACGGGGTTGCAGTTGGAGAAAAGAAGCATTAAAGATGCCACTGAACTTGGCCATTTTGTAGCGAATATGAAGATTAGCCAAAACGCTGCAGAAGGGACACCTCCAGCCATAAATATTCGCGGTGTTGGGCTAATTGATTACAACACGGCAAATACCTCTCCTGTAGCCATGTACCTCGATGGTGCCTCAGTGGGTTCTGCTAATAATCAGTTAGTTGATTTATTTGATATTGAGCAGGTCGAAGTATTAAAGGGTCCTCAGGGGACGTTGTTTGGACGTAATAGCACCGGCGGCGCAATATTAATTCGCTCTGCGAGACCAGATGCGGGGAGTTATGGTTATGTTACAGGTGGTATTGGTACAGATGATTGGCAAAAACTGCAAGGGGCTTACAATCATGAAGTTGACGCAAATTCAGCGGTTAGAGTGGCCTTTAGCCACACTAAGTATGAATACACCAGTTACAATTTATATGAACCATCACCCGAAGCTGGTTTAGAACAAAATAATGCTCGGTTAAGTTATTTGGGCGAGTGGGATACCATAAGTTTTTATTTTAAGGCTCACTACAGTCATTGGAATGGCATTGTGCAACCAGTGGGTAATATAGGAATATACAGTGACCCTGTAAATTTAGTGACGTGTCCAGCTGAGGTCGCTGCTCAAGGTAAATGTGTTGATCGGTTTGGTTTTAATGATGGTAGCGATGACTTTTGGGCTGTGAGCGTAAACAATGACTCTCCTCATCACAGTATTGGAAAAGGGTGGACTGCAGAAGTTAATTGGGATGTCAGTGATAATAGTAAATTGGTGTGGTTAAACGCTTTCACCCGCTTAGACCGAGAGCATGCCTTTAATTGTGATGGTGCACCAACCAAGTTATGTGAAGGTAATTTAGGTTTAAAAGCTGAGTTACTTAATAATGAAGTTAGGTACCATTCGCAGATAGGAAAAGATTATCTGACAGCGGGTATATTTTTATTAGAAGAGCGTCTTTACCAAGATAATTATAATGACTTAGGTCGAGACTTACGTGGCACACCATTTGGTGCTGCATCAGCAATGTTTTTTTATGATAATGATATAAAAACTAAAGTTGCTGCATTATTTGCGCAGTACGAGTGGCAATGGCTGCCGTCAACGCGTATTACAGCTGGATTACGCTATAGTGATGAATCTGTTGAATATGATTCGGTATCAATGGTAAATAGCGTACTAGAACAAAGCGAACCTCAAGGTGTACTTATGCCCTTTTATCACGTGGTTGGTGAAAGTGACGACGATGGTTTATCCGGTAAAGTGGCAATAAATTATGACATTTCTGAATATCAAATGATTTACTATAGTTTGTCAAATGGCAATAAAAGTGGCGGTTATAATGGTGGTTATTTATCTAGCCCTGAACAGGCAGAGAATGCGGCTTATGGACCTGAATCATTAAATGCGCATGAAATAGGCACAAGACTTACTTGGTCAGAGGTGGGCGTTAAAATGAACGGAGCATTGTTTCATTATGATTACCAAGATCAACAGGTGTTCATGAATCAACCTGCATCTGAACCTGGGTTACCACCGATCCAATTACTAGAAAATGTTGCTTCTTCAAAAATTTATGGCGCTGAAATTGATATAGAGTATCAGGCAACAGCAGCCGTTATGCTTAATGTTGGGGTAGGATTTATACCACATGCCGAGTTTGAGAATTATACAGATCCGCTAGGGGTTACTCTGTCAGATAAGCGTTTACCTTTCACGTCTGAAATTAACGCCAATGCTCAGTTAAGTTATGAATACATGCTAGACGGTGCCGATGTTGTGACTTCGTTAGGTGTCGACTATCAATCGGAGTATTACTTCGACCAAAACCAAAACCAAAATCCATATGCAATGCAATCTGGCTATGCACTATGGCATTTTAACACACAGTACCGGACACAAAGTTGGCAAGCTAATGTTTGGGCTAAAAATTTATTTGATAAAGAGTATAGCCATTTGAAGTTTGATCTAAGCCAATTTTTGGGCATGTTAGAAGACTTTAAAGGTGAGGGAAGACGGGTTGGTGTTGATTTTACCTATCGTTTTTGACCGTAATAGCCAATACTTACTGAAGGGTGTCATGGGTGGGCAAGCAAAGTACAGTGTTTGCCTACAGAGTTGAATCGTTCAAGGCATTATATGTATTTATTGACTAGATTGATCGTGATACTGAGTTTGTTTATTTCCTTGCCGGGTTTTGGCGAGCCTTTTTCGTACGACACAAAAAAACTTGATGTTAATTTACATGATCATGCTGCATTGTTCGCTTCAAAAGATAATACAGGGTTCCCTGACTCATTTAAGACAATAGAAGACTGGTCTAACAGGCTTGATATTTTACCCTCAACGACTCTATTTTCAGGGCGTTATTGGTTAGTGATGGAGCTGGAAAATAACACTGAGCAAGAAGAATTGGTACTGTATCCATACAACACGGTGATGTCGAGTATTGAAACAAGAGTTTACCATCGTGATGGTGAGGTGCAACGTTATTATACTGGTGGTAAGAACCCAAATGAATTTGCATTTCATTATGGGAATACTATTAGGTTATTGCCTGGTGAAAGTTATTATTTAATTACGATGTTTGAAAGCGATTTTTTTTATACGCCGACAAAGCTTGTTATTAAACCAGTCAGTGAATTTAAAGAGCTGGTGGTAAGAGAAAACCTCGTCATGGTGCTGTGTTTTGGTGTAGGCATTGTTTTGGGGTTATATAATTTATTGATATACATTGGCTCTAAAGATACGACACATCTTTATTACGCTATTTTTACTGGCGTATGGGTTTTTGCTTGGAGCCACTTTTTTCATATTTCAGATCAGTTATTTGGATTTTATTCAGCCCACTTACATTGGTTAGGCTTTGCGCTAGCACCGATTGCCAACGTGCTCTTTTATAACAGCCTTCTTAAACTCAAAGAAACACACCCTAACTTAGCGACCTTGTCGATTTGGGTTGGCGTTATATCGGCAACAGGGCTACCCTTTTGTATTTTGTTCCCAGGCTTTGGTTTTTTATGGGCAACCGTTATGACAGGCATTGCGTTATGTCTAGGTATGTACATTGGGGTGAGGTGCATGCTCGATGGCTTTGTGCCAGCGCGATACTTTGTACTCGCGTATGTTGCTATGATGGTTCCCAACATGATTGGTAATTTAACCAACTTAGGAATATTGCCCCCTTCTACTCTTAACTTATATTTGCTCGGTTTAACCGGTATCGCATTAGATGCGATGTTGCTGGCATTTGCGGTTGCAGACAAGTTTAGGCTAACCAGTGAAGAGAATATTGAGCTTAATAAAAACCTTGAATCAAAGGTACTCAAACGCACGTATGAGCTAGAACAGTTAGCGTCTGAATTACGTGATGCAAGTGAAGCAAAAAGTCGCTTCTTAGCCAATATGAGTCATGAGATCAGGACACCTATGACCTCAATCATTGGCTATGCTGATGGCATAATGTTAGGGGATATAAAACCGCATGAACGTAATCATGCGATCAGTGTTATTTTACAAAACTCCCGACATGTACTGGGCCTTATTAATGATATTTTAGATATGTCTAAAATAGAGGCCAACCGGTTAGAAATTGAATTAATAGAGGCCAATTTATTCCAGTCAATCGCACATGTTGAGTCATTACTGGGTAAACAAATTCGAGACAAAGGACTTGAGTTTGAGTTGAATTACCATTTTCCATTACCTGACTATGTGGTGATTGACCCGACACGCCTTAGACAGATATTGCTGAATCTTACTTCAAATGCCATGAAATTTACAACAGTCGGTAAGATTTCTATTGAAGTAAGGTGTGTAGATGAAAAATTACTTATCTGTGTAAAAGATACGGGCATTGGAATGGCAAAAGATGAACAAAAAGAGTTATTTAGCGCATTTTACCAAGCTGATTCCTCGACATCAAGGAAGTACGGAGGCACTGGACTTGGGCTTAATATTTCTAAAAGCTTAGCACGTAAACTTGACGGTGATATTGATGTTGAAAGTGAGGTGGGTTCTGGTACCGCATTTACCTTAAAGTTAGGTTTATTTACGACTGAGAAAACCCGTTGGTTAACGAGTTTCGAGCAAGTTAATCAAAGCCAAATAGCGCAAGAGCAGCCCCTTCACACACAGGATGAACTCAATGGCGATATATTGTTAGCAGAAGATCATAGTGATAATAGTCGGTTGATCAAGCGTATTTTAGAGCGTATGGGGTTGAACGTGACTACAGTGGAAAATGGTCAGTTGGCTGTGCAAGCGGTGTTAGATAACGAATATGACTTAATTTTAATGGATATTCAGATGCCCGTGATGGATGGTGAGCAAGCACTGAACTTTATTCAAGCAACGGGGTGCAGCACACCAGTGATCGCATTAACCGCCAATACGATGCGCCATGAAATTGAGCGCTATATGAAGCTCGGTTTTACCGATCATTTGTCAAAGCCAATTGATAGAGCACAGTTCAACCAAAAAGTTAGTCACTATTTAAATATTGCGGTTGATGATGAGTTAGATTTACCTGATGAAGAATTTGAAGCTTTAAAGCAGCAATATATCAGTGGCTTATATGAGCAAAAGGTGCAATTACAAAACCAGATAAAATATCAAGATCTAGATGGGTTATCAAAATCAATACATGCCATAAAAGGTACGGCAGGGATGTTTGATTGTGAAGACATTCATCAATTGTCTGCAGATATAGATGTTTGTTTGAAAACAGATGACATAGACAATATTGAACGTAAAATAAGGGCTTTAATTACCGCGATGGAGCATGCGATATCACAAGCTGAATGCGATAAAGCGGGTTGATATAATAAATCATAGTTAAAGCGTGAATAGGTATGTACCGGATATAATTGCAGGGCGAGAGCGTGAATATTCTGTTAACAGCTAAGCCCTGATCACCTTATCTAAATATTCAGTGTCCATCGCAGCGCGACGTTGTTTTCGTCGTACGCTGGCTTTTAAGGTACTTTCTCTTTTCAACTGGTTCAGTCCTACATGCCTAAATGTACTGAAATTCTCTGCCGCATGACCTCGATTTATTGGGC
>NZ_MIET01000006.1 GCF_003590335.1 Pseudoalteromonas sp. MSK9-3 | reverse complement strand
GATGATTGCCGAATTAGGCGTGAAGGAGCAGCATCAGTGTTCGCAGGGCTTAGGCATATCGCTTTTAATCACCTAAAAGCTGAAACGAGCTTTAAGAAAGGTATGCCCGCAAAGCAAAAGAAAGCGATGCGCAGTACAGATTACCTTGAAAAGGTCTTGAATTTATAATGTCTTTTCATGCTCTTGCCCTGGGCTAGGTATGCCCAAATATCAGCAACAGAGTTAAAACTGAGAAGTTGATTGGTAGTTAGCTATTTGATCAACAAGGCCACTAAAAAACATAAACAGCCGAATTAAAATAAAATACATGTATAATGATAATAGCCTTAAATTAGTATTTTTAAATAACAAAAAAGGCCATTTACTATACATTTAATATTAAAATTTAATGAGGCACCATGAAAGAGATTAAAAGGAAGGACTCCTTTTCTAAGTTAGTCGTTACAACCTGTATGAGTTTAATACTCACCGCATGTGGAAATAATAATGATACGGTAATAGATACAGCCCCCGTTCCGGTGACAACTATAAAAAGCGCGATAGTCGTTGGCGCAGGGTTATCAGGTCTTACCGCTGCCTATGAACTAGAGCAAATAGGCTATCAAGTTACTGTGATTGAAGCAAAAGATCATATTGGCGGCCGTGTTGGAACACTTAATATAGGTGACCAACATGGTGAAATTGGCGGTGAATTCATTGATGGTGAAACTGTGCATACTCATATACATCAATACGCTAACCAATTTGGTGTAGAGCTGGCTGACACAGGATACTCTGGTGATACCGAGTCTGGCGCATATTATGTCAAGAGGAAGTTGATAAGCTATACAGAATTTGACGATAGTTTTGATCCTAGTGTTGTTAATGACTATTATCGTTTTTACGATGAGCTAGATTTATTAACCGCAGCGATACCTGATCCAGATAAACCAGCAGAACTAGAGCAAGCCATCGAATATGACTTAATGACTACCCAAACTTGGATTGATCAATTACACCTCAACCCAAGCGCAAAATTATTGGCAGAACAATGGGTACGCGGTGAATTTGATGAGCCAAGTGACCTCTCTTTATTACATATTGTACAATACGCCAAAGTCTATGAATCGGTTAACGAAGATGACGTGGAAGCATTTCGCTTCTTAAATGGCGGTAAGGCGATGGTCGATGCCTTCGCTGACAATATTACTGGCACAATTATTCTGGGGCAACCAGTAACACAGATCACTCAAGTTGAGAATGTCATCTCGGTAACTACAGCAAATGGCGACATACACACCTCAGATGTCATTGTTGTGACTGTACCTTTAGGTGTACTAGATAAAATTACATTTTCGCCAACCTTGCCAGACAAATTAAATGAAGCAGCTCAAGCACTTAATTATGGTTCACATTCTAAGGTATTACTCAAATACGACACTCGATTTTGGTTAAATCAAGGGCTTGGAGGAGACACCATAGTTACAGGGTTGCCCACTGGTTGGACTTGGGAAACAACCGAGCGCCAAGGCGGCGAAGGCGGGATTTTAATTACATATACGTCGGGTGACTATAGTCAAATCCAAAAACATTGGAGTGATGAAGACATTATAGATGCAAGATTAGAAGAAATTGAATTAATGTACCCCAACTCGTCGCAGTATTTTGTGGAAGCAAGTGTCCATAGCTGGATAAATGATGAGTGGACGCAAGGTGGATTTCTAGCCTATGGGCCCGGACAAATTACCAAGTACTGGGGCGTATTCCAAGAACCAGTTGGACGCATCTATTTTGCAGGTGAACACACCGATACGCGCTATTTAGGTTTTATGGAAGGCGCAGTAAGAAGTGGCGTTCGTGTCTCTGAACAAATTAACGAGTTAAATCTATAAAACTCGTCTTAAGGCTGCGGCATATTGACTATTAAGTAAGCCGCATCCTTTCATATTATTTTACTCTTTGCGCAAAATGACATAGACGTAGTCATCTACTGATTGCCCACCAATCGATGTGTTTTTAGGTAACATCGATTCTCTGTGAAAGCCTATTTTCTCAAGTAATTTCCACGAGGCGATATTTGATGTTGCACATATTGCGATGATTTTTTTTAAATTCAAAGTTTCAAAACCATAGTCAACAATTAAGCGTAAAGCCTCAGCAGCATAACCCTTACCGTGCGCAGACGCTTTTAGCATAAAGCCAGTCTCAGCTACGTCACTACTATTAAAATCAGTAAGCGCAATACCAATATTGCCAAGCTTTTCGCCCGTATGTTTGTTATTAATACTAAAATCCCAGCTTTGTTTTCCACTCATTTCGGCACAAGTCCTACGTTCAAAAATCGTTTCAAGCAAACTCTCTGAGCGAGGTTCATCTACATATTTCATCAGTATTGGGCATTGGTTTAGCTCTTTGAAAAGCGCCCAATCTGACTGTTCTAGTGGTTTTAGCTGTAACCTGTCACTATTCATGTACTTCCTTATCTCCTCTATAAATATAAGCCTCAGCCCAAGACTTGGACAGTCTAGTGTATTAGGCCACTCTCCTGTACCTTTATGATGCTATTTAATTCGCCTTTTATTAGTCAAGTACATTGTAAAAATATGTAGAGAAAATGCTCTTAAATTCTGCTGAAGTTGGTAATGGCTATATATCATTATCACACCATAACGGGGAAATTTTGATACTTCCATCAACCGTATTAATAGCTAATTCTGTTAGAGCAATTCGTTTCAACACTAAACCACACTCTAATCCAAACACAAAAAAAGCCGCTGTTGCGCGGCTTAAAATTATTCTGCTAACCCATACTAGGATGGGTCAAAAGAAGATTATTTTGCAGTTACATTTAAAGTTACACCAGCCGCAGTACTGTAACCATATACATCAACGTACCAAGTGCCTGCTTGAGGGTTTTGGAACGCACAGTTTTCCACATTACCACCAGCATATGGGCGGCAATCCCACTGTGAACGCGTAGATGCTTTACCGTATGTGACATATAAGTCAGCATCACCTGTGCCACCAGACATAGCCACATTAAAATCAGAGTAACCGTCAGCTAAGTCAAATGTATAGCGTACCCAACTACGGCGCGACACATTAATATTATTTTCAGTTTCATCAATCGTCGGTAACGAACCACCTGGTGTACCAGAGCAACCATTGGTGTTCAAGTAATCTACCGCTGCTTTTGCTTGTACCAAACCATGGCCAAACTGTACATCACGACCCGGAGCACCTAAGTCCTCCGCTGTTCCAGTCAATACCGTACGAATTTGCTCTGCTGTACAGCTTGGGTGGTGACTCCATACTAATGCTGCAACGCCCGCAACATGAGGTGACGCCATTGACGTACCCGTCATTTTTCCATAATTTCCTGGGCTAATATTAACAGCAGCAGATGTACCTACATCAGCTAACATTGCTGCACCAGCCACATCAGTGACAGTTAAACCTGGGATAGTTGTTAGATTCGTGTCACCCAATGTACCACTAAAGCTGCCCGCTGCATTATTGTAGATAATCGCACCTAAACCGCCGCTATCTTCACAGTTTTTCACTTTGTCATGGAACGAAATTGCGCCTCGTTGGATCAAACAAACCTTACCGCTGGCACCAGTATCTTGCACTTCGCCCGTCGCAAAGTCATATAGTGGTGCGGTAACAACACCTTGGTTTTCCATGGCATTTGTTTCATAAGATACGCTATTCACAGTTAAAGTAACAAATGAACCATCACCTTCAGGATAAGCCGATTGCACATCAACACCTGGGGCCGCAATCTCTACTTGATCATTTTTTTGTGAACTAGTATATAAGTCTTTATTTTTATCGACTCCACCGACAGACATAACTGAATCGTATGATGCAGGGAAACTCTCTAAATCAGTTGGGTTTGATAATACGCCATCATTACCCGCAGCTGCTATTAATAACATGCCGGCATCAGCAGCAGCTTGCATACCATTTCGTTCAGTTGTACTAGAGCCGGCACCACCTAAACTCATATTCACAACATCAGCGCCAGCTGCCTGACACTTATTTACTGCATCAACTAATTCTGATGAATAACCCCAGCCACTCGCATTAAACACTTTAATAATATGCATTGATGGATCTGTGCCAATAACACCTCTAACCCCGATCCCATTATTCAGTGCAGCAATAGTTCCTGCGACGTGAGTACCATGAGGGCCTCCATGCTCAAACCAGTTACCCGTACCTCGGTCATTAGTTCCTGTTATAGTTCCACCATTACTCCCCATGTCCTCATGTGGTAAGTCGAGGCCTGAATCAATGACACATATTTTTTTACCGCCACTGGCTGCTGAAGCTACCATGTCGTCAACAAGGTCTGCTTGAACTAAGCTGATCCCATAAGGTGTTTCTTGCGACATAAGACGTCGAGGTAGGTCTTCTTCCACATACTCAACATTAGTGTCTTCTTGCAAGGTTTGTAACTGAGAGCTTGTTAATGATGTAACAATGGCATTTAAACTTGGTTTAAACTGAGCATTGTTAATACCAAGAGTAACCATTCTAGATTGTGCCAAATGTGACATTTCTGAACTTTGAGTCATCAGCGTAGAAGCAGATCCTGTTTTATATTTTACAATATAACGCTTTGGCAGCGGTGATTTACTCGACTCTTCAAGTTCTGGGGCTGCATGAAGTGATGCAGATACAGCTAACGAAAGTAACGTTGCACTAAAAATCATTTTGTTGTTTTTTTGTTTCTTAGTCATTTTAAAACCTGTTAATTGTTATTGTTGTCGCTAAAAAATGTATCAGAAAACAAAATAATTAACATTCAAAAACAATCCTTCATGTAAAGAATTGTTAATGAAAATAGCATAAAAATACATTAAACAATTTAAAACAACAACTTATGAATTTATAGTTTGCAAATTTCGCACAGTACATATTCATAACAAAGTACCAACTTAGAATATTTAATTTTACAAACAGTGTAAAACGTAACCCGAACACCTATCTATACGCACTGTAATTTCACATACTCCGTTGCTTATAACTATAAATAAACACTAAAAAGTATACCCACCCGATATTACTCAGATACGGTGTATGACTCAGCGATCTCTACTGGAGAATACTTCACAAAGACAGAGCTAAAACTCAGTCTGAATTAACTTCACATTATTTCACTTTACATATTTTAAATAAAATCGTTACATCGAAAGCGAGGTTAAAAATACAACATGTAATTATAAGGAATATACAATGAACAAAAGAAAATTACTGACAAATCTGTCCGCGTTATGTTTCCTGCCATTGTTTGCTATGGCTGCTGCTGAACAGTCTTGTCCAAGAATAGAAGGCTTTTATGCTACATGGGATTATCCTGCTGGAGGACAGCTCGATATTCAAGCACTTGCCACAGATAAATTGACGCATATTATCGTTGCTTTTGCTTACCCTCAGCCCGATGGTAGCCTAGATACTCTTGAGGCTGACAAGTATATTGATGATATCGTTAAGCATGCTCATGCTAATAATACGGGAGTCATGATCTCCGTTGGCGGTGCTGGTGTAGATTTTTTATCTATGGATGAGGCTGCACGCAGCCAACTGGTGTTCAACCTAGTCGAGTACGCAAAACTACACAATCTTGATGGCATAGATGTCGATTGGGAGGACTGGAGTACCTACAACCAGCCAAACCCCATTGAAAGTAATATGCTTCTAACCTTAGTAAAAGACTTGCGTGCTGCCTTACCTGAAAATATTGAAGTGACGGTCGATGTACAAGCTGGCGGTTGGTCAGGAATTAACTTTCACCCTGATTTAGATAAGTATGCAGATGTTATTCGTTTTATGGCCTATGACTACACAGGTGGCTGGGGTGGCTCACCAATTAAACATCATGCTGCGTGGGACGATATTCATGCGGGGCTTATTAATCCAAACCCCGCGAGTCAAAGTATGATCAGCAAATATGATGTGGCTAAAACAAGCTTAGGTCTCCCTTTCTATAATAAAACCTTCGTAGACAGTAAAAACGGCCCTGTTTCTAGCCACACTGCCCGCGACATTGTAGAGAACTTAGTCAAAGGCATGGGCGTGGATTACAACAGAGGTCAATATACTCTTGATAATGATGCCTATTTTTGGGAAACACCAGAACTGATAAAAACCAAATCAAAGTTTGTCTCAGACAATGGTTATCCTGGCGTTTTCATATGGGAGCTACATCAAGATGCCAGAGATGAACAATATAAGTTGCTTAATGTAATCGCAAAAGAGTTACCAAAATGTCAGCCTTGTGCTGAAACGTGGCAGCCTTACCCAGCAGTGTATAGCACCCATGATATTATTAGCTATCAAGGAAGTAATTGGAAAGTTAATGGCGGTCCCCTTCATAGTGTCGCGCCAAAAACGTTAGGTCATGAACATAGATATACAAATTTAGGGGCTTGTAAAAACTATGTAGTTAACCGATAAGATTCTGGTTACCGTAAAGAACCTGTAATGTACTTTCGCAGTCATTGATAGGTTCTTTATTAGCTTTATTTATTCAGCCCACTGCACTTAATCAAATATGGGTAACACCTCATCCATATTCGTTTTACAGGACTACCCACCATATAAAGTTTACCAACATCATTCAAAACTTAACCAATTGACCTGTTTCTAAAAAAGAGTTTAACAGAATGAATAAAAACAGAAGATAGCTTATTAAACAAGTCATTACAGCAACGCTTGCGAGTGCTTTTTCAACCCAAGCACTCGCAGATGACACACTAGAACCTTTTAACTTGCAAGAATGGCGAGATAATCAAATAAATAGCCCTGACAAACACCATGATATATTGATCCTCGGCGCGGGAATTTCAGGGTTATGCGTAGCATACGAATTAAGTAAGTTAGGTGTTAACTTCCAAATGCTTGAAGCACGCTCTAAGCCAGGGGGTAGAAACGAAACACTGCGCCATGGGAGCGAAATAGAAGAATTTGATAGAACATCATACTGCGAATTTAATAGAGACAAGCACTTATACTTCAATGTTGGACCAGCTAGAATATCGCACCACCATGAACGTGTATTACGTTACTGTAAAGAGTTGTCAATCCCTTTAGAGCCAATCATTAATGACAACCGTAATACATTTTTCTCTATCGATGGCGCATTCAATAATACCCCAATAAAATCGAAAGAACTTTACACCAGTCAACGCGGACTAATTGCATCAACACTGGCGCAAGCTATTGAGCAAAACTTAGTATCACATCTATTACCAGCACAACATAACGACCATATGCTTAAAATGCTAACAAGCTTTGGGGACTTGGATAGTAATTATCAATTTTCAGGCTCAATACGAGCAGGAGCAGAGGCTAATTCCGGAGTATTTACCCCACCTCAAGCACAGCCAAGTAAAGACTTCACGCAAGTTTTACCACATCTGGACAAATGGGCAAGGCGAATACATTTTGAGCAATCCAAAGATCAGCAGGCGACCATGTTGCAACCTGTAGGTGGGATGGACCGTATCGTAAAAGGATTTGTCCGTAATATCCCCAAAAAAATACGCTACAACAGTGAAGTTCTCTCAATAAAAAGAGTCCAATCAGGGTCTGAAGTGACTTTTCGTAACAAACAGGGCGTGATAAAAAAAATGACCGCAGCCCAGATAGTTGTCACTCTCCCTCTCACCGTGCTTCAAGATATAGACCATGATTTCTCGGCACCTATTGCACAAGAAATACAAAACGCAAATTATACTTCAGCAGGAAAAATAGCTTTTCAATCCGAGCGATTTTGGGAAACCCATGAGTATATTTTTGGGGGAATTTCATGGTTAGGATCTGATAATACCCAGTTATGGTACCCCTCCTCAGGCTTTGGTCAAGAATCAGGTGTACTGGTTGGTGGCTACATTTTTGATGGGTCAGCAGGCGAGCGATTTGCCAACCTGTCAAACCAAGAACGTGTCGATAGCGCACTAACTCAAATGCAGCATATTCATCCTGAAGCAACAGAATACACGCATAATGCCTGCTCGCGTTCTTGGAAAAACACACCTTTTTCAAAAGGAGGTTGGTCGTCTAACCCACCCATTGTCGAGTTTTCTCATCAAGATGGACCCTATATTTTTGCTGGAGATCACACAACCTATCTAAGTGGTTGGCAAGAAGGAGCAATAGCTTCTGCACATCGAGCATTAGAGCTATTGAGCCTTGATTAACAACTCTAGATCACATCAGATAGATGATATTTATAACTCAATTTGTACCCGCACAGCTAATATATCTGTTATTTAGGTATTTAAATCACCTAATGTACACTCATTCGTTCGTGTATTCACCATCCAGTACTATACTTGTTTAATTAACAACAGCGAGGCTTCACAATGAACTTAAAAGAGCTCAGAAACGGTGAATGGGTTGAATATAACAACCATCCAGTAGAAGTAATTGGTATTGATGAAATACTGAAAGTTGCAACAGTGTATGACCATCAAAATCAGAAGCAGCTTACCTTAACCGAAAATGATCTCATTGCAGATCCGCAATGTCACTGTGATTCATATCAGTATTATTAAAAAATAAACTAAATAACCTCAGGTTTGGATAAGGGTTTTGGAATAGAAAATGTTTTGAAAACAAACTTATGTACAATCCAATGATGATATTTTGCTCAATATCAAGGCGCTTTTATGCAGTAATAGCGGGCTATTACAAATGAAAGCAACGCCGAGAGTGAGAAAAATAGCTTTATTGGGCAAAGTCGCCTATCCAGAGCTGAGGTTAAATACACCGTGCACAAATATTATGTTTGTGCACAGCCTTATTTACCCTTGTACGAAACTAAACCGATCTAATAAATGGACGGCATCAGCACGCTCAGTAGAACCAGTTAAAGACAACTTTGCTTCCAAACTGATCCGTGTGTTATTCGAGTCATTCTTACGACTACCATGTTTCAGTATCCCACCATCAAATAACAAGACTTGTCCGTATTTAACATCTATTGGCTGTGCTTTTCCAGTGCCATAATCTGACTCCAACCAGAGTGTTGATGTTCCTTGAGTATCACCCAAGGGCAACCACATATTAATTTCTTCGAAATTATGCGTCATTGAGTAATCATCATGAAACTCACTGACTGGCCGAGTGGTTGGTAAATGGACCCGTATATCTGGACGCGTATCAAAATTGAGCGAATGTGCGACTTTATGTGCTAAATACTCATTCACAAAGCGCTGATACAACGTCACTAAACCAGCACCCTCAGCTTGGTTTTGGATCATCTCTTTAAAGAACAAATTATCTTGTGCAAATAGCTGCTCTGGCATCCCAAACTGCGCTCTTTGTTCAATAATGGCTTCATGGTATTTGTCGATATTATCGCACTTTAGAATACGCTGTGTCATAAGCTCTGCAAATGGATACTGCAGAACATCAAAATCAAGTAATAGCCAATTTTTGAGGGGGGCATGCGAGCACATACAAGCACGGATCAAACTTTCATCGACAAAGACTTTATTCAGTTCTAAGGTGCTAGGCGTCACACTTATCATGAGTTCACCTCCTGACAATTCAAGCCTTGTACGATGTGTTCAAAGAGCTTAAGAGACCCCAAACGTGTTATATCATCTACTGGCTTCGGTGAGTCAGCGTGTTTCTCGCTAATAAAATAGGAAAGGGGCTGGAAATAACCTTCTGTTTCATCACTATCAACATATCCTTTGTGAATATTCATTCTCATCACCTAACATAATTAACGATTTGTCTCTCAATGCAAATAGGTTAGAGACATTACGCGTTATCAGCAATTACAGAGCATTACAGCGAGAGAGGTTTATTGACGATTTCAGTGGTATTGTTTAGTTTTTAACAGCGAAAATTACATGCTAGTCACGTATATAATAGCTTGGTGTGTAGTGTGTAAAAGACTTAAACTCTCTCGTCATATGCGCTTGGTCTGAATAGCCAAATTCGTAAGCAACAGCAATTAAATTGGCAGAGGGATTACATCTCAAGTATTGTACCGCTTTATTTACCCGTACTATACGCTGATATTGTTTAGCGGTGATCCCCATTGCTTGCTTAAAAACCCTTTCAAGTTGACGTTGCCCAACAGGTAACCCAGCTGCAATACTCTGCAATGATTTAGGCTCACTAAAATATGGCAGCACACGTAACAAAGTGGGATTAAAATCAGCCGTCTGTGCAAAAATAGACATAAAATACCTATATAAACACGTTAATAACGCGTAAGGGGTATGCACAGTTTGTAGCATATCAAAGCAGACTCTCAAATTGGGGGTCTTATCATCTTGTGTTTTACCTGCGCACGTTACTTCGTTAGGTAACGGTGAAAACAGTGACATAGCACCGGGTTGTAAACAAACCCCTACTGCAAGCGTGTTTGAAGTAAAAGTCATTCCTTTTGCCTGAAGAGTGGCGGGCTGTAAATAAACACCCTGTGCATATTTTACAGAATCAAATGCGATATGGCCTTTTAAACAAAACGTAATAGCGTTACATCCATTTGCTTTTAAATACCGTGTAACATTGTTGGTATCAACACCTTGATGTGCAGCAATCCAAATACCTTGCACATACTTTGCTAATATTCCTTGTGGAAAGTAGACCTGTAAATCTAAGCCATCACTATGTTGCACCAACATTTTCATTGTGTCTTTACCATCCTAATTTAGGGGTTGAAGGCCCTTGCAACCCTATTCCAACTATTAATCGCATTAATAGCAAAGGTTAAGTCACATATTGAACGCTCATCAAGGTGCTCTCGTAATTCTGATAATTCCTCACTGCCTACCTCTGCATTATTTGTTATACGTTCAGCCCAATGGAGTATCGCTTTTTCACTTTTAGTAAATAATGAAGAATTTTGCCAGGCATTCAAAGCAAGTAGGCGCTCTACAGACTCTCCTTGTGCTAATGCACTTTGACTGTGCATCTCAATACAATATGCGCAACGATTCATTTGTGACACTCTCATTTTGACCAAATCCCATAATGTTAGGCTAAGCCATTGTGAATCATTGAATGCACTTTTTAAATACGCCTCTTGCTGCAAGAGAATATTTAACGCGTTTGGGGCCAACTGATGGTAATTTATCGAATTCATTTTATTGTCCTTATGGTTAAAGCCATAAAGTAACCCGCACGCTATCTAAACGTATTGAATAAAATCGACATAGACAGTAACGACAATACTAAGATGAATTGCAAAGACAAATATGAACGATAAATTAAAATTTACGCTGGACGTTCATTCAGCCCTACGAAGCTCATACTCGAAGGGCTGGCATCATGGTCCAGTACATTACTTAGAAAGTTACTCTGAGCCTAAGCAAGCCAACATACCTTGGTAAAAGTATCACTCTGCTAAGCAACGCATCACTTGGTCGTTTACTGCCTCTATTGCTGGCGGTTTATTTAACGCATCATACTGCGCAGTGAGCCAACTTTCGAACAAAGCAAATGACTCATGTTCATATAATGCTTCAACTCCCCTATGGATAGAAATCCCCAATAACTCAAACAATTTCACCTGCGCTTGCCATTCTTGTTCTGGTATAGCATGTTTTGAACCATTTTTATTCATTTGTGCACGCTCATACACACGCTTGATAAGCTTTAAACCATTCCCCATTTCTACATCATAGCTAGATAGCTCTAATTCAGTTTTAGGCTTATCGTCACTTGGGAATGTAAATATAAAGTCGGCACTTTGCGGGTTGACGTACTCAAAGCTTACTGTCTCCCCCCCCTTTAATACTGCTTTATGTGGTAAAAAGGTCAGAGGAATATTTAAGCTACATTCTCTCTCTGTAAGGTAGATTGAATCATACACTTTAATGTCTGTGGTGAGCTTAAAGCGATAGCCCGTTTCGAATCCCTCAGGTATAAGCTGCGCCCCTGAAAAGGCGCTGGTGTCGCCCTCATGCAACGCACGCGATTGGTTTATATCCAATTTAAAAAACTCACCCAATAAATGGTCTGTCTCTGCTTGGTTAACTAGCCAAGATTTTAAAGACACCTCTTCAGGGATCAGGACACCTGAGGGTTTTAAATATTGAGATAAATGCGCAAAAATAAAGACTTGAGGCTCTCGTTTTAATAATGCGGTCATCGTTTCAGAAATAATAATATCAAATACTTGAGGCTCTGTGGCTTGCCACTGTGTGGCATCGGCACACACAACGTCTGTAATATTATTGGTTACATCAAAGTGATTAATTAACGTTTTTACCGCGTCAATATTCTCTGGGTGAATATCAATCAGCGTGGCTTTGACTCTGTCTAATTTTAATACGCAAAGTAATGGCAGCAACAAGGTAGCATATGGTCCAGTGCCAGCGTAAAGCACATGGATGTTATCATCACTGCAATTTAACCTATCTTCAATCGCTCGCTTTACCCCTTGCATAAACTTTTGACTACGTAGCGTTTCTTGTAAACACTTCGCTGCTTGCACAGGTGAAATCGCCACCCCTTTTGCCGTTTTCGCATCGTCCCAGTCATTCATGTCATAATCAGCACAAACCCCTGTTTTATCCGATAAGTAATTCAATAGATCGTTAATATAAGGGGCCATTGTGCCCGCGCAGGGCGCTTCATTCAGTAACTGAGTTACGGCAGTTTTATATTTACCAAGGCTAACGTTTTCCATACTCATCCTTTCCAATATACGCAATTCTTATATAAAGATTTAATCTATCAAAATATGCAACAATAGCTATTACAGTCGCTTACACAGGGCTAAATAGTATAATAAGCACTCTAGCGATTTAAAAGCTCACTCAGATTGGTCAAACGACCAGCAATTACATGAATAACTTCGCCTTCTTTTTCAACTGTCCCCTGTACTTCTAACAGCTTAGCACTCAAATAAGCCTGTTTTTGTGCTCTGGCAGTGCCTGACCATATCACTACATTAATATTGCCACTATCATCTTCTAAGGTAAAAAAAGTCACCCCTTTGGCGGTACCTGGTGACTGTTTACCCGTTACAAGACCAATCACTTTTACCCAAGATTTGTGCTGTAAATGAATCAAATCGCGCGCTCGGGTAAAGCGGGGTAATCGCCCTGATTCATCCAACAATGAGATAAGGTGCTTATTTAATGTGAGACCAATAGCTTGATAATCTTCCACTAAATCATCAATTTCAGTTGCCTCTCCTACCGGCGCTATAAGTGATTTTTGTACATTGTCTGACACATTATTGTTTTCTATGTTTTTAAATAATGGCAGTTCCGTTTCTTTATTCATAATTTCCCAGCGAGCACTATAACGGCCATCAGTAAATGCATGCAGCGCATTTGCTGATGCCAAAGCTGCTATTGCACTTTGTCCATGCCCTAAGTTTTGTAGCTGTGCACAACTGGTATATCCACCTTGAGGCCTCTGAATAATGAGTGCGTGTGCAATATTAGCTCTCAGACCCTTTATTAATCTTAACCCTAACCGGATCACATACTGCCCTTTACTTTCACAAACACTGTGGTCGTAATTTGAGTGATTAATACAGATTGGTAATATAATGACATGATGGCGCTTAGCATCTTGGCATAGCTGTGACGCACTATAAAACCCCATTGGTAAGCTATTTAACAGTGAGCAATAAAAAAAAGCCGGGTAATAGTACTTTAACCAAGCAGAAACATAGGCTAATACCGCAAAGGAGGCTGAATGACTTTCCGGAAAACCATATTCACCAAAGCCACATATTTGCGCAAAAATTTGTTCTGCATATGCCGTGCTATACCCTCTCTTCTGCATCCCTGTGATCAATTTATTTTTAAATTGCATAAGTTCACCAGACTTTTTCCATGCGGCCATAGCACGGCGTAATTGATCCGCCTCTCCTCCGCTAAACCCTGCAGCAACCATCGCTAATTTAATCACTTGTTCTTGAAATATGGGTACACCCATCGTCCGAGACAGTACTTCTTCTACTGCTTTTGAAGGGTAAGTGACTGGCTCTTGACCATTACGGCGTTTTAAAAAAGGATGCACCATGTCGCCTTGAATAGGCCCAGGTCGTACAATGGCAATCTGGATCACAAGGTCATAATAACAAGCTGGTTTTAAACGCGGCAACATACTCATTTGTGCACGTGACTCAACCTGAAAAACCCCAACAGTATCTGCATTTTGCAACATACCATATACTTGAGCATCGTCTTGCAAACGTGTTATATCTGCAATTTCCCAGCGATGCCCTACATGCAACGCTATTTGCTGAAAAGCTTTACGAATTGCGCTAAGCATCCCTAATGCTAATATGTCTACTTTTAGTAATGACAAGCTTTCTAAATCATCTTTATCCCATTGAATCACGCTGCGTTCAGCCATACTGGCGTTTTCTACAGGCACAAGCTCATATAAAGGCCCAGCTGAAATCACAAAGCCACCCACATGTTGTGATAAGTGCCTAGGAAAACCAATTATCTCATCAACTAGCTCAATAAAGAGCTGACCTTGTGATCCATTCGGATCTAAACCTAACTCCACAATTTGTGTTTGCCAATGCTGTTGCCTATCACGCCGGTTTATATTTTTTATAAAATACTCTAACTGGGTCGCATCTATGCCTAATGCCTTACCCACATCGCGTACCGCACTTTTAAAGCGATAACTCACAACAGTTGCTGCTAATGCAGCGCGTTCACGACCATACTTTTTATAAATATATTGGATCACCTCTTCTCTGCGTTCATGTTCGAAATCCACATCAATATCTGGTGGCTCATTTCTCTCTTTACTAATAAAGCGCTCAAACAGTACCGAGATTTGTCGAGGGTCTACGGAAGTAATTTCTAAGCAATAGCATACAACAGAATTAGCGGCCGACCCTCGCCCTTGATATAAAATACCTTGTTGTTTAGCGAACATAACAACATCATGAATAGTCAGAAAAAAGTGCGCATAATTAAGCGAATCAATTAGGCTCAACTCTTTGGTAATTATCTTTTCAATGTTCTCAGGTACCCCCTCAGGAAAGCGGCACTGTTTACCTTTTTCAACCAAAAATCGTAAATATCCAATTGCAGTTTCTGACTCTGGTACCAACTCACTTGGATACTCATAACGTAATGTATCAAGAGAGAATTCGCAGCGCTGTGCTATAACCAGGGTGTTTTCTATCCACTGCGCTTTAAATAACCTAGTGAGCTTTGCTCGACTTCTCAAAGAACGCTCTGTGTTACACAATAATGCAGCCCCCATTTTTTTAACGGATGTGCCGCGCTTTATTGCACTTAAAACATGTTGCAGTCGTTGCCGTGTCGCGCTGTGCATTAATACGCCCCCACATGCACTCATTGGTAATGAATAGTGCTCGCTTAATCGTTCACAGTGGGCTAAATACGCATCATCATTGTGTAACAAGTGCCGCTGTACACCAATCCATAAACGTTCGCCATAGTGTTGTTGTAGCCACTTTGCCCAATGATGATCTCGCTTAGAAAAACTGGGTAACCAAATAACAATACCGTGTTTTATCGACATCAAATCCCATAGCGCTAATTCATATTGGCCTTTTTCGCTGCGTTTACGTGCATTACTTATCACTCGACATAACTCTGAGTACGCTTGCCGATCAGGACAGATCACCACCACTTTTAAGTCTTGAAAACACAGTAAACTCCCCATGATCAACTTAACGCCCAGCTGATGCTTTTTTATCGCAGTATGCGCCCTAACGACTCCAGCCACTGAGCATTCATCACATATGGCGATCGCTTCATACCCTAAAAAGTCAGCCTGCTTAACCAACTCCTCTGGGTGTGAAGCCCCTTGTAAAAATGAAAAGTTGCTCTGGCAGAATAATTCAGCGTAACGCATCAATGAAACACACCGTGTATATACCAGTTCTGGGTTGGATCTCTAAACACCCATAACCAACGCCCGCTTTGTTCTTTAACCACAAAATAATCTCTGATAATAGGTTGTGCATCCCACCAGCCTGTAGATATTCGCTCCGGTCCTTGTTGAATATGTATTTTACTGTTCAAGGGCTCAGGATTTAACAACATTGTCGGTCTGACTAATGAAGGCTCCCGTGGTACGTCGTTACCATGGCATAATGGCTCTATAAAGCCACTTGCCTTTTCAGGCCGGTGATCAGCATAAACTTCTACACCTTGTATTGCGTCGCCCCCTAACTTTGCTTGCAAAATAGAAATCAATGATGCAGCTGAACCACCTTTGTGCTGTTTCTCGAACAAATCACCGCACCCACTTTGACGCTCTGCGATACGCTGAGCACTTAAGGTGATCCCCTGAACAGGCGCAGTCAGTTGATGATTTGAAAACACGAACTCACACAGCATTAGCCACTTTTCAGCCCTATACTCTCCCTCTTTTGCATAAACATGTAATATGGCTGGGGTCTTATCTCTGTGCTGCAGTTCAATCGTAAGTTGATATGCTACTTTTTCACGACCTAATAAAAAGTCTTCTAATTGATGCAGTAATGTATGTAATGGTTTACTTAACCACGCAGTGTTTTCAGCTTCAAAAAGCAACTCTACATAACGTGAAAAAGACTCTGGAGGCTGATAGAAGTTAACGGGCTCTTTAAACTGCCCTAGTAAGCGGCCAACATAATGCACCAGCTGAGCATCAAACCGTTTTGCTAATTGTGCCATAGGGATGTTGAGCAATGCTTCGAACGTATGAACACCGACTCTCGTTAACTGCTCGCTGATTGTAGAAGGTAAATCACTTTCATATAATGCGTGTGACTTTACTTGATGCAACAGCATACTGCTATCGTCTGTGATCAAATTAACTTTATTTTTTGCCAGTAAACGTGCTGCTAAAGGTGAATAACCGCTAGCATAGCTGTAACATACCTTCAAACGCTGTAAAACCGCTTGAATACACTGCCAATATGCTTCTAGTCCTTGATACAAATTCAGCATATTACTCACTCTCAGTAATATGCCATTATGCGACACAAGGCTAATATCACAAGTGACTTGATATAAACTGTGGGCAATCTCTTTTAGCTTGTTTTTTTCAAACATACAGTCGTATGGCTGCACTTGTAAATGCTGACATAATGCCGCTGCAGCACCTAACCCTAATCCAACATCAACTCCCTGAGCACGCGCTTTATTGCACACTTGAATAATGCGGTTATCACTTGCATCGACAATAACAACTGGCTGCTCACTTGCTTCACAAAAAGTACTATCCAGTTGTAACTGCGTAAAATGTAAATATATCCACAAAGTCACGGTGATACCCACTTTCGATGCTCTGATAACGAGATCACCTTGTCTGCTTTAGGTGGTTGATATAGTTCAGGCCAATAACTTTCTAGCATTAAAACAAAACGCGACTTCGACCAACCGCCTTTTTGCTTATTAATAGAAACCTCTAACCCTTTATTATGCGCAGCGAACTTTAAGCATAAAGACACAGGTAAAGATAAATGCGAGCTTGTATTATTACGCATCATAAATTGCAAAGCCCCTCCTTGCTCTGCAGCCAATTGCAAACGTTTAATTTGATGTATTGCGAGCCTATCTTGCCAAAGTATTACACTGCTACAGGCTCCACTTTTAAGGCACTGCTCTGCGCTCCATAAAGCGTCTATGTCATTAGACGGGTGAACAACAAGTAATCGAGTCGTATCAAATCCTAAGTGAAATAATCCATGCCCATTAACGTAACCCGGCGGATTAATAAATACCGTTAACCGCTCTTGTTGTTTTAAATACGGCAATAAGACTCGTATCTCTCCAATACCGTGTGGTGCTTGTATATCAATTACACCATGCTTGGGGAGCCCACCTTGCAAATACTCATCAAATGTTTTTATTCCCGTACTGACACGCTCAACATTGCTTAACTGTTCGTTGCCATGCCACACCAACTGTTGGCATTGTAATAGGTCAATCAAGTCGCTCATACATTGCTTCAAAAAATACTGTACACATATACAGTATAAATAATCACAACGGATCTGCAAGGTTTGCTGCACTCCAGCAAACCTCTTATTTCAATAAATGTATGACGGTAAAGTGTAACTTACTGATTATGAGCGAGTGAGAGCCATTTGCGGATAATAGCCCTCACACTCACATACCTTAAGAATGAATAGCACACGTCGTATGATTCCGAGGCGTGCTCTGTGCGATATGATAAATCAACAGTGCCGCCATACTGATCACTGAAGTAACTATAAATAAAACTGGGCCACTGCCCACATCTAATAGGACTCCCCCAAGTAAGGGCGCTAAGGCAAACCCTAGCGAGCATAAACCAGCCGCCCCAAAGTAGCTTGCTTTCAAATGTTCAGGAGCAAGCCTATCAATATGTACATTAATGTTAGAAAACAGAATCGCTTCACTCACACTCAATACGAATACACACACAATCCAACCGGTAAAATAATCAACGGGATTTAACGCCATTAATATTTGTGACACTACTAAAATTGCACCACCACAATATAAGCGCGTTTGAATTGACCAATGACGCATGACATGAAGTAAAGGAAATTGAAATAACACAATAACTGCGGAATTAGTCACAATAAGCAAAGACACAAGCGTCGCAAGCTCAGGTACTTCTGCGCGTGCTAAATACTGAATTAAACTGGAGTCCCCTTGTGCAAATACAAAGTAGATCAGTAAGTTTGCTGCCAATACTAACAAAAAAGCGGTGTCTTTTTTTAATATGCCTAACCAGCTGAAAAAATTAGGTGGCGTCGCGCTACTGCTTACTTCAGCAATATTGGCAGCTCTACTACGGTGCATAAGTAGCAATGCAATACATAAACCTAAGTAAGATATAGCAGTGTAAATAAAACTAAATTGCTCCCCGTTTAAACCTGCCCACAAGCCATACAATGGCCCCAAAGCGGCTCCTACGTTGACCAAAAAATACAACATGTGTAACGCGAGCTCTCGGTCTTTATCATCTTTTAGTTCGTCACTTAATACCGCTTTGCTTGGTGCATCCCACAAAGAGCGAGGCATTGTTGCTAAAAATACCGCAAAACAGAAAGACCACAGTGAGTCTGCAAATGCCAGTGCACTAAATGCAAATACACCTACCAGTACCGCAACATACAGTAATTTAAAGCGGCCATAACGGTCTGCCAAATTACCGGTATAAAAACCAAATAAAACAGATACAACCGCTGATGTAGTCAGTAATAACCCAACTTCGGTGGCACTTAAGTCATACTTTTGATAAAGCAAAACAGATAAGAAAGGCCAAACCATGTAGTAGGTCGCCCGTACAAAAAAGTTACCCAATAACATCACCCAAACTAAGGGTGTAAAATTACCTAATTGCGCGATCACATTGCCTCTATCCATGATATATCCTCTGTTGTTCGAATTATTTAGTGAAAGAGCTTAAAACCTCAAGTTAAGTTTAGGTAAAGGAAAATATAATATTTATTTGATAGCCCGTCATATAATTATCAGCACGACTTCAAAATATTCATTCTCTCTTTTAACCTTGTACAAAATCACATATCGGTAACTTACTTTACTTCGCTTTACCCCATAGTATTGCCCCGAAGCCGGCACTGCTGAATGCAAATGAAGATAAAAACATTTTCATGAAGTCAGTGTAAATCACAGGCACAAAAAAGGCAGCTCATTACATAGCTGCCTTTTCAAGGAATATGACTCTGTATTACACCGTAGTCTATTCTGGCTTTCTCTGGCTTATTACGACCATTTTTTCACTTTTTTAAGTGCTATTTTTTGTTTTAGTGGCGATAAGTAATCAATAAACAATTTGCCTTTCAAATGATCTATTTCATGCTGTAAGACAATTGCCAAAAACTCATCATTTTCGATCGTTACAGCATTGCCCTCTCTGTCTAGCCCAGTCACCGTTACTTTAGTAAAACGCTCTACATCAGCATAATAGCCCGGGACAGATAAACACCCCTCTTGACCTTTTTCAACATTTTCACCTGCAACCACTTCAGGGTTTATCAAAATCAGTGGTGTATCTCTTTCCTCTGAGATATCAATGATGATGATGGCTTCTTTACGGCCGACTTGTGTAGACGCAAGCCCAATACCATCATCGGTTGCATACATCGTCTCTAACATATCATCAATGAGCTGCTGTACAGAGCTCACATCAGTGACAGGGGTTGCGGGGATTTTTAACTTCTCATTAGGTGCTTTAAGGATCTCTAAAACGGCCATTTTACCTCAGTATTTTTTACTTGCAGATACACAGTTCAAAGTGACGAACTTATCACAGAATCAACCGTGTATTTTTAACGATTTACAATGAACACATTCTATCGTATTTAAAATAAAAAGATAAGCTTACAATAAAACCGAAGGGGAACCTTCTAAACCCTTGAATTTAATTACTTTTAACTAAAATCATTCAATACCTTACCCATGTTTTGATACGAAGAAGTAAATGAGGAATTTATCACAGTACAATCATGCTTCATTTATGCGATAGCGCAGTTTCAAACGACCTTACATAATGACAAGATTAATAGTCACTTTTTAAAACGTAGATCTTTTCGCTAGAACATTAGATAGCAATCTAAAAAACGTTAAATAATGTCTAACTATAAGCAGGGAGAGAAGGGAGTTAATTAAATTATACAATATTTAAAATCATTCTAAATTCATAGTCACAATAAATAACTGAACTCTTATAACTAAAGAGCTCAGTTCTCTACCGATTAAACATATTCTTCCAACAGCTGTTTAATCGAGGCGAGTAATTAGGCTATGACCAAGGGTAACCTGTTGTAGACCAATATAGCTGACCTCCCTCCGACATACAGTTACTTTGCTCTGGGGGCAGATCCCTTCGGTTAAAGAGGATGCCTTGGTAAAGTGTTGATCCACTTTTTCTACAAACAAAATAATATTTTGTGAACCCTTTTGGTTCGGCTTTAAATGTTGGTGCAACCTCTACTTGAGCACTTGCAGAAAACATCGTTAATGCCGCAACTGATAATAATATTAACCTCATTAAAAACTCCTTTTACCTATTAATAATACAAAAACAAAAAATAACATAAATAAAACACGAAGATCAACAAGAAAAATCACAATAAATAAATTAGAAATTAACAACAGTCATTAAAACAACCCTTAATTTTTAGTGTAAAGAGGCGTTAATTGCTTTAGATTACTTTCTAAATCATTAAGCTTTACAGTTTAATGCGATCAGAAAATTAAACGCTTTAATCCATTTATTAAATGAAAAAAGAATTAGGAATTGGTCACAGTGCAATCGTACTTTGGCTCAAAGTGATAAAATTAATGGAACAGCAGCTTAAAGTTCGCCAGTTTAATAGCATAAATGCCAGACGTCCTTTCTAGCTTAAAATGCTAATCGCACTTGTCTGAGCAATTTTTTAATGATTCAGTTACTCTTATTACTGATCTTTACGGTTTCTAATATAGCTTCGTTAAATGCCGAAGCTATTTCCTCTAATTGCTTATCACGATAATTAGCGACAACAAATATATAGACATCACTCTCAGGATAGTAACTGAGCATCGCAAATGTCTCTTCAGATATACTTCTATGAAATAAGCGCGGTTCACCGTTAGGCGCTTTCTCTGCCATCCAGCCATAGCCATATTGAACACCACCAGTGCGCCATGATGCAGATTGCTGCTCAGCTAATATTAACGACCATGAGTGTGGTGTTAGCACTTGCTGTGATCGGATCGCCAAATACCACTGATATATATCATGAACCGTCGATAAATATCCTAACGAGCCTTCTACATTCCATCTTTTACCCAAGCTTTCGTAAAAGTGCTGTAAAGAATGCCCTAATGCTTTATAGCTAGGCGTTAATGAAAATAACTGCTCGACTATATTAGTAGTCTTTACATAGTTTATTACCAAATTAGCTTCTTTACGGCCAATAAGTCGATAACCCGTTTCATTTAGCCCCGCTGGAAGCAGTATTGATCCTCTCACAAACTCCTCATAACCTTGACCAGATACTTTTTCAACGATCAAAGCTAACAGACCAAATCCTATATTTGAATGATGGTGCTGTGTACTCGGTTTGAACAGCAGTGGAGACTTAAGCGCGCGCGATATGAAAGCTTGTTCATTCACTAACTCATAGACCGGCCCTGTACTATGACTAAAACCAGCAGAGTGCGTTAATAGTTGATGTAATGTGATAGCACGTTTATCAGCCGGTACATGCGTAAAATAAAGCGGTAATGTATCATCAAGTCGTAATTTCTGCTGCTCAGAAAGCCTCAGTATTGCCGCAGTAATGAATTGTTTTGTAATTGAGCCTATATGAAATACAGAGTTAGCATTGAAATTAATCTTCTGCTCTCTATTTGCTAACCCATATGACATATTATAAATAATTTTCTCATTATGCGCTGCAAACAAAATACCAGAGAAACCTGTCTCTTCAATATACTCTTTAAAATACCCCTCCCCTTTAGGTAAGGCGTATACATATTTACAAGCGCATAATAGCAGTATTGATACTAACCATACTTTCATTATCTCAATTCACCTCAACACAAACCCTTCACATAGTTTATCGTGTTCTCTTAAACATGGTAACCACCAAAAACCAAACTTAATCATTACCGAAAATAATTTAGTTATTATTAATAAAAATAAAATAAAATAAATAAATAAATAAAGTGGATAGCTTAGAACGGTAACTAAATCAGGGAGATAATTAAATGTTACTAAAAAATAAAAACTTTAAGTCAAGACGCGGCTAAAACCCCATCAAATATGACGGCTGACATTGCTGGCAGAACTCATGCAGATAGCAGCGACCCTAGCTACCGGGGTAGAACATATTAGCCTGCTTTTACAAAAGATCTTGAATGTACTGCCAATCTAGAATCTAGAGCTTGCTAAAATACTATAAGAGTGTTCTAAACACAGAGCACTCATTTTAAAAACATCAAAATGTGATGGCTACTCTAGGCTATTTACTTTTCAATTCAGTAAGCAAGTCATGGATCTCTGCTTTTAATTGCTTATCAATAATTTTATTACATGCTATTTTGGCTTGCTCTAATGCAGCGATGGCCCCCTCTTTATCACCTAATTCCACTTTTAATGCACCGATAGAGTAACCAATTGATGAACAAAAATCTTTCGAGTTAATTGCTTGTGCCTTTACAAGAGCATGTTCATACAGTGTGACTGCAAGGACCAAGTCATCGGTAAAATCAGCCAATGTTTCCCATTGCACAGGATGGTCTTTATCTGAGCCTTCGTTGCTCTCACACAAGAGTTTTAATTGCGCATAGTGTTCGTCAAACCTTTGCTGGTTTTGCGCCTGTGCAGCTGCCATCAAATCATCGGTCAGTGCCAATACAGATTTATATAGCTTGGTGTTCATATTTTTAGCCTTGTGTTTATGTGCGCCTTAACAAATAGGTTTTGATTATAGGGCTTTTTACAACAAAACAGAAACTTATAAAGTAACGACTACGGTTCACAACCCACATGCACTGCCAGTGCAGTTCACACCCGTATCGTATAAAAGAGTTGTCAGCGATGTATTTTGCGTCACATCAAGATCAACTAGGTTATTTCGAAGCACATTCAAACTTGTTAATTCGGGGTTTTCTCGCACATTTATCGTCGATAATGTATTTCTTTCAACTTCTAACGTGTTCAATTGAGCATTATTACTCACATCAAGTGACGTTAGCCCATTAAAGTTGAGGTTAAGATCCACAAGCGACGTGTTACTACGCACATCAACTTGCGACAATTCATTGCTATAAAGCCGTAATGAAGTGAGTAAGGTATTATTCGACACATCAACTGCCGATAGCTGATTACTGCCTAAGCTCAATTCTTGCAAATTAATATTATTTGACAGCTCCACACTCGTCATCTCATTTTCATAGGCCTTTAAACTTTGCAACTGCTCATTGGTTGAAGTATCAAGTGTTGTTATAGCATTTCGGTATAGATCTACACGCTCAAGCGCCTTATTTTGACGAATATCTAAACTTGTTAAGTTATTATCATTTACGCCTAATATTTGTAACTGCGTATTCTTTGAAACATCTAATGAAGACAACTCGTTACTTCCCACATCAAGCGTCACAAGCGCAGGGTTATTGGTTAAATCAATCAATGTGAGTTGATTGGTATAAACAATCAACTCATTTAATAGCGTGTGTGATGATACATCAAGTTCAGCTAATTGGTTATTGTATAACTGCAAGCGCTCTAACGCTGTGTTACTTTCTAGTTCAATAGTGGTGAGTTGATTGCTATATGCAATAAGCTCACTCAATTGCACGTTCTGAGAGACATCGAGCTCTGTAAGTTGATTATCTCTTACACTTAATGTCACCAGTGCAGTATTTGTGGTTACATCAACGCGCTCGAGTGCATTGTCATATACTTTAAGATCAAGTAACGCAATATTATTACTAACATCCACCACACTGAGTTGATTATTGCCAAGGCTCAATTCACGTAGCTGAAGATTACCTGTTATGTCTACTTGTGCAAGTTGGTTGCTATATAAGCTCAAAGATTCCAGTTTAAGGTTGTTACTGATATCGATTGCTACAATGAGATTTTCATAAGCACGCAATTCTTTCAATTCACTCTGTAAACTGACATCAATACTGGATATGCTATTTTTGCCAATGCTCAAAAATTCGAGCTGCTTATTATTTGTAACATCAAGACTGTTCAGCTGATTATTAAATACACTTAATACCTTTAACATTGTATTTGATGATACATCTAGCTCCGTTAACAGGTTTCCCCCAGCATGTAGCTCAACCAATAGTCTGTTAGTTGCAACTGACAAAGTGGTAAGCAAGTTATTATCTACACTTAAGTTAGTTAATGCGGTATTCAAAGCAAAATCCAACATAGCTAAGCGGTTATCATCTATATTCAATGTGTTCAACTCAGTGTTTTTTGTTACATCAAGCTCTGTGAGTTGATTGTTCCCTAGATTAAGTACTTTCAGCGATGCATTAGCCGACAACTCTACCTTTGTGAGCATATTGTTGTCTAAATCTAGCTGGTTTAATCGAGTGTTGCTCGACACATCTAACTCAGTCAACTTGTTGCTCTCTAATGACAGTGACGTAAGTTGTACATTGCGGCTAACATCGATACTTAATAATTGGCTATTATTTAAATCCAAAGAGGCCAGTTCAAGGTTATTCTGTAACAAAAGTACAGTCAGTTGATTGTTATTCACCCCTAATTCAAACAAGCTTGCATTACGACTGACATCAAGGCTAGTTATTTGATTATTATCTAAATTTAGCCTACTCAGCAGCAGATTATTCGTAATGTCTATGCTTGTTAACTGATTATTGTCTAAATCTAAACTGGTAAGAACTCGGTTATTTGATACATCAATACCTGTTAGTAGATTACTGTCCAATCCTAAACTCAGTAATGCCGTATTATTACTCACATCAATAACCGTTAATTGGTTACCATCTAAGTCTAATTGCTCTAGGCTAACGTCGACTTCGCTAAGTTGGTTGTTATCTATATCCAAGCTTGTCAAAAATAGATTTTTTGCTACATCAATACCTGTTAGTAGGTTACTGTCCAATCCTAAGCTCAGCAATTCAGTATTGTTAATTACATCTATTGCCGTTAATTGGTTACTATCTAAGTCTAATTGCGCTAGATCAATACTGCTTAGCTGATTACTATCTAACCCTAAGCTCAGCAACCCTGTATTATTAGTTAAGTCTATTGCCGTTAGTTGGTTACCATCTAAGTCTAATTGCTCCAGGCGAGTGTTTTTCGTAACATCGACTTCGCTAAGTTGATTGTTATCTAAACCAACAATTAGCAACCCAGTATTATTGCTCACATCTATAGCCGTTAACTGATTACCGTCTACATCTAAAAGCTGCAAACGGGTGTTGTTCGTAATATCTATACTCGTGAGCTGATTATCGTATAGCTTTAGTTCAACTAAGCGTACATTGAGACTGACATCCACATCCATAAGCTGGTTGGCTCCCAAACTTAGCGCTTGAAGCAATTTATTATTGGAAATATCGACAGCGGAAAGTCTATTGTCATAAGCACTGAGTACACTTAATGACTCATTGTTACTTACATTAAGGCTGGTCAATTGATTCGCGTATACGCGTAACTCAAGCAACTGTAAGTTAGCCGACACATCAATTTCAACAAGTTGATTCTCACCTAGGCTTAAATCTATCAGCTGAGTATTTTTAGTGAGATTAATGCGCGTCAGCCTATTATTAAATGCTTTCATATCAGTTAACTTAAGATTGTTGCTGATATCTAGACTTGATAACTGATTATTGCTGACGTTAAGGGTTGTTAACTGAGGCAAGTTTGATAAATCAATTGAAGACAATTGATTACCACTTAAATTTAATGTTGTCAGCGCTGTATTTTTTGATAGGTCGATTTGAGCGAGGGAAGCGTTACTTAACGTCAAACGAGACAACTGCGTTAATTGTGAAACTCCAGCCATCGACAGTACCGTATATCCATCACATGACAGCGTTGTAACCTCATGGACATGCTGTTCACCTCCATCGAGCGCACAGCGTAAAAGTTCTGGATCTGTCATAACTTGGCTTAGAGGAACATTCTCATTAAATCGAACCGTTACACTACATGCTGTTTGAATATTACCCGTTGTGTAGATATTACCAGACAAACTGCCATTACAGCCGCTCACTGTTCCAATATGATAGCCAGTATTAGGGGTTAATGTAATGCGGGTATTTTGACCATATGGTACCGCTATATTTGATGCACTAGAAGCGCCCATTCCCTCAATATTAACCGTTACCTGATAAGACTGAGTAAGCGATGGTTCTAAATTATCGCCACTTCCGCCGCCACAGCCATTTAAAAATATGCTAAAAAGCAATAAAAAAAACGTGAACTTAGTAACTCTCATCTGTACCACTTCTCATTTAAACGACTCCAAGCTAAAAAATACAAGCAGGGCGAATATTGATATAGCGCTTAATGCTGACGTCGGCCACCGACTTAGACATCAAACATAAAAATAATAACTTAGTCTTACTTAAAAATCATGGTAACTATAAATAGCTTTAATAGAAAGCGTGTTCTATGGCGTCGGTCATAATGTTCGAACACTATTCGAACATATAGAACAGTAAAGATCTAACCCTTTAGGCAAATATTGTCGATACGGTTCAAGGTTAAATTGCTGAGTTAAAAGCTTGAACCATCAACTTACAATACATAGCGCTTTCTTAAAGACACAGGTAATTGTATACGCTACATTGAAAAGTTGAACACTGCCTAAAACACTATACTTGACGTAAATTACGTGTCCCTATGGAGCTAATATGTTAACTACTCTGATCGCTATCGGATTGCCAATTGCACTTATTTTTATCATGATTGGCGTGGGATTAAGCTTAATACGCGATGATTTTAAACGTGTTTTAAAGCAACCTAAAAGCTTCATCGTTGGGGCATTTTGTCAGTTATGCTTACTCCCTTGCACCGCCCTGCTCATCATATTCATACTTGGCTTAAACGGAGAGTTAGCCGCAGGTTTATTCATCCTCTCGCTTTGTCCTGGTGGCACAACTTCAAACTTATACAGTTATTTAGCAAAAGCAGACGTTGGTTTATCTGTATCTCTAACCGCTATTATTGGCTTTATTACCCCATTCACACTGCCATTTTTGAGTGTTTGGGCAATTAACACGTATGTCGGCACACATTCAACATTCACACTCCCCCTCATTGAAACTTGGTTAAAGCTCATGGTGATCACCGTCTTTCCCGTATTAATTGGTATGGCCATACGTAACAAGTTTCCAGTTTTAGCACGACGCGCACAACCATACGTTAGCCTGTTCTCCGTTGTTATTTTAGTGCTCGTCATCCTCAGTATTTGTGGCAAGCTTGGCAGCCAAATCTTTGAATATATTGTCCTCGCAGGCCCAGCCACATTAATGCTCAATATAATGACAATGTTTTTAGGCTTTACCGCAGGCCACTGTCTTCTCAACAACACCGCACAGTCACGTACAATCACACTGGAAGTCGGGCTTCAAAATGGTACGTTAGCACTTTTGATCACCACAGGTATGCTTAACAATAGTGTCATGTCGATTGCGCCGAGTATTTATAGCCTACTCATGTTTTTTACAGCCAGCCTATTTACATATTTTGTATTAAAAAAAGACAAATAATTGTATAGTTAACAATAAATAACAGAATTAAAAGTAAACCAAGTTAAATTCATTTTACAAATTTCCTTATGTAAATATATAGATGGGTCTGCAACGTTTTATATAAGGGATAATTAATGAAAAAACTGATTCATTTCGTCCGAATGCTCAAAAAGTATTATGTTTAGCTTCATAAGCGATATATGGAGTGAACCGAATACGACCTGCTTGAAAGACATTCCAAGCTTAAACTTTGATTTAGACGACAGTACCAGTTTATTGATATTTAACACGCTTGATGAATATGGACAATAACATCACTGCCATTCCAATCGCTACAAGTATCAGAGTGAAAAAGATTGACTTATGACTAAGATACTAAGTTATCGATAAGGCGAGCATAGACAGTTCGCCTTTGTAACAATAAAGTCTGGTAGTTATCAATCAGACTATTTTCAACTTTTTAGCACCCTCTATGAGAGACCCTAGCAACAATGTACACCTAGTCAAAAAATATAAAGTCGCAGTTAATACAATCAGTTATAAGCTAAATATGAAAATAAACATGTCTGCTTTGTTATTTAATCAAAAATATCCTGTTTTAACTATCAACACCAAATACGTAAACAGGAAATTACGATGAGAAAAAAAACAACACTTAACTTAATCGCAGCGAGTTTGTTGGTTGCGCTAAATCAAGCAAGTGCACAGAGCTTTGACAATAACAGTGATAACTATGATCCGACTAAGCACGTATGGGAATATACCTACCAGCTAGCCGGTGGTGATCCGCTCGTTTTTCAACAGTGGCATTTACAAAATACAGGGCAAACTGCTGGAGCTGCCAATCCGGGAAAAGAAGGGATTGACCTAAACCTTGATTTTACACACCGACGCGGTATTTTTGGCCAAGGGATCAATATTGCGATTATTGATGATGGCCTTGCTACATATCACCCTGACTTAACATCGAATGTAGCACAAGGCACAACGCCAAACCCAGATCCGTATATTTACGAGTACTTTTCTAGAGGTCGTAATAAAATTGATAACCATGGCACAATGGTAGCGGGTATTGCTGCAGCTTCAGCCTTCAACAACCATGGCGGCCGTGGTGTTGCACCTAATGCGACACTGACTGGTGCAAATCTGATTGGAAATCAATCTAATGTACCAGGTTTAGCACTGGCTATTCGTTCTGTTATGGATATGGATGGCGCAGTTCAACCCATGAATAAGTTTACTGATGCACGCGTTATCAACCAAAGTATTGGCTACACATTTAGCGACCCAACTATTTATAATACGTACCTTGGCTTCTTCGAAAACATTGCAGATGTGCAAAAGATTGCGGCAACGCAAAGCCATGGCGGACGAGGTTCTGCATCCATAAAGTCTGCGGGTAATGACCACTTTATTGGCGGTCGCTGGAGTGATCGTGAAAAAGGTGAATTAACGCTCGTTTACCCAAATGCTTATGCCTTGCCTGCTTATAACACGTCTGTAGCAGATCCGACCAACGCTAACTTCTGGAATATTACGGTATCTGCTCTAAATGCAAATGGCACACTCGCTAATTACTCGTCAGCGGGTTCTGCGGTATTACTTGGCGCCCCTGCCGGAGAATACGGTGTTCATAGCCCAGCTATCGTAACGACTGACTTACCAAAATGGTGTAAAGATCAAGCCCAGAATGAATGTGAATACCCTGTTTATACCAATGGTATGAATGGTACTTCTGCGGCAGCACCTGCACTATCTGGTGCAACTGCCTTGATCATGTCAGCCAACCATCAGCTATCTTGGCGTGATGTAAAACACCTTATGATCACAACAGCAACAAAAGTACATGCAGACAGCACACCTCGTACCATTGGTGATTTTGAAGCCATTCCTGGTTGGCAAGTCAATGCTGCAGGACTACCTTTTCATAATGACTATGGCTTTGGCTTAGTCAACGTCGACGCAGCAGTCGAAAAAGCATTACAAACAGGGACTATTTTACCTGAACTTAAAGTACGCAATTACGATGTAAGCGTATCAGGCGACTCTGCAATCTACGATAACTTTGCAGCAACACAATCTGTACATACACAAACTGAAAACCTGACCGTTGAAGGTGTACAAGTTCGGTTGAGCTTAGAACATGAGCGTCTAGGCGACTTATCGATTGAACTCATCTCGCCAAGTAACACGCGCAGTGTATTACTCCATGCTGGTACTGACCTTGAAGGTAATAAGTTTGACAATACCCTCATGCTATCAAATCATTTCTATGGTGAAACTGCCAAAGGTGATTGGAAGCTTCGCATTGTAGACACTAATGCTAAAGATGGCTGGAGTGAGAGAACATATGATGTTGCCAGTGGGGAGTTCATTGCTGACTCGGTGGTCAACCTACCGCAACGTGCTGACAAATACCAACCAAATAACAGCCAACCCGGTAACCTGATCGGCTGGAATATTCGCTTTTATGGCCACTAATACTCAATGCATTAAATGACTGTTCACAGCGTGCGACACGTTGATGCAGTAATAACAAAGGGGTAGTTTCATTGCTGAGTTGCCCGACCAATGATGCTTACCCTGTTACGTACGCATTTTGCACCTAATAATGAACAGTAATTTAGTCACGTGGCTATAAAATAACATGCCAACCCTTTAAAACAGAGTTGGCATTTTGTATCTCTTTTTAAAGTAATATAACGTCCTGCTATAAGATTTAAATAATCAGATGTGATTACCTGCCTTAATGATTCGAACACGTCAATATAATTTCCTATTACTTACTTTATATTTCGACCTGAGCCGACATTGTTTTTTGTATCAAGCGCGCAATTTATTGTATGAAAGCCAATTAGTTCGGTCTACATAACAAGCGCAATGTAAATAAAAAGTTACACTCAAGAGGTTGTTTTTTCATCTATTGCTGGTTTGCATCCTTCCAAAAAGACAGGTCATACCACGATTAAAGTGTCAATAAAGTGTTGCAACCTAGGGGTATCTCAGATTATTTCTAGATTACTCAACAACGAGAACTTAAGGATACAACATGAAAATGACACTTTCTGCATTGGCAATACTAAGCCCTTTAGCCAGTATGACTACCTCTGCATCCGCCGTAGACGTATCACCAAACATTGTTGGTGGTACAGAAACTCCCGCTTACTCAAGGCCCTACCAAGTTGCTCTGTTAATGAATGGCCGACAAGGTTGTGGTGGTACATTACTCAGTCGAGAGTGGGTGCTCACCGCTGCACATTGTTTAGACAGCGCATCAACCAGTAACCTTACGGTAAAAGTTGGTGCCCATTCACTGTCTCAAAATGATGGGCAAGTATTGCGTGTTTCCCAGATCATTAACCATGAACAATGGCGTGGTGCGAATGGGATCCGCTCTGGATACGATATTGCAGCACTGAAATTAGCCTCTCCTGCAGACGCAAAATATACCCCAGCTAAGCTGCCAACTGCGGAAATCGAACGTCAATATGCCAGTGTTGGTAATGCAGTTACTGTCTCTGGATGGGGATTAACCTCAAACCGGGGTCGTCCAAGTGACCGCTTATTAGAAGTTGCACTGCCCGTAATAAGCAATGCTAATTGCTCTAGCCAATTAAATTATAATATACCTAACTCCGTCATTTGTGGCGGTGGCCAAGGTGGCAAGTCTGCCTGCAATGGCGACAGTGGTGGCCCTTATGCTGTGAGAGTTGGTAACGATTTTTACAGCATGGGGACCGTCAGTTGGGGAATTGGCTGTAGTGGTGCAACCGCATTTACTCGCACTACTAGCTACTTAAACTGGATCAAAAATAAAACAGGCCTGAACGACCCTATTGATGCACCGCCAGTGGCGGATTTTGATGTACAAGTGAATCAATTCAACGCGCAATTTACTGACCGCTCAAGTGATGATAAAGCCATTGCATCACACTATTGGCAGTTTGGTGATAGCCAAGGCGGCACATCAAGTGACGCAAACCCGAGTTATCAATTTTCGCAAGCGGGTACCTATACCGTGAGTCTAACGGTTACGGATTCAGCACAACAAACCCATACAACAACTCAGTCAGTACAAATTGGTTCAGCGATGCCGTGTAATGGGGTAACGCCGTGGAGCGCAACAACGGCCTATGCCTTAGGTGATAAAGTCAGCTATCAAGGCTTTGAATATGAGGCAACTTGGTGGTCACAAGGGGCAGCCCCAGATAGATACAGTCAAGTTTGGAGAAAAGGCAGTGCCTGCTCAGACACCACAGATCCGGCTCCAACTGTCGAGTTTTCAGTGACAACCTCAGGGTTAGTTGCCACATTCTCTAACTTAAGTCGTGACAATGGTCAAATCACACAAACAAATTGGTTATTTGGTGACGGCAATAGCAGCACTGAATTTTCACCTACGCATAGTTACCGAGCTGCAGGAGATTATCAAGTGAGTTTAAGTGTGACAGATGATCAGGGGCAAGTGAGCCAAGTTACCAAAACAGTATCCGTGTCTAGTGGCGATAATACCGGTTGTAATGGCATTCAGCCCTGGTCTGCAGAGCAAGTCTACCTTGCGGGTGATCAAGTCACGGTCGGGAATATGATTTATCGCGCCAATTGGTGGGTGCAAGGAGAAAATCCAACCGCCTCAGGTCCATGGGGTGCATGGCAAGCAAATGGTACATGCCGGTAAATATTTTGATAATTGTTTTATTAGTCTTTCAACCTGACTTTTAAAAAGCCTAAGTCCCATGTAACCTGAGCGGTATGATAAACATACTTACCTAACTTCATGGGACTTAATCAACAAACTTCGTCAGAATTAATGCGCCTTGGTGAACGTCTTAAAAGCGTGCTTAAACTCGCTTTTTCAGAGCTTACGCCACATGTGCACAGCATAAACTCTCTGACGGCGTTCTTAAATTACCACCGCTCCAATAGTCAGCGTGTATTTACGGCGCAAAAATCAACCGATGGCCATCAAGTATTGTGTGCACTGCCCGGCGTTAAAGCATTACAAGAGTTTATCGAAAAAGCGTCACCACATATTTCCGCCGCAAGCTATGAAAAATTAAGTAAAGCTCACCAACTTTACGCACGAGCCATCTCACAGCATGCATCAAGCCACGCAGATTTAAAGCGCCAGTTAAACGCATTACATGATAATAAAAGCCCGTCTAAAAGCGATAATCGAGCACAGTTATATTACGCAGCTAAATCATTATTGGGGTTCAGCGTTGAGCATGTGTGCTGCAGCTATGTATTGACGGTCAACCCAAGCAATAATCACTTTTTGCAAGAAGTCGCGATGGTTAGTAAGCTAGGTATACAACGCTCACCAGATGCCGCCCCCTTCGTGCAATTTTATTCTCACCCACACCCCAGTGATTTTGATAAACCCACTCGCTTAACCCAGACATCCAAGATAGAACAAAATAAGTTCAGTATTGGCATTGTCGAACCACTTTCTTCTGCCGGATTCTATAATGCCTATACCAGCTACTCAGTCAGTAATTCAGGAATGGTTTTTGATGATATTCCAAACGTAAATGCACTAGATGCCACATTTATATTCAATAACCCAGATGAACTTGTTAATCCACTTACCCACAGTAGCCAATGCACATCAACCAGTATCTCAATTAAAAACCCCGCAAAAAAGCTCACTCTACTGGTTTTTGTTGATAAAAAGATTAATGCCACCAGCAATGTAAAAGTAGGCTGTTACCATGGCAACCAAAAAGTTGAAGAAGGAAAACTGAATGCCGCAGACATGTGGACAGAGCGGCTACCTGACTTCCCGCAATTACAGGTTGTTTCTTTAGAGTCACCTAAAAATTATATAACCGAACATCCAGAATTGGCCGAAAAAATCGCATTTTTACTCAATTATAGTGAACTCGAAGATACCCAGTTTGCTTGCTATGTGATGGAAGTAGATTTCCCGATTTGGTCTTCTACTTATCGTATTTATTTTGAGCACAGTGAATAAAAAACGTAGTTTGTTACAAAACCTTATTACCTTCCGTAGGCAGCATAGTTAATATGTTGCCTACGGCGGCATCATTCATACATCATTTAATCACTGCGGTGCTCAAAACTAAACGCTTGTTCTTTAATAAGCTCACCAGAGCCTGAACTTGGCGTACTATAAAACTGTACTTGCAATTTATCGTCTTGATTATTCAACGCTATATGCGCAAAACCCCATGTAAAACTTTTTGACCAAATTAGGTCATACTCAGGATAACGCTTTTCTTGTTGCTCAGAGAAAGGTGTATGTTTACCACGCATTTTTGATGCTGCGCCACTAATTATAAGTGGTAATTTGGCCTTTTTATTACCAGGAAGTACACGTGAGCAATCATCCGTTAATAGTTCTAAGTCATGCTCATGGCCCGCAATGTATGCATCAGCATATTCACATAATTCAGGTAAAATTAACCGCCGTAAAACATGACCTTCGTCATACTTACTGCCGCCAATGGACCAAAGAATATGATGCCCATATACAATTTTCCATTTTGCCGTCGAGTTTTTCAAGCCATTTGCTAACCAAGCCAGTTGTTTATGGTCTTCCCCATTAATAGGCACTTCATGACGTTCTATATCCTCAATCTCTGCCTCACCACTTGCCAATGCGGCTGCAAGTCCTTGCTCTGAGCCATCGCTACGCAAAGGGATTTCGTAGTAATGTTGACCTGAGAGGAGCATATTCGTATCAAGCACGAAAAATTCGACATCACTCCCCTCAACACCTTGTTTATAACTATAGTAACCGCGCTCATCCATATAAAAATTAGGTTGAGTGGCCATCCATTCGGTTTGTAACGCAACGCCCTTTCTAGAGGTTTTCCAATCATGATTACCCAGTGCCGAATACACAACGAGATCCGGTTGCTGTACAAATAGCGGCTGTAACGGCTTTAAAATCAAATCATCCATGCGCTTTTGGTCATCTTTGCCATCGTTCGCATCGGCACCGTCAGGATATATATTGTCTCCCAATTGAATTGCAAACTGGCACAACTCAGATGAACACAGGGTTGCCATCGCTTTGCCAACCGCTATCGCCCCTCCTTGCTCAGTGGCAATATTCGTTTCTGGATAAACATAAATCGGCGCATGACTGAACTCTTCTAATGGTCGATGCTCAGCTATCCAGTCTTTTTTCTCCGCAGCTATAAATTCAGCTTTGGTTTTGGGGTTGAGAATATGCTTAGTTTTTGGGTAATCAGTATGGTATCCCCCATCACCCAAGGCCAAAAAAGCGATGCGATTGGCACTATTTGGTTGCGGTACATTCTGACTAAAAACGGTACTGGCACACCCTGCTAAAGTAGTCGACGTCGCGACCATGCTATAAAATAAAAAGTTGTTCATATTCATTGCCGCCAGCTCTCACTGACGGACCTCTTCAATTTTCAAAAAACTATAGTGATGTCAATGTGAAACCCAATTCAAAAGAACGGCCATAGCTTTCATATTGATAGTTATGATCTGGAGTGCCGTGATACGCATAGTAAGGTTCATCCGTTAAGTTAACGGCATTAAAATACAGTTGTGCTTGTTCTGTAACATAGTATTTTGCACTAAAATCGAGTTGCATATGTGCATCTTGATATACACGGGCCCCATTCTCTTCAAACATAAAGCTCTTGCTTTTATAGCTGCTACTAAGCCGTGTACTGATGTTATTGCTCTCATAACCGAACATGATATTGGCAACAATATCTGATTGGTTTGGTAATTTATCATCAGCATCAATGAAGGTACCATTGGCAGAAAACATCAAGCCATTATGAAAGTTTTTTGTATACGCAAGTTCAAGCCCAGTTAAACTGGCTGCTCCTCCATTCACCGCTTGAACAACTTCTTTGTATCCTTCCCACAGTCCATTATCCTGTACCTGTTCAATACTGATGAAATTGTCAATGTCTTTATAAAACACCCCGGCTGAAATCACTCCAATGTTACCTGGATAGTACTCTATCGACATATCCAAGTTATGAGATTCATAAGGGTCAAGAGCCGGGTTACCCACTTCCGCCTTACGCTCCACTTCGATGTTGTCATCCTCTAAGGTCGTTTCAGTTTCAACAATTTGAAATGCCGCAGCATCAGAAAACCCAGGGCGCGCGATGGTGTTGGTATACGCAAAACGCGTAACAAGTTGCTCGGTAAAATCATAACGCACTGTTAAATTAGGCATAATGTGATCATAATCTTTTACAGCATCAAATCGGCTTAAATCAACCCGCTCAGTGTCGGTTGTATCGTCTTTGATCAACTCAACCTTATTACCCGATGTGCTAAAGTCTGTCCCCTCATAACGGACCCCGCCAATAACTTGCCACTGGCCTATATCGACCGTCAACATAGCGTATGCCCCCAGTACTTCCTCTGAAATATGATAACTGCGCCCTTTACTCTCAATGTCGCTATCTAACTGATTGATATCAAACTGTGTTCGGTTCTTTTTTACAAATTGAGCAATACCAGCGCGAGACAAGCCAGGTCCAAAATCACCTAGACTATAAGAAGGTGAGGCACTCCCAAATTGACTCGCCAGTGCATCATCAAAACCACTATCAAAAACGGTGGCATGAGTATCGTTCATTTTGTCCCGTTCTGAATATTTTACGCCAAACTTAAACTCACTGTTAAAACCAGCTACAACAAACTCTTTAGATAAATCGATTTTGAAACTCGTTGCCTCATCTTCCGTTCGGTTGTTTTCCCATACAATTTCATCCAGTTCAAAACGGCTTAAATCGTGTGCGCCTTCATTACGACTCAAAGTAGGTGTTTCTGATAGGCTGCCATACCCTATCATGAGGTCTTCAGCGGCAAAATCAGCATCAATACGGTTAGGCTCTGTTTCGCTAGACTTTGAATAACCTACGCTATATTCGACAAACCATTCACGAAGTTGATGCTCACCTCCTAGTACCAGCGACATAATTTTTTGTGACTCATAGCGGTCTTTGGTGTCTCTATCCATTTCTGCATTACTGAATACCGCAGAGGTATTCGTATGTGTCCCTGCGACCAATGTCCCTTTATCAAACTTATATTCGTTTCGCTGACGAAACTCATCATCTGAAAATTCACTGAACAATGTCCGTAAGTAGTACTTACTCAGTTGGCTTGAGTGTAAGTCTAAATTCAGTGCGGCCCCTAATCTCTCACGTTTTATCACATAATGGCGTTGCTCTATTTCCTGCGCACCAAATAGGCTGACTTCTTCTCCTGTCGTGTCTTCAATATCATATAATTGCCAACCACCGTCAGTTTCCATATTGTGTGAACCGAACTTGCGCTGTGACCAAGACACTGCTGCGGCAACACCTAAATCATACTGTTTCGACAAAGCAACTATATCTGTGAAACTCCCTGATAACTTTGGACTCGTTTTATCAACTTGCGCATTATTCGTTGCCTGTGTAGTCACACTATAACTGCGGCCTTCTCTATCAAAAGCACTTAAACTTTTAACTTCAATGCTCCCGCCAATTGCACTGGCATCCATATCAGGGGTGACTGTTTTACTCACCTCTAAGCTTTGCACTAATTCACTGGGGATCACATCCATCGCCACACTGCGCACACCCGACTCAGGTGATGGTACATTCGCCCCATTTATCGTGACGTTATTCAAACTAGGGTCAATACCCCGGATCCCAACAAAACGCCCTTCCCCCTGATCTCGTTGAATAAACATACCAGGCAGTCGCTGTAATGCTTCAGCCGCATTTTGGTCTGGCAGTTGCCCAATTGCATCACTACTCACAATAGATTTAATGCCAAGTGCATTTTTTTGCCTATTCAAAGCACCAGCCTGCCCAGCTCGTTGCCCAACCACAATTATATCTTCTAATAAGGCATCTCTGGCCCCCAATTGAATGGCCGTATTCAGGGTCTCACCTTTTACAATCTTTACAGTGCGCTCTATCGAAGGCGCGCCCAAATAACTCACATGCAAAGTATATTGACCTTCAGGTAAGTTTGTTAACCTGAATGAGCCATCTCGATCAGAGCTGACACTGCGAGATAACTCTTTTAATGTGACTTTTGCCCCTTCAAAATACACGGTGTTATTTTGATCGCTTACCCGACCTTGTAATGTGTTTGCATAGCTATGCACTGTAAACAGCACACTGGCGGTGGCTAAGGCAAGTTTAGAATATGAAAAATTCGACGGTTTTTGTAATTTCATTTTTGTTTTCTCTTTGCACAGGAGGTCAATGTTTATCCCGCTAAATACGGCGACGCAGCAAAGGTAAAAAAAGTACATGAAACAAATATGTCAGAACTATCTAGACAACCTCATAAAGGCGTATTTACCCGGCTATTTTATGCCCTTTCATCAAGTAATGAGCTTATTTAACCCCCCTCTTGGATCAGCTTTATCGTGATAGATACCGCTCACCTACCACTAAACACGGGTTATTGTCATAAATATGTGCCCTTTAGTGAGCTAAAGTGACCCTATAAGGTGAATAACTCTGCAAATACAATAACGCATAACAGCTTAATCAGCGGCCAATAAATTAGCGATCTCTATGCCTCACTCTTTTATAAAATTACACACCACATTATTAAGCACTTTGCTTTTTATGCTATTTTTCGCACTGCTCGTTGTGTTTCAGCTAGGTACCCTAAAACCTGCAGTGGACATCGACTGGGTGGATAGTGTTGCTGAAGGAGGGATCGCCTTTATGACTTTAATTTGGCTACTCACCACCTTAATCATGCGACCAAAAGGCACCGTAACTAACTTGCTATTTTTTGGCCTCAGTGCCATGCATATAACCCTATTACTGGATTTCTTAGATGAGTTTTTTACTTTCTCAAAACACCATAGCTGGTTAAGCAGCCTAGAAGCATTTCCAGCGGTGGTTGGCATGATCTTTATGAGCCTAGCAATGTATTATTGGGGTCAAGAGCAACGTGTACTCAACCACCTGTTGACAAAAAAAGAACGGTTTTATCGCACCCATGGTTTACATGATTTTATTACCGGGCTGTATCGTGCTGATTATATGAAAAGGCAAATTGAACAAGAGCTTATTAAACTAGCTAACACTTCCAATTGCTTTTGCATTGCTTTATTTGACATAAAAGGATTCGCACTTTTTAACCAGCGCTATGGCTCTATACGCGCCAACAATCTATTATTTGATATTGGTCAGATTATTACTTTAAACCTGCGAAATACCGATTTGGCGTGTCGTTTTGCATCTGATCGTTTCATCGTATTATTACCAAATACCAGTCACCTAGAAGCAACCTACATAACAGAACAAGTGGCCAATATGGTCGCGCAACACACGCCGTATGATCAAAATCAGGCTAAGACCGGTTTTAGTCAAGTACACTGGCACTGTGTAGAAGCGGCTGATACAGATACGTTGAGCAATTTACTTAGCGAACTAAATCAAGGGCTCGAACAACAAAAAAGAGCAACCACAGTATGAAGTCCTACTTTGATGCCGAAACAGCTTGCCTAAGTAGCCAATCATTATTATTGCCACTCATTGAAATGGCAATGCAACGTGGTGTGAATAGTCATCAAGTACTGAAAGGCAGCAAACTCTTTTATGATGACCTAACTAAGAGTCAAAAAATGCTGAGTTTTAGGCAACTTAACACCGTTATAGAAAATACGATACACCTGCTGCCAAGCGACGGGCTAAGCTTTTTATTAGGTCAACATTGGTTATTCAATCAAACCAGTTATAGTGGGCAAGCCTTACTCAATTGTAAAAACCTGATGCAAATGAGTCGAGTGATATGCTTAAAGCAATTTACGCTCTGTCCGTTGGTGTTTTTTATTCCTTATCGCTGTGATAGCCACACTCACTACGTGTTTAACTTGGCGATTGGAATGCCCCCGCCCAAGGTTATTGAATTTTACTTTGAAATGATTGCAGCAAAAATGAATGCGCTGTGTAAATGGAGATTCGACTTTACAGACAAGATACTCGTGAAGTTCCCTTTTAGTGCCCCTGAACACCTAGAGCAGTATTATGCTCACTTGGCCGTACAATATCAGTTCGAGCATCCCTATTTTTGTATTTCTATACCCAATGAGTTGCTCAGAGTTTCACAAACCACTGCGACGCCCATCATGCATCATTATTATTTGCAGCAAGCTAATAGCACGACTGAACAGGTCGGGTTTATTCAACATATATCAAAGCAACTTATAAAAAGTCCAAAGTGTAGCAGCGACGCCATCGCACATAGTTTAAACATCAGCTCGGCGACTCTCAAACGAAAGTTAAAAAACCATAATACTTCTTTGCAAACCCTTAAAGATGCCTTAGCTAAACAGCATGCGGTCATTAATATCACAGAGCGGGGCTATTCAAACGAACAAACGGCGCTTCAGTTGAACTTTTCTGACTTGACCAACTTTCGGCGCACATTTAAACGTTGGACTGGCATGACCCCTTCGCAATTGCGCAGCACAGTCGCGTTAAATACTTAAATAACCTTAGTCGCACAAATATAAGCAAGCTCAATCAATAAAGGGGTTTTAACGACGTTGCGACTATCCATGTGCTGGAATTATTTCCCAATCGGTGCACTGTAAATGATCTCTTGTCGCATGGCACAACGCAGACCAAATAGTGACAAAATGCGCTTTTTGAATATCGCTTCCGCTGTGCATTATGCTATTAGAAATAGCAGTGACTACTGGCGGCGCATAAATATAAGGATGTGAACTCTTATATTTTTTATATATCCAACTATCTTGGCCAAACTTGTCTTTCAACTGTTGCTTACGTAATGAATGTTGATCATTCTTTTCTTGGACTTTTTGCGACGCATATATCGCTTCTGGTTTTTTCGCTGTGGCTTTTGTTGATATTAAGTTCGGCAGCGGTACGTTAGCCTGCGTCACCATTTGGGTATAACCGTCTTGCATCAATCGTAACCGGTTGTTACCTGTTGATACTGTAGTAGACGCTAATGTCGCAGGCCATACTTTATCAAGTTGGATCTTGGATAAAGTGGATGCACTGTGGATCCCCATATATTCGTCTGGCAACCCCAACATATGGCCAAATTCATGAGTCATTACCACATATTTGTGTGGCACTGTGCGCTCAACATCTTCAGGCGTTCTAATAACAATCAGCACCCCTCCATCCTGACCCGATACGGTATGATTGCGTGTACGCGTTTTTAAAAAGTTGACTGCATCTTTTGCCCATTGTTGCGACGTGTCTGAAACAATCGCAAAGTTATCACCGACAATACGTTCATTGATATAACTTGCAATTGATGTCGCACGTTTCGATTCTAAATTGTGCGTAAACATACTGTCATTCTTACCTTTGAGGCCAATAACATATGCTTTAACGCCTAATACATCAGGGGTGCGCCTCGCTCTGACAATACTTAAAAAACGGTCCAGATAGGTTTTCATACCCGATGCGAGCGTATGCTGATCTGATGAAAAAGTTAAAAAATCGCCATCTCCAGCAGGTAATAAGCCCCGTAACCCAGAACGTAACAACCCTTCTTTGTAGTTAAATATTTGCTCTTGATTCTTCGTTATATCCACTTCATTGGCAAAGTTATTAACACCACAAACATGAGGAACCACACCGTGGTTTATGCCGCCACTGGACTTATAACGGGCCAGCTTTTTAACCTCTATGACATATCGACAATAAGCAGGGTTACTGACTTCGGCTATGACGAAATCAATCCCCATCACAAACTCTTCCCAGCTTTGCTTGGTACAGCGAATTTTATAAATATTTGACCATTTTTCTAAAATGACACGCCGTGTATCTCGCTTAAAATCGTTTTTTTGACTCATGGTCCAAGTAAGTTGATCTTGTAGATTATCTATAAAACGATAGAAAACTTTTACCACGACTGTAATTTTCTTTTTATGTGGCTCTACTTTTAAATCAAATTTACCGATATTAGTCGCCGGTACGAAGTCCTTAACGACTAAACTCCCTCGTATGCCTTCTCTAATGAAATCGTCCTTCATCCTAGACCTTTTTTATTACCAATAATAATAACTGCGCACTATAGCTTAACCCTCTACATGAATCAAAACTCAAATTATAAAGACACAAGGCCATAAACTGGCGCTATTTTCAAACCTAGTACCCGCTTTAATTCATCGTTTTAATCTAATGTTCTTATAGAAGGCCAACATTCTGAGTAATAGGCCATTGTTCAATAAGAGCCCACAAAACCAACGCATTTACTAAATAGCACAGCAAAAAAACACCCACCCCATAAAAACAACACAAACGAGAGTTATTTGCATTTTAATTTATTGCATTTTTCAGTAGACTATTGCCGAATTTTTGTTCCCAAATACTCTCTGGATAAAAGATGAAAATAAATCAAATTGCACACGCTATAAACGTCGCTTTATTGGCAACAAGCATAACAACCGCCGTACACGCCGACGAAGAAAAAGAATTAGAAGTTATCGTTGTACAAGGCCAAAAAATTGACCGTACCTTGCAAGATACACCAACAAGTGTTGCTGTATTAACAAGTAAAGAGATGCAAAACAATAACATTACCAATATGAGTGATGTGATGTCTATGATGCCAAACGTGGCTGGTGACTTTAACAAAGGCTTCAGTATTCGAGGCATAGACGCGTTTTCAGTGTCAGGAAGTGGTAATAGCTTTTTAACCAGCGTATATCTTGATGGTGCTCCTCTACCTTTTAGAATGATAAAAAGTGGTGGCTTGTCTGTGTGGGATTTATCTCAAGTAGAAGTATTTCGTGGCCCTCAGTCCACCCTGCAAGGTCGAAATGCGTTGGCTGGTGCCATTGTCTTACGCTCTGAAGACCCAACCTATGAAACAACGGGTAAAGCACAATTCACACTGGGCGACCATGGCCAGTATGGTTATGCATTTGCCGGTGGCACATCGCTTATAGATGACATGTTAGCTTTTAGAGTGAGCTATGAAGACAAATCTCTCGATGGTGATATATACAATACAACCCGTGACGATTTCTCAAATTTTGAAGACAGTGAGACATTACGTGCCAAGGTACTTTTTGAACCAAACCAAGATGTAGATGTGCTTTTCACGTACACGCAAAACGTCAATAAATATGGACCGAATTGGAGTCTATATAACTATGGTGAATCTCTATATGACCGCACCGTAGACTTTAATACCCATATTTGGGAACAAACAGATACCGATATCTATACCATAGAAGTCACGTGGGACATTAATGACTCATTCGCATTACATTCTATTTCAACTTATAACGAGTCTGAGTACCGTTATAACTGGGATGGTGATATGTCTTCAGAGCAAATCGTAAGAGATACCCAAAATAGACGCGTAGACGAAACGTTTAGTCAAGAGTTACGTCTAACATACGATACAGATACGTTACAAGCGGTGATTGGTGTGTATACCTCAAAAGTCGACGTGGCCGATAAAGCAGATGGCGAACGTTACTTTAGATTGTATGATGCGATTGGTGTATCTGACTTTACGACTGCAGTCGCTGGCTTTTTAATGCAAGCACAAGGACTACCAGCTCAAGTAGCCATGCAGACTGCAGCGATGGTGGCACCACTATACCCTGATATAGACCCTTTAAAACTAGAAATGGACTACGGGCTAACACAAGAAGTAAAAACATCGGCGATTTATGGCGACCTTACCTGGTCTGCCACAGATAAAATCGATATTTTGGCAGGCCTAAGGTATGACACAGAGGAGCAGTCAAATAGCTCAAATAACGAGTATCGTATTAACAACAGTATGCCAGATCCCACGTCTCTACCAGCGCCTATTAATGCAGTCGTTGCAGGGCTTAACCAGTATTTAAACGGTTTTGCTGCAGCGGCGACAGGGGTAGAGCCTGTTTCGTCAACCGATTTAAATGCGTGGCTCCCTAAATTAGGTGCTAGTTATCATATTGATGCAGATACCACCACAAGCTTTATTTATCAGCGTGGTTATCGCTCTGGTGGCGTTGGGTTTAACATTGCTCAATCGCGCATCTATACCTACGAACCAGAATATACTAATAACTATGAGTTCTCGTATCGCTCCGTTTTACTTGATGGTAAATTAGTATTTAATACCAATGCATTTTTACTAAAGTGGGAAGATCAACAGGTCGCTAGAAATTATGGGTCAACATTTAATGTGGAGACCGTTAATGCTGGCGAATCTAAAGTAAAAGGCTTTGAAACAGAAGTATTTTATTACCCAAGCGAAAAACTCAGTATTAAAGGGGGAATTGGTTTGGCCAAGACAGAATTTACCCACTTTATTTCTAACGGTGTTGACTTAAAGGGCCGCGCATTCGAAGACTCTCCTGAGTGGACTGCTAACATTGCCTCAAACTATCGCTTTGATAATGGACTATATCTGAACGTTAACGCCAAATATACCGATTCAAGTTCTGCCTATTTAGACCCTGAAAATGATATGAGTGCCGTGAAGTATGCTGTTAATAATAATCCAAGAAATGATGCCAGAGTCATTGTAAATGCACAAATGGGCTATCACTGGGATAAATACAGTGTCAGGTTAGATGTGAGTAACTTGCTTGATGAGGAATATATAGTCACCTATTTTAATGACGCCGACGATAGACAAAACACATTTGGCTCATACGGCCAATCGCAAATCGGTCGTTCACGTCAAATATCAGCAACCTTTCAGATGGACTTTTAAAAATAAATAAAAGTAAGGGGGAAATAGCATTAACCCCCTTTTTTGTAATACCACTTTTATCACACAGTCATTTTTTCGGACAGGTTCCTAAAGATAATACCTCAGGTAAAGCCTATCTTTTTTAAACGCATTATTACTGAACTGCTTATAGGTGAACACCAAATTTTTATTCTTAATATCAAAATCTCCCTAACAACCTAAGAAGCCAAAATTAAAAAAACTCTATAAAACTGCCTTTAAAAAACGATGAGGGAGCTACATTCATTTCACAATCCCAGCTGTAAAAAGTGAATAACTGCCAAACTCTCCTGAGTAAAGTTATCAAGGTTCATTATTAACACTTGAAGCCTTTCGCCTATAAAAAACTGCACCAATCTATCTTATTTTGGAGTATTTTAATTATGCAAGTTCAACACTTTGCGTAAAGTTAAACATTTCCTCTGGGTCATATTTAGACTTTATTTTTTGCAACTGATAATAGTTACCGGCGTAATATGCTTGTTGCCAATCTAGTATCAGAGGATCCATGTAATTAACATATGCACCACCCGTACTCCAAGGGGCCATAATTTCTCTAAATTGATTCTGCCACTTTTGCGTCTCATCAATCTGCTCATTGGTCGACGAAATATTGATCGGTGCATAATACTCAGCACTAATATTCGCCCTTCGATGGGGGTAAGCAGTCTCTGTGACCTCAGTATGTTTAATTGCACCACCTAACAAATTAAAAATAATCATGCCATACTTACCTTCATTGATGCTTTTTTCAATAAACCCTTTCAATGTTTTAATACCACTTGGAGGAATAATCCCTTCAAAAAAGTCTGAACTTGCACCAAACGCGCTTCGCTGCATTCGTCCACCCGCAGATTGCACACTTAAATGGCAGCTAGGTATATTATTTACGCAATTCCCTAACATGATGTCTCGATAACTTTCAGTCGATTCATTGTTTGATAAAGGCGAGGTATGAACTGCCGCAATAAATTGTTCCCAGTAGCTTCTCGCCTCATCGGCTTGATTAAGACAAAATGCTCGTACAGTGACTCTCACGGAACCATTTATCCAATTGGGAAGGCATTGCGCCCACATTTCATCTGGCCAGCTCTGTGCTAATACTTGCCACTTCGACATAAGCTGCTCGAAGTCATTGAAGCTGAAACTTGCTTCAAATACATTTATGTCTTGGGTTTTATGAGTTCTAAATACAAACGAAGTAACAATACCAAAGTTTCCGCCGCCTCCACCTCTTAACGCCCAAAATAAATCTGAATTCTCATTATTATTACAGGTCAAAAGCTCACCTTGAGCAGTCACAATCTGTGCAGATTCAAGTACGTCACATGTTAACCCATGAGCCCTACCTATCACGCTAAACCCCCCACCCAATGTCAAGCCTGCAATGCCAACACTTAAACATGTACCTGCAGGAATACAAACCGATTGATTTGTTAATTGATCATAAATATTAACAAGTCTCGCACCTGCTCCAATCGTCGCATAACCATCGTCAATACTGATAGAGTTCAACTGTGAAACATCTAACACAACACCTTCAGTTGTTGAGTAACCAGCGTAGCCGTGACGCCCAGAACGAGGCACAATGTGTAAATCATGCTGCTTAACGAATGATAATACGGCAATGACATCATCTGTTGTTCGACATTTAGCAACAGCTTGCGGGTAAATATGATCAAAGCGAGTATGAAAAACCAACCGTTCTTGAGAATAATCAACAACATTAGTTGGCAAAATTAGCTCACCATTCAATTGTTCTGACAAACCTTGCCATTGCTCAGCACTGAGCTTACTCACCACTGTTGGTGCTGGTGGCACTTCGACTACCGAAGAACTCGCTATTTTTGAACCAGCACTCCCTCCTCCACAAGCAGTTAAAAAAGCGGATACTGCTGAAAACCCTAAAAACTGGCGGCGATCCATAAACACATCCTTGAATTATTAAAATAATTGTTCATATAGTATGCAAAAAAGTTTCCTAATAAAGAAGGTGATAAATAAACTAACTGCAAGTAAATTAGAATATTTCATGTATAAACACAGATTCAAGTTACTGTGAAAAAGCGAATATCAACTGCTACTCATCACGCTCAATTCTCTTCACTCATTTGAACGTGATATTGTAAAGCATCGTAAAAGGGCTAGACCTAATTGAGCAAATAATGCTATTAAAATCAACTGTTGATACTTCTAAGCGGAACTAGGGAGAATATTGTAGTCGTGTTTATTTTGCCATTATTACACTTAATTAAGTTATGGTGATTTTATAACCTCCAATCAGATGGTCAAATTCAATGTACCAGGACAGGCTTGACTAGCATTATTGCATTGTTGTTAGATAACCCAATAAAATCAACAAGTCCTCACAACAAAAACATTAACACTCATATCCACTTCTATATCTCCCTAAAAAGATAGTGGGTAGGATATTCATGTTAAAATAAAAAGGTATATCACACCTTGTCAAGGCTAAAAAAATTACCCTTCCAAAAAACACCCTGAATGTATACAGATAATTGAATAAATAATAACTTTTAAAAATCTTTTAATGGAAAAAACTCATCGACTCTATCACCGCAACAAAAGCTAATAAATAGGTAAACAGCATCCCCTAAAAAATAAATAACGCCTAATTAAGTAAATTATATAAAGTTGACAATCAAAAAAAATCAATGCAGTTTAATTATTGGGTACTAGGAGTTTAAAACGTTAAAGGGAAAAAAATGAATAAAATGACATTAGCATTACTTTGTTCAGGTTGTTTTTTTACACAAACAGCTTTAGCTGATTATTCAATTAGCAGAGTGGTTGAAATGATTTCGGGAGGCGAACAAGTTCAGTACACAGTGACTAATAATCCATTTAATGAGCTAACTTTGCAATCAACAAGCTATGCTGTGGCATTGCCTAACGGCACTGAGCTAATGCTAGAGTTTACTAGCAGCGAGCTACACGACACTTCTGGTGCGCTTTTTTTACGAGATGAGTTTGGAGATACAAGAGGCACAATAAGCATTTCAAGAAAAGGTAAAACACAAGGCATCATTAACACGCCTCATGAATCATTCCATCTATTCAGCCAAGACAATAAACTTATAGTCATGGAGTCTAAGCTACCATCTGGACTATCTGAAGAATCTGAATTAGAGTTTATGGCAGGGGCTAAAAAATCAAAGGGTTTACTCTCATTACCCGCACAGTTATCAGATTTAAAAACTGTAACTCCAACAAAACAACAAACTCTACGCTTATCTCTCTATTATACAAATGACGTGAAAAAATTTCTCGACACAATTGGTGTAGGGCCCAAAGAGTATCTTGAATTTTACATCGACAGTACAAACCAAGCCTATAAAAATAGTGGCGTGAATGTTCGTATTGAAATAGCAAATATAACAGCCGTTGACTACGATGAGTCCAACGCGTCTATTTCTGCGGTAGAGTTTTTTCTAAGCAAAGGTGAAAACCTAAAGCGACTGTTCCCAAGTTATGATTTTATTTGGGACAATGACGCTATGGATGAAGAGCTTAAAGAAAGTGCGAAGTATGGCTCTGATATGGATATGCTCATTACTAATTTACTTGAACAATATTGTGGTGTAGCCCAAGTTATAGGTGCTGAAAAAAGAGCACAGTCTATGGCTGTAACCAATATACATTGCCTACAAATAAATACACTCCCTCATGAAATAGGTCACTTATTCGGTGCTGAACATAATTGGGAAGCTACAGCGGAAATTCCTTATATCGCTCAATATGCACACGGCTACTATGATGCTGAAGACTGGTCATTTAGAACAATTATGTCTTATAGCTGTGTAAGAACAGCTGGAGGGCCAAAAGAGTGTCCAATAATCAACTATTTTTCAACTCCTCTTAGAGAGTTTAATGGAAAATATATTGGAACAGCACACGAATACGATAATGTCCGCCAACATAATGAATGGGCCCCCTTACTGACCAACTTTTCTAATGGTGCTGACTGTAAACAATTTGATTCATGGACTCTCGATAAAACCTATCAAAAAGGAGATGAGATCTCACATAATGGCATGCTTTATAGAGCCAATTGGTGGAGCTATAACGACAACCCAGCGGTCACAAGTAGTAAAAGTGAATGGAAAGAAGTTTGGCAAACGGTCACTTCATGCCAATAATTTAAGACGTATAATTATGAGCTATAAAACGCAACACTAAGTTGCGTTTTCTGTATAAAGTAATTGCATTCGATAGTTAAAAATCGTACTAACAAGGAATAAATTCGACTCCTTTATAGTTCATCTACTTCAACGCCTATGAACAATTATTGTGGTTTAATTATTTAGGAAACAACGTCTCTCTAAAAATAGCCTTAAAATAGAAACCATTACACAGATTATTACTATATGTGACGATTTATGACACGCTACCGACCTTAAAACAGCCCTTTTTGCACTCTAAATTTATTGCGTTTTTAAATAGCATGGTTAGTAGAGTTAACAATAAAAACACAAATGCATTAACAATGTAATTTACAAAGGTATTTTTATTCTACAAGACAAATTCACCAGCATATGGGCTGTAAAAATAAAAAGATATAAAATAAAATTATTATTAAGGAAAAAATTAAAGTTACTGTGAAATTTTAGTGCTATCAAGCACTGCTCAGGGCAAGAGCATGAAAAACTGCTATAGATTCAGTACTTTTTCAAGGTAAGATGTACTGCGCATCGCTGTATGTTGTCTTGCTGACATGCCTTTATTAAAACTCGTCTCAGCTTTGAGTTGATTAAATTCAATGTGCCTCAGCCCTGCAAATACAGGGGCAGCTCCTTCAAGCCTAATTCGACGTTCATCTTCTTTAAACCCGATATCTAAACGCCAATATAACCAGGGTTAGATCGTGAGTGTATATTAAGCAATTAACACAACCTACCTTGCTTTAAGGAGTCAAACATGATCGTATACTCTATTTTTGAGTAACGCCCATTATGAGCCTGAACGTTTTGACAAAACACTTTGAATTAATAGAAGACCCACGACAAAAAATTAAAGTGATTTACCCTTTACACGACGTCTTGTTTCTTACCGTAGCAGCTATCATTGCTGGTTGTGAAGGCTGGGAAGACATTGAAAATTTTGGCCATTGTAAGCTCGAATGGCTGCATCAGTATGCTCCTTTTAAGTACGGTATTCCAGTTCATGACACCATTGCACGTCTTGTCAGTCGTGTTAACCCTGACGCACTTCATAAGTGTTTTGTACAATGGATGAAAGAAACCGAAACACTTACTGACAACCAAGTGATTGCCATTGATGGAAAAACCCTGAGGCGTTCTTATGACCCATCTGACAGAAAGTCGACTATTCATATGGTCA
>NZ_MIET01000005.1 GCF_003590335.1 Pseudoalteromonas sp. MSK9-3 | reverse complement strand
AGATGATTGCCGAATTAGGCGTGAAGGAGCAGCATCAGTGTTCGCAGGGCTTAGGCATATCGCTTTTAATCACCTAAAAGCTGAAACGAGCTTTAAGAAAGGTATGCCCGCAAAGCAAAAGAAAGCGATGCGCAGTACAGATTACCTTGAAAAGGTCTTGAATTTATAATGTCTTTTCATGCTCTTGCCCTGTCTCATAACCCATTCAAAAATAGGAAGTCCAAAAAAGCCTATACCTAATCAACGGGCCACGTTCAATCTAAAACATCGCTTAGTTAGTAAAATCGAATTAACTACATGTGGTATAAGCTCAGAAATAGAAAAACTGAACTTATACGCATCCAAAAGGCACGCCTAACCCTACAAATCATCGTGTATTGATTATATAAAGATTATCTTGGTGGTCTCAAATTAAGCAAGTAACCTTTCACACTGCTTGTAATTAGCTCGCCGTTTTATTTCTAGGCTCGCGCAATAATTATCAAGCTTTTGGGGTCGCCCTACTGCACCATGGAATACTTTAGTAAATTGTGTAGTGAGTTTTTGCCAGTTTTCTGGGGCGATGTTGAGTCTGTCTAAAATTGGGGAGTTAACTGGGCTTATAGCGCCTCGCTTATCTGCTCGCATACATCGACCAGTTAACTCTACCAGTTCTAAGTAGGACTTTAATTCAAACGATAAACCTTTGGGCATGTGCTTTCGGGGGCTACCTGCAAAACGTGCTAAGTGTTTCGGTTGCTTGCCTTCTTTGGCATGTTCACAACGAGTTTTTACACTGGTGTAGTCTGAGGTTTCGGGTTTTTCTGCCATTTTTGCTCTAATTGGGTTTAAATCAACATACGCCATACACGCTGCCAATGCAGCTTCATCAAGTAAAGCTTGTGATTTAAAGCGCCCTTCCCAAAATCGACCCGTACAGTTATCTTCTTTATTCGCTTTTCGCGCAATGCTTTCATTCAGTACCCGCATAAACCAGCTGATACTTGCTAAACGTTCTCTAAATTGTTCAATGTCTTTATTTAAAAAGTATTGCTGCGCTGAGTCTAATCGCTCACCTTGAAGGTACTTGTGAGACAGTATGGTACCTTTAAACAGCTTATGCCACCTGATAATAACCGCTTTATCACTCAGTCTTTTAGCTTTTATATCATCTACATAAAGTACAATATGCGTATGGTTACTCATCACTGCATACGCACACACATCAATACAAGGTAGGCCTAAGGTGACATATATGTCTTCTAAATTTTTCTTAATACGATAAGCAAAGTCGCTTACACCTGACTTGAGCCTGAAACTAACTGGATCACAATGATGAAACCAGCCGCCTTGAATAGTGCCATGATGAGGTTAACCGATGAATGTCTCGGCTCTGGCATCCTGCTTCGCTCTACTGCCTAAATCCTTTTAGGCATAGTGCCCCTGCGAACCCATAAGGAAATGGAAAAAAGCAGGCAGCGATGAGATCGCAATAAGAGAGCCTCACTATGTGTTTGCCGTAAGCAACTTGCTTAACAGCCACATCGACAGACGAAATAAACGGATTTGTTTATTGATTTAGAGTTGGCCGTCACTTATAAAAACGGCCAAAAAGAACATTAGTGCCTATTGACAGAGTTAAGGCTCATATGTGTTATGTGAATAGCTTAGCAACTCAATCACCACGGCTTCCTGAATCACCACCAGAGTCAGAGGATGCTGAATTATCTGTCGAACCAGAAGATTCAAAATTTGAACCTCCACTTGTATCGATCCATTGTCCTTTATGTTTCACAAATTTCTTTAATATATGGTACACTATGGCTGGCCCGAGAATTGGTAAAAATAGTGCCAACAACACTAAATTCGATTTTTCAAAAGCAGTTCTAATCGTGCAACTCAATACCGAATATGCAGCAGATGAGAACATAACTAAATGTACCAATAGTGATACTAGATAGATTGGCCAGTTTTCCATAGTTCTCCTAATTCACATAACGAGCCTGTAGAATTACTCGTTTTAATTTATTTTTTATTGATGCCTCAACCATAGCCGAGTTCCTATTTTGATTCAATCGTTTAGTGGCTTTCCACTTTGATTTTCATTATATTCTTTGAGGGGGTTTTATCGGTCTTAACAGCGGGCTTTTGTGGCTTCATTTTGGTTAAAATGGCTCTACTATTCTTAATGTATCCTGTTTTGTAGCTTTTCTATATTGTGTACCAGACAATACAGCTGCCATTGCGCGTTCACTTTCGTTTGTCCTCGTAAGGTCAGTTTATTCATCCCTTTATTCACTGTGATATTTCCGAACACGGGTTCGATACATCCAAGTCGTTTGCTGTATGCCCTGCGCCCCATTGGGCTGTCTATTTTGACTTTCATTTTATCCATGTAGCTTAGCTTTTTACGCGAGTCATTATTTTTAAACTGCACTTGTCTGCCTGTTTTTATCGGCGGTTTTCGCATACATTGTTGTTGCAGGGGGCAGACTTTACAGTCTTTTAAGTAACCGCAGAATCGTGTGTATTGTTGATGATGACTTTTTACATTTATGCCGCTTCGCCACATCTCATTGCCTGCTGGGCATCTGCACGTTTGTGTTGTTTCATTATAATAAAAGTCGTCTGAGGTAAATAAACGGGGCTTGCCATGACGTCGCTTTAGTCGCCGTTTCTCTTGTTCTGTTTCATACGTTTCACTCTCTTTGAACAGCGGGTTTCGCTTTCTAAACTTGTTATCGGCTATGTAAGTATCAAAGCCACTTTCTGCCATGAATTCAAGGTTCGCTTCGCTGTTAAAACCGCTGTCTGCGGTGAACTTAGTACGTTGTTTAGTTAACTGAGGATTCTGACTAACCTGAGCCAATTGTTGTTTTAATTGTGCCACCGCAGGTTGTAAGGTTTGTTGCTCTCCTACTGAACCCCATGCTTGTGCTTGCAGTATAATTTGGTGTTTATCATCATTAATCGCGATACCGTTATAGCCTTGGAGGGTGCCTTTTGAGGTCGTCATTTTTGCACTGTCAGGGTCGGTGACGTTGCTTTTTACTGGCTTGCCTTTGCTCCCTGTTTTTTCTTGGTGTGTGGCAAGAAACTGTGTGATTTTATCAGCACTTTTATCTAGCTTTTCTTTTTGCTTTAAATCTTGATTAACCTGCTCTTCGCTTAGATTATCTTGTGATTGGTGCCGCTCGATAATGCGTTTACTCGCGCGCTCTAATTTGGCTTTTTTGCGCCCAAGCTCATCAAATGTACCGCTCCACTCTTTACTGGCATTGGACTTTAATTTGCACCCATCAATGGCAAACATGTTACGGCCAATTAACCCTTCTTCATCACATATCATCAGCACTTGGGTAAACAAGGGTTCAATTTGCTCATGCATTTTTGCCACAAACGCCGCGATTGAGGTGTAATGCGGCTGCACATCGCCCGATACACTCATGAACAAAATATTGTTTTCACAGGCCTTGGCGATACGGCGACTACTGATCAACCCATGTGCATAACCGAGTAAAACTATCTTTAACATCACCGCTGGCGAATACGCCGCCGCGCCGGCTTTATCATTGTTATACCAAGCATCAAACCCCGATAAGTCGAGCTTATTTTCAACAATATAACAAAGCCCGTACTCAAATGTACCTGGCAATATCTGTTCAGAAAAGTTGATTGGAATGAATTTATTTTGGCAGGATAAGTCAGGCTTGTAGTTAGCCATAACAATTTACCGTGGGTGAATAATATCTATTAGATCACAGTAACCAACTCGGTTCAAGGTTGAAAAGCGAACAAGTTAAGTAGTGTAGAACAAGTCCCTGAAACGAGTAATTCTAAAGCCTCAACGCTCTGGTAAGGGGCAAATTGTAGTTTGCTAAAATGTGTAGCGAAGCGGAACCGAGCAAACTCCAAAGTCCCGCTTGAATTGCTTGTTATAACGCTATTCAACCAACTCTCTTTCATAAATAGCGATCATTTTTTCTGTGCCACCAGTTGCATCTGTCGGCATTACCATTTGCTTAAATCGCCAACCATCAATTGCTTCTTCATTTAAGGCGGCATCTACATTTGATGTACCTTTTTTAAACCAGCCATGATTAAATTTAATTGATACTGTCTTGTACTCATAATTTATCATCTTTATAGTTTCCTTATAATCCAAATCATGAATATCTATTTCCAGTGCAGACGCCAACGATTTTTTAGACTGTAGCGATATAGTTGCCTCTTTTTCTATTCGCTGAATAGTTCTTAAATTTAAGTCTGCGGCAATCGCTAGTTCTTCTTGGGACCAAAACTTTTGATGTCTTAGCTCAATTATCAATTCTGCATTTACTTTCATTAGATACTTATAACCTGTTTGTTTGAGACAAGGTAACCATAATTCAATTTCGTACCCTTTTTACGAAAACAATACGAAATCAACCTGAAAGCTATATGACAGTTTTACGAATGCCAGACTTTCATAGCGTTATAGACATAATGACTCCCACACGGTGCTAGCCTCCGCATTTTCGTGGGTTAGCTTAAAGCCAGAGCCATACTTAGTTTGTCAAATAACTAAATAGCAGAGGCTAGCATGACTAAACATAACATACTTTTCATTGGCTTAGATACTCATAAAGAGTTTAATGAAGTGGCTTATATTGAAGAGCAACGCGGCGC
>NZ_MIET01000004.1 GCF_003590335.1 Pseudoalteromonas sp. MSK9-3 | reverse complement strand
TTTTCGGTATTCTGCCACTTTGAGATGGCACTATCACTTAGCCAAATATTGATGTTACCGCGTTGAACCAAAGCACGGTTGTACTGTGACCAATTCCTAATTTTCTTCTTCATTTCGCATCATGGGTTAAGGCATTTAATGATCTGATCGCACCAAACCAAAGAAGTTCAATTATTTAGGAAACAACGCCGATACGAGTTATATAGATAAAGGTCTAAACGGTTTAATTCTCAGTAAAAAACTATGTAAATGGGTTTACTCGAAGCCAGTTTGTTAACCTATGTAGCCTTTCAGAGCGGGTATTACTTTAATTTTTTATAAAATTAATAAACTTGATTCCTAAGTTAATAATCACATTAATGTGATTATATGGATATTGCTTTTTTTTATTTAAATTCTATTAGTTGTGTTTTTTTTAATTATTATAGAGGTTTCCTCCTTTTACTTTTAATTACCAACAAATAATATTATTTATTGGTAATTAAATTTTTTATATTCGCTTGATTCTGTTAATTAAATAAATAAATGTTAATTAATTACATCCTTTTTGTTTATTTTTACTTTCTTATCTGTCACGATTTTGTTGCGCCTCATTTAGGTAGAATGGTAAGTGTCTCTGAAGTATGCAGTATTGGCTACTCGTATTTGTATTGAACGAGGTGTTAAAATATTTAGTTAATAATTAAAATAAGGATAAATTATGAATAAATGGAGACTTACGCCAATTACACTGGGCTTACTCGCAGGCACAGTGTTCTCATCACAAGCAGCTGATTTTTATAGCAATGCTGCAGGCACTAAGGCAATTGATAACAACTATATTGTTGTTTATAAGGTCCCTCAGGTTGTAATAAACAGCGATAAGCAAGCTAAATTAGAATTTACGTCCAAGGTAACAGATAAGATCAGCGCTGAAGTAGGAATTGAAGTGCAGCGACAGTATTCGGCAAGTTTATCAGGTGTATCAGTAATAGCTAACCCAGACCAATTGGTTAAGTTGTTAGCGCACCCTGATGTGGATTTTGTAGAGCAGGATGCGGTTGTTTCAGTGAAGCCAATTAAATCAGACTTGTCTATATTGCAAAATAACCCAGTCTGGGGCTTAGACCGTATCGATCAAAGAGCATTGCCTTTGGATAACAAATATGAAGCGCCAAATCAAGGCAATGGTGTTACTGCTTATGTTATTGATACCGGTATATTGAATAGCCACGCTGAATTTGGTGGTAGAGCTCGTAGTGGTTATGACTTTGTTGATAATGACAATGATGCATCTGACTGTAATGGGCATGGTACACACGTTGCCGGCACTATTGGAGGCTCTGTTTATGGTGTTGCTAAAAATACTAACCTAGTTGGTGTTCGAGTCCTTAACTGTCAAGGTTCAGGTAGTTATGCGGGTGTTATCGCTGGTATCGATTGGGTTGCGAATAATGCAAACGGGCCATCTGTAGCTAATATGAGCTTAGGTGGTGGAAAATCACAAGCAGTAAATAATGCTGTTACAAGTGCAGTAAATAAGGGTGTTGCATTTGTTGTTGCTGCCGGTAATGAAAACTCTGATGCATGTGGTCGTTCACCAGCAAGCACACCTGCGGCTATTACAGTAGCATCTTCCACTTCTGGTGACAGTCGCTCAGGGTTCTCTAATTTTGGTAAATGTATAGATGTATTCGGGCCTGGCTCTTCAATAAAATCAGCTTGGATAGGATCGAATAATGCAACACGTACTATTAGTGGTACGTCTATGGCTGCCCCACACGTGGCAGGTGTCGCTGCATTAAAGTTAGCAAATAACCCTAGTTTAAGTCCAGGACAATTAGATAGCGCTTTATCTTCAGGTGCTACACCAAATGTTATTCGTGACGTAAAAGGGTCACCTAATAAACTAGTATATGCCAAGCTTGGTGGCGATGATGGTGGCCTAGTTAAGGTAATTAGTGGTGCTAAAAGCGAAGATAAGTTATTTACTTATGATGTACCAGCTGGAACATCACGCTTAAGTGTCACATTATCTGGCGGTACAGGTGATGCAGATTTATACCTCAAACACGGCATTGCACCATGGCCTCTTGATAGTGATTGTGCCTCAGAAAACCCAGATACATCCAACGAATCATGTGTAATCAGTAACCCTAAAGCGGGCACATGGTATATATCCGCATATGGTTACTCTGCGTTTAACAACGTAACTCTTAAAATAAATCATCAATAAAATTAGTTAATAGTTAAAAAGGAACTGAACATGAAAGTACTATCTTTATTTTTTGCTGCAATAGTGAGTTTGTTTGCATTCAATGCGAGTGCAACGATGGATTTAGCCACATACTCTAACCGTGCTCAAGTTGATGCAGGTGTAGCTGGGCGTTGTGTAAATCAACCAATCTCTCAAAGCGAGTGTCACATGAGAATTGAATGGGCTGTAGATAACGGCAAGATTTCTCGCCGCGCCGCTGAGTGGGGAAAAACAAATGGTTTCTATCCAATCATTGACTTTTTCAGCCAAAATATTGCAGCTGTATGTAAGTGTGGTTGTTTTGAGCAAGATACACTTATTCGTGTATTGAAGGATGGTTCAATTCAAGACATTCGTGCAAAAGAGTTAGATAACTCATTTGGTCTTGTTGCGTTATCAGGCGAAGCGACTTTAAACGATTTAAGCACTGACTCGTTTGAAATGAAAACTCGTACGAAGGGACCTGAAACTCCGGCTTTATATGTATTTACATTTGAAGATGGCAACGAGCTAAAAGTTACTCAGCACCACGGTATGTTGTTAGGTGATGGTACTATGATTTCTGCAAAAAATGTTAAAGCTGGTCAAACGATGCTAAATGCACAAGGAACTGAGCTTGAAGTAACATCAATCACTCGCGAGTTCACTAAGCATGATGTTTACAACTTTGAAACAAATGGTGACGCTAAAGCAAGCCATATCATTGTTGCAAATGGTATGTTTGTAGGTGATCTTACTTGGCAAAATCAGCTTCATGCTGACCTTGGTAAAGTAATTATTCGTAAGTAACCCTCTAAAGGTAAAGGGAGCGCAGGTTTCCTTTACCTTACGTTACATTTCTCTGGAGGTTTAGGATGGGTACAAAAAAGATTATTTTATCAGCAGCATCAATTACAGTGTTAGTTGGAGCTGCATTTTATTATATGGGTGATGTTGAGCACAGTGAATTAAGTGAGAAAAATCACAATGTGGAACAGTCTTTAATTACAACAAATACAGCTAAGCTTGAACAGATTAGCGCAAAAATTAGCGACAAAATCGACTCTGAAAAGCCTTTACCAAAAAGTGGTGAAGTTAATACAAAAGAACGTATGTTAGTGGCTTTCGAACGTATGCAAATGTCTGTTGGAAAATTTAATTCATCTGCTTTTATGAAAGCTGAATTACAAGAGCTATTAAAAGATTCTGATACTGTCGACATTGCAAAAAACACCTTACTGAATTTAGAAAATGCAAAGCAGAGCTTTGGTGAAGAGCAAGCGTTAGCACGAGTTTATTCAATCAAGCTGCTTGAGGAATTGGCAAATCAGGGCGAACCGCATCAACTATATGATACAACGGTTAAGTTGGCGGAAGTACTTGACCAGCAAGCCTTAGATAACCAAGGGTTTCAGAAACGCCAAGACTTAGATTTAGAAGAGTTAGTGCATGCTTCGATTAATACGTTTGAAGAAGCACAGGTACTTGAACACCCTGAAATAGTGATGACTGAGCTCGGCTACAGTGATGAGCAACATGATCGGGTGCGGAAGATATATGCAAATATTTTTGGCTCAGTTTTTCTAAGAAATTCTAGTATTGATGAGTCTATCGCACGCGTACAAGCATTATTTAACAAACAAGGATCTAGTAATGGTTAAGTTATCAATAGTGAGTGCATTAATGTTCGGCACTTCTTCATTGCCTGCTCTTTCATTTTCTCATCCAACTAAAGTATTCAGTGATGAATATGTAACGCAAACAATTGATTGGATATCACAGGAAGGCATTCAATGCGGGCAAAGTGTGCATGCCATGTGTGATACTACCCATGTTGAATTCAATGATGGCGCACATGATCCCGCGCGAGTAGATAGCCGGCAAACGGTATTAGTTTTGGACTCAGGGATGGACTTGGCGAGTGTTTTAAGATATCGCAGTCGGATCAAGGCACATTATAGTTATGATGTGTCATCACAAACGTTTGTTGAGAGTAACCCAAGTGTTGCTATCTCTAAATTAGGCAAGAAGTTACTGACAGAGTTAGATCAATTTCAGTACACAGACTTTAATACTCAACAGCAGAAGCCTGGCTTTTTAGCTTCTGCATGGTTAAGAGATTTGGCGCTTGCGTATGGTGCAGCAGCTCCTGCGGATACTGCTGACCATGTGACTGGAGTATCGCACTTTAGTCATGGCTCTAAAGTTCTTGGTTATTTGGCTCAGCATAACCCTAAGGCGGAGTTCGTATTAATTGATACAGCAAGCTTTTTACCACTGTTGCAGCATAAATCACTAGTATGTGATAAAGATCATGATGCGCTTTCATCTTATATGCAAACTGCTGCAAGCTCGATACGAACAGACGTGATTGATGAGCATGGTGTTGAGTATGTAAACTATTCTGGCGGTTTTACACGTTCACACGTACAACAGGCGTGGCAGCAAAATGAGTGTTCCGGTAGTTTGTCAGATTCTCGTGCGAAAAAGTTGTTGGAGTCTTTGAAGCCGGTTTATCAAGCTTTGTTTGAGTCACCAGATACGTTGGGTATTCAATCAGGAAAAAGGGACACGAGCAATAATGCAGATGCATTAGATGTTATCGAATATGTGAATAGAATTCGAGTTCAGCCTTACACAACCGAAACTTTCGATACCCATGTTTCTGAATATGGCGACTCAGGTTGGCAACAAGTATTCGATCAATTTAAAAATGAGTTCGGTGGTAATCAAAGTATAGATATGTACGTTAACTTTGGTTATGGTCGAATTAATTTTTTTCAACGTAATCAGACGCCTAAAATGACCTCTGATATGTTCGGAATGCAGTATGCTCCGGATTGGGCTTTATTGTCATCGTCTTGGGCAGCGCCTGTCGTTACTTCACATGCAATCAATACACAAAGTAAAGTTTATGAGGTCAACCCTCATGCAGTATTTTCGCCTAATTTATTGAAAAATAAGTTGATTTCATACAATTGCTATAACTATGATGGCTATTATTCTTGGAGTTTGCATCAATTTATCCGAAATGCTTCAGGTAAATGTAGAATTCAAGACCCTCTTAAGCATCGCTCAGATGAGCTGAATCGGTTAGGATACTTAGCGCAGTAACAATAAATAACAATTGTAATGTTTTGTTAGCTTTAATGTTGGTATATATTATTCGTAACTGGACATGTTCAGTTACGAATAATATATCTATCACTGAGTAAACTTAATGTGGAAGGAGTCCAATGATAAAGTTACAACTTAAAATAGCTGCAATAGCCCTCAGTGCAGCCTCAAGTATTTTCCTCTTTGGGTGTGGTTCATCATCAGATGCTGAGCGCCCACAACCTCCCGTGGCCGAGCTACCTGATCCGGTAGTGCCACCAACAGCTCCTCCTTTAGAGCCGATGCTCTCTTTGCAAGCACTAAAATCGCAAACTGATAGTTACGTTTTAACAAAGAAGCAATGGTTTAATGATGAGGGTGTTGATTGTCGAGCAGACGTCGTTGAGCAACATGAGCTCTGTACTGTTGAAAGTATCGCTTTTTCTAATGGTAACTTTGATGAAGGGCGAACTGATAACAAGCAAACTATTCTGGTATTGGATGCAGGGATGGAGTTTCAAGCCATTTTGCGTTATCGCAGCAGAGTTAAAGCTTTCCTTAGGTATGATGTGCAAAATAGGGCGTTTATTGAAAGCAACCCTAGTATTAAAGTGACAAAAGTGGGTCAACAGTTAATGTCACAACTAGATACCTTTACATTCGAGGATCCTAATCAAAATGATGCGATGGTTCCTGGTTTTATCCCCGCTAAATGGTTAGAAGAGCTCGCTCAAGTTTATACAGAAAAGGTACCTAGTGATATTTTTAACCCTGATACCAATATGATATACGCGACACATGGCACTATGGTACTAGGGTATTTGGCTGAGCATATTCCTACAGCAGAATTTGTATTGGTTGACACTGCGAGTTTTTTACCATTTTTGCAGCATAGTGATTTAATGTGCACTAAAGATAGCAATTCGCTGTTGTCATATATGCAAAGTGCGGCGGATTCCCTTAAAGCAAACGCTATTGATAAATATGGAGTTGATTTTATAAACTTCTCAGGTGGTTACACACTAGAGCATGTAACCAATGCGTTTAATAGTAAGTGTGAAGGTACATTGCAAAGTGGTGAAGCAACGTCATTATTATTGGCGGTTAAACCTGTATATGATGCGATGTTTAATTCAACGGATGTATTAGGTATTCAAGCAGGAATAAGAGGGGTTGATGAAGTCAGTAGCGTGTTAGATACGCTCGCTTATGATAACCGTGTCAGAGTTGTTTCCTATACAACAGTTGAGCAAGACTCCCCATTGGACAATGATGGAAAAGTCCAGTGGCGTGACGTTTTTAATAACTTTAAGAAACACTTTGGCGGGCATGAACATATAGACCTATTTATAAACTTTGGAATTAAGGGATTTAATTCTGATGTGACAAATAGTACACCTAAAATGATATCGGATGTTTTTGGTATGCGCTATGCGCCAGAGTGGGAACTTCACTCTTCTTGGGCTGCACCGGTAGCGACCTCTTATGCCGTGTATCAACAGAGTAAATTAGCCGCAGCAGATGAGCAGTGGCAATTTCAGCCAAGTGATATTATTCGGAATATGATCCCACTTGAGTGTATGAAAAAAGATGATGATGAGGCTGATGTTTTGAACTTTACTCGAGATAACGGGGCATGTCGCATCCAAGATCCACTCAAATTTAAAAACGATGAGATAAACCGCCTTGGGTTCTTCTCTCTCCTAGAATAACTTTAAGTCGAGAGCTTTGGTGTATACAAAGCCCTCGACTGCTTTGCTTGATTCCTACTACAAAAAGTGTCGTTCGAACTTAGTGGCAAAAAGCCGCTTTGCATTGATTAAAATCACGCTGATCAGCATACCAATCACACCCCACCACATTGGAGTTTGACCATATTGGCTGAATGGGCTAATACCACCAATGATACCGCTGTTTATTAAACGTATTTATAGTCGCCGTAGTTATAATATTCGCATTTTCGCTGAAGAGGTCCGTACGAGTTGCCAAGCTATGCGTCATTAGTGATTAGGGGCTGTTGATCTTTCAGGTTCATTTTTGCAGCAGTTTGATTAGCTTTTATACCAGGCAGAGGCTGCGTAGCATGGTTATTCCATGTGAGTCAGCCGATAACATAGTAGACAAGCCAATCAAGCGCTGCCTACCGGTTCTTTTGAGCACCCTTTTCTCTTTGTTGCTTAATACTCGCTTAGGTTACTAGGGCACACATTAAGCGGCGTGATAAAAGTACGCTCAAAAAGAACAAAAATAGAATAGCAAAGATCAACAGCCCCTAGTAAATAGCGAGTAAAATTAGTCCATAGGTTAGCAGGTTTGTTTTTACGTATTAGCTACGATTAAATAGTAATGTTGTTTAAACTAAAGAGTGATAAGTTTGTAATTAGGGGGACCATGCTAAATAAAGAGCAAGTGGGTACTATTACTTTGATACTTGAGTTAGATAAAATTAACAAAATAGGAGTTAGCTTTTGGTAAAGAGCCGCTTCATTATAGCGGATATAAAGACTGTGAACAGTCACTTCTCACAAACCAGTTGTTTAATTACCTTATTTTTAGACTCACAATTGAATCAGGCTTTTGTTTAGTTGGGTAAATGGAAGCTAGTAATAAAGCATTTAAATAGGGCTTAGAGAAGATAAATATAATATACTTCAGCGATAAATATTGTTAAGCAAACCCTTTATGTTGCTCAAAGGTTTGCTCTTTACTAGCGTTAGCTATTATTTTTAGTATCTTGTATTCTTTTTACTTATTTGGCTCTTGAGTATGGAATACCAGAGACCCTACTAACCCGCTCCTACCGCCAGATTCGTTGTTACCGTATCAGTATTGCCACCAGCGATCAAGTGGGTTTGTTTTTCTATCTCATGACGAGTCGTTGATAGATTTTTGATTTTTTTAGCTTTTAATTCCATTTTTGTATCTTTTTTAGCTTTTAACTTCATTTTTGTACCCTTTTTGGAGTTTTTTGAATTGTAACATCAAGATACAAGCTTTTCAAAGCTTGTATCGCGGTACTTATCATTTGGTGGGGATAATAAAATTATATGGTTAAGTGTTATTGTTGATGCTGGGAGGAAGTATAATGACTGAACAGTTATTCGTTATAAAAAATTCTTTTCTAGACTTTTTGACACTTTTTCTTTTGTTCGTGATATGAGCACACATAATATGAGTCCTGCTATCGTCCACCACATTGGTTTTTGTCCATATTGGCTAAATAGTGTCGTGCCTTGAAGTAACTTTACGTCAACTTTCAGGGTATCAGCAGTAAATTGTGAGAGAACGGTTTGCTGTTTTGATATGGGGTCAAAGACGCCCGTAATACCATTGTTTGTAACACGGATTAAGGGGCGTTGTAGCTCAAGTGCGCGCATTCGAGCAATTTGCATATGTTGGTGTGGGCCATGAGAGTCACCGAACCAAGCATCATTACTGACTGTGAATAGCAAGTCAGACTCACCGGTAAAGTTATCTCTTACTAATTCACTAAACGCAATTTCATAACAAATCGCAGGTAAAATATGCAATCCGTTAGCAACTAAGTTAGTTTGTACTCGTTCACCACGATTGAACGACGACATTGCTAAGTTAAAGAGTGGTGCGATGGGCCTGAGTAGATCTTCAAACGGCACAAACTCTCCAATAGGTAATAACTGGTGTTTTTGATAACGGTTTCGGTGTAAATATTGATAATGGCCTTCGGTGTCGTGAGCTTGCTGTTTACCGAGTACAATGAGTGAATTGTAAACGGTTTTAGAATTAAATTGATAGTCTGGGATCCCTGTGATCACCGCGGTATTATTAAAAGCCGCGGCTTTGTCTAGCCCTTCTAAAAAGGGATATGCGATGTCTTCAATTTCAGGGATAGCGGCTTCTGGCCACACGACTAAGTCAACATCTTGCCAATGGCGGCGGGTCATATCGCGATATTTAGACATGGTTGGCCAAAACTGTTCAGGTTCCCAGCGCAAACTTTGTTGAATATTACCTTGTACCAGTAGGGTAGAAATCACTTTATTATTGTAAGTGGGTGATTGAATAAAATGATTAATCAAAAATAACAACGCCATAGCTGTGGTAGCGCCAATCGATAACACGTATTGTCGAGCTGTAATAAGCAGGTATAAACATGCCCCTAGCATAACACACAACAGTGTTAAGCCCATTTCACCAATAATTGGCGCCAATACACTAAAGGGACTGTCTGTTAACGTATAGCCAAAACTGAGCCAAGGGAATCCCGTAAGCAATTTACCCCGTAAAAACTCAAAAATAGCAAAACCACTGATCAGGAGAAATACGCGTTGCCAAGGAGTTTGGCTGAATTTATGGGCACATATAAATGCGAGTGTGGGGTACAAGGCTAAATAGCCACATAAAAAGGCCATCAGCAATATTGAAGCGGGTAGCGGTAATCCACCAAATTGTGCAATGGATACGTGTACCCAACTTATACCTGCAGCAAACCAGCCAAAGCTAAAAATAAAACCATATTTAGCAACTTGCTTTGTGCTTTTTACATCGGTGCAGTAACACGCAAGAGCAATGGCAATGAACACCAATGGCCAAAGGTTAAATGGTGCATAAGCGAAAGTAAGCGACAGGCCTGCAAATAATGCAAGCCATGCGCGTAGATCTTTACAAAGGGTAATAAGTTTATTCAGTTTCTTGCTCAACATGCTCGGTCTTGGGTACGCTGACCTGAAGTTGAATGATGCGACGGTTATCGGAGTTAGTTACTTTGAACTGTAGCCCCTCAATGTCAATGGTTTCACCGCGGCTAGGCATATGACCAAAGGCGTGTAAAATTATGCCACCAATTGTGTCGGCTTCGTGAGTGTCGTAACCGGTTTTAAAGAATTCATTGAATTCATCAAGCGGCGTGAGTGCCTGTACAGTATACACATGCTTTGAAAGCTGGCGAATATCTTGCTGTTCTTCATCGTCGTCATGCTCGTCTTCAATTTCACCAACAATGATTTCAAGAATATCTTCGATGGTTACTAAACCTGAGACTCCACCATATTCATCAATGACAATGGCCATGTGGTAGCGCTTTTGACGAAACTCGTTGAGTAACGTGTCAACACGCTTACTTTCAGGTACCACGATTGCAGGACGCAAATACTCACGTATAACGGGTAATGCGTCGTCTTTATTTAAGATAAGTGGCAACAAGTCTTTGGCAAGCAAAATACCTTCAACGTGGTCTTTGTCTTCACATATCACAGGAAAGCGCGAGTGAGAAGATTCAACCATGCTTGGTAATTGCTGCTCTAATGACTCATCCACATCGAGTGTGATCATTTGTGAGCGCGGGATCATGATGTCACGAACTTTTAGTTCAGACACGCCTAATACACCTTCCATCATATCTTTTGTTTCAGGATCGATTAAATCACGCTCCTGAGCATCAGCTATAACTTCTACCAACTCTTCTTTGTTTTGGGGTTCCCCTTGCAGCATCTGAGTGATGCGTCCCAACCAGGTTTTGCTAGAAGAACCCTGGCTACTATGCGAGTTATCGTCGCTCATTACTATGTCTTACTCCGTAGTTTAAATATCATCGCGATAGGGGTCTGAAATCCCTATCTCGGCTAGAAATTCTTTTTCAAGGCTTTCCATTTCTATCGCGTCTTGTTCATTTATATGGTCAAACCCTAATAAATGCAAGCACCCGTGGATCACCATATGCGCAAAATGTTCGTGAAATGACTTTTCTTGTTCAATTGATTCACGTTTAACCACTTGAGGACAAATGATTAAATCACCAACAAGTGGTAAGTCTATACCAGGAGGTGCCTCAAAAGGAAACGATAATACGTTGGTCGATTTATCTTTCCCGCGATATTGGCTATTGAGCTCTTGGCTTTGTGTTTCGTCGGCGATTAAAATGGTTAACTCTGGGTTTTCATGATAAGGCAGTAGTGCCTTACTCGCCCAAAGTTCAAATTGCTCGTGAGAGGGTAAATTCTCGAACTCACAGGCAATTTGTAAATCTAATTCAATGCTCATAATAACTCTTAGTCCGACTTTGCTGCGTTATGACGCGCTAATTCTTTTGCGGCTTTTTCTTTACGCTCAGCTTCTTCTTTTTTCTCATAGGCTTCGACAATACGAGCGACCACAGGGTGCCTAACAACATCGTGGGATTTGAAAAAGTTAAACGATATTTCGTCAACATCACCCAGCACGTCGATAGCATGGCGTAAGCCAGAACGTGCACCACGCGGTAAATCAATTTGAGTAATATCACCGGTGATGACGGCTTTTGAATTAAAGCCAATACGTGTTAAGAACATTTTCATTTGTTCTGCGGTGGTATTTTGACTTTCATCTAAAATAATAAACGCATCATTTAGGGTTCGACCACGCATATAGGCTAAAGGTGCCACTTCAATGACATTTTTTTCTATGAGTCGTTCTACTTTTTCAAAACCCAGCATCTCAAACAGCGCATCGTAAAGCGGGCGTAGATATGGGTCTATTTTTTGGGTTAAATCACCGGGCAAAAAACCGAGCTTTTCACCCGCCTCAACTGCAGGGCGAGTTAACAAAATGCGACGAATTTCTTGGCGTTCTAGGGCATCAACGGCGGCGGCCACCGCTAAGTAGGTTTTACCAGTACCAGCTGGACCTACACCAAAACAGATGTCATGCATTAAAATATTAGCAACATACTGACTTTGATTTTGATTGCGTGGCTTAATGACTCCGCGGCGGGTTTTTATGTAAACTTCTTTGTCCCATACGCTTGGCGAGTCTTGTTCTAAGCACTTTGACTCAGTAATTGCCAAATGAACATTATCGGGTTCAATTTCTTTGATTTCGCCTCGTACCGGTGCGGTATCAACATAAAGGGTCTTTAAAATATCCATTGCTGCTTTAACTTGGACAGCTTGGCCTGTGACTTTGAACCAATTGTCACGGTGAGTCACTTCGACACCGATACGACGTTCGATTTGTTTTATGTTCTCGTCGAAAGGACCACACAAAGAAGAGAGGCGTGCGTTGTCTGATGGCTCTAAATAAAACTCAATATTTTTTGTTGGACTACTCAAAATTGATTCCTGTAATAATTACGCCAGCATATGCTGGCGTAATTTAAGTTAGCGTTATGGCGTAAAAGTCGCTACACCTAGCTCATCGGCTTCTGGCTCAGCCGGTGCACGATTTAAAATAGATGACGGTGCCACCTGTTTACGCAAGTTCATTTCTGCTTCGGTACGAATTAAATCGCCACGTAATGAGTTAGGCAGTGCTTCTGTAATACGTACATCAACAAACTGACCGATCACAGAATGAGGACCTTCGAAGTTAACTACACGGTTGTTTTCAGTACGACCACGTAATTCCATCGGGTTTTTCTTTGAAGGGCCTTCAACTAAAATACGCTGCTCAGTATCAAACATTTTACGGCTAATGTCTTGTGACATTTGGTTGATACGGTTTTGTAAAATGTAAAGACGCTCTTTTTTCTCTTGCTCAGTTACATCGTCAGGCAAGTCGGCCGCAGGCGTTCCCGGACGTGCTGAGTAAATAAAGCTGAAACTCATATCAAAGCCAATGCTGTTGATCAGGTTCATTGTTGCTTCAAAGTCTGCGGTAGATTCACCTGGGAAGCCGATGATGAAATCTGACGACATACTCAAGTTAGGGCGTACTTTACGTAATTTACGAATTGTTGATTTGTATTCAAGTGCAGTATGACCACGTTTCATTAAGTTCAATACGCGGTCTGAACCACTTTGTACGGGTAAGTGTAAGTGATCAACTAGCTCAGGCACGTCTTCGTATGCATCGATAATGTCAGGCGTAAACTCAACAGGGTGAGACGTGGTATAGCGAATGCGGTCAATACCATCAATCGCTGCCACATAACGCAAAAGATCTGAGAAGTAACAGATTTCACCATCGTGTGTTTCACCACGGTAAGCATTTACGTTTTGCCCAAGTAGGTTTACTTCACGCACGTTCTGCTCTGCTAGCTGAGCCACTTCAAGTAAGACGTCATCTAATGGACGACTCACTTCTTCACCACGTGTGTAAGGCACAACACAGAACGTACAATATTTAGAACAGCCTTCCATAATCGAAACAAATGCAGAAGGGCCTTCCGCTTTAGGTTCTGGTAAGCGGTCAAACTTCTCAATTTCAGGGAATGAAATGTCAACCACTGAGCCTTGCTTAGTTTGTACTTGTTTGATCATTTCAGGTAATCGGTGCAATGTTTGCGGACCAAATACGATATCAACAAAGGGTGCACGCTTGCGGATTGTTTCACCTTCTTGTGAGGCAACACAGCCACCGACACCAATAACCAAGTCAGGGTTATCATCTTTTAATAACTTCCAGCGACCAAGCTGATGAAATACTTTCTCTTGTGCCTTTTCACGAATTGAACAGGTATTGAGTAAGATGACATCCGCTTGCTCTGCTTCTTCGGTATATTGATAGCCATTAGTGGCATCTAGCAGATCTGCCATTTTCTGGGAGTCATATTCGTTCATCTGACAACCCCAGGTTTTAATATGCAATTTTTTACTCATTGAAATATTGCCTCGTATTCAATTCGGACTTCAGCACATAGCGCGCAATTTGACGTTTGCAAAGCGATCAGTGTTTCGTAACCACAAAGCTTAAAGGACGCGTATTTTATATGACCTAGCGTAACTAGCCAAGTATAGTTTTTAACTTTAGAAATTGGGATCAAACATAAGCGTATTTCCTGCATTACAAACGGACAAAACCGCATAAGTTACGATACAATTTAACGGCATTCATTTGATTAAGGCAAAAGGCATGAAAAACAAGGTTGTGATTGTTGGTGGTGGCATGGTCGGCGCTGCAGCTGCGGTGAAATTAGCAATGCAAGGGGCGAATGTGACGGTTTTAGAACATCAGCCCATAACGCCTGATAGTGTGCTTGACAGTGAGAACGTAGATATTCGTATCTCAGCCATTAATCGTTTCTCAGAAACTTTGCTAGATGAACTTGGCGCTATGCCACTGTTACGCGAGGGCAGAATAGCGCCTTACCAACAACTTGAAGCATATGAACAACCCTCAAATCGACTGCTATTTGATTGTGCAGATATGGGAGAGAGCCACTTAGGTCACTTAATTGAAAATAGCTTGGTGCAAGCCAGTTTATGGCGTCAATTTGAAAAATGGCATATTCGTGTAGAGCGGGTAACCAGCCAGCCAACAGAGATAGAACACGGCGTAGAGGATGTGGTTTTACATTATGGTGATAAAAGCTATACCGCAGATTTATTAATTGCGGCCGATGGTGGGCGTTCTCAGGTGCGTCAATTGGTCAATATTGGCACTACCGGCTGGCAGTATCAACAAAGTTGTATGGGGATATTAATAAAGCTAGATGCCGAACAACAAATAAAAACGTGGCAACAATTTAAGCCATCAGGCCCCATTGCGTTTTTACCTATGCAAGCACCTTATGCAAATTTAATTTGGTATCAAGACAGTGACACATTAGCCTCGTTGGCAAAAATGAGCAACGCTCAACTTAAAGCGCAAATTGAAGCGTATTTTTTTGAGTTACCAGGTGACTTCAGTGTCTGTGAAAAAGCGGTATTTCCGCTGACTCGCCAGCATGCTAATAATTACAGTAAAGGGCGAGTGGTGCTAATTGGTGATGCAGCGCACACAATTAACCCATTAGCAGGGCAGGGAGTTAACTTAGGGTTTAAAGATGTGGCTGCATTAGCACATTGCTCAGAGAATCAGCCTGATTTAGGTGCGTTTAGCTTATTAAAAGCGTATGAAAAAGCACGACGAAAAGATAATTTAGCAATGATGAGCATGATGGATGCGTGTTACTTTGGCTTTTCGAATGAGGTAGCACCTTTAAAACTATTACGAAACAGTGCTTTAAAGCTGGCAAATAATGCTGGGCCTCTGAAGGCGCAAGTATTAAAGCATGCGATGGGCGGTGTTTTTTAACGTCATTTTAGTAAAAGCATGTCGAATGAATTAATAACGGGCTTTGGTCCGTTTTTTATGGGTAAGAGAACAGTAGTGCTTGTCGAGTAATGATCACAAAGGAAAATAAATAATGGAAGGAAAGGTAGTTAAATAAATGGTGTATATTAATGTATGTCGAGAGGGAAGTTAACTTTAAGAAGTATAAATGGTGCGGAGGGAGAGACTTGAACTCTCACACCCTAAGATACTGGAACCTAAATCCAGCGCGTCTACCAATTCCGCCACCCCCGCAGGTGAGTAGTTAAGCTACCAGCTATAGGATTATAATGCACTTTCATCAATGATGAGAAAGTGGCTGGAATACCAGGATTTGAACCTGGGAATGGCAGGATCAAAACCTGCTGCCTTACCGCTTGGCGATATTCCAACAATAATTACTTTCAATTCAATCGTTGAACCAGTGAATTTAATCTGGGGAAGAATAGAGAGTATCAAAACCTCTGCTTCAGTCCTTACCGCTTAGCGATATTCCAACAATAATTACTTTCTTATTTTACATCTAAAAGATGGTGCGGAGGGAGAGACTTGGGCGTATTATGCTGATATGGCCTAAAGTCGTCAACACCTTTTTTGCAAAAAATCGCTGTCAGAGGTTTGTTTGCAGATTAAATAAACGAATTAGCCCAATAAACACAAGTCACAGGAGAGATTTTATACAAATAGTGTGTGTATATCTATATTTGGCGAAAAATACTGTGATGACTAGTTTTACTAGGGAAGTCATCAATATCGGTGAAATGGTAAAATAATGTGCATAAAGCAATCAAACTGCTTAAAGTCGCAGATTAGGCGAGTTCGAGCGTTGCTTGTTTTAGACGGCTTTCTATCGAATTTCTTTATGCTCGCTGCAGTTGCATTGTGTTATTGGTCACTCGCGTGGTCTAAATTAGGTGTTATTTATGTGAAAAAATAATGCTTATTGAATAAGTAACGCCATGAAGAAGTTTTGTCGGGTTACTGAGGTGCTGGTTGATAGTGCTATCTGATAATTAATGTAACCTAGTTGGTTAGGTGTGCTATCGAACAGAAGATTTTTTACAGTATAGTGTTGCTGTATTGCGATTAAAAAAGCAAAAAGGGCCCTAGTTGGCCCTTTATAGTCAGATTCAATGCTTAATTAAACATTGAATAAGAAGTTTAAGACATCGCCATCTTTAACGATGTAATCTTTACCTTCTTGACGCATTTTACCTGCATCTTTAGAGCCACTTTCACCGCGAAACTCAATGTAATCATTAAATGCGATGGTTTGAGCACGGATAAAGCCTCGCTCAAAGTCAGTATGAATTTTACCAGCGGCTTGTGGTGCTGTTGCCCCAACAGGAATGGTCCAAGCACGGACTTCTTTTACACCAGCAGTAAAGTAAGTTTGCAACTTAAGAAGTTCATAGCCACCGCGGATCACAAGGTTAAGTCCTGGTTCTTCTAGACCAAGATCTTCCATAAATTCACGTTTGTCATCTTCTTCTAGTTCAGAAAGCTCAGACTCAATTGCCGCACATACTGGAATAACGACTGCATCTTCTGCTGCTGCTATTTCACGTACTTTGTCTAAGAATGGGTTATTTTCAAAACCATCTTCAGTCACATTGGCAATATACATGGTTGGTTTAATCGTTAGGAAGTTAATGCTTTTTATTGCATCTTTTTCTTCTTTGGTTAGCTCTAATGAGCGCAACGTTAAACCTTCATCAAGGTGTGCTTTTACTTTGACCAAAACATCATTTTGATATTTTGCATCTTTATCGCCACCTTTGGCTTTTTTTGCATTGCGCTGTGCTGCGCGATCAGCCGCATCCATATCAGCAAGTACTAACTCGGTATTGATCACATCAATATCGTCAGCTGGGTCAATGGTACCTGATACGTGAACGATATTTTCATCTTCAAAACAACGGACAACATGGCCTATTGCATCTGTTTCACGAATATTAGCTAAGAATTGGTTACCTAAGCCTTCACCTTTTGATGCGCCTTTAACCAACCCAGCAATATCTACAAACTCCATTGAAGTTGGGATAATACGCTGTGGATTAACAATTTCAGCAAGTTGGTCTAAACGAGCGTCAGGCACTGGTACTACACCAGTGTTTGGCTCGATTGTACAAAATGGAAAGTTAGCGGCTTCAATGCCGGCTTTGGTTAATGCATTAAATAAGGTTGATTTACCCACATTAGGTAAACCGACAATGCCACATTTAAAACCCATAGTTTTGAACCTTTATGTTACTCAAAAAACCGCAATAACGTGTCGTTATTTACGGCTTAAATGAATGTAGTCTGTTTTGTGCTTTTAGCACACCATCTTTCGCTAATATTTCCATACAACGTACAGCTTCATCAACAGCTGCATCAATAACTTCTTGATCCGCTTGAGGTGCTTTTCCTAACACCCAGCCTGTCACTTTATCTCTGTGTCCAGGATGACCGATACCAACACGAAGTCGCATAAAGTCTTTATTGTTAGCCATTTTGGCGATAATGTCTTTAAGTCCATTATGCCCGCCATGTCCGCCGCCTTTCTTTAATTTGGCAACGCCTGGGTCTAAATCCATTTCATCATGTGCAACGAGTATATTCTCAACGGGAATTTTATAAAAATTCGCTAAGCTGCTGACAGATTTACCACTTAAATTCATAAAAGTAGTGGGGATTAGTAGCTTAAATTCTTGATTGTTTATGAGTACTTTGCCTGTTAAGCCGTGGTGTTTGGCATCAGGTTTGAGTTGGCAATTATAGCGTCTGGCCAGTTCTTCGATGAACCATGCACCAGCATTGTGACGTGTATTTTGATATTCGGGGCCTGGATTAGCCAGGCCCACTAGCATTTGAATATTATTCAAGGTGCTGACACCTTTGAATTATTCAGCAGCTTCTTCAGCTTCTTCAGAAGCAGCGCCTTTAGGAGCATTTAGAGTTACAACCGCTTGGTCGTGACCTGCACCTTTAGCTAGCTCAACTGAAGTTACACCAGCTGGAAGAGTTACGTCTGAAAGGTGAAGAGTAACACCAACTTCTAGTGCAGCTACATCGATTTCGATGAACTCAGGTAGTGCGGCTGGAAGACATGTGATTTCGATTTCAGTTACTTGGTGTGCAACTGTGTTTCCACCTTTAGTTGCAGCTTCTTCGTTTAGGAAGTGTACAGGAACTTTAGTGTGAAGTTTGTGAGAAGCATCAACACGCTGGAAATCCATGTGCATTACTTTAGGCTTAAATGGGTGACGTTGAATGTCTTTAAGAATTGCTTCAACAGACTCACCAGCGATGTTAAGCGTAAGGATGTGGCTGTAGAAACCTTCATCTTCTTGTGCTTTGATCACTTTGTTGTGCTCAAGAGTAAGCGCTAGCGCTTCTTTATCTGCACCGTAAAGGATAGCTGGAACTTTGTCTGCATGACGTAGACGGCGGCTCGCACCCGTACCTAGGTCAGCACGTACTTCGGCATTCAATGTGTATAATTCGTTAGACATGATGTCTCCAAAAATAATTTGATTAATGTTTTAAGATACTCGCGACCAAGTACCTCAACTACCTAAAAAAGGCGCGCTACTATACCATTGCCATAGCGCAAATAAAACTATAGATACAAAAAAAGCACCCCCTAGGGTGCTTTTTGTTCTCAAATACACTGTGTCACACGGTTAATTAGTGTTGGAACATTGCTGAGATAGACTCTTCATTACTGATACGGCGAATCGTTTCGGCTAACATATCTGCAAGGGTGAGTACTTTAATATTATCTAGGCTACGCAATTCATCTGAAAGAGGAATAGAGTCAGTTACAATCACTTCGTCAATGACGGAGCTACGTAAATTCTCTGCTGCAGAACCTGAAAGAACGGGGTGAGTTGCATAAGCAAAGACGCGCTTAGCACCGTGTTCTTTTAGTGCTTCAGCCGCTTTACATAATGTACCGCCAGTATCAATCATATCATCAACAATAATACAGTCACGACCAGCTACATCACCAATAATATGCATTACTTGTGATACGTTTGCTTGTGGGCGGCGTTTATCAATGATTGCAAGGTCTGTGTCGTCTAATAACTTAGCGATTGCACGAGCACGAACAACACCACCGATATCAGGAGATACTACAACAACATCATCGAACTCACGTTCTTTCATGTCATCAAGTAAAACTGGGCTACCGAATACATTGTCGACAGGTACGTCGAAGAATCCTTGGATTTGTTCTGCGTGAAGGTCAACCGTTAACACACGGTCTACACCAACGCTAGATAGGAAGTCAGCAACAACCTTAGCAGTAATTGGTACACGGGCAGAACGTACACGACGGTCTTGACGGGCATAACCAAAGTAAGGGATCACAGCTGTAATACGACCTGCAGAGGCACGACGCAAAGCATCGACCATAACGATAAGTTCCATAAGGTTATCGTTAGTAGGGGCACAAGTTGACTGGATAATGAAAACATCCGATCCGCGTACGTTTTCATTGATTTGAACACTGATCTCGCCGTCACTAAAACGACCAACTACAGCATCACCTAATTCAATGAATAAACGTTTTGCAACTTTTTGAGCTAACTCAGGTGTTGCGTTACCAGCGAAGAGCTTCATGTCAGGCACGGTAGGGTTCCTCAGGCACTGAATTTTTGGACTAACATGCAATGACAGAGTCAAAACAGGCTAACTTAAACAATTTTACTTCTACTTTAACCGCGCTTCCAACTGCGTATGTGCAGGAGAAATCACGGTGTTTGGGGCTACAAACCCTTGCCAGCATGACGGTAATGAATTGAGCACACGCTGTGCGGCTATTTGCGAATCAAGTTCAACAAAGCAGCACGCCCCTGTTCCCGTCATTCTGGACGGGCCGTATTTTAGCAACCACAGTAGGGTCTTTTCAACCTCGCTGTTGAGCTTTTTGACTAAAGCTTCACAATCGTTCTGCGTTTCTGCTAATTTCCAGCCTTCGGATAGTTTGGGTGTATTGCGTGGTAAATCAGGGTGAGTAAATATTTCAGCAGTACTAATATGGACATTTGGAAACACCACACAGTACCACTTTTTAGGGAGTTCTATAGGTGTTAATTTTTCACCAATCCCTTGTGCTACCGCGGTTTTGCCATGGATAAATACAGGAACGTCAGCCCCGAGTTTTACCCCTATATTTGCCAATTCAGCAATAGTAAGTTGACAGTTCCACAGTGTGTTGAGTGTTAATAATGTGGTCGCTGCATCTGATGAACCGCCTCCAACTCCGCCGCCCATTGGTAGCTTTTTAATTAATTTAATATTAACGCCCAAAGGTACTTTTTTATAAGATTGTAATGCTAAAGCGGCTTTATATATTAAATTGTCGTGTTGGGGGATCCCATGCGTATCACCACAAAGGCTGATGGTTTTGTCATTCGTTAGTGTAAAAGTTAGTTCGTCACCAAAATCTAAAAAGGTAAACAGGGTTTCTAATTCGTGATACCCATCGTCGCGTTTATTATTAATATGCAGAAAAAGGTTAAGTTTAGCTGGTGCTGTAATAGAAACGGAAGTCATTTTAAAATTGCCATTCATTGAGCTGAAGTTTTACGGTTAAGTCTTTGTGTGTCAGATCCATTCGCGTGGGGAGCCACATTTGGTCATATAATTTGTATTTTTGATATTTTGCGTGCCAAACTTGGCCTTGAGGATCAACCCATGTTGTTGCCGTTAAACGATGTTGGGCGTCATATTCATTTGAATCATTTTTTACGGTTGCTGTTAGCCAGTAAGGCGCTTGACCCATTGGTAAGGTAAACCCACTTAGACGTTTGATTAAAGCACTACTATTATCATCTTTATAGGTTGTTCCATCATAAATAAGCTCGCTGTGATTTTGGTGTTCAGTTAATTCAAGTAACCGAGTGCCGATGAAACTGGTTAAAATGAGATGCTGTTTATTATTGCTTAATTGCCAATTAAAATTGGCTGATTGACGCTCTTGAGGGCTAATAAATGCCAGTTTACCTCGTGCATGCCACGCAGTTTGTCCCTGCAATAGGGTTTTCCATTGCGGGTTTTCAGAGCTAACGGGTGATATTTTTTGCGCACATCCACTAATAAATAAAAAAAACATGAGCAAAATCAAATGAAATTGTGTCAAATGAAGTTCCTTACTTTCCATATTCGATTGATTTTTGGTAAAATCGCCCACTTTAAAGCTGGGCTCGGGCAATACTGGCATCTATGACCATCATCGCACTTGGTATAAATCACAAAACCGCATCGGTAGAATTACGCGAAAAAGTCGCGTTTTCACCAGAACAACTGTCAGATGCGTTAACGCAACTTGCGCAAAGTGAGCAATTTAAAGAGTCAGTTATTGTCTCGACCTGCAACCGTACCGAGGTCTATTGTAGCCTTGAGAGTGAGAATTCCCAAGCGCTTCTCAGTTGGTTAGCATCGTTTCATAAAATAGATGAAGCTCAGCTGAGTGATAATATTTATATTCACTATAATAATGATGCCATAAATCATTTAATGAGAGTGGCATGTGGACTCGATTCATTGGTATTGGGTGAGCCACAAATATTGGGGCAAATAAAGCAAGCATACAATAGCGCTAAGCATCACAACGGCATTAGGCCCACATTTGAGCGATTGTTCCAAAAAACCTTTTCTGTTGCAAAGCAGGTGAGAACGGAAACTGAAATTGGCGCGAGCGCTGTTTCGGTTGCGTATGCCGCAGTGAATTTGGCGAAGCATATTTATGGTCAATTAGACAAAACACGGGTGCTGCTTATTGGTGCAGGTGAAACCATAGAACTGGTTGCTAAACATTTATATCAGCATCACCCCAAATCTATCACGGTTGCTAACAGGACGATTGAGCGTGCGCAAGGGCTTGCAGAAGACATTGAAGGGGAAGTTATCTCACTTGCACAACTCCCCAATGAGTTGCATAAGTCGGATATTGTGATTAGTTCTACCGCCAGTACACTACCTATAATTGGTAAAGGGGTGGTGGAGCAAGCGCTCAAGCAGCGTCGGCATAAACCCATGTTATTGATTGATATTGCAGTCCCTAGAGACATTGAAAGCCAAGTTGGTGAGTTAGATGCGGCATATTTGTATTCGGTAGATGACTTACAGACGATTGTCAGTGAAAACATGGCCAGTCGAGAGCAAGCTGCGCGCCAAGCACAAAAGATTATAGAAGAAAAGACTCGCGAATTTATTCAGTGGCAGCGGTCATTGCAGTCAGTGGATGTGATCCGTGAATATAGAAAAAATGCACAAGATGTTAAAAACGAGCTGGTTGAAAAAGCACTCAATCAGTTACAATCGGGCAAGTCTTCAGAAAAAGTCTTGCTTGAGTTGGCCAATAAGCTTACTAACCGTTTAACGCATGCGCCAACGCGTGCCATTCAAGAGGCGGCTAAGCAGGGCGATATAGAGCAATTGGCACAGCTGAAACACACACTAGGAATTGAGCAGGAATAGTAAATTAATGAAAGAGTCTGTATATCGTAAGTTAGAGACCTTGGCAGAACGTTATGAAGAAGTTCAAGCGATGCTGAGTGATCCAAGTATTATTAGTGATCAAAATCGTTTTAGAACATTATCGAAAGAATATTCTGAGCTAGAAGATGTTGTGAAGACGTTTGCATCATACCAACAGGCGCAAGATGATGTTGCGACGGCGGAAGAGATGTTGAAGGACTCTGATCCTGATATGCGTGAAATGGCGCAAGAAGAATACAAAGAAGCAAAAGCGTCGATAGTGCAATTAGAAGATGATCTGCAAGTACTCATGCTACCTAAAGATCCTAAAGACAATAATAATGTGTTTTTAGAAGTCCGTGCAGGTACGGGTGGTGATGAAGCGGCAATTTTTGCCGGTGATTTGTTCCGTATGTATAGCCGATACGCAGAAACACAGAAATGGAAGATAGAAATTGTCAGCGTAAATGAAGGGGAGCATGGCGGATATCGTGAAGTCATTGCCAATATAAGTGGTGACGGTGTTTACGGTAAATTGAAATTTGAGTCTGGTGCACACCGCGTACAACGAGTACCAGAAACAGAATCTCAAGGTCGCGTGCATACCTCTGCATGTACCGTTGCTGTGATGGCTGAAGTACCAGAAGCTGAAGCTATTCAAATAAACAGTGCTGATCTCAAAGTTGATACTTTCCGTGCCTCAGGAGCCGGTGGTCAGCACGTTAACAAAACAGACTCAGCAATTCGAATCACTCACCTTCCGACAGGGGTGGTGGTTGAATGTCAAGATGAACGTTCTCAGCATAAAAACCGGGCAAAGGCGATGTCAGTACTTGGCGCGCGCTTGCAACAAGCGGAAGATGAGAAGCGTCAAGCGGCAGAAGCATCTGAGCGCCGTAACTTAGTGGGAAGTGGAGATCGCTCTGAACGCATTCGCACGTATAATTACCCACAGGGTCGTATTACTGATCACCGTATTAACCTGACATTATATCGCTTGAATGAAATTGTAGCGGGTGAGTTAGGCGCGATTGTCGATCCTCTTTTATTAGAACACCAAGCAGATTTACTTGCTGCGATGGGTGATGATTAACAGTGAGCTCTTTTACTGTTGCCCAAGCCATTGCTTGGGCCTCTTCTGAATTTTCTGCTACCTCTGATTCGGCGAAGCTTGATGCTGAGGTTTTACTCCTTCATATCTTAAGTAAACCACGCAGTTATTTATTTGCTTGGCCCGATGCACACTTGCGAGATGAACAATATACGCAGTTTACAACGTGTGTTTCTCGACGCGTCAATGGTGAGCCAATTGCGCATATCATCAAAGAAAGAGAGTTTTGGAGTTTACCGCTTGAGGTAAACAACAGCACTTTGATCCCAAGACCTGACACAGAGACTTTGGTTGAGTATGCATTAAGCCTTGAACTAGGTGATACTGCCAGTGTGCTTGATTTGGGCACAGGTACGGGGGCAATTGCGTTGGCGTTGGCATCTGAAATGCCTAACTGGCAAGTAACAGCATTAGACTTTTCAGTTGACGCGGTGGCACTTGCACAAAGAAACCAAGAAAAGTTGGCTATTAACAATGTAACTGTTAAGCAAAGTGATTGGTATCAATCCGTTGCTGGACAGTGTTTTGATCTGATAGTTAGCAACCCCCCGTATATTGAAGAAGATGATGAACATTTATCACAAGGTGATGTGCGCTTTGAGCCGTTAAGTGCTTTGGTAGCATCAGATGAGGGCATGTCTGATATTAAACATATTATTGATAAAGGGCGCGCGCATTTAAAACCTGGCGGTTATTTATTGATAGAGCATGGATATCAGCAAGCCATTAAATTGCAGCAGTATTTTGCACAAATGGCGTATACCAATATACTTACTATAAAAGATATGTCAGGCTGTGATCGTGTTACTTTAGCAATGTGGCCTGAGTAATCCCCTTCAACGAATAACAATAGTACGTTTAAAGGATCCGAACAATGGATGATTTTTTGTTTTCAGATGAGCCAACCGAAGTGGTCGAACAAGAAGCCAGTGGCACTTGGAAAGTCATTATTGTTGATGATGAACCTGAGGTGCATGCTGTAACAAAGCTGGCTCTCAGCGATTTTGAGTTTCAAAAAAAGCGATTGGAATTTTTAAGTGCTTATTCTGGGGAAGAGGCACGCAAAGTTATTATTGATCATCCTGATGCGGCCATTGTGCTACTTGATGTTGTAATGGAAACCGATGACGCTGGCCTGCAAGTTGCAAAGTACATTCGTGAAACAGCCAAAAATAATCATATTCGAATTATTTTACGAACCGGCCAACCAGGGCAAGCACCAGAAAGGCAAGTAATTGTTAATTATGATATTAACGATTATAAATCAAAAACAGAACTGACAGCACAGAAGTTATTTACTGTGGTAATGTCGAGTCTTCGCTCATATCGCGATATTTTGGCGATAGAGCAATCACGTCAAGGCCTTGAAAAAATCATTTGTGCTTCACGTGATATATTTGCAACCCATTCAATAGAGCATTTTATTAAAGGGGTGATGCAACAATTAACTTCTTTGTTAGGCACTGTAGATGAAGCGATTTATGCCACGTCTTTAGTTGCCAGCAATGAGCCATATCAGAAGCAAGATCAACTCATTGTGTTTACTGGCCGTGGTGAGTTTGAAGAATCTGAGGGTAAACCTATTTCTGAGGTGCTCAAACCAGAGCAACTTGATGCATGTAACCAAGCGCTAAAAGAAAAAGGCATTGTTTATAAAGATAACTACCTATTCGCATATTGCTCTAGTGAATATAACCATAGTTCGATGTTATTTATCTCGGGGATCCCTGAGTTTTTAACCGATACACAAAAGCACCTCATAAAAATATTTACTCAAAATGTGCAGTTGGCCTATGAAAATGTGCAACTTCAAGCAGAAATTGAAGATACCCAGCAAGAGTTAGTGTATCGGCTGAGTGAAGCATTAGAGCAACGCTCGACAGAAACTGGCAATCATGTCAAACGGGTTGCTTATATATGTCATGCGCTTGCTGAGGGGTATGGATTAAGCAACAGAGACGCTGAACTGGTTAGAATGGCATCTCCATTGCACGATGTAGGCAAAGTTGGCATACCCGATGCCATTTTAAATAAGCCGGCTAAATTGGCTGATGATGAATGGAAGGTGATGCAATCACATACCGATAAAGGGTTTCAGATATTAAAAGACTCTAGACGTGAAATCGTTAATGCGGGGGCAATTATCGCAAGAGACCACCATGAAAAATGGGATGGAACTGGCTACCCATTAGGTAAAAAAGGTGAAGACATTCATGTTTTCGGCCGTATTGTTGCACTTGCTGATGTATATGATGCGTTACGACACAAGCGCTGTTACAAGGAGCCTTGGGATGTGGAGCGGGTTGTTACTGAAATTAGTAATCAAAAAGGGTTGCATTTTGACCCGAAATTAGTCGATGTGTTTAATAGCATCGTTGAAGATCTAGAAGCGATATTAGTGCGTTTTCCAGATTAAAATACCGTCAAAAATATGAGAAATTATGGAATATATTGCGTTAAAACATACTCACGTTATGTTTGCTGTTCTGAGCATTTTATTGTTTTTAGTTCGTTCGGGGTCTCGTTTAAGAACGGGTAAATTAGCCGGTAATAAAGGGGTGTTTATTGCCAGCCATAGTATTGATACATTATTAATTGTTTCAGCAGTTGCGTTAGCAGTTGTTGCCAGTTTAAACCCAATGCAGCAGCCTTGGTTGTTGGAGAAAATAATTTTGGTTGCTGTGTATATTGCCGCGGGTGTTGTGAGTGCTAAGGCGCAAACTAAATCAACACAAATAGGCGCTTTATCTCTTGCTATTGTGTCGTTACTGGCGATCGGCTATTTAGCTGGCTCAAAATCAAGTTTCCTGCTTTAAATCATGTGTGCACAACGGTTTTTTGCCGTTTGTGCACGACCCATGTTATTTCAATAATCACAATGCCACTTTTAAATAAATAAGCCTCACTGCATTTGAAGTTATTTCCGTGCTTGGGTCTTTTGTAAAAACTGGTAAACTAGCCTTTCGATTTGAAAAAACAGAATGAGAACACTCGGTAGTTATGACTGATACTTGGTTTGAACAACAAGAAAGTGCACAAGACTATGTACCGCAACACACATTGTTACGCTGTATTAGTGCAGAACAGCATTGGGATGCTCAAGCACAATTGGAGCAGAGTTATTGTCAATTGGCCGAGTTAGAGCTACTGGTTGATCAGATCAGTCATAAAACGGCTGATTTACATCTGCGCGTGAGTGAGATATTGGATGCGTTTTATACGCAATGGCTATTCAGTGGTAGCGAGCAGAATGAGCCTGAGCATTTACTCAATAGTGTATGTTATGTATTAAGTATGCGTAGTGGTTCACCAACGTCATTGGCGATTTTATTATGCCATTTACTCGAAAGAGCGGGTTTCGCTGCGAACCTTGCCATGGAGCAGGGTGATGTAATGGTACATATTGGCTTCAGTGAAGACGAAGGTTACATTGTTGAGCCCTGTGGCGGTCAGCAAACATGGTATGTGATACCTGAGAATGAGCCAGAAAAACAAGAAGAACCCATGGAAATAGTAACGGGTGATGAAGCGTTTAAGCTGTATTTAGCGCAGCAGAAGTGGGCATTTATTGCAGCCGACAAATTTGGTCATGCACTGAGTTGCGTTGAATTATTAATGGATATGTTAGGGGATGATCCATACGAGCGTCGTGATCGAGGCTATTTATTGAATCAAATTAATTGCCCTACAATGGCCAAAGTAGACTTACAATACTTTGTCGATGAGTGCCCTGATGATCCCACTATCGATATTATAGAACATCAAATATCTGAACTTGCAGATCATAATCATGTTTTGCATTAAATAATAAAAAATCAGTGAGGGTGAAATGCAAGAAGGAAGTGCTTTAGTAACAAATAACGCCGTGATTTTGGGGTTGATCGCAGCCATATTAGGATTTGTGTTTTATACCTCAAATTTAAAACAAGGCTTTTGGGCTAAGTTTTACAAGTATGTTCCTGCTTTACTGATGTGTTACTTCTTACCTTCATTATTAAATACCTTTGGCATTGTCGATGGCAATAATAATGACGTCTACAGTGTTGCTAAATATTTCCTATTGCCGGCTTGTTTGGTCTTACTGACACTGAGCATCGATCTTAAAGCGATTTCAGAGCTCGGAGGGAAAGCGGTCATTATGTTCTTGACGGGGACCATAGGTGTTGTAATTGGGGGACCGATCGCGCTTTTAGTCACGTCGGCAACCATGCCTGAGCTATTAGGTGGTGCAGGTCCAGAGGCTGTTTGGCGAGGCATGGCAGCCCTTGCTGGGAGCTGGATCGGTGGCGGGGCCAATATGGTTGCCATGAAAGAGATCTATGGTGCTGGTGGGGAAATATTTACCATCATGGTCACTGTTGACATTGTGGTGGCTAATCTCTGGATGGCAGCTCTGCTCTACATTGCTGGTCGTCATAAAGAAATTGATGCTCGCTCAGGTGCAGATACCACCTCAATTGACCGACTCATCGATAAAGTTCAAAAATTTGAACAAGAACATGCACGTAAGCCAGAGCTAAAAGATTTGATGCTCCTGATTGCCTTTGCATTTGGCGCCACAGGCCTTGCCCATTTTGCAGCTGATTTATTGGTGCCATTTTTTGTTGAACACTACCCTGGACTTAAAAAGTTTTCATTGCACAGCAAGTTATTTTGGATAATCGTACTCGTGACGACCATTGGCTTAGCGTTATCCTTTACGAAAGTGCGTCAATATGAAGCGGTTGGGGCCTCTAAAATTGGCTCAAGTTTTTTATATATTTTGGTTGCAACCATAGGCTTGCATATGGATATTACCAAAATTGTTGAAGCCCCAAAATATGTTGTGATTGGCGTTATGTGGATGGCGGTACATATTGGGCTGTTATTTTTGGTGGCCAAAATTATTAAAGCACCTATTTTTTATGTCGCGGTGGGCAGTAAAGCAAACATCGGAGGTGCTGCGTCAGCACCGGTTGTTGCTTCGGCTTTTCATCCTGCACTCGCGCCTGTTGGTGTTTTACTGGCGGTATTAGGCTATGCGCTTGGTACCTATATGGCTTGGTTATGTGGGCAATTGCTGCGCATAATTGGCAATTAAGTTGGAATAAATATGAATACGCAATTAATTAATGTCGCCAATGTCGAAGTGGCAAACGACAAACCATTTGTACTATTTGGTGGTATGAACGTGCTTGAGTCACGTGATTTAGCAATGAAAATTGCAGAGCATTATGCTGAAGTGACGACTAAATTGAACATTCCTTATGTATTTAAGGCGTCGTTTGATAAAGCAAACCGTTCTTCAATTAACTCATACCGTGGTCCTGGTATGGAGGAAGGGCTAAAAATATTTGAAGAGATTAAGCGTACGTTTAATGTCCCTTTGATCACAGATGTTCATGAACCTCATCAAGCTGCTCCGGTTGCGGAAGTCGTTGATGTGATCCAATTACCGGCATTTTTAGCGCGCCAAACGGATTTAGTTGTGGCGATGGCTAAAACGAATGCGGTCATTAATGTAAAAAAACCGCAGTTTTTAGCACCCCATGAAATGCGTCATATCATCAAAAAGCTAAATGAAGCAGGTAATGACAAAATTATTTTATGTGAGCGAGGAAGTAGTTTTGGCTATAACAACTTAGTGGTTGATATGCTGGGAATGGATGACATGAAGCTGATGGCCCCCGTTATTTTTGATGCAACCCATGCACTACAACGCCCAGGTGGACGTGAAGATTCTGCCGATGGTCGCAGAGCTCAAGCCGCTGAATTGGCAAGAAGTGGTATGGCATTGGGACTTGCTGGATTGTTTATTGAGGCCCATCCAAACCCAAATGAAGCCAAGTGTGACGGCCCATGTGCACTTCCGCTAGCCAAATTAGAAGGCTATTTACAGCAAATGAAGGCAGTGGATGAACTCGTCAAAAGTTTCCCTGCTCTAGATACTAGCGCTGCTGATTTGTAATAATACTATGGCAGCTGTGAAGGCTGCCATTTAATAAAGGCATCTAAGTCATGTCGAGACGACTCCCCCCCCTAAATGCACTGAAAGCTTTTGAAGCCGCCGCTCGACATTTGAGCTTTACAAAGGCAGCTGAAGAGTTATTTGTTACACAAGCTGCTGTCAGTCATCAAATAAAAATATTGGAAGAACATTTAGGTCTGAAACTATTTTTACGTAAAAACCGGTCATTACTACTGACTGAAGAAGGCCAAGGCTACTTTTTAGACATCAAAGAGATTTTCTCACAACTGATAGATTCTACCGAGAAGCTATTAGCACGAGGTGCAAAGGGCTCTATTACCGTGAGTTTAACCCCGAGCTTTGCGATTCAGTGGCTAGTCCCCAGATTGAGCAAATTTAATGAGTTACATCCTGAAATTGATGTGCGTATAAAAGCGCAAGATCATGATGAAAACTCTTTAACGGATGATGTCGATGTCGCGATTTACTATGGTCGAGGACACTGGAGTGGCGTGCAAACACATAAATTACATACCGAGTACTTGGTACCTTTGTGTAGCCCGTTGTTACTGAGTGGCCCAAGACCGTTGGATCAACCAAGTGATTTAGAACACCATACTTTATTACATGATATGACACGTAGGGCATGGAAGGCGTGGACCAAAACGGCGGGAGTACGCAATGTGCAAGTGAACCAAGGCCCGATATTTAGCCACTCATCCATGGTGTTACAAGCCGCCGTACATGGTCAGGGGGTTGCGCTGGGCAATAGTGTGCTAGCTAAACCTGATATAGATGCTGGGCGGTTAATTATTCCTTTTAGCCATAGTTTAGAAAGTAAAAATGCGTATTACTTGGTATTACGTGAGTCGCAATCGGAGCTTGGGAAAATTGTGTCATTTAAAGACTGGATGTTAAGTATGGTTGAGCAGGAGCAGCTTGCATGATCACATGGTTTAAACCAAAGCAGCCCATCGCACAGTTTGTGTTTGCCCATGGTGCGGGAGCTGGCTCAGACTCTGACTTTATGCAGGTAATGGCTAATTTGCTCTGTGAATTGAATATTCAAGTTGGCCTATTTGATTTTGAATATATGCAGTTAGCTAAGCAGCTAGAAAAACGTAGGCCGCCTGATAGGGCGCCTAAATTACTTGCTTATTATGACTATGTCCTCATGAGCATTGAGTCAGAGTTGCCATTATTTATCGGTGGAAAGTCAATGGGGGGCAGGATGGCCTCGATGTTGGTGACCCAGACAGAGCAGCCAGTGTCAGGGGTAATAGCGATGGGTTATCCTTTTCATCCGCCAGGTAAACCCGATAAATTAAGAACCGAACACTTTGATAAAATAAGCTGCCCGTTTTTGATATTACAAGGAGAGCGAGACACATTTGGTAATAAACATGAAGTGCAGTCTTTGTCTCTTGATGCGTCAATTAAACTTGGTTGGTTAGTTGATGGTGATCATTCACTAAAACCCCGTAAGAAAAGTGGTTTCACAGAAGCTGGACATAGGCAGCTGGCCGCACAGCAGGCTGTGGACTTTATATTAGAGGTGGTGAATGGTTAAATTATATTTGTTATTGGGTAGCGCATTTTGCATGTTGTCAGTGGTGCTCGGAGCGTTTGCTGCACATGGACTAAAGCGTCATGTGAGTGAGTATGCCATTGGCATATTTAAAACCGCGTCAGAATATCAAATGAGTCATGGTTTGGCGTTGATTGTCGTCGCGGTGCTGATGCGCTGGGGCATAAATGTGTCAGCCGCTGGTTGGTTATTTACTGTAGGCATAGTATTATTCAGCGGAAGTTTGTACTTACTAGCGCTAACCGGTTTGAAATGGCTAGGCCCGATCACTCCGATTGGTGGAGTCTGTCTGATAGCAGGTTGGTCTGTTTTATTATATAAAATTGCTAAGCATTCATTTTAAAGAGAGCGCAGATGTCGAGTGTCGTTATTTATTGTCGTAGTGGGTTTGAAAGTGATGCCGCTGCAGAAATTAACCATCATGCTGCTTTGCAAGCTGTTGCCGGCTATGTAAAAGCGAAACCCAATACCGGTTTTGTGATCTTTGAGTGTTTTGATCCACAACAGGCAGAGTTGTTGGTAAAAAAAGTAGATTTCAAAAGTTTAGTATTTGCTAGGCAGTGGTTTACTGGGGTGTTACTGAGCAATATGCCTGTTGAAGATCGTGTGAGTGAAATCAAAGCTGTTGTTGGCGATTTTCCGCTTTGTGGCGATTTAAGAGTGGAAACTCCCGATACCAATGAGGGAAAAGAGCTTTCTAAGTTCTGTAAAAAATTCTCAACGCCTCTGTCTAAAAGTTTAGAAAAACAGAATAAGTTAACGCGAGAGCATAAACCCACCAAGCCAGTGCTACACGTATTATTTTTAGCGAATGATACCGCGTATGTGGGGTATTCTTTCAGTACCAACAATTCGCCATTTTTTATGGGGATCCCGCGTTTACGTATGCCCAGCGATGCACCAAGTCGTTCAACGTTGAAATTAGACGAAGCATTTAATGTATTCATTGGAAAAACGGACGTAGCAGGGCGTGTTGAACCGGGCATGAAAGCCGTTGATTTGGGTGCGTGCCCTGGTGGCTGGACATACCAATTAGTGCGTCGTGGTATGTTTGTGACAGCGATTGATAATGGACCTATGAATGAAGCACTAATGGAGTCTGGCCAAGTTAAGCACTATACGGTTGATGGTTTTAAGTACTTACCGGAAAAGAAAAATGTCACTTGGTTAGTCTGCGATATGATAGAAAAACCATTGAAAGTTGCGAACCTGATGTTGGATTGGATTGTTAACGGGTATGCGAAAGAGCTTATATTTAACCTCAAACTCCCTATGAAAAAGCGTTTTGATACAGTGTATGAGTGTTTAACGTTAATTCATGAAGAGTTGGCTGAATATGACGTTGATTACCGTCTGCAAGCTAAGCATTTATACCATGATAGAGAAGAAGTGACTGTTCATATACAAGTCAAAAAGCTGGGTAAAAAATAACGCATAAAAAAAGGGCTATAGGCCCTTTTTTTATGCGTGCGTTGTGTGATTAATTAACTCTTTGCATTTCCATACAACTTGCGTAATAAGTTGTCGTTGCCGGCCAATCGCTGAACACACCCATCACGCCAACTTGTTGAGCCAATACATCGAGTAAAACCAGTGCATCATCATCGCTATTTATTGCATCGGTAATAGAGTGATAATACCAACCGCCACCACTTTCCAATGGTGCTGAACGTTCTAAAGTCCAGGTGATAATTTTTAATCCTGCTTGTTTTGCCGCGATAGCGTATGGTGATGGCACAATTTGGTTTTGAGCATCTAACGTAACAAGTACCCACAGTGGTGGTGCGATGATTTTGACACCGTCGTTGACCAACTGTGCCATGCTTGGTTGCCAAGTTTGTTCATTGAGGGGGTTGAATCCTGGGGTACTGTAGCGACCATCAAGGTAGACAGCTTGCGTTGCAAATAAAGGCGCATTGTCTAGCCAATACCTGACATCGGCTAAGTTAAATGATTGAGGGAAAACCTTAGCTGGTGCGATGCCCATTTCTTCATACTCATCCAGCATTTTTTGTGCATACATTGCTTGAGACATCCCGTCGAATGGCATTTGTACGCTAGCAGATTTAAGCTCTGGGGTCATTTTTACATCTAATGATTCAAATAAGGCAATGCTTTCTTTATGTGTTAATAATGTTCCCTGCGTCGCATAAAGATCCGTACGCCAATTGGCGGTACCATCCTGATAATCAATGACATTTGTAGCTTGTGGGTTGGCACTGTCCATTTTTCCGCTAAGTTGTTTAAATTCAGCCAATGTAATATCTGAAGTACAACATTTTGCCGAAGCGGCGACTTGTTGTGCAGGATCTGCGGGTGTAAAAGGCTCGCTACACTTATTGGCAAGCTCAGGAATACTTAAAATATTTGTCGTGGTATGCAAATCACATTGTGAGTGGCGGCAAACAAGGGCTTTATCTTTGGTGAAAGTAACATCACATTCAAGGATACCAGCACCCATTTTGGCCGCAGCCACATATGACTCTTTAGTGTGCTCTGGGTATTGCATAGGGGCACCGCGGTGGCCAATTGAAAAGTCGGTTTTATAAAAAGGCCCATTTTGGCATGCCGCAAGCTTGTTTTTTAATGCGCCCTCATCAAGTTGGTTAACCAAAAACTGAGGTCGAGTACCAACTTGCACTGTATTTAGTAGCGGGACTGGCTCTGTGGTCAAGTCGCTGTTTTTATTTTTTTTGGTTGTAGGGAGAACGGTTATGAGATCAGAGTCGCTTGCACAACCATTTATAAGTAGTGCACTGAAGATCAAAAAGCATTTAGTGTTCATTATTGCTATTCACTTTTAAGGTTAAGCCTATAGTTTATCTACATAAATTATAGGCTTAACGTGACAAACACGTGACAGCTTGATTTGATTGAGAATAGCCTATTTACGTGCGGTAGTTTACTCTGTAATTTTCGACCCACAACTTGGTCGCACCACATACAGCCACAGGCATAACAATTAAGTTAATAAATGGAATTGACGTTAATATAAATACAGCAAAGCCAAACCCATAAGATAAACCCTGTTTCGCTTTTAAGTCAGCTTTCATCTGTTTAAAGTGGATTTTGTGGTTATCAAAAGGGTAATCATTATATTGTACGTTATACATCCAGCAGGTGAATAAGATCCATAAAATTTGACCAAAAATGGGCAATACCCATAGCAAGATGAAAAAGCCAAGTGCCCTAGGAATATAGTAACAAAGCTTTGTCCATTCTCGGGCGAACATGCGAGGTACATCTTTTAACGTATCGCTGAGGCTATCATCGTTTATTGGTTGGCCCGTCAAATATAACTCTACTTTCTCGCTGAGTAAGCCATTAAATGGGGCTGCAATAAAATTTGTGATCACGGTAAATATCATGGAGTAACTGAATAAGATGACTAATACAGCAATTGGCCACATTAACCATTCGAGCCAACTTAACCAGCCAGGTAAAAGTGTGCTTAGGTAGTCAAAACCTTGTACGAGCCAATCGTATAAGAAAAACAATGAGCTACCAAAGAGTAAAATATTAATAACCAATGGAATAAAGACGAAGCGCTTTAAGCCTTTTTGCGTGATTAATGAAAAGCCAGAAAAAAAGTATTCCATACCTTGGGCTAACTGCACTCGACACCTCAATGAATGTTGTTTGGTCTATTTATCGGGGTAGTATATCTTACTAATGTAGCTAAGTAAGCCTTATTACGTAACAAACTATTGCAATATTTCATGGTTCTTTATATTAATAAAAAGTATATATTTATGATAGTAAAGTTTTTATTTTTAATTTTGTGGTTCTGTTGAGTTACATGAGTCTGTGTGACTCTGGTATTTTTAATAAATGTAGCCTTGTTTAATTTCTATGGTGCCCATACACTAGAATAAGAACTTTAAAGGTACTTCGTCTGAATTTGGAGTGTTGTAAGCGTGCAGTTTTCTCGGTGGCTAATGATATCTTGGCTTAGTGTTTTGTTATTGTTGATAACAAGTACGCAGCCTAGTTACGCCTCTACAGAAACGCATTATCAGCAGCAAACTATTACGTATGACGATACTAACCCTCAAGAATTTGACCCTCAAGATTTCCTTGCGACAGAGCCGTCAAAAGTCAGCCTGAAAGCAAATTGTGATATTAGCGATGATAATCGTGATGTATTTATCCAGTACACCCGTAGTTACACAATAATTCGAGCCCCACCTGTTATTTAAGTTTTAAACGCACTTTATTTTTTGTCGAAAGCTTAATTTATTAACAGGTGAGACTATGTCTACTTATATATCAGTACATACTGAAAAACTATCTGAATACCCTATGACTGCGCTATGCCATCAAAATGCACCAAACTTAACGTTAGAAAGCCCTGCGTGTGATGCAATGCAGAATCTTGATTTGATACACCCAACTACCATTGATGGTAATACGGGGTTAAACGATGCATTACTCATACTTAATAAAACCTATATGCGAACGTGCTTGGTTGTTAATGAGCGTAATGTCTTTCAGGGGATCATTTCAAAAGCGAGACTCTCCAGTAGTTATGTATTAAAAGTTGCCGCAAAATTAGGGCTAAAACGTGATGATCTTATGGTTTCACACGTGATGGTCCCACTTGTGCAATTACATACAGTGCCGCGGCATACCATTGAACACTCATACGTTGGCGATATTCTACAAACCATGCAAAGTGCTGGGCATGAATTTTTGTTCGTTATGGATAAGCCAAGTAATAAGCTATGTGGGTATTTTGACTTGATCCGTTTAGCTAAGCAGGTGGCGTGCCCCGTACGCCAAGCAAAATTGGCTGGGACATTTAGCGAGATTATTGACTCTCTGTGGCATCACAGTGAGATATAACCTATTTCGGACAGTGGGGGGCTTTAATGTGCCACATAGTTTGATTTCCAAAAGTAATGTAAATTAAAGAAAAAACCAAGGCGTCGAAAGGCGCCTTTTTCATGACTTAAGATGAATACGGAGTTCTATATTCCACCGTTTGGCATACCATAAAAATAAAGGAGTTTTTAAAGCTAGAAAGGTAAGCAAGGTAAACCAGAACCAACCAACGTCAACCATAAGTAAAGTAAAGCTAAGTTGTTTATTGGCGAAATAAAAGCCCACCACCATGAGCGAAACGCTTAAAGCGATGAGATCTTGCGTTAGCACTTTGATGAGGTCTCGCCCAGAAAAGGTAGGGTTTAGTACCCCATATGCGAAAACTAATACGATAAGATTAAGCGTAACGACGATTAATTCGATATCCATCCAACGAAAGCCTTTTACAAATTATTAGAGAATGCACAAAGGGTATCGACCTGAATGAGTATAACTTTAGCGAAAGACTCTAGAAGTTCAATAAAAGGAATTGATATCTTTATAGGGATGTATAGATAAATGATGGTATAGCGCTCTTATTTTAACCTGAGTTTATTATTTCTCATGGGTAATGTAAAAAAATGTGAAGTGTTTTTTGCTTTTTTAAAGGGGGTTGTTTTTGTAACGCTATAAATTGGATGCTTTTAATTTATAGAAAGGGTTAATTATTGCTTTATATAAATTATTTTGTAATAAAACATAATATTTACATATATGTTTTTTTTGTGTAGTTTTAATCTTATCGGACCAGAAATAAGTTCATTGTGAACTTGTGGAAAAAGAAAAAGGCAATCACATGGGAAAAGCTGCGCGAATGGCAACAATTATCACAGCACAGCAAACAATCAAAGAGCAGAGTAACCTTTATTACTTACGTAGTATTTTACTGATGTTAGATGTTGAAAATGTGTTTTTGGAAAACTTTGAATTTATAGCAGAACAAGTAGGATGTGATGCGACAGAACAAGTTACTTTTATTGATATGGCGACAGTGAAGTGGACAGAGTATATACCGAAGAATATTAATACACTTGCTAAAAAGAGGCCTATCGTTTTAATGAATGTCAGGGATGGGGCTGTATCAGAGAGAAGTGCATTGTTAGCTGGAATTAAAGGTATTATATATGAAACTGATAAGCCGGATGTACAGTTAAAAAGTATCAGAGCAATACTCGACGGTGAACTATGGTTTCGTCGCAGTATTATTAGCAGCACTTTCTCAGAACTGTTGAGTGAGCATATACAGACTAAAAGTACTGTGCCGCAAGCTGAGATTGATGAGTCCACGTATAATTTAACAAAGCGCGAAAAAACGATTATTAAGTTAATTGCTGAAGGGGCTCAAAATAAAGAAATAGCCAATAAGCTACACATCAGTGATCATACAGTAAAAACCCATCTCTACAGTGCCTTTAAAAAAACTAAGTCTCGAAATCGCATCGAATTATTGAATTGGGCTAGGCAATTTTTTCCTGATGCATTAACTCGTTATCATACTAATTAAGAGGCACTCGATGTAAGTGCCGTATTTCAGCACAGTTCTTTTTAGACAATTGAGAAATCGCTTTCGTCTCAAATTATATAAAGCGACTGTGCTGTGGGGCATTCCTTAGTCATTGTCTGATTTTATATGTTTTAATGTCTCTATTACCTTTTAATTCAGACTTGCTAGGTTGTCACCTTTGGAGACCAAATCCTTTTTTTGATACCGCTTTTGATTAAATTCACGAGTGCTTTTTCTATCGCTTGTTTGACACAAATATGCATAGGCTCATTATTAGTGTAACCCGCCTCAGCCTCTGCGAGTCGCTTATAACTGACAAAGCGGAAAAATCCAGCTCTCACTTCATGGCTGAGTACTGTTTTTGTCGTTGCAACAGATGTTAGTACTACACCAGTTCTGACATCTACTGCACGCATGTAAATCGATATAACATCTTCACGGTATAACTCTGAAGTGCTTATCCCAAAATACTCCGCGCCAAGCCCCCCGGTTTTGGTATTAGAGTCGTAGCTGATTATACCGCCTTCGATAAGAATTTTTGCGGTTTTAAGAGGGGGGAGTTTATCTGCTTTTCCATTGTTCGTATCTTGTGCAGCTCGTATTATCTTGCGCTCAGTAAGGATATTTTGTAATCCTTCTCGCTCAACAGGAATGAACCAGTCGGTTTCGTTTAAAGCTTGTACTAGGATCGCAGACGCTCCTTGAGTGACTGCGGTTGAAAATGAACTGACATTGGCAATGGGTTTGTATTGCCCCGTTTGGTCTCTAAATGAATACACTGAGACAGGTATACTGCCCATTGGCGGTGGTAATGTTTGTAATTCTGAAAATGTGTCTGTTTGTTCTAATGTTTGAGCAATCTTAATATCTGGGGGAAGGACCTGGGATAAGCTTGAACAGCCTACCGTTGCTCCTAGTAATAAGGTAATGAATGTTGTTTTTATTGTCTGCTTTTTCATGGTGTAAACCTTGGTACTTCTATGGTAGTGATCTCACCATTTATGAGGTTGGTAATTTGCACAGTAATACTGTCTGAGTTGCTGGTGATCATTTTAATCTCATAATCCCCACTGACAAACGTTGAGTCTTGTCCAAATACATTATCAGTAGGATCTTCACCAAATGCTAAATCTGTGAGTTCACGCACGATTTTATTTATGTATGAACGTTCTAGAGACTCTTGAAGCCGCTCGGCATAGGTTTTTTCAACCGTATGGGCTTTGTGTTTGTTTTGTGATTGGGCTTTGTTGAGCAGCATGCTTGCGTTGAGCGGGCTACCACCAAAGCTTGGGTTAATGGGTGTATAAACAAGCTCACTGGCCAGCAATAAAGACGGGCAAAAAAGAGCCGTTAATATTATTATTTTTTTCATGTTAAAGACCACTGATAGCCATATCTTGGCTAAATTCACTAAAGTTATTTGAGGTAATAAGATTGACGAGTGTTATGGCTGCTTGCTCGACTTGTTCATCAATGGGCTTGAGTCGCCTACCCATGAATGTTTTGTAAACAATGGTATTATTGAGCTCTACCGTTAATACAGTCCCAGCACGTGGAATTAATGTTTCTTTAATTACGACATTTGCACCGGACGTATTGGGAATGTCTTGCCATAGCATACTTAATTGGGTGTAAAACTCATAACCGGAGCGGCTGATGCTTTGGTCAAGTAAAAAGCCACCAATTTCTTCCTTGGCATGCAATGGGCTGGTGATAATACAAATTATGAAAAAGAAATGTTTCAGTACAGCATTCATAATGACCACTTTTATTATTAGAAAAGCAGTGTGAAGTTTTCACACTGCTCAGTCATACTAAAGTTACTTTTGCGTAATGGTTGTGGTGTTGAAATCACCGACTTGGGTAACTGATACATCACCGTTAAGTTGCGACATACCGCCTTCAACTAAGTTACCAGTACCTGTCTGGCTGATTGTTAAACTCAAATCATTACCAGCTAATAAGAAAGCGCCATTATCGATACCAGCCACAACGTTCATGTCACCCACTTGCGCAATGTCTACGCTATTACCGGTGCCTTCAAGCATAAGGTCTAACGCATTCAGATCACCAAGTTGGCTTGTCACAATTGAATTATCATTGCTAGGAACAACACTGCTTAAGGTAATACTCGTGTCATTGTCACTGCCAATTTGTGAAAGTTGAATGCTATTTGACGATGTTTCTAAAGACGTGTCAGGGTAAGACGTTTGAATTGTTGCGTGATTACCAGTGCCTGCTATTTGAATAGTTTGGAAGTTATTATCCGAACCATTAAAGTTAGCGATATGCGTATTGTTGTCTTGCTCTTCTTGAATTGCAGAGAAGGTATTGTTATCTCCAGCAACCCCTAAATACGCTGCATTATCGTTACCACTTTGCGTGACATTCAATTCATTATTATTGCCTTGAACATCGAATTGTAGCTGATTACTTAAGCCTGTTTGGTCGGCGGATACTTTATTATCATTTCCGGCGAACAAACCACTTGTTACGCTATTAGTATCACCATTTTGCTCTAAATATAGGTTGTTGTCATTACCTCTAACACCAGCGGCTAGTTCTATCGTGTTTTCGTTACCAACTTGGCTTGCTCTGATATCATTCTCATCACCAGTAATATCAACGCTAGTGAGTTTATTGTCATTACCACGCTGTTCTATAGAAATACTCTGATCTAGGCCGAAAATACCGGATACTTCAACGCCATTATTATTACCAATTTGCTCTACTTTGATGTCGTTATCATCACCTGATAATGCATCAATGGTCAGGCGGTTTCTGTCACCGACTTGTTCGAAGTCAATTTCATTTTCTTCGCCCTGTAGCGATTCAATCGTCGCTATATTCCAAAAGCCATCTTGCTCAACGTCGATTTCGTTGTCATCGCCTACGATGCTATTTAGGTGAACTTCACCCCATTCACCATTTTGGACAACGTTTATTTCATTTTCATTGCCTTGTAAGTCTCTGATGAATGCCCAATGGCCGCCGTCGCCTTGTTCTATGCTAATGAGGTTGTCATCACCATTAATAGTGGTTATTACTTGACTGCCAATATTGCCTAAACCCGCAGCGCCTTCTTGCGTGATAGCAAGCATGTTAGCGTTACCAGCGATTTCAATTTGAGTTTTAGCATCGCTACCATTTTGATTATTAGCAATATGATTACTGTTACCATTTACGCTGGTTGTTTGTAAGTTATTATCACCAGCCTGTACTGAGCTTAATTGGTTGTCATCACCTTCAACGGCCAACTGAGCACCATTAATATTACCTGTTTGCTCTACCGTTGCGTTGTTACCCCTGGCTGGGTTAATTGATTTTTGTGAGATCTCCACTTTGTTTTGTTGTGCATTTGCCATAAAGTCAGACGTAATTGAATGGCTAGTGTCTTTTGAGTCATTTGCTATAGCTACGTTGCCATAACCTAGCGCCAATGCAACGGCACATGTAATTAGAGATTTTTTTAGCATAGTAATATCCTGTTCTATATTGAATTATTTTGTAACGCTGACATCTACGACCATATCATTACCCTGCTGATGAATAATGAATGACTGTTGCCCTAATTGCGTTAAGTTGACGATGTTGGCATGGCCTTCTTGAATTATCACAGCTGAGTTATAACTGCCTTGTTGCAAAAGGTTGATGCGGTTGTTTGAGCCCAATTGTGTAATGTCGGCAAGGTTACCTGTACCAAGCTGTTGTACGTTAATTGAGTTCAATTCGTCGTTAGATTGAAATATTGTTGCTTTATTAAATGTACCGATTTGATTTACTAAAGCATTGGTGTGGATGTGTTGTGCTTTAGATAAAAAAGACGGATGTATACTGACTGATAAAGGAGACTCTTTTAAGTCATAGTCGCTGGCACTAATTTTTAACGATACACAAGATAGTATGGTACATAGCAATGAAGCAAAGCAGCTCTGTGATAGAGCTTGATTCTTTTTTGTTATGTTTTTGTATCTCATTGTAACCATTTTATTTTTCGTGCGTCTGTTTTAATGACTTGAGTTCACTGTAATAAAGCCGTAATGGATAATATATAGGTAATTTTTTTGATTTATTTATTCTTTAAAGTCAATGCTTTAAGTGTCTGCTTTGAGTTTTTTTACTTTTTCAGTAAAAAAGGTTGGGTTTTAGAGAGGGTGAAAACTGCTTAACTTCATACTATTTTGTTAAAATAATGTATTTATAAATAAGACTAATCTGTTTTTACTGTTTTTCAGTTTTACGCTTGCAGCTTCAATCTTTTTATTGTTATCTAATAGCGTTGCTTATATTAAATACCTTATGTTTTTACTAGGAATGCTGACCTAGTAATGTGTCCTGTTTGCTGTAGCTCGATATATAAGGCTACGTTCAAAAAAGTCACATGGAACATAGGGCTTCTGTTGATATTGAGAGATCCAAAAACGAGTGTGATGTAACACTTTAAAATTAATTAATAACGTCAAAGACGAGACTCTGTCGTATTTAACGTTATGAGAAAATACTGGATCTAACAATGAAATTAAAACTATCTGCCCTGACGCTTGCGTTATTACCTTGCCTTTCACAGGCTGCGATCAATATGAATACTAATACAGAGCGAATGAGCGCGGCTGACGATTCTGTTATCGTCGTATTTAAAGAAAGTGCAAGCAAAGCGCAAAGGCTAGCTGCACGCCAATTAGTGAATGCAAAAATCACTGATGTAAATAAAGATGAAGTTGATGATGGCTATAAAAATGTACTTAAAGGCCGCTTAGCTCAATTTAAGCTTGATAAAACCAATCCTAAAGCGGCAATAAAGGCGCTTGCATCTCACGCCGCAGTCCAATATGTTGAGCCAAACTATCAATTATCAATCCAAGCGATGCCAGATGATCCTAAGTTTTCTGAACTGTGGGGTCTTCATAACACAGGTCAAACGGGTGGTACGGCTGACGCAGATATTGACGCGGTAGAAGCATGGGATATTTCTATTGGTAGTCGAGATGTCATTGTGGGTGTTATTGACACTGGTGTTGACCATACGCACCCAGATCTTGCTGCAAATATGTGGATTAATCCAAATGAAATTGCAGGGGATGGCATTGATAATGACAATAACGGCTTTATTGACGACGTACATGGCATAAATGCCATTACCGATGCTGGGGATCCAATGGATGATCAAGGCCATGGTTCTCATGTTGCAGGGACTATTGGTGCCGTGGGTAATGACGGCGTAGGCGTGGTTGGGGTAAACCAACAAGTTTCTATTGTTGGCTGTAAATTTTTAGACTCAAGCGGGAGTGGTTCTTCTGCTAATGCCATTAAGTGTATTGACTATTTAGTCGGGCTTAAAAATGCAGGTGTTGATGTTCGAGTATCAAATAATAGCTGGGGTGGTGGTGGTTTTAGCCAAGCATTGTCTGATGCATTAACTGCGTCTGAAGAGGCGGGTATTTTATTTGTCGCAGCGGCTGGTAATAGCGCGGTTGATAATGATTCAAACCCACACTATCCATCAAGCTATGAGCATGAGTCAGTCTTATCAGTAGCAAGCACCACGCATACTGATGCTATGTCTAGCTTCTCGCAATGGGGTTTAACCAGTGTTGATTTAGGTGCGCCTGGTTCAGCGATTGTATCGACGGTTCCTGGTGGTGGCTATGACAGCTTTTCAGGTACATCTATGGCAACACCACATGTTGCGGGTGCGGCTGCACTAGCTTTATCTGTTAATCCAGACTTAACAACAGCTGAGCTTAAAGCATTGCTGATGAATTCAGGAGATGATAATGCGGCATTAGCTGGAAAAACGGTATCTGGTAAACGTTTAAATGTTGCGACCGCGCTAGAGCAAGCGGATCCGACGCCAGGCTTCAGGCTATCGCCAACACCGGCATCTCAGGAAATTGTTGCAGGTGATACAGCAACATACACCTTTGAAGTCTCAGCTATTGCAGGCTGGACAGGCGATATTAGTTTAGCCGTAACCAGTGATTTAGATGGTGCGGTGTTATCAGCAAGCACTGTTCAGCCAGGTGGTTCATTTACACTCAGTGCACCCACAATCGCAGATACCCCGTGGGGCAGTTATTCATTCACAATTGATGCGACGAGTGGTGATTTAGCCAAACAAAGCCAAGTATCACTTTATGTAAACCCACAAGGGTTAACTGAATTTGAATATAGCAACACTGAAAAGGTAGATATTCCTGATAATGATCCGACTGGCGTGTCATCTGTAATTAATATCCCGGATGATATTACTATATTCGGTTCAGATACTTTGATTGATATTACACACACGTATATTGGTGATCTAGTAGTCACATTAACTTCACCGTCAGGTACAACGGCCACACTCCATAACAAGGCAGGTGGTGGAGCGGATGATATTAATCAATCATTTGCATCAAGTGCCTTTAACGGTGAAGTTGCTCAAGGTGATTGGACTTTAAAAGTTGTCGATACCTATGCTGAAGATACAGGGACAATCAATCAGTGGGCTGTCACATTAACAGGCATTGGTGAGGTTGCACCTGCAGCGCCAGAAGCAAACTTTTCTTATACGTCTGATTTGTTGCAGGTAAACTTTACAGATGGTAGTCGTGATGCGAACAATGATATTGCATCTTGGGCGTGGGACTTTGGTGACGGCAATACATCGACAGAGCAAAGCCCAATGCATGCGTATGCGGCAGCCGGTACTTATCAGGTCATGTTAACGGTGACGGATGCTGAGGGGTTAACAGACTCTAAAGTTATGGAAGTTTCTGTGGCTGAGACAGCTGTGGAGTTGAAGTTAAAACGCGCTAATAAAACTCGACTTGGCTTCGCTCGAATAGAGCTGGCGTATCAAGGAGCAACGAGTGAGACAGTCGATGTGTATCGCGATGGTGAAAAAGTATCGACTACGGCTAATACTGGCTTATATAGAGACTTTATTCGTCGTGCGACACAGGACCAATATGTGTACAAAGTCTGTGTATCTGCTGATATTTGTTCTCAAGAAGTGACAGTTAACTTTCGTTAATTAAAACTTTGAAATAAAAACAGCGCCTGTGTGGCGCTGTTTTTTACAACTAAGCAGTGTTGATAAATATTCTTACATGCTTATTAGAAGCCGATATTGTGCTTTAGTGTGACTTCACAAGATGTGTTATTACTTGCAAATGCAGATTGGATAAATAAATGATCGCCAGCTTTTAAGTTAAGTAGCATTTCTTTTGTGTTGTTATAGCGTCTTTTAGCTACCTGGTAATCCCAGTCACTTGAGCTATCTCTATTTACATCATAATAAATATGACAACCACCAGTCGCACCATCATTTGTCGTCCAGTTGAATGATACGCTGTAGTTAGAAACAGTATAATTAAACTTGGCAGTTTGGTGTTGGGCGTAATTGTCACCGATAACCACGTCAGTCCAACGTGCTTGGGGTACACCTGGTCTAGGTTTTTCTGTAATATTAACACCTAAATTTGATGCATTAGACATTGAAGAAAAGGCGAGTGTTGATAGGATGAGCGCAATACTTGTTTTTTTCATATTTAATTTTCCTTATTTAATAAAATAAAACGCAGCACTAATCTATCTTGTCGACATAATTAGGTCAATATATTGTTTTTATTTTTAATAAAAGGTTGGCTTATGGTGTGTGAGTTGTATCTGCGATCAAGAGCCTTAAATAAGAATGCAAAATGCCATCTACCTATGTCATCTTAATCGCGTTCGATAGACTAATATGTAGCTTAATAAACACTAAGCTCTGTGTTTCTCGCATTATTTCTCTGCTCAGGTATAATCCACCCCTCAGGACATTGAGGTAGCTATGCTCTCTAAAAATCAATCGAAACTCTTACGTGCATTAGCACAAAAAAAATATAGAAAACAACATCAGCAGTATTTAGTTCAGGGTGAGAAAAATATCTTGGAGCTTCTTGATGCTGGGTTGAATGTAGTACATCTTTTTGCGACTACGGAGTTTTTATCTGCGCATTCAGCAAAGTTAGCAGGCGTGACCTGTACAGAAGCTGACAGTGACAGTTTATCAAAAGTCAGCACTTTAGTGAGTAATAACGCAGCGATTGCAATTGTCCCTTTTCCTGAAAGTGCAGAAGTCGATACGTCAGGGATCGTATTAGCACTCGATGGCGTGTCTGACCCAGGTAACCTTGGTACGATTATTCGGTTGGCTGATTGGTATGGACTAAATCAGGTCGTTGTCAGTGAAGATTGTGCTGATCACCTAAATCCCAAAGTGATCAGTGCTACGATGGGCTCTTTTGTACGTATTGATGTTGTGCGTTGCGACCTTCCAGAGTTTTTAGCGTCTTATTCAGGTGATATTTATGGCGCATATTTAAATGGCGAAAATGTACATGGCACAGCTTTTTCTGCGCGTGGTGTACTCGTTATGGGAAGCGAATCACACGGTATTCGTGAACCTGTAGGTCAGTACATTAATGCCCCGATTACCATTCCTGCGTTCGGTGTTGCAGAGTCTCTTAATGTGGCAATGGCGACAGGTATTATTTTAGATAATATGAAACGCCAGAACTAACGATGTTTGATTTATAGCCCTTTATTTTGATGAGTAGCTAATTAGCATATGCGCTTAAGTAGTATTAAACTTGCGGGTTTTAAGTCTTTTGTTGAGCCAACAAAAATCCCCTTTATTGATCAGATGACGTGTGTTGTTGGCCCTAATGGCTGTGGCAAGTCGAATGTCATTGATGCGGTACGGTGGGTGCTCGGTGAAAGTTCGGCGAAAAACTTACGCGGTGATGCGATGACCGATGTCATTTTTAATGGCTCAACAAACCGTAAACCGATATCACAAGCATCTGTAGAGTTGATGTTTGACAATGCCCAAGGGCGTTTACCAGGTACATTAGCCGACCGTAACACGGTATCAATTAAAAGGTTGGTGACGCGTGATGGCCAGTCCTTGTATTTTCTTAATGGCAGTAAGTGCCGTAAGCGAGATATTACCGATATTTTTTTAGGCACAGGTCTGGGGCCTCGCAGTTACGCAATTATTGAGCAAGGCATGATCTCGCGGCTGATAGAGAGTAAACCCCAAGAGTTGCGTGTTTTTCTTGAAGAGGCTGCGGGCGTATCTAAATATAAAGAGCGTCGAAGAGAGACGCAAACAAGGATTAAAAGTACTCGAGAGAACTTAGAACGATTACTTGATGTACGCAAAGAGCTACAATTGCAGCTAGATCGTTTAGCAATACAGGCAAAAGACGCACAGTCTTATCGAGCATTAAAGCAACAAGAGCGGACTTACAAAGGTCAATTAGCAGTTTTAAAGTGGCAGGGCTTTCATCAAAAGCAGCAACAAAAACTACAGCACATCACAAAAGTACAATCTGAGATTACATTTTTAAATACTGCGCATAGCGGCCATCATGACGTGCTTGCAGCACTGGAAGGGCAAGTAACACATTTAAATGACGGGATCGCAGAACAACAACTCAGTATTCATCAAATTCATACTAATTTAACCAAGGCTGAGCAGCAGAAAATACATTTAGTGGATAAGCATAGTGAGCTTCAAAAGCAGGCGATTATCTATAAAGCAGACACAACGGACGCTCAGGTACAACTGATGGCACTAAAGGTTGAAGCAACAGAATCTCATGAACAATTACAAGAGAGTATTGAAAGTCAGTTAATTACGCAATTGCAGCTAGATGAATATCAACACATGCATGATGAGATGTTGTCAAAAAACCAAGCTGATGAAATACAATTGCAGACGTCTATTGGGTTACTTGAACAATCCCAAGCTGAACATACTAAAATAGAACAGCACTATATTCAGGCTCAGCAATCTCACAAGCATAACCAAGAAAAGCAGCAAGAACTAACCGACCAAGTTACCGCTTTGATTGCCGATGACCCTCGAGAGAAAAGCAAGCAAGACCAGCAAGCGCTTGTTGAAAAAACACAGAAAGTTGCTCAATTACATGCAGCTGGACACGCGCTTACTTCACAGATAAACACCCTTACTCAGCAGCACAATGAAGCACAGCAAGCACTCATAGAGCAGCAACAGGCGCATACGCATTTAATCGCTAATATTGATGCATTGGCGACAGTCTTAGCGGTAACAAATACAGATGAACACCGTAACTTGCTGAGTACTTTAAGAGTGACAGCGGGTTTTGAGATGCTGGTGGAACGTGCTCTGTTAGGGTTGAGTACGTTAAACGTGACAGACAGCCCAGCTGATAATGCGGTCTGGCCATTTGAGCAACAAGCTAAAGTAGGCTCGGTAGCACAATTTATTGAAAGTGATATTTACCCATCATTGTTAAACAGAGTGCAACTAATAGAAAATAACGGGTCATTTAATACGCATGAACAGTGGATTTTTGGTATTGATTTATCTGGCGGATTACATGGAGAAAATTGGCGCGCAACGGTAAAAAATGACGAGCAAGATAACATATTAAGCCAACATGCACGGTTAAGAACGCTTGAGCAAAGTTTACCTAACGTAGTCGCTAAATTAGCTTTAATAGAGCAAGATGTTTTAACACTCAAAACGCAATTAGCGGACTGCCAGTCAGCCCAAGCAGATAATAAAGAGCAAGTGCATCAGTTGTCTCAACAGGTTGCGGCATTGCAATCTCGCCATGAAATACTAAAGCAACAAAGTAGCCAGTGGCTTGAAAGTTATGAGTCTTTGCAGCACAAGCTGCAAATATTAAACGGGCATGTGGCGAATGATCAAATAGACTTAAATAATGCAGAGCAAGCGTATACTGATTCCAAGATAAGGCTGTCGCAGCGCCAATCTCAATGTTTACAGTTTAAAGAACAATTTGAGCTGAAAAAAAGTGAACAAAAGCAAGCGCTCATTAATAAAGAATTAGGGCTAAAAAAGCTGCATGCAGCGACGCTCGCAGAGCAGCAAGCTAAAAGCGCTTGGCAATTAATTCAATCAAAAGTAGTACACAGTGAAAAAAGTTATACTCTCGCTTTTGAGCAGTCTCAAAGAGTGAATGAGGAGCTGCAACGATTAACTACGCCGATGAAAGACATCGATGACAGTATCATGCAATTGCTATCAAGTCAGTCTAAGCAACAAAAGATATTAGATGACCTGCAACAGCAATTACAACACGCGAAAGTGCAGCTACAAGAAAAGCAAATTGCGTTAAAAGGGGCGACCAGTGAGGTTGCACGTTTACGAGAGCTGCTACAAAAACATCAATTAGATGAACAAGGTTTGGCGATTAAAGCACAAGCTGCGTTAGAGCCGCTAGAGAGTTTAGAGCAAAATGTGCATGACGTCTTGGCGACATTGCCTGAAAATAGTAATGTTAACGCGCTACAATTACAGTTAAATACAGCTTTGGACGCATTACAGGCTTTGGGTGCGGTAAACTTAGCGGCAATCAGCGAATTTGATGAAGCCAGTGAAAGGAAGCGTTACCTAGATAGCCAACTTGATGATTTAACCTCAGCATTAAAAACATTAGAGAATGCGATCAGAAAAATAGATAAAGAGACCAAAATTCGCTTTAAGGCGACATTTGATCAAATAAATGATGATTTAAAAGAGTTATTTCCTAAAGTTTTTGGAGGGGGTAGTGCATACTTAGAGTTGACCAGTGATGACTTGCTAGAAAGTGGTGTGAGCATCATGGCAAGACCACCAGGAAAGAAAAACTCAACAATTCATCTGTTAAGTGGTGGAGAAAAAGCGCTGACCGCATTATCATTGGTGTTTTCGATCTTTAGACTGAATCCGGCACCGTTTTGTATGCTAGATGAGGTTGATGCACCGTTAGATGATGCAAACGTCGGACGTTTTTGTCGTTTAGTTGAGGAAATGTCTCAAACGGTACAATTTATTTATATTAGCCATAACAAAATTGCAATGGAAATGGCTGGTAAGCTGACGGGGGTAACTATGGCGGAACCTGGTGTTTCGAGAATGGTTGCCGTTGACATAGAACAAGCAGTGCAAATGGCACAAGCATGAGAATAAAAAAGGTGAGCAATGGCCACAGAATTGAGATGGGCGTTAATCGTGATCAGCGCATTAGTAATTGGTGGATTACTGATCCATGGTTTATGGTCGGTGCGTAAAAAGGACCAACCGGATGAGCAACAACGAGAACAAGAGGCGGAGCCTCAAGTTGAGCAGCCTTCGTCAATACAAAGTAACGATGAACCAGACATTGGTGAGTTGAACTTTGCTGCCTTAGATGATGAGCCTATTGCGACTAAAGATGCTGACACTGCCACAGTGCACACACAGCAAGATACGCAGGTAGACTCTGGTGCAGAATCAAGCACACAGGCGCAACCAGAACCATCTGATTTCATTATATTGCACATTGCTATGCCAGAAGGGTTAACAATGGCAGGTTCAAGGTTGTTACCTGCAGTATTAAGCTTAGGCTTTAAATACTCAGATGAAGGTTTTTTTAACCGCCATGTGGAGCCGTCAGGTAATGGGCCGGTATTATTTCGTTTAGTTAATATGTTCAATCCAGGGACGTTTGACATTGATAATATGGAACAGTTTGGTACCGCAGGGGTTAGTCTCTTTATGACCCTACCGTGTGAAGGTGACAGTCTCGCTGCATTTAACATGTTGCACGGTGCGGCAAAAAAACTGGCTGATGAATTTGGTGCGACAGTGTTAGACAGTAGTCGTGAGCCTTTGTCAGTCAATGCAGTGCGTGCTTACGTTGAAAAAGTACGTGAGTATGCAGTTTAAGTAAAGTGTTGGGCGTCAGAGCCATTTTTGTAAACCACGAGTAGCCGCGCCTACTCGTGGTTTTTGTTTTTTAGAGGTTAAGATGTCAGAGTCTATCAATAATCAAATCCAGTCGTTAAAGCAGCAACTAGAAGAGCATAATTATCAATATTACGTCATGGATAACCCGTCGATACCGGATGCTGAATATGACCGCATCATGCGGGAATTAATGGCGCTAGAGCAGGCAAATCCTGAATATTTAACGGCTGATTCACCTTCGCAAAAAGTCGGAGGGGAGGCCCTAGGTAAATTCGAGCAAGTGAATCATCAGGTCCCCATGTTGTCATTAGATAATGCCTTTGATGAAGCTGAATTTACGGCGTTTAATCGTCGTATCAAAGAGCGGTTGCTTGAAAATAAAGAACTCGATTTTTGCTGTGAGCCTAAATTAGATGGGTTAGCGGTTTCTATTTTGTACCGTGATGGAGTGCTTGTTCAAGCAGCCACTCGTGGCGATGGACAAGTGGGGGAGAATATTACAGAGAATGTTAAGACAATTCGTAATATTCCGCTTCGCTTGCGCGGTGACAATATACCAAAAGAAGTTGAAGTACGCGGCGAAGTGTTTATGGATAACGCCGGGTTTGCACGTTTAAATGAAACAGCTGCTGCAAAAGATGAAAAAATCTTTGCTAATCCGCGTAATGCTGCAGCAGGTAGCCTTAGACAGCTGGACTCAAAGATCACCGCCAAACGGCCATTAATGATGTATGCATATTCCATGGGGGTGGTCACAGGGGCTGATCTGCCCGATACACACTTTGGACAATTAGAGCAGTTAAAAGACTGGGGCTTACCGATGTGCCCTGAAACTAAACTCGTGTCAGGCGCAGATAAGGCCCTAGCTTATTATCAATATATTATGCAGCGACGCCCTGAGTTGGCCTATGAAATTGATGGCGTGGTGATCAAGGTAAATAATAAAGCGTATCAGCAGCAGTTGGGTTTTGTTGCGCGAGCGCCAAGGTGGGCAATTGCTTTTAAGTTTCCGGCTCAAGAAGAAATTACCCAGTTACTCGATGTTGAGTTTCAAGTAGGGCGTACTGGTGCTATAACGCCTGTAGCAAGGCTTGAACCCGTGTTTGTTGGAGGGGTGACGGTTTCTAATGCGACCTTGCATAACCGAGATGAAATAGAGCGGTTAGGGGTTAAAGTTGGGGACACTGTGATTGTGCGGCGTGCAGGTGATGTGATCCCGCAAGTAACGCAAGTGGTATTAGAGCGTCGCCCTGATACGGTGCGTGATATTACGTTTCCAGATACTTGCCCTGTGTGTGACTCGCACGTAGAGCGGGTAGAAGGGGAGGCGACAACTCGTTGCACGGGCGGTTTGGTATGCCAAGCGCAGCGTAAACAAGCCATTAAACATTTCTCATCACGTAAAGCGCTTGATATTGATGGGTTGGGAGACAAAATTGTCGAACAATTGGTTGATAGAGAACTTATACATACGCCTGCAGATTTATTTATTTTAAAACAAGGTCATTTTGAATCGCTTGAGCGTATGGGGCCTAAGTCAGCAAAAAACTTGGTTGGCGCACTAGAAGATGCCAAAACAACATCGTTGGCGAAGTTTTTATATGCGTTAGGTATTCGAGAAGTGGGTGAAGCGACAGCGCAAAATCTGGCGAATCATTATTTAACGCTTGAAAATGTGTCAACCGCCTCCATTGATAGTCTACAAGAGGTCAGTGATGTGGGGGTGATCGTTGCTCAGCATTTACATGCCTTTTTCAATGAACCACATAATCAAACGGTAGTGAGTGCACTCCTTGACGTTGGTGTGAATTGGCCTGAGATTGCTGAAAGGTCGACACAAAGCCAGCCATTAGATGGCTTGACTTATGTATTAACAGGTACACTCACACAGCTAAATCGAAATGATGCGAAAGCGCGTTTACAGGCGCTGGGAGCCAAAGTATCGGGCAGTGTATCTAAAAATACCCATGCTCTGGTCGCAGGAGAGAAAGCCGGTTCTAAATTGACCAAAGCGCAAGACCTAGGCATTGATATATTAGATGAAAATGCACTGATTGAGTTGTTAACAGAGCATGAATCATAATTAAGACTGTTAAGTGTTATCGGCAAAAAGGTGAGTCAACTTTTTGCCGATAAGTGGAGTAGTATAATGAAACAGTATGGCCCTGAATATTGGGATAAATACGGCGTGTATCGCACCCCAATAGGGTTTAATCTCACTTTGGTAGTATTACTTCGAGCTTATTTTCTTTGGGTTTTTTCTGCTATTGCTCGCCGGCCTGATTTAGATTTTATGTCTTTATTTTTTCAATCCAAACACCATTTTTTTGTTGCCTTAGGCATTGGTGCTATCGCGTTAGTGCCCACCATTATTTTTTCATTACGCAGACCTTCTAGTTCACGGTATTTAGCAAAATACTGGCGTTATATGCGTTGGCCTTTGCTGGTGGCTGCACTGGCGGATCTTAGTTGGCTTATTATACAGGCATCACAAAGTTACTATCAGTTTTCGTTATATCTTGCTGTGCAGATGGTGATGCTGCTTTGGGTGATTTTATATTTAGTACGCAGTCGCTATCTAAAGCATTTTTTTAATGACTGGCCTGAACCAGAAAAAAGCGCTAAAAAAGCTTAACTGTTATGCAAAAGGGCTCGGGGATAATTCAGGTACAAAATAAGGTGACAATGATGTGCGTTTGTGAGCAGAGGTCTTACATTGTCTCTTTGCATAATTGAGCCAAATAGGTAGCCATAAACGTAGTACAGTAATTTGGTTCTCACTCTAACAATGAAAGGTGAATAATATGCTTAAATGGCGCGATATACTAAGATTGGCGAACGATGGTAATCTAGCTCCCGATAAGCGAGTTGAAAAAACACCTGAACAGTGGCAAATGCTACTGGATGATGATGTGTATTATATTACGCGCAACAAAGGCACTGAACGGCCGTTTAGCAGTGGCAGTTGCACATTGTTTGAACCTGGGAAATATGCGTGTGTGTGTTGTGATAACTTATTATTTGATGCACATGAAAAGTTTGACAGTGGGTCGGGTTGGCCATCATTTACACAGCCTGCAGCAGAAAATGCCATTGCTTATATAGGCGACAATTCTCATGCAATGCAACGCGTTGAAATTGTATGTAATGTATGTGACGCCCATTTGGGCCATGTGTTTCCTGATGGGCCTAAACCAAGTGGATTACGCTATTGTGTGAATGCCTTATCGATGGTCAAGGTACAAGACTAATCGACAGACAACCCCATTTCATTGAGCTGTGCCATGAGCTTATCGAGGCGGGTTATTTGCTCTGGTTCTAAAGTCGTGCTTTGATTAAGCGCAGACACACATTTTTTGGCTAATGTGGAATTGAATGTCTGGCCATTTTTACCCGTATTATCGAGCAAGCATTGTAACAAGTTGAGAGCAATGCTTGCATTTTTAGGCATGATCCTAAATGCCTGAGAGAATGCTTCAAGCGCCATATCTAAATGACCTCGGTTAAATTGATTAACCGCATGGTTATTTAATTCTTTAGGCCCCATGGTAATATCACGACGCTCACTTTGCTGCTGCTGAATATAGTGCATAGTAATTGGGTCACTCACATTATCGTGGCGTTCACAGTGGGCGACTATCTGCGTAAATAGCTCTTGTGCTTTGTGATGAAAGCCGAGTTCATGGTAGGCTTTTGCTTTGTCTAGTGAGGCATCTACAGACCGTATTGAAGGTTCATCTTCTAACTGTTCAATGAGCTTCCGTGCATTTCTGCTTTCATCTTTTAAATAATGTATGCGCGCATTGAGCACATCAATTTGAGCTTGATTATCGGCATTTGGAAATTGTTTTTTTAATTCCCCTAAATATTGCTGAGTCTGACGCGTTATGCGGTTTACTTGCTCGGTTTGGTCGGTACTCAAAGCAAAATCAATTCCGGCTCTTACGGCGTTTAAATACACCTCTGGACTATCATGAATGGAATGTTTGGCATATTGGGCAATATCTTTTTGCGCATGGTAACTGCGTTCATAATCATGGTTTATGAGCGCGATACGACTGAGTGATTTTTGACGGTCGATATTACGTGGTGCAATTTTGGATGCTTCGCTTAAAAAGCCTTGAGCTGTTTCAAATTGGCTTAGCTTTATTTCCAGTCTTCCTAGTAGGTCTAGGGCGATTAAACGGGTCTCAGAGCGCTCCAGCATAGTTTTAAGCATGCGTTGTGCAAGGGCGTCTTCATTGTTAGCAATTAATGCTTCAATAAGGCCTATTTTTGCCCAAGTAAACTTTTGCAAATTGAGCGCCGACTTATAAAACTTTTTAGCATCTTTGACACGGTTGAGCCGCAATAAAGCTTCGCCTTTTAGCTTAAGTAATATTGGGCTATACGCATGACCACGTTTATCTAATTCAATGTCAATTAACTTAACGGCTTTGGAGTCGTTACCATCATCAATAAAAGTATATATTTTCTTTAATGAGCGCTTGCGCTTTAATACGCGCTCAATCCGGCCTCTTAATTCTTTAATGGTAAAAGGTTTAACTAAAAAGTCGTCGGGCTGTAGTTCAATCACACTATGAACGAGCTCTCCACTGGTTTCTGCAGAAACAAAAATAAAAGAGGTCGCATTTCGTACGAGGCGTTTACTTTTCAGTTCTTCATAAAGCTGGTAACCGTCTTGTCGCTTAGTAAGATCAAAAGAGCAGATCACTAAATCAAATTTTTCAATACGACAATGTTCAATTGCTGCTTGTGCATGTTCAGCAAATTTCAAATTCCTAAAGTCTAATTGCTCTAAAGAACGCTTCATATGGCTCAGCGCCAAAGGCTGTTCTTCGACAATTAAAATTTTGGTGTTGATAAAGGGCTGAACACTCATGCAAATGAATAACTTATAATAAAATGTGCTGTGAATAGTTTAGTCGCTTAACAAGCATTTTGAAATAGTTTGATTTTAAGATGAGGGGTTTATTGCGAAATTAAGAATATATATGAAGATAATAGGAGATTTAAACGATATGTGGTGGGTGATACTGGACTTGAACCAGTGACCCTCGCCTTGTAAGGGCGATGCTCTCCCAACTGAGCTAATCACCCACATAAAGTTTTTTGATTATTTGGTGGGTGATACTGGACTTGAACCAGTGACCCTCGCCTTGTAAGGGCGATGCTCTCCCAACTGAGCTAATCACCCAAATAATCAATGCTTTGCTTTCACCATAAAATGGTGGGTCGTACTGGACTTGAACCAGTGACCCTCGCCTTGTAAGGGCGATGCTCTCCCAACTGAGCTAACGACCCGCAAAGTTTCTAAAATGGTGGGTCGTACTGGACTTGAACCAGTGACCCTCGCCTTGTAAGGGCGATGCTCTCCCAACTGAGCTAACGACCCATTTTAGAATGACAAATAATCTGGTATCCACAAAAAAAGTGGTGGGTGATACTGGACTTGAACCAGTGACCCTCGCCTTGTAAGGGCGATGCTCTCCCAACTGAGCTAATCACCCAGATAATCTATTCTATTTGGTGGGTCGTACTGGACTTGAACCAGTGACCCTCGCCTTGTAAGGGCGATGCTCTCCCAACTGAGCTAACGACCCAAATAGAATATTTAGATAATGGTGGGTCGTACTGGACTTGAACCAGTGACCCTCGCCTTGTAAGGGCGATGCTCTCCCAACTGAGCTAACGACCCATATCTAAATCAACAACGTTTGCCGCGTCGTTGTGGGGCGCTATTATAGGGAGACTTGAAATAGTGTCAATACTTGAAGTTACAAAATTAGTTTATATGCGGTTTTTATCGCCAATAAGTAAAAGCGCTACATTTATTACCTATAGCGAAATTATTTTGTTATTTAATGAGAGTGGGGAGCAACTTAGTTACTGAGGAAGTTGAAAAGGGGCGTTGCGACGGGAGGGTGAAGCAAAATAGATGTGTGTGTATGGTGACTTCGGATCTTCATTCATAACAAACCACTGTTATAGATAGGGTGTTAAGTTTAGGGCTGTTGATCTTTCAGGTTCATTTCCATGTGAGTCAGCTGATAACATAGTAGAAAAGCCAATCAAGCGCTGTCTACCGGTTCTTTTGAGCGCCCTTTTCTCTTTGTTGCTTAATATTCGCTAGTCCCTATTGTTCTGAAAGCGATTGGTGTGAATAGAGCTGAAATTAATATCATCTAAAAAGCGGGAGAGGGCTTTGTAGCAGCCAAATACTCACCTTATCTAACTATGCACTCAATGTGTAAGCGCAAGAAACGGCAATAATCTTTACTCTTAAAGTTTTATATAGAATGAAAGCCCAGAAGGGCACTGATAGATTTACTGAGTTTACAGCGTTTATCAGTTAAACCAGGTATGTCATGCAAAAGTGCCTGTGAATTGGCATGTATTGTGGAATCCCTGTTTAGACCAAACTGGTACTGTAAGTAGGTGAGGTGAAAGAGGAATAGAAGAAGGGGATCACGTTTTGTCTTTGATGAAAGACGTGCTTGATAAATCTTCGATGAATTAATTTGATACTTTTTTGAGCAAAAACAAGGGTTTTAATTGAAGTTCGATTTTGATGTGGTTATATTAGCAACAACCTGATGGTTTTTAGAACGCTTGATAAAAAGTTAACTGAAAACTGTTGACTTTGTTTGTGTGCCTGCATAGAATGCGGCCCGCACTCAGCGATACAGGCTCGCAAGTTATTTTGCTAAGTTTGTTACTGGTTTGGGGCTAAATAACAAGGTATGGTCGACTTTTCTATCCTTCAAGCTTAAGTAATGATTTATTATTGTTTTTTAATCGTTTGAGTGAAGATTATGGCTACAGGAAGATCAGACTATACTAATCGGGAATACGATTACCCCAATACATATAACCTTTTATCTACGACGAATACGAATGGCCAGATCAAGTATGCAAATAAACAGTTTTGTGAAGTTGCAGGGTTTGATCTCGCTGATTTAGAAGGTAAACCACATAATATAGTGCGTCACCCAACCATGCCAAAGGCGGCTTTTAAAAACCTTTGGGACTTTATTGGTTCAGGAAAGCCTTGGATGGGGTTAGTAAAAAACCGTTGTAAAAATGGAGACCACTATTGGGTAAACGCATATGTCACACCAATAGCCGATAAAACAGGAAAAACCGTAGAGTACCAATCTGTTAGAACGAAACCAGATCGAGATGTTGTTGCCAGAACTGAAAAAATATACGAACAATTGAATAATGGCACATCACCAGAGTCGATAGCAAAGCAGTCATGGTCATTGTCGAGCCAAATGATAGCCATTATTATCGGCTTTTATATCCTTACTATGTTTTTAACTTCATTGGCATCGCCTTGGTCTTATATTTTAGAAACCGTATTGGTGATTGGTGTCGTTGCGCTAACATACTCTCGGTTAGCGCCGGTAAGGGTGCTCAGTGAAAAAGCTAAAAAAGTTTACGACAACCCAATGATGCAAAAAATTTTCCTTGGTCGAGTGAATGATATAAGTGCGATTGAGTTAGCGCTTTTAGCAAGAGAATCGGAGCTTAGAGCTGTACTTGGCCGAGTAAAAGACTCAAGTAGTACGGTAACAGAGCATGCAGATGAAACAGTGGCTGAGTGCAACCGTAGTGCAGACTTATTAAATAGTCAGCAAGCGCAAACGGGGTCGTTAGCAACAGCCATTAATGAAATGACGGCAACCATCGCTGAAATTGCCAATAATACCACTAATGCTGCGTCTCAATCAGAGTCTGCACTAGAGTCAGTAAAGGCGGGTAGTGTTGCAGTTAATGAGAATATGGAAAACAATTACGAGCTGTCAGAAGAGTTGTCTAAAACACAAAAAGATATTGAAGACCTCAATGCTCAAACGGTGAATATTGGTGGGGTTGTTGATGTGATCCGTGGCATATCTGAGCAGACAAATTTGCTAGCGCTAAATGCGGCAATAGAAGCCGCAAGGGCAGGGGAGCAAGGCCGAGGGTTTGCGGTAGTCGCTGATGAAGTAAGAGCACTTGCGCAACGTACACAAGAGTCAACAAAGGAAATTGACAGTATTATTGCTGATCTGCGTCAGCGTGCAGAACGTGCGGTAGGTGCGATTCAAAATGGCGTAGACAAGTCTGGTAAATGTGTAAGCAAAGCCGAAGGAACCAAAGAGAGTCTAGAGAGTATTAACTCGTTGGTAAATGAAATATCGAGCCTCAACTACCAAATAGCGTCATCTACCGAGGAAATGTCTGGAGTATCAAACGAGCTTAATAATAATGCGGTGACGATTTCTCAGTTGGCAAATGATTCGTTAGAAAGTTCGGATCGAACCTTAAAAACCATGTCTAACACACAGACTTCATTGGTCGATCAAGAAAGCCTTGTAGACCAGTTTATGGTGAAGTTTGTTAAGTAAGGGAGCGTTAGGGAAGCTGAGTTGATGACAATGATAGCGCCAGCTTACTTCCCATTTGTTATTCTCTAAAAAATTAACGCGCTACCACCTTGGTAGCGCTTGTACATAGGCTTCCATATTCTAAAAGTCGAGTGATATTGCGATGAAAAGGGGCAATATTAGCCTCTATTATGCACAGACATATAATCAATTCTCGGACCTGACGGCACGACTTGAGTTGGGTTGATAGTCTTATGGCTATAATAATAATGGCGTTTAATATGATAAAAATCGACCGTATTTGCGATCTCAGGGTGTTGATATAATGCCCTGATATAATTAGAAATATGGTGGAATTGCTCTAGCTGACGTTGATTGCATTTAAAATGACCAAAGTACACCGAATCAAAGCGGATCAAAGTGGTAAATAGGCGCCAATCGGCTTCAGTGAGGCGCTCACCTACTAAATAACGCTGTGTTGATAATCGTAATTCGATTTTATCAAGGGCTGAAAATAAAGCGTTGTAAGCCTGTTCATAGGCACTTTGAGTCGTCGCAAACCCGGTTTTGTACACCCCATTATTAATGGTGTGGTAAACAAAGTCGTTCATTTCGTCAATTTCTTGCTGCTCTTCTTCAGGGTAAAAGTTCAGTGTATTACCCGTAATGAGATTAAATGCGTCGTTAAACATACGGATAATTTCCGAGGATTCATTACTGACAATACAGTTTAGGTGTTTATCCCATAGAACAGGGACGGTTACTCGGCCACTATATGTCGGTGAGTGTTTGGTATAAATTTGATGCATATATTCAGCATCAAATAAGAGATCTCCACTACTGTGGCTCGCAGTGTCAAAAGTCCATCCACTCTCTAACATATCAGGACTAACCACAGAAACAGAAATGTGGTCTTTTAAACCTTTTAGTGCCCTAAAAATAAGGGTTCTATGTGCCCACGGGCATGCGAGTGAAACATATAAGTGGTAACGATTAGATTCAGCTTTAAACCCACTTCTGCCTGTAGGTCCCGCTTCACCTTTTACGGTGATCCAATTACGAAGTTGAGCATCCTCTCGTTGAAACTTTCCTTTAGTTTCTGCTGTGTCATACCATTGGTTATGCCAAGTGCCATCTATTAATAAACCCATAATTTTATCCTCTTCTATTTTTAAATCTATGCTGTATTAAGGCAACTCAAAGATTAATGCAGTAATATCGCTGCGACTTTCATTGCAGAAAGTTAGCGTTTCTTCATGCGTTATTTGGGCACCATCACCTGCAGATAACACGGTGTTATTGATGTGAACTGTTCCCGTTATTTGATGCACGTATAGGTTATTTCCCTGACTTTGACTAAACTGAAATGTTTCACCAGCTCCAATGATGAGCTGATGCAGCTTTGCCTCTTGAGTGATTTTGAGCGTGTTATTTTCTCCCGTCGGGGTTGCAATGGTGGTTAATCCAAGTGCTTTACCAAAGCTCTTTTGTTGATAACTCGGTTTTGGACCAACTTTGTTGGGTTCAATCCAGATTTGAAGAAAGCGTAAAGGGTGATGTTTTGATGCGTTATATTCACTATGAAATATCCCTTTACCCGCCGACATAAGTTGAAACTCTCCGGCAGGTAAAGTTTGAATATTACCTGAGCTGTCTTTGTGTTCGATAGAGCCTTCGAGCACGTAACTGATAATTTCCATATCCCGATGTCCATGAGCATCAAAGCCTGCACCAGGGGCGACTATATCGTCGTTGATCACTCTAAGTACTGAAAAGCCCAAATGTTCTGGGTCGTAATAGTGACCAAATGAAAAGCTATGTTTGCTGTTGAGCCAGCCAAAATTAGCTTGACCTCTGTCTTGTGACTTTCTTAATATGAGCATTTTATTCTCCAAATACTGGTGAAATAATGTGTGGTTAAGCTAATTTCTTTGCTAAATAATTGTCCAGAGAAAGCTTTCCGCTGCCTGAGATGGCGACTGACACGCTCGCGGCTAATAGTGCCAATGCAAACTCATATCCATTATTTGACATAAACAAACCATTGCTGAAGTGGACAGAGAAAATAGCCACGATCATCGTGATAGCGAGCACAGCAGCGGCAGGCCTAGTTAATAGCCCTAATAAAATAAATAACCCCCCGAAGAACTCTCCGCTACCTGCTAACACCGCCATTAAAAAACCAGGTGCTAGGCCAATTGATTCCATCCATCCGGCCGTACCTTCTAAGCCGTAAGCACCAAACCATGCAAATAATTTTTGCGCACCATGGGCCATAAAAATAATACCAATGGGTATACGTAACGATAATGCAGAGTAGCTTGCATGAGAGGTCGTCACCGTTTTAAGTAATGTTTTCATCTGTAATCCTCACTATATTTAAATGTATATCATCGCTGTTGAGCATCTAACTTACTTGTTGAAATCAAGTATAGGTGTGATAGGTTCTATAAAAAATCGAAACATTTTGAGTTTTTGGTTCAAAATATTTGAATAAAGGTTAATGGAGAAAGTTATGCATCAAGCTATCACCATTGAGGCGCTAAAGGCGCTTGATGCGATTGATAAAAAAGGCAGTTTTGCCGCTGCTGCTCAATCGCTTTACAAAGTGCCTTCAGCACTCACTTACACCATAAAAAAACTGGAAGAGGATATTGGTACTGCGTTATTTGACCGCTCTAAGCAAAGGGCACTATTAACCCCCGCTGGAAAGTTGGTTTTAGCGCACGGTCGCGAAATACTGTATGCCACTCATAAAATGGTAGACGCGGTTGCTTTACTCGAGTCTGGTTGGGAGAGAGAGTTGTGTATTGCCCGTGACACGATAGTGCCTCAGGATATCTTATTTGAGCTATTGGCCGAGTTTGCCCGGTTACCTCAAAGTGTTGATATTACTTTAAGTGAAGAAGCGCTAGGGGGAGGGTGGGATGCACTGCATAGCAAACGGGCTGATATTGTCATCGGTGCATCAGGTGAATTGCCTAAAGGCATGTTTAATACCCATAAAATTTATGACGTAAGCTTTATTTTCGCTGTGGCACCTGATCACCCATTGGCAAGTATTAACGAAGTGATAGATGTAGAGCACTTAAGGTTATACCCGTCAATAGTGGTTGCCGATACATCGCAAATATTACCTACTCGGGAAACCGGCTTTTTTAACAGTAAGCAGGTTATTAGGGTAAATAATATGAATGCCAAGTTAGTGGCGCAGCGACAGGGCATTGGCGTTGGTTTTTTACCGCAACATCTCGCTGCACCGTATTTAAATGATGGTTCTTTGATACAAAAAGAATGCGCCATTCCTAGACCTAATCAAGATCTATTTATTGCATGGAATAAGGGGCAGCAAGGGAAAGCGTTAAGTTGGTTTATTGACAAACTATGTAATGTTACCTGGCGGTTTTAAATTGGCTAAATAACCTCAGCTCTGGATAAGCGAATTTGCCCAATAAAGTTATTTTTCTCACTCCCGGGTTTGCTTTCATTTGTAATAGCTCGCTATTACTGCATAAAAGCGCCTTGATATTGAGCAAAATATCATCATTGGATTGTAGTTAAATTTGTTTTCAAAACATTTACTATTCCAAAACCCTAATCCCAACTTGAGGTTAAACAAGATCTTCACTTGCAGCGCTAAAGTAAAAGTTGATCAACTCATAAAAGCGAGAAACATGAGGGGGTTTATTAGCATGATAGCGGTGGATAAAATAGAAATGCCACGCTTGTCCTGTAATTTCGGGGAGGATCTGTACGAAGTTGTGTTTAAAAGTATGCGTTAGCTGCCCGGATAAGATTTTTTTCTTAATAATTGAGTGTGGTAATAGCGCTATCCCCATATCTTGTTCCACCATATCGACTAAGGTGACCAAGCTGTTTGTAAACATAGTGTGTGGTAACACATGTTCAATTGCTTTGCCATTTTCGAAGAGCTTGATGCGACCACTTTGCCACGGGGTAGCGATCAACTTGTGATCTCCTTTAATTAAGTCTTGTAAAGAGCCTATGTCTGCATGTTGTTTCAAATAACCCGGAGATACCGTAAATACATCGTGAATTCGACCAATAGATTGCGCTTTATATTCACAGTCTCTCATTTTCCCGCCAAATATTGCCACATCTAGTTGATGCTCAATCAAATCAACCCAGCTGCCAGTCACAACGAGCTCAGGTTCTATTAGGGGATATTCAAGGAGCAATTGTTTCAAGGCCGGTACCACCATGTTTTGCTCAAAAAAAGGCGGGACAGATACTTTAAATCGTCCACTAGGTTGTGCTTTAACCTGCTGTATATCTTGCACTACATGGTAGATTTGGCCACTCAAAGACTCGCTTCTTTTAAATAAAGCCTCTCCAGAGCCTGTAAGTACAACACCGCGAGTATTACGTGCAAGCAACTGCATTTTAACGTCATGCTCCAAGCGCTTTATTTGCAGACTGACGGCTGATTTACTTAAGCCAAGCTTTTTTGCCGCTTTAGTAAAAGACTTCTGTTTAGCAACTTCGACAAAAATGAGCAGTAACGGAGCAAGCTTTACGGTGTTCATAATATTAAACAATCAGTTTATTTTTTGGTTGTTGTTTAATAATTACATCAAAAATAGAATGAGTCTAGCTGTTCAAATGTCTTAAGGAGAATAAAATGGCGTTCGTAATCGTAGAAAGTAACGTGAAAAATCAAGAGTTATTGCAGCAATATGGTCAACAAGCGGGGAAAACGGTGGCAAAATTTGGTGGTAAATTCATTGCCAAAGGGCCAGCAGAGTCACTACATGGTAAATCGCGATTTGCTAATAGGGCTGTCATTGAGTTTAGCTCGGTAGCACAAGCTCAGTCTTGGTATAACAGTGATGAGTATCAAGTGCTCATTGAACTGAGAGAGCAGGCAATAGAAAGCCGCTTTGTTGTAACAAATTCTATTTAAGGCGACTTAGTTCGTATAAATAAAGCCAAGCACAGGTAAAGTACTTGGCTTTATTAACGCTTTGCGTTACTGAAATATAACTAAGCTGTTGAGCGTATAGTTTGATAATTTTAATTTACTATCACGGGCCAACCAAAACAGAATAAAGGTAGATCAAGCGTTTATATTGTGGCCTTTTTCATTTTCTTTCCCAGTAAATATTTTGTTTGCATCCGTTTTTTTGATCATCGGTCTTATTTTCAACCCCTTTAAACCTTTGTTGCCTTTTTAGCGACTAATACTGTTTAAAGAGGAGAATTTGAATGAAGAAATTGTTTGTGAGCTTGTTTTTTATCCCTTTATCTTTAACGGCTTGTTCAAAACCGGTAGTTGATTGTACGGTATTTCCAGCTCTAGAAAGTTCAGCCTATTTGTTACCTTACGAGGTGGGTACTACCAGAAGTGTTTATGCTGCGACTGAGCATTATCGCGCTTCAAATAATGGAGTCGGTACTTTTGCAATAGATTTTGTAATGCCTATTGGTACAAAGGTACTGGCATCTAGAGCAGGCGAAGTAGTAAGTGTTCGAGAAGTTTTTGAAGATGGAAATAATATAGATTTGGAAGAAAACTACATTTTTATTCAACATGATGATGGCTCAGTAGCAAGATATTTTCACCTTACAAAAAATGGGTCGTTTGTATCTGAAGGGGACAACGTAAAAGCGGGAGATATTATCGGGTTAAGTGGTAATACAGGGCAAAGTGGCGGCCCTCACTTACACTTTGATGTGCAAAAGTGCGGACCAAATTTACCACCGAATTATAATGCGCTTCCTTGTGGGCAAACAATTCCAATTACATTTAAGAATACGCAGAGCCATACCTGCGGCTTAAAGAGCGGAACAGAGTACAAAGCACTTATACATGATAAGAAAAAGGCATAGTGCTATCTAAATTAGACCATGGTGTTAGTAAATCGGCTCTTCCAAGACTGAATAGCTTAATGCGCCTGTACTAGAATGTTAATTAGATCAGAGTATTACCTGTATAACTCTGATCTTAAAGCAGGCCTATTCGGTTTTATCTTTAAGCTCACACAAACCTTCAATGAGGCAAGAATCACACTTAGGCTTACGAGCGGTACACACATAACGGCCATGTAGAATAAGCCAGTGATACACGTCGACTTTAAATTCGGCAGGCACCACCTTTTAGAGCTTTTTTCGACCTCAACCTCATTTTTACCCAGAACAAACTTATTAGTACAATTTAAAACACGGTCAATATGGGAGTCGATCGCTATGGTTGGTTAGCCAAAAAAACCAAGATAGATGGTACAGTTCACCATTACGGTAGCCTCTAGCATTGCAGACGTTAGTCTCAATGAATACCTTATGAATTCATTTAGTTGTAGTAGCTTTAGTTCTTTTTTCGATCCATCACTTTCATAGGGATATTAATGAAACCGCTATTTAACCACTCTATCTTAAGTGGTATCGCACCATCTGCATTACTTTCATCGCTCACATCTTTGCCTGTACCAAAATTAATTTGCGCCATTTCATTTTTATTGACATTCAAAACGACGACTAATCGACTTCCCTTTTTAAATAATTTACCAGTCATACGAGTATCTTTAAAAGGAATGGTTTCTACTTTATGAGGGGTGAGTAACTGTCTATTACTGGGATCTTTCGCATAACTAGCTCGGCCAATATAATAAAAAAGTTCAAAGTACTTTCCATCAGGCGTTAATTCGTAAAACGTCATACCCAAATCAAAGTCTTTTTTATTAATTTTTACTTTTATTTCACCAGAAAAACTACCGTGTACCGAGGTGTCTTGTGCAAACGGTAAGCTCGCAAATGTAAAGCCTGTTGGATCAGTGAGTCGATCTTTGATAATTGGCCAATAATAAGATTCGGTATTAGTACTTGTTGTTCGATCTGCTAAATCAACAACTTGCTTCAAAGAGTCTACTTTACTGCTAATTTTTTTAGTTAATAGGTAAGTACTTTTGTATTTCTCAGTACTCAAATAAAAGCGCTGATAGTCACTATTTAGCTCAGGTAATGAATTCGCATGCTGCCAAGAGTTGTCTCCCATCAGTTGATAGTTAACTTTACTTTTTATTAAATCAGGCTTTTTTTTACCTTTTAAAACATAGTCAAACCATTGAAATGCAAGTTCTGTTCGATCTAATTCTGCTACGGAATCTTTCAGATAACCATTAATTTTTTTCGATTTACTAAAAAAGTGGTTGTAGGGGCCGATAATCCAGTAATGTTCAGCATTTTTATTATGTTTTAAATGTTGATTTAAATAATACAATGCGGATATGTGACCATCATCGTAATAACCATTAATAGATAAAACCGGTATGTTTATCTTACTGTATTCATTTCCCCTTGGCCCCATATTTAGCCAAAAGTCATCATGAGATGGATGATTTAAAAACTTTTGTAATAAAGGGTTGGGGGTTCCTTCAATTTTATCAATGTCACGATATGAACGGCCGCTCAAATACCAGTCATTAATAGCTTTATGCCAATAGTCTCTATTGTTATTTACTTTCTTATCTAGTGTTTTATTATTCATTACATAAAACGGCCACTGATAATTAGGGGTAATAAAAATGTTATTTTCCATCGGCAAGCCTTGCATAGGGTTGTTGGCAACAGAAGGCACAATAGTTTTTAAAGCTGGATGCATATATTTAGTTGCGGCCCATTGGGTAAACCCCAAATAACTGCCACCATACATAGCAACACGTCCGTCACTAAAGTCTTGTTTACTTATCCAGTCAATTACGTCATTGATATCTTTTGCATCATGTTCATACGGAATAATTTGGTCAGGGCTTAGACGCTTACCTCTGGTGTCAACAACAATGCCAATATAACCATGCTTAGCGGCATTTATCGCTGTTTTTACATGCTCTTTTACATCAGTGTAAATATGAAACTGTAACGCTGTTGGTTGAGGCTTTTTCATGGTTTTGGGCAGAACAATAACGGCAGAAAGTGTTGCACCACTAGATGTTTTTATCAATACATCAGTATTGATGACGAAATCTTTACTATGAGTTGCTTTGTTACCTTGGAGTGACTCTGTTCCGTGAATTGTTTGCGTGAAAATAGCTATAAAGCAGTATAGGCTTAAGTAGATTAATTTTTTTAATATCATTATGTAGTCAACGTGTTTGTAGAGAGGGCTGAACAATATCTAAAACATGAAATACAGTAGTGATTTACCGATGATTAATGATGATTAGTTGTGATCAAGGTATAATTTGCTTTAACAACTAACCAAAGATATTGTGTGAATGACTGATATAATCTATAAAATCAATGGTATAGTTTTTTCAGAGGTAAAGCAGACACTTACTTTTGAAAAACATACCATTGAGCTTGAAGTTAGAGAGTCAGAGGTTTTAGCCTACTTTTGCAAGCATGCACATCAACAGATCACCCGAGGTGAGTTAATTGATAACGTATGGCATGGACAAATTGTTACTGATAATGCAGTAAACCGGGTCATTACTAAGCTAAGAAAAGCACTCGGTGATGACGCCAAAAAATCAACATTCATTAAAACTTTACCGCGTATAGGCTACAAGTTTATTGCCAATACAAGTTTAGTCGAACCACATAAACTTAAAAGTGCTGACTTAAATAAACCGTCATTTCAATGGAAATTAACCATTTTCTTTCTGCTAATAGCCATGACTTATTTAGTCTTTATGTCGAACACGTCAGAGGTTAAACCGCTAAAAGTTGTTTCAGCATTAACGCGAGATGCAGGGTTAGAAAGTGACGCGGTTATATCTCCTAATGGTCGTTTTTTAAGTTACAGCAGCCGAAATAAGGGATGGGAAAAACTTATTCTGAAGAATACTGCAACAGGTGCTATTTTTCAGTTAAGTGATAACGCGGGCGATGCGAGTTCAGCGACCTGGTCAGCAGATAGCACTAATCTTATCTATATGTATAATAATCATTCGGTTTGCCAAATTAAACGAGTGTTTCTATTAGGTAATACAATAAGCAGGGAAGAGGTTATACATAATTGTCCAATTGGCAGCTTTGGGCGAGTAGCATATAACCATAACAATTCGAAAATTGTCTACAGTGAAAGAAGAACGGCTGAGCATCCTTATTTATTATACGTAATGGACCTTCATAGTGGTTATAAAAAACAGTTAAATCAACCACCTCCTTTCAATGCCGGGCACGTTTTTTTTGACCTACATCCGACTGAAGATAAATTACTACTCTCTACCCCCGACGAGCAGCAATGGCATGCTTTTTACTTGTTGGATTTAGAAGAAAGTATTTCTACTTATTTATTTAAAAAAGACGAATACATTTGCTGCGCAATTTTTAATCATTCAGGTAATAAAATTGTGGTAATGGGCCCTTACCCTAACCAAAGTTTGGTTGAGATGGACCTTGCTGGTAATAACACGAAAAAAATCATAAATACGACTCACCTTATCAGTCCAGTTAGTCGTATACACAACAATAGTGACTATATCTATAGTGGTAGCCAGCTTAACTTCGATATCCGTTTTTATGAAGAAAAGTTAAAAAGCAGTGTAGCAATTATTGATTCTTCAGTTGTTGATCGATTACCCGATATTTCAAGTGATAATAAACAGCTAGCCTATATATCGAGAGAGGCGAATACGTCGCAAGTTTGGCTTTACAACGTTAATAACAATTCTAAAAGGCAAATATCTCAGTTTACAGATTACCAGCACTATCAAGATCTACAATTTTCCCCAGATAATAAAAAATTAAGCTTGTTAATGTCTTATGGCATAAAGCTGTTAAATATAAGTACTAAAGAAATTAAATTAGTAAAAATTCCACTGCAAGTGGCTCGGGGGATGTCATGGTTTGATGAAACTACTTTAGCTTTTAGCCTAAGGGTTGAAGGAAAATGGCGAGTTCACCATTATTCTATTCTTACTGAAGAGATTACTTTGATTGACGAAGATTGGGCATACATTAAATACAGTAAAAATCCAAAAGAAACAGCGTTTATATCTCAAAATAAGGAGCTTTATATTAATAACATTCATATGAATTCGGCAACATTTACTATGATTGACTACATCGGTGTGTTTAATTTTCAAGTTAAAGGTGAGCACCTGTATTACCTCGATGATTCATCCAACTCATTGAGTGTTATTAAAATGAATTTAACAAATAAACAACAAGAACTATTGTTAGAAAATGTATCCCCTACTAAATTAACGATTGTGGAGAATGGGATTTATTATACTCATATAAAAAGTCATAGCAGCGATATATTTAGAACGTTGGATCAAGACTAAGCAATAAAAATAGATCACGCTAAAACCCAGTAATATTGTATGTAATTTTCTATCGTGATTGAAAGCCATTATGACCATTAGGGGGGTGGCTTTTTCTACTGTCAGTAACAAAAACGATTAAAGAATCTACATAGCGTAAATACTAATTAATGTAACGTACGAGTTCGTATCGCAGCAGACAGAAGTTACTCTGTCTTATCTTTAAACTCACACAAATCCTCAATGAGGCAAGAACCACACTTAGGCTTACGAGCGGTACAGACATAGCGTCCATGCAGAATAAGCCAGTGATGCACGTCGACTTTAAACTCAGCAGGTACAACTTTCTCAAGCTTTTTTTCGACCTCAACAACATTTTTACCCATGGCAAATTTAGTACGGTTGGAAACGCGGTCGATGTGAGTGTCTACAGCTATAGTCGGCCAACCAAAAGATAATAATGGTAGATGTGGGCTGGACCAGTTGGTTTAATCGTGGTTTAAGTTTAAAAAAGTCATTATCTCAATACTCTTTCACAGAATCTTCCTGAAAACGATAATCCAAAGAAGTCATAACTTATCCCCAAAATAATCTAGTGATGACTTCTTATTTTGATTGCAAATATCTAGGACTCTTCTTGTTCAAAAAAATAACTTGTGAAAAGCAACCAAGTATATCATCATGCTGTTAGTTGCACTAGCTACTAATAATTATGCATAATTTAGAAAACATCGCAGAGAAATTTAAAATATTGGGTTTTACGCTGCTTGAAAGTGATATTTACTGTTATTTGTTACGCCATGGTCTTAGTACTGGATATTCTATTGCTAAGGGTATCAATAAGCCTGCTGCAAATGTATATAAAGCGTTAGATACTCTTAGCCAGAAGGGAGGCGTGGTTGCGTCACAAGGAGCGAGTAAATCGTATAACGCAACACATTGGAAGGAACTGCTTAATAGTCATCAGAAGCAATTTGAAAAAGGGCTAGATGATTTAAGCGACAAGCTAAAGTTAATTGAAAAGCAAGAAGCTGACGAACAAGTTTATCAAGTAGATAACTACGCACAGGTAATAGATCACACTATAGATTTAATAAAAAGTGCTAAAAAAGTTGTTTTGGCTGATATTGAGCCAGACGCGATTCCATTATTTGAACCTGCATTGGTTGAAGCAGCTAATCGAGGTGTTGAAGTTAGAATAAAGGCTTATGAAGAAGTTGAGTTAGTCGGGGTGCATGTGACATTGCGACGTCACGGCTTGGATATTCATAAAAAAACTACCGATGTATCTTTCACTATTTGTATTGATGGAAATGAATTCTCAACAGCGATGTTGGCGCCGAATAATCTAAAAGTCATACAAGCATTTCGCAGTCAGAGTGCGTTAATGAATTCAATCGTACACAACTATGTTTTGTATGGGCAAGTGCTCACCGAACTTAAAGCTCAACTTAAAGACAATGATTTCGAACAGGCAAAAATGACTTTGAAAAATACAGAACATTTGCATCCATTAAGTGAAGAAAACTTTGTCTTTTATAACCTTAAACAACGATATGATATCTAATACATCGCTGCGAAAGGATATACGTAGTTAATAAAACATTTATCAGGGAAAATAATTGATATGAAAACGAAACTCTTTTTAATACTGCTTTTTTTGGGGGGGTACAGCCCTCTTTTAATGGCCGCTTCCGCACAGAAAGCAGCAAAGCAAACGGCTGAATACCTTAAAGGGTTTCCAGATCTTAATCCCGGTTATGGGCTAGTAGTAGTAACGCCTGATGAACTGGTGTTAAATCATGTTCAGGGGCTGAGAAATAGTGAGACCAAAGCACCATTGACAGTCAATACACCTATTTACATTGCCTCTCAAACAAAGGCTATCGTAGGGTTATTGGCTCATAAGTTGGATAAAAAAGGGGTTCTCAAATTAGATTCCACGCTGGCTGACCACTGGCCTCAACTTAAGTTGCCAGGAGCTATAAATGCAGCAGAGTGGACCATGTCTGATTTGTTAAATCATATGTTGCCCATCTATGCAGATGATCTGGTTTATTTGGAAGCGTATGTAACAGAGCTAAATTACCAAGATTATCCCAAAATTATCGAAACGACCGCAGTTAAAAGAGAGAGTGGATTTGAGTACGATAACCTAGGTTACAATATTTATACTGCCATTTTGCATCAGGCCACCGGGAAGCCTTGGCAACAATGGTTGCAGGAAGAAATATTTCAACCATTGAAGATGACTAAAACTTCTGCGAAAACATCTGACTTTCCTCTTACTGAATTGTCATGGAATCATGTCTGGCTAGGGGATGACAAAGGCTATATCGCCGTTCCTCCTAAAACAGACGCGATGATGCAGTCTTCAGGTGGCGTTGTCACCTCTACAACAGATTTGGCGAAATGGTTACAACTTCATTTAAAACAAGGCAATCAGATTGCTGGATTCAGTCATAAATTAATGACTTCAGCGCAGCAGTTGGGAACCAGTTATGAAGCCAGTGACCGTAATCCTTATGGTATGTTATGTGACGGTTATGCGTTTGGCTGGAATACGTGCAGTTTTAAAGAGCATCAAGTCTATTTGCACGGCGGGGGCTATACAGGGGCTAGAACAATCATGGCTTTTGTACCTAAGTTGAATGTAGGTATTGGTATATTTTCTAACTCCGACAACCAAACCGGTTGGCATACCGGTAACACCTTATCTCAGTTTCTTCATTATATGATTGATGAATCAACGGCCGAAGTGGCGGCCAAAGAACGTCAACTAGCCTATCCAAAGCGGATCAAAAGAAGTTTGGAAAATCGTCATAAGCGTATAGCCAAAAAACGTGGCGAAGCGTTATGGGGTAGCTGGCTGTGGAAACCAGCTAGGGCCGAGCTGCAGAACTATGTTGGTACTTATCATCATCCCTTGTTTCCAAAGCCAGTAATGGTAAGCCTTAATAAACAAAGCCTTCACATTCAGGCTGATAGTTTACAAGGAAAATTGGAGCCTGCGGTCGAAGACTTATTTGGGATGACGTCCAGCCCTTTGGGCAGCCCGATGCCAATTCAGTTTTCTCGAAATGCAGACAGTCTGGTAGAAGGCGTAACTTTGTACGGCCTTCAGTTTAAAAAACAATAGGGCGCAGAGTAAAAGGCTAACTGAGAATATATTGATCTAAAACAAGCTAGCGGTTTGGGCTTTATTTAGAACAGTCATGGCTCTTGCCTTGTTTGGTAATTTCCTTACTGGGATAACTTGAGAGAAGATATTCGAATGTTGACCAGACGGTTATAAAGTAATTGAGCCTAAACAACAAACAAAGTCATGTTGCTAAACTAAAAACCGTAATGGGTGTTTATGGAAGTTGTAGGTATCCTTTTAACTAAAAGGTTCCTGGTATTTAGGTGCACATTGAAAAATTTTAAATTCAAGCTTCTATAGTAACAATTGTGCGGTTAGTGAGAATTAGTCGCTAACCGTGCTCTTAAATAATTACTCTGTCTTATCTTTAAACTCGCACAAATCCTCAATGAGGCAAGAACCACACTTAGGCTTACGAGCGGTACATACATAACGGCCATGTAAAATAAGCCAGTGATGCACGTCGACCTTAAACTCAGCAGGTACAACTTTCTCAAGCTTTTTCTCAACTTCAACCACGTTTTTACCCATGGCGAACTTAGTACGGTTGGAAACGCGGTCGATGTGAGTGTCTACAGCAATCGTCGGCCAGCCAAACGCGGTATTTAGCACCACATTAGCTGTTTTTCGGCCTACGCCCGGGAGTGCTTCAAGTGCTTCACGGTTTTCAGGCACAATGGAGTTATGCTGTTCGACCAATATATGGCACATTTTATAGACATTATTGGCCTTTGAGTTAAATAAGCCAATGGTTTTTATATAATCTCTTAACCCTTCTAGACCAAGATCAATGATCTGTTGTGGGGTATTGGCAACAGGAAATAGTTTTCGAGTCGCTTTATTTACGCCGACATCGGTCGCTTGTGCTGAGAGTGTGACGGCTACTAACAGCTCAAAAGGAGAAGAATATTCTAGCTCGGTTTCAGGGTGTGGATTGTCATCCCTTAACCGAGTCAGAATTTCATAACGTTTTACTTTATTCATGACGGTAGTACTTACTTGTTACGTTAAACTGGTTACTCGAGCTCTTGGTGCTTTCTCTGGCGTATCAACGGTTATTGCTTTCGCTTTGATTTGCTCATCAATGACATTTTTACCTGCGATCAGCAGACCCAACCCTAAAAATGCGCCTGGTGGTAAAATTGCCACTAAAAACTGGCTATCAAACGTGAATAACTCAATACGTAAGAGGGTTGCCCATTCCCCAAGCAGTAAATTTGCACCATCAAATAATGTCCCTTGGCCCAGTACTTCTCGCATTGCCCCCAATACAAGTAATACCATGGCGAAGCCAAGGCCCATCATAATGCCGTCCCATGCTGAGAGTAAGGCATTATTTTTTGAAGCAAACGCTTCGGCGCGTCCAATGATGGCACAATTAGTAACAATGAGTGGTATGAAAATACCAAGTGATTGATACAGTCCAAAAGTGTAGGCATTCATCAGCAGTTGTATAATGGTGACGAATGCGGCAATGATCATGACAAACACCGGGATCCGGGTCTCTTTTGGCACCCATTCTCGTACCAATGATACGGTAACATTAGATCCCACGAGTACCAGTAATGTGGCAATACCTAGCCCTAGTGCATTGGTTACTGTACTACTTACTGCAAGCAGCGGGCACAATCCAAGTAATTGAACTAGCGCGGGGTTATTGCCCCATACTCCTTCTTTCATTAAAGCTTTTAATTGACTCATAGCGTTGCTCCACAGGCATTGTCTGCTTCGAATAATTCATCAAAATGTTGAATTGCATACCAGGTTGATTCTTTGACTGAGTCGACGACAGCGCGAGGTGTGATAGTTGCGCCAGTAAACTGATCAAATTGACCACCATCTTTTTTGACGGCAAAGCTGGCATCATCTTTCGTATTAACTGTTAAACCATTGAAGGTCGTAACCCAGTCGGATTTAGCTAATTCAACTTTATCTCCCAGCCCCGGGGTTTCTTCATGGCGCGTTATTCTCACACCAGAAATGCTTCCATCACGCATGACGGCAGTCAGGATATCAATATTACCGCTATAACCGCGTGGTGTGATATGCCTGATAAGTAAGGCCGTTGGTTGATTATTCATCTTGGCACGGTAAATCATGTGCGGCCCTTTAGGGCCTAACTCTGGTGCATTACTTAGTACACAGTCTTTATACAGTACATTATCGTAGTTGCTTTGTGGCAGTACTTGATTGAGTTGTTTTACTAAATTTTGTTGCTCTTGTTCTGCGATCCGTTCAGCGGTAATCGTTTGGATCAGTGCCACGCTGCCAGTGGTAGCCAATGCAAATGCAGTGAGGATCAAGCCATTCTTGTACATAGATTGTACGATCATTTCTTCGCTCCATGTCCGTACGTGCGGGGCTGAGTGTAATGCTCAATTAAAGGAACCGCCATGTTCATTAATAACACGGCAAATGCGACTGCATCAGGGTAACCACCGAAATGGCGTATCAGGTATATTAATAACCCAATTGCTGCGCCAAAAATGAGTCGACCTTTATTGGTGGTGCACGCAGAAACAGGATCTGTCGCGATAAAAAATGCCCCAAGCATGGTCGCACCACTAAATAAATGAAACATAGAACCGGCTTGCGTACCCGGGCTTACAATGTAGCCAATTGCACTACATATGGCGAGTGTCGCTATGAGTGAAACAGGAATGTGCCAGTTAATAACCTTGGTTTTAATTAAGTAAATACCCCCCAGTAAGTAAGCAACGTTAACCCATTGCCAACCAATGCCAGCATAATCAGAAAACTGTGCGCCTTTCATTGCTTCAGAGACAGTAAAACTCTGGCTCACTGCGGTTTTAACAGCATCTAACGGCGTTGCCATGGTTGTGCCATCAATACTGGTACGGACATTGTCTAAGGTTAATCCTGCGCTGTTGGTATGAGTAAATATCAAAGAGAATTGGTCCGTGAGGGCAATGGGGGCTCCAAGAAGCTGTTCTACGGGTATCCAGCTCGTCATTTGTACTGGAAAAGAAATAAGCAGTAAAACATAAGCTCCCATAGCAGGGTTAAATATGTTAAAGCCTAATCCGCCATATAGCTGTTTCACCATACCTATGGCAAAAACAATACCAATAACGGTGATCCACCATGGTGCGAGTGGGGGAATACTGATGGCAAGTAGCACTGCGGTAAGCCAAGCGCTTCCATCGTTTAACGTGGATAATATAGGTTTGTTGCGTAACTTTAAGATAACAGCTTCAACCAAAGTTGCTGTAACTAACGCAATAATGAGCTGAATTAGTACTCCAAACCCAAAGAAATAAGCTTGAGTAAGTATGCCTGGAATACAAGCACACATCACAGTGATCATTAATGTGCTCACTGATTTTTGGCTGTGATTGTGTGGTGATGAGGCCATGGTTAATTTCATGACGGGTCATTTCCTTCTTGTTCTTTACGTTTTTTCTTGGCTTTTGCCCGTGCAATGGCGGCAGCAACAGCAGCTTTTCGTGGGTCAACGTTGGCTTCAGTACTTACTGGGTCGCCAGTGTCTAATTCAGGCTTAGATACAGACTCAGCATTGTTTGCAAGTGGCGCTTCATCGCTGCCTTGTTCTTGTGCAAGCTTGGCCGCTTTTTTGGCTTTTGCCCGAGCAATGGCAGCAGCAACAGCTGCTTTTCTTGGGTCAACGTCGGCCTCAGTACTTACTGGATCGCCAGTGTCTAATTCCGGTTTCGATCCAGACTCAGCATTGTTTGCAAGTGGCGCTTCATCGTGGCCTTGTTCTTGCGCAAGCTTGGCCGCTTTTTTGGCTTTTGCCCGAGCAATGGCGGCAGCAACAGCAGCTTTACGTGGGTCAGCGTCGGCCTCAGTAGTTACTGGGTCGGCAGTATCTAATTCAGGCTTAGATCCAGACTCAGCATTGTTTGCAATTGGCGCTTCATCGCTGCCTTGTTCTTGCGCAAGCTTGGCCGCTTTTTTGGCTTTTGCCCGAGCAATGGCGGCAGCAACTGCGGCTTTACGTGGGTCAGCGTCGGCCTCAGTATTTACTGAGTCGGCAGTGTCTAACTCAGGTTTCGATCCAGACTCAGCATTGTTTGCAATTGGCGCTTCATCGCTGCCTTGTTCTTGCGCAAGCTTGGCCGCTTTTTTGGCTTTTGCCCGAGCAATGGCGGCAGCAACAGCAGCTTTTCGTGGGTCAGCGTCGGCCTCAGTATTTACTGGGTCGGCAGTGTCTAACTCAGGTTTCGATCCAGACTCAGGGTTGTTTACATGTGGCGCTTCATCGCTGCCTTGCTCTTGCGCAAGCTTGGCCGCTTTTTTCGCTTTAGCACGTTCTATGGCTGCGGCGACTGCGGCTTTTCGTGGATCAGTATCACTGTGTGTTTTCGCCGTTTCTGAGACTTCTTCAGGTACATTACCGTCAGAAGGTTTGGCAGCTTTTTTCGCTTTAGCGCGTGCAATGGCTGCGGCAACCGCTGCTTTGCGAGGATCAGCCTTTGTTTCATCAGGTGATGGTGTTTCAGAGGCGCAAGGCTTAGTTGTATCCAGATCTGCGATTGCCTGATCATCCGATAACTTTGCTGCTTTTTTCGCTTTGGCACGAGCGATGGCAGCAGCAACGGCAGATTTGCTATCGTTAGGTGTGTCATCATGTTGCTTTTGCGCTTTGTACTGACGAGCTTGTTCTTTACGCTTTTCGCGCTCTTGCATCATTTCACTGTTATCAGGCTGCACACTGCCATCGGCCATTTTTTTGGCTTTAGCGCGCTCAATAGCTGCTTGAACCGCTGATTTTTCGCCTTGCTTTTGTGTCACGCGTGACAGGGCATCAGCGACCTTCGCTTTTTCAGCTGCGGGTTTAGCTGGACGAGAAGAGGTGCGTGAGTGACGATTTTTACGTTCTTCTTGCTCTTGTTCCAAACGTGCTTTACGCGCTTCAAAGCGCACTTTAGCTCGCTCGGCATTGATCTGCTCTATTTTTTGTTCTCGGATCTCGGCTTTTGCCACACGATAATATTGCACAAGTGGTATTTCACTTGGACAAACATAAGAGCAAGCACCACATTCGATACAATCGAATAGGTTATAACTCTCTAATTTGTCGTACTCTTTGCCTTTAGCAAACCATTGTAGTTGTTGTGGTAATAAGGTTTGTGGGCAAACATCAGCACAGGCGCTACAACGAATACAGGCTTTCTCTTCACCTGCATGTGCTAATTCTGAATTGTCTGGCGCTAAAATACAGTTGGTTGTTTTGACCACTGGGATCCGAACGGTTGGGAGCGTAAAGCCCATCATTGGCCCGCCCATCACAACGCGTTGCGCCTCTACGGGTTCAAACCCTTGGCTATCTAATAGGTGCTTTATTTCAGTGCCAATTAATGCCCACACATTACGTGCATCTGTAATGGTACTGCCTGTTACGGTGACGACGCGCTCAATTAACGGTTTACCTTTAAATACGGCTTCACTTACAGCAAATAATGTACCGACGTTTTGCACCAACACACCTATGTCAGCGGGGATCCCGCCACTGGGTACTTCTTGAGAGGTGAGTACTTTGATTAACTGTTTCTCACCACCAGATGGATATATTGTTGGTATTGCTCTGACAATAATATTTGGATTATGTTTACTGGCATTTTGCAGCGCGTCGACAGCTTCAGGTTTGTTATCTTCTATCCCAATAAGCGTGATTGTGGGCGTAAGAAGATGCTGCATTATTTCAATGCCTTGTACGATTTGCTCTGCGTGTTCACGCATTAACATGTCATCGGCAGTGATATAGGGCTCACACTCTACGCCATTGACAATTAAGAACTCAACGGGGCGTTGACTGTCAGCTTTGATATAAGTTGGAAAACCAGCGCCGCCCATACCGGCGATGCCTGCATTGTGAATTAGATCTATCAAAGCTTGATGAGATAGCTGCTCTATGCTGGTTACTGGAGTGAGTTCAGTCCAAGTGTCTTTACCATCTGGCGTTAAAATAATACTTAATTCAGGTAATGCGGATGGATGAGCTGAGGGCATTGGAGCTATGTCAGTGATTTCGCCTGATGTTGGCGCATGAATCGGCAATGACCAATTCCCACTGGGTTGTGTGAGCGCTTGCCCTTTTAAAACATGTTGCCCTTTATTTACAATTAATTGCCCGTTTGCGCCAATGTGCTGTTTGAGCGGTAAAACTAGCTTAGACGGCAGGGCTAAACGTGCAATTGGCTTGTCGTTTGACAGTGTTTTTTGCTGTGGCGGGTGGATCCCGCCAGGAAACTGCCAAAGCGTCCCTAGTTCTATTTGTTCAAGTAATGTATCCACTTAAACCTCTTAATCTATTTGCGTCACGGAGATAGCATTAAGCTGCCATTTCCATGTTTGCTTTGTTTGTTCTACTGGAAGCATATCAATGCAATCGACGGGGCAGGGTTCTACGCATAAATCGCACCCTGTACACTCATCATCGATGACGGTATGCATTTGACGGGTCGCACCGACAATTGCGTCGACAGGGCAGGCTTGAATACACTTTGTACACCCAATACATTCATCTTCTCGAATGTAGGCTACTGTTTTTATGGGCTCTGCTTCTTCGCCACCGGCAAGGGGTTTGGCATCAACCCCCATTAAATCTGCGAGTTTTTTAACCGTGGCGTCACCACCTGGCGGGCATTTATTAATTTCATCGCCATTTGCGATAGCTTCAGCATAAGGGCGACAACCTGGGTAGCCGCATTGTCCACATTGGGTTTGAGGTAAAATAGCATCAACTTGTTCAACAATGGGGCTACTTTCAACACGGTATTTTACGGCGGCATAACCTAAAATTATACCGAAGATGAGCGCTAAGGAGCCCAGCGCGATTAAAGCATACATCAACGTCATCGTTATAACTTCACTAATCCAGAAAAGCCCATAAAGGCGAGAGACATAAGGCCTGCGGTGATCATAGCGATTGACGCGCCTTTAAACGGTGCTGGCACGTCGGCAAGTGCTAAACGTTCACGTAATGCGGCAAACAAAACAAGTACTAACGAAAACCCGACCGCAGCACCAAATCCATATACAGCTGACTCAATGAGCGTATGGTCATTTTTTATGTTTAGCAGTGCAACACCCAGTACTGCGCAGTTAGTTGTGATCAATGGTAAGAAGATACCAAGCAGGCGGTAGAGCGTTGGGCTGGTTTTACGCACCACCATTTCTGTAAATTGGACCACAACCGCTATCACTAGAATAAAGCTCATCGTTCTTAAGAAATCGAGCTCTAGTGGTAACAAGATATATTGATTCACTAAATAACTGGTCACTGAGGCCAATGTCAGCACAAATGTTGTGGCTAAGGACATGCCTATGGCGGTGTCTAACTTACCTGATACACCCATAAATGGGCATAAGCCAAGAAATTGCACCAATACAAAGTTGTTTACCAGCACCGTGCCAATAAGCAACATAATATATTCAGTCATTAAAGCCCCTTTGCTAAAAACTGATGGATGGTCATTTGGTTGGGATTTTAGCAATTTTAAACGAGAAGATCATAATAAATACAAAGGTGTTTATTTAATATCTACCTGATTTGCGCGTTTTTGTTGACAGCCTAGTTAGTAAGTCATAATACCAATACGGTATTATGACTTATATAGATTGGCGTAATGCTTATATTTCTTTGGGTTTTTCGATGTAATAGCCTTGCACGCCATCTAGGCAGAGGGTTTCTACAATGTGCTTTTCTTCTTGGCTTTCAACACCTTCGGCAAATACACTGACCCCAATCCTATGGGCAAGATCGACCATTAATCTCATAAAGTATTGGTTATTTTTATCTTCTTCTAAACCTCGGGTGTAGCTTGCATCCATCTTAATGAAATCAGGTTTCAAGTCTCGGAAGAATTTAAACGAGGTTAGGCCCACACCAAAGCGTTCAACGGTAATACGCGCACCCACGCGGTGCACCATATCAATAAAACGTTTACTTGCTTTAATATTTTGCTGTAACCCAAATTCACTGACTTCAAAAACCAGTTTAGAGGCGATGTTAGCGTCTTTAAGTAATCGTCTCTCAAGCCAAATAACGAATTGGTCGCTGTGAGCACTTGAAGCCGTCACATTGATGCCAAAAAACTTTTCAGTAAAGTTGCGTGTTTTAATTAATTCTAGTGAGCTGTCAATAATTAGCTTATCAATTTCGATTGCCATATCGAGCTTTTCTGCCATGGCAAGAAAGGAAGCCGTTGGCAGCATTTGGCCTTCTTCTGTTTTAAAGCGCGCTTGAATTTCAGCATACGCTTTCACATTTTTACCAATGGGCATGATGTTTTGCATCATTAAGCTAACGCGTTTAGAGTCGATTACATCGTGAATGACTTTGCGCCAGTTTTGGTTACCAAATCCAGCCCCTACATTATTTACCAGATCCGACTCGCGCTGAATATGCCATGCATTGGCTTGTTTACTTTGTGCCATACTCATTGCGTTATCTACTACTGATAGGAGTTCACCGAGTGGTTTGCCTGTTTCGTAAGGCACAATGCCTGTGTTTGCTACTGAGCTGAGCTCTTGATTTTGCTGAAATTGCGTAAATCTTGCTTGTAAAGTTTCGCCGAAATGCTCAGCTTCTTTAGAAGGAACATTTGGTAATATAACCGCAAAATCAGAGCTATTTAAACGAAACGTTTGGCTGCCTGTATAGGTGCCACTTACATGCTTTATTATGTCAGAGACTGACTTAATGTACTCATCGCCTTTTTGGTAACCACGAGTTTGGTTGATCACTTGCAATTCGCTACAGCGTATCATTGCCAAAGTACCAAAGCTTTTCTTATTGCTAGATTCAATCTGGTGCTCGTAATATTCCACAAACATATTTCGATTGCCTAGACCTGTTATTACATCTTTGTAGGCTTCTTGCTTAATACTTTGCGCGGCTGTTTGAATATCTTCTTGCTTGCTTTTTAAAAAGTGGGCTAAGCGATTGAAAGAGGGGGCGAGTTCTGCACCCAAAGCCTGCATTTTCGTGGTATTGAATTCGTTTTCAATGCTTTCTGTAACTTGATTTTGCGTTATGTACACGTCAACGGCATTTGCAACGGTAATACTCACATTCCGGTTTAAACGTTTATATATTGCTTTCATATAAATGATAGGAATAAAGGCAACGAGTGCCGTGAGGATAAAAAGCAAGAGTAGGGCTTGCTGCAGCAGCTGAGCCTGACTTTGCGCATTAATCATAAATTCAATTTTTATATCTTTTGCGACATTGACAGAAAACTGGGGGCGAACGGCATTTATATTCGCTTCAATCATTTCTGCCAAAACAGGGAGTGGGGCAGCGGTATCGACATTTAACACGGTATCGCCGTTAAAGTCGCGAACGATAAATGTAGAAAACACATTGCCATTAGATAACGCCTGGCGAATATGATCAGGTGTTACGTTATTCATTGTTTTGTTTTGGATATATTGCGTCACCATGACTTGCGCGCTTTGCTGGGCTCTGCTCACTGCGGAGTCAAAACTAGAAGCAAAGAAGAATGTGCCAATCAATGAAAATGTTAGCCACAGAGACAATTGTAAAAATATAAGTTTTTTAAAACCAGCCATTGTTTTATCTATCTGTTAAGGAAGAGAAAATTTTGTATTTTTAAGTAACCAGTGATGGTTTTCGAAAAACTTTTGTAGAGTAGTGCAAATAAGAGGAAAAGTCTATTAGATTCGTCATATTGGCTCCCCCTCCCCGACTCGAACGGGGGACCTGCGGATGTTACAAATAGGCCTCTTAAACAAAAGTGGTGAATTTTAAGCATTAAGGTGTAATTTTGACCAAAAAGCCTGTTTTTTACAAAATTGATTTTGATCATTCTCACTCAGTGCAGATCTACTGGCCTTGATCATGGCTTTTATGAGACAAAAGTTTGCATACTAACGATATAAGGTAGGTAATTTGTGCTGTTGTCAGGATCATTCAGAGTACTTTTATTCATTGTAAAAAGAATTTTATTTTAAAACATGAACTTATCGTTGCTTTTCCGAGCAGTGCATTTTCTACCAAGAAATGCTCATAGCACAGAAATAATATTGTGAAGAGAAAGATCATCATCAAAGTGTATAAAGATCGTTCAGTACCAAAAAGCGTATAATAGTTGATCGTGCCGTAGGGCCTTATTTTATTGGCGTTTCTAGAGTTACCCACAGAATCTGTGGATAACACTGTTTATTAATATTTAAGAAGTGTGTCAACGCTATGAATATAGGGCAATACAGGCATTTCAATATCTTTTTAAAGAAAATTTTTTCTCAATATTTTCAGTTGGTTACTATGTTTTGCAGAAATTGGCTGAGAATATGTTTTTGATGAAGGTTTTGTGACCAAATTGCCGTTTGTCTGTGCAAAAAAAATACGTTTTACTCGTGTGATTGTAAGTAAATTGTCATCTAAGCGATTTAAGCCTTATTTTACGACATATTCCACTTAAAACCATTCCATGAGGACGAAGTAGGGGGTTTCTCAGCTTATTAAAGTAATTATTCGTTTATGGTCTGGGTTTAGTGAGTGGGATGATCTAGAATACTTGGCTCACCAACAGAGGTCCTAAACGTATGGCATCCGTGCAGCAGTCAGACAAAATTAATGACATTCTTGAAGGGTCAATACCTGCCACCTTAAAGAGAATGACCATCCCCATGATATTTGGCATGATCACTTTGATGATGTTCAATTTAGTAGACACATTCTTCATCAGTATGTTGGGTACCGAACAATTGGCAGCCGTTAGCTTTACCTTTCCTGTTACTTTTACTGTGATCAGCTTAGCTATAGGTTTAGGAATTGGCACATCCGCTGTTATTGCTAAGGCACTGGGCAGTGGAAATATAGAAGAAGCGCGCTTTGATGCGACGGTTGCGTTACTTATTTCTGCCGTGTTTGTGTTTTGTTTATCGATAATTGGCTATTTACTCATTGAGCCAACTTTTTATTTACTTGGTGCAAATAATGATGTGATGCCATATATCTATGACTATATATCAGTATGGTTTCTTGGGAGTGTGTTTTTAATCACCCCTATGATTGGTAACTCGGTTCTTCGTGCCAGCGGAGATACTAAAACGCCAAGTTTTATTATGGGGTTTGCAGGGTTAATAAATGCCATTCTTGACCCGTTATTAATATTTGGTGTTGGTCCATTTCCCGAGCTTGGTATTAAAGGTGCTGCCATTGCAAGTGTCATCGCTTGGTCTGTTGCTGTTGCCATCATCCTGTACTTATTAGCGGTAAAAAAACGTTTGTTGAGTCTGAATCCTGGGCGACAAGGTGTAATAGCGGCGAGTAAAAAAATATTGAAAATCGGTTTCCCCGCAGCTGGCGCTAATATGTTAACGCCGATTGCGATGGCGGTTATGACTGCGATTGTTGCAAAATATGGCCCAGAAGCAGTCGCAGCATTTGGTGTCGGCAGCCGTATTGAGTCAATTGCGAGTTTAGTAGTACTCGCGCTGTCTATGACGCTACCCCCATTTATCAGCCAAAATTATGGTGCAAAAAGCTACGATAGAGTTAAAGAGGCGTACCGTACCAGTCTAAAGTTTGTGATGGCTTTTCAATTTGCGGTTTATCTTGTACTACTGATCAGTTCTGGGTTGATTAGTCGAACATTTGGTCATGAGCCGGAAGTAATACGAGTTATAGAGTTGTTTATTTATATCATGCCTTTAAGCTATGGTTTTCAAGGGGTGATTATTTTAACTAACTCATCGTTGAATGCCTTACACAAACCTATGAATGCTTTGGTGTTGAGTGTGATCCGTTTATTTGTGTTTTATGTACCATTGGCGTATGTCGGTTCGCGTTTAGGTGGGCTGCCGGGGTTGTTTATTGGTGCCGCGTTAGGCAATTTATTAACGGCGTTAGTGTCATATCAGTGGTTTTGTCGCAGCATTGAACGTATGCATAGCGCGTCATTAAAAAGGTCAATGTCATGAGTGAAGATTTATTTAAATTGGTTTCTCCGTTTACGCCTAATGGAGATCAACCGAGTGCCATTGCCCAATTGTGCGACGGACTGGAAGCAGGGCTTGCACATCAAACCTTGCTTGGTGCAACCGGTACCGGTAAGACATTTACAATGGCCAATATTATCAACACATTAAATCGGCCAACCATTATTATGGCGCACAATAAAACATTAGCGGCGCAGTTATATGGAGAAATGAAAGAGTTTTTCCCTAATAACTCTGTTGAGTACTTTGTGTCATATTATGATTATTACCAGCCAGAAGCGTATGTTGTTGCCAGTGATACGTTCATAGAGAAAGATGCGTCAATCAATGAACACATTGAACAAATGCGCTTATCTGCGACGAAGGCGCTATTAGAGCGCAGTGATACCATTATTGTTGCATCAGTGTCTGCTATTTATGGTTTGGGTGATCCCGATTCATATATGAAGATGATGTTATTACTTAAGGTTGGGGAGACCATAAATCAACGTGATATGTTAAGGCGTCTTGCGGAACTACAATATACGCGCAACGACACCGACTTTAGTCGTGGTACTTATCGAGTGCGGGGTGAAGTGATTGATATTTTCCCAGCTGAGTCTGACACTTATGCTATTCGTGTGGAACTTTTTGATGATGAAGTTGAACGTTTAAGTGTTTTTGATCCATTGACTGGGGCCGTTGAGAAGTTGCTAATACGTGCCACAATTTACCCTAAAACTCACTACGTGACGCCACGAGAAAAGATTTTATCAGCCATTGATAATATTAAGGACGAGCTAAAGCTTAGGCGTGAACAGTTATTATCTAATAATAAATTGGTGGAAGAGCAACGTGTTGCGCAGCGTACACAATATGACATAGAAATGATGACCGAGCTTGGTTATTGTTCAGGTATTGAAAATTATAGTCGGTATTTATCAGGACGAAATCCTGGAGACGCGCCTCCGACCCTATTAGATTACTTACCAGATAATGCATTAATGATCATAGATGAATCCCATGTCACGGTTTCTCAGATTGGTGCCATGTATAAAGGTGATAGAAGTCGTAAAGAGAATTTGGTCGAGTATGGTTTTAGGTTACCTTCTGCGATGGACAATAGACCATTAAAATTTGATGAATTTGAAGCCATCGCACCACAAACGATTTATGTGTCGGCAACACCGGGTGACTTTGAACTGGAGCGTTCTAATGGAGATGTTGCTGAGCAAGTTATTCGTCCAACAGGGTTGTTAGACCCTGTTTTAGAAGTGCGACCCGTATCAACCCAGGTTGACGATTTACTTTCAGAAATATATTTACGAGTAGAAAAGAAAGAGCGGGTATTGGTTACCACTTTGACTAAGCGAATGTCGGAAGACTTGACTGATTATTTGAGCGACCACGATGTCAAAGTCCGTTATTTGCATTCAGACATTGATACCGTTGAACGGATGGAGATCATTCGAGATTTGCGCAAGGGTGTTTTTGATGTGTTAGTTGGTATTAACTTACTTCGTGAAGGCTTAGATATGCCAGAGGTATCGTTAGTAGCCATACTTGATGCTGACAAAGAAGGGTTTTTACGCTCGGCACGTTCACTTATTCAAACAATAGGGCGAGCAGCTAGGCATCTTAACGGTCGCGCTATTTTGTATGGAGATAAAATTACAAAATCAATGCAAAAAGCCATCGAAGAGACTGAGCGCCGCCGCACTATTCAGCAAGCATATAATGAAAAACATGGTATAGAGCCACAAGGTTTAGTGAAAAAAATCATTGATGTAATGGATGTTGGAGAAGAAGTCAGTGACGGTTCAGTAACAGAAGCTATAGTTAATACTGAAAATCGTGCCGGTGGTACACTGGATGCCAAACAGTTAGCTCATAAAATTAGTGAATTAGAAACACAGATGATGCAGCATGCACGTGATCTCGAGTTTGAAAAAGCTGCTAGAGTGCGAGACGAAATTCATGAATTACAGCAGCTGTTAATTAATATTTAATCCGAATTAATAGCGTAATGTGGATAATGCTTGTACATATTCACACTTACTCCATGATTCCTGTTTAATATCTGATTGGGTTTTGTTATTTGCAAGTATTGATCATCTCTATGCAGTTTATTATTTTTAAATGAGACATTGTTTACTATGTCGACGCACTTTTGGGGTTATTGGGTTACTTTTACTAAGTCGCTTCTCTTGGGCTATGCAAGATTTAGTCGATATTCAAGCACAATTAGCCCATGAACCAAAAGTTGCATTGCAAGCAGTTACTTTAAAGCTAGAAGCGCTGAACGATGAAACTTTATCTATTAATCATGAAGTGTGGTTTGCGTATAAAGAAGTCGAAATTACAGCACAGATTAAGCTGGGTTTATTAGATGAAGCTAAAGCCAGTGCTCTGGTGTTGTATGCACAATATGACGCCGATGGTTTTCCTATTTACCGTGCTAAAACAGCATTTTTATTAGCTGTTGCCAATCAATCTACCAGTAATTCACAGCAGAGCGTCGCTTACTTAGAAGAAGCAATGGCCTTGGTGGCAGATAAAAATGAGCCAGAGTTGCAAGCGGATATACTTGCTAATTTGGGACGTGCTTACCGATACAAAGCGGAATATGACAAAGCATTAAATTACACCACTCGTGCGTTAGAAATAGCATTTGAATTAAAAAGCCCTTCAAAACAAGCCAATTTTCATAACCAAATAGGCGTTATTTACGATTATATTGGCAATGTAGAACTTGCGTTGCTGCATCATGAACGGTCATTGCGGCTGCAGCAGCAGCTAGGGAACCAGCAAGGGATTTCTAATTCACTCTATAATATTGGTGAAATCTATCGAGATTTAAACAAGCTGCCATTGGCACTCTCTCACTTTCGTCAAGCATTGGCCGTTGATGAGTCATTAGGTAATCCCATTCACATTGCGAATAGCCATAGTAAGTTAGCTCAAGTGAATATGAGTTTGAATAAGCTCAGCATCGCCAAATCACATGTTGAAACCGGCTTAGCATTAGTCAGGGAGCTTAATGCACCCAGTGATATCAGTTGGCAATTGAGTATATTAGCCAGTATTTACTTGGCGATGGGAGAGTTTGGGCAAGCAAAAGTTTCTGCCAATGAGGCATTAGAGCTTGCTATTTCGGCGCATGCAAAAAGAACGGAGAGGTCTGTCAGGTTAACGCTGATAGAAATTGCTGTTGCGCAAAACGCTAACCCTGAAGCGTTAAAACAAATTGAGACGATGCTTGCTTTACCTGGTTTAAGTCGCACATATCAGAGCCGCTTATATCAACTTCAAGCAACTGTGCATGAAAGAAATAAGGCCTTTGAGCTTGCGATTGTCAGTTATAAAGCCTATCAAGATGTCCAACAGGCGTTATTTGAGCATTTAGATAAGCAGCAGACAGAACGTCTAAAGAAAAGTGTTGAAGTGGTACGTCAAGATCAAGAATTATCCTTGTTGCAAAAAGAACGTGCATTGCAAAAAGCAAGCTTAGCTAATTTAGAATTACAACGCGGCATAGTCATTCTGTTATTACTCTTACTGTTCGGTGTGCTGTGCTTGATTTTTACACGACAAAAACAAAAGCAGCGCTTATTTGATGTAAAAGCCAAGCTGTTGGCTGATAACTTAGAGCAGAAAAACCGTTTACTCGCAGATGTTTCTCATGAATTGCGGACACCTCTGACCGCTTTGAAGCTTTCTATAGAAGCGCTTCAATTCAATTTAGAGCCCAACATTGAACGTGCATATACTAAAGTTCACAGTAAAATATCTCAGTTGGATAATTTGATAGCCGATATTTATCGTTCAGCACAATTTGATAATAATGCTTTGCGGCTAGACAAAGAAGCCTGTTCAGTTAATGCGTTGATAGAAGATGTAGAGCAAGATTTTATACCTCGTTATAATGGGAAGCAGCACACATTGACGACAAACTGCCAAGATAATGTTGCTATCACATTGGACTCAGAGAGGGTTAAGCAAGTTCTAATTAATTTACTCAATAACAGTTTGGCATATACGAATGAGGGGGGGGAAACTCGCCTTACAATGCAAGAAACTCATGAAGGAGTTGAGATCACGGTGGAAGATTCTGCTCCGGGGTTAACTGACGCTGATCTAACACGTGTTTTTGAAAGACTGTATCGATGTGAAGAGTCAAGAAGTCGGGATTTAGGCGGTTCTGGGTTGGGTTTATCTATTTGTCAGCAAATCCTGTTAGCACATGAGGGCCGTATATATGCCGAGCATAGTTTATTAGGGGGTGTGAAGTTTGTGGTGGTACTGCCATCAGAGTAAGGCGTGATTGATTAATTTTGTGAAAATAACCCTCAAGACTGGTTATTTTATTGTGCTGGTTATTTTATTGCACGAAATCTGTTGCGGGTTCAGCTCGCTGAATAAGAAGGCGAGTGTCACCTTCTTATTTTATTCGTGTATAGAATTTCCTAGAAACGGTAACTTAGTCCAACGCCTAAAGTATTCACTTCCAGATCACCCATATCCATATATTGCCATGCTAAGTTTACGGCAACGCCATTGTCCCAGTCATACTGCCAACCGGCTTCTGCAAATATGCCCACACCGTCTTCATCTACAAGTACTTTACTCGATTGTGCGATTTCGTATTCATAAAATTGTGCCCCTAACTTTGCGTAAACATAATTGTTTTCGGTAAGTTGATACTGACCCTTTGCAGCCGTAATAAAGTTGGAATAGTCCAACTTGTTTGCATTTAAATCAAATAACAACTCATCCTGACGATCACAGGTGAATTTGTTATCTGTTATTTCTTTGCATTTCCAATCATCTGACTCCGAGCCGGCACTGATCCCAGCTTCAAATGCCCATACAGCGTTAAACTGATAGTTATAATAAGTATATAGTTGACCTACGCCGTCACCATCTTGCTTTGAGTTTTGATACGATGCACTGCCGCCAGATAATTGAACGCCAATACGGTGTTGTTCATCGTTTTGTGCCGCTTGGCTAGTAAATGTTAAAGTGCCGACTAATGACAGTGCGATAGCAGAGAGTATTTTCATAGTATTCATTCCTGAGTATGTGTTTTAAGGGCTATCTTAAGCAAGGGGCGTGTTAGTGTCTGTTGCAACTCTGTGAGTGGATGTGGGAGACTGTAAGTGTTTGTAAGCACCCTACGTATTTCATGCGCAGATTCATTAGGAATGTTTTGTAAAAACGTACTTTACCTCGATTTCGTATAGATAAGTCGCTAAAAGAAAGGCGCCCACATATTTGGGCGCAGAAACGTCTGATGGAAATACTTTATTTTGCTTGAGTGATCACGGTATCGATTAAGTGGACTATGCCATTGGAAGTGTATATGTCTTTAATAATGACATTACTGCCTGCAATTTGTAGTGATGTCGTGGGTAAATTGACCGTCCACCATATATTATTGATACCATTGCCATTTTTATCACCCATCTGCTTGTCATTGATGTAGTGATAAAGTGGGCGGCCAAGATAAGCAACTTGTGTTGTTGCATCATCTCGGGTGATCAGTGACAAGCCTTGGATGTTTTGAATACTTTGCTCAGTACCTAGTACCGGTGGCCAGGTGTCTTTGCATGCATCGTTACAGGTACTGCTAGTTTGCTCGAGATCGTTATCAAAGACATAAACAGTCATGCCTTTCTTGTCTGCACCATTACCCGTCACTAACCCTTGTTGTGCGCCGCTGTAGGCTATGCTGTCGTTTGCTGTGTTAGACGTTGAGCCAAAGTTATAGATAGACACACTCAATTTGCTGTTGGCAAGCGTCGTCACTTTTTTTGCATTATTGGCATAAGCAGACTGGCTGTTTATGGCTCCTTCAATCGCGTGTTGAGTGAGTATGTTGGTGAGCGCACTTGAGTCTGCAAGTAGCGCGGTTAAAGTGTCAGCTGGTAGCTTTTTAAAGGCGGTATTTGTAGGTGCAAACACCGTGTATGACTTAGTCGTATCGTTAAATGTATCGACGAGGTTAGCTGCTTGTAGAGCACTCACAAGCGTTGACAGTTCGGGTGTATCTATTGCGGTTTGCGCTATTGTCTTGGTTGGCTCTCCCATACTTTTTGGCGGGATCATGACTGAATTGACCACATGTATTACGCCGTTGTCAGCGTTAACGTTTGCGGTGGTAACAGCAGAGGTATTTATAAACAACACCATATCAGAATACGACAGAGTCGCTTGGCTCTCATTGGCCATATTTATCATCTGATTGTTGCTATTGGCTACCGCAACAGCGGCATCTTGTAACACGGTACTGTCTGCAATAAGATGATAGAGTAGTATATTTTTTAATTGCTCGGTGTCATTTAGTAAAGCGGTGAGTGTTTCTTGGCCAAGTGCAGCAAATGCATCGTCTGTTGGGGCGAACACGGTAAATGTTTTCGTTGGATCTGCAACGAGTGCATCGAGGCCTGTCGCACTTAGCACACTCAATAAAGTAGTGAAGCTACCCGCTTCGGTGGCAACGTCAGCTAAAGTACCATAGCTTTCAGGTAATGCGACATCTGCAGTTATTACAGCGTCAATAATGTGGATCACGCCGTTGGTTGTCATAATATCAGTCGTCGATACAGGAACGCCAGCAAATAAAAGAGTGTCTGTTGCTGGATTAATTGTGATGTTTAATTCATTGCCTAGTGCGGTGGTTGCAGTTTTGCCATTAAGTGACATCGCGGTTACCGAATCTACTTGCGCCGTGATGACATGTTGTTGCAGTATTTTCTTTAACGTCTCAGGGTTCGCTAGCAACGTATTAATTGTTTTTTGCCCCAGAGCTAAGAATGCAGCATCTGTTGGTGCGAATACGGTGTACTTGTTTTCACCGTTGCTTAATACGGTGTCTAACCCTGTAACTTTCAAAGCTGATAAGAGTGTGGTGAATACCCCAGCATCGTCAGCCGTCTCGACTATATTGCCGGTTGCTTCGTCCGTACTATTTATGGGCTGCAATACGGCATCGATGACGTGAATTACTCCATTACTGGCTTGGATATCTGTGGTTGTTACTGACGCTTTGTTAACGAGTAAGGTATCCGAGTCTAATGATAAGGCGATATTTTCTCCATTAACGGTCGGGACAAGGCTTCCTGCTAAGTTAACTGCGGCTTGCGCTGCAACTTCGCCAGCGACAACATGATAAGTTAGTATACTGCTGAGCGTGTTTGTATCTGCCAACAATGCATCAATTGTTTCTTGGCCGAGAGCTTCAAATGCGGCATCAGTTGGTGCAAAAACGGTATATTTTTCGTTCTCATTGGCCAAAGTGCTATCAAGCCCAGTTGCTTCAAGTGTTGCGATTAGCGTTGTGAAGTTCCCCGCGCTTTTTGCAACCTCAACAATCGTTGTTGCTGTTGGTTGGACGGTTGGTGTAACTGCGTTGTGATCATCATCGCTGTTACAAGCAACGAGTAAAATAGCAGCAAAAGCTGCTGATAGGGTGTGTGTTAGTGCTTTCAATGTTCCATTCCTTCAAGTTAAGAACTAAATGAAAGTACGCTGTATTATTTATGAACGATCAGTGCGATATTGAATTAACTCAGTTTAATGTACAGCCTTTTAAAAGAGCTCCACTTCTTGATGGGACAGGTTGCCTCGTAACTTTTCAACCATCACGTTAAGATCATGATTGGCATTTGCAACGGTTTTACTTACTTTGTCACTCTGTGCTAACGCTTTGTAATTATTTGATATTGATTGAAGTTGAAGTAAGGTTTGTTGCAATGATTCTGTAATGTTTGATTGCTGTTCTGCAGCATGTGCCACTTGATTATTTAACTGTGTCATTTGCACCATCTCTTGCATTATTTCTTTCAAAGATTGTTGGGCTAATGTTGTCTGCTCTGCATTTTTTGTTGTGATAGAGATTTCTTCTTGCATCGCGCTAACCGCATTTTGCGCTGCACTTTGTAAATTATTAATAACTGAGGTGATACTCAAAGTCGATTGTTGGGTTTTTGATGCCAAACTACGTACTTCATCAGCAACGACGGCGAACCCACGACCAGCTTCACCTGCTCGAGCGGCTTCAATTGCTGCGTTAAGTGCTAGAAGGTTGGTTTGTTCTGCAATACTACTTATGACATCTAAAACAGAACTGACACTGCCTGCTTGTTGTTCTAAGTCTTGTATAACAGCAGAGGTTTTTTCAACCTCAGTAACCAGTATTTTCATACTGTTTGCAGAGTTATCAACGATGTCTGTGCACTGTGTTGCCTGATTCGTCACTGTGTTAGTTGAGTTGAGTGCCATTTGGCTGTGCTGTTGTAACTGCTCAGCAATATCAGCGAGACCTGCGATGGTTTTTTCCATGTCTGCACTGCATCGCTCTTGGTCATTAGAGCCTTGCGTTATTTGTTCACTGACGTTATCTATTTCGCCAAATGCCTCTTCAACTTCTCCTTTGACCACCGTTATATTCGAAACAGCTTCGACAATATGTGTTTTAATATCGACAATGGCATTCGATAAATCACCGAGTTCATCTTGATACGGGTAGCTCATGGGTAAATCATACTTTCCTTGTGCGATGAGTACGGTATTTGCTATCAGTGCCCGCAGTGGCAAGATGATGGTTCTTTTTAAGAGCTGTAACATGACGACGATGACTACCAATGAAATAATAAGTGCAATAATTGGATAGACGGTCATCACGAGAGTTTGCTGGGCATTAATAGCTGCTAAATGTTGGTTGGAGGCTGTTTGCACATCAATTCGTGTTTCTTTTAAGAAGTTCGCCATATCTCGGTCGATACCACGGACCATTTTATCGGTGTTTACAATGCTTTGTGTTGCGTTAAAAGCTTGATAGGCCGTTAAGTACTTAGGTAACAGTGTGTTATGTTTATTTTTGACTTGGGTTAGAAGTGAAATATACTCAGCGTCTACCTGTGTTAATTGGTTTAGGCTATTTTTGATATTTTTTTGTATGGTAGAGTGGTGAGTCTCAAATTGTTGCCAATATTTCTCTTCGTTACGGATCAACACATTTTTCCATGCTTGAACTTGGCTTTTAAATTCGGACTCTAAGCTTGCGATATGATTTAAGCGGTGAATATCTTGTTGGAATAACTCTTGATATTGATGGATAAGTAGTTCTAGACGAACAATGCTAAAAATACTGCAAGTGAGGATCAGAGTCATCGCACATACAACAGGGAGAGTCACTTTATATCTGATATTCATAACGTCACACTTCAAAGGTAAGTCACACTCAATTGTTGATGACAGTGGACTATTTGTCTAATTTTATGCGCGTTAACCGATAGGTTAGGTTGATTTTACGAGATTTTTGTTAACAATAAGGCGAATAGCAAAGAGCATTATCCCGAATTTAACAGTTAAGCTCGGATATATATCAGAGAAACGTTTAATTGCATATGGGTCAAACGTCACATAGTGGCAGTGACACACTGGAAAAACTAGGTGGTTTATTCTACACCGCGAGATTTATCCCAGTTTGACATACTGGGAGTATCCATATAAGTCTTTTAATATTCTAAATAAATTGTAAACCCATATTGAACGAATGTTATTTTTAACGTGTCATTTGGTACCTATTTTGGGTTTTTATCCAGATATTGAGAAATTTAATCAAATGAAAAAAACTTTATTGTCTTTAGCCTTGTTAGCTTGCTCCTTTTCTCCAAGTTCTAAAGCGGAACAAACCGAAGGCTTTGACTTACAGCATTTAGAAATAGTTTTAAACTGTGATTCAGTTTGTGAGCCAATTAAAACATTAGGTTTGATTGCTCCCTCATTAAAGAAACTTAACATCGACCCTTCATACAAATTTACTTTTGTCAGTAGCGATGGAAATACGGTAGCTTATACCGTAGGAGAAATATTAATCTTACTTCACGGAACAGGGTTATTTAGTAACTCTTCTTCATTGACACCTGAACTTTCCAGCTTTCAAAGCCTTGAATCCACCCAAGAAATTGGTGGGGAGTTGTTGTTTGATGAGTATGAGCATTATTTAAAGGAAGCCCTCGAGACAATGCCAGTAGTGCAAAACGTGACTCAAAAGTACCTTGATAGCCAAAAGCAAGCACGCTCTTATGTAATGAACACTCTCACCTGGACCTTCTTTGGTACTGTTTCTTTAAAGGTAGGGATTAAAGTCGCTGGCGAGAGCGGGTTTGTTGCTCAAGCATTAGCGTCATTAACAGGAGCATCTTTAAGCGCTGTATTCAATAATGACATACCATTTTATACAGAAAATAAAAGAATTGGTGATAAAATGGTTTTTTTGAACGGTCAAATGGGATTATACAGGAATGGAGAGTTTTTATCTGAGCTGTCTACTAAAGGTTTCCAAAACGCGCTTTTAAAGCTGCCAAACGACAAAAAGAATGGATTATTAAGAATTGTTGGCTCGAGTTCTAATGCTGCTGGTGGTTCGTCAGGTGGGGGAAGCAATTATAACTTCGGCTCCAATGAAAGCGGAAGCCGTGTGTCAATTTCTTGTAGATCAGTAAGCACTGGTAGTGGAGCGGGTTGGGTTTCTGATACCATATGCTGGCCTGTACGCGCGTAACTTTTTGTAACTTTGGCTCAAGCTAAATACTTAAGAGCTTTTTAATGATGTTTTAAGTAATGATAATTTTATATATAGCGTTAATATTTTTAATTTCTTTTGCTTTTAATGAGGATTTCAAAAAAACGTTTTTTTATATTTGTATACCTAGCTCCTATTTTATTAGTTTAGAGCTACCTTTACCCTTTGGAGGTATTATTTGCTTTATAGTGTTTTGGGGCGTATTTAAAGTAAATAAAGTAAAAGCAATGGATGTTGAGTCTGTTATTAACATGTTTTTATTTTTTTCATTGGGAGTTACATTTACCTCGCTACTAGGCTTATTGAATGTATTTGAAGGTACAAATATGTATTATCTTAATTGGATAATAACAGCCTCTCTGTTATGGATTTTGTTATTCTTCAGTAAAAAATATCAAAAGGAATGAGTCAGTAGGTTGTTAGAGTCAGGTTTTACACTGAACGATAGTATTCAAAGGGGTCAGAGTCATTGACCCCATTAAAAATATTTAGCTCTAACTAGTTGAACATTCAAATCCGAAGTGAAAGAGTAATATGGGATAGGCACATAATTGTACATTCACTATTGCAAGCCGGGCGGGATCACACTTTGTAAACAAGGCAAATCTATGATCTAATAGCATCAGTTTTCCTATTTATCTATCGCAATATCTTTATTTTCTCACCTCGAACTAAGGGGCTAAAGGCCAGTATTGATACACATTATTACCTGAGTTCATCAAGAGATAACACGCTCATATCAAAAGCAATTCGCCAACACTGGTTGATAGAAAATCAACAGCATTGGATACTGTATGTGGTGTTCAAAGAAGGCAGTTGCCAAATTCATGAGGCACTGGGCGCCCAGCATATGGCGCTATTTAGGCGAGTTGTTCGCAACATGGTTAAGCAGCACAAAAAAGCAAAGGGTCGATTCGAAGTAAACTCGTTGCCGCAAGTTTTGACGATGATTTTAGAGCTGAACTTTTGTTTGGTTAACAGGAATTAACAAAGTGTGCTCGCGCACTGGGCCTTACCCAAGGAGTGAAGTTTTTATCAGCGTCATGACAAGTATAACAGCAATAATAATCATCGATGTACCAATTTTATATAGATAATCAATCCGCTATGTTATCGAGTTTTACCATACTGTCTATCTGACTAAAACGAACTTAATCGCAAATAATATCTGATTATGCGTTGACATAGTCCTCAATTTTGATACAAATGTAATCCTTGTACAATTTTTGACAAACACAATGATCTTACTAACTACAGCATTTTCTAATCGACCATGGCAAAGTACACTTGTCGTGTTGTCGTGGATGCGCTGCGGTTAAGTTTTTGGCTAACCGTGATGTTAGAAGCGGTTAGTGAGTCTATATTCTCCCCCCACTTTTATCATCCTTTTTAAAGGAGTTATCTAATGCCAATACAGGCATCGTATATTTTTGTTATTTTTATTTGGTCAACGACCCCGCTCGGTATTGTCTGGAGCAGTGAAACTATGCCGGCGACCTTAAGCGTATTCTTGAGAATGTCTATTGCGTTAGTGTTAGCGGGACTCGTTATCGCAATGAGTAAAATTCGTGTGCCATGGCACCGTCAGGCATGTACTTTATACAGTTACTCTGCATTAGGTATTTTTGGTGGGATGTTATTGAGCTACCTTGCGGCAAAAACAGTGCCGTCTGGGGTCATTTCGTTAATTTTTGGTATTGCGCCGATTTTATCTGGTTTGCTAGCTCAAAGGTTACTCAATGAACCCCGCTTTACGTTAGTTAAATTGATTGCTTTAAGCTTGTCTCTTATTGGCTTATATTTGATCTGTGCAGTGCAAATACAAACCTTTCAAGTACCGCCATTAGGATTGTTATATGTATTTTTGGCAGTATCTTGCTTTAGCCTGAGTGGCGTAATGACCAAACGTGTACAACTCGCTGTTCACCCCATGGCAACGACATTTGGTGCGTTAGTATTTGTCACACCTTTGTTTGGTATCGTTTGGTGGGTTATGAATGGAGAGCTAACTCCTGCACTTTGGAGTGAACGCTCTATTTTGGCAACCGTTTATTTGGGCGTTTTTGGCTCATTACTTGGCTTTTTAGCTTACTTTCATATTTTACAAAAATTGCCGGCGAGCACGGTTGCGTTAACAACCTTGATAACCCCTGCCTTTGCAGTGGCTTTGGGAAGTTGGTTAAATGGTGAAACATTGACGGTGACACTATTGGCAGGTGCCGCAATTATCTTACTTAGTCTAGCTCTGTTTACTTTTGGAGAGCAGTGGGTGGGCAGTAAAAAGAATGTTCCGGCGACATAGCCGTTCGAGGAGAACCAAAACAAACTGCAACTGCAGTAAGTCAAGGGCCATTGTGCCCTTTAAACGGTGTATACTATTGATATGATAGCTAAATAAAAAGTTTTAGATTGAATAAGTAATTACAGAGGACGGAACCACTTTTTGACAACAATTGCATTTCATTACCCGAGTCAAATCATTTGCACCGACAGCTTTACGACAACCCATGATTGTATCGTAACGTCACATGCTAAAAAGTACTTTGATGTAGAGCAAGGCCGGGTGTTTGCTACGGGGAATTGTGCTGAAATATATCATTTAAAAAAACATTGGAATGATGGTGAGTTTAAACCCATTACGTGTGAGTTTTTTATGGTCGATAAGCATAAAAAAATATTTTTTGGCGAGGTTAGGAGAGGATTTAAGTATTTAGAGCCTCTCGAGCAAAACTGGGCCATCGGCTCTGGCGCTAAATGGGCTATTGCAGCAATGGATTTTGGTAAGGATGCTGTAGAGGCATTGAGTTATGCTTGCACGAGAGATAAGTCTACTGGTGGGGCGTTACAATCATTTGATGTTAAAGGCTGTGCATTATCAAAACGGGAGCGTGAATCAGTGTGACGACTTTATACATTACAGGTGCTGGTGTGAGCGCCCAAAGTGGGATCCCGACCTTTCGAGGAACCGATGGTTTTTGGACCATAGGAAGTAAAAATTATACACCGCAAGAAATGGCAACTCGTGCAATGTATCAAACGTACCCACGAGAATTTCTCATTTGGTATTATCACCGATTTGCACAGTATCGAGATCACGGACCGAATGAAGTACACGCATGGTTGGCCGATAAACAACTTATTACCCAAAATATTGATGGACTAGACGGTAAAGCGGGCAACGAAAGTTATATTTCAATACATGGTCGGTTAGATCAAATTACCCTGTTTCATACGCAAGGAGATGATGTATCGCGTCACGTGGCGCCATGGCATGAAGTCGATGAAACTTATTTGGGTGACTCGCTACTGTCTTTATTTAAAATAGGCACTCAAGGTCCTGAGCTTAATCAGTCGTTCAAACCTTATGTGCTGTTGTTTGATGAATATTACACCGAGTTATATCAAATTGGCTTGGCGGAACAGCAAATGCGTCACGCCAGTAAAATTGTATTTATGGGTACGTCCTTTAGTGTGAATATTACCCAGATTGCATTGGATATTGCAAGACAGCGGTCTATTCCCATCGAAATTGTTGATCCTGAGCCAGTGCACGTTTTATACGATCAGGTGCAGTATCACCAGATGACTGCACTTGAGTATATCAACCGATAAAATTCAGCTTTAAAGTGCTTTGCATAGTGCTTTATGTAAGGCTTTTATATCAATGGGCTTTGCGAGGTAGTCATCCATTCCGGCGGCATAGCACTTTTTGGCTTCACCACTCATTGCATTGGCGGTAAGTGCGATGATATGCGTGTCTTTATCGTTACTTGTGCGTTGGCGTATTGCCTGTGTTGCTTGATAGCCATCCATATTAGGCATTTGACAATCCATTAAAATCACGTCATAAGGGTCATCGGGTGCTTGATCTAAGCGTGCCAATGCTTGCTCTCCATCGAAGGCAAACTCATAACGCACCTGCCATTTTTTCAGTATTTGTGCTAACACAATGCGGTTTACTGCGTTATCTTCTACGACCAATGCTTTGAAGTTATCGGGGAGCTGTTGTTGATTGTGTACGTCGCTTATTGTATAACCTGATGCTTCACCGATCCCCAGTACCAGTGTAAAACTAAAGGCACTACCAATACCAAACTCACTACTTACACTAATGCTGCCAGACATGAGTTCGCATAAGCGTTTAACAATTGATAGCCCGAGACCCGTACCACCGTATTGACGTGTGGTACTCTGATCTGCTTGAGAGAAGGGTGTGAACAATGTATTTTGCACGGTTTCACTCATACCAATACCTGAATCAGAGACCTGACCATTTATAATGCACTTTCCATCATGTTCAACACTACATAAGGTAATATTAATATGACCTTGTGCCGTGAATTTTATGGCATTGCTGATGAGGTTTTGCAGCACTTGTTTGACTCGTACAGGATCTCCAATTAAGTATTGGTGTTTTAAATTCGATAAATTGAATTCAAGACCAATACCCTTTTCATTACATTGGGTTTGGTAAGCTAATTTAAGGCCATTAATTAAATGTGGCAGCTCAAATTCAGTTTGTTCTAATGACAGCATACCCGCGTCTATTTTTGAGAAGTCTAAAAAGTCATTGAGTAAGCGGGTTAAAGATTGGGTGCTACGCGAGGCCACATCAAGCATATTCTTTTGCGTTTCATCTAATGATGATTGCGCTAATAGTTGTAACATCCCGACAATGCCATTCATTGGCGTGCGAAGTTCATGACTGACATTGGCAAGAAATAAACTGCGCGTCTGCAACATGCGTTCTGCGAGTTCTTTTTGTTCGGTTAATGCAATGCGTGTTTTTACCCGCTCGTCAACATTTTGTATGGCACCATATAAGCGCACACATTGGCCATTTTCAAATACCGCTTTGCCTTGTGTTTCTACCCACACTTTATTCCCTGTTGCAGTATTTAATAAAAACTCTGCTTTCCAGGGGGTGCCTAGCTCAATGGCTGTATTGACTAAATTGGCAACGGTTTCACGATCTTGCTCTTGATAAAACTCAATCGCGGTTTCTACTGTAGGCTGAAAGTCTGCGTCTACTTCGTGAATGGCTCGAGTAGTATCAGTCCAAATAACTGCATTATTGGCAAGGTTTACTTGCCATCCACCAATAATAGCGAGTTCTCCCATTGCTTGTTGGATCTCTTGATTTTGCGTAGAGAGGAGCAAGGAGTGATTGCGAGTGATTTCATTACCTATCCATTGTGACAGCAGCCACACAAAGTCGTGGTCGTCTTGAGTAAACTTACCCGCATGGATATCCGGCGAAGAGAAGTTAACTGTGCCATAACGTTGCCCTTGCACTTGCAGCGGTGCACCAATATAACTTTCTAAACCAAAATTTAAGTAGCAGGGATGTGTTGCTATGTCACTTTCACTGGCATGATCAAATGCCAGTGACGAATTGGCGGCTAAAGTATGGCAACAATATGTTTCACCTAACGGAAACTGCGCCCCAACAGGTAAACTATTGTCTGGTGTATGAACATGTTCTACATGATATTGCTCTGCGTCAATACGACTGACGATGGCGATTTGACAGTTAAAGATACGACAGCCCAGTTGCAATAATTCTTGAATCTTCTGCTCAAATGGCAGCGTATGGTCCGCAGTGATTGAATGTAATAGTTTTAATTTATTCATGGGCATACGCCTTCCTAAGCAACAACATTTTGGCAGTATAACGAAGCTTTATTAAAAAGCGAGGACTAGCGCCTGGGTTGAATAATTTATTTCAACAAATCGCACACTGCAGATACAGATACTTTATATGTGCTGGCTAAAAGTAAAATACGATGATTATCCTCACTCAGCTGGTGGACATGTTCACTGGCTTTCAATTTTTTACAAATGGCGGCTAATACGGTCTCTTGTTGAGGTAGTAATTGTGTTTGTGCTTCAATGAGTGCTAAAAGTGCAGACAGTTCATGAGCAGGTAAATTATCGAAGTGAGTGTTATAGGCAAAGTAGCACTCGATAGCAGTAAGTTGCTGGTTATTACGTTGTTTAAGTGCGTGTATAAGGCCCTCGTTACTTTCAAATAATAAGAGTGAACGAATATAATTAAACGGTGGCACACTGTTATGTGGGTTGGAAAATAATATATGTAGTGCTGTATTTCCTTGTTCATTGGCCTGAGAAAACCCATTATTTTGTTTGAGCGCAGGGGTAAAAAATGTAAATCGCGCAGGGTCATTAATACCTGCTATGACGCCGATAGGCATCGCTTTAGACGCGCTCACCTTGGTACATAAATCTTGATAGAAACTATACACCTCAGGGCTTTGCAGGGCACTTTGATACATGAATTTTAGTTGAGCTATATTTTCTGACGAGTTTGAGCGAGTATATAGTTCACTAATTTCAGGTAAGTTGTGTTTTTTTATCAGGCTAATTAGCGCTGAAACGCTTGGGTCCACGGTGAATCTCATTTTGTTAGCATGGGGTTATGCTATGCCAAAAGTATCTCGATCTAAAGGGTTGTATTTAAATTTACTTGTATATAAATAAATTGGCACCACCTATTTAATAACTTAATTTTTGTATAAAAAGGGGGAAATAATCATGGATATGTTGGTCTTAACAACAATAACAGGGGCACTAATACTGCCGCTGATATTTTTTATCTTATGGCGTATGGTCAAGTGGGCAAAAGGAATGCCAAAAGGGGCGTATATTTTTATTGCGTTTATGCCGCTCATTTCGCTATTTCCTATTCCGCCGACTGTCTTTAAAAACGTTGCTAAAGCCAAACAGGAGCAACGGAAAAAACAAACACAAAGTGATGAATAGGCAGGGTTTTTGTCTATATTTTAATGGGCGTCATAGCGGTTCATCACAACCCATGAGCTTATACCCTAGTAAGTAGCCTACCCCACATAAAAACCATAAAATACCTGCAATGATGGCGAATGTACTTGCCATCTCTGGGTGACTGAGTAATAGAGGAAAAGTGGCTAAACCCCGCAGTATACAAATAGAGCCAATGATATAAATAGCGACACGGGTTAAAGGAAGACGCACGATAGCGCCAGCGAGTGCATACAATGCACAGATAATAAATATACAAGCTATCATCACGGTCGCTAATGGGGCGAAAAGTGTCCCGTGGATGGCGATTCAATGATGGCGCGCGTGCTAATTGAGCACGGTAGCACTGCTCTCCCAATACAATACATGATAAGTGTGCGATGAAAGCGCAAAATAGTAATAAATAACGGCCTGTTTGTTGTGTAAGTAATGTCATTTTTTTCCCTGCTAGATTTGGCTCTGAAAAAGTTACTTTAATTTTTATAGTGCTGTATTTACGCCGTAAATTTGGAAATCAATACCGCATTCAAGCGTACAGGAGGGCGACTTTTAGTCAAGATTGTTACTACCAACCTCTACATTACTTTCACATTATTTGCACTTTGTGTTGTCACTGTTCAGATCCCGAAGTCTTAAATATGCTGGATGTACTATGAGCAAGCAACCTTATTTACTGAGCGCTTTTGCGGCGCTAACTGTATTTGTGTGCAGTGTCGCTGCCGCGTCACCACCGCCACAAAATAAGAGACCGCCAACAAAGCCGCCACAAATAGAAAATCAGCTTGATAGCGAATTGCGTGCCTTGATCGCTCAGTTTGAACTAACTGGGCATATATTAGGGCAAGATACCGGACCGAATATTCACGATCCGATCCCTCAACTGGGTATGCAGCTGTTTTTCAGTAAAGCACTCGGTGGTGAAAAAAGTGTGGCGTGCGCAAGTTGTCATCATCCTAAGTTGGGCGGGGGAGACTCACTGAGCTTACCTATTGGCGTGAATGCCATTGATGCTGACACAGTCGGCCTGAGTCGTCAGGCGATGAATGATGAAATAGATATTCCGAGAAACTCACCAACAATATTTAATGTTGGATTAGCCACTCAAGCCTTGTTTTGGGACGGCAGAGTCGAAAAGGTTAGCCAAGTAGATGAAGCCGGCAATATCAGTGCATTTATTAGTACGCCAGACTCTGGATTTGGGGTTGCGGATAGTAACGCTGGGGACTCATTAGTTGAAGCGCTATCTCGTTTTCCTGTGACGTCAGTACAAGAAATGCGAGGCAACGCGTTTGCCGATGCGTCAAGCAATGACGATGTACGCAGTCACTTGGCGCAACGGATTGGAGATTATGGTGTAGAGTCTGGAGGGTTGGCTACCAACGAATGGTTAACTGAATTTAGAAAAGCATTTAACAGCGAAGCTGATGCGCAGTCATTGATCACTTTCGATAGTATCGACTTGGCGTTAGGGCAATATCAATCCTCATTCATATTGGTTGATAATGACTGGAGTCGTTATGTGAAAGGGAATAATAATGCATTAAAGCCAGCACAAAAGCGTGGCGCGAAGCTCTTTTTTACCCAAGCAGCGGAGGGCGGTGCTGGTTGTGTAAACTGTCATGGTGGCGAGCGGTTTACCAACGATGGATTCTTTAATTTGGCTTTTCCCCAGTATGGCATTGGCAAAAATGATGACAATGCTGATTTAGGGCGGGGGTTGATAGACCCGCAGATACAAAACCAATTTGCCTTTCGAGTACCGAGTCTATTGAATATAGCTCTAACAGCGCCTTATGGTCATGCAGGCGCATATGAAACTTTAGATCAAGTGGTTGCGCATTATGTCGACCCAGCTACCGCGATTGACGCATTTTTTGAACGAGGGGGCGCATGTGGGTTAAAGCAGTTTGCGCAAACGAGTGAGTGTGAGTCTCTTAATGAAAATGCACGAGTTAACAGCCAAACGGCATTAACGTTATTGCAAAGTTCACCATTTGTTGTAGCACCACTTAATAGTGCGCAGCAAAAAGACTTAGTAGCATTTTTACGCGCATTAACCGACAATTGCGCTAAAGATAAACGGTGTTTACAAAAATGGATCCCAGGCCCTAAAACTGTCGACCCAGATAACTTGCGTTTAAATGTACTAACTCGTCATAAAGGATAAAGTGTAACTCCATGAAAGTGACTATACGTGTCAAATTACTGTTGATGATATTAATTGCTAACTCGGCACTGGTGTTAGCAATTTACATTGCAAATCAAATTGCGTTTGAAAAAAGCTTTGCGCAGTATGTGCAAAGCAATGCGCGCGATAAAATGCAAGTGGTGATTGTGAAAGTGGTAGAGACGTATAAAGCACAAAATGGTTTTTCTTGGGTACGTCACCGCTCTGCGCAGTTAAGTGAAATCATGCAGTTGTATCGCCAAGTGAATGGAGATAATACAAGCCGGCCTCCAAAGCGAGGACGCAAGCCTGAAGATGCTCGCCCTGCTGGGCGGGAATACCGCCCTAAACGAGGAGACATGGACGCAAGTGACAGGTCATATCGTCGTCCACCGCCGCAAAATGAAGCGCGTCCAGGGCGAAAGGGACCACCAAGAAAGGGAGAGAGGCCAGCGTCAAACCGGCTCATATTTAAGTTACCAAACGGTCAACTATTGATTGGTAAAGCTGACATGGCCCACTCGGCGCTATGGTTACCTATGTATAGTGGTGATGATAACGCGCAAACGAAAGGGCAGGGAGAGTTAATTGGTTTCATTGGGATTGAAAATGGCACTTTGGTTACGTCTCGTTTTGACTCGATGTTTGCCAAACAACAAGCGCAACAGTTTTTACACATTGCGCTTTTGGCTTTGTTAGTCACGGTTATTTTAGCCATTCCATTTAGTAAATATTTAGTACAACCCATTATACGACTGCGACGAAATGCAAGGCGTTTAGCGGGAGGAGACTATGAAAATAAAGTTGTATTAAACCGTCGAGATGAGCTCGGATTGCTGGCACGTGATATGAATAAGCTGGCAGATACTTTGGCGCAAAATCAGACGGCCAGACAACAATGGATTGCCGATATTTCACATGAGCTACGTACACCTATTGCGGTAATAAGAGCCGAATTAGAGGGGATGATTGACGGTGTTATTGATACTGATGAAGCACAGTTAAGCTCTCTTTATGAAGAAATAGAACGACTTACTAACTTGGTAGATGATTTACACCAATTGTCGTTATCGGATAGGGGAGCACTCACTTACAATATGATGCCTTGTGAACTGAGTGGGGTATTAAATCGCTGTATTGATAAACGCAGTACGGGGCTTTCACTATTTGAGATAACAATGAGATGTGATGATAAGTTGACATTACACTGTGATCCGCAGCGAATTAGCCAGTTGTTTGATAACTTATTGCAAAACACCATTCGGTATACAGATGTGTCAGCACAAAAAAATGGGCAGTTAAGTGTCACTGTGACGCAAACGTCGGATAAAACACAGGTAATATGGGAAGATAGTTCACCAAGTGTTGCCGCTGAGCAATTGCCCAAGTTGTTTGATCGCCTTTATAGAGTCGACAGTGCTAGAACCCGTCAAGCGGGCGGTTCGGGACTCGGCCTCGCAATTTGTACCAGTATTGTTGAGGGCCATCAAGGGACAATACGAGCAGACTTGAGTGATCTGGGTGGACTCGCTATTATAATGGAGTTTTCTCACTAAAACGGACTGCAACCTTTGGATAAAACACGCATATTAATTGTTGAAGATGAGCCTAAGCTGGCAGATATTCTGAGTAAATATTTAGAAAAAGCAGATTATGAAACACGTATTGTTGCTGATGGGGCCGATGCTGAGCATGCGTTTTCAACATTTGATCCACATTTAATCCTTCTCGATATCATGTTACCGAACGTAGATGGAATTGAAATTTGTAAAATGGTGCGTGCTAAATCTAATGTACCAGTCATAATGACGACCGCAAAAGTAGAGGAAATTGATCGGCTACTTGGCCTAGAGATTGGCGCAGATGACTATGTGTGCAAACCATATAGCCCCAGAGAAGTTGTCGCTCGTGTTAAAGCGGTACTGCGCCGAGTGACGCTGAACGGTAATGGTCAAAAGCATGATATAGAAGATAAGCTTAGGCTAAATGAAGATACGCTCTTCGTGTCATTTTTAAACAACAGCGTAAGTTTTACCCATGTTGAATTTTTACTCTTAAAATCAATGCAGTCTCACCCAGGGAGAATTTATAGCCGAGATAAGTTGATGAATCATATTTATGATGATGATCGCATTGTCAGCGACCGTACTATTGACAGCCACATTAAGAAAATCCGTAAAAAGTTGCACGGTATCGCGCCTGAGCATGAGTTTATTCATTCAATTTATGGTGCTGGCTATAAGTTTGAGGCACAAAGCGAGTAATGGGTGGCGTAAATTCAGCATTAGATTATTTAATCACCGCTATATTTGACCTATATGTGCAGTGGTAAGCAAGGTGAATTAGCCTTACGGATTAACTTCATCTCCCGCTTTTTTTATAATAATAGCCTTGGTTTAACATTCATAGCAGTTCAATTGCGCGCTCTGATGCGCGCTTTACATTAAAGCGGGAGAGTGGGACAATAAAATGTTCCTATTTTGTGTTTTTTGCAGAATAGGGTCATTTATAGTTTTTAAATCCCCGTCAAAGAGTCCAATTTAGACATAATTAAATTACGAGAAAAAATGAAATATTCTATTTTAGGTGTAGCCGCTTTATTACTGCCTTTATCTAGCTATGCGCAAATGCAGTTCAGTTCTGAGCTATTATTGGGTAAATCTCAGAACGATATTTATTCTCGAACTGAGTTTAACAATAATAAAAAGCATTATTCGTCAGATCTTGTCACTAATTCTTTGGGTGTGAGAGTCGGTGTAAAGTTTTCTGATTATATTTCTTTTGAGCTATCAAAGCATTTTCATGGAGAGGGCAAAAACGAAACGACCATTAATGTTTATGCACCTTTAGATTATCCATTCTTTGCACAGGGCAGTGAAAAAATAGAACCTATTTCAAGTTACAAATTACCTGTTCCAATTGAGCTTGAGTCTACTCGGTTGGGTATTAAAGCTCAAACACGTTTATTTGATACGGTGTCAGTCAATATGAGGCTGGGTATAGCCCATTGGGGTTATCAAGCATCGACACCTGCAAGACTGACTTTCCCCAGAGCTGGGTATGACATGAAAAAAAGTGGTAATGATGTATTTTATTCAGTGGGTTTGGAACACCAAATAACTGAAAATTGGTATGTTGGCTTTGAGTATTCACTAATGAAAATTAACGAAAGCGATGAATACGTAGAGATAGACGGTATTCCACGTACTTACCACCATGATGTAAAAGATGCCGCGTTTATCCTCGGTTGGCAGTTTTAAAGTAGTCTAAGGGAGTATGCAAAGATCATTGATTGATGCACTATGAGTCAATCTTAAGTCAATGCGTCACTCCCTCTAAAAAATAATGGACTGTAAGGAAGGGTATTGTTTGCCCCTTTTATTACAAACCCGGCCTAGTGTTACTCGGCTTTTTCACTGTAGGGTTCAGCTTCTCTTAACTGAAAGCTAAATTCAGTGCCCACCCCGATTTTACTTTGGACACGAATATCAGTTTTAAGCAGTTTAATTAATCGTTCAGTGATGGCAAGTCCAAGTCCTGCGTGTGACTTTTTACACCCTTTTGAATTACTGGCACGGTATCTTGCTTCAAAAATATAAGGCAGCTCTTTTGCCGAAATGCCTACCCCAGTATCTTTTACAGTTACGGTTAGGTGTTCACCTCGCTGATTAACTTCGATTTCGATTGCTCCCTCTTCACCAGTGTGACGCAGTGCATTCTCAATTAAGTTTGTCAGGACCCGCTCTAATTTACCGATATCAGAATAGGCTTTTATGTCACATACCGTAGGGGATATGGTTAATGACACCCCCATTTTATCTGCGCGAATAGCAAATTTTGCCATGACATCGTATAGCAGTTCACCTAAGTTAAAGACCTCAAATTGCACGTTTGCATGGCCTGATTCTAAATGGGCTAATTCAAAGATTTGGTCAATGAGAGATTTGAGTTGATCGCAATTTTTTAGTGCAACCCCCAAATGCAGGGCTTGCTGTTCAGGATCATGTTTTTTCAATGCAATAATTTCGAGATAGCCTTGCAATGATGCCAAGGGAGTGCGCAAGTCGTGAGATAAATGCGCCAATAGCTGACGACGTTGATCATCTAATTCTGCAAGCTGTTTTACTTGAAGATCAATGGTTTTGACCATGTTATTGACACTTTCACCAAGCTGATGAACTTCGTTACTATGGGCTTTATTCCAATTCAGTAAGGTAATTTTACTGATATCAAATTGAGCGTGCTCTAATTGTTGTATATGTTCCGTCAATGCGGCTACAGGGCGCGTTAAATATTTAAAAAGGAGCAGGAGTGCGGTGAGTAAAAACGCTAGCGCCAATCCTAACCAACTCAGCCCAATAATTAATTGGTCGTTGCCTTTTATGTTACTAATAATTGAGTCATAAAGTTTTGAGCCAATAATAACGTATAAGTATCCTTGCAAGGTGTCACCATTGTAAACCGGTGCGACAGAAAATATTTTTTCTCCACATTCATTACGTGGGTCGTCACCATAAACCGGAAGTTGCTCAGGTTGATCAATTAATTTAATTAACGGAACAAGGTTGATAGTCTGACGTTTTACTTCGCCGGGTTTTGCTGAATATGTCAGTAATTTCCCACTAGGATCTACAAAGTAAAATTCAAATGACGGACCAAGCACCATTAAGGTGTGAAATAAGTTTTCTAGTGCTTTGTAATCATAAACGCCTTGCTGAAGCAAAGGGTTATCGCCAACCAAGTGTTCAGCTAAGCCCATATGTAGCTGTTGCTCTGCTTGGGCACGCGAAACTTGCGATAATGCTTGCGTCCACCAAATAAATAAAGACGCAATTAAAATGAAAATCCCCGCCAGTGACATAGCAAGTTTATGATATAAAGACAGTTTCATGGCTTATGCCTGTGTTAGTTGTTTCGCATTGAGCTTGTAGCCCACGCCCCAGACGGTTTCAATAACGCCTTCTCCGCCATATTTTTCAAGTTTACTGCGCAGCCTGTTAATGTGTGAGTTAACGGTATGTTCGTAACCCGAATGTTGATAACCCCAAACCGACTCAAGTAGCTGTGTTCTTGAAAATACTTGATTTGGGTGGGCTGCGAAAAAGTGCAGTAACTCAAACTCTGTTGCGGTTAAGTCGAGTGCTTGAGCGCCTAAACTAGCCTCATGACACACCGTATCAATACTTAATCGACCTAGCTGTAAGGGTGCTTGTTCTGTGTGTGTAGCTTGATTCTCTTTGGCTTGAAGTAACCTTACATGTCGCAGTTGCGCTTTGACTCTGGCTTGAAACTCTCTATAACTGAAAGGTTTACAAATATAGTCATCAGCGCCCATCTCAAGACCAATAATACGGTCCATTTCACTGCTTTTAGATGTTAACAACACAACGCTAATATGGGGCGTCGAAGTTTTAATTTCTCGGCAAAGGGTTAAACCATCCACCCCAGGCAGCATAATATCGAGCAGCACAATCGCATAATTTCCTTGGTGTAACTTATCCATTGCGCTTTCTCCATCAAACACATGATCAACGTCCAATGATAATTCAGTTAAATGAACTTGTAGAAGACGCGCGATGTCTTGGTCGTCTTCTACAATAAGTACCTGTTGTTGCATAATGTGGCCTTTTCATCGCCCACACAGTGCGTATAGGCGTTATTTAACTCTTGTTATAGTCACGGCCATGAGCGGGTTGTCGAATTTATGTTCAGATGTTAGTACTGACGTACTTAATCCATCATCATTACTGACAACTCCCGGGTGCATAGCCACTTTATCAATGTCATCACGTAGCGAATTAAAGCCTTCACCGCCATCTGCTGGGCCAGGCATTGAACCACTGCTCTCTGAGTTGGCTTCAGTACCTGAGTCATATGCTCGGGTGTTCATTTTAGCGTAGTCGCCAACAGCCATCTGAGAAACATCGATGCTATTAAGACCGGTAAAGCCATCATTTGTATTCACCATCATGCTAATTAACGATATTTTTTGATCGGTTAAGCTTGTTGTGGTTAACATCAGCTCGGTCATTGACCCAGGTCCAAGCGGGGCATCGCTTGAGGCTGATGCGTTAACAACAGACAAACCAAGTAACCCTGAGTTATCTCCGCCTTCGGCCAGTTTTTCTAGTTCTTCACTGGCCATTTCACCAATGGTCCAAAATTGGCCTGTGGTGTGCAGCGCTGCGCCAAGTGGTGATAGCGGTTGCGCATTGGTTAAATTAAGTGCCGTGACCTTAAACTCATATTGCGTTGGAGTTGGCTCAGGAGCGGGTGGTACTGGCGTCACTACCATATTATTATCGTTATCACTGCCACACGCAGCGAGTAACAAGCAAGCAAATGGTATTATTGGGGTTAACTTATTCATAATATGCCCCTTATTTAACCGTTACTGTCACTTTAGCAACAGGGTTTAACCAGCGGTGAACCGTGTTGTGTAAGTCGCTTTTTCCACCAATGGCTTCATCGTCGCCGACGTTACCGCGGTGAATATGCACCATAGTATTCGTTTCTGTTGTGGTTAAGCCACTGCCTTGGGTGCCCGGAGCTGCGCCAGGAGAGGCTGGGATCCCAGGCGTGCCTGGTGCACCAGAACCATCAACAACCAATTCATTGTTTGCTTCGGTACCTGCATCATAGGCATTTAAATATATGTGGTATGTGCCGGCTTCTGTCGGGATCTTCCAAGCATCTAGGCCAACGAACCCATCGTTTGTTGGTAGCATCATTGCGACTATAGATAAGGTGGTGTTATTTTCTGTTGTGCTTAAACTGCCCATAGCAGAACTGGCTGGAGCCAATAGGCCCTCGGCAGGATTGGCAAGCTTATTGGCATTGATACTATCAAGTGTTGCTGATAGCGCATCAATACTACCCCCTTCGGCCATTGCTTGAAGAGCGTCAGAGGCAGCTTGGCCTGTTTGGAATAAATGCGCATCGCTACTATGAGCACCGATTAATATTGGTGTGAAGTAAATCCCTTGGGTGAGGTTGGTGATTTTTACATCTATATCAGCGGCATTTGCTGCTGACATTGCCAATAAACTGCTCGTGCATACAAGTGATAGTAATTTTGCCTTCATGATATTCTCTTTCTTGGTTGTTATGACAGGACTAAGGATGCAGGCTAAATGTCTCGCTGATTTCACCGAAATATCACGTTTTTATCACAATCTTGGCGCAAGTTAGTCACAGTGCTTTTAGTTGTTGATTTTAGGATAAATAAGCCGCTTATGAGTGCGGCTTATTTTTGGTAAATTATTTTATTGCCAATAGCCCAGTGCCATTTCTGTGGTAAAGCCAGGGCCAAATGCAGCTAAAATACCTTGTTCCATACTACTTCTTTGTGAAAATTGCCGTGCGAGAACATCTATTACAGCAACACTTGAGGTATTGCCTGTTTCTCTTAGGCATGCGCGAGAGTGCGTTAGTGCCTCATCTGATAAGGCTAAGCAGCGAGTTACTTCGTCTTGGATACGTCTTCCACCGGTGTGAAATATATAAAAATCTAATTCGTTAGGCTTCTTGTGTGCGTTACTAGTAATAAATTCGTCAATGTGTGGCGCCGCTTTGGAAATCGAGTGCATCACGTCTTTATCTAGCGAAAACTTAAATCCAGAGTCTGTTAATGTGTATTGTATATAAGCTTCGGTATCACGCATAAAGCAGCTTTGATTGTGTGTGACATGGAACCCACTGCAATCGTTATCTGCGCGCATGACGACGGCGGCAGCACCATCTCCAAAGAGTGAATCGGTGATGAAGTCTTGTAATCGATCTGCGCTGCGGTGAAAGCACAGTGACGAGGTTTCTAAGGCGACGATCAGCACATTATTACGTTTTGATGCTTTACAGTGCTCTGTAGCGCGATTGATAGCCGATGCACCAGCAACACAACCCAGTTGCGCAATGGGCAGTTGTATTGTGGTTGCAGGTAAATCTAAATCATTTATTAAGCAAGCAGTTAAAGAGGGCATCATAAAGCCGGTACATGATGTCACAACGACCATGGTTATGTCTTTGGGTTTTAATAAAGCTTGCTCTAATGCTGTTTTAGCGGCTTGACATGCCATCTCTCTGGCTTGCAGCTCATAAATGGCGCCCCGTTCGCCAAAATCTTGTAACGTTAAAATTTGCTCAAGTGGCAATATCATATGTCGTTTTTCAATGGCCGAATTTTTGATCATTTTGAAAGCTTGCTGCTTGTGTGGCGCGTCATGATGCAAGTTATCTAAAAACGAGAGCATATCCTGATTGGTGACAATATTTTCAGGGTGCAATATGGCAGGTCTGGCGAGTGTGGGCATGTTATTTTCCTTAATCAAGTTGTATAGAGGTCCGTGCGTTAGTCACTTACCTCGTTGGTGTATTAAGGTTGGAGTATTTTTTAATTTAATTCATAACGAAATTATAACAATTAAATAACAATGACTGTATTTGTACCTTTTTTATGCGGTTGACTCGTTTAAAGCCAAAGTAATTACAAATAAACGGAGTTTTCGATAAAGTTGATGGCGCTCAGTAAAGAAGCACTGTAAGTAGCGCCAAATCAATGGTAATTAATGCGGCTATGCCAATACGCAATCGAAGGTTCCACTTTGTCAGTTGAAGCGCACTTTGATTGCGCTTTTTAAATTTGGCCTTACACAGCATATGTTCAGACATAATGCGGTCATAACGAGACACCGTTTGGCCGAGCTCACGACTTTGCGTTGTTACAGTGTGTTGCATGTTTTGGATGCGAATACGCTGTTGACTGAGCTGTTGTTGCAACTGGCTTCGGTATCGGATCAACTGAATTGATAGCCGTTGCAATCGACTGACATGTCGTTCTAAGCGTTTGTTGATACGAGCCAATGCGGATATTTTTAACTGCGATTGCGCTTTTATTTGTGTGAATTTTCTAAAAAAACAGGTGTAGAGGGCTTTATACCGACATAGTTGTAACTTGAGGTGCTGGTTCTCTTCCCTTAGCGCTGCTAGTTCGCTGTCATTTTTAAAAAAACGATGCTGAAACAAGGATATGATGTGCTTTGTGGAATGCGGGTTTTTGGCTATGGGAGACAGTGCGTGTACAGGCTTTATTGTCGTATCAGGTGTCATTGTTCGATCCTTTAAACTGAGTTTGACGCTACAAAATGAACTTTACATTGATGTAATCGTTCATTACATATTCCCATTGTATGTGCGTTTGCTGACTTAACACTTAATAGATACCCGTGGCGTAAAAAGGCGTTACTTTTTTCTTGTTTTCATGATGTAGTGTTCACATAGTTGTGCACATGCGACATCGGTTACAGGGTTTTGACTGCTGCTGGCACGGATCAAGACAATATCAACAATAGGTAAAGCTGGTAGCGTGTCACATGTTAAAGGTGTTAGGTCCCCAATACTGAGCTGCGCCATAGCACCAATGGCAAGCCCACTTCTGACAATACCGCGTTGTGCACTTGCACTACCACTACATGCAATGATTTCAAAAGCACGATTTTGTTTATGTAGCCCGTCGGTTGCGGCTTGGTGAAAGCGACAATCGCGTTGAAATATGGCAATCGGTAATGGGGTTTTACTGTGGGCGTTAAACTGTGGGTTGTGTGTCCATACACCGGGGCTTGACTCTAATTTATAGCCCTCTTCTATGTCTGAACCCCGCGTAATGATCCCTAAGTCTAGATGACCGCTGTCGATCATAATTTTGACTCTGTTGCTGGGTGTACAAGTGATTTGTAAATCGAGGTTTGGCCAATAGGCGTGAAGTAAGGAAACGAGTATTGGTAATACTGATTCAGCATAATCATCAGGGCACCCCAAGCGTAGCAATGTGCTTGGCTGAGCTGTATTCATTTGTTGTAACGTTTCGTCATGTAATTGCACTAACTGCTTAGCGTAGCGCGCAAATATTTGGCCATCGTGTGACAGGTTGAGCAGTCTGCCTTGTTTTTGAAAGAGTGTTTTATTTAAATCTTTCTCCAACTTTTTCATCTGCATACTGATGGCCGATTGTGTTCTGTGAACTTGCTTTGCCGCACGAGTAAAGCTGCCTGTTTCGACAAAAGCGAGAAAACTTCTTAATGCATCAATATCCATAACATTTCTTAACCTATTAGATATGTTGATAGGTTATATCAAAATAATCCGTTAGTCAGTAGCAAAAATAATGGCTAAGTTAATAGCAACTTAAATAAAACAAGGTCAGGCTATGCAGCTATTTATAGGGAACAAAAATTATTCATCATGGTCATTGCGAGCATGGTTAATGCTTGCTAAATCAGGGGTTAACTTTAGCGAGGTAAAGCTTACTTTAGATACGCCTGAGTTTTACAAGCGACTTGAGAGTGTGACGCCTACTTTAAAGGTCCCCACGTTAATTGATAATGAGATAGCGGTATGGGATTCGTTGGCAATTTGTGAATATATCAATGATGCTTACATGTCAGGTGCTGGCTGGCCATCAGAACAGTTGATGCGAGCTAAAGCGCGCGCATTGGCGTGCGAAATGCACTCTGGCTTTAATGGCATTCGAAATGAAATGCCGATGAATATTCGTGCTACACGATATGTTGAGTTAAGTGAGCAGGCTAAAAAAGACATCACGCGTATAGAGCAAATTTGGTGTGATCAAATGCAAAAATTCGCCGGACAAGGCGATTGGCTATTTGGTTCGTGGTCTATCGTTGATGCCATGTTTGCGCCAGTGGCTTTACGCTTTAAGACTTATGGGATCACTTTGAATGAAGATGCATCACGCTATATGGAAACAGTGTTAAATTGTTCTGATTTACAATGTTGGATAGCCGATGCACTTAAAGAAACTGACATTGTGGCGATTGATGAAGCGGGCAAAGAACGGGAGTCATAATATGAAAACAGTAGGCTTAATTGGCGGAATGAGTTGGGAGTCTACCGCCAGCTATTATCGAATAATTAATCAGGGGATTAAAGCGCGTTTAGGTGGCTTGCACAGTGCGAAAATTGTGTTGAACAGTGTTGATTTTGCAGAGGTAGAAGCGATGCAACAAGCTGGTGATTGGCAGTTAAGTGCTGAATTGTTAAAAAGCTCAGCACGTAGCTTAGAGGCCGCTGGTGCGCAGTGTATTATGATTTGTACTAATACCATGCACAAAGTGGCAGATGAAGTCGCAGCCACGGTGTCTTTGCCTTTAATACATGTTGCAGATACAACAGCCCGGGTACTTATTGCCAAAGGCGTGACCAAAGTTGCTTTACTTGGCACAAGGTTCACGATGAGTGAACCCTTTTACAAAACTAGGTTAGAGCAGCGAGGAGTTGATGTGGTTGTCCCCACCGATGACGAGCAGACAGTGATACATGATATTATTTATCAACAGTTATGTTTGGGTGATATTAGAGAGGATTCTAAACAGCAGTATCTTGATATCATTAACTTGTTACAACATCAGGGGGCGCAGGGCGTGGTGTTAGGCTGCACTGAAATAGGGTTATTAATCTCTCAGCAAGATACAGATATTCCATTGTTCGATACAGCTGAAATTCATGCCAATGCGGCTGTAGAGTTTGCTTTAAGCTGATAGTGTGCTTGGGTCATGTCAACAGTATTAACGGCGGGAGTTAATACTGTTGTTTTCTAACCTCAGGTTTGGGAATAGAAAATGTTTTGAAAACAAACTTAACTACAATCCAATGATGATATTTTGCTCAATATCAAGGCGCTTTTATGCCGTCATAGCGGGCTATTGCAAATGAAAGCAACGCCGAGAGTGAGAAAAATAGCTTTATTGGGCAAATTCGCTTATCCAGAGCTGAGGTTATCAAGAACGGTTCATACTTAAAGTGCATAATTAAGATAAATAACAGGCTATTAGCCGATTGATTTAGTGCTCTGTTAGGTTATCATCAATGTCATCTGCCTTGTTAAATTTGAACTATGGACACGTCACCCAATCAGCATATTCAAGCCATTGTGCAAACAATTAAATCAGAAGAACAGCGAGTTCGGTCGAAATATTCCATTTTAGCTTATCAAGATATGCTTGGACTGCTGTTTTTACTGCTGTCTTTGTCAGGTATGTTAGGCGTGGCATGGTTGTATTTTATTTCATATCTTCCTGTTTTGTTGAGTATATTTATTATCGCGCTGCTGACATCGGTCGCACATGAAGTAGAACACGATTTGATCCACAAGTTGTATTTTAAACGACACCCCTTTGTCCATAATTCGATGATGTTGATTGTGTGGTTAATGCGACCAAATACCGTTAACCCTTGGTATCGACGAACGATTCATTTACATCACCATAAAGTGTCGGGAACTGAGCAAGACATAGAGGAACGTTTGGTTGGAAATGGGGCTAAAAATCCCATACTTAGATTTATCTCAATTGTTGATGGTTTATTAGGGTTAATGCTCTCTCGAAAGCAATTTAAACAAGAAATAGACGGGTTTAAGTTTTTTACCGTTTTTAATGCTGGGTTTCCGATCACCACCGCATACTTTGGGGTTTTGTATGGCTTTATTACCTTTCATAGTATTGATTGGTGGTTACAAGGAAGCGTCATTTATCCCGAGTGGGTAGTAAGTGGGATGGCGTGGGTTGACTTTTTAATGGTGGTTTTAATTGCACCGAATATCATTCGCTCTTCAAGCCTGAACTTTATTACGTCATCTATGCATTATTATGGTGGGGTGCGTAATATGTTACAGCAGACCCAAGTGCTTACCCATTGGGTATTTGCGCCATTCCAGTTATTTTGCTTTAACTTTGGTTACACACACACCATACATCACTTTTTACCCAATCAACCTTTTTATATCCGGCAATTAATTAGTCGGCGGATATTGCCGGTTATGAAACGTCATGGTGTACGTTTTAATGATATCCACAGTCTTAAGCGGGCTAACTTTTACCATGCGGCAGAGACAGCGCCAGTCAAACACGAGTAGCATAGTGATTAACCTGAACCTTTCCAAGGTTTCAGCAGGAGGCTAGACAGAATTTACACTATACTTTGATGAACGATGGCTGGGTCTAAATTGGGGTCAACTACATTATTTATACATATATTCATGGTGTAATTTTGTCAGTGTCTATGGAATAGGGTGGGTAACTTGAATAAGCTAGCTATTGTTTTTTTTGCGTGTATTACACATTTTTTGCTGGTTCAATTTGGTAATCAATTTTTAGTTCCTTTTGGGTATGCGAGTGTGATCTGGCCTGCAACAGGGGTTGCACTCGGGCTTTATTTATTAAAAGGCTGGCCAGTTTTGGTTGGTGTTTGTATCTCTTTGCTTTTATCACTTCCGCAAGACTCTTTAATCGCAAGTTTACCAACAGAAGCAGCTTATATTTTGGCCGTATTGAGTACGGCGCAGCTCGTTGTGAGTCGTCAGTTAGTCTTACTGTTTTCTCAAGTCCCTATTCGAATCTCAGTGCCTTTTGAGATCATTAAATTTTTATTGCTCACAGGGCCAGTCGCCATGTTACTTGGCGGCGCGACAATTTATTTGGTGTTGTTTTATTACTTAGAGCTGCCGCAGCAAACACTGCTGTATGTTGGTGTGACAAAATGGGTAGGAGATTTTTTTAGTGTTGTGCTATTAACGCCTGTATTCTTATTTTTATATCCCAATATGTTTGTTAAAAAAGCACGAAAAGCATCGGCGGCGATTATTACCAGTTTATTTTGCTTTTCTATTATTTGCTTTGTCTATTTTGTATCAAGTAACAATTTTAACCGCGACCAAAAGCAGCAATTTGTCAATGGGACGGTCTCTTTTGTTGAGCAGATCAACAGTACTCAATCGACCATTAAGTTGTATTTAAAAGCACTTGAAGCGTACTTTCAGGCCAGTGAGCAGGTCACGAAAGAGGAATTTAGTGCGTTCACTTCTATTATACAAAATACCGAAGTGAGAGTCAGGGCGATTGGTTGGATCCCATTAATTACACAACAAGCGCGTACTCAGTTTGAGTCCAGTATGCAAAAGCTGTATGCCAAGCCGATGCATATTAAACAACAAACATCAACAGGGTTCCAAGAGTCGCCACAGCAGCCTTATTATTTGCCCATATATTATACCTACCCATTAGATGAAAATCAGACAGTGATAGGGCTGGATGTCTCTACTCATCCCTTTGCAGGTAAAACGATTAAGCAGGCTATTGCGGCTAAAAACTTTGCGGTTACAGATATTTTCGCGTTAGTACAACAGCAAGATAAAACCGATGGCGTTGTTGTTTACTATCCTATTTTTAAAAAAGCGACGCCACCTAGCTTAGCGTCTTTAATTGGCTTTGTTGAAGTGGTACTAGAATTGGAACTGTTATTAGATCCGATGTATACCGCAGAGAGAGAAGGGATATTTACATACCAAATTAGCTTTGGGGATGGAAATGTATTTTCTCACCCCAGTTATGAGCCGGAACATTTTATTGCCCATAATGTGGCATTTACTTTGTTTGATAAACAAGGGGTTATTCGATTTTCTAGTTCTGACAGCTTTGCTGTTAACTTGATCAATTGGGTCGACTTTATCATCGTCTTTGTGGGCTGTTTATTGGGTGTGATCTGTGTGATGTTTGTGTTTTTCATTGTGTCATTCAACACCAGTTTAGAAAAAAAAGTGAAAGCAAGCACACATGAGTTAACTGAGAAAAACCATGAATTAATATTGGCAAATGACGCAAAAAATCTATTTTTAGCCAATGTCAGTCATGAATATCGGACGCCATTGAATGCCATTATTGGGTTTACGGAATTGGCGAGCAAAGAGACTGAAGACCACATTGCACTAGATTACCTCGCGCGGATCAGCGATGCATCGGCAATCCTATTAAGTACGGTAAATGACGTGCTAGATTTTTCAAAAATGCAGGCTGGCCAGTTAGACCTTGATTCAAAAGTCTTTAAGCCTGAAGAAGTCACGGCCTCCGTGATTGGGATGCTGTCACATTTGGCGGCTGAAAAGTCGATTAAGATAGAATTTAATCACGATGAGCAGTATAGCAAGCAAGTTGAAGGTGATGAGCTTCGTTTTAAGCAGATATTAATTAACTTATTGAATAATGCTCTTAAATTTACGCCTAAGGGGAGTATTAGGCTTGATTGTCACTGTAGAGACCAAGATGACGATAGGCTGCTAACCATAAAAGTGATTGATACGGGGATTGGTATTAAAGCCGAGGATCAACAGCGTCTATTTAATGCATTTGCACAAGCACAGAGTTCGACAACGCGAAATTACGGAGGCACAGGTCTTGGGCTTTCGATTGTTAAACAGCTTTGTATATTAATGCGGGGTGAAATCTCAGTCGTAAGTCAAGAAGGGGTCGGCAGCGAGTTTACGGTTGCTCTAAAGCTTAAAATACATAACGAAACGGAGTATTCGAGATTATCAGCAGAGCAAATGGATAGTACAGCTACTGAGCAATGCGACCACTATAAAGACATGAAGGTGTTAGTTGTTGAAGACAATAAAATTAACCAAATTGTAGTACAAAAACATTTACTGAATTTAGGGCTTGGGTGTGACTTTGCAAATGATGGTCAACAGGCCCTTGAATACTTAAAAGTACAGCAGCCAGATATCATTTTGATGGATTTACAAATGCCAGTAATGGATGGTTTCACCGCCTCTAAACATATAAAGAATGATGAGAATCTCAAGCATATTTCAATCGTGATCCTAAGTGCGAGCGTGGGTAAAGAGGAAAAACAGCAAGCTGCATTGTTAGGTATTAAAGACTTTATTCATAAGCCTTATAAACAAAGTGATTTGGAGCGGGTACTTGTAAAGTATGCGCATTAAATCGACTTTATGTTGGATTGCGCATAGCCCCAACTTTAGTTCGGGGCTTGAAAGGCCGACTCTAAGAGTGACAAACGCTGATGCTCGCAGTCTATTTCAATAGTAATACCCAGCGGTAGTATCATTTGAGGGTCGGTATGGCCAAAATCAAGGTTACATACAATGGGCAAATGAGGGCAATTGAACTCATCTTTAACAACGCTCTGTACTGTGTTGATTAAATGTATTTGCTCGTCGTTACTGTAATCTCTGGGCCTGCCAATCATCAGCCCGGATAACTGCTGAAATATACCCATTACGCCGTAATTTCTAAGCCAGTACTGTACATAATCAATGCTTGGCTTTTCTTGCGATGTTTCTAAAAAAAACACTTTTTTATGCCAAAATGCCGGCGCAGGCCAGTAGTGTGTGCCTTTGAGCATTTCGAGTACCTCGATACACCCTCCAAATAGTGAGCCTGTAGCACTGCCTTTACCTTGAACAAAAATCGGACCAGAATTATTTATCGGTTCTGATAGCGCTCCACATTGTGAGGTATTTTGCCAATCAGGGTAGCCGTGGTAATAATGTGAAAATATTGGTAACACTTGTTCTGTTGGTGGAGATAGTAATTGCGTTGATACATAGCGTTGATATTCAGCACTGTGGTTGTGTAGCTGGGCAAACCCCCCATAACCGAAGGACCATTGAACGTGACCAATCCATGCTGATTTAGGTAGGTTGTGAGGGTGGTTGTATCTGAATACCCCATGAAAAGCTTTGGGTTTGCTGTGATGATGTCCATATCTAAATAGCGCAATATACGTGCAGAATCAGAGCCACCAATCGTCGCAATAATACCATCTACTTGGGGGTTAGCAAATGCGTCATTAATGTCAGCGGCGCGCATTTCGGGGTTTGTAAATAACGCGCTATCAGGTGCTGTGGCACTGGGGTACTCTATGATGTTAAACCCCATTGCCTTGAGGTTTTTAAGACCTTGCTGATAAATATGGGGAAATACAGAAGGTCCACCCCAAGAAGGGGATAAAATAGCGATGGTTGCACCTTGTTTGAGTGCATTTGGCTTAATGGCTTTAATTTTATTCATGGGCTGCTCCTTAGCATTTTATAACTAAGACAGTACCACATCTATGACAGGTTAGTAGTGATATGAGGTGGGGTGATGTTGCCAGAGCAAAGGAGTGCCCTTTGCTCTATGTCTTTGTGTTTAAAACGATATAAACAGAGTTAGCTGATCCGGTGAGGCGGAATATCTGATTTTAGTAAGTGACAGTTCTCTAGATGAAGCACACCTTGATAAACGGTTTCGCCATCAGAGCTAAACTCAAACATAAATTGGCTTTTGATACCGGGTTTACCGTTTCGCAAAATACCCAAACGTCGTTTTTGACAGGCCACGCTTAATAACTGCACTTGCAGTCGTTCAGCTTGACGTTCAGCATGCTGTTTAGCTGATTCGGCAAATTGACGACTAAACCAAAAAAACGTAATCACTGCGCCTGTGAGTATTAAAATCCAAAGTGTTGCCATTTACGAAAATAACCTACCAATTGCCCGCGATAATGTTTCGCTGCGATTTTCTGCTCTTAGAATACTTAAAACATGAGGGCGCAGGCTTGGAATTGCAACCAAATCGGCAAAAATACTTGTAAATAAACCATCAACTTGGGTGTTGTGTGCTGCTTTATCTAATAGAATAAACAATCGGCTTTGTTCACTAAATGCTGACCAACAACGGCCGGTTAAAGTTAGCAGTACATCGGCTTCATTCGCGAGTTCATCGGCCAGTATTTGGTCAACCGCTTGCAGTAATAGTCCCTGGGCCTTGCTGGCAGACAATGCTCTTAAATTACAAATCAGGACGTCGAGTTGCTTATTCTTAAGGGCGGTTATGCAGTCTTTGTAAAGGAGTTCACTGAATTGCGTGTTGCCAGCAACATGCTCAAGCATAGCGCTAAGAGGCTGTTTTACAGGCATTGGTAATGACGACCATGAGGCATTCAGGTGCTCGGCATTTTTACCATGATCTAATCGAAAAGCAAAATCAGCCAACCCTTGTACAGCTAAGTTTTGCCATGCATCTTCAGGTAAGTTACCAGCAAAGTAGAGTTCGGCATATTCATAGTATTGTGATGCTGGGCGGTTTATTTCACGTTTTAATAGTGCGTTAAAAGCGGCTAATTTATTCGCATTTGGTGTAAACACATACGGGTTATTATCTAGTTTGCCTTGTGCTTGTTCCCCAGTAATTTCAGTACCAAGTGCTTCTACTACCATGTTGGCGAAATGATCTCGGCTGGCAGCGACGAGTTTACTTTGCTCATCAAGTGGAAACTTTAAAAACCAGACATAAGGGTCTAACGTCGCATTGTTATCCCAAAACTGTATCGCCAATAAGGCATGTCCTGCTAAAGGGTATGGATACGGCGTTAAGGTACTTTCAATCTGCGCAAACTGTTTTTTGTCTAATTTTGTGATCCTGCGGCCAATGTCATAAGCCCGCCACTGAGTACCTGCGGCTGAAAGTAATTCTCCAAGAGTTGAGATTTGCGCTGTCATAATTCATGCTAGTTAGGAAATATAGCTAGATTATACCTGCAATTTACAGCGCTGATAAGCTTGTGTTGGGGAATGCCCTATTGCGCGGGTATAATCACTGAATTATGTATAAAAATGAATCTCTGATAAGAGCAAATAATGTCAAAGAATACCCAAGTTAATGAATTACTCAGACGATTAACCCATGTACTAATCGATGCGCAGCTTTGGCAGTTAGCGCCAATTGAGCCAAAAAAACTGCTGTCTTCAGAGCCTTTTTGTTGCGACACTTTGCAATTTGAACAGTGGTTACAGTTTGTGTTTATTCCTAAACTACAGCAGTTATTGGATGCACGTTTACCGTTACCAACCAAGGTGTCTATTGCGCCAATGGCTGAGGTGCACTTCTCGAATCATGCTTGTTTTTTATCATTGCACACAGTACTTATTGAACTTGATGACACATTGAGCGGGAGGTAGGGCGTGTTAGAAATTATTTTTCAAGATGAAAACTATGTCGCAATAAACAAGCCTTCAGGGTTACTGGTACACCGCTCCTTACTCGATAAAAGAGAAACACAATTTGCGGTACAAATGCTGCGAGACCAACTCGGGCAGCATGTGTTCCCCGTACACCGTTTAGATAGGCCAACATCTGGAGTATTACTTTTCGCGCTGAGCTCCGAAGCAGCCCGTGATATGAATCAAATATTCATAGATGGTCATATTGAAAAACGGTATTTGGCATTAGTACGTGGCTTTGCGCCGGACTCGACATTTGTAGATAGGCCGTTAAAAGAAGAGCTTGATAAAATAGCTGATAAATTTGCAGATCAAGATAAAGCCCCACAAGAAGCACAAACTCAGATCAACTGCTTGCATCAAGCAAGCCTCCCTATCCCATTTGGTAAATACCCAACAATCCGCTATTCCTTGGTAGAGTGCTTTCCTAAAACAGGTAGAAAACACCAGATACGTCGACATTTAAACTATTTGGCACACCCGATCCTCGGCGATGTAAATCATGGTGATAACAAGCAGAATCATTTTTTCATTGAGCATTTTGAGTATCGACGCTTAATGTTGTTTGCAAGTTCGTTAAAATTTATCCATCCTTACACTCAGAAAACAGTAACTATAAAAGCCAAGTTGGGTGAGCAAATGCTTAGTATCTGCACTCAATTAGGCTGGCCTAACCAAGAGAAGGATTATGAGTAATGGCAGTCGTGTCAATTTTTGTTGGAAGTATGTATGGCAACGCGGATAATTTAGCCGCAGAAGTTAAAAAGTCTTTAGTCGCGCAGGGCCATGAGGCCGAAGTGTTTGACAGTGGCGCTCTCAAACAGGTGAAGCAAGCTGACAATATGTTATTTGTCTCTTCGACCACTGGCGCTGGGGATATCCCAGATAATTTAGAGCCGCTTATTACCCAAATGCAAAGCAAGTCACCTATGCTGACGGGTAAAAAAGTGGGTGTGATCGCCTTAGGTGACAGAAGCTATGGTGAGACATTTTGCGGCGCAGGTAAACACATAGAGCAGGTAGTAAAGGAGTTAAATGCCACGGTGTTAAAGCCGCGTTTAGATGTTGATGCGGGCGAGTACTTTGAACCGTGGGAACCCGTTGAGCCTTGGTTAAAAAGTTGGCAGCAAGGGCTATAAATTCAGCGGAGTGTATCGTATGCAAAAGGCACGGGGTATCGTGCCTTTTGCATTTATTCGCGTCAGTTAAGTACGCTTCACGTCTACCTTGAGCTTTAACTTTTGGCCTGGGTGTAAATATTTTTGACCGGCAAGGTTATTCCATTTGACGATTTCTTTGACGGTTAGGCTAAATTTACTGGCAATGCGAGCAAGTGAATCACCACGACGTACTTTGTACGTAATGGTACGTGTGGTACTGACTAAACCACTTTTTGGCTTGTTATTGGTATTTTGATAAACCGTGAGTTTTTGACCTAAACGTAATACCGACTGAGCTTTAAGCTTATTCCAGCTGGCCAGCTGTTTTATGGTGACATCATATTCTCGGCTTATATCCCACAAGGTGTCGCCACTCTTAACCGTGTGTGTTTTTTTACTCTGTTTATCTTTGTTTACTGCCATTCTGACTTGTGATGGTAAGTGTTCACTCTTTAGTTCACCTTCACTTAATGGCACGAGAAGTTTTTGACCAATACGAATGATATGGCTATCTAGCTTGTTAAGAGATTGGATAGCACTAGAGCTGGTCGAAAATTTTTGTGCGATAACCGATAAGGTATCGCCTTTTTTCACCGCGTAGTGTTGCCACCTTAAACGATCTTTCGCCGTGGTTGAGGCGAGCTTTTCCTTGAACGATTCAATCTTATCGGCTGGTAGCAATAATATTTGTGGCCCATCAGGGTCTGTGGCCCAACGATTAAAGCCTGGGTTGAGTCGGTATAATTCGGTGAGTGTAATATCAGCCATATCAGCGGCGAGGGCTAAATCAATCTGAGAGCCTACGTCAATGGTATCAACCACTTGTGCATTGATGATGGGGTTCCATGTTACTTTAAACTCATCTTGGCGCTTTAATAAGTCTGACAGGGCTAATAGCTTAGGCACATAGGCTGTTGTTTCACTTGGTAAATCGAGTGACCAAAAATCAGTGGGAAGGTGCTTTTTACGGTTTTTACGAATGGCCCTTAATAGGCGACCTTCACCTGAATTATAGGCAGCAATGGCGTTAAGCCAGTCACCTTCTAAGGTTTTGTGTAAATAAGTTAAATAGTCTAGCGCGGCGCGGGTAGACTGCACAATGTCTCGACGACCGTCATACCACCAGTTTTGCTTTAAGTTAAAGCGTTCGCCCGTTTGTGGCATAAATTGCCAAATGCCTGATGCACTGCGATGCGAGTAACCAAATGGGTCAAATGCACTTTCTACGATGGGCAGCAATGCAATTTCAATGGGCATTTCACGCTTTTCTACTTCTTCAACGATGAAGTATAAATAAGGCTCAGCACGCTTTGATATTCTATCTAAATAACGCTGGTGGCGCTGATAATAGTTACGTTCGGCAACCACAGGCCTATTTTGAGGAACATCAATAGACAGCTGATAACGAATACGTTCCCAGACATCATCAAATACAGGAGGTGGCTCATCTACTTCAATTGGCTCTTGAATGGCGCTTTGTAAGGTGTCGCTTATTTCACTTGGGCTAGCTGCATTAGTTAACACAAGAGCCGTTTCGGGTGCCTCAGATGTTGACGTTAAAGTTTGGCAGCCACTCAACAAGGCAAGTAGTGCAATTAAAATAGGTGATTTAGTCATATTTCTTTATATATTTGGGCAAAAACCCGCCAATACTACCTGTAAAAAGCCCAAGTTTAAAGGGCTGCCTTGATTGTGACTCGTCTAAAATTCATCTTTCCAAGCGCGTATTGCTGAGAAATTATCCCATGGGCGTTGCGTATCGCTGGCTAAATGAGGAGGAAGTTGGTGACACATATGGGCCAAGTTAGCACGTAAAAAAGGATTGATCTGTCGCTCGAGGCCAAAATTAGTGGGCAAACTTGGTAGACCTTTAGCACGTTGTGTTGTTACCCACGCTATGTGCGCTTTAATATCATCATTATTTGGTTCAACGGCAGCCGCAAATGCCAAGTTTGCCGAGGTATATTCATGAGTACAATAGATAAGGGTGCTATCACTAAATTGTGAAAACTGCTGAAATGAATGCCACATTTGCTCAGCGCTGCCTTCAAAAAGTCGCCCACAGCCAGCGCTAAAGAGGGTATCACCAGTGAAGCACAGGGTATTATTGGTATAACAGATATGATCTAAAGTGTGTCCCGGTGTACGTAGTATCGTTAAGGTAAAGTCCAATATATCAATAGTATCACCCGCATCAAGCGGGTGGGTGATCCCACTAAACTTTGACTGGGCGGGGCCATAAACAGTGATCCCTGAGGAAGCATTAACGAGCTCAGCGACGCCATTGGTGTGGTCCCAGTGATGATGCGTGATCAAAATACCCGCAAGTGTGGCATCGTGTTGCTTCAGATAAGAAAGTACAGGTTCGGCTTGACCTGGGTCCACAACCCACACCTGATTTTTTGTTGTATCTCGAACCGCCCAGATGTAATTGTCATCAAACGCATTGATTGGCTCTACTTGCACCATCGTAAATTGCTCTATAAAGTGAACGTTAGCAATAGTATAGCGAGCAAGCTCTAGCGATGAAACCAGCATTAAGTTTTCAACAAGGCCCTAAACCACTCGATTGGAAAGATTTTCCTCACGGCGATTACGTGCGCGGAGGCATTGAACGACGAATGGGCAAGTGGCTCACTCGGATGTTTGGTTATCATATGTTAAAGCTGGGGGGGTTGAGTGGTCAGCTTGATACCTCAAAAAGTGCCATTAAACACCAAGTGTGTGTGGCGCCTTTGTCTCAAAAGCATGTGGGTGTGGTGGCTGAAATTGATGAACTGCCTTTCTCAGAGCATAGTGTTGATGCCTGCATATTGAGTCATTGTTTAGAATATCACTCAGACCCACATCATATTTTACGTGAAGCACATCGTACTTTAATCCCCGGTGGATATATTGTTATATCTGGGTTTAATCCCTTCAGTCTATGTGGATTGGCTAATTGTTTACCATTTAGTGGGCAAAAGCTGCCTTGGTCTGGCCGTTTCTTTACTCCTGCTCGAGTTAAAGATTGGCTTGATTTACTCGGCTTTGAAATACTGGCTGATGAGCGCTTTATTCATGCTTCGTTGGCCCGTGGTAGTCGATTATCTCGTTTTGCCCCTTGGCGGCATTTTTGCCGTCATTATTTAAAACCAATGGGAAGCTGTTATTTATTGGTTGCGAGAAAACGAGTAGCGCCTTTAACGCCAATTAAACCTAAGTGGCATGCTCGGCCAAAGTGGGCACCCGCAGTAAAAAACGCGCGGGTCAGACAAACGCGTCAGTCGATGTCAGATGAACATTAACTCTCAGGCTGGTAACCATCATCAGGAAGTAAGTTATCAGCAGATGCGGCATCACGGGCCAGATCGTCAACCAGTTCATTGTATTTATTACCACTGTGACCTTTTACCCACTTCCATTCAATCGTGTGACGTTGGCATGCAGCGTCTAAGCGTTTCCATAGGTCTACGTTTTTAACAGGCTTTTTGGCAGAGGTTTGCCAATTGCGCTTTTTCCAGTTTGTCACCCATGACTCGATCCCTTGTTTTACATATTGGCTATCTGTGTACAATATGATGTCACATGGTCGCTTTAGTGTTTCAAGTGCAACCGTCGCTGCGAGCATTTCCATCCGGTTATTGGTGGTGAGTTGATATCCTTGGCTCGCTTCTTTTTCGTGGCCTTGATAGCGCATATAAATGCCATAACCTCCGGGGCCTGGATTACCTAAACATGACCCATCAGTATAAATCTCTACGGTTTTTTGCACGAATTGACCTGTTTTTATGTAGAATGAAGATATTAAACGCTAACAATAGCAAAGTTAGGTTACTGACGATATGTTAAAAAGACAAATAGTCCTAGATACAGAAACAACGGGTATAGACCCTAAATCGGGTCACCGCATTATAGAAATAGGGTGCGTTGAGCTGGTAAATCGACGTTTAACGGGCAATAACTTTCATGTTTATATCAATCCTCAAAGGAGCATTGAAGAAGAAGCAATTGATGTCCATGGTATAACGAATGAATTTTTAAAAGGTAAGCCGCTTTTTCAAGATGTTGCTCAAGAGTTTTTTGAGTTTATTAAAGGGGCTGAATTAGTGATCCATAATGCACCGTTTGATGTTGGGTTCATGGATCATGAGTTTGCTTTATTAAATCAGGGTTACCCACTGACACACGAATACTGTGAAGTGCTTGATACTTTAGTAATGGCAAGGGATTTACACCCAGGTCAAAAAAATAACCTCGATGCATTATGTCGTCGTTACGATATTGATAACGCGAAACGAACGCTGCACGGCGCTTTACTGGATTCAGAGATACTGGCTGATGTGTATTTAGGCATGACCGGTGGGCAAAAGATGCTAAATTTAGCCTCTGGAAATGAAAAGGGCAGTAAAAACCAACAAGGAGACATAATTAGATTAAGTTCAGATAGACAACCTCTTAAAGTTATTATGGCAAATGCCGATGAAGTGATTGCACACGAAGAACGCTTAAAGGTGGTTAATAAAGATGGCGAGACTATTTGGCAGCAATAATAATGAGGTAAACTATGAAGCGATTAATTGTAGCGGTGTTGCTGGCAATCATTGGGTTTAGTGCAGTCGCGCTGCCGTCTATTACGTTGTTGCAGCGCAATGGAAAAATTAATGAAATCCCGCTGTTAGACAATCGCTTTCGTATTGATCACAAAGTCGACAAGATCACATTACTCTTTTTTCGAACCCGAGGTGCGCCAGCTGTTGTGCTAGTAAAGCCTGACGGCAGTAAGCTATATGCACCGCAAGCCCTTAAAAATGAAAAGCTAGATTGGTTTGATGAACCAAGCTACGACCTCATTACGATTTCAGACCCCACCCCTGGTCCTTGGCAAGTAGTTGGCAGTATTCAACCAAACAGCCGTATTATGGTACTAGGGGAAATAGAACTTCATGTTGATCCATTGCCACCATTACTGTTTCGAGGAGAAACTTTAAAGGTAAGCGGAAAAGTCACCAATGATGGAAAGCCGATTCAAGTGGGCTACTTTCGTGACGTAGTGAGTTTATTTGTTGAGTTTATTAGTACTAATAATGACAGTTACGCGAATTTTGGTGCGGGTACGCAAAGTGTGACGGCATTCAGAGATGATGGCCGTGAGTTTGATGAGCGGCCTATGGACGGGATTTTTACCGGTGAGTTTAAACTCAGCTTTCCAGCAGGGGAGTGGCAGCCCGAATTCTTTATTGAAACGCCTATATTAAAGCGCCGTGTCGTTAAAGAGCCACTCATCATTGCAGAGCCTCCTTTTACGTATCAGTTAGAGTTAGGTGCTAATAAAGACTTAGAGCATGAACTTACACTGCATATAGATCCTGATATTGTGAAACCGGATACGGTGATATTTCAAGGAAAGATTTTTTACCCCAACGGTGAAGAACAAATGTTTACCTTAAATGAAGAAGAAAGATTGTACAGAAAGGTCATGATTGAAAATTATGATTGGGGTAGGTACAGCATTGAACTATCGGCATTTGGAGAAAATGTGAACGGCCGAGAGTTTATGGCGACGTTGCCGATGTATAAATTTGAAATTGAACGACCAATTGAAAAGGTGCCAGAGTTACCAATGGCGGACAAAAAATCAGCTATGGATCAAGTTGCGCCTGAAATTGTAGAAAATTCGATGAGCACGAGCACGATGATCATCATCATTACACTCGGAAATGTGGTGGTTTTATTAATTGGTTGGTTGGCGATTCGTATTTTTGTACAAAATAAACCCATTAAATTTGCCTTTAAGTTACCTTCATTTAAGAAAAAGTCAGATATTGAAAGTGATGACTTGGAAGTTGAGAATGAAAAGCGTGACGCGAATGGCTCAAAAAATGATAAATCAGGTGATATTTTGAACCTTTCGATGTCAGATGACTAAAAAAGCGAGAAAATTACAAAAAAACTGTTGACTCTAAAGGGGTCCATTCGTATTATTCACGCCGCTGTCAGGGAGCAACCTAACAGCAAGAATAATGCGGAGTGGTAGTTCAGTTGGTTAGAATACCGGCCTGTCACGCCGGGGGTCGCGGGTTCGAGTCCCGTCCACTCCGCCAATTATTCAAAAATTTGTAAGAGATGATGGAGTGGTAGTTCAGTTGGTTAGAATACCGGCCTGTCACGCCGGGGGTCGCGGGTTCGAGTCCCGTCCACTCCGCCAATCCTTACAAACGCCGAAAGGCACGCTTTTCCTTTGTGGAGTGGTAGTTCAGTTGGTTAGAATACCGGCCTGTCACGCCGGGGGTCGCGGGTTCGAGTCCCGTCCACTCCGCCAATAGGAAAGCACAGATTAAAACGTCGAGGAGTGGTAGTTCAGTTGGTTAGAATACCGGCCTGTCACGCCGGGGGTCGCGGGTTCGAGTCCCGTCCACTCCGCCAACGTCTTAATCGAAATTTTATTTGCTCAGCGGAGTGGTAGTTCAGTTGGTTAGAATACCGGCCTGTCACGCCGGGGGTCGCGGGTTCGAGTCCCGTCCACTCCGCCAATGCAAATAACAAAAATGATATCTCTGCGGAGTGGTAGTTCAGTTGGTTAGAATACCGGCCTGTCACGCCGGGGGTCGCGGGTTCGAGTCCCGTCCACTCCGCCATTTGATATCTAGGGGACGCCCGAAATACGTCATATACCACTGCGGAGTGGTAGTTCAGTTGGTTAGAATACCGGCCTGTCACGCCGGGGGTCGCGGGTTCGAGTCCCGTCCACTCCGCCATATATGCTAAATACTTCTCAAGCATATACTTATAATTACCTCTCTTTATTTCTTTGAGAAAACTCATTACCTTGATGTATCTCTGTATCTCTGTATCTCTGTATCTCTTATGTGCTGATGTGCTTACCTACAAAACAATAGCGTGGGAGATATGAGAAAATAGCCGAGGGCATACAGTGCAGACGGCTATCGGGTATTTAGGGGTTGTTATGAGAGCTTAGTAAACTGAGTTTTTTAATATCACCTTCAATGGCTTCCATTTTTGCAATATTCAAAGAGTTATCTTGGGCAATGTCGTAGTGCCAGATCAGCTCATCGGATTTGATAAGTGAGACGGTTGTTTGCTCTAGCGGGAGTTGCCAAATATAGTCCTTCGCAGACCAACTAGATAACCAATATAAGGTATTATCTCGCAGCTTGAAGTTTCTAAGTTGATTATATTGCTGCTTTGAAAAACGATTGATTGGGGTCCAGTCTCCACGAGTGTTTAGACTGGCTAAACTATGTACGCTATATAACGTATAGTCGTCAAACACGAGCCACTGAGCACTTTGATTATTGTAAATAAGGGCATCGACTTGCAGCGTTATATTGTTAAGTTGTTGCCCTGTTAGATCATAAGTCAAAAGCGAATTGGCATCATATATCCACACCTGTTCATTGGTATGCCAGCCCAACTGTGCAATAGTCGAGGCTTGTACAGGTTGAAATTGTCTGACTTTGCCTTGCCTATCATACACAAGTACATTTTTGTCACGGTTAGTGAGAAGCAGATTGAGTTGCGGTTGCCATTCTATATGCTTAACGTATTCATAGCCTTGATTATAGGAAAGTTGTTTAACTTGATCGTCAGAGTATAAATAGATTTCACAGACGCCACTTCTTTTAGACATGAACGCCGTTTCACCAAGCAGGTTACTGACAGGCAGGTAATCAATACTGGTGGTTGAAAAAATAGGGAGTTCATCCTTATCACGAATATTCACTTGCCAAGTTTCTACTGCAGTATAAATATCGCCAGCAGCATCGACAGATAAGTCGGTGAATATACCTTGTACAACATTAGCAATAATGTGCTGCTGACCATCTCTTGATGTGGATACCAACGTGTGATGTTTATCAGAGTTATTAGAAATTATAGTGTGTTGCTTAGGGTCGTAAGTCAGCATGGTGATAGGGTGCGCCCACCGCATATGTACAGTGCCATCTAATGTGATCAATTTGCTTTTATGATCTGTTGATGTGATCAGGTAATAAGTTTTTCCTTGCCAAGCTGTGATGCTGTGCTGAAATGAGTCTCCGTCTTGAAGGGCAATTGGGATTTCAAGGGTGTATCCTGTATTGATATCGTAATGAAAAGGCTTAAAGTGTGCATCGTCGGCTAAGTTTATTACCAGTTGTGTATTTGATTTCCATGATGATGCCCGAGTATGACTACATTTTTGCCCTTTAGAGCGATGCACAGCCTGACCTGAAGACTTATAAACATGAAGAATGCATTGGTCTTGGTAGTATTGCCAAAATGTGATCAAATCGAGCTCATTGTGCCAGCTTGGGTGGTGGATGCGGCTGGGGAACTTGATGGTATGTAATACCATACCTTGCTTGTTGCTAAAGACGAGGTCGTTAAAGTCTTTGATATAAGCGATGAGATCTTTTGTTTTATGTGCATCAACGTTGTACTCAAGACCAAGCTCGTAACTCATATCTGACATTTCATAATGAGCTTTAGGGGTTTCTATCGTATTTTGAGAGTAAAATGCAATTGCGCTACCGCACGCTATCACGACAGGAATTACCGCTATTTTCCACCATGAAGGCTGAGTGAATATCTTCTTTTTACTCGATGTGGCCGTTATTTTTTTTGGCATATAAGGCTGTGTTTGAGCTATGAATTGGTAGCCCTTTTTAGGCACGGTCTTGATGATCCTTGGTTGTTTTGGATTGTCGTTGAGTAAGCGCCTTAATTTAGTTAGCAATTGATATAAGCTGTTATGCTCAACGACGATGTTAGGCCAAATCTGTGTAAATATGCTATCTCGAGTAAGCAATGTGCCGTTACTGTAAATAAATAACCTCAGCAACTGTGCGACTTGAGGCTCTAACTTCGTAGTTTTTTCTGTACTTAGATCGAGCAATTCATCCGTATTGTCAAAAAATACCCAAGTTAAAAATTGTGTATTTGTATTCATTGCATGTCATCTATGTTCTTTATATCAGTACAAAGTTAACTTTTATCAGTATAAAGTCAAGACTGCTAAGGACTTAGCGAGCTTTCTTCAGAGAATATTCAGTATTTTTCATCTAGATATTTGTTTTTATAGTGGAAGGTTTTCCAATTGGGTTGAAGTATGAGTAGTACGTTACGAAATATAGCGGTATTGATTTTATGGCTGATGGGTTTATCGGTATACGCCAAAGAACAGATTGTATTAGATGGCCAATTAAATGATAAAGCGTGGCAGAGTGTGTCTGCGACAACGGCTTTTTTTGAAGTTGTGCCTGCAACCCATACTAAATATCAAGATAAAGTTGAAAGTAGGATAATGACCACTGAAAAAGGGGTGTATGTGGGTATTATTAATTGGCAAAAAATAGGAGAAAGAAAGAAGCAGTTTAATTTACAAGATGGGTTTATCCAAGCTGACTTTAATCGTATTTATTTAGATTTTTCAGGTGATGGCAGCGGTGCGTATCTATTTGTAGTGGGGTTAGGAGGAGGTGTTCAAGACGCAGTGCTTACCCCACAATTAACGACTGACGATGATTGGGATGGAGATTGGCAGACCTCATACTATGAGGCCGCAGATTACTGGTCTAGTGAAACGTTTATTCCATGGCATACGGTGTCTTTTTATAATAAAAAAAATCTTCGAGATGCATCAGAAATTGGCGTATCAGTTCAGTTGTACCAGTTAAGTAATAATCACCTGTATGCATCACATAAACAGACGACGGCAAACGCAAACTTCTTTTTAGCCATGCCTAAAGTCAAAGCGATTATTCCAGAAGATCATCAGATCACCCTTGTGCCGTATATCACTCGTCAACAAGATGTTATTAACAATACTGGGCTCAATGATATTGGTTTTGACTTAACTTATAAGCCAGATCACCATCAAAAACTGAGTGTTGCAGTTAACCCGGACTTTGGTCAGGTAGACAGTGATGAAGTTGATTTAAATTATAGTGCTGTAGAGACTCGACGCTCAGATAAGCGACCATTCTTTACTCAAGATATAAACGTTTTTAATGTCCAAAGCCTGCAAGATACGACACTTATTCATACTCGGCGTATTGGGGCTAGTAGCGATGATGCAACGCGCCTTACAACCCCTATTGATGCTGCGGTGAGGTTTGTACAACAGACAGAGCAACTACAGCTTGGTGCTTTTGCTGTAAAAGAAGATACTTTAGAAAATGATGCGGGTAAATCATTTTATGCTCTGAGGGGGAAATACCGTCATGAATCTTGGCAGACTGGGTTACTGCTGACGCATACGGAGCGCCCATTTATTGCGAGAAATGCTCGCAGCGTAGCGTGGGACTCTCAGTATCAAAGTGGAACGTGGTCAATGCAAAGTACCCTGATGCACAGTGATATATCGCATAGGCAGGCAAGCCAGCAAGGCAATGGTATGTCATTCAAGTTAGGATATCAATTCTCTGCTAATACCCAATTTGAGTCATCCTACCTACGGTTAGATGAGCAGTTTGATGTCAGTGATTTAGGGTATATTAAACGCAATAACTGGCGTAATTGGCAAGGGGAGTTCAGTCATGCTATTAACTTTGATTCTGCGTCTATCACGCGTATAAAACAAAAAGTATCAATGTCCTATGAGTCAAATGATGAAGGCATTAAATTGCCCGCTCAGCGTCAGTATAGTGCGAATGTGATGTTAAATAGCGGAGCAGAGTTATCGGCGGCACTGACGCACAACTCATCAGGGTGGCAAGATAATGTGGGTTACGATAGTGCGCGTTTTCATCAGCCAGATACATGGGGAACCCGAGTATTTTATCGTAGTTCTTATGTCGGGAAGTTTAGCTGGGCTGCCAGTTACCAGTATGATCAAGAAGGGCTAAATGGCATAGCGCAACAGTTTGCCTTAGATCTCACGTTTATGCCTCATGAGCTCTGGACTATCAATATTAATAACTTTTACCGTAAAGGTGATGGGTGGTTAATAGCAAACGCACATAATCAACTAACACAGTATGATAGAGCTTATTTTGTAAATGAAAATAAAATTACAGGGCGGTTAACTGACAATCTTGAATTAAGTTTTTATTTACAATGGGCTGTACTTGAAGCAAAAAGCGAACAGGTGTTTAGTATTGACGAGCAGGCTTTAATAGAGCTGGCGAACCTTGATACTAGTTTTGAAGACAAGCGACTGGTATCGCAAATTAAGCTGCGTTATCGTTTAGGCGCGTTTTCGGATATATATTTGGTCTACGGGCGAGGAGCGACGCAAATTGACACGATGCAACAACAGAGCGTGGCGTCTACATCTTGGTTACGAAGCGTTGAGCAGCTTTGGCAAACGCCGCATGAGGAGCGTATCACCTTGAAGTTTAGATATGGCTTTTGAATTTAATGTAATTGAGAATAAGTTAACTTTAACTTACTAATATTCCTTGTTATTCTTGAATATTCACCTTGGTATTAATGTATGACTAACCAAGAATAGGGTGTGATTTCAAGCCATAACAAGGATTACACAGATGACACTCGGTCACTATATAAAACAATTACGTACCACAGCAAATATGAGCCAACCTCAACTTGCAGAGAAGATGGGGGTAGAACAAAGTTATTTATCAAAGTTAGAAAATGATAAATCTGTGCCCTCCAATGAGGTTTTTCGTCAGTTACTAGATGCGTTAGAGCTTACAGTCGATAACTTTATGCTCGGGGCTCAAGGGCAAGCGAACAAACATCATTTTAGCCAAATCCCAGATATAGAGTCATGGTATGCCCGCCAGTTTCGCGATAATTCAATCAAACAGCGTACTCTGTTGTACATTGCTATATTGCTCGTATCACTCGGGGGTAGCTGCTTTTATGTCGGCTTTCAAAACTTAGTGTTTCCACACACACTGTATGAATATGAGTCAAGAGGGGTTGTTTTACCCAATGAGCCTCAAGATATTTTTTTTAGCTGGTCTCGTTTTGTACCAGATGATGCAGATATGCGAGCAGCACGGCGAGCCATGCTCAAACGAAGAGACATATCTATTGTTTTATCGTTTGAATATTTAGGTGATGAATTTATTAAAGAGGTTAAACAGGGTCGCCGACTTTATACAGTAAAAAAAGACGTTAAACAGCAAACACGATTTGGCAATACGTTATTGCAGTTTTTGGGGTTGTTTTGCGTTTTATTGGGTGTTGCCCTGATGATCATTGAACCTAGGCTGACGCGCAGCAAGGTTTAGCTTCTACCATATTAAGCTAACTCATAGCACAGGTGACCTGTGTATTATTTATTCTCAATTAACAATGAAGATGCCACAGGTCATACTAGATAAATTTAAGGATAAGATATCAAAATGCATAAGTATTTATGGTGGATATTGGTGCTGTTAGGCGGGTGTCAAAATAGCGCAAATATAGCGAACAAAAGTACAGTGACTAACAATAGTAGGTTTGAGCGCTTTAGTGATGTTAAACAAGAGACCTATCGTGCGATTGACTGGGTATCTGATGGCACATTCACCGAGGGAATTGAAGGTCCAGCGGTTGATAGTAACGGGGTTTTATATGTGGTCAATTATACGCAGCAAGGCACGATTGGGGCTGTACAAGATAAAAGTGATACAAGGCTTTGGGTGACTTTACCCGAAGGTAGTATTGGCAATGGCATTCGCTTTAATCAGCATGGTGACATGTTTGTTGCTGATTATGCCCGTCATAATATCTTAAAAATAACGCCACAAGGTGAAGTGTCGGTCCATGCTCATGAGCCATTGATGAACCAGCCAAATGATATTGCAATACGTGATGATGGGGTAATTTTTGCGAGTGATCCAAACTGGGCTAATGGTCGAGGTCAACTTTGGCGAGTAGAAACCGATGGTCAAGTTACCTTGCTAAAAGCTGATATGGGAACGACCAATGGCATAGAGGTGAGTCCTGATAATAAAACCTTATATGTGAATGAAAGTAAGCAACGACGCATATGGGCATTTACACTCAATGAACAAGGTGATGTGAGTGATAAGAGGTTGTTTTATCAGTTTGTTGATCATGGTTTAGATGGTATGCGCACTGACAGCCAAGGCAACTTATATGTTGCACGATATGGTGCGGGTGAAGTGGCGGTATTATCACCCAAGGCGATGCTTTTACAGACAGTGCGATTAAAAGGTAGGCATCCAACCAATATCGCATTTGGTGGTCAGGACGGTAAGCAAGTGTTTGTAACAATGCAACAACGGGGAGCGATTGAATCTTTTTACAGTGAATATGCAGGGCGTGCTCATACATTGCATTAATCTTGTATACTTGTCGCAGGGCATAGGAGTTATTCACGGTATTATAGGAATAATTCCAGGTATCAAATAAATACATATTCTTTTTAAGGGAACACAATGATTGAACAAGGGCAAAATTTACCTGCAGCGACACTTAGCCAGCTAACAGACGAAGGTATGGTAGAGCACCAAGTCACAGAGTTATTTGCAGATAAAACAGTGGCTTTATTTGCAGTGCCGGGCGCTTTTACACCGACATGTTCTGCGGCACATTTACCGGGCTATGTGGTACTGGCTGATCAGCTTAAAGCCAAAGGGGTTGATATTATTGCTTGCGTATCAGTGAATGATGCATTTGTTATGAAAGCATGGGGTGAGGCACACAATGCATCAGAATTAATGATGCTCGGTGATGGTGACGCAAGCTTTACTCAGTCTTTAGGGTTGGAAATGGACACCGCTTCATTTGGTGGTGTTCGTTCACAGCGTTATGCCATGATCATAAAAAATGGCGTTGTTACTCAGCTTAACGTGGAAGCACCTAAAACATTTGAAGTCAGTAAAGCTGAAGCTATTTTAGCGGCGCTTTAATATCGCCAAATATCGATATTTTTTAAATGGGCACTCTGTGCCCTTTTTTTGTAATGCGCATTATTAAATGGATCAGTCACACATCGTGTAACATTCTTAACGACACCTGCAACATAGCCTATGTTAAAGTCACCTAATAAAGGAACTAAAATAGGCCTAATGCAATAATGATTGAAATTACTAATTTAACAAAGTATTTTGGTGACAACTGCATTTTCGAAAATTATAGTCGTACTTATTCTTCACAAAAACTCTGTATCGAAGGCAATAATGGCCTCGGTAAAACCACGCTTTTTACGATAATAGCTGGACTCGATAGGTTTTACTCTGGACACATTATACTCAATGGTCAGCAACACACTGAGTTGCAAAACCAGGTTGCTTTAGCGTCGGATAAAATTGTTTTTCCCGAATTTTTAACTGCCCAGAAAGTACTCGCGATGACAGCATCCAGCTGGCAGTGTGCTTTACCTCAAAAACTGATAACTGATCTGTGCTTTGATACGTTTTTAAATACTCGTGTGGAAGATTTATCGTCCGGCAATCTAAAAAAATTACAGCTTATCAATGCGGTGATGCGTAATACTCCTTACTTAATTTTAGACGAGCCAAGTGCTGCACTGGATAAACGAGGGCTTGATGTGGTTTTGGAGTGGCTCAGCATCTACTCTGGCCAAGTGCTTATTAGTAGCCATGAACCTCAACCTTTTTTTGATATTGGCTTTGTTAGTCAGTCGCTTAAGAAAGTTTAAGTACAAGGGGCTAAACAGATCATGATGGCACACTTCTATCAATATCGATACCAGGCCTTTAAGGCTGAACTCAAAGAGTTAGTAAAACAACTTAATCAATTTATTTTGATGATCACAACGCTATTTTATATCTTCTTACCGGGGTTAATTGCGTCACTGTTTTTTGGCTTAGGTAAGATTGTTCAAAGTGACAGTGCACTGGTGAGTATTCAAGTTGCATTTGCTTATTTACTGCTGCAAACCCTATTAATCACGGTTCTTAAACCTGCCATTTTAGATAGTCGGCATCGATGTTTTCAAATTAGTATATCACCCCGTACCAGGCACCAATATTTGGCTGATATCGTTTTATTATTAGCAAGCCATGCCTTACTTATCACAACAATGATATTGGCTTTAGCTATGGGACCACAGAAGCTAAGTCAGGCACCACAGCTTTTACTGTTTATGCTGACTCAAGTGAGTTTTGCCGTCGGGCTACTATATCGACCGCAAGCAGTGATTTGGGCGCTATTTATCGCGTTTATTTCCCTGTGGTGGACATCATCTATTATGCAATTTTTAGTCGGTATTAATCTTCTATTGGGTGGTTGCTGGTTTATACCTAAATTACATACCCCTAATCTGACGTATTCAATCAATATATGGTCATTTTGGCTTTACTATGCTTTGGCGCATTATTGGGCGTTAATTTGGCGTGCTACAGCGACGTTTTTAGTATTGTGGGCAGCGATGATCATTCAAACGATGCGACCTGATTTATTACACTGGTACTTGTTAGCTGCGGTACTTATTAACCAGCTTTGGTGGTCAACATTAATGATTGAAACCAACCAACAGCTACAAGAAACACGCTTATTTTGGGAGTCATTAGGTAAATATAAAAAGGTTTTTCGCGTGCAAGCTGTATTAATATCAATGATATGTATTATTTTATGGTGTGGTTCAGGTCTTTTGCTGGGCTTTGATATTTATATGAGTGGTGCTTTACTGTGTGTGCCTATACTGATGTACTGTGCAGCATATAAACCTAAATTAATAGCAGTTGCATGGGCTGCCAGTTCAATAACTTTGTTTGTAATAAAAGTGATTACTTAGCCAGTTTTAAGCCTTAGAGTGCAATATGACCGTAAACAAGCCAGCATATGCTGGCTTGTTTAGGGTTGGGTTAAACTGTTTTATCTTGCTTTATTGTTTATGCAGCGTCTACACCTTGAGCAGCGGGTTTGGCTGCTTGGCCGGCCATTAACTCGCTTGGATCAAAGTCATCGACATTGATCACCGCAAGGCGCTTAGCTTCAACTTCAGCGAGTTGCGCGGCTTCATCTTCATTAAGAATATTTGCTTCAAGCCCCATTTTGGCGACTTTGTCTAATTGTGTGAATGGTAGCTTTTGCCCTTTCGCACGGCAAACTTTGTCAAATAGCGGTTCTACAGCAAGAATATCTTTTAATGTCTGTTCTTGTTTGCCAATTAAGTTCAAGGGTTCATTGGTTAAATAAATATGGGCAGCCAGTCTATCTCTTGATTCATTTGGTGTTTGTAACAAATGCGCAAGTTTGTGTTCTAGCGTGTCGGTTGGTTTACGAATCGGTCTACCAAACGGGAATAAGACCAGCTTTAATACAGCACGTAATGGTGCTGATGGCATATTGTTTATTAAGTCAGCCAAGGCACGTTGACACAAGTATAAGTGCTCCTGACAGCTCCACTGTACAAATGGTAAATCTTCTTTTTTACGACCTTCATCGTTGTAACGCTTGAGTGTTGCAGAAACAAGGTAAAGATAACTTAATAAATCACCTAGTCGCGCAGATATACGCTCTTTTCGTTTCAATGAGCCACCAAATACAGCCATACAGATGTCAGACATAAGCGCTAAAGAGGCGCTATATCGACTGGCGTTGCGATAGAAAACGGCTGTTTCATCGTTGTAAGGCACTTTGGTAAAGCGCGCCCCTGTTAATGCTAGCCATTTGGTACGCACAAGGTTCGATATGGTGAAGCCGATATGGCCCATTAAAGATGAATCGAAACTGTCTAAAGCGGCTTGTTTATCTGTCATACCAACCGCATTGAGTTCAGCAAGTACGAAAGGATGACAGCGAATGGCACCTTGTCCGTATATGATCATGTTGCGGGTTAAGATATTTGCGCCTTCAACCGTAATTGCAATGGGCGCGCCTTGATAGCCTCTTCCCAAGTAATTATTAGGTCCAAGACAGATCCCTTTACCACCATGAATATCCATAGCGTGCATCGTTGAAGTACGCATTTGCTCTGTTAAGTGGTATTTCAATATTGCAGAGACGACTGAAGGCTTTTCGCCCAAGTCAACCGCGCCGGTAGACATGGTGACAGCCGCGTCAGTGCTGTACGCATACCCAGCTAATTTCGCCAGTGACTCTTCTACACCTTCCATTTTACCAATTGGAAGCCTAAATTGACGACGAATACGGCTATATGCACCACTTGCTAATGCCAGTGATTTTATACCACCGGTTGAGTTTGATGGCAGAGTAATAGCACGTCCAACAGACAAGCACTCAACCAACATGCGCCAACCTTGGCCTGCCATTTCAGGCCCACCTATGATGTAGTCAATTGGGACAAAGATGTCATCGCCTTGCGTCGGACCATTTTGAAATGGCACGTTCAATGGAAAGTGGCGGCGACCAATTTTAACGCCTGGGGTTGTGGTTGGGATCAAAGCACATGTAATGCCCGGCTCTTTATTATCACCTAACAGTCCATCAGGGTCTCTGAGCTTGAATGCTAACCCAAGTACGGTTGCAACAGGGGCTAGTGTAATATAACGCTTATTCCACGTTAATCGAATACCGAGTGTTTCTTTTCCTTCCCATTCCCCTTTACAGACTATACCAAAGTCAGGAATTGCTGATGCATCAGAACCAGCTTCCGGAGATGTGAGTGCAAAGCATGGGATCTCTTGACCTTTAGCAAGTCGAGGAAGGTAATGGTCTTTCTGTGCTTTAGTACCATAATGCTGAAGTAGTTCACCTGGTCCGAGAGAGTTAGGCACGCCGACGATAGAAGATAGCAAGGTTGATTTACTGGTTAGCTTTTGTAGTACGCATGATTGCGCGTAAGCAGAGAATTCAAGCCCACCATACTGTTTCTTAATTATCATGGCGAAAAACTTATTGTCTTTTAAGTATTGCCATACATCCTGTGGTAAGTCGGTCAGTTCATGAGTTGCTTTCCAATCGTCTAGCATCGCACAAACTTCTTCAACCGGGCCATCTAAGAAAGCTTGTTCTTCAACGGTGAGTCTTGGTTTTGGATATTGGTGTAATTTATCCCAATTAGGGTTACCACAAAATAAATCTGCTTCCCACCAAGTTGTCCCTGCGTCGATGGCTGACTTTTCAGTATCAGACATCGTCGGTGTGACTTTTTTAAATGCTTTGAATAAAGGGGCAATAACGTACTGTTGGCGAATGTTCGTAAGAGATAATGGCACAGCAATAGCTAAGAAAATTAACCATGAAAGTGCACCAAATGCTCCAGAGAGCGTGCCGATAAGTAATGTTACAGCAGCCACACCAACACAGGTGTTCCAGCTAGCCCTATGATAGCTTGCTGCGCTGAGTAGAGCGAGCAATGCCAATGTAAATATGAGTGTCATTTTGTTCTTCCTTATTAGAGGTCTGACCACCTATTAAGACTAGCGGCTAAGGCAAATATTTACAAGAGAAAATATAAGGACTTTAAATTTGATTATTTAATGTGAATCATTGATTGTTGCGCCCAGTGTATGCCCCGCTTTAAGCAATAAAAATACGAGTTAGCATGATTTATGCGATGAGGATCATGGTCTATATAAGACGTTCTATTGTGTTTTATTTGTATATTTAAAGTTGTATTTATGTTGTTTTGATCTATTTTTAAGTGAGTCATATATCAGGAAGGAACCTAAAATGATGAACACTACAATTTCAATTTCTTTATCTTTAATCGCAACATGGATGTCTTTTAATATCTACACGCCTGCCGTTTTTGTTAGCTTGTTCTTTTGTCTCGTGAGTGCATATTTTGGCTACCATCGCTGTGTATATACTGCATTGTTTATTGCGTTTAGCAGTATTACAGCCATCCTTATGAGTCCGCTTATTTTGTTGCCAGAGCAAAAACAAGCCACTTTGATGGTGTTAATACTTATTATTGTTATGTTTGTGGGGATCGGAGCTGGTGTTCATAAGTTAAAAGGGCATTAAGTTATATCTACGTGTTGTTGGCACTCGCATTTGCTAAAGGCTTAGGTATACAATATGGCGCAAAGTGCGTACTTGGGAACAACAGATGAAGATCCTTGCAGATCAAAATATGCCATTGGTAGAAGAGTACTTCTCAGATTTAGGCGAAGTAAAGCGTTTTGATGGTCGCAACTTAGCATCAGAAGCGCTAAGGGGTGTGGATGTGTTATTAACGCGTTCGGTGACCCAAGTAAATAAAGATTTACTCAGTGAAGCGAATCAACTTAAGTTTGTCGGTACAGCCACAATCGGAATCGATCATATTGATACCGAACTGTTGGCCCAGAATAATATTGCGTTTAGCAGTGCACCTGGTTGTAATGCGATAGCTGTCGCGGAATATGTGATCAGTGCTTTATATGCTTATAGCCAAGAAACAAATACCAAATTAGCTGGTAAAACATTAGCTATTATTGGCGTTGGTAGTATTGGGCAATGTTTACATGACAAATTATTGGGCATGGGGATCGAACTGGTATTGTGCGACCCGATCCGTTATGAAAATGGTACGCTTAACGAGCATATTGAATTAGATACCGCGTTAAGCAAGGCTGATTTTGTGACGTTTCATGTGCCTTTAATTAAAAGTGGTGAACATAAAACGCATCACTTGCTAAACGCTGAGCGCATCAACAAGCTAAAATCTGGCATGGTTGTTATTAATGCCAGCCGAGGTGAAGTTATCGACAATCAAGCGTTGTTAACTGCATTAGACTCTGGGAAAAAGTTAGAGCTGGTATTAGATGTATGGGAGAATGAGCCCAATATACTGACTGATTTGCTCTCTTATGTGAGGTTTTCGAGTGTACATATTGCTGGCCATACTCAAGAAGGCAAAGCGCGTGGTACGCAAATGTTATATCAAGGTGTTTGTCGTTTATTTGATGTGCCAGCAACCAAAACATTGGCTGATTTCTTGCCAATTCCGGCGCTTACTAAATGTCAAATAGAGCAAACATTAACCGAACATGATTTAGGCAGAATAGTCCACTTAGTATATGACATTCGCCGTGATGATGGATTGTTACGGGCGAACTTGCAAAACCAAGGTTTTGATAGCCTACGTAAGAATTATCCACCACGTAGAGAGTTCAGTACGCTGAGTATAGAAAACCGCAGTGAGCATGGTGCTATGTTAGCGCAGCTTGGCTTTAATGTAATAGAAAAGAATGAGGAATAACATGTCGCAAAAATTTAATGTGGCAGTACTAGGCGCAACGGGACTCGTTGGACGCCAAATTATTGAAACTTTACAAGATAGAAAATTTCCGGTTGACCAACTTTTTGCGCTTGCAAGTAGTCGAAGTGCCGGTGAAGACATTGATTTTCGTGGCGAAAAAATTGAAGTCATTGATGTTGAAAAGTTTGATTTCTCTCAGGCACACATAGGTCTATTTTCAGCAGGCGGTAGTGTGTCAGAGAAATATGCTCCGATCGCGGCTGAAGCGGGTTGTGTGGTGATCGATAATACATCACATTTTAGATATGACTTTGATGTGCCGTTGATAGTGCCTGAAGTTAATAAAGACAGTTTAGCCGATTTTCGCAATCGAAATATTATTGCGAACCCAAACTGCTCAACTATCCAAATGATGGTTGCTTTAAAGCCGATATATGATGCATATGGCATAGATAGAATTAATGTATCTACCTATCAGGCTGTGTCAGGTGCAGGTAAAGAAGCCGTTGATGAATTAGCCAAGCAAACGGCTAATTTAATGAACGCTCGCCCGATGGAAAATAACATATTTACCAAACAGATTGCGTTTAACGTTATCCCACAAATCGATACTTTCCAAGAGAATGGCTACACCAAAGAAGAAATGAAAATGGTGTGGGAAACGCAAAAAATATTGGGTGATAGCAGTGTATTGGTTAACCCTACCGCCGTAAGGGTACCTGTATTTTTTGGTCATGCTGAATCGATTCATTTAGAAACACGCATGCCACATGATATTGAGCATATAAAACAATTGCTTAATGAGGCGCCTGGCGTTGAGTTTATTGAAGATGAGCAAGATTACCCAACGCCTGTGAGCGATGCCAGTGGTAACGACACCGTATATGTTGGCCGTTTACGCCAGGATATTTCGCATCCTCATGGTTTAAATTTGTGGGTTGTATCGGATAATACGCGCAAAGGTGCTGCCACTAATAGTGTGCAGATCGCTGAAGAGCTGATAGAAAATTACTTGTAATTCATTGGCTTATTAGCATAAAGCTGCTGAGCGGCAGCTTTTTTCCTCCATAGTATAATTTCACGCCAAAGATTTGACCTTTTGAAAACTAAGTAGTTTTCTCTCTCATCATAAACTATTATAAGCATGTTAAATTTCAATACGTTGCAATGGATATTCGTAGACAACTGGTTTATAGTTTGCAATTGGAATAGAGCTTGCAAAAGCTACCCTTAGCATTATTAAAATGTTTGGCGAGATGCTGAACAATGTACAGAAAGGATCAACATGCGCGGTTTTGTCTTTTTTTGTATCTTTGCGTCTGCATTGATCACCATGCCAGTTCTTACGCAAGAGGCTGCCCAAATTAAAGGGCCTAAAGGCGCAGATTATGGCATGCAAGGCCGAACTATAGGGCCAATAAAACCTTCCGACACTTTGTGGCGTATTGCTAAAAAGGTGCGCAACGACGAGTCCGTGACTATTTATCAAGTCATGAGTGCATTTTATACAAAAAATCCAGATGCTTTCTTAGATAAAAACCTAAACCATATGCGTGACGGTGCCTATTTGCGTATTCCAACCTTGGGTGAAATGCGTAAAGAAAATCCTGTGTTTGCGAAGCAAAAGTCGGATCAAGATGATGCGTTATGGGAAATGAAGAAAAATGGCATGCTTGATAATGACACGATTGAGCAAGCCCAGAAAAAAGTGACTCAAGCGCGAAAAGTTGATGTAGAAGAAGCAAAAGTCGAATTAGCAAATAGACTCAAATCTTTGCAAATGGATCAGGATTCCAAGTTATTAGAACTACAAAATCAATTTAAAAGCTCAGTTCGTAACGTTGAAGATATTCTTAAAGAAAACAATAAACTTAAGCAGAAACTCGGCGATATCTCAGATGAATTGAAAAATGTTCAGCAGCAATTGGGTCAAGATAGCCAAATACAACAACAGCTTAAGTCACTGATCGATTTACAAAACGAATTATTAGCAGAACAAGCAGCGCAAAAGCAGCAAGATTCGGGTATGAGCGGTGAATCGCTGATGTCTAACCCGATTATGTTGTTGTTGATGTCAATATTACCAGCCTTACTTGCAATTGGTGGTGTCGTCTTTTTCTTGAAAAAACGTAATAAAGATGAAGCCGCTGATAGTAGTGGAGAGGATGATTTCTTACCTCAAACCCCGGTTGCAGCTGATCCTCTTGACCTCGATATAGCACCAGCCGCCGCACCGGAACCAATTGATGAAAGTGTCCAGCTCGATGATGATATGTTACCAGAAGACGATGACATCATGTTTGACTCGTTGGAAGATGATGCTTTTGAAGAGGGAAATGACACATTAGATCAAGATGAGCTCGATGGTTTACTCAGTGACGACATTGTATTTGATGATGAAACTGATGAGCTTGATAGTGGCGATGATCTTGATGATTTCTTACAACAAAACTTTGATGAACCAGATGGATTAGGTGACGAAGTTGCATTGGATATAGAGCAAGACTCCGGTGATATTTTAAATGACGGAGACATTGACGATCTATTCAACGAAGTATCAAGTGCTGATGATAGTAATGACGATGAACTTGATATTAGTGATGATGCGCTAGCTGCTTTAAGTGAGGAGCTCGCTGAAGACTCACAAGAAGATGTAGATATAGATTCAATTTTAGATGAGACGTCGAGTGAACCTGATGTTGACTCCCTGTTAGAGTCTAACGGGCAAGAAACTGTTGAATCGTCAGACAATTTAGATCTGGATGATATCGATAGCTTGCTAGATGAAGCTGGCAGCAGTGATGCGAAAAGTGAAGTGGAAGATTTCGATATCGATGATATTGATGGGTTATTGGACGAAGTTGCGACGGAATCTGACGATACCTCATCTGAAGATGAATTTGATATTGATGATATCGATGGTTTGATTGATGAAGCAGCACCTGAAGCACAAGCGCCATCATTAGAAGAAGAGTTCGATATTGATGATATCGATGGTCTGATTGACGAAGCAGGCTCTGAAGAGGAAGCCTCATTACCTGAAGATGAATTTGATATTGATGATATTGACGGCCTGATTGACGAAGCAGGCTCTGAAGAGGAAGCCTTATCACCTGAAGATGAATTTGATATTGATGACATCGATGGTCTGATTGATGAAGTTGCCCCTGAAGTGGAAGAGCCTTCTTTAGAAGAAGAGTTTGATATTGGTGATGTCGATGGGCTGATTGATGAAGTGGCCCCTGAAGCGGAAGAGCCTTCTTTAAAAGAAGAGTTTGATATTGATGATGTCGATGGGCTGATTGATGAAGTGGCCCCTGAAGTGGAAGAGCCTTCTTTAGAAGATGAGTTTGATATTGGTGATGTCGATGGGCTGATTGATGAAGTGGCCCCTGAAGCGGAAGAGCCTTCTTTAAAAGAAGAGTTTGATATTGATGATGTCGATGGGCTGATTGATGAAGTGGCCCCTGAAGCGCAAGAGCCTTCTTTAGAAGAACTAGATAGTGATGACATCGATGGCTTATTGGATGAGGCTGGACCAGAAGTTGAATCGCCATCATTGGAAGAAGAGTTAGATAGTGATGATATCGATGGTCTGATTGATGAAGCTGAACCTGAAGCGCTAGCGCCTTCTTTAGAAGAAGAGCTTGATACTGACAATATCAACGATTCGGTCGAAGAAGCAGATGAATTAGTTACGTTAGTTGATGAAAGTGAGCCTGATGCTGCAGACACAGACGTTGCAGCAGAGCCCGAGTTAATAGAAGAGACCGATGAGTTAAGTGATGACGACCTAGGCGTAGATGAACTTGATGCGTTGGTTGATGAAGATGAGTCTGAGCTTACTGACACTGAGTTAGACGTTGCAGCAGAGCCTGAATTAATAGAAGAGAGTGATGAGCTAGGTGATGACGACCTAGGCGCAGATGAACTTGATGCGTTGGTAGATGAAGATGAGTCTGAGCCTACTGACGCAGAAACAGGCACTGACTTAGGCGTTGCAGCAGAGCCTGAATTAATAGAAGAGAGTGATGAGCTAGGTGATGACGACCTAGGCGCAGATGAACTTGACGCGTTGGTTGATGAAGGCGAGCCTGACCTTACTGGTACCGAGTTAGATGTTGCAGCAGAGCCTGAATTAATAGAAGAGACCGATGAGCTAGGTGATGATGACCTAGGCGTAGATGAATTTGATGCGTTAGTTGATGAAGATGAGTCTGAGCTTACTGGCACTAACACTGGCACTGACTTGGACGTTGCACCAGAGCCTGAACTAATAGCAGAAACCGATGAGCTGGATATTGAAAATATCGATGGCTTGTTAAATGAACCTGACGATGAATTTGACATAGAAGAGATGGATGAATTACTGAGTGGCAATGAAGATGCTACGACCACAAGTAATTTATCTGATGATATTGCAGGTGATCTGCTTGATGAAGTTGATGATGAGTTGCTATCAGAGACAAATCAACATGCGCACAATGACAAGGCGTCCTTAACAGAAAGTGATTTTGATATTGATGACTTGGACTCTCCAGATAATGGGTTCCAAGCGGACACGATGCACGTGCCGTCTGAAGATGACAGTATATTGCCTACATCAGAGTTTGAGGGTGATGATAAAAAGAATGGCCAGAGTATTGATGAACTTTTAAATGCACTCGATGATTCAGGTGACTCTGAGTGGGATGATGAGTTAGCTGATGGAGACGAAATTGATTTAGGCGATGACCCATTGTTAGAAGGGGCTGACTTATCTGAGATAGAAGAGTTTGACGAGCCAGACTTAGTGACACCAAGTGCAGAGTTAGATAGTTATCCAGAGTTAGAGTTAGATAGTGAATTTGATGAGACGCCTTTATCGGCAAGTGAGACGGAACAAGCGCTGTCTGATGCACTACAAAATAAAATGGTATCTGAAAATGCATTAGAAGGTGAATTAGATGACTCTCACGGTGACGATGACTTGGATTTGTCATTCGAAGATGACGAAGCAGCCCCCAACAAAAATGTCATAGACGATACTACGTCTGTTGAAAATGAACAGGCTGAGCAAAATATAGAAGATCTTCCTGAGTTTAATGAGCAAGACGCTCTTGACTCTATGGATGACGAGTTAGAAGAACTTAGTGCATCAGAATTTGAGTCTTTGCTGCAAGCAGAAGATGATCTCCCACCGCAACAGGAAGCAAATCTAAATACAGCACAAGAGTTAGCGGGGATCGCTGAATCTTCGGAACTTGAAGCCCAAAGTGCCGACCAGGCCTTCTCGTCAGAGACGGAGGAGCCACTAGAAACGCTTCCTGAATTTGATGAACAAGCTGCGTTGGATGCTGTAGCCGATGAGCCAGAGCAACCTCTTGAAGTTGAAAATGAAGTAGAAGATGAACTGGATGTTGACTCAGCGCTTGAAAATACCTCAGAGGGTGACTTTGAGGAAGAAGCGGTTATTGAGCCCTCAGAGCTTGATACGCAAAGTGCTGACGAAGAGATAAACCTTGAGGCTGAAGAGCCGATTGAAACGCTTCCTGAATTTGATGAACAAGCTGCGTTGGATGCTGTAGCCGATGAGCCAGAGCAACTTCTTGAAGTTGAAAATGAAGTAGAAGATGAACTGGATGTTGACTCAGCGCTGGAAAATATCTCAGAGGGTGACTTTGAGGAAGAAGCGGTTGTTGAGTTCGCAGAACTTGATACGCAAAGTGCTGACGAAGAGATAAACCTTGAGGCTGAAGACCCGATTGAAACGCTTCCTGAATTTGATGAACAAGCTGCATCGAATGCTTTAGCCGATGAGCCAGAGCAACCTCTTGAAGTTGAAAATGAAGTAGAAGATGAACTTGATGTCGACTCAGCGCTTGAAAATACCTTAGAGGATGACTTTGAGGAAGACGCGGTTATTGAGCCCTCAGAGCTTGATACGCAAAGTACTGATGAAGAGATAAACTTTGAGGCTGAAGAGCCGATTGAAACGCTTCCTGAATTTGACGAACAAGCTGCGTTGGATGCTGTAGCCGATGAATCAGAGCTGCCTCTTGAAGTAAAAGACGACGTCGAAGAAGAAGTGCTTATTGAGCCTGAGGAGTTAATAGGTACTGACGCTGTAGTTGAAGCCCCGCTTCCTGCTAACTTAGCCGATGCGCCAGAGTTTGAATTTGAGTCTGAGGATCACGAGGGTGATACTTTACAAAACTCACCAGATGAGTTTTTATCGCAACTTGATGAGTTGAGTGAAGCACAAGAAGCTGCTGAACAAGGGGTTATTGATGAAGCGGCCATTGAAAATGAGTTTATGGCAAACTTATCGGATACAGATTTCGATTCATTGCTTAATGATATGGTTGAACCTGAGCCGGTCAATATCGCTGAGTTAGATGATGTGGACGTGGATTTTGCATCACTATTGAATGATGAGCCAGACACCGAGATAGAAGAACTACCTGAGCTCAGCGACGACGAAGAAGATCAATTTGTTGATATAGACGATTTATTGTCGCAAAGTGATGATTTAGAACCACAAGATGAGCCATATAACGACGCGGATATGGATGTGGGCTTAGGTGACTTTGATGAGTTTTTAGCAGGTGATAATGCCACTGATGTTGACTTAGAAGCCGATGGTTTTGCCGCCAAATTAGATCTGGCACGTGCTTATATTGAAATTGAAGATTATGACGGTGCGATGGGTGTGATAAAAGAGGTCTTAGATAAAGGTCCTGAATCAGTCCAAAGTGAGGCACAAGCTTTACAGAGCAAACTAATTTCTTAATCTCACTCGAGAATACATTGAACTACTCAATAAAAATGACGTAACACCTGACGTCATTTTTGTTTTCTTAATGCACTTTTTCTATCAACATTGTGTTTGCGCATAACTGTTATCCTAATAAGAAATATCTTATGTATGATGCAGCAAGCTTTTATTCGTGCGTGCAATCGCATAAAATGCACGGCTATTAAACATAGAGGTAAGAGTCAGTATGCGCGTAGCAATGGGAATAGAGTATAACGGGGCAAATTACAGTGGTTGGCAGCGTCAGCCCCATGTAAATAGTGTGCAGCAAGAAATTGAAACAGCATTATCTCGTATCTGTAACCATAAAATTGATATTGTATGTGCAGGGCGCACTGACGCTGGTGTACATGCCACTGGCCAAGTTGTGCATTTTGATACGCACGCAGAACGCGATATGAGCGCCTTTACGTTAGGCCTTAACTCTATGTTACCCGATGACATTGCAGTACGTTATGCACAACAAGTTGACGATGAGTTTCACGCTCGTTTTAGTGCGACAGCAAGAAGGTATAGATACGTGATTTATAATCATGCCTATCGTCCCGGTATATTACGCAGTGGGGTAACGCACTTTCACCATCCACTTGATGAAACATTAATGCAGGCTGCATGTCCTGCCATGTTAGGCGAGCAAGACTTTACCTCGTTTAGAGCTGTGCACTGCCAATCAAATACGCCATTTCGCAACATTCATCATTTAAGTGTTGAACGAGTAAATGATTATTTAGTTATTGATATTAAAGCGAATGCATTTTTGCACCATATGGTGCGAAATATTACAGGGTGCTTAACAGATATTGGTATGGGTAAACAGTCACCAGAGTGGATGGCAGAACTATTAACACTTAAAGATCGTACCCAAGCTGGTGCGACGGCAAAACCAAATGGCTTATATTTGGTCGATGTAGACTATCCACAAAAGTGGAACATACCTTCGACTTCACTAGGGCCGTTATTTTTACCGAATAAAGATATTGAATAATTAGCTAATTGACTCGTCATTAACAATAGTACCTTTATTGAATGATTTGCAAAAACACATATATGAAAGTGAGTGTAGAGCCATAACAGTGCTAATTTGAAAAATAGTGCGAACAATGTTAATGATAATAAACATAAGTAAATTATTATTGATTTGTTTGTTTTAGCTCGTATTATGGTGCGACTACTAAGACCAGTTTTTTATACCGTTGTAGACAAAATCATGTTTTAATTGAAACAGTTTGTCTGTACTTGCAGACGTCGCGACACAGAATTAGCACAAGAGAGTTGCAAATGAGTTGGTTAGAAAAGATCTTACCTAAAACAACAAAAGCGTCAGGGAAAAAAGAAATCCCTGAAGGTGTATGGGCAAAATGTTCATCATGTGATGCTATTTTATACAAAGCAGAACTTGAAAAGTCATTAAATGTTTGTCCTAAATGCGATCATCACATGCGCTTGAGCGCCCGTAAACGTTTAGAATACTTTCTAGATGATGCCGACCTTCAAGAAATTGGTGCTCAGCATGAGCCGCAAGATGTCTTGAAATTCAAAGACTCGAAAAAATATTCAGATCGTATTTCATCAGCGCAAAAAGTCAGTGGTGAGAAAGATGCGTTAGTTGCGATGACAGGGCGCTTGAAAGGAATGCCTGTTGCTGCAGTATCATTCGAGTTTGCCTTCATGGGCGGTTCAATGGCGTCAGTTGTTGGCGCACGTTTTGTGGATGCGGTGAATCAAAGCTTAGAACATAATATGCCATTGGTATGTTTCTCTTCTTCGGGTGGCGCTCGAATGCAAGAGGCACTTATGTCTTTGATGCAAATGGCAAAAACAAGTGCAGCATTGGCAAAAATGAGTGAGAAAGGTTTACCGTTCATTTCAGTATTAACTGATCCGACTATGGGTGGTGTATCAGCATCACTTGCGATGTTAGGTGATATTAATGTTGCTGAGCCTAAAGCGTTGATTGGTTTCGCGGGCCCACGTGTTATTGAGCAAACGGTACGTGAAACTTTACCTGATGGATTCCAGCGTAGTGAGTTCTTACTCGAGCATGGTGCGATTGATATGATTGTTGACCGCCGAGAAATGCGCGACACATTAGCACGTATACTTGCTAAGTTTATGGACTTGCCTTCGACTGAACAAGAGCATAGAGTAGCGTAAATTTTTTAAGTTTAAGTTACGAATATGACAATTCAGACACCTAGCCAATCGTCAACCCTTGATGATTGGCTTTGTTATTTAGAAAGTGTACACCCGGCTAACATCGAAATGGGATTAGAGCGGGTTCAACAAGTTGCACAAGCCATAGATTTACTCAATACCCCCAGTAAAATCATTCTTATTGCAGGCACTAATGGTAAAGGAACCACGGCGCGTTGTATGGAGTCTATTTTACTAGCGCAAGGTTACAATGTCGGCACCTATGCTTCTCCCCACCTAGTTCGATATAACGAACGTGTGAGAGTGAATGGCAACGAGTTACCAGATCAAGTGCATGTAGATGCCTTTCATCAACTTGAACAGGGTCGTGGAGACACGGCGCTCACATATTTTGAGTATGGTACTTTAGGCAGTTTAGCTATTTTTAAGCGCTTTGCCGTTGACTATATTTTACTTGAAGTGGGCTTAGGTGGCCGTTATGACGCGACGAATATAGTCACACCATACGCAAGTGTGATCACCACCATAGATTTAGACCATAAAGAGTATTTAGGTGATACACGCGAATTAGTCGGTTATGATAAGGCTGGTATCTTTCGTAAAGACACCCCAGCCATTGTTGGGGACTTGAATATACCTCATACAGTTACAGACTATGGTGTGGAAGTAGAAGCAGACTTGATTTTGTCGAAACGAGACTTCTTATATATTCCAACAGAATCTGGTTTTAGGTGGATTTACCATGACCTTGATTACGAATTTACCAAGCCGTCCATTCCTGCTCAGAATGTAACAACAGCCTTGACTACCTTGGCAACATTGAATTTATTGCCATCAGAAGCTGTGATAAAACACTGTTTGTCAGAATTAAAAGTTGAAGGGCGCTTTCAGCAATTGAGTGAGCAACCGAAAGTTTTTACTGATGTTGCACATAACCCTGAGTCAGCGCGCTATTTAGCCCAGAAGTTGACCGACTTTAAAGCACAAGGCTTTAAAGTTCATGCATTAATCGCTATGCTAGCGGATAAAGATAAAGTGAGCGTTATCAATGAAGTGGTTGATTTAGTCGATGTATGGACTTGTGCTTCATTAGAAGGGCCTCGCGCAGAGTTAGGCACAAATTTACAATCATTGGTACCAAACACAAGACCTGTGTTAGTTTTTGATAGCGTAAAAGAGGCATTAGTTCATACGTTGCCAGCGTTAGATGATAAAACGGTATTAATTATTTTTGGCTCATTTTTTACGGTGGCGCAAGCCATTGCATATTTTGAATAAGTAGAGAGTAATAACGTGAACTCAGGATTTATTAACCGTCTAGTAGGAACAAGTATCGTCGTGGTTGCGGCAATAATTTTTATTCCCAATATTCTTGATGGTGAAAAGGTTCACTATAAAGATGGCTTCAAAGCGATACCTGAACGTCCTGAGTTTACGACAGTCGATTTAAAAACAAAAATAGACCTAGAGGCTGAGAATGCGCCAGAAGTTCAGGGGGATGTTGTGGAGACGATAAGCCCTGATGACGCGTTATTATTAGATACTAACGATACTACTGAACTGGTCGATAAAGCGGATTCTCGTAGTAATGACAGTGATATCGTGGATGAGCTGGCTCCAGCACTCGCCACGCAAACCACAGAACAACATACAGACACCAAGACACAGCAAGAGACGCCGCCTAATTCAGTTGAACCATCAACAGTGGTCACCGAGGTTTCTAAAGCGAAAGAACCCAAGCGTGCACCGACCTCTAACTTAACTAAAATGGCCTATGTTATTCAATTAGGGAGCTTTTCACATAAACCTAATGTAGATGCATTGGTACAAAAGTTGAAAAAGAGCGGCTTCAAAGCATTTACGCGCCCGGTTAAAACGCCGAATGGTACATTAACAAAAGTGTTTGTTGGTCCCGACTTAGATAAGAGTAAACTTGAGTCTAAGCTTGCAAAACTGAAAGAATTGACCAAATTGAATGGCCGACTTACTCAGTTCAATATTGCAAAATGATCTGGTAATTGCCTGTCGGCTCTTATAGAATGCGGCCCAAATTAACGACTTATTGGTTATTATGATCTGGGTTGATTACGCTATTCTCTGTATTGTCGGTTTATCGACATTATTTGGCTTACTTCGTGGTTTTGTTAAAGAAGCTATGTCGTTAGTTGTGTGGGTCGGCGCATTTTTTATTTCCAGTTTCTTTTATCAATATCTAGCAACCTTCCTCACTTCCATTTCAGAACCCCTTTTAAGAAATGCAGCCGCGATTGCCATATTATTTATTGCGACCTTGATGTTGGGTGGGTTTGTTAACTATATCTTAGGTGAGCTCGTGCAGCGCACGGGGTTATCTGGCACCGATCGACTCTTTGGGTTCGTATTCGGTGGTTTACGAGGTGCTTTGGTCGTCAGCGCCTTATTGTTTTTTCTGGATGCATTCACTAGTGCGCCTGGCACGCAGTGGTGGTCAGCATCTATTTTGATCCCTGAATTTGGCTTTGTGATAGAGTGGTTTTTTACCTACCTTGAGCATAACTCCAGCTTTTTAAATTCAGTAAACCGTTAATCGGCGAGGAAAATTTCATGTGTGGTATCGTTGGGATAGTCGGAACATCTCCTGTAAATCAGGCGATTTATGATGGCTTAACTGTTTTGCAACACCGTGGCCAAGATGCTGCTGGCATTATTACCATTGACAACAATACGTTTAGTTTACGTAAAGCAAACGGCTTAGTAAAAGACGTGTTCCATACGCGTCATATGAAGCGTTTACAAGGTAATATCGGGATTGGGCATGTGCGTTACCCAACTGCGGGCTCATCAAGCTCTGCGGAAGCGCAACCATTTTATGTGAACTCTCCGTTTGGTATTGGCCTTGCGCATAACGGCAACTTGACCAATGCTGAAGCACTTAAAGAACGTTTATTTACCACGGCACGCCGTCATGTAAATACGACGTCAGACTCTGAGATTTTATTGAATATTTTGGCGCATGAGTTAGGTAAGCCTAACAAAATGAAGCTTGATGCCGAAGATATGTTCAATGCTATCTCTGAAGTAAACGAGCAAGCAACAGGTGGTTATGCAAGTATCGCAATGATCATCGGTCACGGTATATTAGCGTTTAGAGACCCTAATGGTATTCGTCCATTGGTGTTTGGTAAGCGTGAAACCAGCAATGGCGTTGAATATATGTTTGCGTCAGAAAGTGTCGCACTGAAAATTGATGGTTTTGAGTTTGTGCGGGATGTAGCGCCAGGCGAAGCGATTTATGTAACTGAAAGTGGTGAATTTCATTCAAAAATCTGTGCAGCTAAAACACAGCATGCACCTTGCATTTTTGAGTTTGTTTATTTTGCTCGCCCAGATTCAGTGATGGACAATATGTCTGTTTATGCAACTCGTATGAACATGGGCACTAAATTAGGTGAAAAAATCGCAAAAGAGTGGGCTGATAAAGACATCGATGTGGTTATTCCTATTCCTGAAACATCTTGTGATGTTGCACTAGAGATTGCGTCTGAACTTAAGTTACCTTACCGTCAAGGTTTTGTAAAAAACCGCTATATTGGTCGTACCTTCATCATGCCAGGGCAAGAGCTGCGTAAAAAGTCTGTACGCCGCAAGTTAAATGCCATCGATAGTGAGTTCAAAGGTAAAAATGTATTGTTGGTTGATGACTCTATCGTCCGTGGTACCACATCAGCACAAATAGTTGAAATGGCGCGTGAAGCCGGTGCAAAAAATGTGTACTTTGCATCAGCGGCACCAGAGGTACGGTTCCCTAACGTATATGGTATTGACATGCCATCTGCTGCAGAGCTTATAGCCCATGGCCGTGAGCTAGAGGACATCAATGAGAGTATTGGTGCCGATGGCCTTATCTATCAGTCATTGAGCGATTTGATTGCTGCTGTTGGTAAAGAAAACCCTGATATTAAAGTGTTCGAGACATCAGTATTTGATGGTGAATATATCACAGGTGATGTTGACCAAAACTATTTGAATCGCATCGATGCTTTACGAAATGACTCTGCCAAGTCAACGCGTGAGCAAGCAATGTCATCTGGTTTAGAGCTGCACAATCAAGAGACCAATGAAGACGAGTAACCACCTCGTAATTGACATAGTGTAGTCACAAAAAAGGAGCGATAATTCGCTCCTTTTTAAATTTAGGATAAAAGCAAGGGGCATCGAATACGTTACCCCTTAATTAAATGTAGGACTAATTATGCCATTGGTCCACAATATTGCTGTTGCTGCTAGTATGATCACCAACAGTATCAAGCCACATGTCACTACAGAGCTGGCGTAAATAAACCCGCGCTCTTCAGGAATATGCATAAGTATAGGCACACCGGTATACAGTAAATAAACAGAGTAGGCCAACGCAAGCATACCGGCCGATACCACAAACCATAATTCTGGGTAAAATGCTGAAAATGCCGACATAAACATGGGCGTCGCAGTATATGCAGACAGCTCCAATGTTTGGGTAAAGGTGGGTTTAGCACCAAAAGTGACCGCCATCCAATGTGCCAAATAAGAAAGTGCAAAAATGCCAAGGATCAATGCCGTGTACATTGCAATCCCGATGAGTAATGCGCTGTCGTGTGTTAAGTAAACTGCATCACCAACTCCAATTTCCCACCCTAAATGCACGGAAGAGTAGTACCCCATAATACTTGGAATAAGTGCTATAATCGCAATATGAGACAGGCTATATTTCACGCTTTCATGACGGTTGTCTATTGTTTGCCATTCTTCTAACGGGTGAGCGTACAAGCCCCATAAATGGTTAAAAATCATTTTATGCCCCTTCTTGTTGTCTGTATTATTTTTATACTGCTCAATTAATTTATGAGGGATTGCTCAATTTTTGTCAAGAAAAGGTTAAACTTTCGTCTAATTGAAAAGTATTAAATACTTTGAAATATAGCGTTCTCATATTCTGAAATAACCAATCGTGACGTAGGGACATGGACTCCAGAAGGCCGACGAGCTTGTGGTATAATTTAGGTCACGGGGTTTAAGCGTTGTTATTTTCCTGACCTTTTGAAAAGACATGTAAACTTTGGACGAGCTACTACACCCAATTAAGCAATTTTTGCAGTGTGAAACACCTCAAACTTGGATTGACGTTGCCATTGAACCAGAAAATTTATCAATCGTGTTAATTGACCATTTGATATGTGAGCAAAAGTGTATATTGCGCAAACGATAGGATGGTGGCTTAAATAAGAATAGTTCAATCTTGATGCCTGTATTAAACGAAGTAATTTACAATGTATTTGTATTTCTTCGCTAATCTAAGTTTATCGCATGCATGTTTAGTTTCTCTAACCTAAGTGTTTGATTGGTATTTTAAATTTCGCTTGATAAAGTATTAGGTATTCCTTTTTTGTTGTGCCAACATCCACTTTAATTTAAATTTAACAAGGGTGGAGTTATTGTGAGCACCGCATTTAGCTACGTAAGACTCAGTTCACTGGGTCAAGCAGATTGAAGTCCAGGGCTTAATTTTGAATATCAATACTTAGGCTTTAACCGTAAGAAGTCTGGAGATCATGCTCAGTGTTGTCGTCTATTTAACAAGAATATTCAAATGGCATTCGGGATTCCAAGAGATAGAAAACTTATGTCGATAGATAAAACAGAAAGAGTTCTTCATTCACCTAACGAGGCATCTGTGACATACTGATTACATTATAAATATTCTAATAGTTTACTTTCATCATGGATGACGTTGTAAGGCTTTTCAAACGCCTCAAAAACTTTCTAAAACCAAGTGAAGCTAGTGAAGCTAGTGGAGAAGTTCACCAACAATTTCAAAGTGTAGATGAGCTTCTTGATATGTCTAAACACTGGGATGGCTTTAAGCGTGAAAACGCAGTCTTACGGCTAGGAATGCTCGGTAACCCGTTAGCAATATCGCACTTGCTGACTCGTGCCAACGATTGGGTTCCTCAAGTTCGTGAAGCTGCTATTAAGTCTTTGAGCAAGCTAGTCACCAATGAGAATATTGATGTAATCATAGAATGCCTTCCTCAAATATATCACCTGAGAAACTGCGGTAGAGCAAACCACGAACAGCTTATTAGCGTAATCGAGAAGCTGTTATTAGAGCCACAAAATACAGGTAAGCTGATTGAAAACATAAACAGTCAGAATAGCTATGTCGCTCGCTTATGTTTGAGTTTAGCAATTGACAATGAAGTGATAGATGTATCAGAACTGCTGTCTATAGCGTTTGCAAGCCGCGATGTTTTGGTTAGGGCTAATGCCTTTAAATGGGCTGAACTAGAGTATCCATCTGATCTAGCCAAATATCATAAGCGTTTGCTTAAAGACTCGTTCATGCCCATTCGTAAGGAATCGCTCCGGCAATTACTCTCTGGTGCCGACGCTATTGAAATAGCTGAGTATGCTCTGCTTGATCGCCACTCTTCAGTCAGGGAGCTTGCATTAAAGCATTATCTTGAAAGAGGTAAAGACGCAGTAACTTTTTATCGACTTAAACTCACTGAAGGTTCAAAAGGAAAGGCTGCTATTTGGGGGCTTGGCTTTCTTAATAGCTATGAAGATCTTAATCATATTAGATCCTTTTTTGAAACAGGTGCTCCGTCTATAAGAAAACAAGCTCTTAACAGCCTTTTGAAGCTGGATTCTCAAAACAATGAATTATATCTGATCAGGGGACTAAAGGATTCATCACCTTCAGTCTGTAAGGAAGCCGCGAGGTTAATTGTTAAAACAATACTCCCTCTCTGTGCTAATGAGCTTATGCAAATAATAGATGAGTCGGAGTATACCCATACTACACTCTCATGTGTCGCTTTATCCCATCAAATCAACAAGTGGGAAAGGGTTGTTTTCTTACTGTCATTGCTAATAAATGAAAGAGCATTGTCAGCCCTTAAAGAGGAGCAAGTTGAAGCTGAGCTAGGAATTTGGAATGGTGACTACAATCGTTCCTTTAGTCAGCCGACTAAGCAGCAAGTAGCCGAAATTGAAACCCTGATGGGAAACCCGCGTGTAAGTAGAGTTAGTAAGCAATTTGATTGCTTGATTCATGCGGTTAAATCAATGGGTATAAGCAAGTCGATATTGAGTCGAAAGGAATTCTAGTGAAGACGCTAAAAGAGTTGATTCAAGATACAATGCATGAAGGCATGATTGTACCCGAACCTATAGAAAAATTGCTTGACTGGATTGAGAGCAACGGCTTTTGTGAAAACACTGAGTACGGAAGAGTTGGCTACCTCTATCCAGATAAAAAACTAAGAGACAGTTGGACTGATGGCGAGCGAAGCGGCGGAACTTTGATAGGATTTTACGCTGAATCAGAAACTGATTCATACCACTTTGTTAATGAAGAGACCAAAGGAAGGGTTAGCACCTTTGCTAGAACTGGAGGTGATGGCTCTGTCGCAGCATTTTGGTTAGATGATGAAGGACAGCAACACATAGTTCATGTTGGTTCGGGTTCAGGCTCTACGTTAGCTTGTGTTCTTGCATCAGACCCTGTTGATTTTTTGAGGCTAATAGCAATAGGTTACGATGAGATTTGTTGGAACGAAGACTTTGCACTGACAGCGCCTGAAAGCTATGTGAGAAATGAGTTCAATGTAACACCAAACCTAAAGTTTCAAGATTGGCTTGTACACGAGTTTAATACAACGATTCCTAAAATTGGATTGGAAGTTGTTAAAACACCAGCAGAATTTGGGGATGTGGATTCATGTGATGCATTTTGTCGTTGGCTAGAAGACAATGATTAAAAAGATTCTTTATACTGTTGCTGGCTCTTACGTCTTAATTTGGTTTGTAATGGTCAACTAATTTTGGCCACAGTTTTAGAATCTTTATATCTTACTTCAGACTCATTTGGTGCTAGGCCAGCATTATAGTGATGCGGCCTAACGTAGTTGTAATATTCATTTATATAATCGCTAATACTGTATTTAGCTTCTTTAAAATTCTGATAGCCAACTGTTGGCATCCATTCTGTTTTAAA
>NZ_MIET01000003.1 GCF_003590335.1 Pseudoalteromonas sp. MSK9-3 | reverse complement strand
TGAGACTCTAATTTTTTTGCGTCACTTCAATCTAAGAAAGAAGGTTCGCTGTTAGAACTCAATCTGTACGAGTGCCCACACAGATGATTGCTTCATATTTTTAAAGAACGTTGCGATGATTAAGCGCTTTGCTTTATCTCGCTAGGGCTGCGCATGTTACGCTTTCCTATTTTTTTGTCAACACTTAATTTTAAATAATTTTTTAAAGCTAAGTTTTACTTGACGCTGACTCGTTTCAGTTTGCTTTTCAGCGTGTTGCTCCGTGTCAGTGGGGTCGCATTATAGGGAGATCCTTTTTTTGATCAAGCCTTTTTTTGATCTTTTTGTTTGTTCGAATAAAAAAGCAGCAAAACTCGCATTATTTGTTATTTTTGTTTATTTTTAATGCTGTATTCTTCGTTATTTGCTGTTTTATTATTGCGAAGTTTATATATATCGCTAATATAGCCACTCGTTTTGTTAAATTAATGTTTATCCCCTGTTTATTGGTAGATCAATTATGAAATCATCAGATCAAAAGCCTTTTATAATCACCATTGCACTTGCTGTGATTGGTTTTCTTATATTGCAATTTGTATTATCTAACATTGCATTAAGCGCCCCTATCCTTTTTGCCGCAGGTATTCTTGTAGGTGGTTTTGCTGTCATTTTTACTTCTGGCGAGGCACAAGAAGCTAAACAAGAAGTAAAAACTAAAACTCTGTACGTAGGTAACTTACCTTATAAAGCCAATGAAGGCGTAGTACGAGAGTTATTCTCTGAACAAGGACAGGTTTTTAGTGTTCGACTATTAAAGGATAAAAATACAGGCAAACGTCGTGGGTTTGGGTTTGTTGAAATGGCAGAACTCGATGCTGATAAAGCAATCTCTGCTTTAAATGATCAAGAGTTCCAGCAGCGCACACTGAAAGTAAGAGCTGCAAAACAAAAGCAATACGACAATGAGGAAGAAATCGCTAGTCACTAAAACTGTTAAGGCTTATTAATTTAATGCTATGCTCATTAGGGCTAATTTTATCTGGAGCCGTTGCATAAAACTGCAACGGCTTTTCTATTAGTAAATCATTTGCATCTAGCATAGCAGGGCACTTGTTTACTTGAACTAATAACGATCTCACTCTCCTTGCAATCGCTTCTCCAGAATCAACAAATGTAACCCCTGAGCCATAAAAGCTTTTGAGATAAGGTGTGAGTATAGGAAAGTGCGTACACCCTAATACAATGGTATCAACCTTAGTCGCGATCCCTATACGTCGTAATTCAGTAGCGACCTCTTCCTCATTGATAGGCCTATTCCAATAAAGTGCTTCAGCAAACTTAACCAAGGAAGTAGAGTGATGACGGTCAACACGCGACCCTTGTGCAAACTGCTCTATCAAACCATGTGTATAAGCATTATTTGATGTGGCTGGGGTTGCTAACAAAGCAATGTGATTGGTGCAGCTAAAACGCACCGCAGGTTTAATCGCAGGCACGACCCCAACAATCGGTATCGTAGTTAAATGTCGCGTGGCGGCAAGTGCTGAGGTAGAGGCGGTATTACAGGCAATAACAATAATATCAACCTTGAGCTCTTGCGCTTCGATATACTGTACTAATGACGCTAACCGTGACCGAATCGTTTGTTCAGACTGCAAGCCATAGGGTAAAAGCGCATTATCCATGACATAGCTAAAATGTGCACTCGGTATGCTTGCTTTTATATGCTCCAGAACACTGGTTCCGCCAATCCCTGAATCAAATACGAGTATATGTGGTGACACGCTTGCGCTCCGCCGCTATCTATTAAGCGAAGTGTGCCACGCACGCAGCAGAAAATGAATCTCTAATTATTGTGCGCTATCTTCTTGCTTATTTAATTGATCAAAAAAGCCCTGCGCATAATCTAAGAATTCATTGAGTCTTGATTGACCTTGGTTCATCCATTCTAAAATATCAGGTAACTGACTCTCTATTCCAAATGCCTTACCACTTTCATTAATACTCTCAAGTTGCTTATCAAGCGGTTGTAGTGCTTTTTCTAAATCTTTCAGTGGATTACTTTGCTGATATTGGCTAATAGCTGCTGTGGTCTTCGTCTGCCTGAGGTCCATAGTGAAGTTTGCTATTTGATCGTTACCTATATTCAGCTCTTTCGCCTTTTCAAATGCATCATCATATTCACCACTGAAAAATGAATCACTGACATTACGAATGTCCTTCATCATTTCATTAATGGCTTTTTGTTCATCTTCATTTAAATCGCCATTCACACTAATGGAGAAGCTCACTTCTTGCTTGTTTTCTTCTGCATAAGCAAAGCCTTCGTTATTGCCTTCTTTGCTGTAGCTTGCTCCTTTATTCTGCGAGTAAGCATCACTGAACGAGATCACAACTTCATCACCTTCTGCAGTCGTGAAGCTATAATCTGCTTGATTTGATAAACTCGCATACTGCGCTGAAGTAACCGACATTTTATCTGGCTGAGGTTCAAATAATGACTTTCCAAATTCATCAAGTCCGCTAAAAATACCCTCTCTAGACTTTTCGATGCCTTCTTCAATCTCATTATTAAAAACACTGCTCTCTTTAAGTGCATCAGTGGCTTCATCAATCCCCATCGTTACACCCTTTCGAGCCTCACCTAGCATATTTCTGAGTTCATCATCATCTTTGCCGTCAGCTTTGGCCTTATTTACAGCACCTTTTACGAAATCTAAAACATTTTTTACGATAGATTCAAAATCAAACAGCGGCTTTTCTTTTTCTGGCTTCTTCTCAATACCCAACGCTTCAGCAAGTTTGTCATCTAAAAATTTCGCGGCCAATTTACTTTTATCGCCGGAATAACTATCTGCATTATTCTGAATAGTCGGCATAAATGGTTTGTTATTACCTGCTTTAAAGGAATTTGCAGGGTTAAGTAATTGATTGAGTTGTCCTATTTTCATAACGTGGCTCCACACGGTGAGACAAGTAGGCTGAAAAGCCAACCGTAATGACTTCGTTATCGGCCAGTTTATATAAACCTAAAGACTTTTAGTATAGAAAGTAAGCGCATTTTTTGCGATTCACTGGACAAATCGGCAACGACGCCTAAAATAGCGCGTCTCTATTTAGTAAGGTAATTCTGATCATGGCCGTCATAACAATTGATACTTCCACTTATGCCCAGCAGCTTGAAGAAAAGCAGCAACGCATTTCTCAACAATTCGCGCGTTTTGATACACCTGAATTAGAAGTATACGACTCACCAAAAACACAGTATCGACAACGTGCTGAGTTTAGAGTTTGGCATGAAGGTGACGATTTATACCACATCATGTTTGACCAAGCGACAAAGCAGAAAATCCGCGTTGATCAATTTGACCCCGCAGCCCCGCTTATCAGTGAGTTAATGGCGGTCATGATGGATAAATTACGCGACAATGAAATACTACGTCGCAAACTGTTTCAAATTGATTATCTATCGACACTGAGCGGTGAGATTCTTATTAGCTTACTTTACCACAAACCACTTGATGAACAGTGGCAAGCAGCAATGGAGACACTGCGCACTGAGTTAAAGCAAACTTATAAAGTTGATTTTATTGGTCGAGCTAGAAAGCAAAAAGTGATTTTCGAACATGACTATGTCACCGAACAATTGAACGTCAATGGGCAGACTTATACGTATCAGCAAGTAGAGAATAGCTTTACCCAACCAAATGCCGTCGTAAATGAAAAAATGCTTACCTGGGCACAATCACTGTGCGCACCATTAGAAAACGATTTACTCGAGCTTTATTGTGGAAACGGAAACTTTTCAATTGCGCTAGCAGGCAGCTTTGATAAAGTGCTCGCCACAGAAATATCTAAACCGTCCGTTCATTCTGCACAATTTAATATTGCCGCGAATAAAGTAGACAATTTAGACATCTTACGTATGTCTAGTGAAGAGTTTACCCAAGCAATGAAAGGCGAACGTAGCTTCTCACGATTAAATGGCATTGACCTTAAAGAATATAATTGCCAAACAATTCTTGTTGATCCACCCCGTGCTGGCATGGATGAACTGACCTGTCGCCTCGTCGCAAATTACGACAATGTTATTTATATCTCATGTAACCCAGACACGCTAGAACGTGATCTAGACTTACTCTGCGAAACGCACAAAGTGTCTCGCATCGCTATTTTCGATCAGTTTCCGTACACCCATCATGTAGAGTCTGGTGTATTTTTACAGCGCAAGTAAATCTGCTTTACCCCAGTACTTTGTTAAGTACTGGGAGTTGTTCTTCACTAAACACACGAATACCATTTTGCTCTAGAAGTTGAGCTGTCCAACCCATCCCTGTCACTTTGCGACCACTATGTGTCCCATCATAAATAATATTTCTGCCACAAGATGGACTCGACTCTTTCAACAAAGCAAACCGTATATTATTGGCTTGGCATTGAGCCAAAGCCAATTTAGCCCCTCGTGCAAATTCAGCTGATACATCAAGGCCGTTATTCGTGACTATGCGCGATTCAACAATCTCAGCTGGCTCTCTAGGAATTGGTAAGCCACCAGCCACTTCAGGACAAAATGACACCACTCTTTGCTGCGCAATAAGCTGAGAGATTAATGGGTGCCTCAACGTCTGTGTTTTGCCATCGTACCGCACTGGTTGGCCGAGCAAGCAGCTAGACACAAGCACTTTATCCAAAATTAATACTCCTAAAACAAAAAGCCCCGCTTATGCGGGGCTTTTTGAGTCTAACAAATTATTACTTCGCAGCAAGATAATTAATTAACTCACTAATTTGTTCTGGTGTCGTCGTTTTAGACTCACGCAAACGTAGTTTGTACTTACCATTAACCACAAAAGTTGGCACGCCAGTCAAAGCGCGCTTATCTTGCATTTGCTTTTGCATGCGCACCATTTTCGAAGCTTTAGTACGAACAGAAAAGCTCTTATAAAGCTTATCAAACTTGTCGCCATCTACCCCTTGAGCAACAAAAATATCTTTCATATCAGCCAGCTCATTAATCTTACCGCGTGTACCATGTAAATGAGTAAAAATAGCACTCACTATCTGATCTTTTTGTGGCAACACTTCTGCGGTAGCTAATGCATTGCTCATGATTTTTTGTACTTTTTCGTCTCGAGTCCCAACAAAATCTACATGGCTTTTCTTAAACTTTACACCATCATCTAATTTAGGCTTCACTTTCGCAATCAACGGCTCAAATGCATTACAAGCCGGGCAATAAAATGAAAAGTACTCAGTTACTTCTGGCTTCTTCGTGCCACGTTCGGAGATCACTTCATAGTGAACGCCTTCTTCAAATACTGCTGCATTGGCCAATAGTGGCATCATCATAGCAACCGCAGCCGCTTTAATTACCTTTAACATTCTTTACTCCAATTCTTATTTTTTCAGCAGGTGCTTTACAAGCTCATTAAGTTCTTCTTGGCTTTGTAGCTCACTCACGTTGATTTTGTATTTATCATTAACAATAAAAGTAGGAACACCTTTAAGTGCGCCTGCTTTTGAAAACTTCTCTTGCGCATCTTGCATCGCCGCTTCCTCGCTTATAATTGGCATTGTCGCCAGTGCCGCATCAAATTGCGCACCTGTAATACCATTAACTTCAAGCAATGTTTTTAGATCAGCAATATTATCTAAAGGTGCTTTTTTAACATGGATGCTATCAAATAACTTTGCTGCAATCTCATCACCTTTACCGACGCTTTTGGCGACAATATAGGCGTAGCTCAAATTACTTTGTACTTCGGCGGGTAAACCACCTAAAAAGTTAACATGGCTTTTTTCAAATACCGCACCTTTAGGTAAGTTATCCGCCAGAGCTTTCGCTATTGGTTCAAATTTAAAACAGTGTGGGCAGTAAAAAGAAAAGAACTCTGTCACCTTAGGAGATGCGCTTTTTTCAGTCGTCAATGTTTGGTAGTGCTTACCGTCAGTAAAATCTGCTGCCATCGCAAATAATGGTAAACAAAATAATAGGATGGATAGTTGTATCTTTTTTAACATCGGTCTCTCTCAAATTTATGGAATTAGTTTCAAAGCGGGTTCATTTAATGCCGCATATTGTTCTTTTAGTGCCAAGACCTGTTGCTCCCAATATTTGTCTGTCGCAAACCACGAAAAGTTCCGTGGGAACGCAGGATCTTGCCACCTTGTTGCCAACCAGCCCATATAATGCACCATTCTCATAGCCCTTAATGGTTCAATCAACCCTAACTGGCGCTGGTCAAAGCTGTGAAATTCTTCGTATCCACACAACATAGTATCTAATTGCATGGCTTTTTCTTGCCTATCACCATTGAGCATCATCCAAAGGTCTTGAATCGCAGGCCCTTGTCGACAATCATCTAAGTCAACAAGCAGTAATTTATCATTTGACCATAAGATATTGCCAGCATGACAGTCTCCATGCAAACGTATTTGTGCCGTATCATAATACGCATTCTGCGTTTTTTCTATGAGCTGATCTAAGATGGTTAAAAATGGCGTTTCCATATACGTCGACAGCAACTGGCTGGACAAAATTGCCTCGCGTGCACGCTCTAAATAATCTTGTGTGTTGATGGTCGGCCGGTGTGTAAACGTCTGACTTCCCGCCACACTGTGTAAACGACCAATATAACGACCTAACATCTCGAGTTGATCTAAATTATCCATTTCAAATTGGCGCCCACCCACACTTGGAAATAAGGTAAAGCGATAGCCCTGATACTCGAATAAAGTTTGCCCATCTCGCTGAATAGGGGCAACCACAGGTACTTCAGCCTCAATGAGACTCAGTGAAAATTGATGTTCTTCCTGTATTTGTTTATCACTCCAGCGCTGCGGCCGATAAAACTTCACCACATATCGACAATTGTCATCTGCTCTAAATTGATAAACGCGGTTTTCATAACTATTCAGTGCTAATAGACCCGACTCTGGATAAATCCCAATGCTCTCAATGGCATCTAAAATTAAGTCTGGTGTTAAGTTGGCAAAGCTAAATTCACTCATACTTCTCTCAAATATTAAAAAAGCGGGGTAAGCCCCGCTTTTATCTTATCACTATAGTGTACTGAATTATCGTCCTTTAAAGAAGTTTGTCTGCTGCGATAACTGTTGCTGAGGGTTATCAACTGGTGCAATAACAAATTCAAACTCTGTCACTGGCTTTTTCAGATCATATGGGTCAATGATCACCGATAAAGGCAGATTCATAGAACGACCCGCCTCAACCTGCAACACCAATTTGCCAATGACCTCATAGTTACTGAGCCCTTTTATCGACACAGAGTATGTTTGAGATGCTTGCGCTTTATTAATGACTTTCAGCGTATAAGTATTTTCTATCAGGCCCTCATAATTCACTCGATATAATTGGTTCCTGTCTCTAATAATATCGAGCTCCATCGGCTTACGCATCGTGATGTTTGCCACTAATGCGACGCACAACACCACTAAAATGAGTAAATAGCCCACCAGCTTACCTCGAACAGCTTTGGTTTGCTCAGATGAGTTTTCAAGATTACGTTCTGTGGTGTATGAGATGAGCCCCGATGCATAATTCATCTTTTCCATCACGCCATCACAAGCATCGATACATGCGCCGCAATTAATACATTCATATTGTAAGCCATTGCGAATATCGATACCTGTTGGGCATACTTGAACACATAGATTACAGTCAATACAATCACCTAACTCCAGCTCTTTGGGATCTTGCTTGCGAGAACGAGGTCCACGAGATTCGCCGCGTTTTTCATCATAGCTGACAGTAAAGGTATCTTTATCAAACATTGCAGATTGAAAACGTGAATACGGGCATATATGTAAGCACATGATCTCCCGCATCCAACCAGCATTACCATAGGTACATACGGTAAAAACAGCAATGCTCCATAGGGCATAACTACTTGCCGAGAGTGTTAACAGCTCAGGCAAGAGTGTACGAATAGGGGTAAAATAGCCTGCAAATGTGATCGCCGTGTACAGTGAAAAGAGCACCCAACAACTGTGTTTGGCCGTTTTTCGCCATAGCTTGTCAAAATTCATCTCGCGTTGATCGAGCTTTTTACGTTGATTTGCCTTGCCTTCGCACTTCTCTTCAAACCATATAAAAATAAAAGTCCAAACTGTTTGTGGACAGGTATAGCCGCACCATACTCGACCATAAAACGTGGTCACAAAAAACAGCGCAAATGCTGCAATCATTAAAATAAAAGCAAGAATAGTTAAGTCTTGTGGTAATAAAGTAAGGCCAAATATGTTGAACTTTTGCTCAAACAAATCAAATAATACCGCTTGCTGCCCATGAAAATTGATCCATGGCAGTAGCATAAACGCCAACATGCCAATAAACCCTATCCTCTGTCGTAGTAATTGGTGCAGACCTTTAACAGCACGAACATAAATACGATTACGAGGATTAAACCTATCCGGTTGGAGGTTATCCGGTTTTTGTATCTTAACCTCACTCGGGATATTCTTTACTTTGATTTCATTGTCCATCTCAGCTCCTTAAGCCGCTACGATCGACAGGCTACTTGCTACAGTGACCCTATTAATAATATGGATATTATAAGCAAGCTTAGTAAGTTATGGATATAAATTCACATAAGAATCACTAAACTAATCAGTAAAACTAACCAAAGGTAACGCTTTAGCCATTTACCCATAAACCTAAAGGCATTATTTTAATAAAGGAAATGTCTACTTCACTTGCTTTTAAAACACGCATTTTATTACACTGGTACCTGTTGTCATGTTACCGAGATCAAAGTTGCCATCGTTATGAAGAAATTTTTAATATTAGTCATTGTGATACTGGGCTTATTTACCATTGATCACCCGATGATCAAAGAACCCAGAGAGGCATTGCTAAATCAAGGGGTTGATATACTCAGTGAATCGAGCAAAGTGCAACGTAGCCCAGCAGCAAAACAAGCCAGAGATGTCATTAGTCGAACCTTATCACTCAGTGCAGAAGAGCAAAGCTATGTTGATAATGCATTGGCAACCGATGATAAGCTCAGAGCATTTCATTTACGCTACTGTAAAGAAAGTGATATGAACCTCTATCTGTATGGCCCTACGTTAATGCAAGTGTGTGATATCACCACGGATGCACTTCATCAAGCGAAGGGGATGTAATGGATTTTAGTCAGCTTAACAAAGCCCGAGCAGCTTCGTTTAACCAGCAAAAAGCACTGTTAAAAAAGTTAGGTCAGGGGAAGACAATTTTATGCGAAACATGTAGTAAACCCTTGTCTCTAGACTTGGCCACACAGGGCATCAAACAAGGTGTTGTGTGCTGCGCTAAAGGCTGCACACATATTGAATTAGAAATAGGCTAGAAGTCGCTCTCTGCATCATATAAACCACAGCTTAATGCGGCGGCTTCAATTAATTGTGCATAGCCATTGGCAAACTCACTTGCGAGTTCAGCCTGCTGCGCAATAAACTCCATCGGCACCGCCCCCGTTTTTTGGCAATATTCTCTTACCTGAGACTCCGCCAAGGAGAAAAAGCTTAACTGCTCTGTTGCCATTTGTAGCGCTTGTTTCAATTCATCGGGCAAGGTCTGTGCATTGAGTAACTTTTCATAATAAGGTTCCGCACCAACTAAGAACCCTTGGCTCCAATGTTGACGACATGTATAACTGCTTTTCTTATCCCACTCTAAGCGGTATTGCTCAGTGTAAACACGTTCACTAATATCATGATGAAATGCCATAAATGCAAACATGACATCCTCCGCTAATGCATTATCATCAGCGGTAATAATGGCTACCCATTGCTCTACTTCCACCGCATCAGGGGAACAAATCTGAGCGAATAAATAACCCGATACCTGCGCTAAATTAAAAGCGCCCTCTCGCATCGACAAATACTCAGTGAGTAATCGTTGATGTGCCTCAGTGTAATTGAATTCAAGCTCATTCATCATTATAAGTTCACCGGGTAACGGCCTTCAGCATCTGGCCGACCTAAAAACTTCACGGCATCATGCACTTCTTTTGGTAATGACGCTTGTGGCTTTATATTACCCGCAACTCTAAATTGAAAATGTTCGGCAAGCACAGCATCAGCTTGTAACCCTAAGTTATTATCAGGGTCCACAAGTACTGCAATATCACCTGATTTACAACTCAGCTCTCCACCTAATGCACCAATATCAAACCACCCACTTAACCCTTGTACGCTAATACCTGGACTACGTATTTCACCTGTTAGTGCCTGACAATACGGCATACCGGTACTAAACGTATCAATGTCTAATAACACGCGTCCTTTAGCTTGAACAGGCAAAGGCAATGTTACCTGTGACATCGCTTGCTCAACACTAAATCTGACTGTGGTATCCGCTAACGTGACAGATTCATTCATCAGACTGACAACAAATAGACCTTTTCCTGAAATCTCACTTTTATCTCTGGCATTACCAAAGTTGATATTGCCTTTTACATCGCCAAGGATCAGCGCACTGGCTTGCAGATCCCAACGCACATTATTCAGTTGGATATTATTTACACGTACTTCACTGACCTTCCCTTGCCACACAGTTCCCGTGATCACCCCCAATTTTAATGAAGGAGGAAGCTGCTTATCTACCAATTGGATAAACACAGCAGCAGGCATGCTGTACAGTGTAAACGCCAAAAATGCCACGACTAAGGTCAACGCTAAGCTAATTATTCTCTTCATCTTTTACTTCTCTAATACTAAGCGACTGACACGCACATACCCAGGCAAATCTCCCTGCGCAATATCCAGGTTCTCTACTTTTAAACCATGCTTATTCGTTAACTCATCAACCCACGCTATCAATTGGTTAAACTCAACAGAATCAATATTGACTCTCAACGCGCCATCACTTGGTTGCATTTTGCTGATGTTGATACTGTATTTACCACGGGTGCGATTCACCAATTGAGATAGGTTTACACGGCTGGTATTTTTAATAGAGGCGCTTGATTTTAATGTCCCAACGCTACTATTCACCCATGCCACCAACTCTTGCTGACGCTGTTTATCTTTGTATGCTTTATCAACACCTTCAGTTAATGGCCGAAAGACTCCCATCACTAAAATAAAAATGATAAAAATACCGCCAGCTAACAGCAATAAACGCTGCTCTTGCTCTTTAAGTGACTGCCACTGTTTTATAATTTGCTGCTTCATGACTCACCTCGTAAGCGGATCTCACCGATGACCACATCACCGTCATTGTTTAATGAGCCCTGCTGAACATTTAAACCACGCTGCTCTAGAATCGCTTTCACTTGGCCAAACGTTTGAAAACCACCTGCTTGAGCGCGAATACGTAATTCATTACGACGACGGTCATAGCGTAATGTCTCAGGCGTAAAGTCCTTCACTTCCCCATATACAGCCACAAAATGGTTTGTTAACTCTAAGAAGCCACCTTGTTCTGCGCCACTCAAGCCTGCTAATTCATTTTTTATTTGCTGACGTAATAAATGGGGGCGAACCACTTTACCTGGAAAAGCTTTTTTGTAAACATCAACAGCCTGAGCTCGGTAATCATCAGCCTGCGACTGATAAATTGCTAACTGCGTACTCTTCACAGCGACGAAAGACAGTACAGCAACCCCTGCTGCTATCACACCACTACGCCAATCACGCCACCATTGGGGCTGTTTTTTCGCGGCAGCAAAAACCCCTTGCTGTAAATTAAAGCTCTGATTTTTCATCTCTTTTGCAAAGATGGCCAAAGGCAAGTCATAGTCACTTTGTTTCGCCGTCTTCGGGGCTACATCAGGCACTGATTCTGCTGGACTATAGTGCTCAATATTATCAGGGGCTAATGCATGTAAGTAATCAGCGCCCCAATTTTTTTCTATTGCACTAATATGCCATTGACCAAAGCGACACAACCACTGATCCGCTAATTCCACCATCGCTAATGTTTTATGCTCTGGTTCAGGGAGCAATAAGGCATCTGGCGTAATACGATGCAGTTCAATATCAAAGTCAGCAAATAGCGAGATCCAGGCCTGTAACCAAGCTTGATCACACAAAGCAATTTGTATGCTGTGTTGCTCATCTTCTTGAACAGGCTTACCGATTGCAATAAACACATCATCGACATCACATGCCAGTTGCTCTTCAAGCATAAAGGGCAAAGCTTGCTCTAATTTACGGTTCCATTTGGTTGGTAATGCCACAGCTTTTAATTGCACTTGAGAGCTTGGCAGTAACAGCGCGGTTTCACGTGTTGCCGCTTTCTCTGTTAACTGAGATAACTCACCACCATTTGTTAATTCACCACTGGCAATTATCTGCTCATCGTGAGCCGAAAATATTAACCAATGTACCGAGTTTTGCTGAGACTGACCAACTCGGATCACCAATTTTTCTGTCACTGTACGCCTCCAAATTTGCGCGCTAAGATAGTCGCTTGACCTTGATTTATTTGTATAATTGAGGTCATAGTAAAAAGCCTTTCATCAAATTCAGCTTTCGCGCGTAACTTAAAATAATTACTATCTACGGTAAATAGCTTACTGGGTTTAGAGCCTTTGCCTGAACCTTGATTCGCCACTTCCGCATAGAATTCATCCACTGTATCAAATCCTTTTTCTGGACGTGCTGAAATAACTGCCTCAGCGCCAGATTCAGATAAACCATCAACTAATGCGCTTAGCAACAACGCTTGCTCCGATTTAACGGTATTCACATTAATATTTAACTCTGTATTACCCGGGATAACGCATACATAGGGCAATAGCTTTTTCATTACAAGCGGGTTAAACCCTTTAATGACTCTCAGTTCCGATACTGACGCTAATAAGTTATTAGCGGTTAAATAAGGGGTTTGTCGAGACATATATTCATCTTCTTCGGCCCCAGAGCCAGTCGTCATACTGTCTTTATCTAACCAGTCATACAGGCTATCGGCTAATGCATCTTCACTTTCTTCAAGCGGTAAATCTTCTATATTCTTCAATAGCTCTAATAGTGCAACATGTGCCGCGTTCGTTTTTACTGTGCTCCCTGACTGATTATCGTCTTTGGGCGCAGCCAATGCATTTAAGTTTAAGCAGGCTTGCAAGTCAGTAACTTCACCACTTAAAGTACCGTCATCAACAGGGTAAGGTACTTCTTCACGCGCCCACGCTTGGCCTAAATGTACTTTATCTGGGTCTTCTTTTTTTGTTTCAATCAGCACTTTTTTTATTAATTCTTCTGCACCATAGCTGTACCACTTGGCTTGCTGGTGTGACTGAATATTTTGTGCTCTTTGTACTTGCACCATTAAATTTGATGCCATTTCAGCGGCAATCGTGGCAGCCAAGGCGACAATAAAAAGCACAATAATTAATGCGGCACCACGCTGCTCTCTCATGAACGGTCTCCCGGTGTCCGCTGCCCATTATTTGAATTAGGGTCATTATTCGGGTTATTTCGACCGTTACCCGAAGCACTGCTGGCCTGTTGCTCTTTGCCATCACCCGGTGTTAGAAATAAGCGACGAATTGGCTCGGCATCTTTAAATTGAATAGTCACCGCGACGGCTAAAGGCAGTGCTTTTTTCTTCCAGTCTTCTTGCCATTTTTGTTTGTCATCTAAGAACTCAAATTTAAGCTCTTCAATATTTTTTAATACCACCTGCACTCGTGGTTCTGAACCATCAAGTTCATCCACATAAATTCGATAAATACGCTCTAAGTTATCATCGACAACGCGATAACCCACCGCTTGCAGCTCTGAGCGAGGTAATAAATTAATAGGGTTAGTCCAACCATCACGCACGAAAACAATCCCGTCGTATTGGCTATTCACCGCATAACGTCCGTGAATAATATAACTCTCGTTGTTATCGCCAGCTTCATTGCGTACTTCGCGCTTTGTCATTTGATTAAAATCTTGGTCCATCAAACGAAATGCTGTTTGCAACGATTCGAGCTCTCCGATGACTTCTTCTGAGGCTTCTTTGGCTCTAAGCGTTGAATTCAATATCTGATGAGTCGCTAAAATAACAAACGCTAAAATCCCCAGCGCCACCATCACTTCTAATAAGGTAAAACCGCGTTGACGCATTGTTATTTACCTTTCAACATAAAAGTCGTCAAATCATAAATGGAGTGTTTTAACTCTTCATCTTGATAAACCGTTACCGTCACTTTCACAAAGCTGGCATCTTCGGTCTTGGTTACTGACTGCTGCCAATACCACTTTTGCCCCGCGAGCTCTTCTTCGCCTTTTTTACCATTCTTGCCGCTCCACTTTTCACCGCTTGAACGCATCATCACCATTTGATTTTCGGCGACCCAAGACGCATAAGTTTGCTCTTCTAAAGAGCCAACATGGGTGATGTGTTCACCGGTGACTTGCATTGCAGCAATACCAGCCATCGCACAAATGCTCAGAGCAACCATCACTTCTAACAGCGTAAAGCCTGCTGATTTTTGCTTCATTCTGGTTCTCGGCGTAAGTTAACTGGTGCGATAAATTCACCTTCAATGAAATAATCACTTTCAGGGTCTTCATCTAACGTCAGGCTCAGCTGAAACGCACTGACCTCACCTGAAGATAAAAGTAATACTTGTGGCACTTTTAGCTTTTTAAGCTCCAGTAAACTGGCTTCATCGCCGGTGCCCATTAACTCCCGCCAGTTTGATTGTTCTAATAAATTATCTTGTGCCCAGTCGAGTCCTTCAATGGTTAAGTTAACTTTGTAATCATCTTCGAACTTGATGGGTTTATATAAGTCTTCCCCATCAAAGGTAACCCATTTATCCCCATCAAAAACCAAAAACTCGAGTGTTTTTTTGTCTAAATGAAACCCCAATTCAACCTGGTTTAAAACCGCAAACTCCGATGCCAAGTTGATCACACCATGCGTTCGAAGCGCCTTTTTTTCAAGCGCCTCTTCCATATTGCCATCCAAGTTATAGGTGACTAACTTGGTGGCAAATGCAATGATCGTCAGCACAACAAGGATTTCAATTAAGCTAAACCCTTGCTGACGTTTCATCGGTGTAAGGTGGTTTTTATTCATCATAATATGACAAGCACTTAAGACTGCTCTTCAGGATCCCAGTTACCGATGTCATCTTCAGTCCCCACTTCACCATCTGGACCCATTGAAAATATATCAATTTTACCCATCTCACCTGGGCTCAATAATTGATAAGGGTTACCCCATGGATCTTCTGGTAATTCAGAAATATATCCGCCTTCAGGGAAACGCTTTGGCACTGGATCTATGGTTGTTTCATTTACCAGCGCTTCTAGCCCTTGCTCAGTGGTTGGGTACTTTTTATTTTTCAACTTATACATGCTCATGGCATCTTCAAGTTGTTGAATATCTAAGTGCGCTTTATCTATTTGCGCTTCTTCTTGTTGACCCATAATATTAGGTGCAACAATCGACATGATCATTCCAATGATCACCAGTACTACCATCACTTCTAACAGTGAGAAACCACCTTGTTTTTTCACAATATATACCTCAATTAATTATTAGTTCTCTTATGTACTAAACGACATAACCACTATTTTTGACTACAAACCAATCGCTTGGTTCATTGCCATAATAGGTTGTAAAATTGCCATCACGATAAACAATACAATTATCGCCATGCTGGCTATCATGGCAGGCTCTAGCAACGCTAACGACACACTGACCATACTTTCAAATTCTCTGTCTTGGTTATTTGCAGCACGTTCTAACATTTGCTCTAGCTCACCAGACTTTTCACCACTGGCAATCATATGTAGCATCATCGGTGGAAACAATTTCGTTTGCTGCAAAGCTGCGCGTAGGCTCGCACCTTCACTTACTCGCGTGGCCGCTTCCGCGACTGCAAACTTTATTTTTTGATTCTCAAGGACCTTACCCGCAATCTTCATACCCTCTAACAAGGGCACCGAGCTTGATGATAAAATACTGAGTGTTCGTGCAAAACGTGCGGTATTAATACTTCGGCTGATCTTACCAATACCGGGTAAAATCATTATCTGACTGTCATACCAAAACCGAACTTTAGGGCGTTTTAGCGCTTGCTTTATACCAAATGTCCCGCCCACTATCACCACAAGACTTATCATCCAATAAGACTGAACAAAGTTACTTGCCGCCATAACCCACTCGGTCGTCCAAGGTAGTACTTGTTTTGACTTTTCAAAAGTTTTTAAAATTTGTGGTACCACAGTGCCCAACAAAACAGACACGATGGCGATTGCAAAAATAACCAAAATAGTTGGGTAGACCATCGCTTGGGTAATTTGACTGCGCATATGTTGGCGCTGCTCGGTATAATCAGCAAGACGATTGAGTACTTGGTCTAAGTGACCCGACTTCTCACCCGCAGCAACCATCGCGCGATACAAGTTATCAAATACATGGGGAAACTCAGACATACCATCGGCGAGGGTATATCCCTCAACCACTTTAGAACGAACTGACATGAGCATGCGTTTAAGGCGTGGCTTTTCACACTGCTCAGCCACCGCCATCACTGCGGCTTCAACTGGCAAAGATGACTGGATCAACGTCGCTAATTGACGTGTAACCAAAGCCAAATCCGCAACCGACGGCTTATAACCTTTAAATAACTGAAAGCCATCTGACGACTGTTGCTTATCTTTTTCTGCAGCAGGTGCGACTTCCAAAGGCATCAGCGCCTTTTCACGTAGCATCTGTCGCACTTGTTTTGCCGTATCGGCTTCTAGTATGCCTTTTTTTTCTTTGCCTTTGCCATCCAAAGCGCGGTATTCAAATGCAGCCATGCTTAACCTTCCTCGCGAGTCACTCGCAATACTTCTTCTAGCGTTGTCTTACCCGCTAATACGCGCGAACAACCATCTTGGCGAATACTTGGGCTATGTGTACGGATATATTTCTCTACCGCTTGTTCACCCTTACCATTATGGATCAGCTCTCGAATATGCTCATCGACAATCAATAACTCATGGATACCCGTTCGGCCTTTGTAGCCGTTGTAATTACACTCTTCACAACCAACCGCACGATAAATGGTAGTGTTCTCTCCCTTTGGAATGCCAAGTAATTCACATTCCCCATCATCCGCATAGTGCCCTTCTTTACAGTTAGGGCACAAGGTTCTCACTAAGCGCTGTGATAACACACCGAGTAAAGATGATGAAAGTAGGAAAGGCTCAACGCCCATATCTTCCATTCGGGTAATCGCACCTGAAGCGGTATTTGTGTGTAATGTTGACATCACTAAGTGACCAGTCAAAGATGCCTGAACTGCAATCTGACCTGTTTCTAAATCTCGAATCTCACCGACCATGACCACATCCGGATCTTGACGCAGTATCGCCCGTAAACCCCGAGCAAATGTCATATCAACTTTTGCATTAACTTGGGTTTGACCAATACCGGGGATCTCATATTCAATCGGATCCTCGACTGTGAGAATGTTACGGTCTTTGGAGTTTATTTGGCTCATACCTGCATATAACGTGGTACTTTTACCTGAACCCGTCGGGCCTGTAACCAAAATAATACCGTGTGGCTTAGCAATAATACCGGCAAACAATTCACGGTTTCGCTCAGTCATCCCTAAATCTTCGAGGTTTAAACGCGCATTATTTTTATCTAATAGACGTAAAACAACACGCTCGCCAAAGCTTGAAGGCATCGTTGATACCCGTACATCAACTGCTCGACCAGCTATACGTAAGCTGATCCGGCCGTCTTGAGGAATACGCTTTTCAGCGATATCCAGCTTCGCCATAACTTTAATACGCGATACTAACAACGAGGCCAATTTACGATTGGGTTTTAATACCTCTTTAAGCACACCATCAACCCTAAAGCGGATCACTAATGCTTGTTCAAAGGTTTCAATGTGAATATCTGACGCACCTTCTTTGATCGCTTCACTGAGCATCGCATTGATCAGTTTAATGATTGGTGCATCATCATCTGCCGCTAATAAGTCTTCCGTTTGTGGAAGCTCTTCCGCCAGAGAAAATAAATCAACTTCGTTGCCAATGTCTTCCATCATTTGCTGTGTTTCAGAACTATCACGTTGATAAGACTCTTCCAACAACAGTTCAAACTTATCATCATCTAGCTGTATTAGCTTAAAGCCACCACCAGCGACACGACGAACTTCCAATAATGTATTGACTGAAAGCTCACCCCGATAAAATACATTCAGCTCGTCAGGCGTTTCACTGAGTAAAACCCCTTCTCTTCGTGCATACGCAAACGGTAAACGCAAACGTCCACCTTGTTCGCTCTCATCTTGCACTGGCACCTCTGCACTTACTTCAGCCAGCGTATCAAGTTGGCCATCAGTCATTGCTTTCTTGCTCTTTCTTGTTCTTACCACTTAAGAATTCTTCGTACGTCGGTGGTAATACTAATGCGTCATCCCACTCAGGTAAAATAGGCGTATCTTCCGATGGCATCAATTGAATACCCGCTTCATTACGCTTGACTTGTTCGCTGCGAATAAAGTTATATTTAGCGTGGCTCAATTCATTCATGCTACGGCTATCACGTACAATCGTTGGCCGAATAAAGACTAATAAGTTACGTTTGCTCTTTTTCGTATTAGTTGATTTAAACAAGTGACCTATAAACGGAATATCTCCTAACAACGGCACTTTAGAAACACTTTCTTGAACATCTTCATCAATCAAGCCACCTAAAATAACCATGCCACCATCATCAGCAATCACCGTGGTATTAATCGCACGTTTATTGACGGAAATATCAACCGCTGTTGCCCCGCTAACACTCGATACTTCTTGTTCGATGGTCAACTGCACTGCACTGCCATCATTAATTTGCGGAGTTACTTTAAGTTTAATACCCACTTCTTGACGGTCTACGGTTTGGAATGGGTTAGAATTATTTTCACCCGGAGTTGAACCAGTAATGATAGGAACTTCTTGGCCCACAATCATCGATGCTTCTTCGTTGTCCATGGTGGTAATAGACGGAGTAGCTAGAATATTAGATTTCGTATCCGTTGAGATAGCTTGAACAATCGCGCCCCAGTCATTTTTAACAATACCCATAGCCAAGCCATTAACACCACCAAGCAATTGACCCAAAGGACCTAAGTCACCCTCTTCTGTTCGCACAGTGTTAGAAACCGCATTATCATCAGTACCAACAATGGTTCCTTTAACTTCTTTGTCTTGCGCCAACTTCGCAGCAACAGCTAAAGACCCCACAGGCACTGTGCTACCGTTATTAAATTGCAGCATACCGCCTTTTTCTGAGATCCACTGTAAGCCAAAGTTAACACCGTCACCTTCTTGTACTTCAACAACGATGGCTTCAACTAACACTTGCGCACGGCGAATATCTAGCTTTTCGATAACGGAAGTTAAAGAGCGCATGGTGTCTGGTTGCGCCGTGATAACCAGTGAATTTGAATCAGCATGCGCTTCAATACTGGTATCATTTCTATTATTACGAGAACGAGACGATTTATTATTACCGGCTTTATTCTCTTCTTGCAGAGTTTTACTCACCCCTTGTAGCACTTTAACTAAGTCTTCAGCAGTCGCATAATTTAGATAAAATACCTTGGTATTACCTTGGCTTTCTAGCTCGCCGTCTAAACGCTTGATCAAATCAGTCGCACGGCTACGCGCTTGAGATTCACCACTGACAATCACACTGTTGGTTCTGCTATCTGCAACCACTTTTGGGATCAAAAACTCAGGCACACTGTTTTTGCCCGTGCCTTTATAAATACTTTCAACTACTTTGACGACATCATCTGCCGTTGCATGCTTAAGATTAATGATCTCAACACGCTTATCACCTGCCTGGTCAACCGACCGGATAATATCTACTAGCCGATTCACCGATGCAGCGTGGCCAGTTAACATCATGACATTCGCAGAGCTAAAGTTTGTAACATGCCCACCGTCTTTTTGGTCACTAAATTGCCTGATCAACGGGCCTAACTCTTGAACGCTGACATTTTTAACACGAATAACGCGTGTTACCATGACATCGCCATTACCAAACTCTTGACCTTTAACAAGAGGCACGTTGCCCTTTTTGCCATCAGAGCTACGTACGACTTTAAGCACACCGCTGTCCATCTCCATGACAGAGTAGCCATATACTTCTAATACATTAAGGAAAAATTGATAATAGATGGTTTCATCCATCAACTCATAGCTGCGCACGTTTATATTGCCACGCACATTCGGGTCGATAATGATGGTTTTGTTTAAGTTTTTGCTGATAATGTAAATGAATTCATTGATGTCAGTCCCCTTAAAGTTTGCTGCATATTCAACAGCAGAAACTGACAGAGATATACCAGCGGCAAACATCAGAGCTGCATACTTAGCTAACCCTTTTTTGATTGTTGTGAGGTGTAGCTTATTACCCATTCTTTTAAACTCCAAAATTAGTATCTTTACAGGCTAAATTGCACCGACATAGTTTGTCCATCTCGTTCAACCGTTATGCTTGCATCTGAGCTATTCCGTAGCTCATTCATAGCAGACATAGCCTGTTTCATATCCGTGAGTTGATAGCCGTTTATTGAAACCGCTAAATCATTATTTTTGAGCCCCATTTCGCGAAAAAGTTCAGGGTCTTTTCCTGGACTTAATCGGTATCCTATGAGCTTACCGTCCTTCATTGCCCGAGAAATTCTTATATAATCAAATAATTTACCGGGCTCTTTTAATAATTCATCACGACGCTCTGCTAACTGTGATGCAGCACGTTCGCTAATTTGTCTATTTACAGGCGGTGTTTTATTTGCTTTTGATGCGACGGGCATCGCTACATTTTTTGAATACTCTATACCGTCTAACATCAATGTCTCAAATCGACCACTCACATCTAAAATGACACGATCTGGCAATACCCGAGACAGCTTGGCACGCGTACCTTGAATCGCTTCTTTCACTTCATAAGTAGATTGTCGACCTTGAGATTCAATAATCGCTAAGCCTGCGCCATCATCCAAACTCACCGCAACAATACCGGTCAACCGCACATTTAACGTTGTCTCAGGTGCATCGGAGATAATCGGTTCTGGCTTTGCTTGTGCTTTAGCATCCGCTCGGCCAAACAAATGCTGACCTATAATGCTTTGTGTATTGACCGTTTTATTGCCCGCAGCATAAACAGATGATTGGTTTGGGAGAGGCTGATTTACAGGCTGTGGCCATAACAACCAGAACATTTGTGATAACAGATAAGCAATATACACAACAACTAGCAGCACGACTGCACGACTCAGCTTAGCGTGGGGTAATGCCAATAAAGCTTTCTGTAACTGTTGTAGTTGTAATTCCATATGCGACTTTTTCTTATTCTACGGTAGCAGCCCAGTGTACCCTTTAAGCAAAAATTCAACAAGCATCCAAATATGACACTTTAAGTTACTCAGAATACACACTCAATGATGCAACTCAGACCCATCGTAAGACCTGCTTTGCAAACTTTTGTTCAATGCCAAAATATGTTAGATTTCGGCTATTAATTCACACTCTACATGGTTAATAAATTGTGACTAAAAATTCATCTGTATCAGACGAAAAAAACGTGGGAGTTAGACTCGACAAATGGCTTTGGGCCACTCGCTTCTATAAAACTAGAGCGCTCGCACGTGAAATGATACAGGGGGGTAAAGTACACTATAACGGCCAGCGCTGTAAACCCAGTAAAATCACAGAGGTAGGCGCTACGGTAAAGCTGGCACAGGGATTTGATGAAAAAGAAGTGACTATTTTAGTGCTTTTTGACAAGCGCCAAGCCGCGCCAATCGCCCACACGGCGTACCTAGAGTCGGAATCTAGTATCCGTAAACGCGAAGAAAATGCCATCGCAAGAAAAAACAATAGTTTTTTTGCTCCACATCCTGTTAACAAACCGGATAAAAAGCAAAGACGCGAACTGTTAAAACTGAAATCAAGCTAGGATTTAATCAATGCAACCCGATTTACTACATCGCTATATTTTTGACGAACTTGATGTTCGTGGCGAACTTGTCCAAATTTCACAGACCTTCAATGACATTCTCGCAGGTCATGACTACCCAGAGCCCGTGAAGCACTTATTAGGGGAATTGTTAGTCGCGACCAGTTTACTGACCGCAACGTTAAAATTTGAAGGCGACATTGCTGTGCAGCTACAAGGCGATGGTCCGGTAAAGTATGCTGTTATTAATGGTGACCACCAACAAAACATGCGTGGCATTGCACGTATGCAAAGTGAAGTAACCGGTAGCAGAATCTCCGACTTAATTGGTCATGGCCATATGGTCATCACAATTACACCGGTTAAAGGCGAACGTTACCAAGGCATTGTTCCGCTGACAAAAGAAACATTGGCAGAGTGTATTGAAGACTACTTCACCCAATCAGAGCAGCTCACGACTCGATTATGGTTTGCCACTCAAACCGCTACTGACGATGTGAAAGCCGCAGGTCTATTTTTGCAGGTTTTGCCTGTTAATAAAGAAAAATCTCAACAGGATTTTACCCATTTAGAGGCGTTAAGCCACACGGTAAAAGATGAAGAGTTATTAGAGCTAGATGCACAGACAGTGTTAACTCGTCTATATCATGAAGATAACCCACAATTGTTTGAGCCACAGGAAATCAACTTTGTTTGTGGTTGTAGCCGAGATAAAACCATTGCCGCATTAGTGAATGTTGGCCAAGAAGCGTTATTAGAAGATGTTCAAGCTCAAGGCGAAGTGGTCATTAGCTGCCACTACTGTCTGACAGATTACCGTTTCAATGAACAAGATATTCGCAATATTTTTAACTAAATATACGGTTGCACCTAAATTGAATACCAAGCCGTCAAAATGACGGCTTTTTTGTGTTCAAAAAATGATACCGGTGTCATTTAAATGTGACTTTCAATGACACCGGTATCATTGAAATTATTCAAGTTTTTTGGCAAATTAATGTGATTTCAGGCCCTACAAAGGCTCGAATATCTCAATATCATCTGTTACTATCAATTCAGCTTAAGGTTAGTAAGAACTCAGAGCTATCCCGTTCAATTCTCACATTTTAGGTAATAACATGACTTCAAGCGCTACTCGTTTTGTCGATTTAACTGCAGCTGAACTTGTCGAACTCGCCATCTCTCGCGGCGAAGGAACTTTGGCCGCAAACGGAGCATTCGTTGCAAAAACTGGTCGTCGCACTGGCCGCTCTCCAAATGACCGTTTTATCGTTAAAGAGCAAAGCACTGAAAATGATATCCAATGGGGAAAAGTAAACCGCCCATTCGATGCTGATAAATTTGACGCTCTTTGGACACGTGTTGAAGCACATGTACAAAGCGGTGACCACTTCGTCTCTCACCTTGAAGTGGGTGCTGATCCTGAGCACTATTTACCAGTTGTGGTTACCACTGAAACTGCGTGGCACCACATCTTTGCAAAAAACATGTTTATTGAACCTAACAAGTACAACAGTGCTGACTTACCACAATGGCAAGTTATGAATGTTCCTTCATTTGTTTGTGACCCTGAGCGTGATGGGACCAACAGTGATGGCACTGTGATCATTAACTTTGCCGAACGCAAAGTGCTGCTTGCTGGCATGCACTACGCAGGTGAAATGAAGAAGTCGATGTTCTCTGTACAAAACTTCTTGCTTCCTGCTAAAGGCGTGTTACCAATGCACTGCAGTGCAAACGTTGGTGAAGCAGGCGACACCGCGTTATTTTTCGGTTTGTCTGGTACGGGCAAAACCACATTATCAGCCGATCCAACTCGCTTCTTGATCGGTGATGATGAGCATGGCTGGGCACCGGGCAGCGTATTTAATATTGAAGGCGGCTGTTACGCCAAATGTATCGACTTATCGCAGAAAAATGAGCCGGTAATTTGGAACGCAATTAAATTTGGCACCATCTTAGAAAATGTTGTGTTAGATGAGAATCGTACACCTGATTTCAACGATACCAGCTTAACGCAAAACACGCGTGCAGCTTACCCGCTTGAGCATGTTGAAAAGCGTAAAGTTGAAAACCGTGCTGGCGAGCCAAAAGCAGTGGTATTCTTAACGTGTGACGTGAGTGGTGTTTTACCGCCAGTTTCTGTTTTATCTGAAGAAGCCGCTGCATATCATTTCTTAAGTGGTTATACCGCAAAGGTAGGCTCAACTGAGATTGGTTCAACGTCTGATATTGAGTCAACGTTCTCTACGTGCTTCGGCGCGCCTTTCTTCCCACGTCCTGCTGGCGTATATGCAGAGCTACTTATGAAGCGTGTACGTGAATTTGATGCAAAAGTATACCTTGTGAATACAGGCTGGACTGGTGGCCCTTACGGCATTGGTAAACGTTTTGATATTCCGACGACACGTGCTGTCATTGATGCGATTGTATCAGGTACTTTGGCCGGTGTTGAAACAACACACATTGAATCACTAAACCTAGACGTGCCAGTGGCAGTACCAGGTGTTGATACTAATTTGCTTAACCCAATTAATACGTGGGAAGACAAAGCCAAGTATGCTGAGTATGCTGCAAAATTAGCAGCAGATTTCCAAGAAAACTTTACCAAGTATGACGTCTCAGACGCCATCAAACAGGCCGGCCCTCGTAGCTAACTTGTTATAGAGTTTTACTAAAAACGCCCTCAGTGGGCGTTTTTTCGTTTATATACTAAACCTATTCTACACTCATCAGTCGTTAGTATTTCGCAATAAATAATTACAAGTGTGAATAAATACTGACATATCATCCGCGCTATTATTTGTTATCTGTGCCTAAAAAGTGGTAAAGCACGCGGAGTTATGGTTTGATTAAGCTTTGCTCAATCCTAATAAAAAGAATATGTCATGCTTGAAAACTTATCTTTGAGGAAAAAGATCCTCTTACTTATTGGCGGCACCATCTCCGTTTTACTTATCATCGCCTCAAGTTACTTTGTTAACCATATCGCTTCATTATCACGCAATAGTATTGAAAGAGAGGCGCAAAGCCATCTGTATTCAGAAAAGCTCTCTATGGAAGCATTTTTTGCACAATACGGTAAGTTAGTCACGACTTTTGCTAATAACACCAGCTTGGTTAATTTCTTCAGCCAATATGACCAAAGAGAAAGTAAGCTTGAAACTCAACCTGGTTACCTTGAAGTCAATAAAGACTTCGTTAACCTGACAGTGAACGATGATAATATTTTATCAACCTTCTTTGCCTCCGCCATCACAGGGGAATACTTTAAAGAAAACGAGCGGACCTCTCGTTTTTCTGATGGCCGTGAGTATTACGCATATAAACGTGGTTGGTGGCCAGAAGCCATGAAAATGGGTGGCTTACATGTTAGCCCTGTCTCAGTGGATGCCAATACGGGTGACGTCTCTGCGGTGATAAAAGAGCCTATCTATAATGATCAACGTCAACTCATTGGTATTGCCGGTATTGATTTGCAAATGGCCAACGTCAACGCGCTGGTAGAAGACATTCGATTTAATGATCAAGGATACGGATTTTTACTAGATAGTGATTTAAAAGTTGTGCATTTATCAGAGCAAACAGGCCATCAATTATCTATTACTGATGAAGGCCCCAATGGCAAAGAAGGATTGGATGGGTTAGAAAAGCAATTCAATAATACCTCTGGCTTTAATGCGCTCAATAGTGCAATAAAAAATAACGCTTCGGGCACCGCATATGTCATGTTTAAGGGAAATGAATACTACGTAATTTTTAATAGTGTGCAATTAGATAGCCCTATTCTCGATTGGCATGTTGGACTCATGATCCCTGTCAGCTTAATTAACGCGCCAGTAGAAGAAGCGGTCATGACCACGACTGTTTCGGTCATCGTTATTATCTTTATTATTGTATTAATGATTTTATGGGCCACACAGTTAATTACCAAACCCATTACCACATTAACAGAGACAATGAGAGAGATAGCCTCTGGTGATGGCGATTTAACACGCCGTATCAATATCGCCAGTAAGGATGAAGTGGGGCAATTAGCTCAGCACATGAATACCTTTATTGATAAATTACGTGCCATGATGCTAGATACCGCAGCTCAAGCCTCGCAGCTAGGCAACGCATCAGAACAACTCAGTGCCGTCTCATCCAGTACCAATCATGAAATTCAACAAGAAAAAGAGCAAGTTGATAGTGTAAGTGCGGCCGTGACACAAATGGCTGCGACTGTCACCGAAATATCACGCAATGCGCAAGAGACCAATCAAGCAGCTGAACTGGTGCAACGTATGACCAATGACGGCACCACTCGCTCAACTCAAGCACAGGCTGATATGACTAATCTAGCAACTCATATTGGTGAAGCTGCCAAAGTTGTCGCGGGGCTTGAGCAAGAGACCAGTAATATCGGTGCGGTGATTGATGTGATAAATAGCATCGCAGAACAAACGAACTTACTCGCGCTTAATGCAGCTATTGAAGCGGCAAGAGCCGGTGAACAAGGTCGTGGTTTTGCGGTCGTGGCTGACGAAGTACGTTCTTTGGCAAGTCGTACACAGGAATCGACTGACGACATTCAAAAGATGATCTCTAAGTTACAGCAAATAGCGCAACAAGCATCCACCATGATGCAACAAGGACAGCAGCAGGCTGAGGGGTCAGTATCGCAAACACAAGATGTACTCGACTCGTTGCAAGACATTTCAGGCTCAGTAACCACAGTACAAGATCAAAGCCATCAAATTGCCACCTCGACAGAGCAGCAAACCGTGGTTGCAGAAGACATTAACAGCAGCTTAAATGCCATCAACGATCTAGTAAATAGTACCGCTCATCACGCCCACACCTTGGCTGATGAAGCAAAGGACTTAAATGACTTAGCACGTGCTTTAAACAGCACGGTGAATCAATTTAAGCTTTAAATCCCCCCCACAACACATGCCAGCTTTTGGCATGTGTTGATTTGCGATAGATCAACACGCAGCCTCCACTTCTCTTTTACACTATTCATTTTTAGTAATAGTGAGTGCCGTCGTCATGAATACACCTACCTGGGATGATACCCTGATCAATAAATATAATGTATCAGGACCAAGATACACCTCTTATCCCACCGCATTATCTTTGCAAAGTGGATCCCAGCAAAGCGATTTACTCACTGCCATTGAGCGTTCGAGCAGCCATTCACTCTCACTGTACATTCATATCCCTTTTTGTCACCAGCTCTGTTATTACTGTGGTTGTAATAAAATAGTCACTCGTCATCAATCAAAAGCCGATGTCTATTTAGATCACCTAGAAAAAGAAATTCAATCGCAAGCACCTCTTTTTAAAGCGTATAAAATAGAGCAACTGCATCTCGGGGGAGGAACACCGACATTTTTAACTGCCACACAAATGACACGGTTAATATCGATATTAGAGCAACATTTTTACTTTCAAGATGATGCACAGCGGGGGATTGAGATAGACCCACGCTCTTTAGAGCAAAATATGTTGAAGACCTTACACAGGCTTAAATTCAACAGAGTGTCTTTTGGCATTCAAGACTTTAACGATGAAGTACAAGCTGCGGTCAATCGTCCGCAGCATGTTGATGATGTGATTGCCTTAGTACGTCAAGCGCGTGAACTCGGTTTCGCTTCAATTAATACCGATATGATTTATGGTTTACCTCACCAAACACCTGAAAGCTTTGCTGACAGCATCAAGCAACTCATTGCCCTGAGTCCTGATCGTGTCTCGGTTTTTAACTATGCGCATTTACCAGAGCGATTTGCTGCGCAACGTAAACTGAAAGACTCTGACATGCCAACCCCTCAGCAAAAGTTGGACATATTTAAAAATACCCTACTGCAAATGAATGAGGCGGGATATCAATTTATTGGCATGGACCATTTTGCCAAAAAAACGGATGAACTCGCCATTGCGCAAAACACGGGTAAACTGCATCGCAACTTCCAAGGCTACACAACACATGGAGAGTGTGACTTACTGGGTTTAGGCGTCTCGTCAATTTCACAAATTGGCAACGCCATACTACAAAACCATAAAGCACTAAAAAGCTATTATCAAGCGGTCTCTGAAACAGGCTGCGCACTGAGCAAAGGCATGATACTCAATGCCGATGATGTACTCAGAGCTGATATCATCAAACAACTTATTTGCCATTTTTCATTGCGTATTGCAGACATTGAACATGCCCATTCAATTCATTTTTTTGAGTATTTCGAACGGGAACTCAAAAGCTTACAACCCTTGGTAGATGATGGGTTAGTAATGCTGTCTGAGTCTCACATTACCATTACCCGCAAAGGTAACTTGTTCATTCGCATTATCTGTATGTGCTTTGATGTCTATTTACAAAACCAACTAAAAAGCAGCCGTTTTTCTCGTGTGATTTAAAAATGAAGTAAAAAAAAGCCCGTGTACATTACGCGGGCTTTTTGTTGTATTACTTCCTATTAAGCAATACTTTGCGTGTTCTTCATCACAGATGGTTCTGTTAATTTACCATTTTCCATCTTCAACAACCTATCAGCCAAATGGAAGTACTTGTCATCATGGGTGATCACCAATACCGTTTTGCCTCTGGCCGTGAGCTCTGGCAACAATTCCTTATAGAATACGTCTTTGAATAACGGATCTTGGTCGGCCGCCCATTCGTCAAATAAGTAAAATGCACGATCTTCCAAATAAGCAACAACTAACGCTAAACGCTTTCTTTGCCCCTGAGATAAGTCCCTGGTGGTAAACGCACCATCCTTAATAGCCACTTTATGATGTAAGTTTAACTTTTTAATAAGTGCATTACCTTTATCTTCTAATGCTTGATTAGCAACGCCCAATAAACGGTCAAATAAATAAAAATCCGTAAACACTGTGCTAAATAGTTGGCGGTAATTGTCTAAGCTTGGCGCCTCTATTATGGTGTTATCAACAGTAATATGCCCATTGTTAGCGGCATACAAACCACTAAACACTTTCGCAAAGGTAGTTTTTCCACTGCCATTGCCTCCGACTAAATAAATTAACTCTCCGGCATTAATCGTCAGATTTATAGGAGAAAGCGCAAAGACTTCATCACTTTGTTCATGGTAATAACTGTGGCTTAATTCTTTAACATGTAGCTGAGTGAAGCTGGTTATTTTTTGATTTGAATGCTGCTCTATTTGTTCAAGATCATCTTGAAACTCCGCAATCGTCTTGGCAGATGCTTTCGCTTCAAAAGCGCGCGGGATCGCTTCGAGCATAACCTCTAATGGGGTAAGCATGTATAAAAATAACAGCGCAAATCCTGACATGATCTTGCCACTATCAGATTCGATACCTGACAAGTAGTAAAGCGTCCCACCAATAAAAGCAAAAATACTAAACCCGCCCCAAGACGCGGCTAAATGGTAAATACTCGCCCCCGCGACTCGACGCGTTTTTAATTTATCAATGGCTTGGCCTAAGACTTCCTTTAAAAATACTTGCCGTTTGCTCTGATTCAATTTAAGTTCTTTTGCACCCTCGACAATCGCATCAAAGTGTACAAAAAGCTCATCTTGCAACCTTGCTGCTTCTGACACCTTTTTATACGCCTTCGCATTTGCCAAACTGTAACCTGCAGAGCCCAAAAATAAGGTTAATAAAGCAAATAAAAACACCTGCCAATCTAACCAAGCCATATAACCAAGACTACCCAGAACAATCATGGCATTCGTGAGTATGTTAGGTAGACTCTTGAAGAAGGTGGCCACTTTTAAACTATGCTCCGTGAGGCATGATTTAATTTTTGCGCCCCCTTGCCTTTCCATACTCTCTAATTTGGCAGAAATAACCAGCTCTGCAACCTGGCTTCTTATCACGGCCTGACTTTGTTCACTCAATTGTTCTGCAATGAGTTTAGAAAACAATTGCAAAGCCACTCCAGATATCGCCAAAATTGCAAAGTAGATAAACTTTTGATCTAGCTGGTCACTTTCACTATTAATAATCTCATTGATCAGTGCGACAAGCGATACACTGATCAACCCAAACAGCACACTACTCGCTGCGGTAGCGAAAAAGCGCCAACGCGTTTTCTTTATTAAATGCCCTAACACAATAAACCCTAACTTAGTTCAATTAAATACAAGACGAGGATCCAGTAAAAAAATTCAGTGTCAATTCGTCTTTGTCGTAGGAAGTTCAAGAATACATTTAAACTAAAGGCTCAATACCGTCATATGCTGCCCATTCTATCCCCTTATTTAAGCGGTCCTTTTGCCAATTATGGTAAAGGGGTTGGCTTACACACTGGACATACTGCGTTCACGCTTGATGAGCAAATGAAAAATGGTATGTTACATCATGAAATCAACAGTTTTGCGCAAAAAAAAGGGGTGATCAAATCAAGAAGCCAAGCCTCCGTTTGGCATATGCATTACACTTTGCAAATACTTCCCAGTATTATTGTCGCCCACAGTGTTTTACAGCAACCGCTGACGTTATCGTTAAAAAGCGTCTTTTGGCATACACAGTTACAACAACTGCAACTGCCAGATCAAGGGATAAGTTTATATGGGACAAATACAGAAACCCGCTACTCAGACCTAATTTTCAATCATTTAGCCCCGCTTCATGAGTGGTTAGAGCAGCATTTTTCGATCTCAAATAAAGTGCTTTGGAGTAATTGTACTTTTCGGTTCAACCAATTCTTACATGCCATTGAGCACGCACTCGGTCACTCAGAACACTTAGCAAACGAAAAGCGTATGTTGCTGAGTGAGCGTCATATCAATGGCCAGATTAATCCTCTTTGCAGTAAACCCATTATGCTTACAAACTCTCTCAGCACCTATCGGATCCGTAACCACTGCTGCTTATTACATGATGTCCCAAATAAATCTCACTGTAATGACTGCCCTAAATTACCACAGCATATTGCACACTACAGTGCTAATCGCGAGTAAGAGACTAAATCTTTTGCAATGACCCTCGTCTTGAAAAAATAATGTTTGCGTCAGATTACACCGTTAATCTGCGCACAGCTGTACCATCACGACAAGGTGACTTATGTATATGAAGCATGCTTTTGAAATGCCAGACCCCAACAAAACACTAAACTTTCAAAGTCAACGCGACTGTTTATTTATGTCTGGGGAACAATGTATTGTTACCCAAGGGATCAAAAGTCGTTTTACATCACCTATCAACAATACTCAGCAATTAGTTGAAACCGTGCAGCAGCAGCTCACCAAGCAACCAGAGGGTACTTTGGCGTTTGGTGTTCTCCCTTTTTGCAAAACACAACAAGCCCACTTCATCATCCCAAATAAAACCACACGCTGGGAAAGGCCGGCCATCAGCAGCTGGTTGAAGGCAGAGCTGAGCACCTTAAATAAAAAAGTAAATCACATAGAAGCTGTGACATATTTACAAAATCAAGCGCAATTCAAGTCATCAGTCAATGCTGCAAAACAGCTATTTTCCGAAACAACATTAGAAAAAATAGTCCTGAGTAAACAAGTCGATCTCACGTTTAAAGACCCAATAAACAAAGAGCTTGTTTTATCACAGCTGCTACAACAAAGCCGCAGTGGTTACCACTTTTCATTTCCTGTCAATGATCATACAACACTCATGGGGGTCAGCCCCGAATTGCTATTAGCCAAGCATGGCCCACATGTTTTAAGCAACCCATTAGCTGGATCAATCCCCAGAGCAGCATCAGCGCAGCAAGAGGCCAAGCATAAAAAAGCACTTTTTAACTCCCATAAAGATCGCTTTGAACACGCAGTCGTGATTGAAGATATGGAAAAGGTGCTTACCCCTTTTTGTAACACATTAGATGTGCCACTCGAACCCTCGCTATTAAGCACTGCAACTATGTGGCATTTATCTACCGAATTAAAAGGTGAATTACAAAACCAGCATACGCACATTCTTGATATCGCCAATAAATTACACCCATCGCCGGCTTTATGTGGCAAACCAACTCAAGCAGCCTACTCACACATTTTAGACCTTGAAAAACATAGTCGAGATTTATTCTCCGGCATTATTGGTTGGTGTGATCAACATGGCAATGGCGAATGGGTGGTGGTGATCCGCTGTGCCCAACTTGAGAAATACCAAGCTCGTTTATTTGCAGGTGCAGGTATCGTGTCGGCCTCAGAGCCAACTCTCGAATGGCAAGAAACAGATGCTAAATTAAAAACAATGCTGAATGCATTAGGCTTAACGCTTCAAGATATTCAGCAATTATCCAACCCTAAAGAGAACGCTGAATTATGAGCATTGAATACACTCCGTGGCCAACCGATTTAGCACAGCTATATCGTGAAAAAGGTTATTGGCAGGACAAGCCGTTAACTTGCTTACTTGATGAACAGCTCGTAACCAATGGTAATGGTATCGCACTCGCTGATGGTAAGCGCTCAATTAGTTACCAGCAGTTATCGCAGTATAGCAGCAACTTAGCCGCTAATTTGGCGCAAAAAGGCTTAAAACAGCACGATACGGCACTTATTCAGCTACCCAATTGTATTGAGTTTTATATTAGCTACTTTGCGCTACTTAAACTCGGTGTTGCACCGGTGTGCGCACTCTTTAATCATCAAAAAACTGAATTACAAAGCTACTGCGAGATTTTACAACCAGCCCTTATTATTGCCTCTTCAATGCATGAGTTATTTAACGATGATCAGTTCACTCATGAATTATTTAATCGCTTTAATTGCTTGAACACTGTGATAGTAGATCATCACAAAGGCAATAGTGAATTAAAACAGGCCTACTTACTAGATCAGCAATTCAATGCTCCCGCGTTAAACCCCAGTGACGTCGCTTTCTTTCAACTGAGTGGTGGCAGTACCGGTACGCCAAAGTTAATACCTCGCACCCACAATGACTACTTATACAGTGTGGTTGCCAGTGCTGAGATCTGCCAACTTGATGGCGAAACGCGCTATTTATGTGCCTTACCCGCGCCGCATAACTTTCCGTTAAGCTCACCTGGTGCACTTGGCGTATTCCACGCAGGGGGAAGCGTGGTACTCGCAGCGGACCCCAGTCCAACGAGCTGTTTTTCATTAATTGAGCACTACCAAATAACCCACACGGCATTAGTGCCGCCAGCGCTCCAGTTATGGCTGAGTCATGCGGTGCAAGCAGGGTATGACTTAACCAGTTTGCAGCTTATCCAAGTAGGTGGCGCAAAGCTGAGTATTAGCGTTGCTGAGCAAGTCGAACCAATTCTAGGTTGTCAATTACAGCAAGTATTTGGCATGGCTGAAGGTCTAGTCAATTACACACGCCATGATGACGACATATGGTCTGTCATAAATACTCAAGGCAAGCCCATTAGCCCGGATGACGAAATTAAAATTGTTGATGAACAAGGGAATGACGTTCCGCCAGGTACCGTTGGTAGATTGCTTACACGCGGCCCATACACCTTTAGAGGGTACTATAAATCTCCGCTTCATAATGCTGACGCGTTTGATGAAGAAGGGTTTTATAGCTCCGGCGATTTGATTAAACAGCTGCCATCAGGTCATTTAGTTGTAGAAGGTAGAGACAAAGACCAAATAAATCGCGGTGGTGAAAAAATTGCTGCCGAAGAGGTCGAAAACTTACTATTAGGTCATGATGACATTGCCCATGTGGCAATCGTGTCGATGCCAGACAGCACCCTTGGTGAGAAAAGCTGCGCATTTGTCGTGCTGCAAGAAAACCCAACAACCAAACTGTCTGCCTTAGTGCTGCGAAAGTACTTACGCCAATTAGGTATCGCTGATTTTAAAGTACCGGATAAGTTCCAATTCGTTGCAGCGCTGCCATTAACCGCAGTCGGTAAGGTCAATAAAAAAGCACTGCGTGCTACATTTGAACAACAATAAGATTAATTATGAGTATTCCAAAGTTAAGCCATTATCCATTACCACGAGAAGCACAACTGCCAGACAATCGCGTTGATTGGCAAGTTGATCCGCAACGCGCTGCGTTACTTATCCATGATATGCAGCATTATTTCATTAATTTTTACGGTGAAAATAACCCTCTAATCGATGCCGTTATCGCCAATATTCAAGCATTAAAACATTATTGCTATGAGCATGATATTCCTGTTTATTACACCGCTCAGCCTATTAAGCAAGGCACTCAGGAACGCGGTTTATTACGTGATATGTGGGGGGATGGCCTACAAGACCCAACGCAGCAGCCTGTCATTGATGCACTTGCCCCAACGGACAAAGACATTGTGTTAACCAAATGGCGTTACAGTGCATTTCAAAAGTGTGATTTTGAAGAACGCTTAATAAACTCAGGCCGTGACCAATTACTCATCGTTGGCATTTATGCGCATATTGGTGTGATGACCACCGCCGTTGATGCCTTTATGCGTGATATTAAACCATTTGTCATAGCCGATGCCGTTGCTGACTTTAGCTATGATGAACACCAAATGGCGCTGAATTTCGTTGCACAGCGCTGCGGAAAAGTCGTCAATACTGCGCAAGTATTAGGTGAAGAAACATTAGATTTAACCTCTCTTGACGGGCTTAAAGCGCATATCCTGCCACTTATCGACTGTGAACCAGATGAATTTGATGAATTCGAAAGCCTGATTGACTATGGGTTAGATTCAGTGCAAGTCATGAACCTCATTGCATTATGGCAACAACAAGGTATTGAGACTAACTTTATCGAACTGGCGCAAATTCCAACCCTTTCTGCATGGGTTGAATTGCTGGAAGAACGCAAGGACGACTAATGACCCATACAATAGCAAACCCTCTGCCACTGACGACATCTCAGCATGCCATGTGGTTACTCCACACCATTAGTGGCCGAGGTGAGTTATTTAATGTTGCTGAATGTATGGTGTTCAAAGGTAAAGTTGCAGCAACGACGCTGCAACATGCTTTCAATCATGTTTGGCAAGCCAGTAATACCTTAAGTTGTCGCTTTCCCCATGATGCAGATTACACACCCTCGCTACAACCAACACATAACCCCCCTGTTATCGAGATCATTCAACTTGAACATGATATTGAACACATTGCTGAATATGCTCAACAATTTATGGCTCCAAAGCTCTCTCAGTCATTTGATTTATCATCGCAGCCACTAATGCAGTTGCAACTCCTTAGAGGAGAATCTCAAGATTATTTGATGATTTTAGCGCACCATTTATTACTAGACGGCTATGGATTTGGCCTATTTAGCCAGGCATTGAGTCGCAGCTATAACGCACTCATGAAAAATAAAGCGCTGCCAAATTTACGCTTTTCTGATCAACAAACCTTGCTTGAGGCACAGCAACAAACCGCCTATTTAGCAACGGTTGATTCGGCACGCGAAACATTAAACCAATGGCTTGATAATATAGGCGAAGTTCACAGCTTTAGCGACAGTAAAGCCGACGTCACTACCGCAAATAAACGAACCAGTCAGCAATTTACGCGCACTCAATGGCAAACCATTCAATCAGCCGCCTCGTTAATTAATTCAAGTAGCTCAGAAATACTATTAGCTGCGATCGCGGCCGCACTAATTGCTAAAACTCAGCATTATCATGTCACACTCGGCCTTATTATGATGAACCGCCAATCAATGGCGGAGCTCTCAGCCCCTTGCGTGCAAAGCAATGTATTACCTTTACCACTGAACGTCTCACCAGACATGACATTGCAAAACATCACCGCATTAGTGAACCTGCAGATAAAAGAGTTAAAACAGGTGCAAAGCTACCGGGTAGAGTCTTTAAAACGTGACCGACAAAAACAAGGTAAATCATTGACCGTCTTTGGCCCAACCATTAACTTGCTGCCGTTTTCGAGTAATCCGAAATACGCAGGCATTGAAACCCATAGCCATATTCTCAGTGCGGGCACCACTGATGATATCATGCTGCAAATTCACTTACTGGGTGATACCCCTGCGAACATTGACTTTGATGTGAATGAAGCACGGTATCAGCCAAGCCACGTCAATGCCATCCAATCACAGGTTTTTGACGCCGCGATACGCTGGGCAAATCAGCCGACTTTAATGTTGTCTGAGCTTATAAAATGCCTTTCGCAGGAGCCTGAATATGTCGTTTGATACACAGTTAAAGACCGAATACCATGACAAAGTCGTGTGGGTAACCGGTGTAGGTCAAGGGATTGGGCTCAGCGCTGCGCAGCATTTCGCAAAGTTAGGGGCCAAAGTCATCGGCTTTGATAAACACTTCAGCGACACCGCTTGTTTATATAAATCTGTGCAGTGTGATTTAGCAAAGTTAACGGAACTAGAAGCAACGTTAAGTGAATTGATTGCTCAAGGCTTGGCACCTTATAATTTGATTAATGTCGCAGGTATTTTAGAGTTCGAAACCATTGAACAGCTCTCTCTCGCTCAATGGATGCAATGCCAAACCATTAATAGCAGTGCCGTTTTTTTATTTATAAAAGCCTGTTATGAACACTTTAAAACCACACAACAAGGTAGCATCGTCACGGTGGGCTCAAATGCAGCGAATACCCCTAGACAAAAAATGGCAGCCTATTGCGCATCCAAAGCGGCGGTTACTCAGTTGACACTCACTGCGGGATTAGAGCTTGCTAATTATGGCGTACGCTGTAACGTGATAGCTCCTGGTTCCACGCTCACCCCGATGCAAACGAGCATGTGGCTAGATGAGTCTGGTGCTAACAATGTCATCGCAGGTTTTGCCCAAGAATATAAACTGGGGATCCCATTACAAAAAATTGCCACCGCGGATGAAATAGCGCGCAGTATTATTTTTGTTGCGTCACAGCTTTCCTCACACACCACCATGCAAATACTCACGATTGATGGCGGCGCGACTTTTTAAGCCTATTAAATTCAGTTTCTCATTAACAAAAAAGGAGGCATATGCCTCCTTTTGTGGATGTCACTCTCTGACGGTCTTAGAACCGATAATTTATCTGTGCAGAGTAATTGCGAGGCGTGCTAGCCCTGCGACTAAACCATGCCACTTTACTTTCATACTCTTTATCAAACGCATTATTAATATTCGCTTTGATACTTAAGTTATCGGTCACGTCATAGCTGGCAACTAAACCAACGACAGTGTAAGACTCTAACTCTGGATAATCAAAACCTTTACGAGGAACGAGGATAAAGCCATGCCTTTCTCCCGTCCAATTAATAAAGCCACCGACCGTTAGCCCTGCTAGCGAGCCATCAAACTCATAGTCAGTATTAAACTTAGCCACTTTATCAGGCACAATTTTAGAAATACGGCCTTCATTGTTATCTGCTAGGCTCAGATTGCTATACGCAATTGATGCACGCCATTGGTCATTAATATAGCCACTGATTTCAATTTCATAGCCCTTCGACTCAACACCATCAACCGCTCTATAAATACGGGCTGCTGCTGCACTTGTATCATTGATAGCAAAATTTTCTTGGTTAATCTTAAACAGTGCGACATCAACATTTAAATTACCATCAAGTGATGAATAACGTGCCCCTATCTCCTTATTTTTACCGACGGCTGGATCAAGTAAATCGCCATTTTTATCGAATACCATTTGGAGTTCAAAGATATCGGTATAACTGCTATATACAGAAACCGCTTCTGTTACATCATAAGTGGCACCAACATATAGACTGGTATCACTGTTGTTAACCCAATCACTAAAGATATCGCCAGCGCCTGCACGTGAGTCAATATCTTTATAATTTGCACCCAATAGAATATTTAGCGGTTCAGCCAGACTCAGATTAGCAGCAATACGGTAGTTCTTAGACTCTTGCTCTGAATTAGTGATAGATGGTTCAGAAAACACAGGCATTGGAATGCTTGCACTACTGCTAGGATCATTCGCATTTATAGTAGGAGCGGCCTGCGGAAATGCACGTTTTTCAATTTCTGTAAAGCTGGCATCTGCGGCACTAAACGTCACATGGTGTTCACGATCTAAAAGCGTAAAGTTACCTGTTAGGTTGAGTTCAGCACGCTCACTTTCATTCTCGCGGTCAGAGTGGTTTATGAAGGAACGATATAACCCAGACTCAACATCTGGTAATGAATCGCCACTAAAAAATATCCCATCTGACTCAACATCTGAGCGATGGTAACGACCCTGAATGGACCAATCGTCATTCAAAGTATATTGTAGCTCAACCATTACGTTATCTTGATTGACATCTTCATACACCCAGCTCGGGGTATCATTGTGACTGGCATTACCATTAAATGCAGAGCCATCGCTATAGCTAAATGGTAAACCACTTGAAAACTCGTCTAGTTCATCTTCTTGTTGCGACCAGAATAGTGAAGCCGAAAGGTCATCAGTTAGCTCAGCGCTGATTGTCCCATAAATCACTTTACGTGCACTATTAACACGCTCTTGAAAAGAGTCTGCAGTTTCATAAACCGCAACCGCACGTGCTTTTACAGAACCATCATTGGTCAGCGAACCTGTCACATCACCTTCTACTCGACGCTTACCCCAAGAACCTAGCTCAGCATTTACGTAACCTGAAAAGCTCTCTTGTGCGCGTTTTTGAATAAGATTAACAGTCCCTGACGGCTGGCCGACTTCTTGTAGCATACCCGTAGAGCCTCGGATCACTTCAACCGTCTCAAACATGCTGGCATCAAGCAATGAACTTTGAAAAGAGCGCCCCGCCGAAACCATACCGTCAACTAAATAACGGTTCATCGCAAAGCCTCTTGCATACGTAAAACGGTCACGCCCAGAAGGCGAAGGATCTGTATGAATTGCCGCACTGTGCTCTAACGCCTCACCTACAGAGTTTAAGTCATACAATGCGATATATTCAGCATCGATTAAAGAAATCGATTGCGGTGTATCACCAATGGCAAGCGGTAATCCCGTTGCACCAATATTACGGTAGTGTTTGCCCAGTACTTCTATTGTTTCAATGTCGTTTACTTCGCTACTCACATTGACGTTATCCGACGCATAAACAGAGGTGCTGAGTAATGCAGCAATACTTATGGCGATTTTTGAAACTCTTGTCATTTGACCCTCATCATAATTAAATATTAACCATCCTTTGACGACGTGACGTAATTACAGGAACAAAATTCATAAAGGATCGACAAAAAACCACTTAATTAACAGTGGCATATCATTTAAATCACAAGAACCGAAAATATTTTACTATATTACCTAATACCTTCTCTTTAAAAGAGTTTATTAGCGCATGTTCAGAAAGCACCTAGACCAAAGCAATGGCTCTGAAGACACTGACTCACCTTTCATCTACACAAAATGCTGCGAGCACTTGTTGATAAATCATCGCTAAGTCACCGATATCAGCAAGTGATGCTGATTCATTAACTTGATGAATATTATCATTGCGCAACCCAAACTCAATCACTTCAGTATGGCGTGATGCGATAAACCGCCCATCCGATGTGCCGCCATCCGTTGTCAATATGGGTTTAATGCCAACTGTATTTTCAATCGCTGCATTCAGAGTGTTTACAAACTGGTTCGCTTTATTAAAGTAAGGTGCACAAGGTCGCTGCCATTCAATTTCATAGCGAATGTCGTCACTGAGCAATGCTTTTTTTATCAATTGCTTAAGAGAGTGTTCCGAATGTAAACTACTATAGCGAATATTGAAGCAAATATCGGTTGTACCGGGTACAATATTATCTACAAACTCCCCGCTATTCAGCTGAGTGATCTGTAAGCTAGTCCCAGGCATTGTGATCGACCCAGTATCCCACTCTAATGCCAATAAACGTTGACTCAGCACAATAGCGCCATGCGCTGCGTTTTGACAATTATGAGGATAAGCAACATGCCCTTGCTGCCCGAATACGCGAATATGACCAGATAAGGAGCCTCGTCGACCAATTTTAACCGTATCACCCAAACGTACCTTGCTCGAAGGCTCACCAACCAAGCAATAATCCGGTAAATGTGCTGTACCCAAGGCATTTAGCTTATCCATAATACACGATGTACCATGTTCCGCTTCCCCCTCTTCATCACACGTTATAAGCAGCATAATTTTGCCTTTATTGCACTGTGATAATAGCCCCTCTACAGCGGCAATAAAACAGGCTATACCCCCTTTCATATCCGCAACACCTCGGCCATATAAACGCTCTGATATAATATTGCCAGCGAAAGGCGGGCTGGTCCAAAGCTCTATAGGTCCGGCAGGCACAACATCTAAATGGCCAGCAAACGCAAACGTTTTACCTTGGCCAAATGTTTGCGTTGCGATTAAGTTGCGTACACCATGTTGAGTTACCTCTTGGCACGTGAACCCTAGTCTTTTTAGGTACTGACAAACATAATCAAAGCTGCCTGCATCATCTGGCGTGATAGAAGGGAATCGCACTAAGTGCTGTGTGAGCTCAATCGCTTTATTTTTAAGTGACAAATTATTTAGTTCGATATCACAAACGCTGGTCATAATTCTTCGCTAATCGCTGGTAGTAAATCGTCTAAAGCATGCCATCAACTTTTCGTATGCACATACTTTGTGTGTTTAGATCCTCTAGACGAAGCAACGACAAATAAAGTTAGACTATCGTCATTATTCCTAAATAAATTCTATCTAATAACGCGATTGCATCGCGATAAAATGAAAAGCCACAAAGAAAATAAGGAAAACCTAAATAATTATCATAAACCTTCGTCTCATGGTGACTACTAATAGCTACAGCAGCATGCAAATGCGCTTTGATGAGGCAAACATGAAATTATACGACGTTATAGGGATAGGATTTGGTCCAGCTAACCTAGCTTTAGCCATTGCGTTACAGGAACAGGGTAAGCTAACCGACAAGGTGTGCTTTATCGAAAAACAAGCTGATTTCTTATGGCATGGTGGGATGTTACTTGATGACACGACAATGCAGATTTCTTATCTGAAAGATCTCGTAACACAAAGAAACCCGACCAGTCACTTTAGTTTCACTAACTTTTTGCATCATCAAAATAGACTAGATAGCTATATTAATTTAAAGACGTTTTATCCATCAAGGTTAGAGTTTAACAGTTATTTAAGCTGGGCTGCATCCCACTTTAACGACTACTGTCACTATGCGGAAGAAGTGACTGATATCAGCCCCATCATCGAACAAAATGGGGTTGAATTTTTAGCAATCACCACGCGCAACGGTGAAGGTCATGAGCAAACTCGCCATGCCAAAAATATCATTTTAAGCCCTGGTGGTAATGCAAAAATACCTGACGTATTTAATGATGTATTTCAACATGAAAATGTATGGCACTCATCTCAATATTTAATGAATAAAGACAAAATCAAGCCTGGCGAAAAGGTCGCAGTGATTGGCGCAGGCCAAAGTGCAGCTGAAATATTCGTGGATGTGCAAAATATCTCCCACCAACCACAAGTCGACTTAGTGTTTCGCGCCGGAGCTATGAAACCGGCTGATTCAAGCCCGTTTGTCAATGAGATCTTTGACCCTCGCTACACTGATTTAATGTACGAAAATACACCAGAGCAACGCAGTGCATTTTTAACTGAATTTAGAAATACAAATTATGCTGTTGTTGATGAGCCATTACTCGATGACATATATGGTCGTTTATATACTCAGAAATTAAAAAACGAAACGCGTTTCTCCATTAAAAATAACACCCATGTAGATGCTGCTGCAATAGCAGGTGATCAAGTAAACCTAACGCTTCGCCATGCTCAACAAAGAAGTTACGTAGAGAAATATGATCATATGATACTCGCGACGGGCTACCAGTATTCATCTCGACCGCCGCTTTTAAAATCGGTCACGCCGTGGTTAGAAGACGATATTGCGCGAGACTATCAATTACGCACTGTCGATACCTTCAAACCTAAAATCTTTACCCAAGGTATCAACGAAGCAACGCATGGTATTAGCGATTCACTCCTGTCTATTTTAGCTATTCGTTCTGCAGAAATAGCAGATGCACTCAATATCAGTTAATTTTATCTCAGAGTAATCCAATAACATGATATTGGATTACTCCCCTGTCTCTTTCTTCTGAAATTATCAATGTCACTTGTCTTACTATACTGACTTAACCACTCTTTTTTAGTGCGAAACCACACCTGCATTAAGCAAATAGTTAACTCTTGCAACGAATCAAAAACTTAGGGGCTGTTGATCTTTCAGGTTCATTTTTGCAGCAGCTTGATTGGCTTTTATACAAGACAAAGGCTGCGTAGCATGGTTACTCCATGTGAGTCAGCCGATAACATAGTAGAAAAGTCAATCAAGCGCTGCCTACCGGTTCTTTTGAGCGCCCTTTTCTCTTTGTTGCTTAATATTCGCTTAGATTACTAGGCCACACATTAAGCGCCGTGATAAAAGCACGCTCAAAGAGAACGAAAATAGAACAGCAAAGATCAACAGCCCCTAGTAACAACACAAAATTTCACAATATCAATTTTTCATACCAAGTACCTTTAACATAAGAAAACGTTACTTGGTTAGCAAAGTAAAGCTGCAATTTCACCATACTTAAATGCCGCGCAAATAAAAAGTGCCGTTATCAAAGACAGAGCGGCACTTCCCAATTAGTATTTATTACACTATTTACTGTTCAATATTATTTAACATAGTCCTTTCAATGCTATCCAATAACTCTGAACTAATCACAATCTCTTGATGATCGTAGTCTAAGCGAGTATCCGGTAACGATTGCTTCAAACCAGTATAATATCGTGACACTTTGTCAGCTGAACTCTCCGTTGACCACCAACAGTGCACTGTTTCAGGAGTGACCACCTTATACTCTACAGGCTGTCGTGCAATAACATGTAAATGATAGGAAACTTCAATTAACCTGACTAACTCTTCTGCCGGTAAATCAATGAACTCAAGACTGAAACAGCTCTTATACTGCATTAATAAGTTAACCAATGGCGCAACATCTTCAGAACCCGTCGCAACATAGTCACGTAAAAGCAGTTCAATTTCGTCTTTACACTCAACAACAGACTGCATTACCCAGTCTGTGATCCACTGACGCCATGTTAAAACGTGACTATATTGTTGCTCAAATGGACTCCAACTATCTATCAGCTGCACGGTAGCAACCGTGTGGCCAAGCTCGCAAAGCTTATTTGCAACCAATAGCGTAATCGGAGCACCCAGTGACCAACCAGCTAAATTGAAAGGACCCGAGTTCTGATAGCTCAAAATTGCAGTGGTGTAATGATTGGCTAATTCCTCTAGGTCTGATGTTTCATAAAAAGCAGTATCTGGCGCAACTCCTAAACAATTCACCTGACCTTCAAGCCTTTGCGCCAGAGGGCGGTAAGCCATTGTTAAACCAGTGCCTTCATGTAAACAAAATAGATTTGGGGCTGCTTTATTGTGCGAGTTCAGACTATGTATACTCTGTATCGCATCATCTAATAACGCAACCGCTAACGACTTCAGATCTGAGGCTTGCCATAATACTCTAATATTGAGCGGTAAATGGTGTCGCTGTTGCCACTGACTGATCACTTTTAAACCATTAATTGAGTCACCGCCTAATTCAAAGAAGTTATCGTCCCGCCCAACTTGCTCAACACCCAACACCGATTGCCAAATCTGCGCCAATAACACCTCCAACTCGCCTTCTGGTGCTGCATAAGCTATCTCGCTTTGGAGTTGTGCCTTTGGTAATGCCTTTCTATCTATCTTACCGTTACTATTCGTTGGCAGCGCCGCTAATGCCATTAACACACTCGGGACCATATAATCGGGTAATTGCTGAACTAACTGCTCTTTTAGCGCCACCACATCCAATATGTGCTCATCATGCCCAGATACATACCCAACCAAACGCTTGCCTGAAGGGGTATCATCCGCTATAACCACCGCTTCATTCACACCCGCTGACTTACGTAATAAAGACTCTATCTCTCCGAGTTCTATTCGAAAGCCTCGAATTTTAACTTGATGGTCAGTACGTCCCAAGTACTCCATTTGGTTATCTGCATTCCAGCGTACCAAATCTCCCGTACGATAT
>NZ_MIET01000002.1 GCF_003590335.1 Pseudoalteromonas sp. MSK9-3 | reverse complement strand
GTCTTTTATCATGTACGCTAAGCGTTGCTCTGGATAGCTCAAGTCCATCGGCACATACACTGCACCCGCTTTTAAAATGGCTAAAAATGCCACTGGTAAATCTCGACTTCGCTCTAGTGCAACACCCACTCTTTGCTCTGCAACCACCCCTTGCTCGCGCAAGTAATACGCCAATTGCGATGATCTCTCATACAGCTCCTTAAACGTATAACTGAGGCCATCACACGTTACGGCTTCTGCATCGGGTGTCTGCTCTGCCAATTGATTTAATGTTGACACCACATCTTGATATTGCTCTGGGCGTAAAACCGGGGCATCGCCATTCGGAAGATATATCGGTGTTTCTACCCCCACTAGATAAGGTGTAAACTCATCACCAAACCCTTGTACTTGTAACGACTCTGCTTGCGCCGATGTGACCAAGGATAACTCTGACAAGATTGCGCTTTGGTTCGCCATCATCGCTAAAATCAAAGACCCCAGCTGCTCTGACAGCCTGCTCGCACTCGGTGTGCTTACTTTGTCACTTTGATATGTCAGCGTTATTTTCAATAAGGCTGCTATATCAACCTCTACTGAGACTGGGTAATTGGTTTCTTCTTCAGAATGCACCACATCAAATGACGTATCGTGTCTTTCTTCACTTTGCAGTGCTTCTGAGATCGGGTAGTTCTCAAACACCATTAAGGTATCAAATAACCCTTCTTTATTGAGCTCCAAATGCTGCCCTGCTTGCTTTTGAATATCATAAAGCGGGGTAAATTCACTCTCTCTAGAGCGAACATTGGCATTTTGAATTGACTGTAACCACGTTATTAGCGACTGAGCTGGATCTATTTCAGTGATCACCGGGATGGTATTGATAAACATCCCCAAGCATGTGTTACTCCCATTCATGTCTGTCGGTCTACCCGAGGTGGTTGCCCCAAAGCATACCGTATCTCGATTTAAGTATCGCGACAGCAATAATGCCCATGCACCTTGAATAACGGTGTTAACTGTCACATGGTTTTGCTTAGCAAAGTCCGTTAAATGCGTTGTTTGTGCTTCATCAAACTGAATATGTTGCTTAGCATAGCGCTCTGCTTCTTCAGCGCCACTTAATACCGACGTCAGGTAACTTGGGTCCGTCAGCTTACTTGTTTCATGCTCCCAATACGCTAAATTGCCTGCCGCATCTTGTTTTTCAAGATACGCAATATAGTCTTTATATTGCACCGTACTTTTCGGTAACGTGATGCCTTTATAGGCTTGTAGCACTTCGCCCATCATAGCGGATGTGCTCCACCCATCGGTCAATAAGTGATGATTGGTCCAAATTAAATAATGCTCTGACACGCCCGTTTTTATCAGTGTTAAACGCGTCAAACCTGGGTCGTTAATAAAATCAAACCCTCGCTCTCTATCCGCTTGCGCTGCGTTTATCACTGCATTTTTATCTAACTGACTATGCTGCCAATCTAGCTCCTGCCAATCTTGTGCACTCTCTTTAGCAACAAACTGTAAGTTCATTTTATCTGTACATACAAACCCTGTTCGCAGTACATCATGACGTGCGATGACGGATTGCCAAGCCTGCTTAAAGCGCGCAACATCTAAACCTTTCACCTCGAAACAAATCTGATTAACATACGCGTTGCTTTGCTCAAACATGCTGTGGAATAACATGCCTTCTTGCATCGGAGATAGTGGATACAGATCATCCACATTACTCAGGGTAAGTGGCAACGCCGCTAATTGTGTTTGCGATAATTTAGCCAATGGGACATCTGATGGGGTCAATGTAGCTTCTGCTGTTTGGCAATGCGCCACAATCTGCTGTAATGCAGCCTCAAAGTGTGCGGCAAACTGCGCCACATCGTCATTATTTAAACGCGCTTGTGAGAAACTTACTTCAAAAGACAGTGCCCCATTCAACACTTGCCCATTAACCGCCAACTCACTATTCATAGCGATATTGTCACTTGTTGCTTTGCCAGAGCTTTCCGATGCTAAACGCCAAACCGATGTACTATCCTGTACTGCGCTGTTATCAAACTGTCCCAAATAATTAAATTCAATTTGACTGAGTGAGCTCTGTTGTAACTGCGTTTGCTCTGCCTCTGAGCCATTAAATTTAAATGCACTATACCCTATCCCCTTGTTTGGAATAGCCCGTAAGTTTTCTTTATTGGCGATGATGGTATCTGCCAACGAGGGCATACGTTGCAATACAATGGGGTAAAGTGTGGTAAACCAGCCCACCGTCCGACTTAAATCTACGCCCTGCTCCCATGGCTCTCGGCCATGGCCTTCCAAATTAATAGACACTTCAGATTGACCTAACCACTGATACAGCGCTTCGCTCAGCGCACTCAGCAACAAGTCATTTATCTGTGTACGATATACTTTTGGTGCCTCATGTAATAATGACTCAGTACGCACTTTATCTAAATTGACGTTGACCGCTGCGCGATGCAAAGCCAATTTACTGCCCTGTGCATTTAAGTTAGGTAATTGTAATGGCTGAGTGACTTGCTCAGACCAATAAGCAAATTCCGCTGCAAATTGATTTGGATACTCACGCACACGTTCAGCCCAATACTGATAACTGTGACTCTTTAATGCCAAGGTAAGCACTTTGCCTTCGATAGCTTGCTCATAAGCTATCGCCAAGTCATCCAATAAGATCCGCCAAGATACACCATCAACCACTAAATGATGGATCACTAACAACACTCGATATGTGCCATCAGTGACGCGCATTTGTACAACTCTCATGATGGGGCCATGAGTAATATCTAGACTTTGCTGGGCCTGTTGTGCATATTGCTCGATGTCAGCTACACCCACTTCATGTAACCACTTAGTGTGTTCTACAAGCTGCTCGCTATGTGGGGTGTATTCCTGATGCCATGTGCCAACCTCATCTTGATAGTATCGCATACGTAACGCATCATGCGTTTCAATCAATGTGCTAATTGCTGCGTTAAGCGCCATCTCATCTAATACTTGATCGCTATGTAACATGACCGCTTGGTTCAAATGAGAGCGTTCAACCATCTCCTTTTTAAAGAAGCTTGATTGGATGGGCAATAAAGGGACTTGACCCGCCACACTTTGCTCAATTAAATCGTCGTCTTGTAACACGACTAAGTGCTTGGTTAAAAGCGCGATCGTTTGTTGTTCAAACACCTGCTTAGGCGTGATCAAGTATCCGGCCTGACGAATTTTGGCAATGATCTGTAAACTGACGATTGAGTCCCCGCCTAATTCAAAGAAGTTATCGTCCCGCCCAACTTGCTCAACACCCAACACCGACTGCCAAATCTGCGCCAATAACACCTCCAACTCGCCTTCTGGTGCTGCATAAGCTATCTCGCTTTGGAGTTGTGCCTTTGGTAATGCCTTTCTATCTATCTTACCGTTACTATTCGTTGGCAACTCCGCTAATGCCATTAACACACTCGGGACCATATAATCGGGTAATTGCTGAACTAACTGCTCTTTTAGCGTAACCACATCCAATATGTGCTCATCATGCCCAGATACATATCCCACCAAACGCTTGCCTGAAGGGGTATCATCCGCTATAACCACCGCTTCATTCACACCCGCTGACTTACGTAATAAAGACTCTATCTCTCCGAGTTCTATTCGAAAGCCTCGAATTTTAACTTGATGGTCAGTACGTCCCAAGTACTCCATTTGGTTATCTGCATTCCAGCGTACCAAATCTCCCGTACGATAT
>NZ_MIET01000001.1 GCF_003590335.1 Pseudoalteromonas sp. MSK9-3 | reverse complement strand
ACAGCGATGTATCGTTTTAAACAATTAATGGGTGATAAGCTAAAAAGTCGTCAATTCAATAGTCAGCATACAGAAACGATGATTAAAGTGAAGGCAATAAATAAAATGACTGGGCTAGGTATGCCCAAATATCAGCAACAGAGTTAAAACTGAGAAGTTGATTAGGAGTTAGCTATTTGATCAACAAGGCCCTCCCACTCTAGTACCTCCGGCATTCTTACAAACGATTCTGGTAACGAGATACTCGCCATTAGCGTCGTAAATTGCTTTACCAGATGGAGAGAAATGATTGCTCTGTATAGGGGTTGAGTGCAGATAGTCAGGCAGTAAATCTGGTGTTTGGCCGACGTGATTAATTGTAGAGCAGGTTCCATCATTGGCGTTGTTATTAACCAAAATCTGAGCAGAGTACTGTACGTCTGAAAAATACCCTGGGTAAGTCGGGCAGTCTCGTCTCACACAAGAATTATCAGCCCAATCAGATGCTATTACATCAGAGCTCCAAGTGATCGTTGGTGCAGCAGGTACTTTGTGATGAACAATGAATGAGTCATTGCCTCGTGTGCAGGAGAGGCGTATAGGTTTTTCTGCTTCTGCAGATCTTATTGGTATGTTGCCATAAACAGCAGGAAAGCTGACAGTAAGATCAGCCACTTTGCTGTTAGTTATGTCGTTGTATAAAGCAGCTTGATGACATTGTGCTTGCACTGAAGACAGGGTAACGATGGATTCGATATACGATATACTTGATGTGTTTGGCACCATTATTTGAGCTACAGGACCGTATTGATAGACGCTGACACGATTTGCCTTAGTATCTTGGTCATAAATGGTTTGTGTAGCATAGGCAGTAAACCCATTTACCGCTAATGCAATATAAAGCATTGATTTCATGTCTTATTTATTTTTTGGTTTTTATTTTTCCTATTTTATATTTAGCAACACCTCAAAAATTAAGTCAAGTTATTTTACTAATTTATTTTTAACCGTTTAAAAGTTCTGTTATGACATTGGTTTTGGCTACGATGTGACCATAGCTATAGGCGTTACAGGGGGTGGCTTTATCACGAAAATTTAAAGTGAAACGAGGTCTATCAATGAGTTTTACTAAGGCAACAGCAATACTTTGAGATTGAACGAGGTCTGTTTATTGGTCCTTTATGTATCAGTTTTGTGTTGGATGCAAAAAACTGTCAGCCCAATGAGTCTTAACTTCGCGTACTAATATCAAACATGAAAGTTAAAAGACTGCTTTTCAGACAAAGAAAGGGAGGATTACCCCCCCTTTATAAAATTACATTAAATACAGGTGCCGCTTTTTTCTACGCTACCAAATGAATCGTAGATGCGATAACTTACTGGTTGCGCATTAGGGTAGCCTGATTGCTGAAACATCGATGTAAAATAATGATCCATAAAAACGCTTTGAATATTAGTTAGTGGTCTAGTGATTGTATAAGTTCTGTTGTAATTAGTCGTTACACTGATATAAAGTTTATTTTCGGCAATTCTATCCCAAACCGATGCCTTCGCTCTGAACTTAACGCTGTTATCTTCTGTCCAGCACTGGTCGCCAGTAACAGTTCCTGCTAGGGCTGACGTTGATACAAATGTCGAGAGTGCTATCAATACTAATGTCATGCTTTTCATAAAAACCTCAATAATTGATGAGAGTAATAACTTTCCATTTAGGAGAAGTGTGTATCACTTATTACTTCGTGATAAGACAAGGATATTTGCGATTTGCTCAAGCTTGAAGGCACGCAATTTTGTGGTTTTTTTTCGAATTAATTCATTTTTTAGGGAAATAGTTTGCACCGACCTTAGTCTTGAAAAAATGTTGTTATTGAAGCTTGGGAAGCAAAACGTTGAGGTGTGGAACTGTGCTGCTCTCCAATAAATGTAAGAATAAATGTTTTGTATAGGGGTAAGTTGTCGTGTCTAGGAGAGGAGTATCTTACTGCAAGTTTTTACTTAGTGTTGATTTATTTAAAGCTGGCAGGCGGTGAAGGCGCGACTGCTGGGGCACGCTATTTCGTGCGGCTGCCAGCGGTTTATGGATCGATGTTAAATCAGGGATTAACTTTTACGTAATCTTGTGCATTGAGAAAACTTTTGCATGCTTGACTACCCATTCTAAGAAATAAGCCTTCTCCTGCAGAGGTGTAAGCGGCTAATCCGTTTGGGTATTTTATACTAATCCATTTTGTCTGTGTTGAATCCACAAGATGTGCAGTTTCACTGTAGTTTGAGTATCTGATGATACAGTCAGTTTCATCATCTCCATCGAATTTGACAAAGTCATAGCACAGCGCCGCATTTGTAGAACCTTGCGATGATCTGGTCCATGCTATATCGCCGAGAGGTTTCAAAAATTGTGGGCAGTAACCGCACCTAGGGGTACTAATTTGCACAAAGTTATCTGGGGCTTCAACGACCTCGACGATAACATCTTGCGCGTTGGCATGACTTGAAACTGCGCTGAACAGTACAAGTGACGTTGCTAATATTCTGATTATCATTAACTATTTTCCTTATTTTTTAGAAGGTTTACACCTTGCGTGAAATAGATTGAGGTGGTGTTTTAGTAACTGGTGATATAATAAGCAGCTGAGCATAAACTGTTAAGGCACGCAATTAAGAGAAATTTTTCTGGCTTTTTTAGCGAGTTAGATGCTGAGCTAAGTGAGTATTAAAGTGATTCTAGTATTTCAGGTTTTGATAGTTTAAGAATTTTAGCGCCGATATTGGCAACTTCTGCGCAGTGTTACTGCTCTTTGCGGTTGAAAGTGACCATCATGGGTTACGCACAGGCCGTACAAAACACAAATTTTTGCGTATTCCCCGAATTCAACATGCAAGTGCAACACTATAAACTACCCGAATTGGGGCTTTAGCTTGACGTCGGTCAGGGGCTATGTGTTTTTATTGGGGTAGTGATAGTGGACTCTGAAATAAATTCAGAGCGACGAGGTTTTGTTCATGTTGACGAGGTTTTGTTCATGTTGACGAGGTTTTGTTTATATTGACGAGGTTTTGTTTATATTGACGGGGTTTTGTTTATATTGACGAATTTTCTATTTAGAGTGCCAAAGCTTGGTGGTTCAGCAAAATGAAGTGGTGGTTCATAGTAATGAGTGCTGAGTGTTTAAGTGATTTTACTATATACCTGAGTGCATTTATTCACTTTATATATTTAATATGTTGATTATACGCTTGCTGACAATGTTGTGTTTATTTTATTTTATTTTCTTGCTACGTTTATAACGCCAAGGGATGCTTGGTAACTCTATAACGAAGGAATATAAAAATGAAAAAATCTATGTTAGCAACAATTGTAGCCGGTGGTATTGTAGTACTGACTTATGCAGCACACAGTTACGCATCGAGTGATTACTTTACATATAAAATATATGGTTACTACGATTCGGCTGGTAGTCAAGTAGGAACTTACTATCGACCTTGCTTTGGTAGAATGGGTAAACTAACGGGCGAAAAAACATCGGTTAAACGCTTAATTGAAAGTGGTACCTGTCGATAAAAATAATGTGGCAGGCATAATTTTATTGCATAACTGGGAAGTTTAACCGCTCTTTATAAATCTAGTTTTTGTGAGTGATTAAAATGACAAGAGCAGGAGTGCTTTGATTTATTTGTCTGCAACGCCTTATGAGCATTTAATAGCACGGTGTGTACGCCGTGCACTTTACGTTTGATCATCAAACTAGCTTTTTCAAAATAAAAAAATGGCTATCATTATTGTTTTACCTTAAAAAATTAATAAAAAGGCCGAAGTATTATGACTTCGGCTTTTAGCGTTTAAGTGGTTAGATTAATCTAGTCCTCTATTGCGTAGTAGCGCATCCGTTGTTGGTTTTCTGCCTCTAAAGCCTTCATAGGCTTCAAAGTAGTCTAAGGTATCACCTCGACTGTAGATAAATTTATAGAGGCGATCTGCGGTTTCTTTATCAAAAATATCTTTTTTCTCTATGAAGGCATCAAAACCATCGGCATCCAATATTTCAGACCACATATACGCGTAGTACGCTGACGAATAACCGCCCGCAAAAATGTGTCCGAAATGTGTACTGCGGTGGCGCATAACGATCTCTTCAGGCTTACCATAAGCACTTAACACTTGCTCCTCAAATTCACGTACATCTAAGTCTTTCACTTCTGTCATCTGGTGATAAGCCATATCGACTAAGGCAGAAGCTGTAAACTCAACGGTTGCAAATCCTTGATTGAAGGTACTGGCTTGCTTAATACGTGCTAGAAGCTCAGCAGACATTGGCTCATTTGTTTTATGGTGAAGCGCAAACTTTTTCAGCATTTCAGGTTGCGCGATAAAATGCTCGAATAACTGAGCTGGGAACTCAACCCAGTCGCGTGGAACACTGGTACCGGCAAGAGTAGGGTATGTAACGTTTGATAATAAACCATGTAACCCATGACCAAATTCGTGGAATAAAGTCACCGCGTCTGAGTAGCTCATTAATGTCGCTTCACCTTCGGCAGGCTTGTTTAGGTTCATATTGTTAACGATAATCGGCTTTACGTCACCGGCTAGTTTTTGCTGATCTCGGAACGAATTCATCCAAGCCCCAGATTGTTTAGAAGAGCGTGCATAATAATCACCAAAGAATAAGCCTACTGATTTACCCGCGCTATCTTTGACTTCCCATACTCTTACGACTGGATTATAAACAGATATATCATTGCGTTCTTCAAAGGTCAGACCAAATAGGCGGTTAGCGACGTAAAATTTAGCTTCAAGCATATTCTCAAGTTCAAAATACTCGGCGATTTCACCTTGATCTAAATTAAACTTTTCTTTACGAACTTTTTCAGCATAGAAGCGCCAGTCCCAAGGCTCAAGTTTGTGCGTAGCACCTTCTTTGGCCATTACTTCTTTTATCCACTCGCGCTCTTGCTCAGCTTTTACAACCGCAGGCTCCCACACTTTAAGTAGCAAGTCCATTGCGGTTTCGGGCGTACCAGCCATGGCGTTTGATAACACGTATTCAGAGTGATGTTTGTAACCTAACAGTTGTGCGCGTTGAGCACGTAATTCTACCATTTCAACGATAATGGTTTTGTTGTCAAATTCATTGTCGTTATCACCACGCTTTGTCCAACCATTAAAAGCCTGTTCTCTGAGATCTCGGCGTTCCGAGAACTGTAGAAAAGGTTGGACGCTTGCGCGATTTAGCGTGATCACATACTTACCAGGTAAACCGCTTGCTTTAGCAGCAGCTGCTGCGGCATTTCGTTGTGCTGTTGATAAACCAGCCAAGTCAGACTCTTCAAGAACCAGTTTAAAGGCACGAGAATCATTAAGGGAATTTTGACCAAACTCAGTGGTGAGTGCAGAAATACGCTCGTTGATTGCAGCAAGCTCTGTACGCTGTTCTGGCGTTAAGTTGGCACCTGCGTGCACAAAGCTACGATGAATACGCTCTACCAAACGAATTTGCTCTGAATTTAATTCAGCTGCGCGGATTTGTTCTGAACTTAAATCTGACGAATTGCGATTGTTAAACACGGTTGAAACACGCTTGTATAAATTTTCATTCATACTAATTTCATTACTGTGGCGGGTTAACATAGGTGAAATTTTTCGCTGCAGGGCTTGCATCTCGTCACTGGACTCAGTGCCCGTTAGATTGAAAAACACACCGGATACACGAGAAAGTAATGCGCCGGCTAGTTCCATTGATGCAATTGTATTGTCGAAATCAGCTGGTTGCTCGTTATTAACGATAGCGGTGATTTCTTTTTTGTGCTCAGCGATGGCCTTTTCAAAAGCGGGTAGAAAATGCTTGGTTTCAATTTGGTCAAATGGTGGAGCGCCAAAAGGAGTATTCCACTGCTCAAAGAATGGGTTCTCGATGGTGGCTGTTTCGACTGCTGCTACTTTGTTGTTTTGTGTTTGTTCTGGTTGCTTTGAACAGCCGGCCAATAGTAATCCGGCAGATATTGCCAAAGCTAAACGTGTTTTTATTAGCACTGTAAACCTCTTAAGAATGAGCTATATTTTTGTGTACCTGTGACAATATATGATACGTTATACTGTATCATTGTTCGCTTGTTTTATCGCATAAAAGCTGCCATTGGACTCAATGAAGGCACTGCTGGTGGTTTTTAGGCGTGAATAAGAATAGAGGTTGAAGTTGCATTTCAATGAGGTAATGAAAACAGCACGCAGCTAAAAATGGGCAGTTTTACGTAGCACAATCAATATCAGCGTTTACAACCGCTTTGTAGTCCGCAGTGTGGTAACTTCAGCAACATAATTCATTTTTGAGTTAATGGCCATATTCGGTGCTTGCAACTCATGTTTGCAGCCTTTCTAAAATTTAGCACGTTTTTATGCTACATCTATATGCGCATTAGAGCAGCGCCTTGTGTACGTGCTTGCGTGTTCTGTATCAAAAATGAGCAGAGTGTTGGTACAAAAAAGTATAAACCTTTTATAGTACATCACGCTGATAACTATTAATAAATATGGCCAAAAATTACAGCTTAAGCTATCGGAACCATATAATTACACTGCGTACCATGTTTAATACAAATGTATTAATACAAATGTATTGTTTTTATTGTCATTTCTAATGCATCCTGTAAGGTGCGCCTTACTGGTACAGCAAGGTGTCAGTAATATAATTAATGTATGCTTAAAGGAGTTATGTTGTGAATTACATTAAAACAATGGTTCGTTCAGTATTATCTATGTCAGTTTTAACAGCGTGTATCAGTCACGCTAGTGACTTGTCTTATACCTTTGAAGATATAGGGTCTTTAGGCGGGCCTGAAACTGCTGCATTTGACATCAATAACGCAGGGCAGGTAGTAGGTTGGTCAACGCGAAGTAAACAAAAAGAGTGTGAGTCGCCATCAGGTACCCGGGTAGAGTGCCGGTTTGCGTTTGTTTATCAAGCGGGCGCAATGACTGATTTAGGATCTTCTCACCCAAACTCGGTCGAAAGTGCAGCGACGGCTATTAATAAACACGGTGATATTGTTGGTAATGAGTACTTTATTCGCAATGTTAACGGTATGCGCTATTTAGGTTCTCAAGGTATTTTTGTCGAGCAAGGCCAAGTTGTCCCATTATTATTTAACTCAAGTAAAGAGTCTGCATCTAGCCAAGCGTTCGACATAAATGACCATGGTTATATTGTCGGTTGGATGGAAAACAACGATGATAAAGACGTAATGGTTGAGTGGTCAAATACACACACTGATGCGGTAATAAGGCATGAGCATAAAACATTTTTCCGACGTGGTTCTGCAACGAACAACCTAGGAGACGTGGTTGGCATGGAATACGAACGCTATTCTTACAAGCCGAACCGGGCCTTTATTCAAAAAAATAAGGGGGTGTCGTTATTATTAAAATCAGATTCTATTTGGAGCGAAGCCAACGAAATTAACGATTACGGTATGGTAGCTGGCGCTCAATCGCCTAAAGCTTTTAGGCCTTCAGAGGCAACAATTTGGTACCCGTCAATTACCGGTGAGTTAACCGCGCATGTGGTCGGTGGTATTGGTAAAGATATCCGAGAGCTGTCGGCATTTCATGATATTAATCGCCAAGGTACCGCCGTAGGCAAGTCAGAAAACCCGGAAAGAGGGTCGTTGGCAATTGTGTATTACAAAGGTGAGCTGTTGGATTTAAACACCATCACCAATGTACCGGGTACGCTGGTTGAAGCCATGGGCATAAATGAACAGGGCGATATCGTTGGTTCATACATTGATTTAAACAATAACACGCGTGGTTTTGTACTTAAGCATCAATAACATACAGCGATAAAAAATGGCATTAATGTTTATAATGATAACCACATTAGCAGCACAAGTTAAGAGTGCTTGATAACCGCCAACAACGAAAACACCTTCATATGAGAAATACATGAAGGTGTTTTATTCAGTAAAACTGAGACTGAGTATTAAAGCCGGTAAACTTTCTAAAAGCTCAGGTTAACGCCCATATATCCAGTTCGGCCTAATATTGACCAGCCGTTATACCCGCCACGAGAAGTCGTCCAGTGATCGCCACCATTGTTATCTGTAAGATTGTTGACACCAATATACACAGATGCAGTATCGCTTACTTGATAGTCCGCGCGGATATTGTGCACCCGAGAGTGAGCAGGCGTATCGCTATCACGAAAATCAAGCGATGCATCTTCGTTATAACGGCCGCTTGTTTTAAACTTAAACGTCCAACTTAACGTTAGGTCATCAAGGCTGTATTTAGTTACTAGGTTTGATGCCCATTTAGGACGGCCTAATTCACCTGCGTCGTTGTCAGTTTCCGATGTACCTTCAGCCAAATCTTGGGTAGTAGTCGAGTCTTCATACAATCTACTGGCTGCAAAAGTAAATGATAATGCATCCCATGTATAGTAAAGCTCAATATCGGTACCCCGTACCCGGCCTTCGTCAAAATTTAAGCTTAGCGGCCGCACATACTCTACGTCACCATTGTCTTTACGTGTTACGAGATCGCAAAACATATTACTGATTGAATTTGGTGCGAGGTCCACACAATTTTGCATAACATCTTGACCTCCAAACTCTGATATTTTGTCTTTTAATTTAATATCAAAGTAGTCTACAGAGACCGTTAGCCCGTCTAGTAGTGACGTTGGGGTATAAACTATACCAACCGTTAGGGTATTTGCTTTTTCTTGTTTTAACTGCGCGTTGCCTGAGTTTCTGACCTGGCCTCGTGTGGTTTTTATATTTGAATTCCAACCCGCTGGAATGCCATATAAAGCACAGTTTGCTTTACGGCGTCCATCGGCAGGGCCACCGTTGATGTTTGCTTCATCACATGGGTCATTGATAGTGCTGTAGCCAATACTTTCACCTGCATATAGCTCGTATAGTTGTGGCGCACGCACCGCCTGTGAAAAAATAGAGCGTAAGCGCACTTCTTCATTAAACGCCCAGTTTAATGCGAGCTTGGTACTTTCAAAGCGACTTTCGTTGGTGGAGTAATCAGCAATACGGTACGCGGCTTCTACTTCTACGAGTTCAGCAAAAGGCATATCACTTAATACGGGAACCAGCAATTCTATATAGGCTTCTTTAATATTACGACTGACATCGAGTGCTAGCTTTTTCGATGACAAATTACCAGAAGACCAAAGCTCAGACGGGTCAAAGTGAATACCTTCATATCTGATGTCCATCCCAGTACTCATTTGCATAGTACCTGCTGGAAGTTCATATACATCGCCAGATAAGTTTGCACTAAAGGCATGGTTAACGGAGTCGGTGGTGGCGATAAATGAATCAATAACGTAGTCTGTTAGGGCTTGAGACTGGCGCTCAAAGGGAGAGAACGTAGGGCAATTTCCGGCCTCAACGCATTCGCCTGCCACCTGCATTTGGCTATTTAACCTGTCTACTCTTAGAGAGGTATTGTTCTCCAGGTCATTCATTGATTTACCTGATGAAAAGTTTACATCCCAAAACCAATCGTCGTTGTACACGCCAGAAAACGTTAACGAAGAGCTGAAAAACTCACGCACGTTTTTGTGTTTTCTACCACCGACTTCGTAAAACGTGTGGTGAAAACCAATCCAGTCCTCATCTTGGAAATTGTCTGTGATTGATGCTGGGGTATCAAAAGCGGCTTTAACGTCGGCCACTTGCATCCAAGCACGGGCAAAAGGTGGATCAATGACGTTATTAGACTCAGTTCTAGCAAGCGTTACGTCAAACGCCATATCAAAGCTGTCAAATTGATGGGTAATAGAAGAAAACAAATTAATACGTTCAAATGGGTCTTCTATGTTACCCCAGCGTGTGCCTTCGTAGCCTTGCGCTGCGTCGACCAACCAGCCGTCGTACATATCTTTGTAGCGAGCTCGCAGTGCAACATCCTGACTTGCTTCATCAAAATCGTACCAGTCGTAACCGCCATCGGCATTATTATAGACAGAGAAAATAGTTGCAGGGACGCCCCATGGGATCGGAGAAACATTTTTGACCCAAATTTTGTCGGGTTGTCCTTCGCCTCTGTTGGGGTTGGTAACGGAACGTTGATAGTTATAGGCTTTTTCTCGGTCATTTTGTGTGAGTGCTGACTCTGATAGGTAATCAAACGCAACAGTAAAATTGCCATTATCGTCATTGAAATTAAGCCCATGGGTAATCGATAGGCTGCGTGTGCTGTGCCCACCGTCTTGTGTGCCTGACACATGCGCGTTTGCTTTGGTGCCTTCAAAGTCTTTTTGCAGAATAAAGTTCACCACTCCAGCAATGGCATCTGAGCCATAAATCGCCGAAGCGCCGCCAGTCATTACTTCAACACGCTCAATTAATGAAGCGGGTATCGTCCCCACGTCTGCAAATAAACCTTGATAATCGGTTGAAACAGAAGGAGGTCGCTTACCATTCACTAAAACCAGTGTGCGTTCTTCGCCCATATTACGTAAATCAAGAATATTGAGACCAGAGTTACCAAAAGAGTAGTTACCGGATGCAGAATCAAACCCATCAGCAAATTGTGGCATACCGGTGAGGATGTCATTAACGTTTTGCGCACCAGTTAATTTTATGTCTTCGGCAGAAATAACCACTGTTGGAGAAGGTGCGTCAAAATTAATTCGCTTAATACGAGATCCCGTGACCATGATTCGTTCTGGCTGTGCGGCGTCACCTGCGTTATGCGTATTTTCATCCTGCGCGATTGCGCCAACACTTGCTGAAGAAATCGCTAACGCAATGATGCTTTTACGCAATGTGATACGGGTTGATCCTGTGTTGTACATTGTGTACCCCTTAGTATTTGTACTTATTGTTATAATATTTCCTGTTATGTGAGCTTTGCTTGTCGCACCACTCACGAGTATTCAATGACAGTTTGTTGTCGTTTATATGTCAATTGAATATTGTATACAATATATCAATAATTGAGAAAAACAAGTCCTTTAATTCGGTAATTGTTCAAATGAATGGTAAGTAAACACAGGGATTAATGTTTTAAAGGATGAGCGCTGCTCAGTAGTGCTTCAAAGATAATGAGATAAAGGTTATGCAAAAAGAACGTAAAAGCATCGTTTTAAGCATTAAATATGTGCAGATTTATGGGGCTGTTTGCCATCTTTTAAAGATGGCGGTTGGTGCTATTGATGTCGCTATGACTGAGATTGATGATTTTTTCGATGCAACGGGTCATTCGTGTTGTTGGTATTGAAATACGTCTTCTAATGGCAAGTTAAATACGTGCGCTATTTTAAATGCGACTTCAAGAGAGGGTGAGTATTTATTGGCTTCAATAGCCATCACCGTTTGCCTCGTTACACCTATTTTTTCAGCTAATTGCTTTTGAGTCATCTCGTTGTTCATAAAGCGCAGTGTGCGAATTGAATTAGAAATAGCTCCGTTACTCATATATGTCTCCGGTACGACCTTTGTATAACTGGGCACTGTAATTGGCAACTTCAGCTAATAAAAACGCACTGACCATAATATGTAGCGGTAAAAAAGGTATGTTGTATTCAATTGATGGCCCAAACCCTTGCGCCTCAGCTTGGTATTGAAAAATAGCGATGCAGATCCCAGCTTGCAAAATGTAAGCGGTATATTTATAGCCAACAAGGTTAATTTGTTTCTCTCGCACGTCAAGTGGCTGCTCTAGTTCATTGTCACTAACAAAAGCCAATACAATGTAACTGATCACCATAATAGCAATGCTGTAAATGACCACTTGTAACAATAATGCAGATAGCCAAGTTGATGAGGCAAGCTGTTCAGGCGTGGCGTAAAAGACGCGCTGCAGATAAAAATAACCAATATATGCACAGGCCAGTAAGTCAATGCTCAAGGTGAGCTCTCTAAAGCTGATACTTTGTAAAAAGGTTTTAACTTCTGCTAAACGAGTCATATATTTATTACCCTAAGTCAAAAATAGTTAACATGACCTAGCGTAGAATATTTGACCACGTCATGTCAAATATTTTTTACTTTAGGTTAGTTTTACTATGCCTACATTCAGGTTGTTAAACTATTCAGAGTAGGCAATCCGGGCTAAACGCTGTCCGTATCAAAAAGTTTGCTTGAGCATGGCCATCATGTCGGCAACTGAGAGTTTACTGGTTTGGTCGTTTCCTGAAAGTAAGGTTTGCGCCAAATCTCGTTTATGTTGATGTAAAGCTACAATTTTTTCTTCGATGGTGTCGCTTGCGATTAAACGGTAAATAGTCACTGGTCGCTGTTGGCCCATACGGTGAGCACGGTCGCTTGCTTGCTCTTCAACCGCAGGGTTCCACCACGGATCCATATGAATAACATAGTCAGCGGCGGTGAGATTTAACCCCGAACCACCGGCTTTTAAGCTGATCAAAAACACATCGCCATCACCTTGTTGAAACGCGTTGACTCGTTGTTGGCGTTGTTTATTTGGTGTACTGCCATCAAGGTACTGATAGTTTACACCTTTTGCGTCTAAGTGCTGCTTTATGAGTTGTAGGTGGCCCACGAACTGACTGAAAATCAGCGCTTTGTGATTATTTTCTTGTAGTTCATCGAGTAACTTGTCGAGTGCGGCAAGTTTTGCGCTCGGGATGGCATTGTCGGCCAATACCAATGCGGGGTTACAACAGGCTTGGCGCAGTTTGATAAGTTCAGCAAGCATTTTAATTCTTTGTGCGCCGGGTTGATCTTGGCTCGATGACTGAGTGAGGTTGTCGATGGCACTTTGGCGCAATGCTTCATACAATGCCATTTCTTCATCACTTAATTGCACTTTAATATTGATGTCGGTTCTAGCTGGTAATTCAGTTAATACTTGGTGTTTCATGCGTCGTAAAATAAACGGTTGGATCAGGTTTTTAAGCTTGTTTCGTGCTTTTTTTGCTGCAATCGGATCATCTTTAATGGCTTCTATAGGGGTCGAGAATCGAGCGCTAAAGCGTTTTAAATTACCCAGTAGCCCAGGGTTTACAAAGCGAAATAGACTCCAAAGTTCTGATAAATTATTTTCAATTGGGGTGCCTGTGGTGATCAGTTTAAAGTCACCTTTTAACGCACATGCGGCGACTGAGCGTTTCGCCAGTGGATTTTTCAGCGCTTGGGCTTCATCGGCCACAATGGTTCGCCAGGTCAGTGATTGCAGCATCTCACTTTCGCGTTGCAATAATCCATAGCTAATAACAACACAGTCAAACGGTTTAAGGGCACTGAGCATAGTCGCGCGCTCGGGTGAGCTTTTGAGATCTGCCAGTAATATCATGTTCAAGCTGGGGGCAAATTTGTAGGCCTCTTGTATCCAATTGAAACACACTGAGGTCGGCGCTATCACCAAGCTTGGACCGTCTTTTGCTCTATCTAACAATACTGCCAGCGCTTGTAATGTTTTACCTAGTCCCATATCGTCGGCAAGACAGGCTCCGGCTCCCCAATGGGCCAGTCTTGAAGCCCAGTCAAACCCTTCAATTTGGTAATCACGTAATGTCGCTTGTAAAGTATTGGGTACGCTGGGTATTAGGGCATTAGCTTGATGCATTTTTTGATGCTGTTCGTCCCATGCATGTAGGGTTTTCATTCGCATGCCCGTGGTTGCCTGCGATACATGCATACTGGCTAATGGGTGAAATTGTCCGCCATCTGTTGCTTCATTGAGTTTATCTAATCGTTGTTTTAGTTCATCGGATAATGCGAGCACTTGCTGATCATCTAAGGTAATAAAGCGACCATGGGCTTGGGCTGCAAGAGTCAGTAAGGTTTTGAGCTCTATTACTTGGCTATCATCAACCGAGAGTTCGCCATTTAAATCAAACCACTGGTTTTTTTTAGTCATTGCCAATTGTAGATGGTGACTTTGCAACGAGTTAGTCAGGGTCATTTTTTTGCCTTTGGGCCAACGTAATTCAATGGGCACAGGGCAGGGCGATAAACGCGAGAGTGTTTCTAGTTGCTCGAGCGCATTGTACGCGCTTTGTAAGTCATCAAGTTGTAAACGGGTGTCTTGCATGGCTAAAAAAGCAGGGCAGTGTTGGTCAAGCAAGTCTAGATATATTTGCTCTTTCACTAAATCGCGAGAGGTGGCAACGCGTTTACCTTTTATCTCGGTAGTCATCTTGGCATTGCCTGCACCGGGTTTTAAAGTTGGGCCATGTTCGCCAAAAGGCATCACCATGCAATTGAACGCAAGGCCATCATTAAATGGCTGAATATTAATAATAATGTCACTGTGGCTAGGGAGTGTTTCTAGGCCGGTATCTAACTCTGCAATATCAGATTGAATATTCAATAAAGGCGCAATGGCATTGACTCCCGCGAGTACTTTGTCTTTGGCTCTGACGGGAATACTCAAGCCTTCTTCACCAATAATTTGAGTCACTTTTAAGTGTTCAGGAGAAAACACTGTTAACCGATATTGCTCTGGTGCATGTTCAATTAACGAGTAGCTGTGTTGTGTATTGGTTTGTTGAGCAGGAATATCAGCAACGCTCAGCACAAGGTGATCGCCTTGTTGTGTTATGAGCAACTCAGGCTCTGCTTCATGCAGCTCTATGGGTGTGAATAAATCATCTGCCATATACAAGTTTGGTGCGGCGCAGGCAGCTCTTAAAGCCGATAAGCCTTCCAGTACATAAAGTGTTTTTGTACGCCATTGCTCTGTGCGGTTAATATGCGAGCACAATTGCTTGTCGTGTTCTGATAAAAACGCAAATGCCTGTTGAGACTCATACAGTCGTTGCAGTGCAATCGGTTTGCCTTTGCTCCAGCCAGACGCGTTTTGTGTTTGTTCACGTGCTGAAAAGCTGACCGTATAGGGGGTTATGTGCATGACCCAAATAAGCCGAGTGACTTTGACGGCATTGTGTTGGCTAGGCGTATTTGAAGAGGGGGCCAACGCGATGAGTTTTTCAAGGGCCAGATCCCAACCGACTTTATGTTCTATGGCCGTAGTAAAGTCCATAATAGGGTGGCTATTTTCCCGCTTACCCTCGATTGGCCCGAGCTGCTCTATGAGTGTGGCAAATAGGCCGTAATTTGCGGTCTTAAAAAAAGTGTGCGCCTCAACTAGCTGCGTACAAGGCGAATAAACCTGATCAGACCAAATGGTTGATAACGCCTCTAAATAGCTGAGTAAATGAGCGTAAAACACATGATATTCTGCTAAAAATACGTATTCTTGCAGTGACGATATGTACGGCGTTGCCGTCGACAAACTGGATGTGGTGGCCAGTAAAAATTGGCCAACATAATGGCTGTGGTCATGATTATGTTTATCGTGACTTTGGGCAAAAATGTGCGCTTCCGCCGAGGCGAAATAACTGGGGTCGTGTCGGTTTGCTTGTATTAATAACGCGATGTTATAAAAAATACCGTACACGCCATTTAAATACTGGTTTTTTTTGCGGGCATATTTATTTTTGGCGACCAACGCACTGGCAAATAAAGCAATGGCGCGTTCAAGATCTCCTGTAAGTAATGCACTAAGCGCATTGAGCTGCAAGCCATAGCAGCTTTTATCGTCGGCGTTGACAATTTGTTGCACGCTGTCTATACGACCTTGCAGTAGGTATTGTTCTGCCAATAAGTGCGACAGTGCGACGTACTCTGGCTGGTGGCGATTAACCTGTTCGAGTAATGACAGCGGGTAAGCATTGGATGCGCCATGTTGGCGCAGCACATAAAACCAAGAGGCAAACGCATGGTATTGCACTGTGTCTGGAAGCGCCAAAAAATGGGTTAAATCGAATGGTACGAACGCCAATTCAATCAGTATGCGAGTACGCTGGTAATCAATGTGTTGTGGGTTTTTATGAGGCTTAAGCAAGTTAATGACTTTGCGATGGTCATTTAAAAAATAAAAGTCTCGAATGAGACGTTGTTCATCTTCTAATGTTTGCTCCCAATCGTACAGTTGTAGTACTGGCACCACTGCTTCACCCGCTTTTAAAATGGCCAAAAATACATCATTAGCGATGGCATCTTGAGTGAGCTTGTTATTGAGTAAATAGGATAGTTTAATGTCACCTTTATCAACGGTGACAAAGTCTTGTTCTTGCCAGTTACTCAATATAGTCGATGAAATACGCTCAAAGGCGGCGGTGTCTTTTTCGTCTAACTGTATCGTAAGTTGTTTTAGCAGTTTATTTAAATGGCCCAAAGAAATGGGTTTATAAATCACAGCAAGTACAGTAAAGGCCCATTGCTGAAAAGGAGGTAAAGATAAAAACTGCTGATATCTGGTATCAATTTCTAAAGGCAACTGCGCTGTGATTTTCATAAATTTTCTAGGGTCGAGTGACTAAGTAAGGGGTGGTAATTTAACACATAATTCAGTTGCTTAAATAGAAGGTTGCGCTGTTAATGTCACTTAGTTAAATTCTAGGTGAAAGCCCTCATGTTGAAGAGAATATTGAAGCAAACACGAAACGCTAGCTGCAATGATAGCTGTGTAAAACGATATGATACTTAGCTGGTAAAAGACGAGAACTAATGGGAAAAATTTACTTTTTGCCCGGTACTATGTGTACTGAAGCGTTATGGCAACATCTAGAATTGACGCTAAAAAACCAGTTTGAGTTAGTGTATTTAGCGGTCCCTAACGGAGTGGGGTTGAAAGAGCTGGTTACATATTACGAAATGATTTTTGATACAGAAGCAGCCAATTTGGTAGGCTTTTCTATGGGAGGGTATATCGCAGCGTATTTACAATGTGCTTTAGAGCATAAGGTAAAGCGCACATTAATTATTTCAAATACTCCCTCGGCGTTACCTGACTATGAAGTTAAACAACGTTTTCATTCTCTAAAACTCATTGCAGAGCACGGTTATAATGGATTATCTGATGCTAGAGCACGTGTACTGTTAGGTGCCTCAAGTAGTAGTCAAACGATGATAAATGTATTGGTCGATATGGATGCGTCATTAGGTAAAGAAGTACTGATTAGCCAATATACCCACATGACCAAGCGTGAAGACTTGTATGAACAGTTGTGCATGAACCACACCCCGACGCTATTTTATTGTTCACCGAACGATGCATTAATTGACCCATCATGGTTAACAAAGTTATGTGCCGCCAATGAGCGCGTAGCAGTGCGCTGGTCAACCGGAGATGGACATATATTACCACTAGAAACGCCAAATGAGTTGTCGAAGGTTATTGTAGATTGGTTTAGTGAATGATAACTCAGTTAAAATGGGTGCATTGATGGTTGTGATAATGAAAATAGTGCTATAAGCTCAGCATTGGCTGTACCCTATTTAGAAAGGGGTAAGAATAATAAGAATTTACGATTAGGGAAAGATCATGAAAAAAAGTATGGTATTGGCATTGAGTAGTGTGATGATATTTCTTAATCACGCTGAGTGCCAAGAAACTTCCTTTAATGCTGAAAAAGCAATGCACGAACTGCAATCGACACTGTCTGACAATTATGCGTATTTACATGATAGAGAACGTTCTGCAGAGGCATTATTAGCCCCCCACAAAACAAAGTTGTTAGCCAGTAAAACGACAAAAGAGTTTAGAGATAGCGCACAAGCTTATTTACGTACATTTGCTGATCCGCATTTAAACTTGGGGCCTTATGATCAGGCTGATCATAGTGTGTATCCGACGGGGTCTGATATTTTTGTCCAATTTGAACACGATAAGCTGATGATCTATGATATAAAATCAGGCTCTGATGCGCATATTAAAGGGTTAAAACCCGGTATGCAGGTAAAGTCAGTTGATGGGCAATCCATTGAGTTGGCGATTGAGCACGTTACTGGCCTCACAGTTAATAAATTAACGCAAAGTCAGCGCAATTATGCAGCGAATATCGCCCTTGGTGGCAAACGTAACCAAGCAAGAACCTTAGTTGTTTACCATCAAGGTATTGATAAAGCCTTTAATTTAGCTGCGAGTTATAACAGTATTAATGCTCTAAAAAGTAAAGAACCAGTTACCATTGAGGTATTGGGCGATTTTAGTTACGTAAGATTTAACAACGCGTTAGGTGACTTAAATACGGTTGATGTATTTAAACGAGAGATCAAAAAACTACACAGCACTAAAGGGATAATCATAGACTTACGTAACACACCGAGTGGCGGCAATACGGGGGTTGCTGAGCCAATATTGGGCCACTTTACAGATAAACAAGCGATTTATCAGCTGTATAAAGTGCAGAGTCAAGGTAAACCTTACGAGCAGTCTAGAATGCAATCAGCGCAGGTAACACCTCAAGTACCGTATTTGAGTCAACCTTTTGTGGTGCTTGCGGGGCGTTGGACAGGCAGTATGGGTGAAGGCATGGTGATTGGCTTAAATGCATTGGGGGCTAAAAAAGTAATCGGTGCGCCGATGGCTGATTTACTTGGCGGGATTAAACACGTTAAGTTACCGTATAGTGATAGCTGGTTAGAAGTGGGTTTTGAACGTTTATACCAAACAAACGGAGAATATCGAGAAGACTTTGAACCCCATATTTTACTTAAATCAGCAGATATAGGTGGGCAGGGTAACGATGTTGCAAGGCAACAAGCCTTAGCATTTTTAACCAATAATATTAAAGCCTTATAGATTATTGGAATACCGAAAGTTGAAGTTAAAGTGGCCAGAGTTTGACGCTGGCCATTGCTGGTTCTTTTTACATAGCGAGATATGAGTGGCTAAAAATAACACTTAGCCCACTAAATAATAATGAAAGCAGATAAAGCACACTATTTTTTGATATACTGACGCTCCGATTTTTTTGATGGTAAATTTTATGGAATGTCGTTTGCATTGTGGGGCATGCTGTATTGCACCCAGTATTAGTTCAAGCTTCCCGTTGCATCCACATGGAAAAGCTGCTGGCGAGCGTTGCAAAAATTTATCTGACGACAATCTATGTACACTATTTGGTCAACCAGAACGACCCGCAGTGTGTCATGATTTTAAAGCGGTAGAGTGGGCATGTGGTAAAACGTCGTCTGAAGCGATGGCGATACTGACTGAAATGGAACAATTGACGTGCTAAATTGCGCTATGCTGTGATAGCGCAATACAAAAACTAAATAGTTATTATTGCTCTTGTGGGTTGGTGTCTAGTGGACCATTGCCACCCCAATAGTTTGCGAAAGCACCCGCACACCAATTTACATCTGCCCAAGTGTAGTCTTTATAATACACTTTATCGACACATGCATTCACATCGTGCTCGCCTAAACCAACTCGTACCACACACGTTGTGCCAGAGCAGCTTGAAGAGTAACCTGGAATACTCCATGTAACGCTTTGAACAGGTTTAGCAGCATCTAATTTGAATACAACAGCGCCTTGGCGTGGGTAAGGACGGTATTCACCACCCTGACAAAACCCTTTTGAATACTGATCATATGCGTCAGTATCAACATAGCAAGAGACTGAATTAGCTAATGCGGTGCCGCTAAATAGGGTTGCGCCGAGTAACGCTAATATAGACTTTTTCATTATTAATTTCCTTTTATTAATAGATTTTTATTCTTATTGCTCTTTTTTTAAGAACAACCCAATGTAACCTTATGTTTTCAGTTTGGCAACTTTTGTGTTTATTTATTGTTCGGTTTGGGGCAGGTTGTTCTTAATTTTGAAAATGAGCACTTATTGATAAAGTACACCTGCTTGTATCAAATCAATACGAGAGTAAAGGCGTACTTTCAAGAGGTTTTTCAGAGTTATCTAGATAAAGCGATAATATATTTGACGTGGAGGGATAAAAAAAGAAGCCACAACATTCATGTGTTGTGGCAAGTTCTGTTTAGTGTGTTTGACTCGGAGGGAAGTTCCCCAGAATGGCAGACACCGTTTTATTCACTGACGCTGTGCGTTGATCTGGTGTTTGTTTATTACGTAAACGGCCTTCTTTGGCACCGCGCCATACTAATTGGTTTGATGTTTTGTCTATGACATCGATGACGAGTGTGCCAACATCATACTCACGTGCGTGGGTTTGTGTCTGGTAGCCAAAGCCCCAATAATTCCAGCGTGCTGTGTAGCTGGTATTAAAAGAATCAGCTTCAATTTTACTGTCTACTGAGGCATGATAATTTACTAGAATATCGGCATTTTTAGTTTCAACGAGCTTGATGTTGTGCTTGAGCATTGCCTCGATAATGGCATTTCGAACACGCTTTTCCATCAGGTCGTTAATTTGATAAGCATTACCGCCATTATTTTTTAGATCCGCATCAGCAGACCAAGCAAAGGTTTTGTAATTTGCAAACTCTACAGATTTATCATAGTCCCAATCTGGGGTATTGGTACATGCACTTAAAATAAGTACTGAGGCGGCTAACATAATATTTTTTAACATATTTCATCTCCTAGAGGGCTGATATTAAGCCAGCCCATACTGCGTGTTGTCCTGTCTGACTACTTAATTTGTGGAATGTTCCACTTCTATCCAATCTTTTTCTGAAACCCAGTTTTGACTACCATTTTTAACACTGCGTATTGGTACAATATAGTCGCAGCTTATTTGTGGCTTCACGGACGCGAAAATTGGTACAAACCCAAAACTCAAAGCGGTTTCAATAATTGCTTTTTGGTTTTGTGGATCAATATCAGCGGCTTCATCAATGTATATAGGGATACGGAATAAAGACTGTTCTTGATCAGAGAGTAAGTAACGTATAAATAACATACCACATAATAGCTTAATGGTAATACGGGTACCGTTTGAGCCTGCTGAGTCTATTTTATCAAAATGCTCAGTGTCGCCAGCGCGGTTAACAATTTCAAAGCGAATATCAAAGAGATCGGTCAGTGTTAGACCTGCTTTATCGCTTGCGAGTTTGATAAGGTGATCTTTGGCCTCGTTGAGTGCTTTTTCGTCTGAAGGTTGCTCTGATAGCAAGTCTAGGTTATCACCCTGTTCGTAGCTGTCTGATGTACTAATAATCGTATCAATACTCTCTACCAGCATTTTACGTGGGATAATGTTAATTTTGAACGATTTGAGGTTAGAGATACGATGTTGACTGATCCCTCGGTTAAAGCTGTTCATTTCTCGACGTAGTCGGTCTAAGTCTTCGCGAAGCCCTTTAATGGTTGCGGCAACTTCTGTGAGGGCCACACGGGCTTGTCGGTCTACGGCATCACGTTCGTTTTCAATATTGTGATATGCCCCTATGAGCTTACTGTATTTACTTGTCTCATCACTTTCATTATCAAATTTGGTGATCCCCGCATTATAAATATGTAGGTATGTATTTTTGACGTTGACGGCCAAGTTGCGTAGTTCGTTACACTCTTTGTTAAATTGATGCACAACTTCTGACAAGTTATCAAATTCAATCTTAACATCAATGGGGTAAGGCGTTTGTGATCCGCTATACACATCGAGCGTATGGTCAATACGTTCTGATTTAACTTGGCGTAAGCGGTCAGCCTGACGCGTCAGTAAATCTTGTTTACTTTTTATAATTGAACGTCTGTCTGAAATAGATCCGGCGTTACGTTGCACGTCTTGTAAGTATTCGTCCACTTGCTCACGCTCTGCGCCAAGCTGCTCTTTTAATAACTCTTGTGCATCAACAGATTGCAACATGGTTTGATATTGCTCAAAGCGTTTAACCGCAGCCTCTAGTGCCATGAGTTCGTCGTATAGTGCATCGCGTTCTTGTTGTTTTTGCGCGACATTGGCTGCAACATCACGCTGCTGCTGAAACTCTTGCAATGACTGTTTTAGTGCCGTTAGCTGAGCTTCGAGTTGAGCTTTATTTTCGCCACTTTGCATTTGCACTGGCGTGAGCTTTTTCAGCTTGATGGTAGCACCGGGTACCTTGAGTTCTGCGCCTTTTACTGATGTTGATAGTTGACTTAAAAATTCACCAAATGCGTCATCATCGGTGATCGTGATTTCCCCTTGGCTGGTTGTGGCAAACGACAGTAAATCAGGGTTTAGAATACGAGAAATTTCTTCGACTTCTTTTAAAGACAAGTCTTCACGCATGCGAGTGAATAAATTGAATTCTAAGTTTTTTAATTGCAGTTTTAAGCTTTTGATTTGTTTTTGTGTTTCGCTAATTCTAAAGTCGAGCGTATGTAAGCTTTGCCCATGCGCGCTATTTATAGAAAAAGACAGTTGTTCGTATTCTTTTTTTAATAGCTGTAAACTGGTTTTTAGTGTGGCGTGATTGGTAAGCTCAAATTCGGTTTTTAATGCATGATAGTTTACAAACCATTGCTCTATTTGTGTTTGGCGGCGCTCAATATCTCGCGATTGTTGCAGGTATAGTTGCTGCTTTTGCTCAAAGTCATGCTTTTCTTGTTCGATGTTTTGTAGCTGTTCAGTCAATTCGCTATGCTGAGATTGTTGATATTCCTCAAACTCTACCAGCGCGACATCGATTTTTGGCGCGTAAGCAGCCAGCTTACCTTTAAGTGTTGCGTCAGTGCTGAGCATATCTTCAAGTGCTGCAATAGGTTCTTGCATTGATTCTAAAGCACTGAGTTCACGTCGTGAACGATTTACTTTGTCGAATGCTCGACGCCACACTTCATAAAAGTCGACCCGTGAGTTAGACATGTGGCGCTCAAATACTCGCAGCATAAAGCGTTTAACATCTTGTGCCCCTAATTTGTGTAAATTAAGAATGCGTCGGAATATTTCTTTATAAATTGCGGCGTCTTGCACATTGTTAAGCGGGATCATTTTTAAATTGATGTCGCCATCAAACTGTGTGGCACCCCCAGTTAACAGCGCATTAAGCTCTGCGGCTTTTAGTTCAACGGGCTTCATGCCCTTACTTTGTAGGTGTTTGAATAGTTTTGTATATTTTATGATGCTTTTACCTTCGGTAAAGTCATCAAGATTGAGTTTACCTGGGTAGCAAAAAAATTGATGGGCAAAGCCGGCTATTTTACCAAGGCCAGCGACACCAATCACCACATCGCCATGGGGCAGGTTAGCCTCTAGTAAAATGTAGGATTGATCAGATGAAAAGTAGAACTTTCGGGTTTCTTCTAAATCATGGCCATCCCATTCAGTGAGTCGTAGGTCGTTGATCAGTGGAAATTGCAATGCATTAATTACCGAGCTTTTACCGGTATTATTGGGGGCACAAATTGAGGCACTTTTGTCTAATGGGATCACACACTTTGCGTAGCCTGCGGTATTTAATAATGCAAGTTTGCTTAGGCCGTATAAGTCGCTCATAGTTCTTCCTCTAGTCCATCAAAATTCTCTTCATTGACTTCCATTAATGCATCAATATATCGGTATAAAGGTGCTAAGTGCATAAAGCCTTGCTCTGTTTCACGGGCAAGACCCAAGCGCACCATTCTTAAATACACGTCTTTGCGGAGATCTGAACCTGAAAAAATCTCGAGCTGATCAAACAAGTGCTTGTTGAGTTGCACTAAGGTTTGCATTAATTCTAAATCAGCGGTTTCATCAAAAATTGCACGCAGAGGATCTTTACCCTGATTGGCAAAGTGTTCGATGAGGATAAATACAGTCAACGCAATCGCGCGAGAAATCTTACCCATATTGGGTGTACTCTCATCACTTGCTAAATAGTAAAAGCCTCGTGCATCGTGGTGTAAATCGTGACCTAATGCACTAAACAACGCTTGGTAAGCGTCTATGTTTTGGTCAAGCTGTTGCCACAATGTGGTGTCTTGCTCACTGATATGGTAACCACTGGCAAGCTTTTTATTGATGGCTTGCAACTCGGTTAAATGTGCTAAATTAATTGTTGTCATTGGCATGTTCTATTTTGGTGCTGGCGTTAAACGGGTATAACGAAAAGTCTTGCTCTGCAATGGTCACTGTGACCCGTTGCTGATCTTGTTGTAGGTCGAGTGCATCGTCACTGACTAATTTTTGATATAAGAACAGTAGCTCGTCTGCTTCTAACTTTGGATATTCGTTTGTTAAAAAACCTAACAGCGCTTTTTTCGTCTTCTCGGTGCCTGAAAAGCGCTTTTTAACTTCGCTATAATCGGGAATATGTGGACTCTGATAATCCGGTACATCATTTTGATCAGGTAGTTGATATTCTTCATGTTCAAATTCAGCAAGCCCCGCCATATAAGCAACCATGTGACGCTGTTGTCCGAGTGAGAAACGTTGTATATCTGACACAAACTCAGGTTGAACGGGGCTGAGCATTCTATCTACGCCATTTTTTCGGATCATGCCCAGTACTTTTGACGCTTGACGAGTGATCAGTGAATTTCTGCGTAATTCCTCACGTAAAGGCATTAGCATATCAGCACTTTTTCTTAAGCTTTCACGGCCGATCAGATGCATATCTAAAATACGTGTACGCAACTGTTCAAGCATTCTTTTGTCTTGAGTGCCTCTACCATAGAGTTCTATGTTGTCTATTTGCTGGCTTAGCTGCGTTTCGATGATGTTAAAGCAAGCATGAAATTCACCGCGAATATCGACCATTTCAAGCATGGGCTCAATGTATTCATCAAACGCTTCAATGACGGCGCGATAGCGTTTTTGCAGTGATATGGCACTACTATCCGATTTTGCTTGCTCTACAATATTAAAAATTGCATTTTCGTTATGAATAAAGAGCTTAATGATTTTTCTAACTCGTTCATCCATGATCCGACTAAATCGACGAAGTTCACTATGATCGCCTTCATCAGCGGCTTGTTCTAGGCGATTCCCAAGTCGTTCAAGATCGTTAACCAATACGGTGATCTCTTGTGCTAAACCAAGGTGCTCTTCTTGCAATAAAAAGCTGGCAAAGTCCGCCACTGCTCGATTAATTTCAAGCTGGGAGGATTTTGCTAGAGGAATGATAATCTCTTGGTTAAGCAGCCGGTTTGTTTCTCTAAATATTCTTTCGCTGGTCCATTGAGGATTTTTATGTTTTATGATGTTTTGCACATCTTTAACGCTGAAGTCGGTCATTTTAAAGCGTTTAAAAAGTAGCTCTAATACACTCCAATGTTCATTTAGCGTGTTTAAAACTTTCTTAGCTGGGATCATAACTTTCCAGTGTGTATCTTCTATGTGACGTTTATCGGAAATAAATTGAGCTTAGTCATAGCGCATCCTATATGTAAGTGCTAGACTCCGCGCCGAATTACCTTACCGTTCTAAATTTTTAACTTATAATTACAGGTTGTTTACGCATTATGGTTACGCCCATTATCCTTACCCTGATAGCGATTGCGTTTGTGCTTATCGTTATAGAGGATATCATCCATGTAAACAAGGCCAAAACTACCCTTTTTTTTGGTACTTTATGTTGGATTATCGCTTTTATCTCCCCCATTCATGGTCAAAGCCCAGAAACTGTACAACATGAGCTAGATCATAATATCCTTGAAATCGCCACATTGTGGTTGTTCTTAATGGCTGCGATGACGTTTGTGGCTTATTTGAACTCAAAAGGGTTTATACAAAACATTGTGCATCGTGTGATGCCATCGCAGATTAGCGAACGTAAGCTTATGTTCTTAGTTGGTATTGCTGCTTTTGTATTTTCTTCGATTTCTGACAATATTACCGCAACCTTGATTTCTTTGGCAGTAGTTATGTCGTTGAAGCTAGATCCAAAGAAGTTAATAAAGTATGCAACGTTAATTATTTTTAGTGTTAATTCTGGTGGTGTGTCACTCATCACGGGAGATGTCACAACATTAATGATTTTCTTAGCGGATAAAGTCACTATTCCAAACTTGTTATTACTGGTTGGCCCTGCGCTTGTGAGTGTCATGGCATTGGCTGCCATGTTGTCAATTGGTATGAACGAGCAACTCCACTTTGAAAAGCAAATTCAAAGACGTATTGAAAAAACAGATATTACCATCGCGGTCATATTTACTTCGACGATTTTCGCGACGTTATTTTTGAGTGTACAGTATCAGGTTCCGCCTCTACTCACATTTTTGTTTGGATTGTCATTGATGTTTTTGGTTGCGCAATTCTTGATGCGTAAAAAGGATGTGAACAAGAAAATTATCGATTATATCCGCGAGATTGAATACGATACCTTACTGTTTTTCGTTGGGGTGTTACTTCTTGTCGGTGCGCTAAAAGAAGTGGGAGTATTGGCTATGTTTACTGATCTCTATGTCTATATTCCACCTGAATATGCAAACTACTTAATGGGGCTACTTTCAGCAGCGGTTGACAATGTGCCGTTAACTGCGGCGTTATTAAAAGCTGAGATTGTCATGACTCCACAGCAATGGCTTATGTTTACCTACGCTACCGGTGTAGGCGGCTCAATGCTAGTGATTGGTTCTGCGGCCGGTATTATCGCAATGAGTAAAGTGAAGGCGCTGACGTTTATGAGCTATTTACATATGTTCTTGTATTTATTAGTTGCGTATACCATTGGATATGCGGGGGCTTATGTTGCAGGTCAGTATATATAAAAGGGTCAATTTATTACTTGACACCTAGACGTCTAAACGGTACTTTATTTTTAACCCGCACAGTGTGCGGGTTTTTATTTTGTCTGTGTTCAGTTTAGAAACGGCAAAATATACAGAAGAGGTGCGATACTTAGGTATTTAGTGAGAGGTGACGAACGCCATAGACCACTAAAGAGGGAAGTACTCGCCGAGGAAGTTCATAGTACGTCATTATGCACTTTCGGTTTACGAGGTTGAATCCTTGGAACTGTCACCGTTTTTTGGTGGAGAGCTTCTGGCAATGGTTACTTCTTTTCATACAAAGCACCTTAATTGCCAAGTTCTCCTTATTATTGATGATTGCACCATAGCAGTCACAAGGAGATATCATGAGTTCACAGTACACGGTCGCGAAGTTTGGTGGCACCAGTGTAGCCGATTTTGACGCCATGCACCGCTGTGCACAAATTATTCACGACGACAGTAACGTGCGTATTGTGGCCGTGAGTGCCAGTGCGGGTGTGACTAACCACTTAGTTACTTTAACCCAACAAAAATCCAATGAAGATGAACGTTTAGCGTTGGTCGACAATATAATTACAATTCAGAATGCGATTTTGGCTAAATTAACACTGGATGCCGATCTAGCTCAGTCTTTTGAATTAACACTCAATGAACTTAAATCGCTGGCAGCATTGCCGGCGCTGAGTGCACAACAATGCGATGAAATGCTGAGCTTTGGGGAGCGTTTATCTTCATTTTTATTTACGCAAGTTCTGCGAAACTTGGGCGTTAGAGCCGATCGCTTTGATGTACGTAAAGTACTTAAAACAGATAACCGATTTGGTAAAGCAACGCCAGATATTGCGGCAACCGCGCTGGCTGCCCAAAAGCACTTGCTGCCGTTGTTAGATGAAACAGTGATTGTTACGCAAGGTTTTATTGGCAGTGATCCTTACAATCAAACAACTACACTCGGCCGTGGCGGTTCTGATTATAGTGCCGCTTTATTGGCTGAAGCGATAAACGCAAAAAGTGTGCATATTTGGACGGATGTAGTAGGTATATTCAGTACAGATCCACGTTTGTGTGCTAAAGCATCGCCAATAGCGAAGTTGAGCTTTGACGAGGCCGCTGAAATGGCGACCTTTGGTGCAAAAGTACTGCACCCTGCAACAATATTGCCGGCGAGTCGAAGTAATATTTCAGTGTTTGTTGGTTCAAGCCGTGATCCTCAGGCGGGCGGCACGTGGATTGAAAAAGACACCTCATCGCAAGCTGGGATCAGAGCTGTAACGCAACGAAAAAACCAGATATTGTTGACTTTGAAAAGCCCTGAAATGTTATTAGCAAGTGGCTTTTTAGCACGTATTTTTACCACTTTAAGTGCGTATAATATTTCTGTTGATTTAGTCACCACGTCTGAGATAAGTGTGGCGATAACCCTTGATAATGCGTTCAATGCTTCTCGTCCAGAGCTTGATCAACAGTGTTTAGAAGAGCTCAGTGAGTTTTGTCATGTGACGGTTGAGAACAATTTAACGTTAGTGGCATTGATAGGCTCTCAAATTCAGTTACGTCAGCATGAAGTGAACCTTATGGAAGTATTGAGCGACTTTAATATTCGTTTGATTTGCCATGGGGCGAGTAAACATAATCTGTGCTTTTTAGTTGAGCAAGCGGACTCAGATAAAGTGGTTCAATCTATTCATGCTAAATTACTTGAAGCTGCCTAATTATTGGCAACATTTATCAAACAATAACTAATAATTAAGTTTTAGATTGCATGGTGGTAAAATCCCGAGTAGAGTGCTAATTAAGCAGTATTGGGAGGCCACCATGCAGTATCAAGATATTTATCAATTTTGGTTTGTCACTTGCTCAGAGTCTGACTGGTGGAACAAATCGCTTCACTTCGACCTTAAAATTAAATCACAGTTTTCAGTCCACCATCGCATGGCGATGCAAGGGGAGCTGGCCCATTGGCGTGCAGAACCTATTGGTGCGCTATGTGAAATAATTATATTGGACCAGTTTTCAAGAAATATGTTTCGGGATACGCCCGATGCATTCGCATCAGATGCCTTGGCGTTATGCCTTGCTCAGCATGCTATTGATAAGGGGGTGGATAAACAACTCAATGATACAGAGCTGAGTTTTTTATATATGCCTTTGATGCATAGTGAAAGTAAAATCATTCACCAACAAGCAGAAGCATTGTTTCGCGCATTACCCAATTATGAATTCGAGTTGGCGCACAAGAAAATTATTGACCAATTTGGTCGGTACCCACATAGAAATCAAATATTGAATCGAGTTTCGAGTGACGATGAATTACAGTTTTTGACGCAAGCAGGGTCTAGTTTTTAAATCCGGCTTGGGTTTGTTTTGGAAGGTTCCTTAATTTGAACCTTGGTAGTCGCATTTTTTAACAAGTTAAGTATAATCAGCGGTCCAAAACAATAATCATATAGAATCGGTATGGCTCAATTGCGCGATGGTTTTCAAAGCCGACTTGGCTTTGTTCTTGCTGCTGCTGGCGCAGCGGTAGGATTAGGTAATATTTGGGGGTTTCCCACTCAAGCTGCAAACCATGGTGGTGGCGCTTTTTTATTGGTCTACTTCATTGTTATTTTTCTTTTGGCATTGCCTGCACTCTACACTGAGCTATATCTAGGCCATCAAGCACAATCAAACCCTGTCCAAGCATTAAAACAAGCGTGGCAAGAAAAAGGGCCTAAAATAGGTGCATCCGCCGGATATATCGGATTGTTCGGCGCTATTATTATGTTGAGCTTTTATTCTATTGTTGCGGGGTGGATGCTGGCATATTCCATTGAGCCTATTGCTAGGTTCTTTGGGTTCGAGCAGTTAAGTGCCTTTTTAATTGGTGACTCGACACTGCGTAACTTTATTTTTACGCCTATTATGCTGCTGCTAACTGCCGGGATTATATTAAAAGGGGTAAAGTCAGGAATAGAAACTTGGTCGCGTCGTTTGATGCCAATGCTATTGTTATTATTAGTGGCATTAATCGCTTATATCGGCACGTTAGACGGTGCAGTAGAGGGGTTTAAAGCGTATTTAGTCCCTGACTTTTCTCAGATAACAGATCCTGATCTTGTGATTGCAGCGATGGGCCAAGCGTTTTTCTCATTGTCTCTCGGTGTAGGCTGTATGATGATTTATGGATCATACCTTAAGCCTAATGCCAATTTGCCTAAATTAACGGCGAGTGTTGCGCTCCTTGATACGGGGGTTGCTTTTCTTGCTGGCTTATTGATCATACCTGCCATTTTTGTTGCACAGCACAACGGTGTTGAGGTCTTTCAAGATGGCAAGTTAATTGGCGAAGGGCGTTTAATTTTTGCGGTGTTACCAGAGCTGTTTGCCAGTATGGGAGAAGTGGGTTTACTTGTTGGGCTTACGTTCTTTATTTTAATGTCGATTGCTTCTTTAACTTCCACCATTTCTTCTACAGAAATCCCTGTTGCGTTTTTGGTTGAAAATCACGGCTTTAAGCGAAACAGTGCAACATGGTGGGTAACGGCAACCATTTTACTTGTCTCAAGTGTCATTATTTTGAACTTTGATTGGTTGTTTGGGTTGGTTATCAGCCTATTCACGCAATATCAGTTACCACTTATGGGGTTGTTTTACTTTATTACTGTGGGCTGGATGTGGAAGCGGGGTAATCAATTACACCTAGAGTGTAAAGGGCCACATTATTGGTTTGCACAATATGTGCGCTTTGTGTGCCCTGTATTAATGACGGCAGTATTTGTCAATGTTGCTTTAAAATAGCCTTTTAGAAATAGTGGCTTTGTAGGCTAAGCAATGTGTTTAGCCTACTAAAACTTGCTACTGCTTAAATAACGTAGATATTAATGTAGTTTCATTTTTGGTCTTACTATTTTCAGCATTTTCTCACTGAGCCATAGAATGAATGTGCGTAAAGAACCGTGTATTGCACGTTGGTGCATGCGGTAAAGTGATACGTACATTAGTCTTGCGATTTTACCTTCAATAAAAAAACTGTTTTTAGTTAAATTGCCCATAAGGTTACCCACCGCAGTAAACTGAGACAAGTTAACAAGGGAACCATGATCTTGGTATTTGAATTGTTTTAGGGGCAATCCAAATATCTCTGCTATGAGGTTCTGTTGGACACACAATGCCATTTGATGTGCTGATTGGGCACGGGGTGGCACAATACTCCCATCGGCTTGAGTGAATGAGCAGCAATCACCAATGGCATAGATTGAATCACACTGGGTACTTCGTAAATATGAATCGACGTTGATTTGGTTATTTGCATTGAGTTCAAATATATTAAGCTCCTTTATAAAGTCAGGGGCTTTAACTCCCGCAGCCCAGACTTTTATATCTGCTTCAATTTCTGTTTCTAGGTGGGTTTCAAACGCCGTTGCAGAGGCAGATTTTACTTTAGTATTTTCAAATACGTTTACGCCGAGTTTTAGTAACTCTCGTTTTGCTGAGTTGGCGATTCGTTCAGACAGGGCGGGGAGTATTCTAGGACCCGCTTCGATTAAGCTTATTTTCAGCTGATCAGAGGTCATATTATTTAGCCCATATGTTTTCAGTAAATGTGTAACATGATACAACTCAGCTGAGAGTTCTACGCCTGTTGCACCACCGCCAACAATGGCAATATTAAGCGGTTTATGTTGGGTCGTGTTGCTTTGGTGAATACGGGTGAAGTTATCGAGCAGCGCATGTTGAAAACGTTCTGCTTGTGTATGGGAGTCTAAAAAGAAGCAATGTTCTGCTACACCTGGGGTATTAAAATCATTACTAACACTGCCGATAGCCAGTATCAGTTTATCGAAGTGAATTTGTCGTTGTGGCAGTATTTGTTGGGCAGATTCATTCAGTAAAGGCTTGAGTGTGAGCTGTTTTTGCTGAGTATCTAAAGTGGTGAATTCACCTAGGATAAACCGATAATGATGCTTAGCAGCATGTGCCGAATACACCACGCCATCTAAATCAGCATCCAAAGACCCTGTGGCCACTTCATGTAGCAAGGGCTTCCATATATGATTTCTATTTTTGTCAATCAGTACGATATCAGCGTGTTTTTTCTTTCCTAATTTATGGCCCAATTGCGTCGCAAGTGCTAACCCACCAGCACCTCCACCAACAATCACGATTGTAGGGCGTTTTGTAGACATAGGTATTCCTCATAAAGTAATAAAGGAATACTTATTATTGAGCGTGTCAATATTGCTAAGTAGCGCTGAGTAGTCCTTTACAACCTAGTACCATGAGGATGTATGCCTATAAGTTAACATGGATTTGACTCCAAATTAAAGACGGATACTAAATTAATGTTGCTTGATGAATTCGTGATCTAAATTCACTCGGCGTACATAGTTTTATGGCTAAGAAGCGCCGGTTAAAATTGGAGATATTATTAAAACCGCATTGGTCGCTTATGACCGAAATAGGCACTGAGCTGTTGACTAATAGTTTACAGGCCTTAGCTATTCTTAGTTGGTTAATAAACTCTGTCACGGTGCATTCAGTGCGCTTTTTAAAAAAACGATGAAAGTGATTGGTACTCATATGGATGTATTGAGCGAGGGAGTCGACACTGAGAGGATCGCAGTAATTGTCATAAATATAATTGAGCACTTTTTCAAATTTATCTTTTGCGGGATCCAGCGTTCTTGGAAATGAAAATTCTTGACTAGATAGAGTCTGTGATTCGTTAGTACTTAACGTATGCAGTAAAGACATTAATAAGTTGAATCGATGAAGCGGATCTGCACTGTCTATTGCTTCAAAAAGAGGAAGCAGAGATTTTGCCGTTTGCTCGCTAAAACGCACTCCGCAGCGTGCTTTGCGTAATAAGTGATTTAAATCTGCGAGTTCTGGATTGTTTTGTACTAACCCTTCAATCCATTGAGAAGGGAGCTGTGCAACATGTACCAGCTGTTCTGTTCCGTCATGATTGGGCTGTGATTGCCAAGTATGTGGTAAATCTGGACCGAGTAATACCAAGTCAAAGTTACCGTATGGTGCTATGTGATCGCCAATATGGCTCACGCCTTGGCTATTTAAGGTTAAACAAATCTCATATTCGGCATGATAGTGCCAATTGAATGGGATTTCGTTTAATTTATAGAGGCAATATCGCCATGAACAGTTGTCTGATGGGATGATTTTCTCACATAAAGCTCTCATAAATCGCTCCTTTTATTTAAGCTTAACAAGTTATTAATACATGATGATTAGTTAAGCATCTTAAAGTGATACGATTCAATTAACCATTAGTACGATCCTTGCATTTGTTGCTGTAACTTACTAAAAAATATATTAATTTTTCATTTCATGTAAATTATATGTAATGACAGCGATGTCAGGTAGGTAGGTGAGTATTAATAGATGATAGATATTGCGCACTTTTATTAAAAGCAACTGTTGAAATAAGGGGGTACCAAAAATCTTGGTAGTAAATATGAAACTATCTAACAATATAAAAATTATCAGAGGAATGACATGAACAACAAGAGATCATTCAAGCTTTCCCTTATCAGTTACGCAATTTTAGCAGGTGTTATGTCTAGTCATGCCTTAGCGGTTGACGGGCAAAGTGAAGAGGAACTTGAAGTAATCGAAGTGCGTGGTATTCGGGCTTCTACAGAGAAAAGTTTAAATACCAAGCGCTTTGCTGATGGGGTTGTTGACTCCATCACAGCTGAAGACATTGGTAAGCTTCCAGATGCGACTATTGCAGATTCGCTGCAACGTATTCCTGGTATTCAAATTAGGCGCAGTGCGGGTGAAGGGTCGACGATTAATGTTCGTGGTATGCCTCAAGTCACGACGTTGCTTAATGGCGAACAATTTTTAAGTGCAGGTTCATTGACGAAGGTACAGCCAGACTTTACAGACATTCCATCCAGTTTGGTTGGGGCAATGAATGTGATGAAGTCACCGACTGCGGACACATTGGCTGGTGGGATCTCTGGTACCGTTGATTTGCAAACGAGAAAGGCATTTGATTTAGCTGAGGGATTCACTGGTGCTGCATCAATTGAGGCTGCAAGGGGTTCTTACTCTAAAGAAACAGACCCTAAAGCCATGGTTTTTGCAGGCTACAACGCCGATAAGTTTGCGGTGTTAGCTACCTTATCAAAAGATGAAGTGACGCTGGCAAACTATCGTTTAGGTGCAACGAATCACGGTTGGGTTGGGGCTGTCCCAGAATCTGGGGAGTGTTGGTATTGTCCGCAAACAGATATGAATGGTGATGGCGATACAAATGATGCGGAATACACGTACGTCAGTTATGGGATGGTTAATCGCTTTACTGAACGTGAAAGAACGGGGGCTAATGTTAGTTTTCAAGCCCAGCTATCAGACACATTCGAATTAAATGCCGATGTGTTTTATACCAAAATGGATGATGCAGATCGCCAAAGAGGATTAATGGCAGACAATGCATGGGGCGGGCATTGGCAATGGCAAGATCAACATAACCCAATTAATCGAGGTGAAATATTAGCGTCTGGCCATAGCTTGTATACTGCGCAAGATATTACGTTGAATGCTCCACGTGTGGTTGCGCACTCAGAAAGCCACACCAATAAGAGAAAATCGACCAACTACAATATTGAACTTGTTTACCAGGGTGACGGGCCTTTTTCAGGAAAAATGCGCTTTATAACGGCAGATGCATCTCGCAGTCATACTGAAAATGTTGCTCAAGGATATTTAACCAATGGTTTGGCGCATGGTCTGCGTCGTAATGAAGGTAATGGCCCGATAGCGGTGAACCCGGGTGGATATGGCCCAAATACAGTGCCGATGCGCTTTGACTTTACGGGTAAATATGCAACGTTAATGCCGCCGTCATCATTACAGGGTGAAGCATTTGGCTCTAATATTAATCGTTATTCCGTCACATCAACTTACTCAGAGAATAATTATGATGAAGACGCGTCTTTAGATGTATTGCGGTTGGACGGTGAGTATGAGTTTGATACCGATCATTTGAATGCCATGCGTTTTGGCGTACGCTTTTCTGAACGAGATATTTCGCGAGATCAATATGTGTTATTAGCGCCATTCAATAACCCTGTGGGTGAGGGGAGCGTTAATGTTATGTGGAAAGACCAAGGGTTAGCGGCGTTTGACACAGACGGAAGTGGCGGTACGCCAAGTGCCTCTGCAGGTGACTTAACCATGGGCCATGATAATTTGATCACGTTTGCGAGCCTGCCAGAGGGCTGGGTGCAGTCGGTATCTGATTTTGGCCCCAATAATATTGGTAGTATCTACTTTATTGACCCGAAACAGTTGGATGACCCCTTTGCCTTCCAAAATAGGTTTTATCCTGGAAATGTGCGAGGCATGGTCCCCGGCAGTTCTTACAAAGTGACCGAGCAGACGCAGTCTCTTTATTGGCGTGCAGACTTTTCTGGGGATAATTACCGAGCTAATGCGGGTTTCCAATACATTAAAACCGATTTGGAAATAGCGCAAAACGTGATAGGAGATTCTATTTGTACTAACTGCCCAGGCACCGTTGCCGAAGATGCAGGCGATGTGATCACGGATAAGTCTTTTTCAGATTTTTTACCGTCGTTCAATTTAAGCGTTAATTTAAGTGATGATGTCGTCTATCGTGCTGCGTGGGGTAAGACAATGACAAAACTGGATCTGCAGCAAATAGCAGGGGGGCTAACCATCAGCCGTACTCGTGCGGGTGATGACCTAGCTGCTAGAGAAGGGATTTCTCCAGACTTACTCATCGCGACAAATGCAACGATGCAAGGAAACCCAGAATTAAACCCTTGGCGAGCAGAAAATAGCGATATGGCGGTAGAGTGGTACTTCTCTCCGAGTGCGATGGCGAGTATTGGTATCTTTAATATCAAATTGGCTTCATTTATTGAATCAAGTACCTGGTTACAGGCAATGCCTGATGGTGATGAAGTGATTCGTAGGGAAGTCACCGTTAATGGTTTGGTAAACGGGGCTGGTGGAACAATGAGCGGCGCTGAGTTTTCATATCAGCAAGCGTTCGACTTTTTACCTGGTATGTGGAGTGGGTTAGGGGCATCTTTTAACTATACCTACAGTGATAGTGAAAGTGGTCGCACTGATTTAGATGGTGAAGCGCTGCCGTTAGAAGACAATTCTAAAGAATCTGCCAATGCAGTACTGTGGTATGAAAAGTCAGGGTTTCAATTTAGATTGGCGGCTAATTACCGCTCTAAGCGTTTAGCTGAAATTTCAGTTCCTTATGGTATGGGTGATACGGCAATTTGGACTGAACCTACGACGTACATTGATATTTCAGCCAGTTATGATGTTGATGATAATTTCACGGTGTTTATGTCGGGTAGTAATCTGACTGAAGAATATGAAACCAATTATGCACAGTGGAAAGATAACCGCATTTCTCAAAACATTTATGAGCGACGACTCACGTTTGGTCTTCGTGCACGCTGGTAAATATATAAAGCTTAAAGTAAGTGCTGCATAAGCGGCACTTACATTACCAACAAGGCTTTATAGAGCAAAAAAACTCCCAAACCTAAGGCAATGCAACCCCTTGAGTCGTGTGTTTGTATCTCTACGAATACGCTCTAACGCTATTGCCTTATCTAAATTTTGAGGTAGGAATATGAACGTGAAATATGGGATTGTGGTGTTGGTATTGATCACTTTTTTTATGGTGTCGTTTATTACCAATATTCTTGGCCCGATTTTCCCTGAACTCATCGATGACTTTAATATTGGTATTACGTTGGCCGGCTTTTTTCCGTTTGCTTTTTTTGTGGCCTACGCAGTGATGTCAATTCCAGCTGGCTTACTGGTGCAGGCGAGAGGAGAAAAACCGGTGATGTTACTCGCATTCACTTTGGCTGGCGCTGGGTCTTTGAGCTTTGCGTTGTCTCCGTCTTTTTTGGTGGCTATGTTTGCGTTATTTACCATCGGGTGTGCGATGGCCTTGTTACAAGTTGCTATTAATCCGCTGTTACGGGTAAGCGGGGGGAGTAAGCATTTCGCGATGTACTCGGTACTTGCACAGCTTATGTTTGGCGGTGCAGCGACCTTGTCTCCGATAGTCTATAGCACTTTTGTTGAAGGGATTACGCTGTATAAAGGAGTTGGCCGCTTTTTTATCGGATTAGTGCCTAGCTCAATGGCGTGGCTCAGTATGTATTGGCTGTTTGCTGCTTTGAGCTTGGGTATGGTGGTTTATATATTGTTGACTCCGATAGCAAAGGTTGAACGTAATTGTAATGAGTTACTTAGCGTAAAGCAGAGCTTAGCACTGTTAAAAAATCCAATTGTTGTTAAGTTTTTCTTTGCGATCGTCGCATATGTTGCTTTAGAGCAGGGTGTTGCAAATTCAATTTCTTTGTTTTTACAGTCTTATCATGGGCTAGATGCGCACACTCATGGTGCGTATGCGGTGAGTCAGTTTTGGTTGCTGCTAACAGTAGGCTGTCTAATTGGGTTATTACTTTTGAAGTTTTTTGATGCACAGAAGTTATTAATGGTCTTTAGCATGGGTGCTGCTAGTGCTCTGTTGCTTGCGTTATTTGGCAGTAAGTCAACGTCGCTGTTAAGTTTTTCTGCCGTCGGGTTCTTTTTATCTATTATGTGGTCGGTGCTGTTTTCTCTCGCCCTTAACTCTATGCAAGTAGGCCATGGTGCAGTGGCAGGTATTTTGTGCACCGGGATTGTAGGAGGCGCTATTGCCTCTCCCATTTTAGGGTTGGTGAGTGAGACTATTGGCTCTCAACAAGTTGCAATGTTGGTGTTGTTGATCCCACTTGCCTATATATTCAGTGTCGGCATGTGGACTAAACCTTTGATTAAGAATCATACGGTGAGTTTATTTAATCGTCGAACAGAGGTGTCACAATAATTATGAGTGGTGTTTTGTGTATTGATTTAGGTGGGACTAAAGCCCATGTTGCTGAGGTATCTAATAATGGTCTTGGCAAAGTACATCGTTATGATGTGCCTTCACGAGGTTCAAAGCAGGCGGTTTTAGCGTTTATAGAACAGATCATCGCAGTGCATCTAAGTGTGCAATGTATGGGTATTTCGCTCGGCGTGCCAAGCAGCGTGAGAGTGGCTGATGGCTATATTATAGAAACGGTTAATATTCCAAATTTGCATTCGGTCTCATTGAAAGAGTGGCTATACAGCAAGTTTGGTTTACCGGTTGTGGTTCATAACGATGCGAACTGTTTTACATTTGGCGAGTATCAGTATGGATCACACTTGCCGTGCAATAATTTGATAGGGATCACCTTAGGGACTGGGTTAGGCTCTGGGGTTGTGCTTAACGGAGAACTATATATAGGGAGTAATGGTTTTGCTGGAGAGTTTGGCAGTTTTACATATTTAGAAGGTATTGTAGAAGAGTATACCAGTGGGCAGTTTTTTAAGCTGTTGGGACTTGATGGCGCGCAAGAAGCAGAAAAAGCAAAGCTTGGAGATACGAAGTCTAAAGCTCTATTCAATCAATTTGGACAACACCTCGGCCATGCGATATCACTGATATTATTGGCATTTGACCCAGATAAAATTGTGCTTGGCGGCTCAGTTACGCAGTCATATTCGTTATTCAAAAGCAGTTTATTTTCTTCTCTTAGCGAGCATAGCCACGAGATGCTTGTATCACATCTTTGCGTGCAGCCGAGTCGATTGCAATATGCACCCTTGCTAGGGTCATTTGCTTTATTTATTAATGAAATCCCCCATGCAAAGGAAGTATTAAATGGTTAAGTATTTAATTGTAGTGTTGTTTATTATTAGTTCTAACGCTATTGCATTAGAGCAGGTCGATTTGGATAAAATGTCACGTCAATTAGATGTGAAATATACACTTTTAGAGGCAAATGCAACATGCCCTGCACATGTGGCGCAGTGTTATTTATCTGAGCTTGCCCTCACATTACCGTATGATCTGTCAGATAAGAGTTGGGTCATTTATTTTAGTCAACTCATGCCAATCATACATGGTTCAAATCAGCAGTTTGACATAACGCATATTAATGGCGATCTGCATAAAATTAGCCCATCAGAGTCCTTTACGGGGTTTATTGCTGGGAAGGCGCATAAACTACGGTTTTATACTCAAAATTCACAGATCACCCGTTCTGAGTTTATGCCTAATTACCTACTATCAGACGCTAAGCATGCGTTGGCAGCGAAAGTTATTGTAAGTACTTTAGTGGGTGAAGATGCAACGACCGGTCTTGAAACTCAATCCTACCTCGCACCGTTTACGACGCTATCACAACTAAGAACCAGTAAAAGTGACAAAACCCCTTGGATGGGGCCTCGTTATCACTTTGAAAATAGCCACAAACCACTCGAGACAAGCTCTCCTGAAGGGATCATTCCAAAGCCCAGCGCGATGCAGCTTACTTCTGATAAAAAAGTTGATTTATCAGGCGGTATTCGCTTAGTACTTAATGGCATCACGCGAGAGAGTGTTTCAGCGGCGCTAGAAAGAATGTCTACTGTTGGAGTAAACGAACGAGAAAGCGGAGTATTACTTGATATCTCATTACGTAAAACGAGTGGAGCGAGGGATGAAGCTTATACTTTGCAGGTGACAGAAGCGGGAATATATATTACTGCTAACACGAGTTCAGGGGCTTTTTATGCACTGCAAAGCTTGATGGGGTTATTAGATGGTAAATCTTTACTGGTTAATGAAGTGAAAATTAAAGATAGCCCTCACTACAAATTTCGCGGACTACATATAGATGCTGCTAGAAATTTTCGCTCTAAACAATTCGTGCTTGACACCATCGAGCATATGGCCAGTTATAAATTAAATCGCTTACATTTACATTTGGCCGATGATGAAGGTTGGCGGCTAGAAATTGATGGATTGGAAGAGCTCACCGAAGTAGGAGGGTATCGCTGTTTTGATTTATCAGAGCAAAACTGCTTATTGCCGCAACTGGGCGCGGGGAATGATAAGGGGTCATCAGTAAATGGGTATTACAGTCGCCATGACTATATTGATATTCTTCGTTATGCAGATAAGCATCATATTACGGTGATCCCGTCGCTTGATATGCCCGGACATTCTCGTGCAGCCATTGTATCTATGGAAGCGCGGTATAGGCGTTTAACAGCGCTTGGTAAGCATGAAGCAGCGCAAAAGTATCGTCTAGTTGATACTGATGACAAGACAGTATATAGCTCTATTCAGCATTATAACGACAACACATTAAATGTCTGCTTGCCTCAAACCTATGCATTTATTGATAAAGTATTAGACGGTGTACAAGGTTTGCATCGCCAAGCGGGCGTGCCGTTAAATACGTACCATATTGGTGCCGATGAAACGGCAGGTGCTTGGTTAAAGTCGCCCGCTTGTAAAACCCTGCTTAAGACCTACGGATCACTAAATGGCTATTTTATAGAACGCGTTGGCCAAATGGTGACTGAAAAAGGAGTACAAGTTGCGGCATGGAGTGATGGTTTAGGAGATGTACGTGTCCATAACATGCCCACGAATGTGCAAAGCAATGTATGGGGAACGTTGGCAGAGGGCGGGCATGTAGTTTCACATGAACATATGAATAGAAAGTGGCAAGTCGTTATTTCTAACCCTGATGTAACGTATTTTGATTTTCCATATACATCACATCCTATGGAGCGGGGTAATCACTGGGCGACGAGAGCGGTAGATACTCGTAAGGTATTTGAGTTTATGCCTGATAATTTACCAGCTCATGCAGAGGTTTGGCGTAATAGCCGTTACCACCATTACGAGGCGAATGATATTCAAAGTGGGCTAAAGCAAGGTGTCATGGCCACGGGTATTCAAGCGCATTTATGGTCTGAAATGATCCGCACAGACAAACAAGCCGAGTACATGTTGTACCCGCGTTTACTGGCGTTTGCCGAGCGGGCATGGCATAAACCTAAATGGGCATTGGAGTATAAAAAAGGGCGTATATATAGCGCATCTTCCGAGTATTTTGACAAAACAGCGCAATTAGAAAGAGAGGCTGATTGGCAGCGTTTTATTAGTATTTTAGGCTACAAGGAACTGCCAAAGCTTGCCAAAGAAGGTGTTTTCTATCGTATTCCACATGTTGCCATTGGGTTGAATAAAAATGGAGAAACGACCTTTTTCACCCCAATACCAGGGTTTGATATTGAAATAAAAACGGCGCAAGGCTGGCAACCAGCACACGGAGGTATTCCTTTAGCTCACGTACTAGCTGTACGGGCAAAAAGAGGAAATAGGGTGGGTAGAACACAATTAATGAACAGCCCCTAACCGGTATGGAATAAAAGGCGTTGTGTTTACATTTTCAGCATTAGGAGAACGAAGCCGCAGGCCTAACAGTGTGCTTCGTTTCTCATGCTAGATAACTTGATTCGTCAATGTGGCCCCTATGTCACCTTCATTGAGGTTACTGATGGTTACTTGGGCTATTTGACAGAGCGCTTCTTGGGTAAAGAATCCTTGGTGACCAGTTATGAGTACATTAGGAAAACTAACTAAGCGGGTAAAAATGTCATCTTGAATTATTTCTGAACTGCGGTCTTTAAAGAAAAGCTCAGACTCTTGCTCATAAACATCAAGCCCTAGATAACCAATTTTGCGACTTTTTAGTGCCTCAATACAGGCCTTACTGTCAATCAGTGCACCGCGGCTGGTATTTATTAACATCACACCGTGTTTCATCTTGCTAAAAGCTTGTGCATTCAATAAGTGAAACGTGGCGTCGTTTAAAGGGCAATGTAGGCTAATAATATCACTTTGAGCAAGTAGCATGTCGAGTGTGACTTTGGTATAACTTCCTTCACCAATATTTGGATCGAACACCAACACATTTGCACCAAAGCCATTTAAGATTGAGATCAGTGCTTGGCCTATTTTACCAGCGCCAATAATGCCAACGGTTTTATTGTGCAGGTTAAAGCCTAATAAGCCATTGAGATCAAAATTGTCTTCTCTCACACGGTTATATGCTTTATGTGTTTTACGACTTAACGTGAGCATAAGTGCAATACAATGCTCAGCGACAGCTTCAGGGCTATATGCGGGGACTCTGACAACCTTAATATTGAGAGAGTTTGCCGTGTGGATGTCGACGTTATTAAACCCGGCGCACCTTAGCGCAACTAAACCTACCCCAAAGTTCGCGAGTTGGCTTAGGATCTGCTCACCAACATCATCATTTACAAATACACACACTGCATCAAAACCTTCACACAAAGACACTGTCCGTTCAGACAAAGGTTCACTAAAGTAGGTAAGTTCTAAACTTGGGTAAGATGATAGCGCGGTATCAAAAAATGGCTTTTCATAACTTTGCGAACTGAATAGGGCGATCTTCATTATATAAATGGCTCTCTATAACCGGTTTTAGGGTTTCAGGTTTGGTGCGAGGAGCATATCTTGAGACGAGCTCGCCCTCTGAGTTTACTAAAAACTTAGTAAAGTTCCACTTAATTGCGCGGTTTTGTGCGATGCCTCGCGTGTTTGATTTCAAATAATTAAACAATGGATGGGCATCGGGTCCGTTGACTTGGACTTTGTTACAAACAAGAAAACTCAGGTCAAAATGACTGTTGTAAAACTCTTTTAGCATTGCGTCTTCTAATGGCTCATTGCGCCCAAATTGATTACAGGGGAATGCCAAAATTTCAAGGCCCAATGGCTTATATTTTTTGTAAATTCTTTCTAAGGCACTGAGTTGACCAGCAAAGCTACATTTACTAGCAATGTTTGTGATCAAGACAGGATTACCTGCCAATTGCTTGAGCGAGAGTGTTTCGCCATTTAGCAACTGCACACTGTATCGATAAATTGTTTCCATTTTACGCATACTCCTTCACGGGCATGTTGTAAATTAGTGTTTTTAATACCTAATTCGTGTTTTAAATTTGCTATACGCCAATTAATTGGGGTATAAAATCTCCATTGTTAATACCATATCAGCGAAATAGGACAGAATTATGTCAATCAAAGTGGCATTTATCGGATTAGGGGTAATGGGTTATCCAATGGCTGGGCATTTGGCCCAAGCAGGGTATGACGTAACTGTGTATAACCGAACAACACAAAAAGCACAAACGTGGGTTGAACAGCATAGAGGCAACTATGCAGAAACACCGAGACAAGCGGCACTCGGTGCACAGTTTGTTTTTATGTGTGTAGGTAATGATGACGACCTTAGGTCGGTTGTGTATGGCGATGAAGGCGTTTTAGCGGGTATGGCAGCTGACTCTATCTTAGTGGATCATACGACGACCTCAGCTAAAGTGGCGCGTGAAGTTGCTGAGAATGCAAAGCAATCAGGTGTTCACTTTATTGATGCACCAGTGTCCGGTGGTCAAGCGGGTGCTGAAAATGGGGTGTTAACGGTCATGGCGGGTGGTGAGCAAATCTGTTTTGATAAAGCTCAGCCAATCATGGCTGCATTTAGCCGTTTTAGTCAGTTACTTGGTGAAGTGGGGAGCGGTCAAACGTGCAAAATGGTCAATCAAATTTGTATTGCGGGTGTTGTACAGGGATTGGCTGAAGGCTTGCACTTTGCTAAACAAGCAGGACTTGATGCTGAAAAGGTTGTTGAAACCATTTCTAAAGGGGCTGCAGGGTCTTGGCAAATGGAAAACCGTTATAAAACCATGAATGCGGGTGAATACGAATTTGGTTTTGCTGTTGATTGGATGCGCAAAGATCTTGGTATTGCGCTTGATGAAGCGCGCAGCAATGGAGCGACATTGCCGGTAACCGCATTGGTTGATCAGTATTACGCAGATGTGCAAGCATTAGGGGGCGGGCGTTTTGATACATCAAGCCTGCTGGCTAGGTTAGATGCTATTCATAATAAAGCAAAATAATTTAACTCAAACACAGTCCAGAATGAGCTGCTGGACTGTGTTATACCTCATCTATACTTCAAATCCTGACATAAATCGATTGAGTTCATTGGCCTGATGAGACAGGCTATTACTTGATGAGTTAGCACTTTCTACCAAAGATGTGTTTTTCTGAATAATACTGTCCATCTGCTTTATGGCGACATTAATTTGCCCAATGCCATTTGACTGCTCAGTACTTGCAAGTGCGATATTACTCATGAATTTCGATAATTGTTTTATACTATCAACAATGTCGCTGAGAGTTTGACCTGATTCAGTGACAAGCTGGACACCGTGGTCAACTTTAATTGCGCTATCATTTAATAATGCTGATATTTCTTTGGATGCATTGGCACTGCGTTGTGCCAGTTCTCGCACTTCTGCGGCGACAACCGCAAACCCCCTGCCAGACTCACCGGCACGCGCAGCTTCAACGGCGGCATTCAATGCCAATAAATTAGTTTGAAAAGCAATTTCGTTTATCACTTCGATAATATTCGATATTTCACTGGAGCTGTTACTTATTTCCTTCATTGCACTCACTGTAGAATGGACAAGCTCACCGCCTTGCTGTGCTTGTTTATCGGCCTCATTGGCCAGAGAACTCGCAGAGTGGGCATCTTTTGAGTTGACAGTAACTGTATCGGTTATATCGTTCATGGATGCGGTTGTTTGTTGTATAGAAGCAGCTTGCGACTCGGTTCTTTCACTTAAGTCATTCATCCCAGACTTTATACCACTGGCTGAGTTATTTATGGTGTTAGCTGTAGCGCGGATCTGACTGACCATTTTGGCTAAGTTCGATACAGAGGTATTCACTGAGTGTTTAAGGGCATTAAAATCACCTTGATAGTCACCTTGCACTGACTTGGTTAAATTACCCTCAGATAAAGCAAACATGACCGTTTTACACTCATTTAATGGTTCAGAAATGGCATCTAGGGTTAAATTAATGCCTCCAACGATGGCGGCAAATTCCCCTTGATGCAGTGAGTTATCAGCGCGTTCGTCAAGTTGCCCGTTACTTGCTGCTTGAGCAAGGTACGCGGTATCTTTGACCATATTCTGAATCGCGTTAATGGAGGTTACTAGGCTACTTCTAATTTGGAGGAAATCCCCTTTATAATTGTCACTAATATTAGAAGGTAACTGACCTTTTGCAATTTGGTCTAAGTAGTCTGCGGTAAGACGGACGGGCTCGACAATAACATCTAACGTGGTATTAAACCCTTTCACAATACTTTGAAAATCACCTTGGTGAAGTGTAATGTCTGCGCGTTTAGAGAGCTCACCTCGGTTTGCAGCCTCCATCAGCATATTAGTATCTGAGATAAGTGCGTTAATCGCGCCAGTCGCCGTTTTTAGGCTATGGTTTATTTCTAAAAATTCGCCGCTATAGTCACCATTGATGGTGTCGGGTACTTGCCCAATCGCAATTAAATTGAGTGTGTCTTTCGTTTGCTTTATTGGCTTTGCAATTGCTTCTAGTAAAGAGTTTATGCTACTGGCTAACGTATTCATAAACCCCGTAAATTCATTGGCTTCGAGCCTAGTGGCTAGTTGTCCCTGCGAAGCGGCTTTAATAATTTTTCCTACTTGTATTTCTGCATAACGTTGCTCTGTTAAATCAGAAAACTCATAAACAACACCTAAAGTAGCCCCATTGGAGTCAACAACAGGCCCAGCAACGACACTTAAGATGACTGGGCCAAAAGTAATTTCACAGTCGACCTGTTGCTCACTGGAAGAGGCGAGTTTTTTAAAGCAAGGTTGTTTGCTGAATAAGCTTTGGGTATTGGCACCTAGCAATGTGTTTATTTGCGCCTCGGGTTGCACAGTGGAAATTTGTTCGTGGTAGCGCTTAAACAAATCGCGACACTGTTGATTGGCATAAATGATCTCTCCTTGCTGTGAACTGAGCATAACGGGCGCTGCGGCATTATCCAGAGCTTGCTTTATTCTGTTATTCTCCTGGGCTTGAACTTTTTGCAGCGCCATTTGTTGTTTGAGATCTTCAGTCATGTTGAGCAAGTTTTGTTGCATGGTCGCGAGGTTTGCTAACAGCAAACCAATTTCATCTTTTTTATGACCTTTAATATCGTTAGATAAATTACCGGATGCAATTTGTTCGGCATACATTGATGCATTACGAATGGGGCGAGTAACAAGCCGTTGTATATATATCGTCATAAGCACCAGAATGACACTGGCTAAGATGAGCATTATTACAAAGCTTTGTATTAAAACTTGCTCTTTTTTTGCAGTTAGAGTGCTTGAACGCACTTCAACTAACTCAGTGATGGAGTGGGTTATGTCGTTTAACAAAGCTGCTGAGGTTCGGTCTATCCCCTTCACCGCGACATCGCCAACTTGGGTGTTGAATTGTGAGGCATCATATTGTTTTAATCCGTCTCGATAGAGTGCCCCCAGTTTTTGATGTTCAATTTGAAACGCCTCTAGCTTTTGCGCGACTGAGCCGTGCAAACCTGTATCATTTAATAATTGTGCTATTGTATCTTGAATTTCTTGTTCATTTTTTTCGAATCGTTGCCAATACTTTTCATATTGTTCGGTATTACTACCGCGGATCAAGACGTTTTTCCACTCCTGAACCTGGGTTTTAAACTGATTTGACATTAAGCCGACTTGTTTTCGTGTCATCAGTTCATTGTTTATTAGGGAGTCTAGCTCAGCAGCCACATTTTTTACTGAAAACAAGGTCATGAGTGCACCAATAAGGATCAGTGAGAGTCCGGTGATCACACAGATCATGAGTTTGGCTTTTACGCTATTCATGGAAGTCTTCCTTGCTAGGTTTCATTTTCATATAGTTATTAAAAGATAGTAAAAATTTGCATAAACTCAAGGTGTTGTTGAAGGTATAGGGTGGGGGAATGATACACATCAAATTACAAGGTGCTAAAAAGGCAGGGCATAAAAAGTAGCTTTTTATGCCCTAAATACTGTCTTGTCCTGAAATGTGTTTACACATATAGGACTTATTTTATGAAGAGCACTAAAACTAAAGGCATTAAGCGTACTCAACGAGACTATACATTAGGCTTTAAATTATCCATTGTTGAGCTAGTAGAAAAAGGCGAATTCACGTATAAGCAAGCGCAAAGTCATTACGGCATTCAAGGTCGTAGTACCGTT